>NZ_JBFAYT010000027.1:0-3513 GCF_040681455.1 Kribbella sp. NPDC051770 | reverse complement strand
TATCCTGCCCGTATTTTGAGAACTGTATAGTGGACGCGAGCATCTTTGTAGCAATTTTATTGTTCCTTATGTATGTGTGTGACAAGCTACTAAGGGCAATCGGTGGATGTCTAGGCACCAAGAGCCGATGAAGGACGTAGGAGCCTGCGATAAGCCCCGGGGAGTTGGCAACCAAGCTGTGATCCGGGGGTGTCCGAATGGGGAAACCCAGCTGGCATTCTAAAGCCAGTTACCAGTTCCTGAACACATAGGGTTCTGGAGGGAACGCGGGGAAGTGAAACATCTCAGTACCCGCAGGAAGAGAAAACAATAGTGATTCCGTGAGTAGTGGCGAGCGAAAGCGGATGAGGCTAAACCATGTGCGTGTGATAGCCGGCGTGCGTTGCGTATGTGGGGTTGTGGGAGCATTCAGACACTAATGCCGTGGTGTCAGGGAGTTATAAATCGTTGTTGAAGCCGAACCGGTTGGAATGCCGGGCCGTAGTGGGTAATGGCCCCGTAGGTGTAAGACGGCGACTTCCGAGTGTTTTCCCGAGTAGCACGGAACTCTTGAAATTCCGTGTGAATCTGGCGGGACCACCCGCTAAGCCTAAATACTTCTTGGTGACCGATAGCGGACTAGTACCGTGAGGGAAAGATGAAAAGTACCCCGGGAGGGGAGTGAAATAGTACCTGAAACCGGTTGCCTACAATCCGTCGGAGCATCTCCTTGTGGGGTGTGACGGCGTGCCTTTTGAAGAATGAGCCTGCGAGTTAGTGGTGTGTGGCGAGGTTAACCCGTGTGGGGTAGCCGTAGCGAAAGCGAGTCTGAATAGGGCGTTTGAGTCGCATGCTCTAGACCCGAAGCGGAGTGATCTATCCATGGGCAGGTTGAAGCGCGGGTAAGACCGCGTGGAGGACCGAACCCACCAGGGTTGAAAACCTGGGGGATGACCTGTGGATAGGGGTGAAAGGCCAATCAAACTCCGTGATAGCTGGTTCTCCCCGAAATGCATATAGGTGCAGCGTCGTGTGTTTCTTACCGGAGGTAGAGCACTGGATGGTCTAGGGGGCTTACCGGCTTACCGAAATCAGCCAAACTCCGAATGCCGGTAAGTGAGAGCGCGGCAGTGAGACTGCGGGGGATAAGCTCCGTAGTCGAGAGGGAAACAGCCCAGATCACCAGCTAAGGCCCCTAAGCGATTGCTAAGTGGAAAAGGATGTGGAGTTGCCCAGACAACCAGGAGGTTGGCTTAGAAGCAGCCACCCTTGAAAGAGTGCGTAATAGCTCACTGGTCAAGTGATTCCGCGCCGACAATGTAGCGGGGCTCAAGCAATCCGCCGAAGCTGTGGCATTCACACTAGTACTCGGCATGGTCTTCGGACTGTGTCCAGGTGTGTGGATGGGTAGGGGAGCGTCGTGCAGCGTGTGAAGCAGCAGAGTGATCTAGTTGTGGATGCTGCACGAGTGAGAATGCAGGCATGAGTAGCGAATGACGGGTGAGAAACCCGTCCGCCGAATGATCAAGGGTTCCAGGGTCAAGCTAATCTGCCCTGGGTAAGTCGGGACCTAAGGCGAGGCCGACAGGCGTAGTCGATGGACAACGGGTTGATATTCCCGTACCGGCATTAACACGACCCGACCGAGGTCACTGATGCTAAGAACCGGAAGTACGGATGCCTTCGGGTTGATGTATGGACCGTTCGATCCTAGGTGGTATTAGGTGCACTGAGGAGTGACGCAGGAGGGCAGTCCAACCGCGGCGATGGTAGGCGCAAGCTGATCCGCGGGCAAGGTGGTAGGGCGAGGCATAGGCAAATCCGTGTCTCATTGAGCCTGAGAACCGAGGCGGACCCGTTCAGGGGAAGTGGATGATCCCATGCTGCCGAGAAAAACTTCGTAGTGAGTGTTAGAGCCGCCCGTACCCCAAACCGACACAGGTGATCAGGTAGAGAATACCAAGGCGATCGAGTGAACCATGGTTAAGGAACTCGGCAAAATGCCCCCGTAACTTCGGGAGAAGGGGGGCCGGATACGTTACATCACTTGCTGGTGGAAGCGTTGATGGCCGCAGAGACCAGGCCCAAGCGACTGTTTACTAAAAACACAGGTCCGTGCGAAGAAGTAATTCGATGTATACGGACTGACGCCTGCCCGGTGCTGGAACGTTAAGGGGACAGGTTAGCTGGTTTAGGCCGGCGAAGCTTTGAACTTAAGCGCCAGTAAACGGCGGTGGTAACTATAACCATCCTAAGGTAGCGAAATTCCTTGTCGGGTAAGTTCCGACCTGCACGAATGGCGTAACGACTTGGGCGCTGTCTCAACCATGGACTCGGCGAAATTGCATTACGAGTAAAGATGCTCGTTACGCGCAGCAGGACGGAAAGACCCCGGGACCTTTACTACAACTTGGTATTGGTGGTCGGTACAACTTGTGTAGGATAGGTGGGAGACTGTGAAGCTCGGACGCCAGTTCGGGTGGAGTCATCGTTGAAATACCACTCTGGTTGTTCTGGCTGTCTAACTTGGGTCCATTATCTGGATCAGGGACAGTGCCTGGTGGGTAGTTTGACTGGGGCGGTCGCCTCCTAAAAGGTAACGGAGGCGCTCAAAGGTTCCCTCAGCCTGGTTGGCAATCAGGTGTCGAGTGTAAGTGCACAAGGGAGCTTGACTGTGAGACAGACATGTCGAGCAGGGACGAAAGTCGGAACTAGTGATCCGGCGGTGGCATGTGGGAGCACCGTCGCTCAACGGATAAAAGGTACCCCGGGGATAACAGGCTGATCTTCCCCAAGAGTCCATATCGACGGGATGGTTTGGCACCTCGATGTCGGCTCGTCGCATCCTGGGGCTGGAGTAGGTCCCAAGGGTTGGGCTGTTCGCCCATTAAAGCGGCACGCGAGCTGGGTTTAGAACGTCGTGAGACAGTTCGGTCCCTATCCGCTGCGCGCGCAGGAGACTTGAGAAGGGCTGCCCCTAGTACGAGAGGACCGGGGTGGACGAACCTCTGGTGTGCCAGTTGTTCCGCCAGGAGCACGGCTGGTTGGCTACGTTCGGGAGTGATAACCGCTGAAAGCATCTAAGCGGGAAGCACGCTTCAAGATGAGGTCTCCCACCGAGTTAATCGGGTAAGGCCCCCAGTAGACCACTGGGTTGATAGGCCAGAGGTGGAAGCGCCGTAAGGTGTGGAGCTGACTGGTACTAATAGGCCGAGGGCTTGTCTCAACACCACTCTCGGGTGGTCATACATGAGACACAATATGCTGCGTAATGATGTTCGCGTTCACTGTACGGTTCCCGGAATACGGTCAACCCCCAACCAGGCAGTAGTGGTTGTGTGTGTGGTTGGTTGATATTTCTATAGAGTTACGGTGACCATAGCGTCGGGGAAACACCCAGTCTCCATTCCGAACCTGGAAGTTAAGCCCTTCAGCGCCGATGGTACTGCGACCGGGAGGTCGTGGGAGAGTAGGACGTCGCCGGACATTCACACTGTTAAGGGCCACCCCACACCGGGGTGGCCCTTAACATTT
>NZ_JBFAYT010000026.1:0-7710 GCF_040681455.1 Kribbella sp. NPDC051770 | reverse complement strand
CGAAATCCAGATTGTCCAACTCGGCCCACCGCCCGAGCGCCACGTCCAACCCGGACGTCAGCACCCCACCCCAGTCAACCAGCAGCCCCCGCGACGATCGCGCGCGCCTCCTGCGTGTACGCCGCGGCCTCGTCGATCGCGCCGATCTCGACCAGGGCGTCGACCAGGTCCGCGAGGGTGATCGCGCGGCCCCGGGTCAGCTCGGAGTGCAGCCCGGCGGCCCGCCGGAGGAACCCGGCCGCGGCGGCGTGCTCGCCGGCCACCGACTCGACCACCCCGGCCAGCCGGAGCGGGACGGCCAGCTCCTGCGGTTGGTGCGGACTGGCCTCGAGGACGTCGAAGGCCCGGCGTACGTCGTACCGGGCGTCCTCCAAGCGACCGGCCGAGAGTGCGTTCAGCCCGCTCTGCCGGTAGGCGTTCCAGATCAGCCGCGGGTCGCCGCTCGCCTCGGCCGACTGCACCGACCGGGCGGCGAGCTGGTCCAGGTTCCGGCCGGTACGCCGTAGCTCGGCGGAGAAGAGCCCGTGGTCGAGCCGCGCCTCCAGCACCGGCAGGCCGGCGCCACGGACCGAGTCGACAGCCAGCGCGAGGAGGTCGAAGCGCAGCTGGTGCTCGTCGGCGACTGTCAGATACCCCTGCAGCGCCAGCGCGAGAGCACCGGCGAGCTGGGGCATACCGGGAGCGAGCCCGACACCTGCGCGCAGGACAGCAAGCTCGGCGTCGAACCACTCCAGCGGCTCAGCTGCTGCCAGGTGCTCGGCTGCTGGCAGCGCCTGCCCGCTCACGTCGCCGAGCGCTCCCAGCGGAAGCCCGTGCGGTACGGCGGCGTCCGCACAAGTGGCCAGCCGTACGGCGGCACGCAAGAACCGCTCCGCGGCCTCCGCACTGCCAGCGGTCCCGAGCTGCTCAACCGCACCAGCTCTGACCAGGCCGTGCATCGTGTAGCGCGGGCTGCGGCCCAGCGACTGGATCTGAAGCAGTCCGAGATCGACCAGCTGCTCGAGCACCTGCTCGGCTCGCACCTCCGAGCAGTCGAGCAGTGCAGCCGCCACCCAGGTTGCGAAACTGTCTGCCTCGACCAGCGCGAGTCTCGCGAACAGCAGCCGGCAGTCGTCGTTGGCTGCGCGCAGAGTCAGCTCCAGACTGGCGCGGAAGGTGCTGACGAGGTCCAGCCGGCTCTGCTCGTTGCTGAGACGTGCGGCCGTCAGCGCCAGGTGCTGTGCCAGCTCGACGTCGCTGGCGCGTGCTGCGAGCTGGAGGCCGATGATGCGCAGCGCGAGCGGCAGACCGCCGCAGTACGTGACGATGGCCGCCGTCGCAGGGTCCTCCTGTACGACGCGGCCGTGCGTGAGCTGAGCGAGCAGCCGCCGGGACGCGGACTCGTCGAGCGGCTCCAGCGGCGGCCGGACCTGCTGGTCGAGCTCGAGCAGCGGGCGGCGAGAGGTGATCACCACACCGCACCCGGACGCAGCGGGAAGCAGCGGACGGACCTGGTCGGACTCCAGCACGTCGTCGTACACGAGGAGGGTCTGCTGGTCGTGCAGCAGCTCCCGGAACAAGATGCTGCGCAGGTCGACGTTGTCCGGCAGCTGGTCGGCGGCGACGCCCAGCCGTCGGAGGAGCTGGCCCAACGCGTCGTACGGCGGTACTGCGGAGCCGTCTGGATTCTGGAGCCGGAGGAAGAGGCGCCCGGACGGGTAGTCAGCGGCGACCTGGTGGGCCAGGTGGATGGCAGCCGCCGACTTGCCGACACCAGCGCCTCCGTGCAGACAGAGCACCGGCGGCGCCAGCCGCTCCGGCGACGGCCGCAGGAACTGCTCGTACGACGCGAGCAGCTCCTCCCGCCCGATCAGCACGGCCGCGTCGGCAGGCAGACGCAGCTGCGCAGGCCCGGAGTCCTTGCCGGCCCCCGGTACGGCGTCGCGCAGCGCACTGAGCTGGCTGGGCGTCACGGCGAGCGCCTGCGTCAGCATGGCCACCGTCTCGGGCCTGGGCCGAGTCCGGCGCCCGGACTCGAGCGCCGCGATCGCCTCCCGGCTGACACCGGCCCGCTCGGCCAGCGCCTCCTGGGTCAGCCCCGCAGCCCGGCGGAGCTGCCGCAGCAGACTGCCGAACTCGGACGCCATAGCGCCTCATTGTGGAGGCCTGCGGGGGCACGCAGAAGAGGGGCCCGGGGAATCCCCGGGCCCCCATCCTTCCCCTGCGAAGGTCTAGCTGCCGATCTGCGCCTGCAGCTCGGCGGAGTACGTCGCGACCTCGGCGTAGACGCCCGGGTTGCCGGCGTCGGCGCAGCCGATGCCCCAGGAGACGACGCCGAAGAGGCGGCCGTTCAGGACCAGCGGGCCACCGGAGTCGCCCTGGCAGGAGTCCTTGCCGCCGTCCTCGTAGCCGGCGCAGATCTCGCCGTCGGCGGTGTAGCCCTGGCTGGCGTACGCGTCGGAGCAGTAGGAGTCACCGAGCACGGGGACGGTCACCTTCTGGAAGGTGTCGGCCGGGCCGGTGCCCTCGGTGTTGCCGTAGCCGTAGACGACCGACTGGGCGCCGGCCGCGTCGGCGGCGGTGCTGGTCTCCAGCGGGAGCGTCTCGACACCGGTGAACGGCGTCGCCAGCGTCATCACCGCGACGTCGTGACCACCCTCCTGGCCGTACTTCGGGTCCGCCCAGATCTTGCTGATCTTCGACGTCTTGCCACCGGCGTCGGCGAGCTTGTCGCGGCCCTGGATCGCGGTGTAGGTGCTGGCGGCCTCGGTCGCGCAGTGCGCGGCGGTGACGATCTTGTCCGGCGCGACCAGCGTCGCGCCGCAGTACTGGCCGCTGGGGACGGGGGAACCGCTGTTGTTCAGCGCCAGCGCCCACGGGGTGTCGGCGGTGTGCGCGATCTCGCCGCCGACGATCCGGGTCTTCGGCGGTTCCGGCGCCGGGCTCGCCGACGCGGTGGCGACCGCACCGAGCGACGCGGCGGTCAGCGCCGCCGCGGCCAGAGTGGCACGAACCAGCTGGAGTCTTCCTGTCATTGCCTCACGCTCCACAGGTGAAAGAGGCCGCGCGGGCGTCGCGGCCTGTCCGAGCAGCGTGGCCTGCGCACGGTGGGTAGCGCACCTCTCACTTGCGGTAACTCGGGAGTTATGAGGGGGATGGGGGGAGAGGTTGCTAGGGAAAGACAGGGAAGGAAAGCCTGAGTGGGGTGGGGGTGGGGGAGGAGATGCGGGGGTGGGCGGGGGTTGGTACTTGCTGGAGGGAAGGGGGCGGTTTTGTCGGTGGTGCTCGGCAGAATGGTCAGGGTGAGTACTCAGGTGCTGTCTCAGGCTCAGGCTCGGCGGATCGGGATGGCCGCGCAGGGGTTTGCCGATCCTCGGCCCAAGGGCGTGCCGGACATGCGGGCGCTCAGTCGGGTGCTGGGGCGGATCGGGTTGTTGCAGATCGATTCGGTGAACGTGTTGAGCCGGGCGCAGTACCTACCTCTCTACTCGCGGCTCGGGCCGTATCCGCGGGATCTGCTCGACCGGGCCGCGGGGAAGGCGCCGCGGCGGCTGGTGGAGTACTGGGCGCACGAGGCCTCGCTGATCCCGGTCGAGACGCACCCGTTGATGCGCTGGCGGATGGCCCGGGCGGCGACCGAGGCGTGGGGTGGGCCACGGTCGATCGCGGCCGAGCGGCCCGACCTGGTCAAGCAGGTGCTCGCCGACGTCACGGCGCAGGGGCCGCTGACCGCGCGTGAGATCGACGACGACGTGGAGCGCCAGAAGGACAACTGGGGCTGGAACTGGTCGGACGTGAAACGCGCGCTGGAGTACCTCTTCTTCGCGGGCGAGATCACGGTCGCCAAGCGCAACCAGCAGTTCGAGCGGATGTACGACGTCCCGGAGCGCGTCCTGCCCGCCCACGTGCTGGCCACGCCGATCCCGAGCCCGGAGGAGGCGCACCGCGAGCTGGTCCGGATCGCCGCCAAGGCGCACGGCGTCGGGACGGCCCAGTGCCTGAAGGACTACTTCCGGACCGCTCCGGCGCCGACCACCCAGGCGATCCAGGAGCTCGTCGAGGCGGGTGAGCTGCTGCCGGTGAGCATCCAGGGCTGGAAGCGCCCGGCGTACCTGCACCGCGACGCCCGGCTGCCGCGCCGGGTGAACGCACGCGCCCTGGTCAGCCCGTTCGACTCGCTGGTCTTCGAGCGGACCCGGACCGAGGCGCTGTTCGACTTCCGGTACCGGATCGAGATCTACGTGCCGGCCGACAAACGCGTCTACGGGTACTACGTGCTCCCGTTCCTGCTCGGCGACCGGCTGGTGGCCCGGGTCGACCTGAAGGCGGACCGGGCGGCCGGCGTCCTGCTGGTCCAGTCGGCGCACTCCGAGGACGGCGCGCCCGCCGAGACGCCGGAGGAGCTGGCCGCCGAGCTGGTCCAGCTGGCCGGCTGGCTCGGCCTCGACCAGGTCCGGGTGGCCGGCCTGGGTGATCTGTCGCCTGCGCTGAGTGACGCCCTGCGCGGACAGTGACAACGGGTACGGTCGTTCGCCGTACCGGAACTTTTCGGTGCTCCCGAGCGTGGGTCTGAGGACGCTCGACGTGGCTTGGCTCACCCGGCCCCGTACGATAGGTGACGCATGTCCGCCGCAACCAGGCTTCAGCAGCGAGGAGAGAACTGCCCACCATGAAGGTGATCGACAAGGTCCTGCGCATCGGCGAGGGCAAGACGCTGCGTCAGCTCGAGCGCATCGCGAAGGTGGTCAACTCCATCGAGGACGACTTCGTCGCGATGTCCGACGAGGAGCTGCGCGGCCAGACCGCCGAGTTCAAGGAGCGGGTGGCCAACGGCGAGTCTCTCGACGCGCTGCTGCCGGAGGCGTTCGCGGTCGTCCGGGAGGCGGCCAAGCGGACCCTGCACCAGCGCCACTACGACGTCCAGATCATGGGTGGCGCGGCGCTGCACCTGGGCAACATCGCCGAGATGAAGACCGGTGAGGGCAAGACCCTGGTCGGCACGCTGCCGACGTACCTGAACGCGCTGTCCGGCAAGGGCGTGCACGTGGTCACGGTGAACGACTACCTGGCCAAGTTCCAGGCCGAGTGGATGGGCCGGGTGTACCACTTCCTCGGCCTCGACTACGGCGTGATCCTGCCGGAGATGACCCCGGCCGAGCGCCGGATCGCCTACCACAAGGACATCACCTACGGCACGAACAACGAGTTCGGCTTCGACTACCTGCGCGACAACATGGCCAGCGACATCGCCGACTGCGTGCAGCGCGAGCACAACTACGCGATCGTGGACGAGGTCGACTCGATCCTGGTCGACGAGGCCCGGACCCCGCTGATCATCTCCGGCCCGGCCGAGGACTCCCAGCGCTGGTACGTCGAGATGGCCCAGATCGCCTCGACGCTGCACGCCTGGACCAACGCCGACGACCAGAAGCTGAAGAACGAGCGGCGCGGCGTCACCGACCTGGAGATCGACGAGAAGAAGCGTAAGGTCGCCGACTACGAGGTCGACGAGAAGAAGCGCACCGTCGCCATCCTCGAGCGCGGTATCGAGAAGGTCGAGGACCGGCTCGGTATCGACAACCTGTACGAGTCGGCCAACACCCCGCTGATCAGCTACCTGAACAACGCGCTGAAGGCCAAGGACCTGTTCAAGCGCGACAAGGACTACGTGGTCGTCGACGGCGAGGTGCTGATCGTCGACGAGCACACCGGCCGCACGCTGCACGGCCGCCGCTACAACGAGGGTCTGCACCAGGCGATCGAGGCCAAGGAGAAGGTCGAGATCAAGGAGGAGTACCAGACCCTCGCGACCATCACCCTGCAGAACTACTTCCGCCAGTACAACAAGCTGGCCGGCATGACCGGTACGGCGATGACCGAGGCGGCCGAGTTCTCCAAGATCTACAACCTCGGCGTGGTCCCGATCCCGACCAACAAGCCGATGGTCCGCCAGGACCAGCGCGACCTGATCTACCGGACCGAGGACGCCAAGTTCGACGCGGTCGTCAAGGACATCGTCGACAAGCACCAGAGCGGCCAGCCGATCCTGGTCGGCACCACCAGCGTGGAGAAGTCCGAGCGGCTGTCCGCGCAGCTGCGCAAGGAGAACATCGCGCACGAGGTGCTGAACGCCAAGCAGCACGCGCGGGAGGCCGCGATCGTGGCCGAGGCCGGCCGCAAGGGCGCGGTCACGGTGGCCACCAACATGGCCGGCCGTGGTACCGACATCATCCTCGGCGGCAACCCGGAGTTCCTGGCCGACAAGGACCTGCGGGCCCGTGGGCTGGACCCGGTGGAGACCCCGGAGGAGTACGAGGCGGAGTACCCGAAGGTCCTGGAGAAGTTCGAGCTGCAGGTGAAGGAGGAGCAGAAGGAGGTCCGCGAAGCCGGCGGCCTCTACGTGCTCGGCACCGAGCGGCACGAGTCGCGCCGGATCGACAACCAGCTGCGCGGTCGTTCCGGCCGTCAGGGTGACCCGGGCGAGTCGCGGTTCTACCTGTCGCTCGAGGACGACCTGATGCGCCTGTTCAAGCGCGAGATGGTCGACTGGGCGATGTCGCGCAACGACGACGACACGGTCCCGCTGGAGAACAAGGTCGTCACCAAGGCGATCGCGTCGGCGCAGTCCCAGGTCGAGGCGCAGAACTTCGAGACCCGGAAGAACATCCTCAAGTACGACGACGTGATGAACCGTCAGCGCCACGTCGTGTACGACGAGCGCCGCCGCGTGCTCGAGGGCGCCGACCTGCAGGACCAGGTGCTCGACATGCTCGACGAGACCGTCACCGGGTACGTGATGGGTGCGACCGCGGACGGCTTCGCCGAGGACTGGGACCTGGACCCGCTGTTCACCGCGCTGAAGACGCTCTACCAGACGACGGTCACCGAGGAGGAGCTGATCGAGGAGGCCGGCGGCGAGCGCTCCGGCCTGACCCAGGACTTCATGGTGGAGAAGTTCGTCGCCGACGCCCGCGAGGCGTACGCGCGCCGCGAGGAGCTGCTCGGCTCGGAGTCGATGCGTGAGCTCGAGCGTGGCGTCGTGCTGAACGTGCTGGACCGCAAGTGGCGCGAGCACCTGTACGAGATGGACTACCTGCGCGAGGGCATCGGCCTGCGCGCGATGGCGCAGCGCGACCCGCTGGTCGAGTACCAGCGCGAGGGCTACGACATGTTCGCGGCGATGATGGAGTCGATCAAGGAGGAGTCGGTCGCGTTCATCTTCAACGTCGAGGTCGACGTCGAGGCGATGCGCGCCCAGCAGGCCGCGGCGGCGGAGGTCGTCGAGGAGGCCGAGGACATCCTCACCCCGGGTGCCCCGGTGGCGGAGTTCCCGGGCCGCGACGCCGATCGTCCCCAGGACGGCCCGCGCCTGACCGACCGCCCGAAGCTGCTGGCCAAGGGGCTCGGCAAGGACAACCGTCCGCCGCAGCGCCTGTCGTACTCGGCCCCGACGATCGACGGCGACGAGGAGGTCGCGGTCCGCACCGAGGACGGCGCCGACGCGAGCGGCCTGATGTACCCGGGCACCCCGCGCAACGTCGCCTGCCCGTGCGGTTCCGGCAAGAAGTACAAGCGCTGCCACGGCGACCCGGCGGCGGATGTTTACAAGTAGCACCTAGAACACCACTGCGGGGGCGGGAACAAGATATTTACGGGTGAAAGGCCCCCCGCGGTGTTGAAGGGGTGTAAAACCGGGCCCCCCGTGCGGCGCCCGGACAGTGGTGTTGGCGC
>NZ_JBFAYT010000025.1:0-22712 GCF_040681455.1 Kribbella sp. NPDC051770 | reverse complement strand
ACCTCTGCGCGACCGCCTCGGGAGTGCCCCGAGGCGGTCGCGCAGTGGGCGGCAGGCGCCAGGCGGGCAGGCGGGCAGGCGGGCAGGCGATCGGATGCTCAACCGATCTGCCGGCCCCAGATGTCCGTGATCACCGTCGGCCGCATCCCCACGCCGAGGTACAGGCCGACCGCCGGCGTCGGGTTCGAGCTGTCCACGTGCAGCATCGTCCCGCTCAACCCGGCCGCCTGGTCCCGCGCGAACTGCTCCCGCAGCAGGTACTTCGCGATCCCCCTCCCCCGCCCCGACTCCAGTACGCCGAGCCGCCCGATGTAGTTGCAGTCGTAGCTGCTCACGAACTCCCCGTTGCACTCCCGCATCCCGACCGCCACACCGTCCAGCTCGGCGATCGTCATCTGCGACCAGTCGAAGGTCGTCCGCGACTCGTGCGAGGCCAGCCACTCGTCGTACGGGCGTGGTCCCGAGCTCGGCTGCGTCGCGAACGCGTCGCCGATCAACCCGTGCACGACCCGCCGCGTCGCGTCGTCGTACGCGCCGACCCGCAGCTTCACCCCGCTCGGCGGCTCCGGCACGTCCACCGGCGCGGTGTGGTCGATCCGCATCAGCTGCACCGAGGTCTCCCGCGCGAACCCCCGCTCGACCAGCAGGCCCTCGAACACCTCGTCCTGCCGAAGCTGCCCGACATGCAGCTCCGACACCGGCCAATCAGCCGCGCGCGCCAGCTCGATCCCCCGAGCCGACGCGGTGTCGAGCAACCACGCCGCCACGCCCGGGTCCGCCGCGAACACGTCCAGACCGACGTACGGCCGTGCGCCGGTCAGCACAGCCGTCGCACTGCCCACCAGCTGCTCCCCGTCGAACACCAGCCAGCTCCCCGTCGCCAGCTCCATCGACGGATCCTGCAGGTAATCCGCGACGTTCTCCAGACTGTGCTTCGGGAACCCGAGCAGCCCCGAGGTGTACGCCCCCATCTGCGCCGTGATCACCTCGGCGTCCCCGAGCTCGGCAGGACGAACGGTCAGCCCAGCGGGCAACGCAGCAGTCATCCCCACATGCTCGGCACCACCACCGAGCCTGTCCAACCGATTAACAGCTCGTCGCCGTCCGTGCCCGCCGCCTGCCCTTTCCTTGTTGAGTTTACAAGCGGACCACCGCAGCACCGGGTGGTTGTCCACAGGACCCGAACGCAGGCGTTGGGCGTTCGGGGGCGACGGCCTCGCCGGGGCGGTCGCGGTCCGTCCCGGCGAGGGCGTCAGTTCAGCAGCACCCGGTCGCCGGTGGTGCCGGCGATGATGCGGCGGGTGCCGATCGCGGTCCGCAGGTCGAGCTGGACGCGGACCGGACCGGTCTGGGCCTTCAGGCACTCTCCGCCGCTCGGCTCGTCGGGCGCCACCACGTAGCGGTACGCCGCGATCCGGGCCGTGGTCGCGTCCTGATCGAGGATGCGGACCATCGTGTGCGGGTTGCACCCCTCCCCGGGCCAGCCGGCCCGGGGTGCCTCGACCACCAGTACCGAAGGGGAACCGGGCAGCGGCCGCACAGCCGTCACCGGGATCTCCTTCTGCAGCAGCATCAGGGTGTTGCCGAACTTGAACTTGGCCGGCGGCGGCCCGTCGTCCAGTACGCCGACCGTCGGCGTACTGGCCGGAGCGGACGGCTCGGCGCCGCGCTGGACGTCATGGGTGACGACCGTGGCGACCGTCGCGACTGCCACCACAGTCGCGACGGCCAGCAGGTTGCGCTGCCGCTTGCGCCGGCGGGCTCCCCACTCCACGCCGGTGAAGGGCGGGGCCTGCTCGGGAGTCTGCTCGTCGACGTACTCGACCAGCAGCTCGGTCCTCAGCTCAGCCATGGGGCACCTCCTCCTGGACGGCGAGCAGCGGGGCCAGGGCCTGCCGGGCCCTGGCCAGCCGGGACTTCACGGTGCCCGGCGGGACCTGCAGTTCGTCGGCGATCTGGTCGACCGGTAGATCCATCACGTGGTGCAGCACCACCACCGCGCGCTGCGCGGGTGGGATCCTGGCCAGCGCCGCCGCCACGTCGAGCGCGTCCCCGTCCGGTTCACGGACCTCTCCTGTTCTGCCGAGCAACTTGGCGGAGGCCTTCTGCGCGACCTGCTGGCGACGCAGCCGGCTGATCAGCGTCCGGACGGCGACCGCCCGCACCCAGGCCTCCGGGTCGTCGTACCGGCGGATGCTGTCCCAGCGGCCGAGCAGTTTCACGTAGGCGTCCTGCGCGACCTCCTCCGCGTCCGCCCGGGAGCCGCCGATCGACACCAGCACACCGATCAGCCGCGGCCAGGTCCGGGCGTAGAGCGCCGCGACCTCCGCGTTCGGATCGGTTTCGGTGTGCCTCACACCGCTAACACGCGCTGCCACCGGACCAGGTTCCATCCTTTTTCGGACTCTTGCACCAGCGAGATGTGAGAGATTACTCTCGAAACATGTCTCTCAGAAATCCGTACGGCGACTTCGAGGTCACCGACCCGCAGGCGATGCGGGCTCTGGCGCACCCGGTCCGGCTGGCCGCGCTGAGCTACCTGCAGCGCCACGGCCCAGCGACCGCGACCCAACTGTCGGAGCACGTCGGCGCCTCGCCGTCGGTGACCAGCTGGCACCTGCGGCACCTGGCCGGCTTCGGCCTGGTCACCGACGGGCCTCCCCCGGACGGCACGGCCGACAAGCGGCAGCGCTGGTGGCAGGCGGTCGCGCGCGGCTTCCGGTACGAGATGCCGGACACCCCCGAGGGCACCGAGGCCGGCCGGTTGCTGCGCGCCGAGATGATGAACCAGGCGCTGGAGTCCGCCCAGCAGTGGCTGGCCGAGACCGAACCGTCCCTCGACCCGGAGTGGACCCGCGCGGTCGGCTCGTCGAACACGCTGCTGTTCGTGACGCAGGACGAGCTGGAGAGCCTGGAGAACGCGATCCAGGACCTGCTCGCGCCGTTCGTGCTGCGCGGCCCGGACGGTGCCCCCGCCGCGGCCCGCCCGGTCCGGCACCTCCGCATGTCGTTGCCCGAAGCAACTGAGTGAGGCTCTGATGAGGAAGCTGTCCGCCACCAGCCTGCTCCGCGACCGGCAGTTTCGGGCGCTGTGGTCGGCGCAGGCCGTCTCCGAGTTCGGCGACCGGGTCAGCGAGCTCGCGTTGCCGCTGATCGCGGTCACGCTGCTCGACGCGAGCGCGTTCGAGACCGGCCTGCTGACCGCCGCGGTCTGGCTGCCGAACCTGCTGTCGCTGTTCATCGGGACCTGGGTCGACCAGCACCGCGACAAGCGGCCGCTGATGATCGCGGCCGACCTGACCCGGACCGTCGTGCTGCTGACACTGCCGGCGGCGTACTGGATGGACATGCTGACGCTCGTTCAGCTGTACGCGATCGCGATCCTGGCCGGTACGGCGCACGTCGTGTTCAACACCGCCAACGCCGCGTTCTTCGTCCGGGTGGTGCCGCGGCCGCAGTTCCTGGAGGCGAACAGCAAGCTCTCGGCGACGCGGTCGTTCTCGTTCATGGCCGGGCCTGCGGTCGGCGGTGTGCTCGTGCAGTGGCTGACCGCACCGGTTGCGATCGTTGTCGACGCATGCTCGTTCCTGTTCTCGGCCGTGCAGGTGTCGCGGCTGAAGGTTGAGCCCGGAGCCGCGGACGAGACGAGCGAGTCGCTGTGGCGGCGGGCGCGGGAGGGCATGGGCTACCTGATGCGGCACCCGTACCTGCGCAGCAGCCTGGGGTGCGCGACGACGGTGAACTTCTTCAACATGATCGGGATGGCGCTGCTCGTCCTGTTCGCCAGCCGGAACCTCGGACTGTCCGCGGGGGTCATCGGTGTCGCGTTCGGCGTCGGGGCGACGGGCGGTCTGGTCGGCGCGATCGCTGCGGCGCCGCTGACCCGGATGCTCGGCGCGGGAAGGCTGATCGCGATCAGCGCGGTGGTCTTCCCGGCGTCGATCGGCATTCTCGCGGTGGGCGGCGGTCCGGTCTGGGCCCGCGCGACCGCGCTCGCGGTTGCCGAGTTCGTCGGCTCGTTCGCGGTGATGTGCTTCGACGTCCCGCTGAACTCGCTGCAGGCCGCCGTGATGCACGACCACATGCGCAGCCGGGTGGTCGGCGCGTTCGCGAGCATCAACTACGGCGTACGGCCGCTGGGCGCCGTCATCGGCGGCCTGCTCGGCACCTGGATCGGCGTCCGCGGGACGCTGCTGATCTCCGCGGCCGGTGGCGCGCTGTCGGTGCTGTGGCTGCTCCGCTCCCCCATCATCAGCACGAAGAGCCTGGACGACCTGCAGCCACCAGAAGGAGTTCTGGTGGGCAGCACAAGCACTGTCTGAGCAACCCGCCTTTCAAGTACCGACCACCCATCAGGTGGTTGGTACTTGAAAGGGCGACGCCCTCAACCACCAAGTACCAGCCACCGATCGGGTGGCCGGTACTCGGTTGGTGACGGGCGACTAGTCGAGCTCGATCGGCTCCTCGATCTTCGCGACGGTGGTCCGCAGCGGGACCTCCTTGATGAACAGGACCGCGATCAGGCTGACCACCGCGCACGCGGCGGCGATCAGGAAGATCCGGCCGGTGGCGTCGCCGTACGACTGACGGACGAGCTCGGCCAGCTGCGGGGGCAGGTGGTTGACGTCCAGCAGGCTGGTGCCGCCGCCGTCCTGGAGCTTGCCGGCCGCGGCGGCTCCGCCGGGACCGTGCAGGACGCCTTCGATCAGCAGGTCCTTGACCCGGGTCGCGAGAACCGCGCCGAGGACCGAGACGCCGACCGCGCCGCCGAGGCTGCGGAAGAACGCGACCGACGCGCTCGACGCGCCGATCTGTGAGACGTCGACGGTGTTCTGCACCGCGAGCACCAGGTTCTGCATCATCATGCCCATCCCGACGCCCATCGACAGCATGCCGAGTCCGACGTACCAGTACGGGCTGGTGTGGTCGATGGTGCCGAGGATGACCAGGCCGATCACCAGCAGGACACCGCCGGCGATCAGGTACCGCTTCCACTTGCCGAAGCGGGTGATCATCTGACCCGACCCCACCGAGCCGAGGAACGAGCCGAGCATCATCGGGATCGTCAGCAGGCCGGCCTCGGTCGGGCTGTAGCCGCGGGCGATCTGGAAGTACTGGCCGAGGAACAGCGCCGACCCGAACATCGCGACCCCGACCGACAGGCTGGCCACGATCGCGAGCGCGGTGGTCCGCTCCCGGACGACCTTCAGCGGGACCAGCGGCTCGGCCGCGCGGTTCTCGACGACGACCGCCAGTACGCCGAACAGGACCGTGCCGCCGACGAACAGCGCCGACTGCCAGGAGACCCAGGCGAAGTCGTGCCCGGCGAAGGTCACCCAGATCAGCGGCAGGCTCGCGGCCGCGCTGATCAGGACGGCGCCCAGGTAGTCCATCTTCACGCGGCGCTTCACGACCGGCAGGTGCAGGTACTTCTGCAGCACCACCAGGCTGACCACGGCGAGCGGGACGCACACGTAGAAGCACCAGCGCCAGCCGAGCCAGCTGGTGTCGACGATGACGCCGCCGATGAGCGGGCCGCTGACGGTGGCGACCGCCATCACGGCGCCCATGTAGCCGGAGTACCGGCCGCGGGAGCGGGGCGGGATCGCCGCGCCGATGATCGCCTGCGCGAGCGCCATCAGGCCACCCATCGCGAGGCCCTGCAGGACACGGGCGCCGATCAGGAACGGCACGTTGTGCGCCATGCCCGCCAGCGCGGAGCCGACCACGAACAGCGAGATCGCCAGCTGGACGAGCAGCTTCTTGCTCATCAGGTCGGACAGTTTGCCCCAGATCGGGGTGGAGACGGTGGTGGCGAGCAGGCTCGCGGTCAGGACCCAGGTGTACTGCGTCTGGCTGCCCTGGAGGTCGGCGATGATCGTCGGCAGGGCGTTGCTGACGATCGTCGAGCTGAGCATCGCCGTGAACAGCGCGGCGAGCAGCCCGACCAGGATCTCGAGGATCTCGCGGTGGGTGAGTTCCGGCGCGGCAGGGGCCGGCCGGGTCTCGGTGACAGTCATCTCTCTCCAGTCGAAGTGGTAGGACGCCTCACGGACGTGGCAGCCTCGGCGACAGCGCCGGCGACTCTGCGCAAGGTCTCGGCGGCGGCTGCCATGTCGTCGTCGTTCCAGTCGGCCAGCGCGGAGCGCAGCTGCCGGGTGTAGCCGGCGTACAGGGCCTCCAGGCGCTCGCGGCCGATCGGCGAGAGCGCGACCAGGGAGACCCTGGCGTCGGCAGGATCGGGCCGGCGGCTCACCAGGCCGTCGGACTCCAGGGCGGTCAGCTGGCGGCTCACCACGGAGGCGTCGACGCCGAGCTTCCCGGCGATCTCTCCCCCGCGCTGCTCGCCATCCTTGGCCAGGACCTTCAGCACGCTGGCGTCGGCCCGCCGCAGTCCGGCGTCGGGCCACAGGTGCCGGTGCTCGATACACCGCACGGCGCGAATCAGGGAGCTGACCCCTTCGAGCACATCCTGCGCCGGCGTGTCCCGTTCGGCCCCCGGGACGGAGGGTTGCTGGGCTAGTTGCATAACCCAACTATATACCTGGATAGTTGGTTTCCACAACCATTTGTGTGTTCTGCGGTGGATTGGTGACTGAGGGTGACCCTGGTTTGGTTTAGCTCAGGTCGGTGTTGAGGCGGCCGAGCAGGCGGGCCAGGTCGGTGAGGTCGTCGCTGTCCCAGCGGTCCAGGATGGCGCGGAACTCGGCCTGGCGCTGGGCGCGCATCGCGTCGTACCGCTCGGCCCCGGCCGTGGTCATCCGGAGCAGGCGGGCGCGGCCGTCGTCGGGATCGCCGATCCGCTCGATCAGGCCGAGCGACTCGAGCTGGCTGAGGCCGCGGCTGACGGTGGACTTGTCGAGGCCGAGCGCCTGGGCGACGTCGGAGGCCCGGACGCCGGCGCCGCCCGCGGCGGTGCCGAGGTCGATCTGGGAGATCAGGGCGTAGCCGGCCGCGTCCATTTCAGGGTGGACGCGACGGGCCAGCAGCATCTGAGCCGAACGAGCCCGACGCAGAAGAATGGAAAGTTCCTGCTCGACGTCAGCGATGAGTTCCGGAGGCCTTCCGGTGGAACGACCTGCTGTCGGACCGGCCTTCGGCTCCGGGCGCTGGGCGACCATCTCGTTCACCGGACCACGATGCCGGCGTCGCGGAGGGCCTTCTTCACGTCGGCGATCCGGAAGTCGCCGAAGTGGAACACGCTCGCGGCGAGCAGCGCGTCGGCGCCCGCCTCGACCGCGGGCGGGAAGTGCTCGGGCGCGCCCGCTCCCCCGCTGGCGATCAGCGGTACGTCGACCACCGCGCGCACCGCCCGGATCAGCTCCAGGTCGAACCCCTGTTTGGTGCCGTCGGCATCCATCGAGTTGAGCAGGATCTCGCCCGCGCCGAGCTCGGCGCCCTTGCGGGCCCACTCGATCGCGTCCAGCCCGGCCGACTTCCGCCCGCCGTGCGTCGTCACCTCGAACCCGCTCGGCTGCTCGGCCGACCGCCGTACGTCGAGCGACAGCACCAGCACCTGGTTCCCGAACCGGTGCGCGATCTCCTCGATCACCGCCGGCCGGTGGATCGCGCCGGTGTTGATCCCGACCTTGTCGGCCCCGGCCCGCAGCAGCCGGTCCACGTCCGCGGCCTCGCGCACCCCGCCACCGACGGTGAGCGGGATGAACACCTGCTCGGCGGTCCGCCCGACCACGTCGTACGTCGTCTCGCGCGACCCGGAGGACGCCGTGATGTCCAGAAAGGTCAGCTCGTCGGCGCTCTCGGCGTCGTACAACTTGGCCATCTCGACCGGATCACCGGCGTCGCGCAGGTTGACGAAGTTGACACCCTTGACCACCCGCCCGGCATCGACGTCCAGACAGGGAATCACACGCACGGCAAGGCTCACGGGGACAAGGCTAGGGCATCGGCCCCAACGACGAGAGCCGCAGGCAACTGCCTGCGGCTCTCGGTGCACCAAGGACTACTTCCAGGCGCGGCGGTTGACCGGGGTCTACTTCCTGGCCTTCTCGACCACCCCTCGCGAGATGATCAACCCGAGTCAACCCTTACCGCCAGGTTGGCCGCGTTCGGCTACTTCCAGGCGCGGCGTTTGCTGGTCGGGGCCTTGATCGGGGTGGTGGACTCCCAGACCCGGCGCCAGCGAGCAGCGTCCGGACCCGACTGCGACGGCGAAGCACCGGTAGCGACCCGGCGACGGGCCTCGTACCAAGTCGTCGACTCCTCGTCGAGCAGAGCCGAGACGGCAGCGGAGATCTTCGGCGCGAACTCGCGGGCGCTCTCACCCTCGGCCGGACGCAGCGGGTCGCCGTACCGGACGGCGACCGTCGGCCGCCCGGGGACCGGCCAGCCGCGGCCTCGGGGCATCGCGGCGAACGAGCCCTTGATGCCGACCGGGACGATCGGCACGTTGTGCTCGACCGCCAGGTACGCCGCACCCATCCGGAACCGCTCCATCCACCCGTCCGGCGAGCGCGTGCCCTCGGGGAAGACGACCACGTTCCAGCCGTCGGCGAGCAGGTCGCCCGGGGTCGCGCTGAGCTTGCCGCCGCGGCGCTCGATCGGGAACGTGTTGAACACGATCGCCGACGCGGTCGCCCGCCACCAGGTGTCGAAGAAGTAGTCCGCGGCCGCCGCGACCGCCGTCTTGCGGCGCATCGCGTCGGGCAGCGTGCAGAGCAGCAGCGGGGTGTCCAGGTGCGACGAGTGGTTGGCCACGATCAGCGCCGGGCCGTCCAGCTTGCGCAGCGAGTCCAGGCCGCTGACCTGCGGGTTCACCTCGAACCGCAGGACCGAGTTCAGCGCGCCCTTCTGCAGCACCTCGCGGACGGCGATCGCGGCCGGCGTCCGGGCCCACTTGGTCGGGAAGACCGAGGTCTCCTTGGGGATCACGTACGGCTCGGCCGAGCGCGGGACCTGGGTCCGCCGGCCCCACCGCCAGCCGCGCGCGACCTGCTTGACGTCGCGCGCGGTGTCGCGGCCGAACCGGACCAGGTTGGTCCCCATCAGCGAACGTCCGCGAGCAGGTGCGGCGGGTTGTGCAGGTAGGTGATCGACGGCGACCGGCCGACCGAGTGGCTGACCATCTCCAGCGCGTCCTGCAGCGTCGAGGCCGACCGGAAGCCCATCCGCTCGACGGTCTTGCGGTTCGCGCCGACCCAGACGATGTCGCCGCAGTGGTCGAGGGCGTGGCTGATCCAGTACCACATGTAGAACGGGTGCACGCCGTGGTAGGCGTACGACGTCCGGTACAGGTGGATGTACCACGGGTCCTCGGCGTACTGCTTCTCGAACTTCGCCTCGATGGTGGCCGGGTCGGTCGACTCCGACAGCACCTCCTCGAAGAAGTCCACGTACGACGGGTGGTGCAGCTGGCTGAACTCGTAGTCGACCGGGTGGTACAGGATCACCGCGCCGTCCTTGCGGACGATCGGGTTGCCCCGGTAGGAGTTGAAGTAGTAGCCCAGCCCCATGCAGGCGGCCAGGATCGGGTTCATCACCGAGTTCACGTTGTACGGGCCGACGAACGGCACGCCCATGATCGCGACGTCGGACTGCCCCTGCACCTCGACCATGTGCTGCTTGTGCACGTTCTCGATGGTCTTGTCGTGCACCGGCTCGATCTTGCCGGCGTGGATCCCGGTCAGCCCGTAGTTGGCCCGGACGTCCTGGAAGATCTTGCGCCGGGCCTTGGCCGGGGCCAGCGCGAGCCCGCGCTTGGCGCCGAGCATCGAGGCCTGGTCCTTGATCGACCACTCCCACTCGCGCTTCTGCAGGAACTCCAGCGGCCCGCCGAAGATGTCGTTGTTCAGCGTGGTCTCGATCTGGAAGACCTTCACGTGCTCGGTGAGGATCTCGCCCATCCGCCAGGCCGAGTGGTGCATCTTGGAGGCCTTGTGGTCCATGAAGGACCGCGAGTGGATCATCGTGTGGCTGTTGTGGTGGTGCTTCAGCGACTTGTACGACGCCAGCCCGATCGACGTCGACTTGTGGCCGCCGTCCATCGCCACCAGGTTCACGTTCACGTAGACCAGCAGGTCGGACTCGGCCGCCCGCTTGGAGATCTCGACGTCCTCGCCGTGCCGGGTCTGGCCCAGGTGGGTCAGGTTCTCGGTGTCCTCGGCGTCGAAGTTGTACAGCTTGCCGTCGGGGAAGAAGGAGCGGAAGACCCGCTCGCCGACGATCTCGCGCAGCTCGTTCGGGGTCAGCCGGCGGTGCAGCGCGTTGGCCGAGATCAGCTCGACGTCGTCGACGCCGGCGTCGGCGGCCATCGTCAGCACGGCCTCGATGATGCGCTGCCGGATGTCCGGCTTCTTCATCGGCGGCAGCGGCAGCGAGATGTCGTCGAACGCGATGGTCAGCCGCATCCCGGCGCGCAGCAGCTCCGGCAGCGGCTCGGACTCCAGCGGGTGCAGCAGCGCGTTCTGGATCGCCTCCTCGACGTCCCGCACCGGCGGCAGCGCCTCCGGCGGGTACACCACCCGGGTGCCGAGCGGGAACCGCTCCAGCAGGAAGCCCTCGCCGTTGTGGACGAGCAGCGGCGGCGTCCGGTCGTCCACCTCGAGTACAAACCCTGGCCGGGACATGTCAGAACCTCTCTCGTCGTACGTTCGTCAACGGCCCCATCAGGAAGCCCTCACATCGAATGCGACCTTCACGGTGCCCAGCCGGCCGGCCGACTGTGCGTGGTCCAGCGCTTCGCGCCAGCGGTACAGCGGGTAGCGCGCTCCGACGACACCGTCGAGCGGCGCCTTCGCGGCCAGCTCCAGCGCGGTCTCGAACGCGGGCCGGTCGTTCGGCTCGCCGAGCGCGGAGGCGTAGGTCCCGGTCAGCTCGAGCTCACGGAACCAGACCGGCGACAGGTCGGCGCCGGTGGACGGCATACCGGCCAGGACCACCCGGCCGCCGGCCTTGGTGACCCGCAGCACGGTGTCGATCGAGTCCTTGCTGCCGACCGCGTCGACGGCGATGTCGACGCCACCGAGTAGGAACTCCTTGGCGTTCAGCTCCGGCTTCAGTCGGAACGCGCCCGTCGCGCGCCGGACGCCGCGGAAGACCTCGTCGGGCGCGACCACGTCGCTGGCGCCGAACGCCTTGGCCAGCTCGCGCTGCTTCGCGTGCTTGGCCACGACGGTGATCCGGCCGGCCTGGGTCAGCTCGCGCAGCGCGAGCGTCGCGAACAGCCCGACCGCTCCGGCGCCGCTGACCAGCACCGACTGGCCCGGCTCGACCTTGGCGCGCAGCGCGGTGTGCACCGCACCCGCCAGCGGCTCGGTCAGGACGGCGCGCTCGTCGGAGATGCCGTCCGGTACGGCGTACAGCTGGCTGCGGTGCGCGACCATCACGTTGCCCCAGCCGCCACCGGTGTCCTGGCAGAAGCCGGTCTGCAGCCCGGGCGCGACGTGGCCGACGGTGATCCGGTCGCAGCGGTTCGTGCGGCCGGTCACGCAGCTCGCGCACGGCTCGACGCCGCGGGCGGCGCAGGTCAGCACCGAGTCCATCACCACGCGGGTGCCCTTGGGCAGGTCCTCGCAGTCCTCGAGCAGCTCGCCGACGACCTCGTGGCCGGGGACGAACGGCATCGACACCAGCGCCGAGAAGTACAGCTTGGTGTGGCCGGTGACCATGCCGAGGTCGGAGCCGCAGATCCCGGACAGGATCGGCCGGATCCGCGCCCAGCCGTCCCGGTCGGCCTTCGGCTCGTTGATCGTGACGAGGCGCAGCGGCGCGGCCGGGCCGGTGAGCACACCGGGGATCCGGCTGCCGACCGCCTTGGCGGCCAGGAACTTGGCCGGTGAGCGGTACATCTCCAGGGCCAGCATCATCGGGCGTTCACTCCCGGGATCTCCAGACGCGAGGAAGTGGTGGGGGTCTTCCAGTCCACGATCTGCCAGCGCGCGGCCCGGGCGGCCCGGAACAGCGACACGTCCGGCGAGACCGCGACCGGGTTGCCGACCGCGGCCAGCATCGGCAGGTCCGAGTGGCTGTCGGCGTACGCGTAGGACTTGGACAGGTCGATGTTCGTCCCGCGGGCGCGGTGCTTGATCCAGGCCGCCCGGGACTCGCCGACCAGCGGCGGGCCGGACAGGTAGCCAGTGCAGCGGCCGCGGTCGTCGACGGCCAGCTCGGCGGCGACGATCTCGTCGAACAGCGGCTCCAGCGGCCGGGTCAGCGGCCGGATCGCGCCGGTGATCAGGATCGTCTTGTGCCCGGCCGCGCGGTGCTCGCGGATCCGGCGTACGGCGTCACCGCTGAGCCGCTCCAGCACGTGCTCGGCGAGCACCTCGTCGACGATCTGGTTCAGCTGGTCGAGGTCGGCGCCCTCGTAGCGGCGGTAGATGGTGCGCAGGAAGGTGCCGCGGTCCTTGCGCTCGGCCGAGATCAGCTTCGGCAGCTTGCGCAGCATCGCGCCGATCTCGCCGACCCGCTGGTGGCTGTCCAGCTCGGGCAGCCGCATCCACAGGTAGGTCTCGATCACGTTCGACGACAGCAGTGTGCCGTCCATGTCGAAGGCCGCGATGATCTCGGCGTCCTCCGACGGCTGCACCTTCTTCAGCACGCCGGCGTTCTCGGCGAGCGCCTTGTTGCGCTTCTTCCGGACGACGTCCAGCCGGCGCATCGACTCCGTCACGCTCGGGCAGTGCAGCTCCTGCAGGTAGTACTGCCAGTCGACGACGGCGGTGTCGCAGGCGAACTTCTCCCGGTCGTCACCCTCGAGCGCGTTGTGCAGCGCGAGCACGTTGTCGTCGACGAACTGCAGCTCGGCCTGCGCGTACTCGGCGTACAGGTCCATGTAGCGGCGCAGGAAGTCGAGGCGCCGCTTCTGCACGTCGAGCTCGCGGGCGTACTTGCGGACCCGCTCGCTGCGCGGAGCCGTGGTGATGATCCGGTCGGCGATCTTGTGCGCCTTCTCGCCGTAGCGCAGCATCGACTCGACCGAGTCGCCGCCGGGGAACTTCCAGACCGGCAGCCGGACCGCGCCGCGCTCGCCCAGGTCGAACGGGTGCTTGGAGAAGTACTCGCGGACCCCGGCGTACAGCTGCTCGAAGGTCAGCGGGTTCCGGGCGCCGGAACCGATGTGGTAGTACTCCGGCTTGCTCAGCTCCGGCTCGCGGGCCATCACCGCGCAGATCGCGCCGACCACGTGGTCGACCGGGATGATCTCGATCACCGAGTCCGGCGACGCCGGGAACTCCGGCAGCTCGCCGCGGCCGTAGGCCAGGATCAGCGGCTCGGCCATCTTGAAGCCCTCGATCCAGCCCGGGTGCGGGCTCTGCACCGCGGACTCGATGATGGCCGGCCGGACGATCGAGGTCGGCAGCTTGGCCGCGAACTCCTCGACGACGCGCTCGCCGAGCGCCTTGGTGAAGGTGTAGCAGTCGGTCCAGCCGAGGCTGCGGGCCCGCTCGGTGCCGGTCTCGACCAGCTTCTTCGCGACCCACTCGTTGCGGCGGCGCTCGGTGTCGGCGGCCGCGGTCAGGTGACCGGCCCGCCGGTGCAGCTTCTCCGACTCCTTGCGGAACTTGGCCAGCATCGCCGCCGAGCGCGACATCCCCTCGACGCGGGACTTCATCGCCATCCCGGCCTCGGCCTCGGTGCGCCAGTCGACGTTGTGCTCGACCGGCGCCTCCGGGATCGCGCCGCGGCGGCGACCGGCGGTGTACGCCGTGGAGATGTGCACGTAGTGGATCGAGTGGCCGTCGACCGCGCGGCTCTCGTCGATCCGCTCCAGCAGGCTCTTGGTGCCGAGCACGTTGGTGGTGAACGCCTCGTGGATCGGCGGGTCGAAGCTGACGTCGCCCGCGCAGTGCACGACGATGTCGAGATCGGTCGGCAGCTCCGGTACGTCGGACAGGTCGCCCTCGACGACCTGCACCCGGGCCGCGGACAGCGCCTCGGCGTCGGCGTACGGGGTGCCCTCGCCGTAGAACGGCTTGAAGATGTCCTTGCGGAGCAGCTGCGCCATCCGGTCGGTGCCCTTGAGGGAGCCCTTCGGGCGGATGATCGCGACCACCGTCGTGCCCGGCAGCTCACCGATGATCCGGTGCAGCAGGGCCTCACCGACGAACCCGGTCACCCCTGTGACCAGGACCTTCTTGCCGTCCAGCTTGTCGGCAAGCCTCACTTGTCGCCTCCACGGGTGAGTTCGAGTGCCTCGGTCAGGGTGAACGCGCCGGCGTACAGGGCCTTGCCGACGATGACGCCCTCGACGCCGTCCTTGACCAGCGTGCTGAGGGCCTTGAGGTCGTCCAGGCTGGAGACGCCGCCGGAGGCGACGATCGGCTTGTCGGTACGCGCGCACAGGTCGCGGTAGAGGTCCAGGTTCGGGCCCTGGAGCATGCCGTCCTTGGTCACGTCGGTGACCACGTAGCGCTCGCAGCCGGCCTTCTCCAGGCGGTCGAGCACCTCGTAGAGGTCGCCGCCCTCCTTGGTCCAGCCGCGCGCGGCCAGCGTCCGGCCGCGGACGTCCAGGCCGATCGCGACCCGGTCGCCGTACTGCGCGATGATCCGGTCGCACCACTCCGGGTCCTCCAGCGCGGCGGTGCCGATGTTGACCCGGCGCGCGCCGGTCTTGAGAGCGGCCTCGAGCGAGGCGTCGTCGCGGATCCCGCCGGACAGCTCCACCTGGACGTCGAGCTGGGCGGTGACCTCGGCGAGCAGCTCACGGTTGCTGCCGCGACCGAACGCGGCGTCGAGATCGACCAGGTGGATCCAGTCGGCCCCGGCCTCCTGCCAGGCCATCGCGGCGGCCAGCGGGTCGCCGTACGAGGTCTCGCTGCCGGCCGCACCCTGCACCAGCCGAACCGCCTGCCCGTCCGCCACGTCGACGGCAGGCAGCAGCACCAGGTTCTCAGACATGGCCCACACCCTAGATGCCCCAGGTTCGTCGAACGTAACCAGATGCCCCGCTGAGTCGTTGGCATCCGATCTGTCTCAGCAATACCAGTACGGCGTGTGGTCTGCCTCGTAGCATCGGTGCCATGGTGAGCCTCGCGGACCTCGAAACCGATCCGCACCCGCTGCTCGCGGCCGTCCGGCCGGTGGGCTGGGTGGACGCGCTGGGCGGGTGGGTGGTGAGCAGCCGGGAGCTCGCGGTGCGAGTGCTGCGGGACCCTGATGTGTTCACCGTCGACGATCCGAGGTTCTCGACGGCGCAGGTGGTTGGGGCGTCGATGCTGTCGCTGGACGGGGCGGCGCACTCGGCGCATCGGGCGCCGTTCGAGCACGCGTTCGGGCTGGCGGAGACTCGTTCGCGGTTCACCGAGCCTGTCTCGTCGACTGTTTCGGAGCTGATCTCGGCCATCGCTGCCGACGGCGCCGCGGATTTACGGCGTACTCTCGCCGGTCCGTTGTCGGTGGCCGTCGTGGCCTACTCGCTCGGGCTGCCGCCGGCCTCGGCGGACACGGTGCTGGGCTGGTACGAGGCGATCTCGGACTCGGTGACGGGAGTCGCGGCCGGGCGGCCGGTGACCGCGGCGGGGGCCGAAGCGTTCGGGCGGCTGCACGCACATGTTGCCTCGGGCATCGAATCCTCGTCGGACGCGCTGGTCGCGGAGGCCGCGGCCGCGGGGCTCGGGGTGGACGAGGTGGTGGCGAACGCGGCGGTGCTGATGTTCGGCGGGATCGAGACCACCGAGGGGATGATCACGAACTGCCTGTGGCATCTGCTGACGTCTCCGTCGCAGCTCTCGCTCGTGCTGGACGACCCGTCGTTGCTCCCGAACGCGCTGGAGGAGTCGCTTCGGTTGGAGCCTGCTGCCGCGGTCGTCGATCGGTACGCGGTCGAGGACGTCTCGCTGGCCGGCGCTTCGATCCGGCGCGGTGACCTCGTCACGGTGTCGCTGGCCGGCGCCGGTCGCGATCCGGCGGTGTTCGCCTCGCCGGACGTGTTCGACGTACAGCGTCCCAACGCCCGCCGCCACCTGGCCTGGGCCAGTGGCCCGCACATCTGCCTCGGGATGCATCTCGCCCGCCTCGAAGCGCTCACCGCCCTGCGAGCAGCCCTGGCCCTACCCGGGCTGCGGCTTGCTGCTTCGTCCCCTCCCCCACGCGGCCTGGTCTTCCGCAAACCGTCCGCCGTGAAGGTGCACTGGGACGTCTAGCGCGTCCTAGTGCTCCTGGTGCCAGTACGACGCGGTCGCCGAGGTCTGCTTGCGGATCACGTCCGGCGCCGGCTCGGCCGGCCAGAGCTGCAGCAGGTACCGGTCGACGACCGGCTCGTCGTCGCAGACCACGTCGACCTCCTTGCCCTTGTCCATGTCGGTCGCGCAGTACCGCGCCCGGTAGCTGACGACGGGGAGCTCGGTCTTCACGAACGGCCCGGAGTCGAGGCCGTGCAGCGTCAGCGTCGTACCGGCGGGCTCGAAGGAGACCTCGACGATCTCCTCCCACCGGTCGTCCAGCTCCGGCTCGGCGTCCAGCCGCTCGACCCGCAGCCCGACCTCGCCGGTGTGCAGCCCGGTGGTGAGCAGCAGCCGGCCCGGCTCGGCGGCACCGCACAGCCCGTTGACCTGGCCCCGGCGCGAGTCGTCGAAGTCGGGCCAGTCCACCCCACCGGTCATCAGGTAGATCTGGCCGAAGGTCAGTCCCATCCGGCCGTCGAAGATCGTCGTCATGCCGCGACCCTAGGTCCGCGAGCGGATTCCGGGCCGAGGATCTGCACGAACGGGCAGATCAGCCCTGACGCCTGAGCACCATCAGGGACGCGCCGACAACCGGCGTCGGCTGCTCCGGGTCGGCCTCGGCGTCCCGGCGGAACTCGGCGAACCCGGCCTCGATCTCCGCGGCCGGCAGGTGCTCGAACGTGGACAGCGCCCGCGCGTTGATCCGCTCGTACAGGGTCTTGAGGCTCCGCGGCCGCTCCGCCTCGATCACGCGCAGCTCGTCCTCGGGGGTCAGTTGGGCTGCGACGGCCATGCGCCGGGTCTCCTCGACCGTCCGGTACATGGCCGCGTCCACGGCGCGCGCCGACGGGAAGTACCGGTACCAGAGCAGCTCCGGCATCCGATCGGCGAACTGACTGCGCAGCAGCACCAGGCCGCCGGGTTTGAGCACCCGGTGCAACTCGTGCAGCGCCTGCTGCTGATCTCTGAAGTGGTGAAAGGATAGAAACAGCAACGCCACGTCGACCGCGCCGTCCGGCAGCGGGATCGCCTCAGCCGCTCCGTCGAGGTAGGTGACGTTGGGATGCTCCGGTGCCTGCTCCCGCATCCGCGCCGACGGCTCCACCCCGTACGCCGGGCCGCCGAACGTGTCCGCCAGCGCCGGCGTGAACCGCCCGATCCCGGACCCGAGGTCCAGCACCGTGAGCGGCCTGTGAGGCGGCGCGATCTCGGCGTACGCTCGCATCCAGCCATCGATCGTCTCCTGGTCGACGGCACGCCCCGCGGCGTACACCCGATGCAGCCGGTCGTCGTAGTCGACCATGCGCTCAATCCTTCCAGGCCTGGTGCCAGTACTTCGCCATCTCCGAGGTCTGCTTCACGATCACGTCCGGCTCGGCTTTCGCGGGCCAGAACTGCAACAGGTATCGATCGAGCGCCGGCTCGTCATCTCCCACTGTGTCGGCGTCCGCAGCCGCATCCATCCCACTCGCGCAGTACCGCACGCGATAGTCCGCACCCGGCAGTTCGAGCAGGTGCACTGCCTCCCCCGCCCACTCCACCAGCGCGACCTCATCCTCCACCGGCCGGAACGAGACCTCCACGACCTCTTCCCAGCTGCTGTCCACGGGCGGTTGGTCGTCGTACAGCTCGACGGTGAAGGTGGTGTGCCCGAAGTGCAGCCCGGTGGTCAGAAACAGCGTCCCCGGCAGCGCCGCTCCGCAGAGCCCGTTGACCTGCCCGTGGTTGGACTCGGCGGGATCACTGGCGAACGTCCCACCCGACATCACGTACAGCTGGAAGTAGGAGACCCGCACCGGGCCGTCGTACAGGACCTTCATCCCCGAGACGCTAGACCATCCGGGGTCAGCACCACGGTCGCCCCGGAGTCCGCGGCCACCTGCACCAGCCTGAGCGTGGCCAGCGCCGGATGATCGTCGAGCACCTTCGCCGAGTTGGCCAGCGACCGTAACGCCGCGGCTTCGCCCCGCGCCCGCTCCAGAGCAGCCCGGCCCCGCTGGCGTTCCAGCGCGGTCTCGGCCAAAGCAGTCCGGAGCTCACCCACCACCCCGAGATCCCGAACCGCGACCTCCAGCACGGTGATCCCCAGCTCGGTCGCCGCCGCCCTCAGGTTGCTGCTCGCCTGCCCGAGCGCTGCCGCAACGGCCGCGCGCCCTTCGGGCCGAAGCAACTCGTCCATCTCGCGGTGACCGATCGCGTCCCTGACCTCCAGCTGGAGTGCCACGTGCAGCAGGTCCTCCGGGTTCTCAGCCTTCTCCACGAACGCCCGGGCATCGGCGACCTTCCACCGGGCGACCGCCGTCACCCGAACGGTCACACCGTCGGCGGTGAAGATCTCCTGACCGGACACGGCCAGCTGCCGGATCCGCAGGTCGACGCGTTCGCGCCGGGTGCGGCGGACCTGGCGTACGGCGTACCGTCCGGGCTCGAGCTGGGACTCGAACACGCCGTCGCGGTACACCAGCACCTGCTCGTGCGCCTGCACGGTGATCTTCGCCATCGCCGGCCTCCGTCGTCGTCGCGTGGGCTGCCCCGGGGCGCACCCCGATCCCCGGCGGAGGCTCCAGCTCGTCACGAGCAGCCGGGCCCGCAAAGCCGGCAACCGGGACCCGTGCGCCCCCGGGACAAACCACTGATCCGCTCCACCCGCGGGGTGAAGACTGCAGAAGCACCGCACCGGGTACGACACGCAGGACGACCTCGGAGACTCTCCGGGCCCGCTGCTGATCCGGCCGTGCCCGCCCAGTGTGGGGCCGACCGGGGGCCAACAGCAACCGAATAGGCTCCGCGCTCCCGGGTCCGCCATACATTGCCTCAGGCAATCAACTTCTCAGCCGAAGATGTCGTACGCCAGCCGCAGGATCAGCGCGCTGACCACGACCAGGAAGATCACCCGGACGAACTTGCTGCCCTTCGCGACCGCCGTCCGGGCTCCGAGCAGGCCGCCGACCATGTTCGCGGCGCCCATCGTCAGCCCGAGCCCCCACAACGGCGCGCCGTGCGCGGCGAACACGGCGATCGCACCCAGGTTCGTGGCGACGTTCGCGATCTTCGCCTTCGCGCTCGCCTGCAGGAAGTTGTACCCGAGCAGCCCGACCAGCGCGAAGATCAGGAACGACCCGGTCCCGGGCCCGACCGCGCCGTCGTAGAACCCGATCAGCAGCCCGACCGCGCCGGCGGCGACGTAGTGGTTCCGCCCGTCCCACCGTAGCGCGGTCCGGGCGCCGAGCGACGGCTTCAGCGCGGTGTAGATCGCGACGCCGATCAGCAGCACCAGCACGATCGGCTTGAACCAGCTCATCGGGATCTTCGTCGCCACCAGCGCACCCGCGGCCGCCCCGAGTCCGGCGAGGATGGTCAGCGGCAGCACGGTCCGCTTGTCCGGGCGCACCTTGACGCCGAACGTGACCGCGCTGGTCGCCGTACCGCAGAGCGAGGAGATCTTGTTGGTCGACAGGATCTGCGCCGGCGAGGCGTTCGGCAGCCCGAGCAGCATCGCCGGCAACTGAATCAGGCCACCGCCCCCGACGACCGCATCGATCCACCCCGCCGAGAAGGCCGCGACCACCAGGAACACCACGGTCCACAGCGAAATGTCAGGCACAAGTCCCCATGATCAGGTAAGGACGTAGTACCAATAAACCCTTACCGACCCGGACGTGACCGACCCCACTCGCGAGGGCTGGACTTCTGCCCCGAACCCGCAGCCGGGTTTCACGTCGACAACCCCACGACGGCACGACGGTCCTGTGCGACAGTCGGATCAGAGAGGGGTTGACCACATGAGCTCATCGATCCTCCCGCCCGAAGGCGAGCACCTCGCCACCGGTTGGGAACCCGACCTCCCCGCCGACGACTCACTCGTCCGCCAGGCCGTCCTCGCCCACGCCTCCTGGGCGGTCGCCGCCGCCCGCCGAGCCGACCGCCCCTGGTACGACGACGCCACCTGGTCAGGCGGAATCCTCGGCGACCGCGGCCCGATCACCAACTGGATCATCCCGAAGCAACCCGTCCCCACCCAGGACGTCATCGCCGCCGTCGACCGCGAACTCCCCCGCGACGTCCCGTACCTCTTCGTCAGCCCGTGGCCCACCCCCGACCTCACGCCGTACGGCCTGGCCCTGGCCGGCCACCCACCCCTGATGATGCACTTCCCCAACACCCCAACCGCCCCACTAACCACCACCCTCGAGATCCGCCAGGTCACCACCCCCGAGGAACTCGCCGACGCCGAACAGGTCCTCGTCAACGGCTACCCCCTCCCCGAGCTCCAGCCGTACCACCAAGGCGACCTCTACTCCCCCACCTTCCTCGCCGGAGACACCGCCGCCTGGGTCGCGTACGACGGCCCAACCCCCGTGGCAACCTCAGTGGCCCACCACGCCCACGGCATGACAGTCGTCGAAAACGTAGCCGCCCTCCCCCAAGCCCGAGGCCGCGGCGCCGGCGCCGCCATCACCTGGGCCGCCACCACTCATCACCTCACCCACCCCGCCACCCTGATCGCCAGCGACGCGGGCCAGCCGATCTACCAACGCCTCGACTACGTACGCCTGGAACGCTGGACGGTGTGGGTCCGCCCCTGACTCCTCCGCTCCGAGTCATCGTTCATGGATTGTCTTCCTGGAAGTGCGGAAGCCCCCCGCCGGAACGGCGAGGGGCTTCGGCAGCAACAGCTGATCGGGCTAGCTGCGGACGGCGGCGAGCAGGTGGGCTACCACCTCGTCGACCGGGACGTCCGTGCGGTCGCCGGAGCGGCGGTCCTTGACCTCGATGGTGCCTTCGGCGAGGCCCTTGCCGACGACGGCGATGGTGGGGACGCCGAGGAGCTCGGCGTCCTTGAACTTGACGCCGGGGCTGACCTTCTCGCGGTCGTCGTAGAGGACCGTGAGGCCCTGGGACTCCAGGGCGGCGGCGATCTCGGCGGCCTTGGTGAAGACCTCGGCGTCCTTGCCGGTGGCGACCAGGTGGACGTCGGCCGGGGCGATCTCGCGGGGCCAGACCAGGCCGAGGTCGTCGTGGTTGCCTTCGGCGATCGCGGCGACGGCGCGGGTGACGCCGACGCCGTACGAGCCCATGGTGACCGTGACGAGCTTGCCGTTCTGGTCGAGGACCTTGAGGTCGAGCGCCTCGGCGTACTTCTGGCCGAGCTGGAAGATGTGTCCCATCTCGATGCCGCGCGCGGTCGACAGCGTGCCGGAGCCGTCCGGTGCGTCGTCGCCGTCGCGGACCTCGGCGGCCTGGATCGTGCCGTCGGCGGTGAAGTCGCGGCCGTGCACCAGGTTGATCACGTGGTACCCGGACTTGTCCGCGCCGGTCACCCAGGCCGTGCCCTCGCCGACCCGCGGGTCGAGCAGGTACCGGATCCCGGACGCGTTCTCCTTGCCGAGCACGCCCGGACCGATGTACCCCTTGGCCAGCGCCGGGTTCTTCGCGAAGTCGGCGTCCTCGAACGCGACCACCTCGGCCGGCTCGACCTGCGCGCCGAGGCGCTTCTCGTCGATCGCCCGGTCACCCGGTACGCCGATCGCCAGCGGCTCGCGCGTCCCGTCGGGGTGCACCAGCATCACCAGGACGTTCTTCAGCGTGTCGGCGGCCGTCCACTCACGGCCGTCGGTGCGCGCGTGCTTCGCGTTCAGCGCGTCGACCAGCGTCTCGATGGTCGGCGTGTCCGGGGTGTCGACCACCTCGGACGCGGGCACGTCGGCGAAGTCGACCGGCGCGGCCTGCGGCACGACGACTGCCTCGACATTGGCGGCGTACCCGCCCGGCGAACGCACGAACGTGTCCTCACCGTTCTCCGCGATCGCCAGGAACTCCTCGGACGCCGACCCGCCCATCGCACCGGACATCGCCTGCACGATCACGTAGTCGAAGCCGAGCCGGTCGAAGATCGCGATGTAGGCCTTGCGGTGCAGCTCGTACGACGCCTGCAGCCCGGCCTGGTCGATGTCGAAGGAGTAGCTGTCCTTCATCACGAACTCACGCCCGCGCAGCACACCGGCCCGCGGCCGCGCCTCGTCGCGGTACTTGTTCTGGATCTGGTAGATCGACAGCGGCAGATCCTTGTACGACGAGTAGAGGTCCTTCACCACCAGGGTGAACATCTCCTCGTGCGTCGGCCCGAGCAGCATGTCGGCGCCCTTGCGGTCCTTCAGCCGGAACAGGTTCGGCCCGTACTCGGTCCAGCGGCCGGTCGCCTCGTAGGGCTCGCGGGGCAGCAGCGCCGGGAAGACCAGCTCCTGGGCGCCGATCGCGTTCATCTCGTCGCGGACGATCTTCTCGACGTTGCGCAGCACCCGCAGGCCGAGCGGCAGCCAGGTGTAGATCCCGGGCGCGGTCCGGCGGATGTAGCCGGCGCGGACGAGCAGCTTGTGGCTCGGGACCTCCGCGTCCGCCGGGTCCTCGCGAAGGGTGCGGAGGAACAACGACGACATACGCAGAATCACGGGAATCTCCAGGCAAGAACCAGTAGGACAGAAACTTCGGACACCAAGGAGGATATCCGTCTCCGGCATTCCGTCCGACCAGTTATCCCCAACCCCACCACCAGCACCCGCCGTGGGGCGGGCGGGGGGGCGGGGCGGC
>NZ_JBFAYT010000024.1:0-34816 GCF_040681455.1 Kribbella sp. NPDC051770 | reverse complement strand
CTCCGCGAACGCCCGCGTCTGGTGGTACTCCTCGGCCGCCTCCTTCGCGGTCTCCGCGTTCAGCACGTTGGTGCTCGCGACCTCGACCAGCGGCAGCGCGGGCGCGGCTCGTACGAGCGGCAACGCGGGCGCCTCGCGGACGACCGGGAGCGCCGGCGCTTCGCGCGCAGGCGGCGCCGGTGCTTCGCGAACGGGCGGCGGCGCAGGAGCATCTCGTGCGAGCGCAGGGCGGGCAGGCTCCGCCGCGCCCCGCGCGGGCGTGCCGCGCACCGGAGCAACAGCGCCGCGGACCAGCGCATCGCCGTCGCGAGCCCCAGCACCGTCGCCGCGGACAGGCCGCACGCCGCGTGTCCCCGTGAAGCGCATCCCACCGGCCGCCGTACCAGGTGAGACGCCAGCAGCGAGAGTCGCCGGACGCGGCCGCGGACGCACCGCCGCGGGCGTCAAGGACGTCGCCGCAGCGGCCGGGGTCTCGCTCGGAACCGTGTCGAACGTGCTCAACCGGCCGGAGATGGTCAGCCCGGCCACCCGCGCCAAGGTCGAGTCCGCGATGGAGTCGCTCGGCTTCGTCCGCAACGAGTCGGCCCGGCAGCTCCGGGCGGGCAGCAGCCGGATCCTCGCGTACCTGATGCTCGACGCCGGCAACCCGTTCTTCACCGATGTCGCCAAGGGCGTGGAGGAGGCGGCGCGCGAGGCAGGCCTGTCGGTCTTCCTCTGCAACAGCAACGAGGACGCCGCCCGCGAGGCGGACTACCTCGACCTGCTCGAGCAGCAACGCGTCCAGGGCGTGCTGATCACGCCGATCGACCCGCACACGCCACGCATCACCACACTGCCGGTCCGCGGTACGCCGGTCGTCGTGGTCGACCGCTCGCTCGACGAGGGCATGCACTGCTCGGTCGCCGTGGACGACGTGCTCGGCGGCGAGGTCGCGCTGGACCACCTGATCGAGCTCGGGCACAAGCGGATCGCGTTCGTCGGCGGGCCGAACACGATCGGTCAGGTGACCGACCGGCTCTACGGCGCCCGGAACGCGCTGGCCGACGCGGGTCTGCCTCCCGAGAACTTAGTGGAGCTCACTACTGCCGCGCTGACCGTCGCAGAAGGCCGCGGAGCTGGGCAGCGGCTCGCCGGGCTGCCCGCTGATCGCCGGCCGACGGCGGCGTTCTGCGCCAACGACCTGCTGGCGCTGGGCCTGCTGCAGCAGTGCGTCAGCCTCGGGCTGCGCGTGCCGGAGGACCTGGCGATCGTCGGGTACGACGACATCGAGTTCGCCGCTGCTGCCGCCGTACCGCTGACTTCGGTGCGGCAGCCGCGGCAGCTGCTGGGGAAGACTGCCGCCGAGCTGCTGCTCGACGAGTCGTCCAACCCCGACCACGAGCACCAGCGGGTCACGTTCACGCCGGAGCTCGTCGTACGGACGTCGACCAGAGGCAAGGCCGCCGGTCAGTTGTGAACTGCTCCGGGCCCGCCCCTGCGGGGCCCGGAGCAGGGTCAGGTGACGTCGCCGGGCAGTCCGCCGTTGGCGACGAGGGCGCGCACGTCGTCGGTAGAGCGGAGTGCGGCGACCAGGCCCGGATCTGCGGTCGCGAAGACGCCGGGGATGTCCGCCTCGCCCTGGGCCGGGTCGGGCCGGTAGGCGAGGCGCTCGCCGGTCAGGGAGAACTCGGTGGTGACGCCGGGCTTGTCGCCGCGTGGGTCCTGCCGGTACCAGGTGCCGTCGAGCTGCACGGCGGTCATGCCGTGCAGGAAGAAGCCGCCCTTGCCGTCCGCCAGGCGCTGGTAGCAGATGCCCGACGGAACACCCTCGGCGCGGAGCAGCGCGGTCAGGAGGTGCGCCTTGCCGTGGCAGAGGCCGGCGCCGTGGGCGAGCACCTCCGACGCGGCGACGGTCGGGCGGGGGTCGCCGACGTCCATCGAGTGCTTCACCTCGTCGCGGGTGAACTCGAACGCGGCGCATGCGAAGTCCGTCGTACCGGGGTGGTCGCGGCGCAGCCGGGCGGCGGTCTCGACGATCGCCGGGTGGGTCGCGTCGATCACGTCGTCGGCGGCGAGGAAATCGTTCACAGCTTGGATTCTGACACGTGACGTCCATTATGCGAAACCATTTGTCTCATGTAGCGGATAATGGAGTTGACCTGGAGCGCACTCCAGCACCGATCGTCGAGCCATGACCGATCTGAGGATGGCGCTGGGCGCGATGTTGTTCGGGACCACGATCGACGAGGAGACGTCGTTCGCCCTGCTGGACCAGTACGTCGACGCAGGTGGGCAGTGGATCGACACCGCCAACTGCTACGCGTTCTGGGCCGACCCGAGCGGGCACGGCGGGCAGAGCGAGGAGCTGCTCGGGCGCTGGTTCGCGCAGCGGCCCGGCGTACGGGACAAGGTGAAGGTGGCGACCAAGGTCGGCTGTGAGCCGCTCTGGCCCGGCAGCTACCCGGAGCACTCGGAGGGGCTGTCCGCGAAGGCGATCGACGAGGCGCTGGAGACGTCGCTGCGGCGGATGGGCATCGACCACGTCGACCTCTACCTGGCGCACCGCGACGATCTGCAGACCCCGCTGGAGGAGACCGTCGCCGCCTTCGGCAAGCACGCGGCCGCCGGGACCATCGGGCGGATCGGGCTGTCCAACTACGCGCTCTGGCGAGTCGAGCGGGCCCGGGGCATCGCTGAGCGGATGGGAGTGACCGGACCGACCGCGCTGCAGATGCGCTACTCGTACCTGCAACCCAGACCCTTCGTCCGCGACAACGCCCACGACCACCGCTTCGGCTGGATCACCGACGAGATGCTCGACTACGCCGGCCACAACCCGGAGCAGGAGCTGTTCGCGTACAGCCCGCTCATGTCCGGCAGCTACGAGCGCACCGACCGGCCGTTCCAGGATGCCTTCGACCACCCCGGCACCGCCCGCCGCCTGGCAGCCCTCACCCAGGCAGCCGAGGAGCTGGGCGTCACCCGCAGCGAGGTGGTCCTCGCCTGGCTCACCGGCGGCTCCCCCGCTGTCACACCTGTCGTGGGCGTCAGCACGCCGGACCAGCTCACCCAGGCGCTGTCCGGCGCGCGCCTGACGCTGCCGGCCGACGTACGGACCCAGCTGGACGAGGCCTGGTGAGCAGAAGGATCGCTTCAGGGGCTCCTCCAGGGGCTGGGTTTCGTGCCACGCTTTAGAGGTGGACAGGGATGGGTTCTGGGGGCTGGTGGACGCGGCCCGGGAGCAGGTTGACGACACGGTCGTGGATCCGGACGGGGTCGCGGATGCGCTGATCAAAGAGTTGAGCGGGTTGGCGGCCGAGGAGATCGTCGGGTTCGGGGTGGAGCTCGAGCTGCTGCTCGGGCGGGCCTACCGGTGGGACCTGTGGGGGGCCGCGTCGCTGCTGAACGGTGGGGCGGGGGACGACTCGTTCGACCACTTCCGGGGGTGGCTGGTCGCGCAGGGGCGGGAGGTGTGGGAGGCCGCGCTGGCTGATCCGGACTCGCTCGCCGACGTGGTGGACGAGGATCTGGAGGACACCAGCGAGCTGTTCGACGGGGAGGCGGTGCTGGCGGTCGGGGCTGAGGCGTACGGCGCGGTGGCGGGGTCGGACAAGGCGTTCTGGGCTGCGGTCGACGCCGGTACGCCGGATGCGCCGGACGTGCCGGCTGGTGAGGAGTTCGATCTGGACGACAAGGGGGAGCTGGAGTCGCGGTTCCCGCGGCTGGCGGCGCTGTACCTGGAGGACTAGGCCGGCTCGCCGCCGATGCGTTCGATGAAGTTGCGCAGCGAGCGGCGCCAGCCGGCCTGGCCTGCGTCGGGGTCTGCTGCGGCCAGGCTGACCAGGTGCTGGGTCATCTCGAAGCCGGCGACCGCCTCCTGCAGCGCGGTGAGGGTCTCCTCCGGCACGCCCTCATCCGTACGCCGGTCCGCCAGCACCTCGTCGCCTCGGTCCCCAACCACCGGGTGCGTCGTCCAAGTGCCCAGCCCGGCAGGCACCAGCAGCTCCGGCACCAGCGACTCGTGGGACAGCGACGCGAGCTCGCTGTTGCCGTTGTCGATGCTGAAGATCGTCGTACCGCGGCGGCGGACGTCCTCCACGCGCTCCAGCAGGGTGTCGGCCGGGTTGTCCTCGGCGACGATCAGCAACGACTCCCCCTTGCCGGAGTCGCGCAGGCGGTCCAGGCCGATCGCCAGGTGTGGCGGAGCGTCCGGCGGCGGAGCCCAGCGGACCAGTGCCGGCCGGACGTCCTCGATGCCGGCCCGGTGGAACTCGTCGTCGAGGTGGGCGGTCAGGTGCCAGGGCTCGTCCTGCGGTGGGCCGAAGAGCATCAGCCCGCCCTTGCGCGTCGTGTAGCGCCGTAGCGAGTGGGCGAAGGAGGTGGTCCGGGTGCCCAGCTCGGTGCCGGTCAGCATCTCGCGCAGCAGCGACGCCTTGGTGAGGTCCACAAGCCCAACCTGACACAGGTCACCGGCTACCGCGACCCCGCCGTACGGCGTGAGGTGGGTCACTCCGGCGTGACGAATCCGCCGGCCACGTCGACTAACCGGTAAGCGGCACTTCGGACGGGGGGTGCCGCCCACGGTTCGCCGGTGACCGCAGGGGGTGCCGGCGAACCGTCACCCGACGAAAGGACAGGCACGATGAGCTTGGCGGACAAGGCGAAGAACGCGGCGGAAGACCTGGCCGGCAAGGCCAAGGAGGCCGTCGGCAAGGTGACCGGCGACGAGAAGCTCGAGGCCGAGGGTCAGGCCGACCAGAGTGTGAGCGACCTGAAGCAGGCCGGCGAGAAGGTCAAGGACGCCTTCAAGAAGTAGCGAGCCGTTCAGCGCGGGACTGCAGGTAGTTCCGCTCCGGGACCGAGGTCGTCCGGCGAGCTGCCAGCAGGTAGCTCGCCCGGGCACCCTCCAGCTCTCCCGACATCTCCAGCAGGTGCGCCCGGACCGCCTCCAAGCGGTGGTGGTCCTTCATGCGGCCGTCCGACTCCAGCGGCTCGAGCAGCGCCAGCCCCTCCTTCGGCCCGACCGCCATGGCCACCGCCACAGCGTGGTTGAGCCGCACCATCGGGTTGTCGGAGATCTGCTCCAGCACCTGGTACAGCGCGACGATCTGCCGCCAGTCGGTGTCCTCAGCACGCTCAGCAGTCCCGTGTACGGCGGCGATCGCCGCCTGCACCTGGTACGGCCCCAGCTGCGTCCGGGCCAGCGCGTCGGAGACCAGCTGCTCGCCCTCGACGATGGCCGGCTTGCTCCACTTCGACCGATCCTGCTCCTCCAGCGGGACCAGCGAACCGTCAGCCGCCGTACGGGCAGGCCGGCGGGCGTCGGTGAGCAGCATGAGCGCCAGCAGCCCAGCGACCTCGCCGTCGTCCGGCAGCAACCGGCGTACGCCGCGCACCAGCCGGATCGCCTCGGTGGTCAGCTCGGCGCTGTGCAGGTCGTCGCCGGACGAGGCGGTGTAGCCCTCGTTGAAGATCAGGTAGAGCACGTGCAGCACGGCGCCCATCCGCGCGTCCCGCTCGGCCTCCGGTGGCATCTCGAACGACGAGCCGGCCTGCTTGATGCTCCGCTTGGCGCGGCTGATCCGCTGCGCCATTGTTGCCTCAGGCACCAAGAATCCGGCCGCGATCTGCGCCGTGGTGAGACCGCCGACCGCGCGCAGCGTGAGCGCGATCTGCGAGGCGGGCGAGAGCGACGGATGGCAGCACAGGAAGAGCAGCGTGAGCGTGTCGTCGCGCCCGCCCGGGTCGTCGATCTCCGGGCTCGGGGCAACGAACTCCTCCGGCGCGGCCATCGACGCGACGTTCTCCTCGCGGCGGCGGCGCGCCGACTCGCTGCGCAGCAGGTCGGTCAGCCGGCGCGACCCGACACGGATCAGCCAGCCACGCGGGTTGTCCGGCACACCCTCGCCGGGCCACTGCTGGGAGGCAGCGAGCAGCGCCTCCTGCACAGCCTCCTCAGCCAGGTCGAAGTGCCCGTAGTGCCGCACCAGTGCACTCAGGACCTGTGGCGCCTGCTCCCGCAGCAGCAGCTCGAAGTCGCTGTTCACATCTCCAGCCCTGACGCGTCCATCACCGGCCGGACCTCCACCGCCACGTACTTCGCGTCCGGCATCCGCGCGGCGTAGTCGATCGCCTGGTCGATGTCCTCGCACTCCACCAGGTAGAAGCCGGCCAGATGCTCCTTCGCCTCGGCGTACGGGCCGTCGGTGAGGTTGCGGGTGTTGTCGGCACCCACCGACACCGTCCGGGTGGTGATGGGGTCGGCCAGCCCGGCAGCGCTGACCAGCAGGCCCTGCTCGGTCAGCTCCTCCGTCAGCTGCGCGTGCGACCGCGACAGGTCCTCCCGCTGCTCGGCGGACAGGCCCGCCCAGCTCTCCGGGTTGGAGTAGATCAGCAGCATGTACTTCACGGTCACCATCCTGACGGTCGACGAGGTCCCTGTAACCCCTCTCGCCCGGTACGTCGAAACGAACCGCCTGGATTCGACAGCCGAGCAGATGTCGAGCCGAGGCCGCCCAGCCCCGACGTCCCCGGTGCAAGCCCCACCCCGTCGTACTGGAGGACCCCATGCCGGACCCGAAACGCTGGCTCGCGCTGGCCCTGCTCTGCCTGACCGGCTTCATGATCATCCTGGACGCCTCGATCGTGCTGGTCGCCGTCCCGTCGATCGAGCGGGAGCTGACGTTCTCGTCCGGTGGCGTCCAGTGGGTCCCCAGCGGTTACGCGCTGATGTTCGGAGGCCTGCTGCTGCTCGGCGGGCGCGTGTCCGACCTGCTGGGCCGCCGGCGAGTGCTGATCGTCGGGCTGGCCGTCTTCGCCGGCTCCTCCCTGCTCTGCGGCTTCGCCTGGACAGGTGACGCGCTGGTCCTGGCCCGCGGGCTTCAGGGCGTCGCTGCCGCCGTACTGGCTCCCAGTGCGCTGTCCATCGTGATGACCACGTTCCCGGACGGTCCGGAGCGCAACAAGGCGCTCGGCATCTGGGGAGCGACCAGCGGCGTCGGCGGTACGGCCGGCTCGCTCATCGGTGGCCCGGTGACGGACGGGCTCGGCTGGCAGTGGATCTTCTTCATCAACGTGCCGGTCTGCCTGCTGGTGATCGCACTGGCGCCAGTACTGCTGCAGGACAGCCGTGGCCCCGGCAAGCGCGGCTTCGACGTCACCGGAGCGATCACCGTGACCGCTGCCCTCATCGTCCTCGTGTACGCCGTGATCGAGGCGCCCGAGTCCTCCGCCACCCGCACCACCCTGCTGGCACTCGTCTCGACCGCCCTGTTCGCGCTGTTCGTGCTGGTGGAGAAGCGGTCGGCCGCACCGCTCGTACCGCTGCGGCTGTTCCGCTCGCGCGCACTGGTCGGTGGCAACCTGATCACCATCGCCTTCGGGCTCGGCGCGTTCGGGCTGAACTACATGTACACCCAGTACGCCCAGCTCGCACTGGGCATCTCCGCCATCCGGTACGGGCTCATGTCCTCGGTACTGGCCGCTGCGGCGGTCTGCGGCTCGATGGTCGGGCAGAACCTGGTCACCAAGGTGGGAGCTCGCCCGGTCGCCACTGTGTCGCTGCTGCTGACCGGCGTCGGCGCTACGGCAATGAGCAGGCTCACTGTGGAGTCCGGCTACTTCGAGCTGGCCTTCTGGGGGCTCACCATCTTCGGCGCGGGCCTGGGCGCCGGTACGGTCGCCGGCTCGATCTCCGCACTCAGCACGGTGTCCGGCGAGGACGCAGGAGTCGCGTCAGGCCTGCAGAACGCCAGCTTCCAGATCGGGGGCGCGGTTGGCATCGCCGTACTGTCTGCTGTCGCTACGGCGCACAGTAGCGGTTCCGCACCGGCTGCACTCACCGCTGGCTACCAGGTGGCCTTCGCAGTCTGCTGGGCCTTCGTAGCGGTAGGACTGGTCGGCGCCGGCCTCCTGATCGCCCGCGCTACGGAGCCGAGAGCAGCGTCTCCCGCAGCTCAACCCGGTCACCGATGATCGCGGCGACCTGGCCTGCGATCTCCTGCGCCCGCTCGTCGGTCGCGTCGATCATGAAGAAGCCGGCGATCTGCTCCTTCGCCTCGCCGTACGGGCCGTCGGTGACGACCCGGACACCGTCGCGGATCTGCACGGTCTTGCCGGAGCTGGGGAAGTCCAGCCCTTCGGAGCTGACCAGCTCGCCGGACGCGGTCAGCGCCAGCTTCAGGTCGGTCAGGGACCGGATCTCCGCGACGTCGTCGGTCGAGCCGGTCCAGCTGCTGTCGGTGTCGCCGAAGATGAGCACGAGGTACTTCATCCTCGGGATGCTAACGAACCGACGGGACCCCGCAAGCCCGAAGGCCTGCGGGGTCCCGTCACTTCGGCTCCGCGACTCAGAACCAGTGTCGTCGTCCCCCGACAGCGCGACCGGTCGAGCCGAGAATGAACAGCACCGCTCCGACCACGAGCAGGATGATGCCGATGGTCCACAGGATCGAGACCTTCAGCAGGAATCCCAGCAGAAGCAGGATCAGTCCCAGGATGAGCATTGGTTCTCCTTAGTCTTCGCGCCGCCCAGGCGGGGGTGGCGGCTCGACTCAGGTGCCCCAACGGGCCACACGGCCAAACGTCCAACGATCGTTTGATCAGTTCCAGCCGAAGTGCGGGGTCCGCTTCTCGGTGAACGCGCGCACACCCTCGGTCAGCTCACCGCTCGAGATCGTCTCCTGGTACCGCTTGTACGCCGCCGGATCGGCGTCCTCGCCGGCCAGCAGCGAGTTCACCGTCTCCTTGGCCGAGCGGATCGTCAGCTGCGACCGCGCGACCAGCTTCGCCGCGAACGCGTCCACATCGACGTCCAGGTCGTCGGCGGCCACCACCCGGTCGACCAGGCCCTTCAGCTCGGCCTGGCCCGCGGAGAGCAGTTCGCCGCTGAACAGCAGGTACTTCGTGGTCGCCGGCCCGACCAGGTCGAGCAGCACCTTGACCGCGGCCGGCGGGTAGACCACGCCGATCCGGGCCGGGGTGACTCCGAACGTGCTGCCGTGCGCCGCGAACCGGAAGTCGCAGTTGACCGCGATCTCCAGCCCGCCGCCGATGCAGTGCCCGCGGATCACGGCGAGCGTCGGCTTCGGGAACTCTCGCAGCGCCCGCTGGGCGCGCAGGTTCGCGGCCCGGATCTCGGCCATCGGGTCGGCCGGATCGGCGCCCGAGACCAGCTCGGAGATGTCCGCGCCGGCCGAGAACGTCGGGCCGGCGCCGGAGACCACGAGCACCTTGACCGCCGGGTCCACGGCGAGCGGCTCGAGCAGACCGGGCAGCGCCTCCCACATCTGGAGGGTCAGAGCGTTGCGCTTGTCGACCCGGTCGATCACCAGCCGGGACACCTCACCGGTCACGATCCTGAAGCCCTGATCCATGTCCGCAGTCAAACAGACCGTACGGCGGACCGCCGCCGCCCAGATCACACTCCGGTAGTCGTGCGACACGTACGTAATACGTTAAAACTCGCCGGGAGTTGGGAGACCGAGTGGTTTCTGTGCTTGACTCCTCCGGTCGATAACGTTTTGGTCTCGGCAGATTGGGAATTCCAGTGGCTGAAGGACGGCATAGACAGGCGCGGCACCGTCAACCGCGCCCCAAGGTGATCCGCTCCGGCGTCGTGAAGGTCGCGATCCCGGGTGCGGCGGTGGCGCTGCTGGCCACCGGGTCGGCAGTCGCCTTTCCCGACCAGGTCCCGACGACGGACACCCCGCTCGCAAGCTCTCCCCTGCAGCTTGCGCGTGAGACCCAGACCAGCCGGGACGCGTACCGCCCCTCGCTCGACCTGAAGCCGAGCACCCCGCCGTCGGCCAAGCCCAAGACGCCGCCGCCGGCCAAGCACCTGAAGAAGCAGGCGCCGATCCCGACCACGTCGGTGAAGACCCGCGCCGCGGAGACCGTCAAGGCGCTGAAGATCACCGGCAGCAAGTACACGACCACGGACCTGAACGTCTGGACCGCGCCCGAGCAGAAGGGCACCCTGCTGACCGTCCTGTCCAAGGGCAGCAAGGTCTCGGTGACCGGCGAGGTCCAGGGCATCTGGGCCCAGATCGTCCGCGACGGCGTCTCCCGCTGGGTCAAGGCCGAGTACCTGGCCGCGACCAAGCCGGTCGAGGAGGTCGCCGGCGGCGTCTCGTCGAAGGCCTGCAAGTCCGGCTCCGGCGTCGAGGACGGCCTGTCGGCCGACGCGATCCGGGTGCACCGCGCGGTCTGCGCGCTGTTCCCGTCGGTCTCGTCGTACGGCGGTGTCCGCTCCGGCGACGGCGGCGAGCACGGCACCGGCCGGGCGCTCGACATCATGGTGTCGGGCTCGACCGGCGACGAGATCGCGGCGTACGTGAAGTCGCACTACAAGGAGCTCGGGGTCTCCGAGGTCATCTGGGAGCAGCGGATCTGGACCGTGCAGCGCAGCAGCGAAGGCTGGCGCGGCATGGAGGACCGCGGCGGCGCGACCGCCAACCACTACGACCACGTCCACGTCACCGTCTACGGCAACGAGGGCACCATCTAGTACTCGGGGCATCTGCCGCCCTGCCGAAAGGGCCCGGACTCCTTCGTCCGGGCCCTTTCGACGTGCTCAGGGCTTCAGGTTGTGGTTCAGGTGGAACAGGTTCTCCGGGTCGTAGCGGCGCTTGATCGCGCGCAGCCGGGTCAGGTCGGTCTCCGTGTACGCCGTCGCGGCGCGCGCCGGGTCGGCGAGGAAGTTCACGAACGTGCGCCCGGTCGGCCGCAGCACGCCGGCCAGCTCGGGGACCTCCTGGTCGATGATCAGCGAGTACGGCGCCGTCCGGTGCGCGACCGGTCCCGCGCCGGGGCCGGGGTTGGCCATCGCGCCGGCCCAGTGGCGGATCTCGACGGTCGGGCCGTCGAGCGCGACCAGCGCGTCGAGCAGGTCGTCGGGGAGCTCGTCGACCAGGTCGAGGTAGCGGGCCGGGGTGCCGCCCATCGCGGTGTCGGCGAAGGCGGTGGTGCGCAGCTCGCCGTCGAGGAGCGGGCCGGCCACGGCGTACAGGGGCTTGAGCAGGTGCTCGGCGAGGGCCGCGTCTCCGGCGTACAGGATCTTGAGGCCGAGCATGCGGCGGTCGTTCTTCGTCGCGAGGACGATCGCGGTGCTCAGCTCGTTCGGGATCGTGGTGGTCCAGTCGCGGTACGCCTTCAGGGTCGCGGCGTCGGCGGCGAACCAGAGGATGCCGGCGTGCACCTCGCGGACCGGGTAGAGGCGGAACTCGAGCGACGTGACGATGCCGAAGTTGCCGGTGCCGCCGCGAATCGCCCAGAACAGGTCCGGGTGCTCGTCCGCGGTCGCGGTGACGACGCGGCCGTCGGCGGTGACCACCTCGGCGCGGATCACGCTGTCGGCGGCGTACCCGAACTTGCGGGCCAGCCAGCCGACACCGCCGCCGAGCGTGTAGCCGGTGACGCCGACGTCGCGGGACGAACCGGCGAGCCCGACCAGGCCGAACTCCTTGGCCGCGTCGAGGACCGCGCCCCAGCGGACGCCCGGACCGACCTTCGCGACGCGGCGCTCGGGGTCGATCAGCAGCGACGTCATCGCGGTGGTCTTGAGCAGGATCCCGCCGTCGGCCGGCACGCGGGTGCCGTGGCCGGTGGCCTGGACGGCGATCGGTACGCCGTACTGCCGCGCCGTCCGGACCGCCGCCTGGACGTCGCTGCGGGCCGACGCCTCGGCGACCACGAGGGGACGCGAGTCGAACGTCGGCACGATCGCGCGCCGCTGCTCGTCGTACTGCGTGTCACCCGGCTGGTGGATCGCTCCGCTGAACCCGTTTCCCAGCAGACCCGCCACCACATCCGCGCCGACCGTCTGAAGCACCTGCACGCTCATCCCGCTCTCCGTTCTCCCTGGTTTCACAGGTAAGTCGAGCGGCGGAGCGCGGAATCGACACGAGCGGCAGAATTATTTCTGCAGCGCCCGGAGCCGGTCGGTGTCGGCCAGGATGTTGATCTCGACGATCCGGCCGGCGCGGACCTCGACGGCCATCACGCCGAACAGCTCGCCGTTCAGCACCGTGATCACGCCCGGTACGCCGTTCACCGTCGCGACCTCGGTGTGCGGCGCCATCCGCGCGAACAGCAGCGCCTGCTCGACGACCGCCTTCGCGCCCTGGACGAAGCGGGAGCTCGCGAGCGCGTCCGCGGGCACCCGGCCCGCGTCGGCCCGCAGGACGACATTCGGATCGAGCACAGCGAGCAGCGCCTCGAAGTCACCGGTCCGGGACGCGACGAGGAACGCGTCGATCGCCTCCCGCTGCTGCTTGACGTCCCCGTCGCCGGTGGGTGCACCCTGGACGCGGCGGCGCGCACGGCTCGCCAGCTGCCGGGTGGCCGCTGACGTCTTGTCGAGGATCAGCGCGATCTCGTCGAAACTCACCGCGAACAGGTCGTGCAGCACGAACGCGACCCGCTCCTGGGGAGACAGCGCCTCCAGCACGACCAGCATGGCCAGCCCGACCGCGTCGGCCTGCAGCACCTCCTCCTCCGGGTCCAGCCGGCTCACCACCGGGTCCGGCACGTAGGTGTCGAACGGGTCCTCCCGGCGGGACTTGCGGGAGCGCAGCAGGTCCAGACAGACCCGGGAGACGACAGTGGTGAGCCAGCCGGTCAGGTTGGCCACCTCGCTCACGTCCGACCGGCTCAACCGCAGCCACGCCTCCTGTACGGCGTCCTCGGCCTCACTGATCGAGCCGAGCATCCGATAGGCCACCGCCCGCAGGTGGCCACGGTCCTGCTCGAACTGGCGCGCTAGGTCGTCCTGGAGATCCACCCGGCCATTCTCGCGCCGGAGCGTGCCACTGAGCGGGGTCTGCGTCTACAGGTGGGCCAGGAGCTCCAGCTTCTCGTGGGACGGGGTGCCGGGGGTGGCGTGGTAGGTGATCAGCATCTGACCCTCTGTGCCCGGTAGCGCGAGCTTCTCGTACTGCAGGTCGAGCTCGCCGACCTGTGGGTGGTTCAGCTCGGTCAGGCCGCTTGTCTTGCGTCGCACGTCCTGGCGGGCCCAGAGCGTCCGGAAGCGGTCGCTGTGGACGCTCAGCTCGCCGATCAGCTCCAGGAGGCGTGGGTCGTCGAGCGAGTCGGCGATGACCGAGCGCAGGTAGGCGACGGCCTTGGCGGTCATCCCCTCCCAGTCGCGGTAGAGCTCGCGCATCTCCGGTTCCAGGAACGCGGCGCGGAGGGTGTTGACGCCTGGCGCGAAGTAGGGGGTGATAGCAACGGCCAGCGGGTTGGCGGCGAGTGTCGTCAGGTACCTGCCCTGCACCAGCGCTGCCGTGGTCGGCCAGCTGTCGATCAGGCTCAGCACACCTGCGCTGACCTTCTCCGGCTTGGCTGTACGGCGACGAGCCGGTTTGGCCGGTTCAGCCAGGTTCTTCAAGTAGGACTCGGCATCTGGTTCCAGCTGCAGCGCTCTGGCCAGCGAGCCAATCACCTGGTCCGAGGGGTGCTGGTCGCGTCCCTGCTCCAGCCGCAGGTAGTACTCGACGCTGATGCCTGCCAGCAGAGCGACCTCCTCGCGGCGGAGGCCTGGCACTCGCCTGCGGCTGCCACCGGGCAGCCCGACGTCCTCCGGCTGCAACCGCTCGCGGCGTACCTTCAGGTACTCGCCGAGATTGCTCATGGCACCAGCGTAGGCCGGGGCGCTCACCTCATCCTGTCCCTGCGGCTACCAGTGTTCGCAGGGCCTTCTGCGGCTGCGGCGGGCGGCAGACGCTCGGAGCATGAACAGTTTTGGATTCACCACGACCGCCGACGAGGTCCTGGCCGGTGTCGACCTCACCGGGCGGCGCGCGCTGGTCACCGGAGCTACGTCAGGCGTTGGAGTCGAGACCGCCCGGGCGCTGGCGGCTCACGGCGCTTCTGTCGTGCTCGGCGTACGGAACGTCGCTGCTGGGGAGAAGGTTGCTGCTGGCTTGCCCGGTGACGTCTCGGTCGGTCGGCTCGACCTGTCTTCGCTGGAGTCTGTCCGCTCGTTCACCTGGGACGGGCCGTTGGACATCCTGGTCAACAACGCGGGCATCATGGCAACGCCGGAGCTCACGCGAACCGCTGAGGGCCACGAGCTGCAGTTCGCTGTGAACTATCTGGGGCACTTCGCGCTGGTCCTCGGCCTGCACAGCGCGCTGGCTTCCTCCGGCCAGGCCCGGATCGTCTCGCTCAGTTCCAACGCGCACGTCTTCGCGCCGTTCAGCTTCGACGACTACGACTACCTGTTCCGGCCGTACCAACCGATCGGCGCGTACGGCGAGTCGAAGACGGCCAACGTGCTGCTGGCGGTTGAGGCAGATCGGCGCTGGGCGGCGGACGGGATCCGGGCGAACGCCGTACACCCCGGTGCGATCGCCACTGGTCTGCAGCAGCACACCGGTGGGCTGCAGACCCCTGTGGAGCGTCGCAAGATGGTGCAGCAGGGTGCGGCGACCTCTGTGTTCGCTGCTGTGGTCGACGAGCTCGGCGGGCGGTACCTGGAGGACTGCGGCGAGGCGCCGCTGCTTGCTGAGCGCCCACCGCTCTTCGGAGGTGGTGTGGCTCCGTTCGCACTCGACCCGGCGAACGCTGCCCGGCTGTGGGAGCTGGGCGAGCAGCTGGTTGCTACAGTCTGAGCATGTCCGCGCGCCTGAGCAGCTGGTGGCCCGTCTCCTAGACGGCCCCTCCTGCTGCGCGCTCACCGGCCGTCTCGATCGAGGCGGCCGTTGGTGTATCTCCTCGTCGGGGCGACCCCGCACCCACCGAGGAACTCTGATGGCACTGACTGCCCGACGTACCTGGTCCGGTCTGATCACGGACCTGCTCACTGGCCACGACCTGACGCCGGACGACGCTGCCTGGGCGATGGAGGGTGTGGTGGCCGGCTCGGCGACCTCTGCTCAGGTGGCGGGCTTCCTGGTCGCGCTGCGCGCCAAGGGCGAGACACCTGCGGAGATCGCTGGGTTCGCGTCTGTACTGCGTGCTGCTGCCGTGCCTGTGCGGCTGGGTGGGCCGCTGGTCGACATCGTCGGTACTGGTGGGGACAGGACGGGCGCGGTGAACATCTCCACGATGGCGTCGCTCGTGGTCGCCGCTACCGGCTCGACGGTGGTCAAGCACGGCGGGCGTGCCGCCTCGTCGGCTACTCCCGGCTCGGCCGACCTGGTCGAGGCACTGGGCGTCCCGCTCGACCTGTCCCCGCTGGAGTCGGTGCAGCGGGCCGGGATCGCCTTCCTGCATGCGCCCGTGTATAACCCGGCGTTGCTGCACGTGGGTGCCGTACGGCGTGAGCTGGCCGTTCCGACCGCGTTCAACGTGCTCGGGCCGCTCATCAACCCCGCGGACCCGCGGCACGGGCTCATCGGCGTCGCTGACGAGCGGATGCTGCCGGTAGTCGCGTCGGTGCTCGCTTCGCGCGACTGCTCGGTGCTGGTCGTGCGCGGCTCGGACGGGCTCGACAAGCTGACCACTACCGGGCCGTCGCGGGTGCTGGTTGTGCGGGACGGAGCGGTGACGTCCACCGTGTTCGACCCGCGGTCGGTGGGGCTCGCTCCTTGCCGGGCTTCGGACCTGCGCGCCGCCGACCCGGTCACCGTCGTACGGCGGTTGCTGGCCGGCGAGCGTGGCGCCGTACGTGACGTCGTACTGCTGAATGCGGCGGCCGCGCTGAGCACGCTGCCTGGGCGGCCGTCGCTGGCCGGCTGTCTGGAGGACAGTGCTGCAGCGATCGACTCCGGAGCCGCAGCGGCGACACTGGACCGCTGGGTCGGCTTAGCCTGACCAGGTGGATGAGGACGCGTTCGGACAGCTCGTCGGCCCGCTGCGCGGCGAGCTGCACGCGCACTGCTACCGCATGCTCGGCTCGGACCACGACGCCGAGGACGCGGTCCAGGAGACGCTGCTGCGCGCCTGGAACGCTGTGGACCGCTTCGAGGAGCGTGGCGGCGTACGGCCGTGGCTCTACAAGATCGCTACCAACAGGTGCCTGACACTGATCGAGCGGCGGGGGCGGCAGGCTCTGCCGGTTGGCGATGCTGTGTCGGAGGCGTTGCCGGAGTACCGGATGGACTGGACCGCGTCGCTGGACCCGTCGGAACGGGTAGTTGCGCTGGAGAGCGTGGAGCTGGCGTTCGTGGCGTCGCTGCAGCAGCTGTCGCCGTTGCAGCGGGAAGTGCTGCTGCTGCGCGACGTACTGGCCTTCGCTGCTCGGGAGGTGGCCGAGCTGCTCGACACCACTGTCGCAGCGGTCAACAGTGCGCTGCAGCGGGCGCGTCAGGTCGTTGGCAACGAGTCGACGCAGCAGGAGGTGCTGGCGACACTCGGTGAGGACGGGCAGCGGGAGGTGGCGCGGCGCTACATGGCGGCGTGGGAGGCGCGCGACGTCGACGCGATCGTGGCGATGCTGACCGACGACGCGAAGTACTCGATGCCGCCGCTGCCGGAGCTCTTCATCGGGCGGGACGGGATCCGCGGGTTCCTGCTGGACGGGCCGCTGCACGACGAGTGGCGGTTCGTGCCGGCGCGGGCGAACGGGCAACTGGCGTTCGCGACGTACCGGTGGGTGGACGGACGGTTCGAGCCGTGCGGGCTGGACGTGGTGACGCTGCGGGGGTCGGAGATCGCGTCGGTGGTGTCGTTCCTGGAGGCCGACTTCGCGGCGTACGGGCTGCCTTCGGAGCTCTCGCGATGAGTTTCGCCGCGGCGCGGGGTTGTAGTGGTGACAACCTTCGGCGAGAGGACTTGCTGTGGACGAGATCCGTGAACTGATCGAGCGCTGGGTCGTGGCGGTGCACACCGGCGACCTGAAGACCGTGCTGGCCGACCACTCCGACGACATCGTGATGTTCGACGTGCCGCCGCCGTACGACGGGGTGCGCGGGCTGGCGGCGTACGAGGAGACCTGGCCCGGTTTCTTCGAGTGGCAGGCGTCGGGCGCGTCGTTCGAGCTGGTGTCGCTGGACGTGACGGAAGGCTCCGACGTCGCGTTCGCGGTCGCGCTGCTCAAGTGCGGCATGCCCGACGAGACCGCCGCGCGGCGGCTGCGCCTCACCATCGGGCTGCGCAAACTCGACGGCCGCTGGACGGTCACGCACGAGCACCACTCCTTCCCGCACGACGAGATCCCGTCTTCGGTCGCGTCGTCCGCCGTCCGCTCCGTTCTCGACAACTGGACCACGCAGACCGCCGCGGGCGATCTCGACGGCCTGATGGAGGCGATCGCCCCCGACGTCGTCTCGTACGAGCACGCCGGCCCGCTCGAGTACGTCGGCCGCGACGCGGTCCGCGAGGTCTGCGCCACCGGGCTGGAGACTCCCGCCTCGTTCACCACGCCCGACCACACGATCGTTGCCCGTGACGACCTAGCGGTTGCCTGGGGCATCGACCACATCGCCTCCGACGGCGTGGAGACCCGCTCGCGGGCCACGCGAGTCTTCCAGCACACACCGGACGGCTGGAAGATGATCCACCAGCACCTGTCGTTCCCTCAGTGAGTCCGGTACGGGCGGAGTACGGGCAGCGCGGTGACAGTGGTTGCTCGTAACGTCCCGCGCGGAGCGCGGCCAACCGCGCACAGACCTCTGGAGCCACCCATGGTGAAGAACCTTCTGCGATCGTTTGTCGTGATCCCGGCACTCCTGCTCGGGCTGTCGGCCGGGCTGGCAGGAAACGCACAGCCGGCCGCGGCGTCGTCGGTCTACCTGGCGACGAACAACGGCGTGACGTACAGCTTCACGAAGAGCGTTCACAGTCCCGCGTTCAGCAACTCCCGGCGCGGCTACCTCAAGATCCACCTGCAGCGGTCCTGCGCGACCACGGACGGATCGTTCATCGTTCGGCTGCAGAAGCGCGTGGGGAGCAACTGGGTCGTGCAGACCGTCACCGAGCGCATCCGGTGCACCACCAGCCGCGGATACGTCACCCAGACCTGGTCGAGCCAGCCGGCAGGCTCGTACCGGATCGAGTTCTACGCGCTGACCGGCACCAACCAGAAGCGCATCCACTACTGGGGCGTCTACCGCTCGGACACTCCCTGATCCGGTCGTGCCGTCTCGGCGGAGGGCGTGGGATTCGAACCCACGATGACGGTCACCCGCCATACCGGTTTTCAAGACCAGCGCACTCGGCCACTATGCGAGCCCTCCAGGCGGGGCTCGTGGTGCGGAGTCCTGCCGAGGGTCGAGGATAGCGGGTTGGGGGCGGGATAAAGGCGTGGAGGGGTGCGGGGTGGGTTGTTAGGCTCGACGGCCGAGATCGGAGAGCTTCCTCATGCCTGCAGCGGTGTCCCTGGGTCTGCCCAACGTTCGTGGACGGGTGCCCCTGCTCGTCGGACTGGCTGTTGACTCGTTCGGTGGTGGGTGTGCTGGGCCGCTGCTGTTGCTGTTCTTCGTACGGGTTGCTGACATTCCCCTGGGTACGGCGGGGGTGCTGCTGACTGTGGCGACGCTGTTCTCCGTGGCTGCGCCGGCTGCGGTCGGGCTGGTGATCGACCGGGTGGGGCCGCGGAACCTGGTGACGCTGGCGCAGTTCGCGCAGGGGCTGGCGTTTGTCGGGTTCTTCTTCGGGCGGTCGATGTGGCTGCTGTTCCTGTGCGCTCTGCTGACCACTACCGGGCAGCGCGTGTTCTGGTCGTCCATCTTCAGCCTGCTGGCTGACGTGTCCGACGACGGCGACCGGGACCGCTGGTTCGGGCTGGGCGGGATGATGCAGGCCGGCGGGTTCGGGCTGGGTGCGCTGGCGGCTGGTGCGCTGCTGACGCTCAGCGGGGACCTGCCGTTCCTGCTGGCGATCGGGCTGAACGCTGTGACGTTCTTCGTGGCCGGCGTACTGATGCTGATGATTCACCCGGACCACACTGCTCGGGCTGTCGAGGACAGCGGGCCGGTGCCGTTGCTGCGGCACGACAGGCCGTTCCTGGTGCTGATCGGCGCGAACACGGTGCTGGCGCTCTGCACGATGCTGATGGGTGTCGGGCTGCCGGTGTACGTGAGCGAGGCGCTGCCGGCCCCCAAGTGGTTGGTGGGGGTGTTGCTGGCGGCGGTGTCCGTCGTACTGGCTACCGGGCAGACTCTGGTGGTTCGCCACACGGAGAAGCGGCGCAAGATGAACGTGATGGTCCTGGTTGGACTGATCTGGATGGTGTGGGGGCTACTGATGGCTGGGCTCCTGCACGTGCCGGCTGCGCTCGTCGTACCGGGGCTGGTGCTGGCGACGGCCTTCTTCGCTGCTGGTGATGTGCTGCATGCGGCGACCGGCAACGCGCTGGCTGCGGCTGTCGCGCCGGAGCGGGGGCAGGGAAAGTACCTGTCGTACTGGCAGTACTCGTTCACCTTCGCGAGCGTGCTGGTGCCGGTCTTCTTCGCGCAGCTGTTCGTGGTGGGTCACGCGGTGCCGTGGCTGGCGATCTCCGGGCTGGCGCTGGCGGCGGCGATCACGCTCGTCGTACTGGATCGGGCGCTGCCGGATGCGACCACTCAGCGGCGTTGAATCTGAGGGCATCGCTCATCGAGGTGTTGCGAGCACCTCGCCGATGACGTGCCGCGCGTACTTCGCGATCGCCGGGTTGGTGTCCTTCTGGTACGACCACACGATCAGGGCCTGCGACAGCACGCGCCCACGTCCGCGGAGCCACGTCGCGTCGTCCACGCCCAGCGCCGTACGGAACTCGTCGCGGACGTTCGCGGGCAGTAGGTGCCACGCGGGGAACAAGTCGCATGCCGGATCGCCGAGGCCGCAGGTCTCGAAGTCGAGTACTGCGGTCAGTCGGCCCTCCGCCGACACGAGCAGGTTGCCCGGCGTCAGGTCCGAGTGCACCCACACCTGGCGCTCGTCGGATGGTGCGGCGAGCGACTCCTCCCACGACGCCAGCGCTGCGCGAGTGTCGATCAGGCCCTCCAGCTCGCCGATCGCCTTCCGTGTCGGGGAGTCCATCTCGACCATCGGAGCGCGCGTTCGGCGCTCGCCCGGGTACGCCGGCGGCCGGTCTGGCAGGTCGATCCGCCGGAACGCGTCGACGAACTCCGCGAGGTCCGTCGCCAGCCCGCGTGGGTCGGCGAGCAGGTCGGGGTGGGGGTGGGTGCCGGTGAACCAGCGGTGGACGGACCACTCGCCCGGGAACGCATCGGTGGGCAAGCCGATCGCCTCGACGGACGGGATGGCCACCGGCAAGTACGGCGCGAGTGCCGCGAGTTTCGCCTGCTCCCGTTGCACCATGTCGGTGCTCGAAGGCCGGAGCGGCAGCCGTACGGACAGGTCGGAACCGAGGCGGTAGATCGCGTTCACCAATCCGTTGGAGTCGACCGGCTCCAGCGGCAACTCGGCCCACTGCGGGAACTGACCGGCCACCAACTCGCGGACGAGCGAGGTGTCGATGTCGGCCTGATCGGCGTGGACCTTGCGGGGACTCACGAGCTCCATCGGACCGGTCGGCCGGTGTGCTGTCAACGCGTTTCGGATCGATGTCCTGCGACACGACAACTGAGGCGTCAGGGTTTCTTGCGTTGCTTCGAACAGGTGTTCTAATGTTTTCCGTGTAGCGCGCGGTACCTCTTTCCAACCAAGACCTTCGTTCCGTACGGCCGAACCTCCCACCACGACGTGGACGGCCGGCGCGGCGATGGCCGCCCGGGGAGGTGAGGCCCCGGGCGTTGGAGAGCTTTCGACAGGCAGGCTGACGCGGGAAGGTGGTGGACGACGAGAGGGGACAGCAGATGCTGCTCGAACATCGCGGCCGGACTCCGGTCGTGCCGGAGTCGGCGTACGTCGCTCCGTCGGCGGTGCTGTGCGGTGCGGTCGTGCTCGGAGAAGGCTGCCGGGTGCTGCACGGCGCGGTCCTGACCGCGGAGAACGGCGAGATCCGCCTCGGAACGAACTGCGTGGTGATGGAGAACGCCCTGGTCCGCGGCCGGGCCGACCATCCAGCGCTGCTCGGCGATGCGGTCCTGGTCGGCCCGCACGCCCACGTGAACGGCGCCACGGTCGAGGACGAGGTCTTCCTCGCTACGGGCGCTGCGGTGTTCCCTGGTGCGGTTGTTGGTGCCGGCTCGGAGCTGCGGATCAACAGCGTGCTGCACGTGAACTCACGGTTGGCTGCCGGAACAGTGGTGCCGATCGGGTGGATCGCAGCGGGTGATCCGGCGGAGCTGTTCTCACCTGACCGGCACGAGGACCTGTGGGCGGCGCAGGAGCCGATGGACTTTCCGGGGACTGTGTACGGCGTGCCGAGGGGGACGTCGATGCGAGAGATCATGGCGCGGCAGTCGGAGTACTACGGGGCGCACCGAGGGGACCGGGTGATTGGAGAGCGCGGGGCTGAGTAGGCGGTTGGAACCTTTTGGGTGACGGGTCGTTCGGTGCCGTGGGCTGACCAGGTGGTTGAGTCTCGTGGGCTGCGCTGGTCATCGAGCCGGGGCAACCGTGCCAGGTCGTGCGCGTGGGTCCGGCTATGGCTACCGCGCGTCGTGGAGCCTTCGGCTGAGCTGTGATGGAGCCGTGGCCGCCTTACCTGGCTGCCTCGTGGCCTGCGCCGTGGCCGCCTTACCTGGCCGCCTCGTGTCCTGCGCCGTGGCTGCCTCGCCTGGCAGGCTCGTGGGCCGAGCCGTGGACGCCTTGCCTAGCAGGCTCGGTGGGATTGCGCCTTGGCCGCCTCCTCTGCGGGCCTTGTGGGGCTGAGCCGGCGGTTGAAACGGTTGGCTGCCGGCGGTTGAGGGTGCGGCTGATGAGGCTCGTGGTTGACCCGGCGGTTGGGCTGCTGCGGTCAGGCCCTGCGGGCTGAGCCGTGCCCTCGCGCCTCGTGGCTCTGTGGGTGTGCAGTGTCTGCGCGCGTCGTGGAGCCCTTGGCTGAGCCGTTGCTGGCCTGCGTCGTATGCCCTGTGGGATGAGCCGCTGGTTCAAGCTCGTCGGCTGCCGGTCGTTGAGCGGCCGGTGGGTGATTGGGCTCGAGGTTGGCCTGGCGGTTGGCTATCGCAGGATGGCCTGCGGGTGAGCTGGTGATCGAAGCCTTGGTCGGCTGCCGATCGTCGAGGCGTGCGTGGGCGGGGTGATCGGCCTCGGGAGTTGGTGTTGCGGTTGAGCCGTTGCGGGGCGGGCCGGAGCGCAGAACTGGTGGGTGTGCCATGCCTGATGGTGCCCGTTGGGCTGAGGCGTGGCTGCATTGGGACTGGGGCTCAGCTGGTGTTTGTGCGGATGGGGGCGGCGAGGGTGAAGTGGCGGAGGTGGCCTGGGGGTTGGGTGGCGCAGGTCAGTTGGGCGTTGATGGTTTGGGCTTCGGCTTTGAGGGCGACGGTGATGGTTTGGGATTGGGTGGTTTGGAGGGTTACTGACCAGCGGTTGGGGGCTGGTTGGGTGATGGCTATTGGGGTTAAGGCGTTTAGGGCGAGGGGGTGGCCGGCCTCTCGGGCGAAGTGTTGGGCGGCTTGGGCTGGTGGGGGGAGGGCGCCGTTGCCTCTGTAGTAGGCGGGGGTGATGGTGCGGTTGGTGTGGGCCTCGGCGAGGGGGACGGCTTCGGTGGCGGGGACGTGGCCGTAGAAGAGGCTTTCGGGGAGGAAGACGAGGTTGGCGGCGAAGCGGTCGCCGCCGATGTGGCTGCACTCCCAGGTGCGGTCGGGGTAGGCGGCGGTGAGGGCTGCTGCCGCGGGGCGGCCGCGGACTGCGCAGCAGGCGTCGTGGCGGCCGTGGGTGCAGACGAGATAGATCGGGTCTGGGTGGAGGGTGCCCTGGTCGGCGCCGGTGAGGACCTGGAGGAGGTGCTCGTCGGTGGGGCAGAGGCCGGTGCGGATGGATTCGTGGCCGGGGCGGGAGTCGACGAGGAACCAGCGGCGGGGTGGTGGTGCGAGGGTGGGGGCTGCACTGGAGATGTCCCGAGAGATGGGGGATGCGGCGGAGCCACCCGGGAGTTCGGCAGAGGACATGGCGGAGGCGGCCGCGGTGGAGGCGGCCTTGGGTGTGCCGGTCCGGGGCCGGGGTGTGGTGCGGCCGTGGCGGCGGATGAGGACTGGGCGGGTGTGGAGTTGGGTGCAGAGGTGGGAGAGGGCTGCGGGGAGGTTGGTTGTGGGGTCGGTTGAGTGGGTCAGCGCTGTTAGGGCTGCTCTGGGCCAGGGGGCGTTGAGTTCTATGAGGAGCCAGCGTTCGGCGGGTGGGGCGGTGGCGTAGAGGGGGTCTTGGCGGCGTTCGGCGGTGGCGGCGCAGCCGGTGGTGGGGGTGTAGCGGGGTGGTGGGGGGTGGGTCACTGGGGGCCTGTTACTAGGACTGCTTCTGTCATCAGGCGGCGGGTCAGGACCAGTTGGTCCTCCGGGGCCAGGCCGGGGAGGTCGCCTACCTTGAAGGGGGTGCCGGAGAGGGCTGTGGTGAGGGCTTCGAGGGCGTCGGCTGGGAAAGTGATGGTGCGGTCCGGGAGGTGGAGGCGGAGGGGCGTGCCGGCCGTACCGGGAGTACCTGCAGTACCGGGGGTTAGGTGGTGGTTCAGGCCTTGGCGGGCTTGGAGGGTGGTGCCGATCGCGAGGTTGTTGATCGCTGCTGCGTGGGCCAGGGGCGCGAGCGGGGCTGGGCGGTTGCCGGACCAGGTGCGGCGGCGGAGGCGGGCGGCCAGGGCCTCGGGGGCGGCGGTTTGGAGGTGGTCGGCGAAGAGAGCTTTGACCTTTTCCAGTTCGGGGGCCAGTTGGGCTGGGTCGCCGGGGTTGAAGCCGAGGGGGAGGGCTGTGCGGAGGTCTACCTCGTTGGCGGCGAGAGCGGCTAGCTCCTGGATGAGGAGGTAGCGGGTCAGGGTGTGGAGGCCGATGGTGAGGTGGGCGCTCACGCCGCCCAGTGCTTTGGCTGAGTGGAGGAAGCCTCGGGGGACGTAGAGGGCGTCGCCTGGTCGTAGTACGGCGTCTACTACTGGCTGCTGGTCTCGGGCTGCGTCCGCTACTGCTTGGGAGTGGTCCGTCCAAGGCTGGTTGCGGAGCGGGTCGAGGTGGACTGGCTCGTGGACTGTCCAGTGCTTCTCGCCGGCTACTTGCAGGACGAAGACGTCGTGTACGTCGTAGTGGGCCGCGAAGCCCTGGGACTCGGCGGGGGTGATGTACGCGTTGATCTGGACTGGGTGGCCGGCCTCGGACGCCAGTTGGGTGGAGAAGTCGACCAGGGCGGGCCAGGTGCGGTGCAGAGCTTGCAGTACGACGGTGTGGCCGCTGGCGAAGAGCTGGGCGACCTTGTCGTCGCGGATCTGGTCGCCGATCTCGGCGCCGGCGCCGCCGGGGCCGGTGAACTGGTTGTCGCCGACAACCGACCCGTTCTTGGCGATGCGGAGAAACGGCGTGCGGAGGCCGCGGCGGGAGAGCAGTTCGTCGACTGCTTCGAGGCTGAAGAGGTCAGCGAAACCTGCCGCAGGTAGTTCAGCAGCAGGTGAGAGCAGCGCTCGGCGGCCCCAGTAGTTGGTGGCGAAGTCCTCTGGGTGGCCTGCCACGCAGCGCCGGAGGGCCGGGCTGCTGTCCGGTTGCGGCCCGGTCTCCGGCACGGCGCTCACCAGCTTCCGGAGTTACCGCCGGCACCGCCGTCCGCGCCGCCGTCGCTCGTACCGGGCGAGGCGCCACCGTCAGCGGGGCCCTCGGCGCCGCTGTCGGCTCCTCCGTCGGCGCCGCCGTCGCTGACACCAGGCGACGCGCCGCCGTCCGCGGGACCTTCCGAGCCGGCGCCGCCGTCAGCGCCGCCGTCGTGGCCGTCGGGGTTGGCGCCGCCGTCGGCCGGGCCTTCGCCACCGCCGTACCCGCCGCCACCCGCGCCACCGTCAGCACCGCCGTCGTGACCGCCCGGGTTCGCGCCACCGTCGGCCGGGCCCTCGCCACCGCCGTAGCCGCCGCCACCTGCGCCGCCGTCAGCACCGCCGTCGTGACCGCCCGGGTTCGCGCCGCCGTCCGCGGGGCCTTCGCCGCCGCCGTACCCGCCGCCACCCGCGCCGCCGTCAGCACCACCGTCGGTGCCGCCTGGGGTCGCGCCCCCGTCGGCCAGACCTTCTCCGTCGCCGGACGAGGTGGTCATGTCGTCGTCGTTGAGACTCATGATGCTGCTCCTCTCGAGGGGGACTTGCGTGCCCACCCTGTGCGCAAAGTAGATCGGGGCTAAACCCCTGGCGGGATCACAAGCTCCCGTCAGTTCTACGGCGATCTGCCGGAGCGGCGGAAGGGCTCAGCCGAGCAGGTCCCACCAGACCTTGAGGAACGCGTCGGCGACCGGTTCGGGGCGGACCGCGATCCGCAGCCAGTCGGGGCCGAGGCCGGGGAACGTGTCACCCCGCCGTACGGCGAAACCGCGCCGGCGGAGCTCCTCGCGGAGCTGCGTCGCGCCGTCGACGTGGACGAGGACGAAGGGCGCCCGCGGTACGCCGTACGAGTGCACGCGCGGTGACGAGGTGAGCCCGGTCAGCAGGTGGGTGCGCTGGGCATCGAAGGCCTCCGCGGCTTGGTGCGCCTCGGCAACGGCCTCGGGAGTGCTCGTCGCGATCGCTGCCGCGAGGGCGGGTGTGGACAACGGCCAATGCGCCTGTACGGCGGCCAACTGCTCGATCAGCGCCGCCGCCGCGACGACGTACCCCACGCGAAGACCAGCCAGCCCCCACGTCTTGGTCAGGCTGCGGATCACCACCAGCCCAGGAATCGACGCGCCGACCAGCGACTCGGGCTCGCCCGGAACGGCGTCCATGAACGCCTCGTCGACCACCAGGATGCGCTCGGGCCGCGCGAGCTCGCGCAGCGTGTCGGCCGGGTGCAGCACCGAGGTCGGGTTGGTCGGGTTGCCGACGACGACCAAGTCGGCGTCCGCCGGTACGGCGGCCGGGTCGAGCGTGAAGCCGTCCTCGGCACGGAGCACGACCCGGTCGACGAGGTGGCCTGCGGAGCGCAGAGCCGACTCCGGCTCGGTGAACTGCGGGTGGACGACGACCGGGTGCCGCGGCCGGAACGCGCGGGCGATCAGCACGAACGCCTCGGCGGCGCCGGCGGTCAGCAGGACCTGGTCGGGGTCGCAGCGGTGGCGAGCGGCGACCGCGGCAACGGCCGCGCCGGACCGGGGGTAGGCGGCGAGATCGGTGAGGCTCGCGGTGATCTCGTCGAGCAGCCACGGCGGCGTACCGGCACGCACGTTGACGGCGAGATCGGTGAGGCCGTCACCGACCTCGAGGTCTCCGTGATGGTCCAGGTCGAATCCGTCCACAGGCACGGGAGCGAGGCTAACCCGGCGCGCCCCGGCGACCCCAGGGGCATCTCAGCGCGGCACCGTCGCGGCACGGCGCACCTCAGCGCGGCATCAGCGCGGCCCGGCGGGAACGCATCTCCTCCAGCTCACGCTCGGTCATCGACTCCACGGCCCGGCGGCGGGCCGCCTCGAGCGCGGCGAGCTCGTCGGGGCCGAGACTGTCGCGGTACTGCTCACGCTGAGCGGTCATCGTGTCGAGCTCCTGCTGGGTGAGGGTGCGGTTCATGGCGTTCATTCCTTCGATGAGAGTGAGCAATGACTCGGTGGTCGGCTCGTTGGCCTCGTCCAGCGCGGCCAGGACGGACTGCAGGCGGTCGTGCAGCTCAGCACCCGCCGCCAGCTGAGCCTCGACCTGGTCGAGCTGACGACGGATCAACCCCCGCGGATCGGGTACGTCGCCGTCGACGATCTGGCCGATCTCGGTCAGGGTCAGGCCGAAACCGCGGAGGGCGAGGATGCGGTGCAGGCGCCGAACGTCGGCGTCGGCGTACAGCCGGTGCCCGGTCGGGCCGCGGGACGTCGGGCGGAGCAGCGCGATCTCGTCGTAGTGGTGCAGCGCGCGGACGCTCAGGCCGGTGGCCGTCGCGAGCTCGCCGATCTTCCAGGTGCGGGGCGTCATGGGTTCGACGCTAGGACCTCCCGCTGGGTCAGGTGCAAGGTCTGAGCGATGCGGCACCATGGGGACATGAGGATCGCTGTGGTGCAGACCGCGAGTTCCGGGGACAAGACCGCCAACCGCGAGGCGGTGGTCCGGTGGGTGGCGCAGGCCGCTGCCGGGCGGCCCGATCTGGTGGTGCTGCCGGAGGCGATGATGGCCGACTTCGCGGCCGAGGGCGGTTCGGTCGGGCCGCTGGCCGAGGCACTGGACGGGGAGTTCGTCAGCACGTTGCGCAAGTGCGCGGCGGAGCACGGGACGGCGATCGTCGCGGGGATGTTCGAGCGCAGCTGCGACGAGCACCGGCCGTACAACACGCTGCTGGCGGTCGGGGCTGACGGCGACCTGCTCGGGGCGTACCGGAAGATCCACCTGTACGACGCGTTCGGCTACAAGGAGTCGGATCAGCTGACGCCAGGGGATGTCGCGCCGGTCGTGGTGCGGATCGGGTCGCTGAAGTTCGGGCTGATGACTTGTTACGACCTGCGGTTTCCGGAGCTGTCGCGGGCGCTGGTCGACGCGGGCGCGGATGCGCTCGTCGTACCGGCGGCCTGGGTGCGCGGGCCGTTGAAGGAGCATCACTGGGAGACGCTGCTGACGGCTCGGGCGATCGAGAACACCTGCTACGTCGTGTCGGCGGCGCAGAACGGGCGGAAGTACTCCGGGCTGAGTCAGGTGATCGATCCGCAGGGGGTCGCGGTCGCTGCCGTCGGCGAGGCCGATGGGGTTGCGGTCGCGGAGATCTCGGGCGAGCGGTTGGCCGACGTACGGCGGAAGAACCCGTCGCTGGCGAACCGGCGGTTCACGGTGACGCCGCGGTGAGGTACGACGCGGTGGTGCTCGCGGGCGGGGCGTCGCGGCGGTTCGGCGGGGTGGACAAGGCGACGGTCGTGCTGGAAGGGGTTTCGCTGCTGGATCGGGTGCTGAGGGCAACTGAATCGGCGGTGTCGACGGTTGTGGTCGGGCCGGTGCGGGAGACGTGCCGGGTCGTCGAGTGGACGCAGGAGAATCCGCCTGCGGGCGGGCCGGTCGCTGGGGTTGCGGCGGGGTTGTTGTTTGGTGCGGCGCCGGTGGTGGTGCTGGTTTCGTGTGATCTGCCGTGGTTGACGGCTGGTGATGTCGCCGGGTTGGTGGACGGGATCGGCGAGTACGACGGGCACGGGCTGCGGGATGTTGGGGGCCGAGAGCAACCACTTGCGGCGGCGTACCGGCGGGAGGCGCTTGCTGCGGCGGTGTTGGCGGTTGGTGATCCTCGGGATCAGTCGGTACGGCGGACGTTCGCGGGGCTGAAGATGCTGTGGAGCGAGCCGACGCGCGCGGGGCGGGATGTGGATACGTGGGCTGATCTGGATGATCCGGAGACTGCTGCGCCGACGGAGTAGGGCTGGGGTTGGCGGGGATGCGGCCGGGGAGGTCGGCGGGGGCTGAGGTCGCGGCGGCCGGGGAAAGGCGTAGTGGGTCGAGGGAGTAGCAGGTCGACCACAAGCTCGGCGAGGCAGCGATCTGCGGTGGGCAGGCGCGGGGCGGGCCGGGTGGGACGTGGACGAGGGAGCTATCGGCTCTACCACGCGCTCGAGCTATGGGACTGGTTCGCCTTGATAGGCGTCACCGATCCGCTGGAATCGATCGCGACGGACATCACCGGGCTGCTCGGCGCGTAGCCGGAGCGGACGCAGTACGGTGGCGAGTATGCGAGCTGTCGTGTGTGAAGGTGCCGGGGGTGTCGAGGTTCTGACGGTCGGCGAGATCGAGGATCCCACGCCGAACGTCGACGAGGTCGTGATCGAGGTTGTCGCGGCGGGAGTGAACCGCGCCGACCTGTTGCAGCGGCAGGGGCACTACCCGCCGCCGCCCGGGGCGCCGGGGACGATCGGGCTCGAGGTGTCGGGGCGGATCAGTGCGGTCGGTGAGCAGGTCGAGGGCTGGTCGGTCGGGGACGAGTGCTGCGCGCTGCTCGCGGGTGGTGGGTACGCCGCGAAGGTCGTCGTGCCGGCGCCGCAGGTGATGCCGGTGCCGGAGGGGATCGATCTGGTCAGTGCCGCGGCGCTGCCCGAGGTGGTCGCGACGGTCTGGTCGAACGTGTTCATGAAGGCGCATCTCAAGGACGGCGAGACGCTGCTGGTGCACGGCGGCGCGTCCGGGATCGGGACGATGGCGATCCAGCTCGGGGTCGCGCACGGCGCGCGGGTGCTCTGCACGGTCGGCAGCACCGACAAGATGGACTTCTGCACCCGGCTCGGCGCCGACGTCGCGATCAACTACAAGGACGCGGAGTGGGCCTCGGTGGTCCGGGAGGCGACCGGTAAGGCCGGTGCCGACGTGATCCTGGACATCATCGGCGCGAAGTACCTGACCGACAACGTGAAGTCGCTGGCCTTCGACGGCCGGATCGTCGTGATCGGCATGCAGGGCGGCGCGAAGGGCGAGCTCGACCTCGGCCGGCTGCTGGCCAAGCGCGGTTCGATCACCGCCGCCGGGCTGCGCAGCCGGTCGGTCGAGGACAAGGGCCGGATCCTGGCCGAGGTGGTCGGGCACGTCTGGCCGCTGGTCGAGGCGAAGAAGGTGCGCCCGATCGTGCACGCGACGTACCCGCTGGAGCAGGTCGCGAAGGCGCACGAGGAGCTCGAGCAGTCGTCCCAGATCGGGAAGATCCTGCTCACCCTCTGACCTGCCCAGCGGCCGGTACGCCGTACGCCGGTCACGTCGGCGTGTTGGCGGCGATCCACTCCGGGTCGGGGGCGACCAGCTGGATCACGTCCAGCCAGGTGCCCTCGGGGTCCCGGACGAAGAAGTGCCGCTGGCCCCACGGCTCGGTGACGAGCTCCGAGGCGAGCTCGACGCCGGCCTCGACGAGCCGGGCGGCGAGCTTGTCGGCGTCGTCGACGACGAACCCGAAGACGTTCGTGCTCTCGGTGAGCGCCGAGACGGCGGCCGGGACCGAGGCGTGGCCGCGCTCGGAGATGGCCAGCTCCCACGCCGCGTCGCCGCGGCGCAGGCAGATGAACCAGCCCAGGTCGACCGTGACCTGGAGGTCGAAGTGGTCCGCGTAGAACGCGGCGACCTTCGCGGGCTGGGAGGTGACGACGGTGGCGCCGAAGACGGCGGGTTGCATACGCACTCCTTGTACTACAGCTGTTGTGGTTGAGTACGACAGTTGTAGTGGATGGCTGCTACGCTTGTCAACGTGCCCCGAAACCCCGAACGCCGTACCCAGCTCGCCGACGCGGGCCTCGCCGTGCTCGCCGAGGCCGGCGCCCGCGGCCTCACCCACCGCGCGGTCGACGCGGCCGCGGGCCTGCCGGCCGGTACGGCGTCCAACTACTTCCGGACCCGCGACGCGCTGCTCGGGGCGCTCGGCGAGCGGATCTTCGAACGCCTCGCGCCGACCGACGACCGGCTGGAGCCGCTCGCGGCGCGCGAGCCGTCGGTCGACCTGATGGTCGACTACGTGCGGTACATCGTCGAGCGGCTGCTGGCGCATCCCGAGCTGCCGCTCGCGTTGTTCGAGCTCCGACTGGAGGCGACCCGGCGGCCGGAGCTGTCCGAGATCCTGGCGCGGACGTTGCGGCAGGGGTTCGACGGCGACGTGTCGTTCCACGTCAACGCCGGGCTGCCGGGTGGGGCCGAGGAGGTCCGCCTGCTGCACTTCGCGATCGACGGGCTGGTGCTGGACCGGCTCACGCCGGGCGTCGGGCACCCGTACGACGTCGACGCGACCGCGGAGCGGCTGGTCCGGCGGCTGATCCGGGACAGCTGACTGCGCCCGGACAGCCCGCCGAGACGGATCCGTTGCACGGAATCGCCGCGGATGTCGTTGCCAAGGGCTACCGTCAGGGGTGTGACTGGGGAACAGCGGCGCGGTGCGCACGTGCTCGACGCGGTGCTCGACGTGATCGCGGAGCGTGGCCTGGAGGCCGCGACGATGCGAACCGTCGCGGCGGCGGCCGGGATCTCGCTGGCGCAGGTGCAGTACTACTTCCGCAGCAAGGACGAGCTGGTGGCCTCGGCGTTCCGGCACGTCAGCGAGCGGTTCGACGAGAAGCTCGCCACGATCGACCTGTCGGGCCCGCCGCGCAAGGTGCTGCGCGAGGCGCTCGAGCTGTGGCTGCCACTGGACGACGGACGCGCCCGGGATGCCCGGGTCTGGCTGGCGTTCAGCGCCGCCTCGGTGACTTCACCAATGCTGGCGGGGATTGCGGCGGCGACCGACGTCGAGCTCCGGGTCGCGTTCGCGCGGCTGCTCGACGCGGCGATCGCGGACGGTGACCTCGCCGAGGTGACCGACGCCGAGACCGAGGCGGGCCTGCTGCTAGCCGTACTGGACGGACTGGTGATCCAAGGGCTCACGCTGCCGGCCGAAGAGCGCAAAGCGTTCCTCGTGCAGTCGCTGAACACTCACCTGGACAGGCTTTTCACACCGTAAGTAGTTGCCATTGGCCACAATTGCAGCGGCGGTAGACGAGCAGCCCGTCGCTGACCGGATGTGTGGACACGACGTGCCAGACGTGCTGGTGGACTTCTTCCCTGGTGATCATGGATCCATCGTGCTGTAATGGCATTATGCATCTCAACCCTTACGGCGCCGACGCCGTCCTGCTGGCGGTGAACCTGGTCACCAACCCGGCCGCCACGGCGGACGAACTGGCCACGCGCTGCGAGGAGAGCGGGGTCGTCACCAGCAACGTCCGCGGCGTCCAGGTGACGCCGGAGGACCTGGTGACGGTCCGGGTCGCGCTGGAGGAGTGGATCGAGGTGGTGGACGCCACCGACGAGCAGCAGCGGGTCGACCTGGTGAACGCGATGCTCGCGAAGTACACCGAGCACCCGCGGCTGACCAACCACGCCGGCGACGGCTGGCACATGCACTACCGGCCGGACAAGGTCCCGGTCGGTCGCCTGGTCGCGACGCTGATCAGCACCGGTACGGCGTTGCACCTGGCCGGCCGCGGGATCAGCAGGCTCGGCCGCTGCGCGACCGACGGGTGCGACAACGTGTACGCCGACCTGTCCCGCGGCGGCAAGCAGCGGTACTGCAGCCCTGCCTGCTCCAACCGCGACGCCGTCCGCCGGCATCGCGCACGGACCGCGTAGCGGGCGCGCGGAAGACGCAGCCGGGCAGCTCACCCACAGACCCCGCGCAGGGGTGCTTCTAGGATGGGCAGATGAGCGAGGACACCAGCAACGAGGGCCAGGAAGTCCCGATGGCGGGAGCTCGGACCGAGGACGGCAAGATCCTGATCGTCGGGCCGGACGGGATGGCCGTCGAGGGGCCGCCGCGCGACGCCGACGACGACGCGACCGACGAACCACGCTCGGTGACCGAGCTGGTCGAGCAGCCGGCCAAGGTGATGCGGGTCGGGAACATGATCCGTCAGCTCCTCGAAGAGGTGAAGGCCGCTCCGCTCGACGAGGCGTCCCGCCAGCGGCTGAAGGCGATCCACGAGGCGTCGATCAAGGAGCTGGAGAGCGGTCTGGCGCCGGAGCTGGTCGAGGAGCTGGAGCGGCTCAGCCTCGACTTCACCGACGACAGCACCCCGACCGAGGCCGAGCTGCGGATCGCGCAGGCCCAGCTGGTCGGCTGGCTGGAGGGCCTGTTCCACGGCATCCAGACGGCGCTGTTCGCCCAGCAGATGGCCGCGCGCCAGCAGCTGGAGCACATGCGCCGCGCACTGCCCGGCGGCCAGCAGCTGCCCGAGGGCGGCGCTTTCCCGGGCGCGCCCGAGGCGAACGGCAGCACCGACGGCCCGGGCAGCGGCGGGATGTACCTCTAGAGATCGAACAACCCGGCGAGGACGGTGGCGACACCGTCCTCGTCGTTCGTCGGGCAGACGTGGTCGACGACCGCGAGCACCTCGGGGTGCGCGTTGCCCACGCCGTACGACGTACCGGCCCAGCTCAGCATCGGCAGGTCGTTCACCGAGTCCCCGAAGGCGATCGTCTCGGCGGCCGAAATTCCTTGTTCCGCGGCGAAATCGGCCAGCATCGCGGCCTTCGAGACGCCGCTCGCGGCGATCTCCACCAGCCCGTCGCCGCCGCTGTGACTGGCCGCCACCCGCTCCCCCACGATCGGCGCGACCTTGGCCAGCAGCTCGTCGGAGTGCAGAACGTCGTGCCGGACCAGGAGTTTCGCGGCCGGCTCGGCCAGCAGCTCGTCGATCGCGGCGACCAGGGTGTCGTCCGGCCGCGGCCAGCGGTTCACGTAGTGCGGTTCCTGTCCGTAGCGGTCCGGTCGCTCGATCGCGAACTCCACGTCCGGTACGGCGGCCCGGATCGCCTCCGCGACCTCGAGCGCGACGGCCGGATCGATCAGCCGGGTGCGGATCGGGCGCCGGCGCGCGACGTCGTACAGAATGGCGCCGTTGGCAACGATCGCGACCCCGTGCTCGCCCACCAGATATGACAAGTCGTGCAACCAGCGCGGCGGCCGGGCGGTGACCATCACGAAGACGGCGCCGGCCTCCTGGATCGCGAGCACGGTCGCTCGGGTGAACGGGGAGACGGTGGTGTCACTGTGGACCAGCGTGCCGTCCAGGTCGGTGGCCACCAGGCGGGGTGTTTCGGGCGTCGACACCTGCTTACCGTAACGGTCCGTGGGCAGTGTTCGGGACCCGAAAGGGCAAGGGCTCTTTACTCCTTCGAACAGTCATCGCGCAACCATCTGGAGATCGTTTTCCATGCAATCTGATTGACCATTGAACAACGTCACCAGACCGTTACGGCAGGATGCTGCAAAGGCAGCAAGTTCCCCTGCGCTGCACGGTTTGCGCATGATTTCATGCGGTGGCTGGCGGGGAACCAGGGGCGGTTCGCACGCGTCGTACGCCTTGTTCCGGATCATCACATCCGGTCCGACCCACGCCGGGAAGAACGTCGAGGAACTGGTGCGGAATTGGGTGCAACCAAATCCGGATCGGTGGCGTCAACAGTTATGGATCGGTGCGCCTAGCGCCGGACAAAACAGGGGTGGGTCGGCAACGAGCGTCGGTCCATCAGCTAGTGGGCTCGGGTGTTCGAACAGCATTCACCGTTCGTTCATCGAGTCCTGGAACTTGGGGAGCCACGATGACTGTCAACACCGCCAACCCACCGGGGGCCAGGTCCGCCCGTGCGGCTGTCGACACATCTTCCATCATGGAAGGGGCCATGACCGGCTGTACTGCACGCACAGATGTTTTCCAGCACCGCCTGATGGAGGAGCCGCCGCCCGCGTCGGCGACCCGTCGGACCAGGGAGCGGTACGACCAGCTCGTTCGGGAAGCCAAGAAGGTCTGCGCTTCCTGCCCGCTGTTCACCGACTGCCTGTTCAGCGCGGTGGCCGAGCACGACGTCAGCGGCTTCGTCGCCGGAACCACTGCTGTACAACGTCGTTCAATGCGCAACCTGTTGGACGTCGAGGTCCAGGCCGACGACTTCGACCAGCTCGCCGGGGCCCGCGGGACCCGCCGGCCGGTCAGCCACGAAGAGGTCCTGCGACTGCGGACCCAGTACCCCAACGACAGCCTCGAGTCGCTCGCGATGCGGCTCGGATGCTCGCTGTCCACCGTGAAGCGCCACCTGCGCAGGGCGCGCCGCGGTCAGAGCCCCGCCGCCAAGGCACCGCGGGCCCGCCCGGAGGTCAGCGCCGTCCTGGACGCGTTCGACGCCGTGGTGGACCAGCCCGGCCCGGCACCGCGCACCCGCAGCACCCGCGTCGCCTGACCGATACTCGGCCCGCCAGCGGACTATCGGTCAACACACGAAGGCCCGGAAACCCCGCACCAGCAGGGATTCCGGGCCTTGTCGTTGCCCTGGTGCACTGTTCGGCCAGGAAGCAAAGGTTTGACCTCGTCGCCGGCGAGGTTTCAAGTACCGGCCACCGACGAGGTGGCCGGTACTTGACGGTCAGAACGAAGCGAGGTTTCGAGTACCGGGCCCCGCTCCGTGGGCGGGGTTCGGGAGAGCGTGGGGGTGGGGAAGTGGGTTGGTGGCGACGTGGAGTTGTGG
>NZ_JBFAYT010000023.1:0-54414 GCF_040681455.1 Kribbella sp. NPDC051770 | reverse complement strand
GCCGGATCTTCCTGACCGCCGGGCACTGTACGGCGGGCAAGCCGTCGTTCTCCCGCAACGGGTACGTGCTCGGCGAGACCCGCAGCTCCAGCTTCCGTCGCCGACCTCCTCCCCCGGTTGGAGCAGCTGACCGTTCACGACCGCGAGCAGCTCGGGCGCCGGCTCGAGCGGGTGCGGACCACCCGCGAGCCCGAGAAGCGGGCGCAGGCGCTGCAAGGAATGCTCGGCGCGATCGAGCAGGCTGAGCGGCGCGTGGAGCAGCGGCGGAGCGCCGTACCGGAGATCACTTATCCGGAAGAGCTGCCGGTCAGTCAGCTGAAGGACGAGATCGCTCAGGCGATCAAGGACCATCAGGTCGTCGTGATCGCGGGTGAGACCGGGTCCGGGAAGACCACTCAGATTCCGAAGATCTGTCTGGAGCTGGGGCGCGGTGTTCAGGGGCTGATCGGGCACACCCAGCCGCGCCGGCTCGCGGCCAGGACCGTCGCGGAGCGGATCGCCGAGGAGCTCGGGACCGAGCTGGGCGACACCATCGGGTACGCCGTGCGGTTCACCGACAAGGTGAGCGACCGCTCGCTGGTGAAGCTGATGACCGACGGCATCCTGCTCAACGAGCTGCAGCGTGACCGCGACCTGAGCCGGTACGACACGCTGATCATCGACGAGGCGCACGAGCGCAGCCTGAACATCGACTTCATCCTGGGTTACCTCAAACAGCTGCTCCCCCGCCGGCCCGATCTCAAGGTGATCATCACCTCGGCGACCATCGATCCCGAGCGGTTCGCCGAGCACTTCTCCGACGCCCACGGCGAGCCCGCGCCGATCGTCGAGGTCTCCGGCCGGACGTACCCGGTCGAGGTCCGCTACCGCCCGGTGAACGACCCGGACGATCCGAGCACGATCGACCGCGACCAGACGCAGGCGATCCTCGACGCCGTCGACGAGCTGTCCGTCGAGGCCCCGGGCGACATCCTCGTCTTCCTCAGCGGTGAGCGCGAGATCCGCGACACCGCCGACGCGCTGAACGACAAGTTCGCCGCCCAGCGCGGTCGCCCGGGCCAGTCGGTCGAGGTCCTCCCCCTGTACGCCCGGCTGTCGAACGCCGAGCAGCACCGGGTCTTCCAGCCGCACAGCAGCAGCCGCCGGATCGTGCTCGCGACGAACGTCGCCGAGACCTCGCTGACCGTCCCCGGCATCAAGTACGTGATCGACCCCGGTACGGCGCGCATCTCGCGGTACAGCCATCGCACCAAGGTGCAGCACCTGCCGATCGAGGCGATCAGCCAGGCCAGCGCCAACCAGCGCAAGGGCCGCTCGGGCCGGACCAGCGACGGCATCGCGATCCGGCTGTACTCCGAGGAGCACTTCGAGGCTCGCCCGGAGTTCACCGACCCCGAGATCCTGCGCACCAACCTGGCCTCGGTCATCCTGCAGATGACGTCGATCGGGCTCGGCGACATCGCCGCGTTCCCGTTCATCGACGAGCCGGACAAGCGCAGCATCACCGACGGCCTGCAGCTGCTCACCGAGCTGGGCGCGATCGAGGCCGCGAAGGCCAGTGAGCGACATCGCCGGCTGACCCCGATCGGCCGGCAGCTCGCGCAGATCCCGCTCGACCCGCGGCTGGCCCGGATGATCGTCGAGGCGGACAAGCACGCGTGCGTGCGCGAGGTGATGGTGATCGCGGCCGCGCTGTCGATCCAGGACCCGCGCGAGCGGCCGACCGACGCCGAGGCCCAGGCCACCCAGTCGCACGCGCGTTTCCGCGACCCGAACAGCGACTTCCTCGGTTACCTCAACCTCTGGGGCTACCTCAAGAAGCAGCAGAAGGAGCTGTCCGGCAACCAGTTCCGCCGGATGTGCCGCAGCGAGTACCTGAACTACCTGCGCGTCCGCGAGTGGCAGGACATCTTCGCCCAGCTCCGCCAGGTCGCCTCCCAGATCGGCGTCACGCTGAACTCCGGCGAGCCGGCCGACCCGCAGAGCGTGCACGTCTCGCTGATGTCCGGCCTGCTCTCGCACCTCGGCATGAAGGACCCGGCCAACCAGCACCAGTACCTCGGTGCCCGCGGCACCAAGTTCGCGATCTTCCCCGGCTCCGGTCTGTTCAAGAAGCCGCCGCAGTTCGTGATGGCCGCGGAGCTGGTCGAGACCTCGCGGCTCTGGGCGCGCGTCAACGCCAAGATCGAGCCCGAGTGGGCCGAGGACATCGCCCAGCACCTGATCAAGCGCAGTTACTCCGAGCCGCACTGGGAGCGCAAGGCCGGCGCCGTGATGGCCTACGAGAAGGTCACCCTGTACGGCGTACCGATCGTTGCCCGCCGCAAGGTGAACTACGGCAAGGTCGACCCCGAGGTGTCCCGCGAGCTGTTCATCCGCAACGCGCTGGTCGAAGGTGACTGGGACACCCACCACAAGTTCTTCCACGCCAACCGCAAGCTGCTCGAAGAGGTCGAGGAACTCGAGGAGCGCACCCGGCGCCGCGACCTGCGGGTCGACGACGAGACGCTGTTCGCCTTCTACGACGAACGCCTCGGCCCGGAGGTCGTCACCGGCCGGCACTTCGACACCTGGTGGAAGAAGGCCCGGCAGCGCGACGCCGACCTGCTCGACTTCGAGCGGTCGCTGGTGGTCCGCGAGGGCGCCGAGGTCCGCGAGGAGGAGTTCCCGCTCACCTGGTCGCAGCACGGGATGACCTTCGACCTGACCTACGCCTTCGAGCCGGGCACCGACGCGGACGGTGTCACCGTGCACCTACCGTTGCTGGTGCTCAACCAGGTCACCGCCGACGGGTTCGAGTGGAGCGTCCCGGGCTTCCGCGAGGAGCTCGTCACGACCCTGATCAAGTCGTTGCCCAAGGCCATCAGGCGCAACATCGTGCCGGCTCCGGACCACGCCCGGCAGGTGCTCCCGCACCTCGACCCGGCGTCCGGTCCGCTGACCGACGCGCTGGAGCGCGAGCTGCGCAACCTGCGCGACGTCCAGATCGACGAGTCCGACTGGGACTGGAGCCGGGTGCCCGAGCACCTGCGGATGACGTTCCGGGTGGTCGACGACCAGGGCAAGACCGTGGCCGAGGGCAAGGATCTGGCCCGGCTGAAGGAGCGGTTGAAGCCGAAGACGACGGCGGCGATCTCGAAGGTCGCGTCGAAGGCGGTCAGTGGGCTGGAGCGCGCCGGCCTGACCGACTGGACGATCGGCGACCTGCCGCGCAGCTTCTCCGAGCACCGCGCCGGGCTGACCGTCGCCGGGTACCCGGCGCTGGTCGACGAGGGCAAGACAGTCGCCGTCCGGCTGCAGGAGACCGAGCGCGACCAGGCCGCCGCGATGTGGGCCGGGACGCGCAAGCTGCTCCTGCTGACGATGCCGTCGGTGGTCGACGTCGTGCAGAAGAACCTGACCAACCAGCAGAAGATGACGCTGCTGGCCGGTCCGCACCGCAGCGTCGGCGACCTGCTCGACGACGCGATCTCCGCGGCGATCGACCAGCTGATGGCGGCGGCCGGTGGCCCGGCCTGGAACCTGACCGCGTTCTCGATCCTGCGCGACGCCGTACGGTCCGATCTGGCCGACACCGTGCTGACGATCCTGCAGCAGGTCGAGCAGGTGCTCGCGCACGCGCGGACAGTCGACAAGCAGATCTCGCGGTCGTCGAGCCCGGCGCTGCTGGCCGCGCTGTCCGACGTACGGGGTCAGCTGGAGGGGCTCGTGCACCGCGGGTTCATCACCGAGACCGGCGCGCAGCGGCTGCCGGACCTGATCCGCTACCTGCGCGGGATCGAGCAGCGCCTCGACAAGGTCGCCGCGAACGCGATGCGGGACCGGTCCGGGATGGCGGTCGTGCAGCTGCTCACCGAGGAGTACCAGGCGCGGCTGCGCGCCGTACCGGCCGGGAAGTACCCGAGTCCGGAGCTCCTCGAGGTGCGCTGGATGCTGGAGGAGCTCCGGATCAGTCTGTTCGCGCAGACCATCGGTACGCCGTACCCGGTGTCCGACAAGCGGATCCGGAAGGCGCTGGCGGCGGCCTAGCCTGCTGCGACCGGCGGCTCCGGCGCCGCGGCGTCGAGGAAGCCGGTGACCAGCTCGCGGAACAGCTCGGTGCGGGCCAGGCCGAAGAAGTGGGTGCTGCCCGGGATCACCGCGAGCTGGTGGACCGGCAGGCCCACGAAGTCGGCGTTCACGTCGCCGCCGAGGAGCTGGTAGACCTTGACCGCGTGCTCGAGCTTGAAGCCGTCGTTGTCTCCGACAGTGATCAGCGTCGGGACACTGATGCTGCTGATCTGCTCGTCGGTCCACTCCGGCACACCCTCGTTGAAGGTGCCGAGCTTGTCGAGCAGGGCCTGCAGGTGCTCCAGGTCGGGGTGCGGCGACTTGGCCAGGTAGTCGGCCTCCATCGGCGTCCCGGCGATCATCTCCACCTTCATCTCGCCGACCGCGGCGTTCTCCGGGCGGTCGCCGTCCTTCTGGAACGACGCCGAGGAGATGATCGCCTTGCGGATCAGCGCCGGGTGGTCGATCACCAGGTGCTGCGCGACCCCGGCGCCGACGCTGAAGCCGAACACGTCGACCTGCTCGATGCCGAGGTGCTCCAGCAGGCCGATCACGTCGGAGGCGAGGTTCGGGCAGGTCAGCAGCCGGTCGATGTCGTTGGTCCGGCCGTGCGCCTGGAAGTCGGCCGCGATCACCTGGCGGGTCTCGGCCAGCTTCGGCAGCAGCTCGCCGAACTGGAGGTCGATGTTGAACAGTCCGCCGTGCAGCAGGAGCAGCGGCGTGCCGCCCTCGCCGTGGATCTCGTAGTACATCTCCAGGCCGTTCACGGGCGCGTAACCGGTCTTCACGTTCGTCTCCCCTTGGGTCGGTGGGCCCCCAGTATTGGCTACCAGGGGCCCACCGCAAGGGTTACGGGTAGTTGGTCACGTAGCGCTGTTGCGTCGCTGCGTTCGCCGTACCGCCGGTGTTGTTGATGACGTTGCTGATCGTGCCGACACCACCCAGCGAGACCGAGACCAGGCCGTGGAATCGCACTCCGGCCGTGTCCGGGACCTCGAAGGAGCGGGAGGCGACGATCGACGGGTTGGTGTTGAAGAACGAGTAGCTGCCGACGCCCCACGCCTCGTGGTTGCTGACGCCGTTGGCGACCTTGTACGCCGCCCAGCCCTGCGTGCCGCCGCCGCTGGACCAGCCGGCCTGGTTCGGTACGTCGTACGGGAACTCGTTCTGGAAGAAGTACGTGCGGCCGTTGTTGCCGTTCCAGAGCACCTCGTACTGCTGGTAGTGCTCGACGAACAGCCCGTACATGGTCACGTTGTTGCCGTTGACGACGAGACCGTTGGCGGCGGTGTTGACGTCCCAGCCGATGCCGTCGCCGTGGTCGCCGCGCCACAGCCAGAGGTGGTCGCCGATCACGTTGTTGCTGTTCACCTGCACGCTGACCGTGGCCTTGCCGACGTGCGCGCCGCCGATCCGGGCGTAGACGTCGTGCAGGGAGGTCGGGTTCGCGGCGTGGTTGGCGTTCGCGCCGGGCTGGCCGACCTGGATCAGGACCGGCGAGTTGACCGGGCCGGCGTCGACCAGGAAGCCGGCGAGCTTCACGCCGTCGACGTCGGCGACGGTGATCGCCGCCTGGCCGGTGTCGGGGATCAGCGTGGCCAGGCCGAGGCCGAGGACGACGGTGTTCGGCTTGGTGACGCGGATCGCGTCGTTGAGGTGGTAGATGCCGGGCGTGAAGAGCAGGTGCTTGCCCTGGTCGAGCGCGGCGTTGATCGTGGCGACCGGGGCGCCGGGCTTGACGACGTAGAAGTCAGCCAGGCTGATCGACGTACCGGCGGCCGGGCCGGCTGCCCAGCTGGTACCGGAGGTGTTGCTGCGCAGCGCCGGGACGAAGACCTTGTAGTTGCCGTCGGCACCGAAGTACAGGAAGGGCTTCTCCCGGACCTGCGGCGTCTGGCCGACCACCGTGTGCGACGGGTTCGGGAAGTTCTGCGGCGGGGCGCCGTTGACGCCGACGAAGACCATGTTCCAGACCGAGCCGGCCCAGCCGTTGCCGAACTCGGAGTTGCGGCTCAGCCACTGCTGCTGCGAGCCCGAGACGACTCGGCCGTCGATCTTGGTGTCGGCGAACAGGCCGCCGCTGGCCCAGCCGTCGCCACCGTTCCAGAGCTGGATCTCGGGCGCGCCCTTGAGATGCATCCGCCGGTACGGCGCCGCCTGCGAGACCGCCCAGCGCTCGATCTGGCCGGGCGGCGTGGTGACGGCGAGGTTCTCGGCGGAGCGCCAGAAGTTCTGGGTGGCGTTGCCCTTGTTGTTCGGGTTGTCACCCTGCTGGAGCCAGTCGGCCTCGACGCGGACGTGGCCGTTGAGGTTGACGTCGTCCGGGGACAGACCGAGGCCGGCGACCTGGGTGTAGAAGCCGAGGTTCACGTCGGCGGTGTACGTGCCGGGCTTCCAGAGGGCGGCGTACCGCTGGGTGCCGAACTGGTTGGTGTGCATCTCGGCGGCGATCTGGTTCAGCCGGTTCTGCATCTCGGCCTGCGGGGTGCTCGGGCTGAAGACCGAGACGTTCGGGCCGAAGTCGGGGTTGCGCGGGTCGGTCGGCGGGACCACGGGACCGGTGCCTCCGTCGGTGGTGCGGACGGCGACCTCCCACAGCGAGTAGCCGTAGCCGGTCGCGCGCTGGGTGCCGGTGATCCGCAGGTAGCGGCCGGCGCCGTTGACGTCGAGGGTCTGGGTGCCGCCGGTGCCGGTCGTGGTCGCGTAGAGCTGCGACCAGTTGGCGGCGTTGTCGGAGGCCTCGACCCGGAAGGCCTTGCCGTACGCCGTCTCCCAGGTCAGCGCGACCTGGCAGATCGGCTGGCTCGACCCGAGATCGATCTGCAGCCACTGCGGATCGGAGAAAGCGCTCCCCCAGCGCGTTCCCGGGTTGCCGTCGACGGCGGCCGCGGCCGGGACGCCGCCGTTCTCGGTGGAGGAGGCGGTGGCCGGGCGGCCCTGGGCGATGTTCGCCGTACCGCAAGCTGCGTCCTGCTGGGCGGACGCGGCGTCGGCCTCACCAGAGACGACGAGCGCGGCGGCCAGGAGAAGACCTGCGGACGCGAGAGCCAGAGAGCGGCGGAGAACCGCCGGGGACCGGTGCGAGGGCACCGGAGCGCGCGTGCTGAAGGACATGGGCGAGACCAATCAGACGGTGAACAGGGCGGGTGAGAGAGCGCTCTCTGAGAGAGTGAGCCCGCTCCGGTTCGGTGTCAAGGGAACGTTCCCCGAGCGCGGTTCCGGAACTTGCGGTGGGTCGGCGGTGATGGGGCTCAGCGGCGACCGAGGAGGCCTCGTTCGAAGGCGATGGCGACGGCGGCGGCTCGGTCCTTGGCGCCGAGCTTGGCGTAGATGTGGATCAGGTGGGTCTTCACCGTGGCCTCGGTGACGAACAGGTGGTCGGCGACCTCGCGGTTGGTGGTTCCGCGGGCGACCAGGGCGAGGACCTCGAGCTCGCGGGGGCTCAGCTTCTGGTGCTGCGGTGTGGTCGAACGGCGAGTGAGGGTCTGGGCGACCGTGGGCGAGAGCACGCTCTCTCCGCGGGCCGTCGCCTCCACCGCTCGCCGGAGCTCGGCGCGCGGGGTGTCCTTCAGCAGGTAGCCGGTCGCGCCCTCGTCGATCGCGGCGAGTACCTCGGCGTCGTCGTCGAACGTCGTCAGGACGAGGACCGCGGGCGCCGGCTGCTGGGCTTTGAGCGCACGGATGAGATCGGCGCCGCTGAGGCCGGGCATGCGGAGGTCGAGCAGTACGACGTCCGGCCGGTGGCGGGCCGCGACGACGAGCGCCTCGGCGCCGTCGCTTGCTTCGCCGACGACCTCGAAGGCGGGGTCGGCGTCGAAGATGCCGCGCAGCCCGTCGCGGACGATCGGGTGGTCGTCGACGATCACGAGCCGGATCATTCGCCGGTTCCGTCCGCCAGCGGGATCGCTGGAACCGTTGCCGAGATCGCAGTGCCGCGCCCCGGGGTGGACTCGACGGCGAGAGTGCCGGCCAGCCGAGTCACTCGCTGGCGCATGGCGATCAAGCCGAAGCCACCACCAGTACCTGGAACGAAACCAGCGCCGCTGTCGTGGATGTCGAGGGCTACTACGTCATCGAGGTACGACAGCGTCACCACCACCTGCGTGGCCTCGGCGTGCTTGGTGATGTTGGTGAGGGCTTCTTGGGCGACGCGAAGCAGCGTGGCCTCCACCTCGGGGTGCAGCGCGAGCGGGTCTCCGGTGACGGTCAGCTCGGCGGCTGCTCCCGACCTCTCGCGCACGAGCTTCTCCAGCGCCGACGCGAGGTCGGCGTCGTGCAGCGGGCCTGGCCGGAGGGCGTGGATCGACCGTCGCGCCTCGGCCAGGCTCTCCCGGGCCAGCCCGCCGATCGCTGTCAGCCGCGCGCCCGCCGACCCGGGGTCGTCCTCCGCAGCCTCGGCCTGGGTGACGATGCCGGTCAATCCCTGCGCGATCGTGTCGTGGATCTCGCGCGCCATCCGCTGCCGCTCCCCCAGTACGCCGGCCTCCCGCGCACTGGTCAGCAGCCGGGCCTGCAGTTCCGCGTTCTGCTCGGCGAGCGCCGCGAGCTCTGTGCTGGTCCGTTGCAGCTCGGCGATCAGTTTCCGCCGCTGCTCCGACTCGTTCACGATCGCGGTGAACAGCACCCCGGTCGCCGAGGCGATCAGCACCGCGACGAGGAACGACACGATCAGATCGCCAGCAGACTCCCCCGCCCGCGGCCGCGCCAGCACCAGTACGGCGGCAGTCGCCGCCACCCCGGCGTACGCGAGCCTCCCGGGCAGGAGCGCGAACGCCTGCAGGAAGATCCCGACGCCGGTCACGGAGAACACCGAGTCCGCGTGGACCAGGAACGCGAGCATCACGAGCATGCCGACCAGGTAGCCGACGCGGATGAGCAGCTGCCGCTCCGGCCGGTACAGCATCGCCATCCAGACCAGTGCGAGCAGGCTCACCAGCAGCACCGCGGGACGCCACTCGCTGATCAGCGCGAAGGTCGCGGGCAGCAGCAGGAACAAGTACGGGAACGCCGGGAGAGCGCGCTCCCAGGCTGGGACCCGAACAGCGTCGTTCATGCGCGGAAGCACCGGGCCGCGACGGCGGTTGCTGCAACGGTGATGGCCGCCATGACGATCAGGGTAGTGGCGGACAGTGGCGTTCCGGACCACGCTGCGCGGATCGTTTCGACGGCCGGAGCCATCGGGGTCCAGTCGCCGACCGTGCGCAACGTGCCCGAGGTCAGCTCGCGCGGAACCATCGCGCCCGACACGAACACCATCGGGAAGAACAGCGCGAGGCCGAGCAGCGTCGCGCTGCGGTGGTTCGGGACGAGCGCGCCGATCAGCAGCCCGATCGCACCCAGGCTGCTCGCGGCCAGAATCCAAGCCAGTAACACCTTCAGCGCATTCGCAGGCGCCGCCAGCTCGAACGCGAGCGCGCCGATCAGGACCAGCACCGCCGTACCGAGAACGGCGAGCAGCAGGTGCGCGACCCACTGACCAGCCAGCAGTAGACCAGGTGCGGCCGGTGTTGCCCGCAGCCTCTTCAGGATCCCGCGTTCCCGGTACTGCGCGATCGTGCTCGGCAGCACCACCAGCGCGGCCAGGCCGATCACGAAGATGCTCAGCATCGGGACGTTCGCGTCGATGTCGCGGACGCCGCTCGGCAACGTGCCGGCGCTGCGCATCTTCACCCAGAGCAGCACCGCCGGGAAGGCCAGTGCGAAGAACGCCGAGGACGGATCGCGGATGATCAGCCGGAGCTCGACACCGATGACCCGCGCCAGCCCCTTCACGACAGCTCCGTCTCGGAGATCGCCAAGTACGCGCTCTCCAGCGAATCCGTCCCGGTCTGCGCGACCAGCTCCGCCGGCGTACCGGAGGCGATCACCCGGCCGCCGCCGACCACGACGACGCGGTCGCACAGCGCCTCGGCCTCGTCCATGAAGTGCGTCACCAGCACCACCGTCAGCCCGCGCTCGCGCAGCTTGCGCAGCATCGTCCACGTCGTACGCCGGGCCACCGGGTCGAGCCCGGTGGTCAGCTCGTCGAGGAACACCACCTCCGGGTCACCGACCAGCGCGAGCGCGACGAACAGCCGCTGCTTCCACCCGCCCGACAGGTTGCCGAACCGCATCCGCTGCTTGTCGGCCAGCTCCCAGTCGGTCATCACCGTGCGCCAGTCGCCGCGGTCGTACAGCCCGGCGTACAGACGGAACGCCTCGCCGACCCGCAGGGCGTCGGGGAGCGCCGATTCCTGCAGCTGTACGCCGATCCGCTGCTGCAGCGCGCGGCGCTGCGTCCACGGGTCCATCCCGAGCACCCGCAGCTCACCGCCGTCGCGCCGCCGCAGCCCCGACAGGCACTCGACCAGCGTCGTCTTGCCCGCTCCGTTGGCGCCGGCGATCCCGACGATCTGGCCGCGCTCGACGCGCAGCGAGATCCCGTCGACCGCGGCCCTTGTCCGGTAGTTCTTCCTGAGCCCGTCCACCTCGATCACTGTCATGGTTCGAGGCTCCCGTCCGGGTGCGCGCCGGACATCAACCGATCGGTGGACCGACGGCAGAAGGCCGGCCTCCCCACGGGGAAAGCCGGCCTTCCGGGTGCTGCGGGTCGCCTACTCCAGGCAGATCCGGAACGGGTGCCCGGCCGGGTCGGCGTAGACGCGCCAGCCGCGGGCGTTCTCGGCGGGCGGGGCGTCGACGGGGTCGAGCGGCTCGGCGCCGAGGGCGACCACGGCCGCGTGACCGCTGGACAGGTCCTCGACGATCAGGTCGAGGTGAAGCTCGAGGGAGTCGGTGCCCGGCCAGGTCGCCGGGACGTAGTCCTCGGAGCGCCGGAAGGCGAGCGACGAGAAGCCGAGCGTCGAACCGGGGCCGCTGAGGCTGCGCCAGTCGTCGTCACCGTGCTCGTCGATCTCCAGACCGAACAGCGTCGAGTAGAACCGGGCGAGCTCGAGCGGGTCCGGGCAGTCCAGCACCACCGAGCCGAGCCGCCCGGCGGTACTGCCCGGCTGCTCTGCCACCTGCGTCATCTGTCCTCCAGCTTCCATGTCAGGAGTTGGGCCCGTCGGAGTCAGAAGGCCCGGAACACCATGACAGGTCACTGGCCCACTGCGCACCTTTCGACACGCACAGTTGACAGGTCAGACAGATCCGCGGCTCGCTCCGCGTGACGCGGACCTGGCAGAGTGCGCCCATGACCGTGCCGCCCGCCACGTTCGTCAAGCACCGGCTGGACGCTCCCCCGGGGTTCTTCAGCGTCGAGGCCGCCGGGCTTCGCTGGCTCGCCGTACCCGCTGGCGTGCCTGTGGTGCCGCCGCTGGAGGTGACGGCGACCAGCATGACCACACCGCACCTGGACACCGTGCCGCCGACCGGTGCGGCTGCTGACGAGTTCGGCCGGCTGCTGGCCGTCACGCACGACGCCGGCGCCCGCTGGTACGGCGTACCGCCCGACGGCTGGGACACCGACGGCTTCATTGGCACCATCGAGCTGCCACACAGCCTGCGCCCGCTGGACACCTGGGGTGCGTTCTACGCCAACCTGCGGCTCCGCCCGTACCTGCGGACGGCGTACGACGCCGGGACGCTCGACACCGATCACCTGAAGGTGTTCGAACGCCTCTGCAGCAAGCTGGAGGCCGGCGCGTACGACGACCCGTCGGAACGCCCCAGCCGCCTGCACGGCGACCTGTGGTCCGGCAACGTCGTCTGGTGCGCCGACGGCGTCCACCTGATCGACCCGGCCGCCCACGGCGGCCACCGCGAGACAGACCTCGCCATGCTCGGCCTGTTCGGCATGCCGCAGCTGGAGCGCGTCCTGCGCGCGTACGACGAGGCGCACCCGCTCAGCAACGGCTGGCGCGACCGCGTCGCCCTCCACCGCCTCCACCCGTTGCTGACCCATCTGGTGATGTTCGGCGCCGCCTACCTCCCCCGCGCCCTGGCCGTCGCCCACCACTACTAACGCAAGGAGTTGTCGGAAGGCCCTTGACTCGGGCTGTGAGCAGACGAACACTTCCGGTCATGACACGACTCGCCCGCCCCAGTCGTCAGGTCACCCTGGCCGGTCTCGCCGCAGCCGCCCTGCTGGCGTCCCCACTCCTAGCCACCTCACCCGCCTCAGCCGAGCCGACCGTCCAGCAGCAGCCCGCTGCGAGCACTGGTCCGTCGCTGATCCCCAAGCCCGCCAAGCAGCAGGCGCTGCCCGGCCAGAGCTTCGCCCTGCAGCCCTGGAGCCTGGTGGGCCTCGAGACGAGCGCCAAGGAGAGCCGTGCGGCCAAGAAGGTCGCTGACGGACTCACCAGCCAGCTCCGGCGCTCCACCGGCTACCCGCTGCCGATCATCCCGGCGGTACCGGGTCTGGTCGACGTGAAGCTGTCCACCAACGGCCCGGCCTCGCTCGGCGCCGAGGGCTACCAGCTGCGCGCGGACCGCTCGCAGCTGAGCATCGTCGCGGCCACACCGGAGGGCCTGTTCCGTGGCGTGACCACGCTGCGCCAGCTGCTGCCCGCCAAGGCGGAGTCGAAGACCCGCCAGACCGGTCCGTGGCGCATCAGCGGTACCGCGATCTCCGACACGCCCCGGTACGGCTACCGCGGCGCAATGCTCGACGTGTCCCGGCACTTCTTCTCCGTCGCGGAGGTGAAGCGCTACATCGACCTAGCCTCGCTCTACAAGCTCAACAAGCTCCACCTGCACCTGTCCGACGACCAGGGCTGGCGGATCCAGGTGGACAGCTGGCCACGGCTCACGACGTACGGCGGCAGCCTGGAGACCACCGGGACGCCCGGCGGCTCGTACAGCAAGGCGGAGTACGCCCAGCTCGTCCAGTACGCCAACGACCACTTCATGGAGGTCATCCCCGAGATCGACACCCCTGGTCACACCAACGCGGCCCTGGCGTCGTACGCCGAACTGAACTGCGACGGCGTCGCTCCCCCGCTCTACACCGGCACCGAGGTCGGCTTCAGCTCGCTGTGCGTCGGCAAGGACATCACCTACGACTTCCTGGACGACGTGTTCCGCGAGGTCGCCGAGCAGAACCCGGGCAGCGTGCTGCACCTGGGCGGAGACGAGGCGCACTCGACGCCGCACTCGGACTACCTCACCTTCGTGCCGAAGGCGTCCGCTCTGGTCACCAAGCAGAACAAGCGCGTGATGGGCTGGCAGGAGATCGCCGAGACGCCGCTGCCGCCGGGCAGCATCGCGCAGTACTGGGGCACCGACGACAACCGCTCCCGCGAGCTCGCCCGCAAGGCGGCCGCGCAGGGCGCGCAGGTCGTGATGTCGCCGGCGAACCGGGCCTACATGGACATGAAGTACGACGACAGCACGCCATGGGGCCAGGACTGGGCCGGGCTGGTCAGCCTGCGGCAGTCGTACGACTGGAACCCGTCGACGCTGATCCCGAACCTGCCGGAGGGTTCGATCGCGGGCGTCGAGGCGCCGCTGTGGACCGAGACGCTCGACGACGTCGACAAGCTCGAGTACATGGCGTTCCCGCGGCTGCCGGGGATCGCGGAGCTGGGCTGGTCGCCGGCGTCGGCGCTGGACTGGACGGCGTACACCGACCGGCTGGCCGGTCAGGGCTCGCTGTGGGACACGCTCAGCGTGAACTTCTACCGGGCGCCGGAGATCGCCTGGCGGTGACCGGCTGACGAGGCCCCGGAGAGCGCGCTCTCCGGGGCCTCAGTCGTTTCCGAGCACTCTGTCGAACAGCCACGCGGCGTCGGCGTCCAGATCCTGCTCAGCGACGACCACGGCGGCGCCATCGATCTCCAGCCGGTACACGTACCGGTCGGGCTGCGGCCGTCCGGTGCCCGGTGGCTGCTCGACCAGCCGTACGGCGACCGCCTCCAGCCGCTCGGCATCGGGCTCGGTGGCGGTGTCGAGCTCGCCGCCGGCGGTCAGTCCGGCGAATCCACCACTGCGGCTGACTGTGAGAAACACCGAATACTCCCCGGGTCGTGGTCTGCCCAAACCTTCCCGAACCCGCCGAGTTCTGTCCAGCTTCGCGCGACACGCCGAGGCATTCCGCGCCGCCGAAAAGGCCATCACCCGGCGTACAGGAAGTGCTGTCCTACCTTGTCCCCGGCTGGAAACGCTCACAGCGGCCGGGCCGGGGACGAATCAGCAGGTCGCCGGGGGTTTCGTTGTCTGCGGGCGGTTCCGGTCCGGCCCGCCGGGCCCCTGTCGCGCCCGTCAGGGCCCGGTCACCGAGCGTGGCGGGCGGCAACTTTACGCGACACGTGTTCGTGGTCACCCCTTCCACGGGGCCCCAGATCGGCTACAGTTGTCGCGTTGCAGTTTTGGACTCCCATTGACTTTCGCTGTGCTGCATGGCCGGTTCTGTCTATCTGGGGCCTTTCGGCGACACGTGGCTCATGAGGTGTGGGTCGCGGTTTGTTACAAGCCATCAAGGAGATAGACACAAATGGCTGTCGGTACTGTCAAGTGGTTCAACGCTGACAAGGGCTTCGGCTTCATCACCCCGGATGACGGTGGCGCGGACGTGTTCGCGCACTACTCGGCCATCCAGACCTCGGGCTTCCGCTCGCTGGACGAGAACCAGCGCGTCGAGTTCGAGATCACCCAGGGCCAGAAGGGCCTGCAGGCGGAGAACATCCGCCCGATCTGATCCCCGGATCTGATCAGCTCTTCAGCACGGCAAAAACCGAACGGGCCGTCCACCTCCGGGTGGGCGGCCCGTTCGCCGTTGCGGGGCGATTGAGGCCGGGTACCAGTTCGGGCACAGCACGATCCCCTGAGGAGACCGATGACCGAGCAGGACCGGCCCGGTAACTACACCCGCGACGACGAGGACAAGGGCGAACGCCTCGACCGGCACTGGAACGAGCTGCTCCAGGAGCTCCGGCTGGCCCAGACCGGAACGCAGATCCTGTTCGCGTTCCTGCTCAGCATCGCCTTCCAGGACCGCTTCCAGGACGCCGACGCCTTCACCCACGACGTGTACGCCGCGACGCTCGTCGCGGCCGCGCTGGCGGTCGCGCTGTTCCTGGCCCCGGTCTCGTTCCACCGGATCGTCTTCCAGCAGCGGCTGCGCGACCGGCTGGTCCCGATCGCGCACCACCTGGCCAGCGCCGGCCTCGTCTTCCTGATCGCCGCGATGTGCGGCGGCGTCCTGCTCGCCCTCGACGTGGTACTCAACCGGACCGTCGCGATCATCGTGGTCGCGGTCGTGCTCGCCTGGTTCCTGGCGTTCTGGTACGCGCTTCCGGCGTACGTCCGCCGGGCCAGCAAGAACGACTAGCGGAAGCGCGGGAGGACCTCGGTCGCGACCTTCTCCAGGGCGGCCTCGGTGCCGGCGTACACGCCCTCGGCGCGCGGCCAGTGGGTGATGACGTCGGTGAAGCCGAGTGTCTCGGCGCGGCCGACGGCGTCAGCGAAGGAGTCGGCGCTGGACAGCGCGTAGGCCTTCGAGTCCAGCGACAGGTAGCGGTCGAACGGACGGCCTTCCAGTACGTCGTCCAGCCGGTGGCTGAGGTCGGCGACCGTCGTCCACCAGGTGTCCAGGTCGTCGGCCTTGCCGCCGGTGGTGACCCAGCCGGTGCCGTACTTGACCGCGAGGCGCAGCGAGCGCGGGCCGTTCGCGGCCATCACGAACGGGACGCGTGGTTGCTGGACGCAACCAGGCAGCGTGCGGCCGTTGCGGGTCTCGAAGTACTCGCCCTGGTGGTCCACGCGGTCGGTGGTGAGCAGCTTGTCGAGCAGCTCGGTGAACTCGGTCAGCCGGTCGACCTTCTGCCGCGGCGTCAGGTCCTCGCCGCCGAGGATGGTGGTGTCGATGCCGCCTCCCGCGCCGATGCCACAGATGAAGCGGCCGTTCGAGATGTCGTCCAGGGCGAGGATCTCGCGGGTCAGCGCGAGCGGGTGCCGGAAGTTCGGCGAGGTGACGAACGTGCCGAGTCTCACAGTCGAGGTGACCAGCGCGGCGGCGGTCAGCGTCGGCATCGTGCCGTACCACGGCGAGTCCTGCAGGCCGCCCCAGGTCAGGTGGTCGTAGGTCCAGACGTGGTCGAACCCGAGCTCCTCGGCGGCCCGCCACTTCGGTGCCGCCTCGCTCCACCGGTACTCGGGCAGGATCGTGATTCCGCATCGCATACCGACCACGATAGTTGCATTTCTCCACGATCTTCGACACGGTCGTCAGGCAGTCCCCCGACTTTCGAAAAGGAGGCGCGCCGAAGCGAGGCGTGTAGCAGCCGTGGCGATCGACATCGAGGATCAGCACCTGTCCCCCGATCACGAGAACGAGCACCCTGCACTAGCCACTCCACCACCACCCGGCAGCCGAAGTCGCGGCTCAGGGCTGGACCGAGTCGTCTTCGGCGTCACCGCGGCGATCGCGCTCGCCTTCGTGGCTTGGGGTTTCGCCGACTCCGGCGGCCTCGGTACGGCGTCCGACAGCGCGCTGACCTGGGTCGAGCACAACACCGGCTGGCTGTTCGTGCTGCTGGCCTCGGGGTTCGTGGTCTTCGTGATCTGGCTGGCCGCCGGCCGGTACGGGCGGATCCCGCTCGGCGCCGACGACGAGCAGCCCGAGTTCAAGACCGTGTCCTGGGTGGCGATGATGTTCAGCGCCGGCATGGGCATCGGCCTGATGTTCTACGGCGTCAGCGAGCCGCTCTCGCACTTCACCGCTCCCCCGCCCGGCACGGTCGAGGCCGGGTCGTCGGCGGCGCTGGAGACCGCGATGGCGACCACGCTGTTCCACTGGACCCTGCACCCGTGGGCGATCTACGCCGTCGTCGGCATCGCGATTGCCTACGGCACCTTTCGGCGCGGCCGCTCGCAGCTGATCAGCTCGGCGTTCGCGCCGCTGCTCGGCCGGCGGACCGAGGGGCCGATCGGCAAGGTGATCGACAGCCTGGCGATCTTCGCGACGCTGTTCGGCTCGGCGGCCTCGCTCGGCCTCGGCGCGGTGCAGATCGGGTCCGGCGTCCAGATCCTCGGCTGGATGGACAAGGCCGGTAACGGTGTCCTGGTCGCGGTGATCGCGATCCTGACCGCGGCCTTCGTCGCCTCGGCCGTCTCCGGTGTTGCCAAGGGCATCCAATGGCTGTCCAACATCAACATGGTGCTGGCCGTCGTCCTGGCCGTCTTCGTGTTCGTGGTCGGGCCGACCGTGCTGATCCTCAACCTGGTGCCGACCGCGATCGGCGACTACTTCCGCGACCTGGCCGACATGGCCGCGCGGACCGAGGCCAGCGGCGGCGACGCGATGGCGAAGTGGCTGTCCGGCTGGACGGTCTTCTACTGGGCCTGGTGGATCTCGTGGACGCCGTTCGTCGGCATGTTCATCGCGCGGATCAGCCGCGGGCGGACGATCCGGCAGTTCGTCACCGGCGTCCTGCTGGTGCCGTCGCTGGTCAGCCTGGTCTGGTTCTGCGTGTTCGGTGGCGCCGCGATCAACACCCAGCGCAACGGCACCGACATCGCCGGGCAGTCGACGCCCGAGGGACAGCTGTTCGGGCTGCTCGACACGTTCCCGCTGGCGTCGGTCGCGACGATCGTGGTCGTCGTACTGGTCGCGATCTTCTTCGTGTCCGGCGCGGACGCGGCCTCGATCGTGATGGGGACGCTGTCCGAGCGCGGGGCGATCGCGCCGCGCAAGCCGGTGGTCGTGTTCTGGGGTGTGCTGACCGGCGCGGTCGCGGCGGTGATGCTGCTGGCCGGCGGCGGTGGAGCCGAAGCGCTGCAGGGGTTGCAGAACCTGACGATCGTCGCGGCGCTGCCGTTCGCGCTGGTGATGGTCGGGCTCGCGGTCGCGCTGGCCAAGGACCTGCGCACCGATCCGTTGATGCTCCGGCGCGAGATCGGGACCGAGGCGGTCGAGAACGCGGTGATCGAGGGCGTCTCGGCGCACGGCGACGACTTCTCGCTGGTCGTCACCGGGAACGGCGAGGACGCCGTACCGAAGCAGGACGCCGTACCGAAGAAGTAGCTGGGAATATGTTGAGGGTTCAACTACATTGGAAGGTGCAACGACTTCCGAGAGGTGGACCCCCATGCAGAGCCCGGTGCTGTACCTCAGCCATGGCGCACCGCCGCTGGCCGACGACCGTGAGTGGACGTCCGAGCTGGCGGCGGTGTCGGCCGGTATCGAGCGGCCGACCGCGATCCTGATCGTGTCGGCGCACTGGGAGGCGGCCCCGCTCACGCTCGCCGCGACCGAGACCGTCCCGCTGCTGTACGACTTCTGGGGCTTCCCGGAGCGCTACTACCAGGTCCAGTACGCCGCTCCCGGTGCGCCGCAGCTCGCCGAGCAGGTGCGCAAGCTGCTGCAGGTCCCGGGGACGCCCGTGTACGACGATCCGTCGCGCGGGCTCGACCACGGCGCGTACGTGCCGCTGAAGGAGATGTACCCGGACGCGGACATCCCGGTGCTGCAGGTGTCGATGCCGACGCTGGACCCGGCCGCGCTGTTCGCGATCGGGCGGAAGCTGGCGCCGCTGCGGGACCAGGGCGTGCTGATCGTGGGGAGCGGGTTCACGACGCACAATCTGCGCGAGATCAACCTGGCGGGGGCGCCGGGTGCGCCCGCGCCGACCTGGTCGGTGGAGTTCGACGACTGGGCCCGGCGGGCGCTGGCGGCGCAGGACGTCGACTCGCTGATCGACTTCCTGCACAAGGCGCCGGCGGCCGGGATCGCGCACCCGCGGACCGAGCACTTCGCGCCGCTGTTCGTGTCGCTCGGTGCGGCGGAGGAGTCGCTCGGGAGCGCGGAGACGGTGATCGACGGGTTCTGGTACGGGCTGTCGAAGCGGTCCTGGCAGATCGGCTGAGTCAGCAGCTGTGGGCTGAGCGGCAGCTGTGCGGCTGAGCGGTCAGTTCGCCGGCGTCGCGAAGTGCGCGATGCTCGTCGTGCCGAGGCTGCTCAGCCAGACCTTGCCGTCGCGCTCGCGCACGCCGGTCGGCATGTGGAACTGCGGGTGCGTTCCGCGCAGGTCGTGCACGAGCCGGCCGGCGTCGTCGTACGCCTGGATCTCGATGATGTCCGCGGCCTTCGGCTTGAGCGCGTCGGGCAGGCCCCAGACCACCTTGCGGAAGACCGGCGCCTTCGGCAGCAGCGTGTCGAGCACGGTGTTGCGCGGCGAGCCGATCGCGACCCAGATCAGGCCGTCGGAACCACGCGAGATGTTGTCCGGCAGCCCCGGGATCGCCGCGACCAGCTCGGGCTCGGCGCTGTCCTTGGTGAGGTCGAGCTTGAAGAGCCCGTACCCGGCGGTCTCGGCGAAGAACAGCGTCCGCTGGTCACCGCTGAGCGCGACGCCGTTCGGGAACGGGCGCCCGTCCGCCAGCACGGTCAGCTCGCCGTCCGGCCGCAGCCGGTAGACGGTGCCGGTCGACGAGTGCTCGAGCAGGTCGGCCATCCACTCCTCGACGCCGAACCGGGTCGAGGAGTTCGTGAAGTAGATCGTGCCGTCGTCGGCGACGTCGGCGTTGTTGCAGAACCGCAGCGGCTGCCCGTCGACCTCGCCGAGCAGCGTCGTGACCTTGCCGTCGCGATCCATCGTCAGCAGCCCGCGGTTCGCGTCGCAGATCAGCAGCTTGCCGCCGGCCAGCCACTCCAACCCGAGCGGCCGCCCGCCGGTGTCCGCGAGCGTGCTGATCGTCAGGCCGTCCGCGCTGACCCGCAGGATGCGCCCGTCGCGGAGTCCGGTCAGCACGCTGCCGTCCTCGTCGATCAGCGTGTCCTCGGGTCCGTGCCCCGGTACAGCGACCACCTCGACCGCGAGCTCGGACGCATCCCGCGCGGGCGGAACGGGCGGGGGCGACCAGCGAACCGGCTCGATACGCGACTTCATCCCCCGAGCCTAGAAGCCCGGCCGCTCCGGCGGCCAGCTCCCAGGCGTGTCCTTCCCACCTGTTGCCGTGAGCACCTACTCCCCCGTCGAACCGTCCAGGTGCTCGCGGAGCAGATCCGCGTGCCCGTTGTGCCGCGCGTACTCCTCGATCATGTGCGTGACGATCCACCGCAGGCTGTACGACGTACCTTCGTCGTCAACGACATGATCGCCCGGCAGCCCCGCGATCGCCGCCCGGGCCTGCTCGACGGAATCGTGGTACCGCTGCAGATCCGCGGCGTACGCGGCCGGATCGAGCTCCGACCAGGCGGCATCGGGCGCCGCGTCCGACGAGTACGGGTACGACGTCGCGCCCTCGCTGAACGGCCCGACGAACCACCCCAGCTCGTCCTCGGTCAGGTGCCGGACCAACCCGTGCAGCGTCAGCGCCGACGGCGCCAGCACCGCGGTGCCCAGCTGTTCAGGCGTCAGCCCCTCGATCTTCCACCGGAACGTCCCACGCTGGAAGTCGAGAAACCCGAGCAGGGTCTCCAGCTCACCAGCGATGTACGGCGGGTCGACGCGTCCGTGCAGCTCCATGGTCGTCAACTATCGCGGGTCAAGGTGTCGCGGTGCTCGGCGACACCGTTCCCGCTCGGATCCTGAACGTACCGGAGGGGTCCTCCGATACGCCCGATAGGATTGCCGGCATGACATCGACTGAGTCCACCGATCGCCCCTATGCGAGCTACCCGGTTCGCATCGGTGTTCAGATCCAGCCCCAGCACGCCGAGTACGCCGACATTCGCCGCGTGGTGGCGAAGGTCGAGGAGCTGGGCGTCGACGTGGTGTTCAACTGGGACCACTTCTTCCCGCTCAGCGGCGCCCCGGACGGGCTGCACTTCGAGGCCTGGACGATGCTCGCGGCCTGGGCCGAGGCGACCGAGCGGATCGAGTTCGGCGCGCTGGTGACCTGCAACTCCTACCGCAACGCCGACCTGCTGGCCGACATGGCCCGCACCGTCGACCACATCAGCGACGGCCGGCTGATCTTCGGGATCGGGTCCGGCTGGTTCGAGAAGGACTACGACGAGTACGGCTACGAGTTCGGTACGGCGGGCGGCCGGCTCGACGCGCTCGGCCAGGCGCTGCCGCGGATCGAGCAGCGCTGGGCGAAGCTCAACCCGCGGCCGACGCGGGACATCCCGGTGCTGATCGGCGGCGGCGGCGAGAAGAAGACGCTGAAGCTGGTCGCCCAGCACGCGACGATCTGGCACGGCTTCGGCGACGCCGAGACGATGGCGCACAAGCACGCCGTACTGGACGCGCACTGCGCGACGATCGGGCGCGACCCGGGCGAGATCGAGCGCTCCGCGGCGGTCGGCGACAAGAGCCCGGAGGAGGCCGGCAAGGGGCTGCTCGACGTCGGGACGCGGCTGTTCACGATGAACAGCTCGGGGCCGGACTACGACCTCGGGCTGATCCGCGACTGGCTGGCGTGGCGCGACGAGGTCAACGCGAAGGACTGAACGGCACTACCTGAACGCCTCGGCGGCCTGCTGGACCTTGGTCTGGTGGGCCGTCCACCAGTCGCCGTCGCGGTCCTCGATGTTCGGGTTGCTCGCCCGCAGCCCGACCGCGCCGTCGATCGTCTCCCGGACGATGTCCGCGTGCCCGGCGTGCCGGTTGGTCTCCGCGACGACGTGGACCAGGATCCGGTGCAGCGTCACCTCATCCTCGCGCCACCACGGCACCTTCCCGACCGAGTCCAGGTCCAGCGCCTCGATCGTGGCGTCCGAGTGCGCGCCGACGCGGCGGTACAGGTCGACCAGCTCGTCGCGCGACTCGTCGACGGTCGCCCACAGGTCGGCCTCGGGCTCGGCGTCGTCGTCCCACCACGGCAGGTGCTCGGGGAACGGCCGGCCGAAGGTCGCGCCGAAGTACCCGGCCTCGACGATCGCCAGGTGCTTGACCAGGCCGAGCAGGTTGGTGCCGGTCGGCGTGACCGGCCGGCGTACGTCGTACTCGGAGAGTCCTTCGAGCTTCCACAGCATCGCCTCGCGGACCGAGCGCAGGTACGTGTGCAGCGTGTCTTTGGGATCCACGCGCTCACCCTAGGCGGGCGTCCGGGTCGGACGTGGCTTCGCTAGGATTTCCGGCATGCCTACGCTGCCTACGAACGGTTCGGTGCTGCCCATCACGCGGTGGGGCGAGGACGTCATGCACCGGCTGAACCAGCCGGTCACCGACTTCGGTGACGACCTGCAGAAGCTGGTCGCCGACATGGTCGCGACGATGAACGCCGCCGAGGGAGTCGGCCTGGCCGCGAACCAGGTCGGCGTGGACCTGCAGCTGTTCGTGTTCGACTGCCCCGACAAGGACGGCAAGCGGCACCAGGGCGTCGTCTGCAACCCGGTCGTCGAGCTCCCCGAGGGCAAGGACCGCCACCTCGACGAGGGCGAGGAGGGCTGCCTGTCCCTGCCCGGCGCCTTCACCAAGTGCGCCCGCCCCGACTTCGCCCGGGTGACCGGCGTCGACGAGCACGGCGAACCCGTCACCTACGAAGGCAACGGCCTGCTCGCCCGCTGCCTCCAGCACGAAACCGACCACACCCAGGGCACCGTCTTCGGCGACCGCCTCTCCCGCAAGTACAAGCGCCGCCTCTTCGCCGAGGCCGAGGAGCTCGCTCCGGACTACCCGAGCGACTGGCCGGTGTCGCCCATGCTCAACGCGGAGGCGCACGAGGACCAGCCGGTCAGCGAGTAGGTCGCTGGCGTCTTAGCTCGATCAGCGAATAGCTCGCTGGCGCCGGAGCCCGATCCACGTCAGCAGTACGGCGCCCGCGACGTACGCGATCGCCGGCACCCACGGCGTCTCCCAGGCGTCGACGGCCTTCGCGACCGTCGGCTCGCCTGGGTCGTAGACGATCTCGACCTGGTCGCCGGTCTTCGGCGCGGTGTCGTACCGGCCGATCGCCGTGGTGATCTCCTGCCCGTCGGCCGTGGCGTAGCGGGCTTCGAACGAGCGCTGGCCCCGGCCCGGCGGCGGCTCCTGCACGACGGTCGCGGTGACTCGTACCCCGCGACCGTCGAGCCTCGCCAGCTCGACGGCGGCATTCGCGCCGATGCCGAGCAGGACGAGCGCGCCGAGCAGGCAACCGGCGAAGCGCACAGGTGCCTTCGGCCTCCGCATAGCGGTGAGACTACCTGCGGAGGCTTCCGGCTCCCTGCGGGTCAGGCCTGTACGTCGCTCAGCGGCGTGTTCGGGTCAGCGAGCTTGGCGGCGTCGACCTGCTTCTTGGAGCGGATCAGCTCCTGGGTGGGCTTGATGCCGTCGTCCCACTGGTTGATGTGCATGCCGGCGATCACGCGGCGGTCGGCTAGCCAGAAGGCGTGGAACTCCTGCTTCTCGACGTCGCCGCGGGTGACGAGCTGGTCGTAGCCGTTGCCGATCCAGCCGGAGAACTCCATGCCGACGTCGTACTGGTCGGTGAAGAAGTACGGCAGGTGGTCGTAGCTGACCTCCTGGCCGAGCATCGACTTCGCCGCGACCGGGCCGCCGTTCAGCGCGTTGTCCCAGTGCTCGACGCGCAGGTGCTCGCCGTAGAACGGGTTCTGGATGTTCGCGACGTCGCCGACGGCGTACACGTCGGTGTCGTCGGTCCGGAACGCCGCGTCGACCGCGATCCCGTTGTCGACCGCCAGGCCGGCCTGCTCGGCGAGCTCGGTGTTCGGGCGCGCGCCGATGCCGATCACGACCACGTCGGCGGCGTACTCGCTGCCGTCCTCGGTCAGCACCGCCTCGACCTTGTCGGTGCCGCGGAAGCCGGAGACGCTCTGGCCGAGCCGCAGGTCGACGCCGTGGCGCAGGTGCAGCGACGCGAAGAACGCGCCCATCTCGCCGCCGAGCGCGGCCGACAGCGGCGTCTCCTGCGGCTCGATCACCGTCACCTCGCAGCCGTACTCCCGCGCGGCCGCCGCGGTCTCGAGCCCGATCCAGCCCGCGCCCACGACGACGACCCGGCCGCCGGCGCGGATCGCGTCACGAAGCTGGTCGGAGTGCCCGATCCGGCGCAGGTAGTGGATCCCGTCGAGCTTCACCCCGTCGACCTTGAGCCGCCGCGGCGAGACCCCGGTCGCGAGCAGCAGCTTGGTGTACCCGATCCGCTCGCCGCTGTCGAAGGAGACCTCGTGCGCGGCCCGGTCGAGCCCGGTGACGCGGTTGCCGAGCACCAGCTCGACGTCGTGCTCGGCGTACCAGCTCTCGGCGTGCACGAACGACTTGTCCCGCTCGTCCTTCCCGAGCAGGTACCCCTTCGACAGCCCCGGCCGCTCGTACGGCCGCTCGCGCTCGTCCCCGATCAGGACGACACGCCCGTCGAACCCTTCACCCCGCAAGGCCTCAGCCGCCTTCGCCCCTGCCAGACTGGCCCCGACGATGACGAAGCTGGATCCGCTGCTCATGAATCTCCTTCTAAAGACGATTGATTTCGACATTAGAAGTCCCGGTCGGCGCCGTCAACGCGTCCGGCCGTACGGTGGACAGATGCGCGAGTTCACGCCGTACGAGCAGGCGACGGTGGACGCCGATCTGCCGGTGCTCGAGCGGTGGGTCGCGGAACATCCGAGGCTCCGCGCCGAGGTGGTCGTCGATCGAGACGCGTACGAGTCGAACGTCGGGCATGTGCTGCTGGTCGTGCGACTGCTCGATCATTCAGCGGTACGCCTTGCGCGCGAGGAGCTTGCGGAGCTGGTGTCTCGCCCGGAGCACCTGCGGGTCCGGGCGTGGCGGTGGATGCCGGACCCGGCGGAGATCGAGCGGCTGCACGAGGAGGTGCGCGCGGTTCGGGTCGACGGTCCGGGGCGGGGGCGGATCAGCGTGAGCTGGGCGGATGTGACGACCGGGTTCTTGGTCGTCGCGCTCGACCGTGAGGATCCGGCGCTCGCCGCGGCGATCGAGGCGGTTCGGCCGGGGTGGGTGCGGGTGCATCCGGAGCCCATCGTCGTCCACCCGTTGGCGTGATCACCAGCGCGAGGACTTGAGGTCGTTCTCGAGGATCGCTTCGACGGTCTCGGCCGGGGTCTGGTTGGTGGTGTCGAGCCAGAGGCCTCGTTGCGGGATCTCGGTGAGGCCTGCCTGGAGAGTGCGGACGGCATCGGCGAGTGACTCGCCTGGGCGCTGCCAGGCGGCGTACGACGTACTGCCGCGGCCCAGCTCGCGGGTGACGATGGAGTCGACGGACGGGACGAGCACCACCAGGTGCGGCTCGACGTCGCGCAAGGCTGCGAACCAGCGCTCGACGTGGGCGCCGAGGATGATGTCGGAGCAGGTGAAGTCGAAGCCGGCGTCGGCGTAGTGCTGGGCGATCTTGGCTGTCGCGGCATACCGGAGCTCCAGCTGGCGGACCGCCTCGGGCTCGGGGTCGGGGGTCATGCCGACCGCGCCGGCGACGACGCCGTGGTGGAAGACGTCGCCGTCGAGGGTCGCCGCGGGCGGGCCGAGGCGGGACGCGAGCAGCGGCGCGATCGTGGACTTGCCGGCGGCCTGCATGCCGGTGATCAGGACGACTTTCCGCATGTGGCCAATCCCATCACGCCCGTCCAGGGCTTTTCGTCGATAAGCTGCGCGGGTGCCATCGATGCAGAGCGAGCCAGGGTCCAAGCGCCCGGTCACGCTCGACGACGTGGCGCGGCACGCGGGAGTCTCGCAGCCGACCGCGTCGCGGGTGCTGAACGGGAGCGCGCGCAAGGTCGCCGAGAGCTACCGCGAACGGGTGCTGGCGGCGGCGCGGCAGCTCGGGTACACGCCGAACCTGCCGGCCCAGGCGATGGCGCGCGGCACGTCGCGGACGGTGGCGCTGGTGATCAGCCTGATCTCCGACCCGTACTTCTCCGCGATGGCCGCCGAGATCATGAAGCAGGCCGAGGCGATCGGGCTGCACGTGTCGATCGCCGTCACCGAGCGGCACGCCGAACGCGAGCTCGATCTCGTGCGCGAGCTGCGCGGGCAGCAGCCGCGCGCGATCATTCTGGCCGGGACCGGGTACGTCGACCCGCCGTCGGAGCAGGACCTCGTCGACGAGCTGCGCCGGTACGAGGAGACCGGTGGACGGGTGGTGCTGATCAGCCGGAGCGACCTGCCGTTCGAGACCGTCGACTTCGACAACCACGAAGGCGCCCGGTCGCTGGCGCGCGAGCTGGCCGAGCTGGGCTACCGCCGCTGCCTGGTCCTCGGCAGCGCCACTCCCCTGCTCTCGATGCAGCGCCGGGTCGAGGGTTTCGTCCAGGGCCTCCTCGAGTCGGGCGTCGGCGACGCCCGGGTCCACCACCCCGACTTCAGCTGGGCCGGCGCCCGCGACTTCGTGCTGTCCCTGAGCGACGCCGAGCTCCACGACCTCCAGTTGGTCTTCGCCATCACCGACGACATGGCCCTCGGCGCCCTCGCCGGCCTCCGCGAACGCGGCCTCCGCATCCCCGAGGACATCGGCGTCGCCGGCTTCGACGACATCAGCACCCTGCGCGACGTGGTCCCCAAGCTCACCACCGTCCACGTCGCCCTGAACGCCGTCGCCGAAGAAGCCGTCTACCGGGCGACCACCACCGACACGACCCTCACCCGCCGCACGGTGCCGGCGTACCCCGTACTTCGCGCCAGCACTCCTCCTCTCACGTAGTCACAGCTTCACTCCTCCGCTCAGTAGGTCGATCTTCCAGTAGCGCTGGAGGCTGAGGAACAAGATCGCCAGCGGGACGATCGAGACCAGAACTCCGGCGATCACGATCGAGTACTGGGCTGCCTGGCCGCCGGTGATGATCATCAGGCCGTAGAGGCCGAGGGTGAGGGGGTAGAGGTGGTCGTCGCTGATCATGACGAAAGGGAGGAGGAAGTTGTTCCAGATGCCGATGAATTGGAGGAGGAAGACAGTGACCAGGGCCGGGAGCATGAGAGGGGCACCGACTGAGCCGAAGATGCGGAGTTCGGAGCCGCCGTCGATTCTGGCGGCTTCCATGATCTCGTCGGGGACTGACGCTTCGGCGTAGATCTTGCAGAGGTAGATGGCGAAGGGGCTGACCAGCTGAGGGAGCAGGACTGAGGCGTAGTTGTTGGTGAGGCCGAACTTTGCCATCAGCAAGAACTGAGGGATGGCGAGCATGATCTGTGGGAGCAGGACGGCGGCGACGATGGCTCGGAAGAGGGCTCGGCTGCCGGTGAAGTGGTACTTGCCGAGGGCGTAGCCGGCGGCTCCGGCGATCGCCGTCGAGAGCAGGCCGCCGCCTACCGCGTAGATCACCGAGTTGAGGATCCAGCGGGAGAAGATGCCGTTGTTGTACGAGAACAGCGCGTCCAGGTTGGAGAAGAAGCCGCCGGAGAAGGACGGGACGAACGGGGCTGTGGAGAAGAGTTCGTCGTTGGTTTTGGTCGAGGCGATCAGGATCCAGAGGACGGGGAGTACGCAGTACAGGGCGCCGATCAGCAGGATGATCGTGGGGACCCAGCGGATGTGGCGGGTCATCGGGTCTGCCTCCGGGTGAGTCGGCGACCCAGGGCGGAGACCAGGACGGTCGCCGTGACGGTCAGCGTGATCAGGACGAACGACGTCGCGGCGCCCTCGTAGATACTGTTGTTGACGAAGGCATCGGTGTAGACCCGCATCAGCGGCACCCAGGTCGACGAGATCGCGTTGGCCAGCGGCTTCAACGTCGTCGGTTCGTTGAACAGTTGCAGCGAGCCGATCACCGAGAACAGCGCCACCATCGCGACCGCGGGCGCGATCATCGGCAACTTCACGCGGACGGCGATCTGGAACTCCGACGCCCCGTCCAGCTCGGCCGCCTCGAACAGTTCCGGCGGCAACGACCGTACGGCGGTGTACAGGATCACCATGTTGAAGCCGACCACGCCCCACACCGCCACGTTCGCGACGCTGAAGAAGATCCCCTTGGTGCCGAAGTAGTCGACCACGTCACCGCCGATCGGCGAGGTCGCCGGCAGGTACAGGAACCCCCACAGCAGCGACGCGACCACACCCGGTACGGCGTACGGCAGGAAGATCGCGAGCCGCGCGAACCCGACCAGCCGGGCCCGCTTCGCGTCCAGGCACAGCGCGAAGAGCACCGCCAGCGCGACAGTCATCGGTACGCCGACCCCCGCGATCAGCAGCATCCGCCCCAGGCTGGCCCAGAACTCGCGGTCGCCCAGCGTCGCCGCGTAGTTGGCGAACCCGGCGAACACCTCGGTCGGCTTGCCGCCGCCGAGCAGCCCGCGCCCGACCTTGACGCGCAGGAAGCTGAGTACGACGGCGTAGATCGCCGGAGCGATCGTGAACAGCAGCAGCAGGAGCACCGCCGGTGCGACCAGCAGCACCGGGAGCAGGCCGCCACGCCCCTTGGGTCCGGACGTGGCGGCACGAGGCTGACTCATCTCAGCCGGCGACCTGGAAGCCGAGCTTCTTCATGTCGCTGACCGTTGCCTCTTGCATCGTGTCGAGAGCACCGGAGAGCGCGGTCTTGTTCTGCAGCGCCGCCCCGAAGGCGTTGCTGTAGGCATCGAACGTGACGTTTGCGTTCGGCCCCCAGATGTCGAAGCTGCGGACGTTGGCCGAGACCGTTGCCATCAGCGTGTTGTAGTCGGGCTGGTTCGACATGAACGGCGGCGGAGTCTTCAGCGCGGGCAGCTCCTGCCCCTGCTTGGAGGCCGGGAACGCCTGCACGTCCTTGACCAGGATGCTCATCCCCTCCTCCGAGGAGTTCATCCACTCGATGAACTTCGCGGCCTCGGCCGGGTGCTTGGAGTTCGCGGTGACGGCCTCGGTCTCACCGCCCCAGATGCCGACGGTCTTGTCGCCCGCGGTCCACGCGGGCAGCGGTACGGCGGCCCACTTGCCGGCCGTGTCCTTGGCGATCGACGGCAGCTGGTTCGGGCCCCACTGCGCGCCGACCCAGCCGACCAGGGTGCCGTTGTTCATGTCGGTGTTCCACTGCGCCGACCAGTTCGGCTGCGGGCTGACCAGCCCCTTCTTGATCAGGCCGTCCCAGTAGTCGGCGACCTTCTTGCTGGCGGCGTCGTTGATGTTCACCGACCAGGTGTCGCCGTCGGCCTTCCACCAGTTGGCCCCGGCCTGCTGCGCGAGCCCGGCGAACCAGCCCGGGTCGGCGGCGGTGAAGTTGCCGATGAACTTCTTCGGCGCGGCCTTCTTCAGCGCCGCGGCGGTGGCGGCGTACTCGTCCCAGGTCGCCGGGGCCTTCAGACCGAGCTGGTCGAAGACGTCCTTGCGGTAGAAGAACACCATCGGGCAGACGTTCTGCGGTACGCCGTACGTCTTGCCCTCGAATTGGACCTGGGAGAGCGCGGCCTTGTCGTACTTGGTGTCCAGGCCCTTCACGTAGTCGTCGATCGGGACCACGACCTGGTTGGCGATCAGCGCCGGCAGCGCCTGGTACTCGACCTGGGTGATGTCGGGGTTGGTGCCGGCCTTGTTGTTGGTGATCAGCTTGTTGTAGAGCGTGTAGCCGGTGCCGGACGGTTTGGTCAGCTTGACCTGGACGTTCGGGTTCGCGGCGTTCCAGGCGGCGACGACCTTGTCCATCCCGCCGTCCCAGTTGACGAACTCCAGCGTGATCTTCTCGCCGGAGCCGCTGCTGCTGCTCCCGCCCGTCGGTGCGGACCCGGAGTCCGAGCTCGAGCACCCGGCGAGCGTGAGCGCCGCCGCGACCAGTACGCCGACGACGGCGGTCTTGCCTGACTTCATCGTGACTCCTTCTCGGGTCCTCACTTCGACGCCCAGGCGGGGTAGTCGGTGGGGGTGGTCTGCAGGCCGATCCACTGCCGGTGCGTGTACGCCGCGAGCTGGCCCTCGCCGCCGTGCCGGGCGTAGCCGTCGTTGACGTGCACCTCGTTGCTCTTCACCTTCTGCGCGAAGGCCAGACCGCGCATCGGGTCGCCGGTGAACACGGAGTTCATCAGCGTGCGGTGCCGGTTCACCAGGTCGAGCGCCTCGGCCTCGCTGTCGACCACGGTGATCGGCATCACCGGGCCGAAGATCTCCTCGGTGAACACTGGCATCTGCGGGGTCACCCCGGTCAGGACGGCGGGCTGGTAGAACGTCCCGTCGGACGAGCCGCCGGTCACCAGCTTCGCGCCGGCCGCGATCGAGGGGGCGACCAGACCGTCGGCGAAGCGTTCGAGCTGACCGGGGCTGATGATCGGGCCGAGGTCGACGTCGTCGCGCAACGGGTCGCCGACCCGGAGCTTCGCGACCCGTTCGACGACGGCCTCGGTGAACTGGTCCGCGACCTGGCGCATCACGATGTGCCGGCCGGCGGTGATGCAGGTCTGACCCTGGTACCACAGCGACGACCAGAGCGCGCAGCTCGCGGCCTGGTCGAGATCCGCGTCGTCCAGGACGACGAACGCGTTGTCGCCGCCCAGCTCGGTCGCGGCGGCGCGGAAGTTCTTCCCGGCGTACGCGGAGATCTGCCGGCCGACCTCGAACGAGCCGGTGAAGTGGATGAGATCCAGGTCGGGATGCTCAGAGAGCGTTCTCCCGGTTTCCGGGCCGTCTCCCGGGATCACGTTGAACACCCCAGCCGGTACGCCGGCCGCCTTGGCCGCCTCGGCCAGCACCTGGCCGCCCGCGATCGGGGTCAGCTCGGCCGGCTTCAGCACGACCGCGTTGCCGTAGGCCAGCCCCGGAGCGAGCGCACGCATCGCGAGGCTCATCGGGTAGTTCCACGGCACGATCAGCCCGATCACGCCGAGCGGGACCGCCCGGGAGAGCGAGATCTTCCCGCTCTTGTACGGCGGCAGGATCGCGCCCGCGTTCTCGGTCAGCTGGGTCGCCGAGTTGAGCAACTGGTTGATCGACTGGCCGAGCTCCTCCTCGGCCTTCTCCCGGGTGCCGCCGGTCTCGCGGATGATCAGCGTGAGCAGCTCGTCGCGCCGCTTGTCCAGCTCGCCGGCGAAGGCGCGGAGGATCTCGCAGCGCGTGTTCGCGTCGACCTCGGCCCACTCGGCCTGGGCCCGCCGCGCGCTGCGGACCGCCCGGTCGACCTGCTCGGCCGAGGCACTGCCGTAGCGCGCGAACGGCTTGCCCGACCCCTTGTCCAGCACCGGCACCCAGTCGGACGCGGGCGGTTCGCACCACCCGTCGATCCAGACCTGCGCCTCGTAGTCCCGCACACCGCTCGCAGGAACCGAAACCATCGGCGACCTCCCACTGTGAACCCGCCCGGAGGACTCCCCCGATGTGTCGCTGGGCCGGTGCTTCCGCATCCCGGATCGGAATGCGCTTTCCCTGGAGGATTGCGCATTCCCGACGATCGGTCAAGAGGTGCGGTGGGGTTGGTTGGCTCGGTTGAAGCTTTCCTGGTGCGGTCACGCTGAGACTGCTGGCAAAGCTTCCCGAAAGCGCTTCAATCGTAGGATTGAAAGGTATGAGAGAAGAGATCGAGAAGGTCGCGAGCGGGCCGTGCGAACTGCTCGCCGTGAGTGAACCGGCGCACCCGACGCAGGACGCGTCGTTCGGTCCGGTCCGCAACGAGTTGTTCGCCGAGCTGGTCGGGATGGGCTACCGGTCGATCGCGCTGGAGACCGATCGAGTGGCCGGCTTTCTGGTGGACGACTACGTGCGGGGAGGCGCAGGGTCGCTGGACGCGGTGATGGCCGAGGGGTTCTCGCACGGTTTCGGCGCGGTGGAGGCGAACCGGGAGCTGGTCGAGTGGATGCGGGAGTGGAACTCGGGGCGCGCTGACCAGGTGTCGTTCCACGGGTTCGATCTGCCGACGGAGACGGTGATGGCGCCGCATCCGGCGAGGTACTTGCAGTCCGTCGCGGACTACCTCGGACTCGGCGTGCGCTTTGAGGACGATGAGCGATGGAGCCGGACAGAGGCGGTCATGGACGCGAGCCAGTCGCCGGGCCGCAGCCCTGAGGCCGTCGAGCTACGCGTCGTGGCCGACGAGCTGCTCACGGCGCTCTATCGGCGAGCACCGGAGCTGGTCGCCGCCAGCTCGCAAGAAGCCTGGTATCGGGCCCGCACACAGGCCAACACCGCGCTCGGCCTGCTCCGTTACCACCGCCAGTCCGCCGAACAGACCGACGAAACCACCCGCATCTCCGGCCTGCTGGCGGTGCGCGACGTGATGATGGCCCAGAATCTGCTCGACCTCCGTACGCAGGAAGAGCGCCGAGGCCAGACGCTCGTCTGCGCCCAGAACGCCCACCTGCAAAGGGATCCGGCCGTGCTGGAGATGGGCGGGATGACCCTGACCTGGCAGTCGGCCGGGGCGATCGTCGGCTCGCTGATCGGCGAGCGGTACGCCGTACTCAGCGGTCGGACTCTAGTGCGGGCGGGTGGCGTAGAAGGCGACCGCGGCTGAGGACGCGACGTTGAGGGAGTCGACGCCGCCGGACATCGGGATGCGGACGGTGAGGTCGGACTCCGCCAGGACGTGGGGTTTCAGGCCGTGGCCTTCGGTGCCGAAGATCAAGGCGAGCTTCGGGTCCTGGCGGGCGGTGAGGTCGTCGAGGGTGATCGAGTCGTCGGTGAGGGCGAAGGCGGCGGTGGTGAAGCCGTGGGCTTTCAGCTTCGCGAGGTCGCCGGGCCAAGACGTCAGCCGGGTCCACGGGACCTGGAACACGGTTCCCATGGAGACCTTCACCGAGCGGCGGTAGAGCGGGTCGGCGCAAGTCGGGGTGACCAGGACTGCGTCGACGCCCATCGCGGCCGCCGCGCGGAAACCGGCGCCGACGTTGGTGTGGTCGACGATGTCGTCGAAGATCGCGATCCGGCCCGTACGGACGTCGCCGAGCAGGGTGTCGAGGTCGGCCGGCGGTTGGCGCTTGTACGACGCGAGCGCGCCGCGGTGGACGTGGAAGCCGGTGACCTGCTCGGCGAGCTCCTCGGAGACCAGGTAGACGGGGGCCTCGGGCCACTTCTCCAGTACGTCGGCCAGGGTGTCGAGCCAGCGCGGGGCGAGCAGGAACGAGCGAGGCTCGTAACCGGCCTCGGCGGCTCGGCGAATCACCTTGTCGCCTTCGGCGATGAAGAGGCCGTGCTCCTCCTCGAGGAGACGGCGGAGGTTGACCTCGCGGAGCTGGACGTAGTCGGCGAGGCGAGGGTCGTCGGGCTGGTCGATCTCGACGATCACGCACGCACCGCCTGGCGGCGCGCGGGCGGCGTCGTACCGGCAGTCATCGGCGGACCTGCGCGGCGACGTCCACTACGTTGCCGATGACAACAATTGCAGGAGCGCCGATGCCGGCTTCCTGAGCGGTGGCAGCGATCGTGGCGAGGTCAGCGGTGACCATTTCCTGCGAAGGAAGGGTGCCGTCAGCAATCACCGCCGCGGGAGTGGTCGCGGGGCGACCGTGTTCCAGCAGGGTGGCGGTGATCTTCGGAAGGTTCTCGACCGCCATCAGCAGGACGAGCGTGCCGGAGAGTTGAGCCAGCGCAGGCCAGTTGATCAGCGAGTCCGGGTGGTCCGGCGGGATGTGCCCGGAGACGACCGTGAACTCGTGGGTGACACCGCGATGGGTCACCGGGATGCCGGAAACAGCCGGGACCGAGATCGAGCTGGTGATCCCGGGGACGACCGTCCACGTCACACCGGCTTCGGCGCACGCGATGGCTTCCTCGAAGCCGCGGCCGAAGACGTACGGGTCGCCGCCCTTCAGCCGGACGACGAGCTTCCCGGCGAGCGCACGCTCGACGAGGATCCGGTTGATCTCCTCCTGCTGGGCCGAGCGGCCGCGCGGGAGCTTCGCCGCGTCGATCAGCTCGACCTCGGGGTGCAGCTCGTCGAGGAGCTGCTGCGGGGCGAGCCGGTCGGCGACGACCACGTCGGCCTCGGCGAGCAGGCGGCGTCCGCGGACCGTGATCAGGTCGGGATCGCCCGGACCCCCGCCGACGAGATACACGCCGGGCTGCTTGTCGAGCGAGTCGCGGGCACCGAGCGCGCCGGTGCGCAGCTCCTCCAGGATCGCGTCCCGTACGGCGGCTGAGCGCCGGTGATCGCCGGCGCCGAGCACGCCGATCGTCACGTGGTCGTGCTGACCCGACGCCGGGGTCCACGCGGTCGCGCGGGAGCGGTCGTCGGAGCGGACGCAGAAGATGCGGCGCTCCTCGGCCTCGGCGGAGACTTGGTCGTTCACCGCGGCGTCGTCGGTCGCGACCACGACGTACCAAGCGCCGTCGAGGTCGCCGGCGGTGTAGCCGCGCTCGACCCAGCGCAGGTCGGGGTTGGTGAGCAGGCCTTCGATCGTGGGGGTGATCGCGGGTGAGATCACGTCGATCTGCGCGCCGGTCTCGAGCAGCCGCGGGAGGCGGCGCTGGGCCACTCCCCCGCCGCCGACGACGACCACACGACGGCCGGTGAGCACCAGGCCGGAAAGGTACGGAGCAGGGTCGGTCATTCGCTCTCTCCAGCAGCAATTCCAGCGGACTCGAAGGTCGCCATCTCGGACAACGCTCGTACGGCGCACGTCAGGATCGGGTACGCCAGCACAGCGCCCGTCCCCTCGCCGAGCCGCAGGTCCAGGTCGACCAGCGGCTGCAGGCCCAGGGCCTTCAACGCAACAGCATGCCCGGGCTCGGCCGAGCGGTGGCCGGCCACGCAGTAGTCGGTGGTCGACGCGTGCAGGGCCTGAGCGACCAGCGCCGCTGCCCCCGCGATCACGCCGTCGAGGATGACGGGGATCTTGTTCGCGGCCGCGCCCAGGATGTAGCCGGTGAGCGCCGCGTGCTCGAGGCCGCCGTACGCCGCCAGCGCGTCGAGCGGCTCGGTCGCCGGTACGCCGTGCAGAGCGAGCGCGGCGGTGACGACCGCGGTCTTGTGGGCGAGGGTCGCGTCGTCGATGCCCGTGCCTCGCCCGGTGACGTCAGCCGCTGAGGCCCCGGTGAAGGTGGCGATCAGGGCGGCGGAAGCGGTGGTGTTGGCGATGCCCATGTCGCCGGTGAGCAGGCAGCGGTAGCCGTCGCGGACGAGCTTGTCGGCGAGCTCGTAGCCCACCTCGATCGCGGCCAGCACCTCGTCGGCGGTCAGCGCGGGGCCGACGGAGAGGTCGCGGGTGCCGGGGCGGACCTTCGCGTGGACGATGTCGAGGCCGTCGACGTCACTGGCCACACCGACGTCCACCACCCGTACGTCGACCTGGTTGTTCTTGGCGAAGGCGTTCACGGCGGCGCCGCCTGCCGCGAAGTTGGCGAGCATCGCGGCGGTGACTTCCTGAGGCCAGGGGGAAACGCCTTGAGCGTGCACACCGTGGTCGGCAGCGAAGACCGTCACCACTGCTGGTGCAGGCACCACAGCACCGGTCATCCCCGCGACGCGGATCGACAGATCCTCCAGTACGCCGAGGGAGCCGGCAGGTTTGGTGAGCTGCTGGTGACGCTGCGTGGCTGCGGTCATCGCTGCCTCGTCGGCCGGCTCGATCCGGGTCAGGATCTCCTCCACCGCGGTTTCCTCCAGGTTCGTCGTCGGCCGTTCGGGCACGGCCACCCCCGATCTTCGCATCCCGGCGGCCGCGCCCCGGCCGGAGTCCGCGGGACGGGGCCAGTAATGTCGGGATCACCACACGCGAGATCCCGGGAGGATCATCAGATGTCGCTCGAACGGCCGGTCGCGCAGGACCCGTACGAGAAGCTTCCGACGGTGGGCTCGTTCACCGTCACCAGTACCGACTTCACCGACGGTGAGCCCCTCGACGACGCCCAGGTGTTTGCCGGTGGCAACACGTCACCGCAGCTGAGCTGGAGCGGGTTCCCGGCGGAGACCAAGGGGTTCGTGGTGACCTGCTACGACCCGGACGCGCCGACCCCGTCCGGGTTCTGGCACTGGATCCTGGTCAACCTGCCGGCCGACGTCACCGAGCTGGAGGCGGGCGCCGGGACGACCGAGCGGCTGTCCAACGGCGCGTTCCACGTCCGCAACGACTACGGCACCAAGAACTTCGGCGGCGCGGCCCCGCCGGCCGGCGACCACCAGCACCGGTACTACTTCGTCGTGCACGCCCTCGACGTGGAGAAGCTCGACGTCGACGACCAGGCCAGCGCCGCGGTGGTCAGCTTCAACCTGGCCTTCCACACGCTGGCCCGCGCGATCGCGACCCCGGTCTACACCGCCCCGGAGTGACCGCTGGTACGGCGGGGAGCCAACAACTCCCCGCCGTACTGCTCAGCTGAAACGCTCACCGGCCTCGGCCTTGCGCACCAGCAGCGCGCTCGGCTCGAAACGAGACCCGTACGCCGCCGCCAGCTCACGCGCCCGGGCGACGAAGCCGGGCAGCCCGCCGGCGTACTGGTTGATGTACTGCAGGGCGCCGCCGTACAGCGGCGGGAAGCCGATGCCGAAGATCGAGCCGATGTTCGCATCGGCCACCGAGCGCAGCACGCCTTCGTCGAGGCACTTCACGGTCTCGAGCGACATCGCGAAGGTGAGGCGCTCCTGGAGATCGGCGAACGGTACGTCGGCAGCGCCGCCGAAGTGCTCCCACAGCCCCGGCCACAGCCGCTTCGGCCCGTCCGCCGGGTACTCGTAGAACCCAGCACCGGCCGCCTTGCCCTTGCGGTCGAACTCGCTGACCAGCCGATCGGTCACCGCCATCCCCGGGTGCTCATCGAACGCACCCGCACTGTCGCCCGCCGCCCGGGCCGCGTCGCGGATCTTCTGCGGCAGCGTCAGCGTCACCTCGTCCAGCATCGCCAGCGGCGGGGCCGGGAAGCCCATCTGGGTGGCGGCCCGCTCGACCGTCACCGGGTCGACGCCCTCGGCAACCATCGCCGCGCCTTCCATCACCAGCGTGCCGAACACCCGCGACGTGAAGAACCCGCGGCTGTCGTTGACCACGATCGGCGTCTTCTTGATCTGCCGGACCACGTCGTACGCCTTGGCCAGCGCGCGGTCGGAGGTCTTGTCCCCCACGATCAGCTCGACCAGCGGCATCCGGTCGACCGGCGAGAAGAAGTGCATCCCGATGAAGTCGTCCGGGCGGTCGATGCCGTCGGCCAGCGACGTGATCGGGAGCGTCGAGGTGTTCGAGCAGAGCAGCGCGTCCGGCTCGACCACGCCGGCGATCTCGGCGAAGACCTTCTGCTTGAGCTCCTCGCTCTCGAAGACCGCCTCGATCACCAGGTCGCAGCCGGCCAGGTCGTTCGGATCGGCGGTCGGCGTGATCAGGCTGAGGAACGCCTCGGCCTTCGCCGCGGTCGTCCGGCCCTTCTTCAGCTGCTTGGCGAGCAGCTTCTCGGAGTACTGCTTGCCCTTCTCGGCCGCCTCCAGCGAGACGTCCTTCAGCACGACCTCGATCCCCACCTTCGCGCAGGAGTACGCGATCCCGGCGCCCATCATCCCCGCGCCGAGCACGCCGACCTTCACCGCCCGGTACGCCGGTACGCCGTCCGGCCGCGAGGCACCCGCGTTGATCGCCTGCAGCTCGAAGAAGAACGCGTTGATCATGTTCTTGGCGATCTGCCCGGTCGCCAGCGAGACGAAGTAGCGCGACTCGATCCGGGAGGCGGTGGCGAAGTCGACCTGGGCGCCCTCGACGGCGGCGCTCATGATCGCCCGCGGCGCCGGGTACGGCGCGCCCTTGAGCTGCTTGCGCAGGTTGGCCGGGAAGGCGGGCAGGAACGCGGCGAGCTTCGGCGAGGACGGCCTACCGCCCGGGATCTTGTAGCCGTCGCGGTCCCAGGGCTGCTTGGCGTCGCCGTCGTACGACTCGATCCACTGCTGAGCACGGGCGAGCAGCTCGTCGCGCGGGACGATCTCGTCGACGATGCCGACCGACTGCGCGTGCGCGGGCTTCATCCGCTGACCCTGCAGCAGCACCTGCATCAACGCGTCCTGCAGCCCGAGCATCCGGACCGCCCGCGTGACCCCACCGCCGCCGGGCAGCAGGCCGAGCGTGACCTCCGGGACGCCGAGCTCGATCCGGTTGTCGTCGGCAACGATCCGGTGGTGGCAGGCGAGCGCGATCTCCAGCCCGCCGCCGAGCGCCGAGCCGTTGATCGCGGCAACAACGGGGACGCCCAGCGTCTCCAGCGCGCGGAGCTGGCGCTTGACCTCCTCGACGGTCGCGAAGACCTGTGCCGCGTCCTCAGGTCGAGCCTGGGAGATCAGCTGCAGGTTGCCACCGGCGAAGAACGTCTTCTTCGCGCTCGTGATCACGACACCGCGCAAACCTTCAGTGGCCTGCAGCCGCTCGACGGTCGCGCCCATCGCGGTCAGGTACGCGTCGTTCATCGTGTTCGCCGACGCGTCCGGGTCGTCCATCGTCAGCGTGACGATCCCGCTGTCCTCGGTCCAGGAGATCATGCCGCCAGCCTCTCGATGATGGTCGCGACGCCCATCCCGCCGCCGACGCACAGGGTGGCCAGACCGTAGCGGAGCTCACGGCGCTCCAGCTCGTCCAGCAGGGTTCCGATCAGCATCGCGCCGGTGGCGCCGAGCGGGTGCCCGAGCGCGATCGCGCCGCCGTTCACGTTCACCTTCTCGTGCGGTACGCCGAGGTCGGCCATGAAGTGCAGCACCGCGGCGGCGAACGCCTCGTTCATCTCGAACAGGTCGATGTCGCCGGCCTCGAGCCCGGCCTTGGCCAGCGCCTTGCGCGCGGCCGGCGCGGGTCCGGTCAGCATGATGGTCGGGTCGGCGCCGCTGACCGCGGCCGCGACCACCCGTCCGCGCGGCGCCTGGCCGAGCGCCGCGCCCGCCTTCTCGTTGCCGATGGCCACCAACGCGGCGCCGTCGACGATGCCGGAGGAGTTGCCCGCGTGGTGCACGTGCTCGATCCGCTCCACCCGCACATACTTCTCCAGCGCGACCGCGTCGAACCCGCCGTGCTCGCCGATCGCGGCGAACGACGCGGGCAGCCCGGCCAGCGTCTCCACCGTCGTACCGGGGCGGACCAGCTGGTCGTGGTCGAGGATCCGCAGGCCGTTGCGGTCGTCGACCGGGACGACCGAGCGCGCGAAGTACCCGTTCGCCCAGGCCTTCGCGGCCCGCGCGTGCGACTCCGCGGCGTACGCGTCGACGTCGGTGCGGGAGAAACCGTCGATGGTCGCGATCAGGTCGGCGCTGATGCCTTGCGGGATGAAGTTGGTCTGCAGCGCGGTCTCCGGGTCCATCGCCCAGGCGCCGCCGTCGGAGGCCATCGGGACACGCGACATCGACTCGACTCCGCCGGCCAGGATGAAGTCCTCCCAGCCCGAGCGCACCCGCTGCGCCGCCTGGTTGACCGCCTCCAGCCCGGACGCGCAGAAGCGGTTGAGCTGGACGCCGCCGGTCGTCTCCGGGTACCCGGCCGCCAGTACGGCGGTGCGCGCGATGTCCATGCCCTGGTCGCCGATCGGCGTCACCACCCCGAGCACCACGTCGTCGATGGCCGCCGGGTCGAGCTCCGGGTGGCGAGCGCGCAGCTCGTGCAGCAGGCCGGTGACCAGCTGGATCGGTTTGACCTCGTGCAGCGCGCCGGTCGGCTTGCCCTTGCCCCGCGGCGTGCGGATCGCGTCGTACAGGAAGGCTTCACTCATGGTGGTCCCGTCGGTCGAGTCGTCCCCCGATTGTGACAGTGTTGGTGTCACGGTCGTCAAGAGGGGCCATTATGATCTCGGCCATGTCCGAACCCGCCCCTGACGCGACGCTCACCGTCGACGAGCTGTCCACCCGGGTCGGGATGACCGTCCGGACCCTGCGCTTCTACGCCGGCCGCGGGCTGATCCCGCCGCCGGTCCGCCGCGGCCGGGTCGGGTACTACGGCCCCGAGCACATCGCCCGCCTCGACCTGGTCCGCGAGCTGCAGGCGCACGGGTTCACGCTGTCCGCGATCGAGGGCTACCTGGAACGGATCCCGGACGACGCGTCCCCGCAGGACATCGCGCTGCACCGGACGCTGCTGACACCGTGGATGCGCGACCTGCCCGAGACGCTCGACCGGCCGACGCTGGTCCGGCGTACCGGTCGCGAGCTGACCGACGACGACATCGAGATGCTGGTCGCGCTCGGCGTCGTCGAGCCGACTCCGGACGAGGACGTCTTCCAGGTCGCCACCGCGCACCTCAGCCTCGGCGTCGAGCTGCTCGACCTCGACCTGCCGGTCGAGGCGGTGCTCGCGGCCGGCCGGATCTTCACCGAGCACGGCCGGGCGATCGCCGAGGAGCTGACCGAGGTGTTCCGGACCAAGGTCTGGCCGCACTACCGCGACTCGGGCGGCCCGCCGGAGCACATCCAGCAGCTCGTCGAGCGGTTCAAACCGGTCACCATCCAGGGCCTGGTGCTCGCCTACGAGCGCGCGGTCGGCGAGACCCAGCGCGACACCGTACGCCGCCGGCGACGCTGACAGGATCCGGACATTTCGGTGCCAACCCCGGCGCCGACCCGCACGTCGACAGGACAACCGACGAAAGGACGTCCTGTGCGCAAGGTCCTGCTGGCCGCCACCAGTCTGATCCTCCTGCTCAACTCGATGCCGCAGGCAACAGCCGCGCCACCCGCGGTGGGCACGGCGACGTACGACCTAGGTGCGACCGCCTACACGCTGCCCGGCACCGACCTGAAGGCCGAGCTGACCGCGGTCGTGCACTACCCGAAGAAGCTGTCCGGCAAGTACCCGGTGGTGCTGATGTCGCACGGGCTGTGGGACACCTGCATCGACCGCAAGGCCGGCCAGCTGGTGTCCGACTGGCCGTGCCCGGCGGGCACCGAGGTGATGCCGAGCTACCGCGGCTACGACTACCTCGGCGACGTGCTCGCCGCCCAGGGCATGATCGTGATCTCGATCGGCGCGAACGGCACCATCCCGCAGTTCGGCGAGGAGCAGGACGCCGGTCGCGCGGCCCTGATCAACAAGCACCTCGCGATGTGGCAGAAGCTCGCGACCACCGGCGGCGGCCCGCTCGCGGGCAAGGTGCGCGACCACGGCAAGGTGGTCGACTTCCGCGGGCACGCCGACCTGATGAACGTCGGGTTGCTCGGTCACTCCCGTGGCGGGCGCGGCACGCTCTTCCAGGCCGCGGACATCCACCAGAAGGACTGGCCGGCCGGCGTACGGGTGAAGGCGGTCGTGCCGCTCGCTCCGGCCGAGCCCTACTCCCCCGACGACGACCCGGACGGGGAGTCGTACGACCCGTACCGGATCACGAACATCCCGGTGGCCGGGCTGATCGGCAGCTGCGACGGCGCCGTCCAGGGGCAGGTCTACAACTACCTGCAGGCGCACAACAAGGCGCCGCTGTTCCAGTACTTCATCCCTGGCGCGAACCACGACTTCTTCAACAGCCAGTGGTCACCGGGCAGCGGCCAGATCGGCGCGTACGACGACGCCACCCCGGCCGGGCCGGGACGCTGCAAGTCGAGCACCGGCTCCTCGGACAAGCAGCTCACCGAGACCCAGCAGCGCGAGGTCGCGACGACGTACATCTCCGCGTTCTACCGCCACTACCTGCTCGGCGACCAGCGGATGAACCCGGTGACGATCAGCAAGGACCTACCCGTTGGACACCCGTAGGTAGGTGAGCCCGCGCAGATCCAGGTAGGTCTCGCTCGGGGTGGTGACGACACGCAGCAGCACGTCGTCGCACCCCGGGCAGCGGGCGACCATGCCCGGCGCGGACAGGTAGAGGTGCGCCTCGGCGAAGACGCCGGCGCGGCCGCAGCCGGCGCACTTGCCGATCGCGGCGGTGAGGTCGACGGCGAACACCTCGCTGAGCGCGCCCGCCGCCGCGTTGCCGTCCAAGTAGGTCGGGACATCCGCGGTCATCGCGGTCCTCCTGTCATCCGAAGCGTTCGGTACGGACCCGGGCCGGGTCGTGGCCGGCGCCGACCAGCAGGTCGGCGACCGTCTCCACGAACCCGGTCGGGCCGCAGACGTAGGTGGTCAGGTCGTCGGCCGCTCCGAACGCCTTGGCGGTCAGCACCTCGGCGTCGATCCGGCCGACCCGGGGTTCGCCGGGCGGCGCCTCCCGGGTGTAGACGAAGGTCAGGTCGACGTCGTCGGACATCGCCAGCTTCTTCAGGTCGGGCAGGTAGATGACCGCCTCCGGGCGGCGTACGGAGTACAGCAGGCGGGCCGGCACCGTGCTGGCGGCGTGCGCGTGCTCGCGCAGCATCGCCATCAGCGGTACGACGCCGGAGCCGCCGCCGATCAGCTGGATCCGGCCCACGTCCTCCGGGCGCCAGACGAACCAGCCCCCGACCGGGCCGCGGACCTCCAGCGGGTCACCGACCCCGACGACCTGCACCAGGTACGGCGAGACCTCCCCGTCGTCCACCACCTCGACGGTCAGCTCGACCGTCGAACCGGTCCACGCCGAGGCGATCGAGTACGACCGCGAGGCGCGGTAACCGTCCGGCGCGGTGAGCCGGACGTCCAGGTGCTGCCCGGCCAGGTGGCCGGGCCAGTCCGGCAGGTCGAGCACGATCGTCCGGGCGGTGGCGGTCTCCTCCCGCACCTCGGTGACCGTGCCGGTCTGCCAGGTCAGTCGCCGGCGTACCGCTGTTCTTTCCATGGGTCTCCGTACTCGTGGTAGCCCGCGGTCTCCCAGAAGCCGAGGTCGTCGGTGTCGGACAGCACCAGGCCGCGGACCCACTTGGCGCTCTTCCAGAAGTACAGGTGCGGGATCAGCAACCGCGCCGGACCGCCGTGCTCGGGGTGCAGCGGCTCGCCCTCGAACTCGTAGGCGATCCAGGCCTGCCCGTCGAGCAGGTCCTCCAGCGGGACGTTCGTGGTGTAGCCGCCGTAGCTGTGCGCCATCGTGAAGTCCGCACCGGTCTCGACGTCGGCGAACAGGGTGTCCAGCGAGACGCCCTTCCACTCCGACTCCAGCTTCGACCAGCGCGTCACGCAGTGGATGTCACGGGTGATCTCCTCGGCCGGCAGCTCCAGGAACGCCGCCCAGTCCCACTTGTGCACCTCACCACTCTCGGTGGCGATGCTGAACTCCCAGTGCTCCGGCAGGATGTGCGGCGTCGGTCCGGCCGACAGCACCGGAAAGTCCCGCGTCAGGTACTGCCCCGGCGGCAACTCCGTCCCGCCCCGCCGCCGCCCGGTGAACCCCGGCGACACGATTCCCATCAGCCGACCTCCTCGCTCCAGACCTTCTCGGCAGCAGTCTGGCACGTCCGGGCCGCGTTGGACCCCGTCAAATGACTGGGAATCCACGTGTCCGATGTCCTCGGTGGATCCGGTCCACCTTGCTCAGACCCCCAGCGTTCTCCCGATGATCTCCTTCATGATCTCGGTGGTGCCGCCGTAGATGGTCTGGATGCGGGTGTCCAGGTAGGCCTTGGCGATCGGGTACTCGGTCATGAAGCCGTAGCCGCCGTAGAGCTGGAGGCAGCGGTCGACGACCTTCTTCTGGAGCTCGGTGGTCCACCACTTGGCCATCGCGGCCTCACTGACGGTGAGGGTGCCGGCGGTCAGTTCCTCGATGCAGCGGTCGACGAAGACGCGGGCGATCTGGGTCTCGGTGGCCAGTTCGGCGAGGACGAAGCGGCTGTTCTGGAAGGAGCCGATCGGGCGGCCGAAGGCGGTGCGCTCCTTCACGTAGGCCAGGGTCGACTCGAGGATGTTCTCGCAGGCCGCGGCCGCGACGACGGCGATGGTGAGGCGCTCCTGCGGGAGCTTCTCCATCAGGTGCACGAAACCCTGGCCCTCCTGGCCGAGCAGGTTGGTCGCGGGGACGCGGACGTTGTCGAAGAACAGCTCGGCGGTGTCCTGGGCCTTGAGGCCGATCTTGTCCAGGTTCCGGCCGCGCTCGAAGCCGGGCGTGCCGCGCTCGACGACGAGCAGCGAGATGCCCTGGTAGCCGGCGTCCGGGTCGGTCTTGGCGACGACGATCACCAGGTCGGCGAGGATGCCGTTCGAGATGAAGGTCTTCTGCCCGTTGATCACGTACTCGTCGCCGTCGCGGACGGCCGTCGTCCGGATGCCCTGCAGGTCGCTGCCCGCGCCGGGCTCGGTCATCGCGATCGCGGTGATCGTCTCGCCGCTGCAGAACCCGGGCAGCCAGCGCGCCTTCTGCTCGTCGGTCGCGTAGTCCAGCAGGTACGCCGAGTTGATGTCGGTGTGGATGCTGAACCCGACCCCGCTGGCCCGGGCCCGCGTCAGCTCCTCGATCAGCACCGCGTTGAACCGGTAGTCGCGCACGCCTCCGCCGCCGTACTGCTCGGGCATCATGAACCCGAGCAGCCCCGCGCTGCCGGCCGCCGTCCACAGCTCGCGCGGGACGATGCCCGCCTCCTCCCAGGCGTCGTGGTGCGGCACGATCTCCTTGTCGCAGAAGGCGCGCGCGGTCTCACGGAAGGCGTGGTGGTCGGCGTCGAAGAGGTGACGTTGCACGGGCGGGCTCCTTCGGTCAGTCCTGTACGGCGGCTTGCTCGGCTGCTGCTTGTACGGCGGCGCCGCTCCTCAGCAGGTCGTCCACATCGGTCACACCCCACTCGGCCAGCGCCTCCCGCGTGTGCTCCCCCGGCCGGCTCGGCGGCCGCCCGAGCTCGCTCGGCGTCCGCGAGAACCGCGGCGCGGGCGCGGCCTGCCGGATCCCGTCCCTCTCGACGAACACCCCGCGCGCCGCCAGGTGCGGATGCTCCCCCGCCAACGGCAGCACCGGCGCGACGCACGCGTCCGTGCCGTCGAACACCTCGGTCCACTCCGCCTGCGTCTTCCCCGCGAACGCCGCGGCCAGCTGCTCACGCAACTCGGGCCACGACGCCACGTCGTACCGGTCAGGCGGGCTGATCCCGAGCAGCCCGATCAGCTCGTCGTAGAACTTCGGCTCGATCGCGCCGACACCCATGTGCTTGCCGTCGGCGGTCTCGTACACGTCGTAGAACGGCGCCCCGGTGTCGAGCAGGTTCGTCCCCCGCTCCTGCTTCCACACCCCGCTCGCCAGCGCCCCGAGCAGCATCGTCGTCAGGTGCGCCGACCCGTCGACGATCGCCGCGTCGACGACCTGGCCCCGGCCGCTCAACCGCGCTTCGGTCAGCGCAGCGAGCACCCCGATCACCAGATACAGCGATCCACCGGCGAAGTCCCCGAGCAGATTCGCCGGCACCTGCGGCGGCCCGCCCGCACGCCCGATCGCGTGCAGCGCCCCCGACAGCCCGAGGTAGTCGATGTCGTGCCCGGCCGACTGCGCCAACGGACCGTCCTGCCCCCAGCCGGTCATCCGCCCATAGACCAGCCGCTCGTTCACCGCCCAGCAGTCCTCAGGGCCGAGCTCGAGCCGCTCCGCGACGCCCGGCCGGAAGCCTTCGACCAGGATGTCGGCCTGCCCGACCAGCTGCAGGACGGCGTCGATCGCCTCCGGCCGCTTCAGGTCGAGCGCGACGCTGCGCCGCCCGCGGTTCACCAGCTCGTACTCCGGTGGTCCCATCGCGAGCCCGCCGCCCGGCCGTTCCACCCGCAGCACGTCCGCCCCGAGCTCGGCCAGCAGCATGCACGCGAACGGCGCCGGCCCGATCCCGGCCAGCTCGACCACCTTGACCCCGCGCAGTGGACCCATAGCGCCATTGTGACAGTTCCACTGTCACAGTCGTCAAGCCATGGTCAGCTGGCGCTCCACCGTGTGCAGCTTGTCCGGGTTCATCGCCAGGTCGAGCGAGCTGATCAGGTCGCGGCTGAACGTGACGAAGCAGACCGCCCGGACGCCGGTCGGGTCGGTGGCCAGCAGCGCGGGTTCGCCGTTGGCCTCGGTGAAGCCGAACTCGACGTCGGCGCCGAACTTCACCAGCGAGCCGAGCAGGTAGCGAGCGACCTTGTCCGCGCCGACCACCGGCAGGCGCGCGGCGCTGACCTTGCCGCCGCCGTCCGAGCGCGAGACGACGTCGGCGGTCAGCAGCTCGGTCAAGCCTTCGAGATCGCCCTGGTGAGCGGCCGCGAGGAAGCGGGAAACCAGTTCCTGCCAGTGCGTCCGATCGACGGGCTCGTTGCGCGGCTCCTCGACGGCGACGTGCTTACGGGCCCGCGCATGCAACTGCCGCGCGTTGGCCTCGCTGGTGCCGATCAGCTCGGCGACCTCGCGATGCGAGTACCCGAAGGCCTCCCGCAGCACGTACGCCGCACGCTCGGGCGGGCTCAGCCGTTCGAGCAAGGTCAGCAGCGCGAAGGAGACCTCCTCGCGCTCGGACACGACGTCCAGCGGGCCGGGCCGGTTCGTCAGCACCGGCTCGGGCAACCACTCGCCGACGTACGTCTCGCGCCGGGCGCGCGCGGAGGTGAGCTGGTTCAGGCAGAGGTTCGTGACGGTCTTGACCAGGAAGCCGGTCGGGTTGGTGACCGTCGACTGGTCGACGCCCTGCCAGCGCAGCCAGGCGTCCTGCAGCACTTCCTCGGCGTCGGTCACCGTCCCGAGCATCCGGTAGGCGATCGCGAACATCCGTCCGCGCTCCCGCTCGAAGCTGTCCTCCATCCCCTCAGTCTCGCAGCGCCCTCAGCGGAAGGTCTCGGCGGCTTGCTGGAGCTTGCCGTAGTACTCGTGCCAGCCGGTCTCGTCCAGGGCGTCGGCGTCCTTGCCGCCCTGACCGTCGATCAGCTCGCGGACGATGTCGGCGTGACCGGCGTGGTGGGCGGTCTCGTCCACGACGCGGACCAGCAGCGCGCCGAGCGTCGTCCGGCCGTCGGTCCAGTGCGGGACGTCGGCGGGTGTGTCCAGGTCGAGCAGCGCGAGCGATTCGTCGCTGTGCGCGCAGGCCTGCTGGTACAGGCCGGTCAGGTACTCGGTGGACTCCGTCGGCAGCGCCCACATGTCCGCGCCCTCCCAGACCGAGCCGTCCGCCTCCCACGGCAGCGGCTGCTCCGGCGGACGGCCGACGCTGGTGCCGAGGTACACGTACTCGATGCCGGTGAGGTGCTTGACCAGGCCGAGCAGGTTCGTGCCGGAGCGCACGAGTGGACGGCGCCGGTCGTACTCGCTGATGCCGTCGAGCTTGGCGAGCAGCAGCGCTCGGGTCGAGCGCAGGTACTCGTGCAGCACAGACTTGAGGTCCATGCGGCCGACGCTAGCTCAGGGCACCGACAGAACCGGCGCTCCCGGCGGCACGAATCGCAGCCCGCTCGGCGCGCCCTTCTCGATCAGCCTCAGCAGCGCCGCGGTGTCGAGGTGCTCGTCGATCGCATCCGCGAGTCGGTCGAGCCGGTCCTCGCGCAGCGCGGCGAACGACACCGTGCCGTCCGGTGCCCGCTTGCCCGCGAGCGCCGCGATCTCGGTCAGAAACGCGTGCCGGGCCGCATCGTCGTCGAGCAGCCCGTGCCAGATCGTCCCCCAGACCACCCCGGTCCGGCAGCCGCCCGGGAACTCCTCTGCGTCGCCGGTCACCCCGACCACGCCGTGATGGATCTCGTACGCCGTCGGCGCCGGCCGCGCGAGCACCTTCTCCGGCGCGAACTCCGTGGCCACCGGCAACAACCCGAGCCCGGTGTGCGACCCGCCGCCCTCCACGCCGTACGGGTCGTCGATCGCGCCGCCGAGCAACTGGTAGCCGCCGCAGATCCCGAGCACGGGCCGCCCGGCCGCGACCCGCGCCTGGACGGCATCGGCGAGACCGGTCTCGCGCAGCCAGGCCAGGTCGGACGTCGTCGCCCGCGACCCGGGCAGCACGACCAGGTCGGCGTCGCGGACCTCGGCCGGGCTCGCGGTGAAGAACACGCTCGTCGTCGGCTCGACCGCGAGCGCGTCGAGATCGGTGAAGTTGCTGATCCGCGGGAAACGCACGACGGCGATCGTCAGCACGTCCGGGTCGTGATCGGTCCGGCGCGCGGGGATGTCGAGCGCGTCCTCGGAGTCGAGCCAGAGCTCGGGCAGCCACGGCAGCACGCCGTACGTCGGCCGGTCGGTGACGCTGGTCAGCATGTCGATGCCCGGCTGCAGCAGCGAGACGTCGCCGCGGAACTTGTTCACCACGAAGCCGCTGATCAGCCGCTGGTCCTCGGCCGAGAGCAGCGCGACGGTCCCGAACATCGACGCGAACAGCCCGCCGCGATCGATGTCGCCGACCACGACGACCGGCGCCCGCGTGTGCTGCGCGAGACCCATGTTGACGTAGTCCGACTGCCGCAGATTGATCTCGGTCGGGCTGCCGGCGCCCTCGCTGATCACCACGTCGTACCGGCTCGCCAGATCGTCGTACGCCGCGAACGCCGCCTTCGCGAGCTCCACGCGCTCGGTGAGGAAGCCGCGGGCGGTCAGCTCGCCCCACGGCTCCCCCATCAGCACGACGTGGCTGCGGCGGTCGCTGCCCGGCTTGAGCAGCACCGGGTTCATCGCGGCCTCCGGCTCGGCGCCGGCGGCAACGGCCTGGATCCACTGCGCGCGGCCGATCTCGGCGCCGTCCGCGCAGACCATCGAGTTGTTCGACATGTTCTGCGCCTTGTACGGCGCGACCCGCATGCCCTGGCGTGCCAACCACCGGCACAACCCCGTCACCACGGTCGTCTTGCCCGCGTCGGAGGTCGTACCGGCGATCAGCAGCGAGTTCACACCGCAGATCCTAGGTGTCCTTCGGCGGCTCCTCGTCGTCGCCGTTCGGGACGATCGGTGTGATCCCGCGGCCCTGCGCCTGCGCGCTCGGCAACCGGGGGTTCGTCCCCTGGAACCGCGTCGACGACGCACGCTCACGCGCCGAGAGCGGCGTCGCGACGTTCTCCAGCGACTGCCCCTCGGCGTCCACCCCGAAGAACCAGGCGATCAGGCCACCGACCAGCATCACGACCGCGCCGATGATGTAACCGACCGTCAGCGGACCGCGGGCCGGGTTGTCGCCCTCACCGATCAGCGACGCGAACAGGAACGGCGCCACCACACCACCGGTCAGCTGCGAGATTGCGAAGAAGAACGAGATGGCCTGGCCGCGCAGCTCGATCGGGAAGATCTCGCTCACCGTCAGGTACGCCGACGACGCGCCCGCCGAGGCGAAGAAGAACACCACGCACCACAGCCCGGTCAGCGTCGCCGCGTTCAGCGCGCCGCCGTTGAACAGCAGCGCGGTGACGAACAGCACCACCGCCGAGATCGAGTACGTGGCCAGGATCATCTTGCGCCGGCCGATGGTGTCGAACAGGTGGCCGAGCAGCAGCGGCCCGGCCAGGTTGCCGATCGCGAACGGGAAGAAGTACAGCGCGATGCTGGAGTCGTTCAGCCCGAAGTACGCCTTCAGGACCAGCGCGTAGGTGAAGAAGATCGCGTTGTAGAGGAACGCCTGGGTGACCATCATCGAGAAGCCGAGGAACGACCGGCTGCGGTACTTGGTCAGCATCACGTGCGCGATCTCGCGGTACGTCACCGGCGGGTAGTCGACCACGTTGATCGCCTCGTCGTCGCCGACCTCGCGCAGCTCGCCGCCCTGGCGGCGGACGGTCTCCTCGATCTGGTCGACGGTGCGCTCGGCCTCCTCGACCCGGCCGTGCGTCATCAGCCAGCGCGGGCTCTCCGGGATGTGCCGGCGCAGGTAGATGATCATCAGGCCCATCACCGGCCCGATCAGGAAGCACAGCCGCCAGCCCCACTCGATCGGCACGATGTCGTCGTTGAGGAAGACCAGGCCGACCGCGGACCCGATCAGCGCGCCGCCCCAGTAGGTGCCGTTGACGCCGATGTCGACGCGGCCGCGGTACTTCGACGGGATCAGCTCGTCGATCGCGGAGTTGATCGCGGCGTACTCACCGCCGATGCCCATCCCGGCCACGAACCGGCACAGCGCGATCGACCAGAAGTCCCAGCTCAGGCCGGCCGCGCCGGAGGCGACCAGGTAGACCACGAGCGTGATGATGAACAGGTTCCGGCGGCCCCAGCGGTCGGTCAGCCGGCCGAAGAACAGCGCGCCGACCACCTCGCCGGCCAGGTAGATCGAGGCCAGCAGCCCGACCTCCGCGGTGGTCAGCCCGAGGGTCTGCGACTCCTTCAGCACGTTGCCGACCAGCGAGACCAGCTGGATCTCCAGACCGTCCAGGATCCAGGAGACTCCGAGGCCGACGACGATCATCCAGTGGAAGCGGGTCCACGGCAACCGGTCCATCCGGGCGGGCACCAGGCTCGGTATCGCCTTGCCCTCCTCCAACGCGTGTTCGCTCATACCCCGCCTCTCCTCCCGGCCGGTCTGAAGTTGTCCGTTGGACCGGGTACCCCGTGCCCGGAGTTTTCATCCGTGGCCGATGGTTCCGGCCCGCGGGCACCGGCTCCGAGGCTGCGGCCGGGCTGGCTACAGTGGCCCGCATGGACAACGACGTGACCGTCGCGGACGCCCCCGAGCAGCACCGGTACGAGGCCCGCGACGCCTCCGGCGCGCTGATGGGGATCGCCACCTACCGCCGGACCAGCGAGCACATCACCTTCCTGCACACCGAGACGATGCCGGAGTTCCAGGGCCGCGGGGTGGCCGGCAAGGTCGCCAAGCAGTCGCTCGAGGACGCCCGCGCCGCCGGCCTCAAGGTGCGGCCGGCCTGCCCGTACTACATCCAGTACTTCGAGAAGCACCCCGAGTACGCCGACCTGCTGGAGTCGAAGTAGTGGCGGCGCCGGAGCTCGGCAAGCTCGACTGGCAGCCGGCGGCCGACGTACCGGACCTGCTGGCCGAGCCGGTCCGGGCCGCGCTCGGTGAGCTGCCGGCGTACGCGGCGGCGATCGACCCGGAGCTCGCGGACACCGCCGCGTTCTGCGCCGAGTACGACGTACCGATGGCCGCGTCGGCCAACTGCGTGATCGTGCACGGCAAGCGCGCGGGTGAGTCGACGTACGCCGCGGTGATGGTGCTGGCCACGCACCGGGCCGACGTCAACGGCGTGGTCCGCAAGCACCTCGGCGTCCGGAAGATCTCGTTCGCCGCCCAGGACGACGCGGTCAGCAGCACCGGTATGCAGTACGGCGGCATCACGCCGATCGGGCTCCCGGACGGCTGGCCGGTGCTGGTCGACGAGTCGGTGACCACGGCCGGCCTGGTCGTGATCGGCAGCGGTCTGCGATCGTCGAAGATCCTGATCGAAGGCGCCGCGCTGGCCACGCTCCCGGCGTCCACCGTGCTCGCGCTGTCCAGCCCGGCCGCCTGAGGCTGCCGGGTCAGGTTCCGGCGGGCCGCGGGAAATCGGCGCCAGATCGCGCCCGGGGCGCTAGCATCGGAGGGTCTTGGGTGAGAGGCGGCTGCCTCCTGCCCTCGATCAGGGGACGCAGGGAGGCTGGGGAAGGCGTGATGAGGTCGTGACCGTGACAGGCGGGGACGACGGCGGGCCTACCGCTCTGCGGATCATGCTGGGCGGGCACCTGCGCCGGATGCGGGAGACCGCGGGGATCAGCCGGGCCGACGCCGGCTGGCAGATCCGGTCCTCGGAGTCCAAGGTGAGCCGGATGGAGCTCGGCCGGGTCGGCTTCAAGGAGCGCGACGTCGCCGACCTGCTCCGGCTGTACGGGCTCAGCGACGACCGCGAGCGCGAGCGCCTGATGGAGCTGGCCCGGGCCGCGAACAACCCCGGCTGGTGGTCCCGGTACGGCGACGTGATGCCGGCCTGGTTCTCCAACTACGTCGGCCTCGAGGTCGCCGCCAAGCTGATCCGCACCTACGAGGTGCTGTTCGTTCCCGGGCTGCTGCAGACCGAGAACTACGCCCGCGCGGTGGTCCAGTTCGGCAAGGCCTACCTGCCGCAGGAGGAGATCGACCAGCGGGTCGCGCTGCGCGTCACCCGGCAGCAGATCCTCACCCGGGTGAACCCGGTCAAGCTCTGGGTGGTCATCGACGAGGCGGTCCTGCACCGTCCGGTCGGCGGCCGCGAGGTGATGTGCGAGCAGATCGAGCACCTGATCAAGCTCACCAAACTGCCGAACCTGACCCTGCAGCTGATGCCGTTCAGCAGCGTTGGTTACCCCAGTGCCGGTGGAGCGTTCAGTATTCTGCGCTTCCCCGAGGGCGACCTGCCCGACGTGGTGTACATCGAGCACGCGGCCAGCGCGCTCTACCTCGACAAGGTCGAGGATCTCGACGAGTACGCCGCGATCATGGACGCGCTGAGCATCGCGGCGGCGCCGGTCAGCGAGACCCCGCGGCTGCTGCTCGAAGCGCTGGAGCGGATGCACTGATCAGAAAAGCCTCCGGATGATCAGAATTCTGATCATCCGGAGGCTTCTGTTCGCCGGCGGTCAGGCGACCTGCAGGTCGACCTTGATGTTGCCGCGGGTCGCGTTCGAGTACGGGCAGACCTCGTGGGCCTTCGCCACGATCTCCTCGGCCACCGAGCGCTCGACGCCGGGCAGGCTGACGACCAGCGCGACCTCCAGGCCGTAGCCGGCGCCGCCGTTGATCGGGCCGATGCCGACCTCGGCGGTGACGGTCGAGCCGTCGCAGTCGACGCGCGCCTTGCGCGCGACCAGCTTCAGCGCGCTGTGGAAGCAGGAGGCGAACCCGGCCGCGAACAGCTGCTCGGGGTTCGTGCCCTCGCCGTTGCCACCCATCTCCTTGGGCGGCGCGACGGTGACGTCCAGCTTGCCGTCGTCGGAGGCGGTGTGCCCGTCCCGGCCGCCCTGGGCGGTCGCGCGAGCGGTGTAGATGACTTTCTCGACTGCGATGGTCATGCGGTTGATCTCCTCGTGGGGGTCAGCGAGTGGAGCGGAGGTTCAGCGGGTGGGGTCGAGCAGCAGCTTGCCGACGGTCCGCCGGGCACGCATGTCCTCGTGCGCCGTCGCGACCTCGGACAAGCCGTACTCGGCACCGACGATCGGCTTCAGCCTGCCCGCCGCGACCAGCTCGAACAGGTCCTGCAGCGAGTCGCCGAGCATCCCGGGCCGCCGGAAGCAGTCGACCAGCCAGAAACCGGCCACGGTCCGGGAGCCCTTCATCAGCCGGCCGGGGGCCAGCGCCTTCGCAGCCTCGCCGGAGGCCGCGCCGAAGGTGACCAGCCGGCCGAACGGCGCGAGCGCCTCGAACGACTCGTCGAAGGTCTGGCCGCCGACCATCTCCAGCACCACGTCGACCGGCTTGCCGCCGTTCGCCTCGAGGATCCGGTCCTTCAGGCCCTCGGGGGTGCCGTCGATGGCGACGTCCGCACCGAGATCGAGGGTCTGCTGCCGCTTCTCCTCCGACGACGCGGTCGCGATCACCCGGCCGGCACCCCAGAGCTTGGCGAGCTGGATCGCGAGCGATCCCACTCCCCCGGCACCGGCGTGGATCAGCACGGACTCGCCGGGCTGCAGGTTCGTCGAGGTCTTCAGCAGGTGCCAGGCGCTGGTGCCCTGGACGACGAGCGCGAGCGCGTCACCGTCACTGACGCCGTCCGGGACGTCGAACACCGACACGCTCGAAGCGACCGCCTGCTCGGCGTACCCGCCGGTGCCGACCAGGGCGACCACGCGGCGGCCGTCCGCCGTACGGCCGACGACCTCGCCGCCGGGGACCAGCGGGAGCTTGGCCTTGGTCAGGTAGCTGTTCTCGACCTGGTGGGTGTCGGCGTAGTTGATGCCGGCCCGGTCGACGGTGATCAGCACCTGACCCTCAGCGGCCACCGGCGCCTCGACCTCGGCCACCTTCAGGACCTCCGGACCGCCGAACTCGGTGATCTGCACTGCACGCACGCCTGACACTTCCTCTCAGTTGGTCTCCTTACACTGTACAGTACAGCGTATGGCAACTCGCACGCCCCGCAATACGCTGAACCCCGAGCTGATCGTCACCACCGCCCTGGAGCTGATGGAGGGCCGCGGTCTCGACAGCTTCAGCCTGCGCGCGCTGGGCGGTGAACTGGGTGTCGGCCCGATGGCGATCTACACCTACTTCCGCAACAAGGACGACCTGTACGACGCCGTCCGCGACCACCTGATGGGCCTGCTGCCTCCGGTCCCGCCGGGTGAGGACTGGCCGGACCAGGTCCGCGCGGTCTGCCGCGGGCTGCGCCGGCTGATGCTCCAACATCCTTGCCTGGCGCAACTACTTGCCGGGCGGCCGCTGAGCGGGCACGAGACCGCGCGGGTCGCCGAGGGGCTGCTCGGCGTACTGCGATCGGCCGGGTTCGACAAGGAGACCGCGGCGCGGACGCACACGACGCTGTTCACCTACGTGCTCGGCGCGACCTCGTGGGAGATCCAGATGGCCTCCGAGCAGCGCGACCCCGAAGGGCTGCGCCGGCTGCGGACGACGATGGAGTCGCTGTCGGCGACCGAGTTCCCGACGGTCGTCGAGCTCGCGCCGGAGCTGGCCCGGACCACCGGCGGCGAGGAGCAGTTCGACTACGGCCTCGACCTGCTGATCGGCGGACTCAGAACAGCATCGTGACGATCGCGACGACGCCGATCACCACGATCAGGCAGCGCAACGCGATCGGCGGGAGCTTGCGGCCGTAGCGAGCGCCGACGAACCCGCCGATCGTCGAACCGACCGCGATCAGCGCCGCGGCCAGCCAGTCGACGTCGGCGACGATCACGAACAGGATCGCCGCGACCGTGTTCACGAAGGTGGCCAGCACGTTCTTCAGCGCGTTCATCCGCTGCAGGTTCGCGTCCAGGCCGAGGCCGAGGATCGCCATCAGCAGCACGCCCTGCGCGGCGCCGAAGTAGCCGCCGTACACGCCGGTGAGGAAGACCGCCGGGATCACCCACCAGGCGCCGCGGTGGGTG
>NZ_JBFAYT010000022.1:0-57186 GCF_040681455.1 Kribbella sp. NPDC051770 | reverse complement strand
GCTTCCACCCGCGTTCCCGCCGCGGGAGTCCGCGCCGCGCGGAGCTGCGCCGCGGGGGTCTCCGCCGCGAGCGTCCGCATCGCGAGCACCTCCTCCGCGGGCGTCTCCGCCGGGGGCGTCCGCGCCCTCCTCGTTCCAAGTACCGGCCCCCGCCTCCGAGCCCGGCTCCGGCGGGGTGCTGCGGCCGCCCGACCTCCCGCCGCGACGACGAGGCCGCCGACGGCTGTTCGCCGTACGGGCGGGGTCCTGGACGGGACCGGTGGCTGGGGTGGGACTGGAGGACTCGGTCCGGGCATCAGGCATGGCACCGACCAGTTTAGGTGCCCGGCCCCAATCACTCACCCCGATTAGTCGCGGGGAGAGGTGACCTTCACCGCCAGAACCGGCACCGGCGACTCCAGCAGCACCCGCTGAGCAGTGCTCCCGAGGATCAGCTTGCCGACCGGCGACCGCCGGCGCAGACCCAGGACGATCAGCGAGACATCCTCAGCGGCGGCCGCCTTGAGGAGCTCGGCAGCGACGTCACCCGTGCCGACAGCCTGCTGGATGGTGACCTCGACGCCGGCCTCCCGGAGCTTGGTCTCCGCGGCAGCGAGCTCCTCGGCGTTGGCGTAGCGGTTGTCGATGTAGGCGTCGCCGCGGCTGGTGTTCAGCAGCAGCACGCCGGCGCCGCGCAGCTCGGCTTCGGCGGCGGCCGCGGTCAGGGCGGCCTCGCCTTCGGGGGTGGGCACGTAGCCGACGAGGATCTTCACGAGGTCACTCTCCCATCAGTCGGTCTCACCGGTTCCCGCACCTCAACCCCTCGTCCGGTACCGAACGACAGGAGGTGTCCCTCCCCGCCCACCACCCGGATCGTCCCGCACGCTCGAACGCCGCGGGCGAGGGCGGACACGTCCTGTCGTTCGGTACCGGATCAGTCGTCCTCGCCGAAGGTCAGCCGGTCGCGCGCCGGCTGGGTGCCCCGAACCCGCGCGACCAGCCGCGGCAGGTACGGGACGAACAGCGCGAGCACGGTCAGCACGATGATGACCAGGCTGAGCGGCCGGGTGAAGAACACGCTCCCGTCGCCGTTGGAGATCACCAGCGCGCGCCGGAACTGCTCCTCCATCGTCGGCCCGAGGATCACGCCCAGGATCACCGGCGCGATCGGGAAGTCGAGCTTGCGCATGAAGAACCCGGCGACCCCGATCAGCAGCGCCATCAGCACCTCGTACCCGGAGCCGGACAGCGAGTACACACCGAGACACGCGAAGACCAGGATCCCGGCGTACAGCAGCGGCCGCGGGACCTTGAGCACCTGGACCCAGATCTGGATCAGCGGCAGGTTCATGATCAGCAGGATCAGGTTGCCGACGTACAGGGACGCGATCAGCGTCCAGACCAGCGTGCCCTGGTCCTCGAACAGCTGCGGCCCGGGCTGCACGTTGAAGATCTGGAACGCCGCCAGCATCACCGCGGCGGTCGCCGACGTCGGCAGCCCGAGCGTCAGCAGCGGCACCAGTACGCCGGAGAACGACGCGTTGTTGGCCGCCTCGGGTCCGGCGACGCCCTCGATCGCGCCGTCGCCGAACTCGTCGGGGTGCTTGCGCCCGGCCTTCTTCGCCCGCCGGCGTTCGATCGTGTACGACAGGAAGGTCGGCACCTCGGCGCCGCCCGACGGGATCGCGCCGAACGGGAAGCCCAGCGCCGTACCACGCAGCCACGGCGCCCACGAGCGCTTCCAGTCGGCCTTGTTCAGGTACCCGGTCCGCAGCCGGCCCTTCTCGAGCACGGCCGGGCGGTCCGGCGTACTGCGCAGCTTCGATGCCACGTGCAACGTCTCGCCGATCGCGAACAACCCGACGATCACGATCACCACGTCCACACCGTCGAGCAGCCGCAGTGTGCCGAACGTGTACCGCTGCGCGCCGGACAGACTGTCGAGCCCGATCAGCCCGATGAACAACCCGACGGTCAGCGACAGCAGCCCGCGAACCAGCGAGTGCCCGACCAGCGCGGTGACCGCGACCATGGCGAGCAGCGTGATCGCGAAGTAGTCGGTCGCCTGGAACTTGCTGGCCAGGCTGCCGATCGGTTTCGCGACGAACGTCAGCAGCACGGTCGAGATCGTGCCGGCCACGAAGGACCCGATCGCGGCGGTCGCGAGTGCGGCTCGGGCGCGGCCCTTGAGCGCCATCTTGTGGCCCTCGATCGCGGTCGCGACCGACGCCGACTCGCCGGGGGTGTTGATCAGGATCGACGTCGTCGAGCCGCCGTACATCGCGCCGTAGTAGATCCCGGCGAACATGATGAAGGCGCCGATCGGGTCGGAGAAGTTGAACGTGATCGGCAGCAGCAGCGCGATCGTCAGCGCCGGCCCGATCCCGGGCAGGATGCCGACGAGCATGCCGAGCGTCACGCCGAGCACGGCCCAGAGCAGGTTCATCGGGTCGAGCACGGTCCCGAACCCGTGCATCAGGTCGCCGAAGACGGCCATCGCGATCACAGCCCCAGCACCCCTTCCGGCAGCGAGATGTCGAGGAACTGCGTGAACGCGACGTACACGACGACCGCCAGTACGACGGCCACGACGATGTCACGCACGAGCTGCCGGCTGCCGAGCACGCGAGCCGCGGCGAAGAAGAGCAGCGCGGTCGCGAGCATGTAGCCGAGCGGTACGACGAGGAACGCGTAGAGCACGAGCAACGCGGAGACGGCGACGGGCTCGAACCAGCTGCGGTCGGCGGACTTCGCGGTACGAGGTGAGCGCAGACCTTCGATCAGGTCGGCGATGCTCAGCAGCAACCAGGCGGAGGTGACGAGCAGCGGGAAGAACCGCGGCCCGGCCGGATCGAGGCCCTTCGGGCTGCGGATGTCGAACACACCCACCAGGAAGGTCGCACTCAGCACGACCAGCACCACCGCGGCGATGATCCGCACCAGCCGCGACGCTTCGACCTCGACGTCCGCCGTACGGACTGTCGTCTGCTCGTTGCTCATACGATCCCCAGCTCTTTCAGGAGTCCCTCGACGCGCGTCGTCTCGTCGGCGATGAACTTCTTCGCCTCGTCGCCGGTCTGGAAGAAGTCGGTCCAGCCCTGCTTCTTGCGGATCTCGTCCCACTCCGGCGAGCTGTTCACCTTGGTGACGAACTCGATCAGCCGTTGCCGGTCGGCCTCGGGGATGTCCGGCGGCGCGACGATCGCGCGCCAGTTGAGCACCTCGGTGTCGTACCCCTCGGACTTGAGCGTCGGGAGCTGCTGGCCGTCGACCGTCATCGGGTCGGTGCCGGTGGTCGCGAGCACGCGCATCTTCCCGGCGGTGATCTGCTCCTCGAACTCGCTCAGCCCGGAGATCCCGACCGTGACGTCGCCGGACAGGATCGCGGCGGTCGCCTCACCACCACCGGAGTAACTGATGTACTTCACCTTCGACGGGTCGCCGCCCGCGGTCTTCACCAGTACGCCGGCCGCGATGTGGTCGGTACCGCCGATCGTGCCGCCGCCCCAGCTGACCGACGCGGGGTCTTTCTCGTACTGGCCGACCAGATCCTTCAGCGTCTTCAGCGGCGAGTCGGCCTTCACCACGAACACCTCCTGCTCGGCGGTGATGGTGGCGATCGGCGTGGTGTCGGAGATGGTGATCTTCGACTGGTTCAGGGTCAGCGCGCCGACCATCACCAGGCCGGTGATCATCAGCGTGTGCGGGTCCTTGCGGTTCTTGGTGACCAGCTTGGAGATCCCGACGGCGCCGCCGGCACCGGTCACGTTCACCACCGAGGTCGAGCGGCCGGGCAGGAAGTCGTCCTCCTGTACGACGTGCTGGAACTGGCGCGCGGTGAGGTCCCACCCGCCGCCCGGGGCGGCCGGGACCATGATCTCGACGTTGCGGGACGGGAAGTCGCCGGCCACGCTGCCGCCTTCGAGGGCGGCGCAGCCGGTGGTCGCCAGCACGCTGAGCGACAACCCGCCGGCGAGAAAGGACCTACGGGTGACAGGACGCGACATGGGGTACCTCCTTCAGGCACGCGGAGGGCGCGGCGATGCCCTGGATCTCCGGCGACCGTAGCAGCATTCCACCAGGAGGTACAGAGATTCCGTTCTGCGGACCGGCGGGTTATCTTCGAGAGGAGAACCCGGCGAGAGGGGCAGCATGACGGACAGCGGCGAAGCTGCTGGGGGACGAGCGGACACGGGCGGCGCTGCGGGCGGCACGGGGCCGCGGAGCGGTGTGGAGTCGGCGGGAGACGCCGGAGCGCGAACCGGCGCGGATGCTGCGGGAGTTCCCGGGGTGCGGAGCGGTGCCGCGTCGGCTGAGGTTGGCGGCGAGCGGGAGCTGGCCGGCGTACGGAGTGTGCACCGGGCGCTGGATCTGCTCGAGCGGTTCGACGACGAGCACCCGACCTGGACGCTGGCCGAGCTGACCGCCGCCAGCAAGTTGCCCAAGACAACAGTTCTGCGGCTGGTCACGACGCTGGAGCAGCGCGGCCTGGTGGCCGCGATCGGACCCGGCCGGTACGCGATCGGCCCGGGCTTCCTGCGCTGGTCGCGGTTGAGCAGCGCGAGCATGGAGATCCCGCCGGCCGTCCGGTCCGCGATGGGCAAGCTGGCCGCCGACACAGGGGAGACGGCCAACCTGTACATCCGGGTCGGGCGGACGCGCGTCTGCCTCGCCCAGGCCCAGGGCACGCTGAGCGTGCGGCACTCGATCGCCGTCGGCTCAGCGCTCCCGCTCTGGGGCGGCGCCGCATCGAAGGTGCTGCTCAGCGACCCACCGGTGCTCGCCGCCGACCCATCGGTGATCGACGACGTCGCAGGCGAGTCGCCGTACGGCAGCGACTTCCCCAAGAAACTCCGCGCGATCGCCGCCGCAACCGGCGAGCGCGGCTTCGCGATCACCCACGGAGAACGCGAACTCGGCGCCTCCGGCGTCTCCGCCCCCGTACTCCGCTCCGACGGCCGCGTGGTCGCGGCCGTCGGCATCGGCGGCCCCACGACCCGCTTCAACGAAGAGCGCCTCCCGGCGTACGTCCAGGCCGTACGGCGCTGCGCACGCACGATCAGCGCAACGGGCTGGAGCGGTTTCAGTGCCTCCTGAGACCCAGGGAGAGCGCGCTCCGGCGATCACCCCCTCGGCCGACCTGCTCGCCGGCGTACGAGTGCTCGACCTGACCAACGTCCTCGCCGGCCCGTTCGCCGGCTACCAACTCGGCCTGATGGGCGCCGACGTGGTGAAGATCGAGGTCCCCGGCACCGGCGATCTCGCCCGCAATCTCGGCGGCGACCCCGAGCTGAGCGCGCGCGGTCTCGGCGTCTCCTTCCTCGCTCAGAACAGCGGGAAGCGCTCTCTCACGCTCGACCTCAAAGCACCGGCCGGCCGCGAGGTCTTCGAACGGCTGGTCCGCGACGCCGACGTACTGCTGGAGAACTTCCGCCCGGGCGTCCTCGAGCGCCTCGGCTTCGGCTGGGACGTGCTGCACACACTCAACGAAGGCCTCGTGTACTGCGCGGTCTCGGGCTTCGGCCAGACCGGGCCGATGCGCGGGCGTCCGGCGTACGACCAGATCATCCAGGGCCTGTCCGGGATGATGAGCGTCACCGGTACGCCGGAGAGCGCGCCCACGCGGACCGGGTTCCCGATCGCGGACACGCTCGGCGGGTACGCCGCCGCGTTCGCGATCTCGGCCGCACTGGTGAAGCGCGCACGGACCGGCACCGGCAGCTACCTCGACGTCTCGATGCTGGAGACCGCCGTCGCCGCGATGGGCTGGGTGGTCTCCGACCACCTGGTCGCCGGCCGTGAACCACGGGCTATGGGCAACGAAAACGTCACCTCAGCACCATCGGGTACTTTCGCGACCGCCGACGGCGCACTGAACATCGCGGCGAACAAGCAGGAACAGTACGTCGAACTGTGCACCGCACTCGGTCGCCCCGAGCTGATCACCGACGACCGCTTCGCCACCCGCGAGGCCCGCAAGCAGCACCGGACCGAGCTGACGCGCGAGCTGGAGAAGACCCTCAGCGAGCGCTCGGCCGTCGAGTGGGACGAGCTCCTGGCGACCAGCGGCGTACCGGTCGCTCCGGTGCTGACAGTGCCGCAGGCCCTCGCCCTCGCCCAGGTCTCGGAGCGCGCTCTCTTGCACGAGGTGCCGATGCCAAGATCCTCCGAGAACACCGGTGAGCGCTCTCTCCGCGCGAACGACGGGGGCGGCTCCGGGGGCGCGGCACGCTCCCTGCGTGTGCTCGGGAGCAGTGTTCACGTCGACGGACGGCCGGTCGGGCCGACGGGTCCGCCGCCTGTCCTCGGTGAGCATGTCGACGAGATCCTCGCCGGCGTCGGCTACAGCGCCGACGAGATCGCCGACCTGCGAGCCGAGGGAGTCGTATGAGCGACGTTGCCGACTGGTGGTCGACCGCGATCACCGACATCCAGCCCGGCGTGATCCGCCTCCGCGGGTACGCCGTCGAGAAGCTGATCGGTGCGGTCAGCTACCCGCAGATGGTCTGGCTGATGACTCGCGGCGAGTTGCCGTCCCCGGCCGAGGCCGCGCTGCTCGAACTCACCCTCGTGGCCGCTGTCGACCACGGCCCGCAGGCGCCGTCGATCGCCGCGGCCCGGATGGCGGCGTCCTGCGGGCTCGACCTGAACAACGCGATGGCGACCGGCGTCAACCTGCTCGGCGACGTACACGGCGGCGCGGGGCAGCAGTGCCTCGAAGTCTTGCAGCGCCTCCACGCATCAGGCGAACCGCCGGAGGATGCAGCACGTGCATTGGTTGCCGAGTACAAGCAACGCAAAGCCTTCGTCCCCGGCTTCGGTCACCGCTGGCACCCGCGCGACCCGCGCCGCGACCCGCTCATCATCGCGCTCCAACAAGCTGCGGATGCCGGAACCGTCGGAGGTGAGTACCTGCGGCTGGCCGTCGCCCTCGAGAAGGTGCTTGCCGAAGGCACCAAACCGGTCCCAATGAACGTCGACGGCGCCACCGCGGCGATCTACGCCGAGCTCGGCTTCGCCCCCGAGCTGGCGCGCGGCCTGTTCGTCCTCTCACGCTCGGTCGGCCTGCTCGCCCACGCCTGGGAGCAGCAGCAGGAACCGACCCGCATCAAGGGCCCGCTCCCGAAGGGCATCAACCCGACGTACACGGGCCCGGCCCCCCGGTCGCTTCCCAACCGATAACCACCACCCGAAGCCCCACGAGCCCACTCCTGCTCAACTTGGGGTCCGCCACCGAGCCTCACGTTCGGAGTCGCCGCCCGCCTGGCACTCGAGCCGCGGGCGCGGACTCCCACGCCATCCGCCTCGCACTCGCGGACCTTCGCCGCTGCACAGTGCAGCTGATCCCGGCGATCCACCGGTCGGTGGCCGGCGTCCGATGGACCGTGCTGCGGATGGAGCGCCGGCTGGCGCACCCGCCGGAGAAGGTCTGGCGCGCACTGAATGCGGCCAGCAGCGCGGAGGCGATGTTCTGCGCGTACTGCAGGCCGTACGCGCTCTTCACGGTCTGCAGGCCGACCGGCAGAGCGCAGCCCGGTCACCGCGAAGCAACCGCCGTCGAGCCTCACATCCAGAGTCGCCGCCCGCCTGGCAGCTGCGGCTGCGGACCCGGACGCCGTCTGCCTCCCGCTCGCGTGCCTCCACCCTCGCGCAAGCGCTGCCGCGCACGCACCGCCCCGGCAATTACCGTCGGGCAACCGGCGCCGCGCAATCATCGCCCTGCAGTCACCGTCGGCGGTCACTTCCGGGCAACCGCCGTTGCGCAACGCCGTCGGGCAGCAACCGCCGTGGCAGCAGCGTGAGCCTGGCTCTCGAAGCGCTGCTCAATCAGTGGGTGCGACGCCCAACACTGTCCAAGCCCACGACACGCCGAGCCCAACCCCGTTGCGCGCGGCGTGTCGCGAGGTTGATCAGTGGTGGGCGTCGTCAGCCGGTGGTCTCGCTGTGCCGGCTGGACGCCCAGGACCGGGTCGGGGTTGCGGAGAGCGGAGCGAATGGCGAGCGGATCCCCAGCACTCACCAACTCGCCGACACGCCGGCCGGCGTGCCGGTGGCGCGGCGTGTCGGGGTGGTTAGTGAGTGGTGCAAGTCCGCGCCAGAGGCGGGAGCCAGTCAGGTTTCGGGTAGCTCCCGCTTCAGCACCTTTCCGGTCGCCGTGCGCGGCAGGTCCTGCACGACGATCACCTCCCGCGGCGCCTTGTAGCGCGCCAGGTTCGCTCGCACATGCTCGATCAGTTCGTCCGCGCCGGCGTCCGAGTCATCGAGTACGACGTACGCAACCAACCGCTGGCCGAACTCCTCGTCCGGCACACCGATCACCGCCGCATCCCGCACCGCCGGATGCGTCAGCAGGCAGTCTTCGACCTCGCCCGGGTACACGTTTTCGCCGCCGGAGACGATCATGTCGTCCTCGCGGCCGTCGACGAACAGCCTCCCGCGGGCGTCCAGGTGCCCGAGGTCGCCGGTGCTCATCCGGCCGTCGACGACGGTCTTGGTGCTGCCGTCGGAGTAGCCGCCGAAGACCAGGCCGCCGCCGGCGAAGATCCGGCCGGTCTCGCCAGCCTTCCGCGGGCGGTCGTCCGGGTCGAGGATGCGGACCGAGGAGCCGAGGCACGGGCGGCCGACGGTGCCGGGGGCGGCGACGAGGTCGGCGGACGACGCGATGGTCGCGATGCCGATCTCGCTCGACCCGTACGCGTCGCAGAGGACCGGGCCGAACGTGGTGATGAAGCGGTCGGCCAGCGAGGGCGGGAGCGCGGAGGCGCCGGAGACGACGGCGCGCAGCGAGCTGACGTCGTACCGGGCGAGCTCGGTCGGGCCGAGGTCGAGGAGGCGTTGGAGCATCACCGGTACGGCGACGACCGCGCCGGCGCGGGTCGCGTCGATCGACGCGAGTACGGCGGCGGGGTCGAAGCGGCGGGCGAGGACGAGCGGGGAGCCGAGGAAGAGGGCGAGCATCGAGTTGAGCAGGCCGAGTCCGTGGAACAGCGGCGGGCAGATCAGCATCGGCTCGCCGGCGCGGAGTCCAAAGCGCTGGAGCGCGGAGGCGGTGAGGCCGGCGAGTCCGAGGGCGGTGGGGGCGCGGGGTGCGGCTTTCGGCGTACCGGTGGTGCCGGAGGTGAGGATGGTGATGTGGCCGGGATGATCAGGGAACGGTGGAGTGCTGTTGGAGGACAGATGGTCGAGATCGCTGCCTTCGGTGCTCCAACCAAGGATTCCTGGCAGCCCGGTGAACTCCTCGTCGTGCACCAGCAGATCGGGCCGGTGCTTCTCCAGTACGGCGGCCAGCTGCGGGGGAGCGAACTCCGTGTTCACGAACAGCACGTCCGCGCCGAGTCGCGACGCGGCGAGTGTCGCGGCGAGGAAGTACCGGTGGTTCCGGCAGAGCACCGCGACCTTGCTCCCGGCAACGATCCCGTGCTCGGCGTGCAGCCCCGCGGCGATCGCCGCCACCCACTCGTCCAGCTCGCGGTACGTCAACGATCCGCGCTCGTCGATCACCCCGGCCCGGTCCGGGAACCGGATCGCGGCGATCGCGCCGAGCGCCGCCATCGACTGCCCCCACCGCCGCAACGCCCGCTCGATCCCCGGCACCTGCAACGGTCCCGCCGACCGCCAGATCCCGGACCGAGCCAACGCGACAGAAACGCCACCGACCTCAGCCACACCGCGCACCAACCACTCCGGCGCCCGCATCGGCCCGATCGGCCGCACCGGCGGCCTCATCGCATGGCCCCGGCTCGTCGCCCCTGCCGTGTCGCCTTCGTGTTCACAGCGCACCCCCTGCGCAACCGCCCAACGAATCGCCGCCCACTCCTCGCCCGGCCCGCGCTCTCGCCCGGCGTCGCCCCGCCTCGCGCCTGCTCATCCCGCCCGCTTCCGCTCGCTGCCCCTCTTGAAGTACTGCTCGAACAACCGATCCGTCGGCACCCGCAGAAGGTTGCCCAGCGCATCAGCCGGTCTTACCAGCGGCGGCGTGATGTTGTGCGGCTTCTCCGCCACGGCCCGACAAACTTGATCAGCGGCCTGCGACGGCGACAACCCCGGCAGGCTGTTCAGCAGCGGCGTCGGTTCGCTCATCCGCGTGTGCACCAGCCCCATGTACACCGTCGACGTCGTCACCCCGTCCTGCCGCAGCTCCTGCGAGATGCAGCGCAGCCACACGTCGAACGCGCTCTTCGACGCCAGGTACGCCGACCAGCGCGCCATCGGCGGCGTACGGACGCCCGCCGTCGACACGTTCACGATGTGCCCCGCGCCGCGCTCGCGCATCGACGGCAGCAGCTCGAGCACCAGCTTGGCCGGCCCGAGGTAGTTCACCGAGTTCGTCCGCTCGATGTCGTGGAAGCGCTGGTAGGAGTCCGCGATCGACCGCCGGATCGACTTGCCCGCGTTGCTCACCAGTACGTCGACGCGCCCGTGGTCGCGCAGTACGTCGGCCACCAGCTGCTCCACCGACGCCGGATCAGCCAGATTCGTCGGGTACGCATCAGCGCGCCCGCCCGCGGCCCGGATCTCCCCGGCGACCACGTCGAGCTGCTCCGCGGTCCGCGCGACCAGCAGCACGATCGCCCCGGCCGCGGCCAGCCGTCGAGCGGTCGCCTCGCCGATCCCGTACGACGAACCGGTGATCAGCACGACCTTGTCCCGGACCGCGTCGGCGAGCCGGGCGTCCGGGATCCCGCTCCGGCCGTTGATCAGCGCGACGAGCAGCGGCCATCCCGGCGGTCGTTTGTCCATGCGACCGATATTACTTGCAGGTAGCTTCCAGGGACATAGGGTCGGCTGCATGAGTCGTCGACAGTTGCATCAAGTAGCTCCGGAGCCCGCTGTGCTCAGGAGGAGGCTCCAGCGAGCACAGGAGGTCGCTGCGGGGACCGGTCTGGTCGTCGCGCCCGGCTCCGACCTGCGCTACCTGATCGGCCAGGGCGGCGGCTCGTTCGAGCGGCTCACCGCGCTGGTCATCCCGGCAGCGGGCGCACCTGCGCTCGTCGTACCGAAGCTGGAAGCACCTGGGTACGCCGACGTGCCGCTGGCCGAGCTGGGCGTGGACGTACTGACCTGGGTCGATGGCGACGACCCGTACGCGCTGGTGGGCGAGCGGCTGGGCAAGCCGGAGCAGGTGGCGGTCAGCGACTTCGCCATCGCGCTGCACGTGCTGGCGCTGCGGCAGGCGATGCCTGCGGCCGAGCAGGTGCTGGCCGGGCCGATCGTGCGGGAGCTGCGGATGCGCAAGGATGCAGCGGAGATCGCCGAGCTGCGCGCCGCCGGGGCGGCGATCGACCGGGTGCACGCGCGGGTCCCGGAGTTCCTCCGGGCCGGGCGGACCGAGGCGGAGGTCGGTGCGGACATCGCCGCGGCGATCGTCGAGGAGGGGCACGTGACGGCCGAGTTCGTGATCGTCGGCAGCGGGCCGAACGGCGCCAGTCCGCACCACGACGTGTCGGACCGGGTGATCGAGTCCGGTGACGTGGTGGTTGTCGACATCGGCGGGCCGCTGCCGTCGGGCTTCAACTCCGACTCCACCCGCACGTATGCCGTCGGTGAGCCGCGGGATGCGGATGTGCGCGCGACGTACGGCGTACTGCAGGAAGCGCAGCAGGCAGCTGTCGACGCTGTGCGGCCTGGTGTCACGGCTGAGTCGATCGACGCTGCTGCTCGGTCGGTGATCGCTGCTGCCGGTTTCGGCGACTACTTCATCCACCGGACCGGGCACGGGATCGGGCTGGACGTACATGAGGAGCCCTACATCGTTGCCGGCAACCAGTTGGTGCTGGAGCCGGGCATGGCGTTCAGCGTCGAGCCGGGGATCTACCAGGCGGGCCGCTGGGGTGCGCGGATCGAGGACATCGTCGTCGTGACCAGCGACGGCGTGGAGTCGGTCAACAACCAGCCGCACGAGCTGGTGATCGTCTAAGCCGACCTGAACGTCTTCCGGTACGCCAGCGGCGAGACGCCGAGGCTGTTGCGCAGGTGGTGCCGCAGTGAGGCCGCCGTACCGAGCCCTGCTGCTTCAGCGATCCGGTCGACCGGCAGGTCTGTCGTCTCCAGCAGGTGGCAGGCGTGCCGGATCCGCTGCTGCAGCAGCCAGGTGCCGGGGGACTGGCCGGTCTCGGCCTTGAAGCGCCGGCTGAACGTGCGCACGCTCATCCGCGCGTACGACGCCAGGCACGCCAGGCTGAGCTCCTGGTCGAGCCGCTCCAGCGCCCATGCCCTGGTCGGGCCGGTGCCGTCAGTGCCCTCGTCCGGGATCGCGCGCTCGATGAACTGCGACTGGCCACCGTCCCGCCACGGCGGTACGACGCAGTGCCGGGCGGCGCGGTTCGCCACCTCGCTGCCGAAGTCGCTGCGGACCAGGTGCAGGCACAGGTCGACGCCGGCGGCCAGCCCGGCCGAGGTGATCACGTCGCCGTCGTCGATGAATAGCAGGTCCTCGTCGAGCTTCACCTGTGGGTAGAGCGCGCGGAACAGGTCGGCGCGGATCCAGTGCGTCGTCGCGGGCCGGCCGTCGAGGATGCCGGCCGCGGCAAGCACGAACGCGCCGGTGCAGATCGAGGCGATCCGAGTGCCCGGGCGGATCAGCGCGAGCGCCTCGGCGACGTCGTCGGGGAGCGTGCCGAGGCTGCGCGGCTCGGGGAGGTAGGTGCCGGGGATGATGACGGTGTCGGCCTCCGCGAGGACCTCGGCGCCGTAGTCGGGGACGATCGTGAAGCCCGCCGACGCGCGGACGGGTTCGGGGCGGACGCCGCAGACCTTGACGTCGTACAGGTGCGTGCCGTCGGTGCTGGTCGCGTTCCCGAAGACCGTCGGCGGGATGGTCAGGTCGAAGCCGACCACCGGGTCGAGGGCCAGGACGGCGATCCGGTGCGGGGTCATGGCCACATCTTGACACATGGTGGCGGTCAGGCCACTGGTTTGGCTCCGGATCGATCCGCATACTCCTGGGGTGACCGAGATCCTGGAGAAGAAGACGTACCGGCTGCACCGCGCCTGGCCGGTCGCCGCCGTCGGGTTCGTCACGCTGATCGGCGCCGCCGGCTTCCGGTCGGTGCCCAGCGTGCTGCTCGACCCCCTGCACGACGAGTTCGGCTGGTCGCACGCCACGATCTCGACCGCCGTGTCGATCAACCTGCTGCTCTACGGGCTGATCTCGCCGTTCGCGGCGGCGCTGATGGACCGGCTCGGGCTGCGCAAGGTGGTCAGCGGCGCGCTGGTGCTGATCGCGCTCGGCAGCGGGCTGACGATCTTCATGGACTCGTCGTGGCAGCTCCTGCTGTGCTGGGGGCTGCTGGTCGGCGTCGGGACCGGCTCGATGTCGATGACGTTCGTGGCGACGATCACCGGGCGGTGGTTCGTCGAGCGGCGCGGGCTGGTCACGGGGATTCTGACCGCTGCCGGTGCGACTGGGCAGCTGGTGTTCCTGCCGCTGATTGCTGCGCTTGCTACGTCGTACGGGTGGAGGGTGCCGGCGCTGGTCGCTGCTGGTGCCGCGCTGGCAGTGGTGCCGTTGGTGCTGCTCTTCCTGCGGGACTACCCGAGTGACGTCGGCCTGCGCGCGTACGGCGCCCCGGAGGGGAGCCTGGCGGGGCAGCGGGTCACCACGACCGGCAGCAGTGCGCTGCGGGCGCTGACTGCGCTGCGGGACGCCTCAAAGCGTCCGGCGTTCTGGCTGCTCGCTGGTGGGTTCGCGATCTGCGGGGCGTCGACGAACGGACTGGTCGGTACGCACTTCGTGACCGCCGCGCACGACCACGGGATGCCGGTGACCACCGCCGCGTCGCTGCTGGCGCTGGTGGGGATCTTCGACGTCGGCGGGACGATTGTCTCCGGCTGGCTGACCGACCGGTGGGACCCGCGGTACCTGCTGATCGCGTACTACTCGCTGCGCGGGCTGTCGCTGCTGGTGCTGCCGTCGCTGCTCGGGCCGACCGCGCAGCCGAGCGTGTGGGTGTTCATCATCTTCTACGGGCTGGACTGGGTCGCTACTGTGCCGCCGACCGTCGCACTGTGCCGGGAGTGGTTCGGCGTGGACGGGCCGATCGTCTTCGGCTGGGTGTTCGCGTCGCACCAGGTGGGCGCTGCGCTCGCTGCTACCGGGGCCGGCGCGATCCGCGACGTGCAGGGGAGCTACAACCTTGCGTGGTACCTGGCGGGTGGACTGTGTGCTGCCGCTGCGCTGATGTCCGCGAGCATCGGGCGCCGTCTGGTCGTACCTGCCTGATCGGTTAGCCTCGACTTTGGTTGAGGTTGGTCGAAGGGAGCAGGTCATGGACATCGAACCGGGTGAGCTCACCGTCGGACAGCTGTCCGACCGCAGCGGCGTCGCGATCTCCGCGCTGCACTTCTACGAACGCCAGAACCTGATCCTCAGCCGCCGCACCGCCGGCAACCAGCGCCGCTACAAACGCGACACACTGCGCCGCGTCGCCCTGATCCGGATCGCCCAGCGCGTCGGCATCCCACTCGCCGAGGTCGCCGCCATCCTCGCCCTCCTGCCCGACAACCGCACCCCCACCAGGCAGGACTGGGAACACATCTCCGAGTGTTGGCAGGCGGAGCTCGACCGCCGCATCCTCCAGCTCGAACAACTGAGAGACGACTTCAAGGACTGCGTGGGCTGCGGCTGCTTGTCGTTGGACCGCTGCGGTTTGGCCAACCCGTACGACGTACTGGCGAAGAACGGGCCTGGGCCGCAGCGCTTGGTTGATCCTGCGGGCAACCCGTGTCACCCGGGTGCTGCGTGCCAGGGCAACACCTGCGGAGCCACTGCGTAGGCGGGTTCGCCGGAGCGGAGTGGCCGAGCGAAGCGAAGGCCCGGGGCGGCCGGCTCCTCTCCCTCCCGCTTTTCCACAGGTTGGGCGATGGAGCCAACGCGTTGGGGGTGGGGGCGTCTAGGGTCTTTGTCATGGGTGATGCGTTGAAGCTGTCCGAGGCTCGTGCGGCGACTGCTGCTGGGGTGATCTCCGCCATCGCGGGGGAGTCGGCTCGGTTGCGGGAGGACCAGGAGACTGCGGTCGCGGCCTTGTGCGAGCCCAACGCGCGGGTGCTGGTCGTGCAGGCGACCGGCTGGGGCAAGTCGGCGGTGTACTGGGCCGCGACCGCGATCCGCCGGTCCGAAGGAGCCGGACCGACGCTGGTGGTTTCGCCGTTGCTGTCGTTGATGCGCGACCAGGTGGCCGCGGCGGCGCGGGCCGGGCTGCGGGCGGCGACGTTGAACTCGTCGAACTTCGACGCCTGGTCGGATATCGAGAACGATCTGCGGTCCGGCGCGATCGACGTGCTGCTCGTCTCACCCGAGCGGCTGGCGAACCCAGGGTTCGGCCGGCGCGTGCTCGACGGGCTCGCGGGGCAGATCGGGTTGCTGGTGATCGACGAAGCCCATGCGGTCTCCGACTGGGGGCACGACTTCCGCCCGGACTACCGGCGCGTCTCCGACGTACTGCAGAAGCTCAACCCCGAGACTCCCGTCCTCGCCACCACAGCGACCGCGAACACGCGCGTCACCGAGGACGTCGCGCACCAGCTCGGCGCCTCCACGCTCGTCCTCCGCGGACCGCTCGCGCGCTCGAGCCTTCAACTCGCCGTTGTCGACGCGCTCTCTCCGCTCGACCGGTTCGCCTGGGTCGTCGACCACCTCCCGAAGCTCCCTGGTTCCGGCATCGTCTACACGCTGACCGTCGCCGACGCCCAGCGCCTGGCCGCGGCGATCCAGGAGGTCCACGGCGCAGCCGTGCCGGTGGCGGCGTACACGGGCGGTCTCGAAGCCGGCGAGCGCGAGTTCCTGGAGGACGCGCTGCGCGAGAACCGCCTGAAAGCGCTCGTCGCGACCTCCGCGCTCGGCATGGGCTACGACAAACCCGACCTCGGTTTCGTCGTCCACGTCGGCTCGCCGCCGTCGCCGGTCTCGTACTACCAGCAGGTCGGCCGCGCCGGCCGCGGCATCGACCACGCCGTCGTCGCGCTGCTCCCGTCCGACGCGGACGCGGGCGTGTGGGACTACTTCGCGACCGCGACGATCCCCGTGCCCGAGCAGGTGAACCGGCTGCTCGCCGGCCTCTCGGCGTACGGGCCTGACCAGGCGGCGACCGTCCCGTCGCTGGAGGCCGAGACCGGGCTGCGCCGCGGCCGGGTCGAGCTGATGCTGAAGCAGCTGGCGGTCGACGGCGCGGTCGAGCGGGTCGAGCGCGGCTGGGTGCGGACCGACGCCGAGTGGACCTTCGACGCTGCCCACTACGACGGTATCGTCGCCGTACGACGGCGCGAGGCCGACATCATGCGCGCCTACACCCGCGGAGAACGTTGCCTGATGCAACTGCTTCAGGAGTCGCTGGACGACCCGACCGCCGAGCCGTGCGGCCGCTGCTCGGTCTGCCTCGGCCTGCTCCCGGACCCGCTGACCGCGGCGCCCGACCCGGCGACGGTCGAGACGATCACCCGCCAGCTGCGCGGCGAGACCCACGTCCTCGAACCGCGCAAGATGTGGCCGGGCGGAGCCTTCGGCGCGAAGGGCAAGATCCCGCCGGCCCTGCTCGCCGATCCCGGCCGCACGATCGTGTACGCCGACGCGCCGGAGTGGCGCGAGGTGCTGCGCTCGGTCTTCAGCGACGCCCCCGACCCCGCCCACGTGGAGGCCCTGAAGTCCGGCTGCGTCGCCGCCCTGTCCCGCTGGCGCGACGCCTGGTCCCGCCGCCCCGAGGTCGTCGTCCCGCTCCCGGCCGCCGGCCACCGCCCGCTCACCACCGCGATCGCCGACCACCTCGCCGAAATCGGGCGGCTGGAGCGCACCGAGCTCACCCTGCACCCATCGGCCCTCGACGAGGGCCTGTCATCCGCCGAGGAGGCGAAGGTCTGGCGCGACGCGATCGAGATCGACGGGACCACGACGCAGGCGATCGCAGGTCGCTCGGTCCTGCTGGTGGTGGACGCGTCGTCGTCCCAGTGGCCGATCACCGTCGCAGCAGCCAAACTCCGCGAAGCAGGAGCGGCCGCCGTACTGCCGCTCCTGATCCACAGGCGTCCGTAGAGGGTGAGGACTAGCAGTTCAGCGTGCCCGAGCGGAGTGCGTGGTTGGCGTCGTTCGCGTCGTCGGACCACACGGCCGTCTTGTGCCCGCCGCTGCAGGTCGGGGCGATCGCGAAGCCCTCGTTGTTGAAGTTGCCCATGCCGGTCGGGCGGGCGTAGACGGCGGTCGATGTGAACTTGCCGGCCGCGTTGATCGCGAGCGTCGACGTCCGACCGTCGCAGGTGTCGTCGCAGGCGGCCCACAGGCGACCGGTCGAAGCCTCGAACTCCAGGTCCATCGCCGCGCTGAAGCCGCTCGGGATGGTCGCGACGCGGGCGACCGCGCCGCCCTGCGACAGCGCGTACGCGTAGATCGTCCCGTTGGCTTCGAGGCCGACGAAGAAGAGTCCGGAGCCGTGACCCGGATAGGAGCCAGGGGAGTACGGCGCGCCGGTGCGCTCGTCGCGGAAGCCGTGGGCGGTGAGGAAGCTGTCGGGGATCCACGAGATCCCCTCCGGGCCGCTGTTCGCCTCGACCGACGGCAGGTCCGGCTTCAGGTTCCACTCCGCCGTCGCGTTCGACGAGGACCCGGACGGATCGAATCGCAGCACCTTCGGCAGGCTCGTGCCGCTCTTGCTGTTGTCGCGCTCGGTCGCCACGAACAACCCCTCGGGCGTGAACACCACACCCTCGGCGTCCGGGTCGCCGCTCCCGTTGGCGTACCGCAGCGTCCTCGTCACATCCGCCCGCCAGGTCGACCCGTTCGGCACCAGCCGGTACAGCTTCCCCGGTCCGTTGTTCGCCGCCCACAGCACACCGGCCGACTCGAACGACAGGCCGCTCAGGTTCTCCCCGAATGCGTTCGACGCGTCCGCAACAGTGACCGACGATCCACCCGGCCAAGCGCCCTGCGACGAACCACCACCGCTGCACGCGTTCGCCGAGCCCCGAGTCGAAGCAGTCGTCGTCGCAAACCCGCCGACGCCGTCCGCGCACCGCCCGTACGTCGTACTGGCGTGCTCGCTCCACTCGTACGAGTCGATCAGCGTCGAGCCCTTGTACAGCCGCACCTCGTCGTCACTGCCCAGCCCGTACGACGACTCGACGTCGAGCACCAGGTACCCACCGGGCGCGATCGACGTCCCCGACTTCACCTTGTACGAGTGCGAGTTGTCGTTGTCCTTGACGACCCAGCCCGAGACGTCCGCGGCCGTCGTACCGGTGTTGACCAGCTCGACCCAGTCGCCCGGCGACCCGCCGTTGGACTCGATCTCGTTGATCCGGACCGGACCGGGTTCGGCCGCGGCGGCCGGAGCCGCTCCGGAGAGCCCGAGTGCGAGAACCGACAGAGCGGCAGCGGCGCAGGCCGCCTTTCCACGCCAATGTGTACGCAGCACAGCTGGTGGTCCTTTCCTCACCGGGGAGCAGCAGGCGCCGCACCCCGGGAAAGCTTCAGCGACACCGACAGCCAGCAGCTGAACACACAGCGAATTGTCAGCTCCGCAGCGCCACGCTGGTCTCGGCGAACGACTTCAGGTCCGCGATCAGCCGCACCCAGCCCTCGCCGACCATCTCCCGGATCCGCGATCCGGGCTCGAACCCGGTGTGGACGACGGTCAGCTTCACCTGGTCGTCGACCGGCTCGAGCGTGAACGTCACCGTCGACAGCGGCTCGTCCTTCGTCGCCGCCTCGTCCTCCGCCGACAGCCCGGCGGCCGCCGCGAACTCCGGCGTCACCACGTGCCAGGTGTAGGCGAGCCGCCGGTACGGCTCGTGCTCGACGACCTTCTGGCCGGCGCCGGCCATCGTCACGTCGCCCATCTTCCACTCCATCGGCGACCCGGGCTGCCAGTCGGTCTCGTGGTGCAGCCCCCAGTACTCGGTGGTGAACTCGGGCTCGGTCAGCGCCCGCCAGAGCTTCTCGGGCGTGGTCCGGATGTACGTCGTGTAGACGAAGTCGTTGTCGCTCATGCTCTCCTGCTCCAATGCGGTCTTGAGGTCGGCGAACAGGTGGACCCGCCGCCGGTCGTACCGGGTGATCCAGCGGTCCGCGATCGCGTTGATCGGTTCGGCGTTCAGGTAGTGCAACTTCTCCCGGCCGCGCCGCACGGTGCTGACCAGGTTCGCGGCCTCCAGTACGGCGAGGTGCTTGCTCACCGACTGCCGCGCCATCGCCAGCACCGCGCACAGCTCGCGCAGGGTCTGGCCGTTGCGCGCGTTCAGCTCGTCGAGCAGCCGGCGCCGGCTGGGGTCCGCGAGGGCGCGGAACACGTCGTCCATCACGCTGTGCACTCCTAACAGGCAGCTCATCGGCTGCCTTTTCACGATAGGCAGCCAAAAGGCTGCCTGACAAAGCGCTGCACAACTTCGGCATGACTTCGACGCGCTCAGGGCACTCGTCTGGCTGTGACAGACCCCGGAAAACTCGTCCTGGTCACCGGAGTGACCGGTTACATCGGCGGCCGCCTCGTCCCCGAGCTGCTCAAGGCCGGCTACCGCGTCCGCGCGATGGCCCGCAACCCGCGCCGCCTGGAGAGCCGTGACTGGTACGACGACGTGGAGGTGGTCGAGGCCGACGCCGCCGACCAGCACCAGGTCGAGGCCGCGCTCGAGGGCGTCGACGTCGCGTACTACCTGATCCACGCGCTCGGCACCGGCAAGAAGTTCGAGGCCCGCGACCGGCACAGCGCGCGGACCTTCGGCGCGGCCGCGCGCCAGGCCGGAATCGGGCGGATCGTGTACCTCGGCGGGCTCTATCCCGAGGGCGAGGTGCTGTCGCCGCACCTCGGCTCGCGCCGTGAGGTCGGCGAGATCCTGCTCGCGTCCGGCGTACCGACGACCGTACTGCGGGCGGCGGTGATCCTCGGCTCCGGGTCGGCGTCGTTCGAGATGCTGCGCTACCTGACCGACCGGCTGCCGGTGATGGTGACGCCGCGCTGGCTCGACACCCGGATCCAGCCGATCGCCGTCCGCGACGTGCTGCACTACCTGGTCGGCAGCGCGGCGATGCCGCCTGAGGTGAACCGCGGCTTCGACATCGGCGGCCCGGACGTGCTCACGTACCGGCAGATGATGCAGCGGTACGCCGACGTCGCGCACCTCAAGCGCCGCCGGATCGTCACGCTCCCGCTGCTGACCCCGTCGCTGTCGAGCCACTGGGTCGGCCTGGTGACGCCGGTGCCGAACAGCATCGCGCGGCCGCTGGTCGACAGCCTGATCCACGAGGTGGTCCGCAAGGAGCACGACATCGCGCGGTACGTACCCGATCCGGCGCCGGGGCCGATCGGCTTCGACCGCGCGGTCGAGCTGGCGCTGAAGCGGATCCAGGATCTCGACGTGACGACGAGCTGGGCGTCCGCGGCGACTCCCGGCGTACCGAGTGATCCGTTGCCGAGCGATCCGGACTGGGCCGGCGGTTCCCTGTACATCGACGAGCGGGAGAGCGCGATCTCGGCGACGCCGGAGCAGCTCTGGGCGGTGATCGAGGGGATCGGCGGTGGCAACGGCTGGTACTCCTGGCGGCTCGGCTGGTGGGCGCGTGGGCTGCTGGACCGGATCTTCGGCGGGCCCGGTCTGCGGCGCGGCCGCCGGAACCCGAAGGATCTGTCGGTCGGTGACCCGCTCGACTGGTGGCGGGTCGAGGAGATCGACGAACCGAAGCTGCTGCGGCTGCGCGCCGAGATGCGGCTGCCGGGGCTGGCCTGGCTGGAGCTGATCGTCGACGAGGACGCCGAGGGGCGGACCGTCTTCCGGCAGCGCGCGCTGTTCCACCCGCGCGGGCTGCCCGGGCAGCTCTACTGGTGGGCGATCAAGCCGTTCCACGGGATCGTCTTCGGCGGGATGCAGCGCAACGTCGCCGAGGCGGCGGAGCAACAATCGTCTTGACGCGGGCCTGACCATAGAGGCGTGGAGATCAAGAGCCTGGGCTACCGGACCGACCTGTTGCTGCTGGCGCTCGGCGGGAGCGTGGTCAGCGACGCCGGCGATCACGTCGTGGTGCGGACGCCGCACAACCCGACGTTCTGGTGGGGGAACTTCCTGCTGCTCCGGTCGGCGATCGGCGCGGGGGAGCTGGAGGGGTGGCTGGAGGTCTTCGCGCGGACCTTCCCGGACGCCAAGCATGTTGCCTTGGGCATCGACTCGGTGGATGGTTCGGCGGTGGACGAGGACGAGCTGGCGGCGGCCGGGCTACGGATCGAGCGGAGCACGGTGATGACCGCACGCTCGGTCGTTCCGCCGGCGCGGCCGAACACGACGTCGGAGTACCGGTTCCTGAGCAGCGACGACGACTGGGAACAGCTGATCGGGCTGACTCTCGCGGCGAACCCGATGGATCTGGACGGCTACGAGGACTTCGTACGGCGGCGCGAGGCCGGCCATCGGGCGGTTGTCGAGGCGGGGCACGGGCAGTGGTTCGGGGCGTTCGAGGATGGGCGGCTGCAGGCGTCGCTGGGGTTGCTGACCGACGGGTCGGGGGTGGCGCGGTTCCAGGACGTGCAGACGCGTCCGGAGGACCGGGGGCGGGGGATCGCGAGCACGTTGGTGCACACGGCTTCGGAGTACGGGTTCGGGGAGTTGGCGGCGGAGACGCTGGTGATGGTGGCGGATCCGGAGTACCTGGCGATTCGGATCTACCGGGCGCTGGGGTTCGAGGGGACCGAGACGCAGATCCAGCTGACCAAGCCTGCGCCGTAGGGGCGTGAAAGGGTAGGACGTATGACTGGTTCGCGTGGGGTTGCGCTGGTGACGGGTGGGAGTCGCGGGATCGGCGCCGCGGCCGCGGTCGCGTTGGCTGCTGATGGGTGGGACGTTGGGATCAGCTACCGGACGCGGGACGACGAGGCTGCGCGGGTGGTCGCCGCGTGTGAGGCGGCGGGGCGGCGGGCGGTCGCCGTACGGGCGGATGTCGCCGAGGCTGCTGAGATCGAGTCGTTTTTCGACGCGGTGACGGGGGAGCTGGGCGCGATCGGGGCCGTGGTCAACAACGCGGGCATCGTTTCGCCGGCCGGGCGGGTCGACGAATACGACGTGGAGCGGCTCGAGCAGGTGTTCCGGGTGAACGCGATCGGGGCGTTCCTGGTCGCGGGCGCGGCGGTGCGGCGGATGTCGACGGCGCACGGTGGCGCGGGTGGGGTGATCGTGAACGTGTCGTCGCGGGGTGCGGTGCTCGGGTCGGCGGGGGAGTACGTCGACTACGCGGCGAGCAAGGCCGCGGTGGACACGCTGACCCTCGGGCTCGCGAACGAGGTCGCCAAGGAGGGGATCCGGGTGCTCGGGATCCGGCCCGGACTGATCGAGACCGAGATCCACGCCGAGGGCCGGCTGGAACGGATCGGCACCACACCGCCGCTCGGCCGGCCGGGCAAGGTCGAGGAGGTGGCCGGGCTGATCGCGTTCCTGGCCTCGGACCGCGCGTCGTACATGACGGGCTCGATGGTCGATGTCGCTGGTGGTCGCTGAAACTCAGTTGGGGTGAGCCAGGCGGGTTGAGGTCGGTCGGCCTCTCACCGTGATCTCCTCACCGGCGTGCCAGTGCGCGGCCTCCGACGGTGCCGCTTCATCCACCGCTGTCATCGACGCCACCACATGCCGATCGGTCTGCTTCGCCAGGTCGCTCAGCCTGGCCGCCTCGTTCACCGGGTCGCCGATCACCGTGTACTCGTACCGCCGAACGTCGCCGACCGTTCCGGCGACCACCGTCCCGGCCGTCACGCCGATCCCAGCCGTTGCCTCTGGCAACTCCTCGGCCAGCCGCTCGGCGAGCGCCCGGCCCGCCCGGAGAGCGCTCCCTGCGGCATCCGGTAGCTCCGTCGGCGCCCCGAACACCGCGAGCACCGCGTCCCCGGCGAACTTGTTCACGAACCCGTCGTTCCGATCCACCTCGTCGACCACGACCGCGAAAAAGCGGTTGAGCAGCTGAACCACCTCGGCCGGCGGCCGCCCAGCGGCCAGCTCCGTCGACCCGACCAGATCCACGAACAGCACGGCGGCGAACCGCTCCTCACCGCCGAGCGAGTCGCTCGTCAGCGCCTCCCGGACGACGTCCGGCCCGACGTACCGGCCGAAGACGTCGCGGATCCGCTCCCGCTCGCGCAACCCCGCGGCCATCTGGTTGAAGCCGGACTGCAGCGACCCGAGCTCGGTGCCGTCGAAGACCGGGATGCGCACGTTCAGCTCCCCGTCGCCGATCACCGCAAGCGCGTTCCGCACCGAGCGCACGGGCGCGACCACCGACTTGGCCGACAGCAGCGTGAGCAACCACCCGCAGACCAGGACGACGGTTCCGAGGACGAGGATGATCACCGAGAGCCGGGTCGCCGAGACGTCCTTCTCGATCAGCGCGATCACCGCGGTCAGCATCAGCCCGAGCACCGGTACGGCAGAGCCGGCCGCCCAGAAGAACACCGTGCGCGCCTTCAGCCCGGCCGCGAGCAGGCGACGCGGCGGCGCGCCGTCGGCGAGCGCCCGCGCGGCGATCGGCCGGAGCGCGAACTCGGTCAGCAGGTACGACGCCGCGCAGGTGACGATGCCGCCGTCGAAGGTCGTGACCATGACGCGGAGCACGCTCTCCGGCTGCAGCGCGAGCGTGAGCAGGCTGAAGAAGATTGTCCCGAGCAACCACAGGACGACCTCGATCATGGTCAGCCGCAACGGCAGCTGCAGCGTCGCGATCTGCTCCTTGCGGATCGCCGGGCGGTCCTGCAGCACCCAGTTGGTCACCCGCAGCGCGAGCCGCGTGCTCCAGACCGCGCCGACCAGCAGCGCGAACAGGAAGTACGACGGGAACGCGATCCACCGCACCAGGCTCAGCTCGTCACCCACTGGGGGACCGGGCAGCACCCAGACCGCGAGCACGAACACGACGACCGCGCCGATCACGTTGGTGCCGATGGAGAAGAAGGTCAGCAGCAGCTGCACGCGGATCCGCAGCATGCGTGGGCTCTGGTCGACCGGCCCCAGCAACCACGACCCGAAGGGCCTGCGCTGCAGCACCACTTCGGGGCTGCTGCTCTCCGGCATCATGCCTACAGTCTGCTGGGTCGCGCTGCGTGAGCGGAGCACCGCCCCGCGGTTGGGCGCGGTGGCTACCGTGGCCGCATGGGTGTGCGGTGGAGACCGTGGGCGCTGACAGCGGTGGTGATCGCCGGGGCCGCCGCGTGCACGGAACCCAGCCGGAGTGATGCGCCAACGCCGTCCACCGCGACCAGCCGGAGTGATGCGCCACGACCGTCCACCGCGACCAGCCGGAGCGATGCGCCACCACCGTCCGTCGCGACCAGCCGGCCGACCAGTCAACCGCCCGCTCCACGTGAGCCGCTGGTCCTCGTCGTTCACCCGACTCGCGCGGCCCAGGACGTCGACCTCGCCACCGCCCGCCGTGTGGCCGCGGGTGGCGTGAACACCTGGCGCGGCTTCCGCATCGTCAGCGGCGCCGACCAAGTAGCCCGCGACCTCGGCGCCCTGGCCGTCGTCCCCGCCTCCAAGGTCACCCCGACCGTCCGCCCTTGGACGGTGAACGGCATCGACCCACTCGCCGACCCGGCTGAGTACGCACTGACGAGCCCAGGCAGCACACCCCAGCAGGTCGTCAACCTGACCATCGGCGGCGACGTCATGCTCGGCCGCCGCGTCGCCACCGCCGCCGCCCGCACCGGCGACGTCTCCCGCCCGCTCCGCGCGATCGGCCCCCGCCTCAAGGCCGCCGATCTGACCGTCGTGAACCTCGAGAGCACGCTCTCCCGGGCCGGAAACCCCCAGCAGGGCGGCGACTCCTTCGCCGCTCCGCCCGGCGTCGTCGCCGGCCTGCGCGATGTCGGCGTCGACGTCGTCTCGCTGGCCAACAACCACACCGGTGACTTCCAGGACCGCGCCCTGGTCGAGACCGTCCGCCAGGTAAGGGCCGGCGGCATCCAACCAGTAGGTGCCGGAAGCAACTACACCGAGGCGTCCCGCCCGGTCGTGGTGACCCGCGACGGCGTGCGCTTCGGCTTTCTCGCCTTCAATGCGATCGGTGAGACCCCGCGCGCCGCCGCGACCAGTCCGGGCGCGTTCGAGCTGCGGATGCCACCGCGCACCGGCCCGCTCAACCAGGCCGACCTCGCAGCGCTGACCACCCGCATCCAGGCGCTGCGCAAGACCGTCGACGTGGTCGTCGTACTGCCGCACTGGGGTCAGCAGTACACCCACGACCCGGTCCCCGCGCAGCGGACCGTCGCGGACGCGCTGAGTCGAGCCGGCGCCGACCTGGTGATCGGCGGGCACCCGCACTGGGTGCAGAGTGCCCAGTTCTCGGCGAGCAAGGCAACGGTGCATTCGCTGGGCAACCTGGTCTTCGACATGGACTTCTCGCAGCAGACGCAGGAGGGGGTCCTGCTGGAGCTGACCTACTGGGGCAAGACGCTCAAGGCGGCGCGGCTGACTCCGTACGTGATCGGTGCGGACTTCAGCCCGCGGGTGGTGAGCGGTGCGCGAGCGGAGGCGATCCTCGCCGACCTGCGCTAGCAGCTAGCCGAGCCAGCTGACGAGCACCTTGCCCATCCGGTCGAGCTGAGCAGGATTGACGACGTTGGGCAGGTCGCGGGCGCTGTGATAGGCCGCGTACGGCGTACTGCCGAGGCGGGCGCCCGGGAGTCCGGCACGGACGAAGGACCAGTGGTCGCTCGACCTGTTCACGCAGCTACGCGTCCGTACGCCGACGCGCGCTGCTGCTGCCAGCAATTCGTTGCGGGTGGTCAGCTGGGAGTCGTTGGCCGAGCAGACCGGTACGACGGTGCCGACGCCGACCCGGTCCAGCGAGACCATGCCGCGGACCGCCTGGCGTCGTGCGGCGGGCAGGGAAGCGACGTAAGCGCGTGAACCGTAGTGGTGGTTGGCGTCGCCGTCGCCACGCGGCTCCTCGGCGCCGAAGGCAATGAACGTGGTCGGGAGACGCGGGGAGGCGAGTTGGGCAGTGCGCAGCAGGACGGCGATGCCGGACGCGTTGTCCTCGGCACCTGGTGCCTGCGGGACTGTGTCCAGGTGGGCGCCGACGACCAGGTGCGGCTTGCGGGGGCTGAATCCGGGTCTGGTTGCGATGAGGTTCCAGGTGGTGCCTGCACGGACCGGTACTCCCCAGGAGACACCCGCAGGAACCTGCAACTTCTGGCGGCGGACTTGATAGCCGGAAGCTTTGAACCGACCCTCCAACCACGTCAGAGCTTGCAGATAGGTGCTGCTGGTCGCTTCCCGCGGGCCGAGCCCGGCCAGGTGTCGCACGGTGGACATGGGGTCGTCCACTACCGGCGGGGGAGTCGGGGTAGGCGTTGGAGCCGGGGTGGTCCGAGCGCTGGGGCGAACAGGAGGAGGGGTCGTGGGCGCAGGTGACACCGTGCTGCTGGTGCAGGCGGTGGCCGCCAGCGCGGTGAGCAGAACAGCGATGCGCATGCCTCCATCCTGCCCAGGTTGGGCAACTTGGCACGGTGCTGCCCCTGGCTCTAATCGGCCGCGTCATCGGCCTGTCCGCTGGGTAGTGTCCAGCGAACGACGTCTGCGAACGACCGCGGCGAATGACCCCCTGAATGCCTCGGGAGCCCCCTGTGACCCACGACCGCCACTCCTACGCCGAACCGGCCCTGGTCCGTACCACCCATCTGGACCTGGAGCTGGATCTCGACTTCACCGCCAAGGTGCTGGTCGGCACCGCCACGCACACCCTGGCCTGGAGTGGGCCCGGCGACCGCCTGATCCTGGACAGTCGCGACCTGACCGTCCTGCAGGTGGAGGGCTCGACCGCTGACGGCTGGGAGCCGCTGGAGCACAACCTGGCCTTCCCGGACGACGAGCTGGGCTCCGCACTGACCATCCGCACCGCCGGGCACGAGCAGGTCCGCGTGAGCTACCGGACCGCGCCGACCGCGACCGGGTTGCAGTGGCTGGAGCCGGAGATGACGGCGGGCGGCGTACTGCCGTTCATGTTCAGCCAGTCGCAGGCGATCCACGCACGCAGCTGGGTGCCGGTGCAGGACACTCCCGGCGTCCGCTTCAGCTACAGCGCACACGTCACCGCGCCGCCGGAACTGATGGTGCTCATGAGTGCCGACAACGGCACTCAGTCCCGTCGTACCGGTTCGTACGACGTGGTGATGCCGGAGCCGATCCCGTCGTACCTGCTGGCGATCGCGGCCGGCGACCTGGTCTTCGAGCCGATCGGTGAGCGGGCAGGCGTCTGGGCCGAGCCGGAGATGGCCAAGCGGGCCGCCACCGAGTTCAGGGACACCGAGGAGATGATGCGCGTCACCGAGGCGCTCTTCGGCCCCTACCGCTGGGGTCGGTACGACGTTCTGGTGCTGCCGCCGTCCTTCCCGTACGGCGGGATGGAGAACCCGCGGATGACGTTCGCGACCCCGACCGTGGTGATCGGCGACAAGTCGCTGGTCAGCGTGATCGCGCACGAGCTCGCGCACAGCTGGTCCGGCAACCTGGTCACCCAGGACAGCTGGGACGACATCTGGCTGAACGAGGGCTTCACGTCGTACGTCGAGAACCGGATCGTCGAGGCGGTCTACGGCACCGAGCTGGCGGTGATGGAGACCGCGATCAAGCAGCACTCGACCGTGCTCAAGCTCGATCCGCTGACTCCGGCCCAGCTGGCGGTTGAGCTACCGGGTCTCAATCACGGTACTGAGTACCACGGGACGACCTCGCTCGGACCGCTGAAGGGTTCGTGGTTCCTGTCCTGGCTGGAGGAGCGGTTCGGGCGCGAGGTCTTCGACCCGTTCCTGCGCGGGTACTTCGACCGGTTCGCGTTCCGCAGCATCAACTCCGAGGACTTCGTCGCGCACCTGCAGGAGCACCTGCTGACGCCGCGGCCCGGTGTGGTGACGGCGGATGAGGTCGCGGCGTGGCTGGACGAGCCGGGCATCCCGCAGTTCGCCGCGCGGGCGCAGTCGGCCCGCTTTGAGGTGGTGGACCAGCTGCGAGACAACTGGTTGCGCACTGGTGAGCTGCCGGCCGGCGGGAAGAGCTGGACGACGCAGGAGTGGCTGCGCTTCCTGGACGCTGCTCCGGACGTGCTGAGCGCCGAGCAGCTGCAGGAGCTCGACCGCGAGTTCTCCTTGACCGGTACGGCGAACGGCGAGATCGCCCGCCGCTGGTACTCGATCGTTGCCGCCAGCGCCTACACCCCGGCGTACGACGAACTGGCGACGTTCCTGACCCGCGTCGGCCGGATGAAGCTGGTGCTGCCGGTCTACAGGGCACTGAGCGCGTCGGAGGAGGGCCGGGAGTTCGCGGCCCGGGTGTTTGCGACTGCTCAGCCCGGCTACCACCCGATCACGACCGCCGCGGTCCAGAAGATCCTGGCGGCCGCCCGCTAACGTCTGGGGTATGTCAGCGGAGCTCGATCGCCCAGGAGTCGTCCAGGCGCTGTTCCGGCCGGGGTCGCGGGCTGCGCCTGGGCAGGGTCGCCGGACGCCGCGGGACTGGGTGGTCGACACGCTGTTCGTGCTGCTCGCGATCGGCGGCAGTCTGCTGCCGCCGGCGGCGCCGGGACCGGACCCGAAGCTGCCGCTGCCGCCGGAGGACGTCTCCATGGCGTTCGGGCTGGCGGCTGCCGCAGCGTTGCTGCTGCGACGGCGGTGGCCGGTGGAGCTGGTCGTCGTGCTGACGCTGCTCTCGGTGTTCTTCCCGGCGGTGGGCACGGCGAGCGCGCTGGCGCTGTTCACCGTCGCGGTGCACCGGCGACCGGCGATCAGCCTGTCGATCCTGCTGCTGGCCATCGGGTCCGCCGCGCTGCAGTTCTGGCTCTACCCGATCAAGCTCGACATCCCGTACGGGTACCAGTTCGTCGTGGGCTTCGTGGCGCTGATGTGTCTGGCGTCGGTCGCCTGGGGCATCGTCGTACGGACCCGGCGGCAGCTGATGATCTCGCTGGAGGAGCGGGCGCGGCGGGCCGAGTCGGAGCAGGAGATGCGCGTCGAGCAGGGGCGCCAGCGGGAGCGGGAGCGGATCGCTCGGGAGATGCATGATGCGCTCGGGCATCGCCTGTCGCTGCTGAGCGTGCACGCGGGGGCGCTGGAGTTCCGGCCGGACATGCCGGCGGACGAGCTGGCGGTGACGGCCGGGGTGATCCGCGCGAGTGCGCGGGAGAGCATGGACGATCTGCGGGCAATCGTCGGCGTACTGCGTGGGCCTGGGCTGAGCGATCCGGGCGGGCAGCGGCCGCAGCCGGGGATCGGGGAGATCGCCGCGCTGGTGGAGGAGTCGGTGGCGGCGGGGATGCAGGTGCGGTTCCAGCCGCTGGAGGGTGAGGCTGTCGGGCTGCCGGCGGCGACTGGTCGGCACGGCTACCGGATCGTGCAGGAGGGGCTGACGAACGCCCGCAAGCACGCGCCGGGGTCGCTGGTGCATGTGGAGCTGAGCGGCGGGCCGGGGGACGGGCTGACGATCGAGGTACGGAACAGACTGGGCGCAGGTGGGCAGCCGGGATCGCAGGTCGGTCTAGTCGGTTTGGTGGAGAGGGCGACACTCGCAGGCGGACGACTTGAACATGGTGTGAAGGCCGGAGAGTTCCAGCTGACCGCATGGCTGCCCTGGCCGACCGCCTAGGCTGTGCGGCATGGCTGTCCGGGTGGTGCTGGTTGATGACGATCCGTTGGTGCGGGCTGGGCTGAAGAGCATGCTCGGGGGAGCGGGCGAGCTGGAGATCATCGGTGACGCGGCCGACGGTCAGGCGGCGATCGCCACCGTCACCGAGCTGCGGCCGGACGTCGTACTGATGGACATCACGATGCCGGTGATGGACGGCCTGACCGCGACCGAGGCCGTACGCCGTCTGCCGGACGCGCCCGAGGTCGTGATCCTGACGACGTTCGGGTCCGAGCAGCATCTCCTGCAGGCGTTGCGCGCCGGAGCGGCGGGCTTCCTGCTGAAGGACTCGGCGCCGCGCGAGATCGTCGACGCGGTCGTGCGGGTCGCGGACGGCGAGCCGATCCTGTCCGGTGGCGTCACCCGGCACCTGATGGACTTCGTCGCCGGTGACGCGGGAGGAACTCGCCGCGAGCAGGCCGTCGAGGCGCTCGCGAAGCTCACCGATCGCGAGCGCGACGTCGCCGCGGCTGTTGCCGAAGGCAAGAGCAATGCGGAGATCGCCGACGCCCTCGACCTCGGCGTCGCCACCGTGAAGACGCACCTCACGCGCATCCTCACCAAGCTCGACCTGAACAACCGCGTCCAGATCGCGCTGCTCGCGCACGACGCCGGCCTCGCCTAAGCTGATCCCGAGAGCGCCCGTCGAGGCGCCCCGACGATGGCCCCGGCGCGCCGCGAAGCGCCGCTCAGATGAGGAAGAACACAGGGAGGATCGCTCCCACCGCACGATGAGCGCCCCCCGCGTCCGCACCCGCAAGGACCTGCGTCGCCAGCGCCGCCGTCGCGCCCACACCTGCTGGGACCACCTCCTGATCGCACCCCTCTGGCCGATGTACGACGTGAACCTCGGCACCCTGCTCCGTACCTGCGACGCCACCGGCGCCTGCCTCGCCGTACCGAAGCTCCCGTGGGTGCCCGAAGCCCTCGCCCGCGGCAACACCCTCCGGACCAGGAGCTGCGTCCACTGGACCGGCCACAACTCCGTCCAGTGGCTCGCCGACCAGCGCAAGCGCGACGACACCACGATCCTCGGCGTCGAGTTGGCCGAGGACGCCGTCCGCCTGGCCGACCTCCAGCCTGCGAGGCGCAGGACGATCGTCGTACTCGGTCACGAGCAGACCGGCATCCCACCCGAAGCCCTCGACGAGCTCGACCTCGTCGTCGAGATCCCGATGATCGGTACCGGTGCCAGCCTCAACGTCGCCGTGGCCGGCTCCCTCGTGGGCTACCGATTGGCGGGGCTCAGCTGAGGAAGAGGTGGCAGCGGTGGACCTGGTGGGTCTCTCGGTAGCCGAGGGACTCGTTGGTCCGCCGCATCGCCTCGTTGCTGGCTGCAGTGTCGGTCAGCAGCCCGGCGAGCTGCGGATGCCGGGCTCGCGTCTGCCGGGCCTGCTCGGCTTTGATCCAGCGCGACAAGCCCCGTCCGCGATGAGAAGCCGCGACGACCGTGCCGTAGTGCTGCGCGTCGCCACAACCATCACCCGGTACGACGAGCTCGGTGTACGCGACCACCTCACCCGTGGACGCGTCCAGCGCGGCGACGGTCTCCAGCAGCTCGCCGCGCTGCGCCACGACGTCAGCGACGTACCGGGTGCGCTCGATGTCCCACACCTCTTCGCCGTAGTCGATGTCGCCGACCGGTGCGTCGTTCATCGCGTTGCGGACGGCGGTGAAGCTCTCGATCAACCCGTCCGGCGGTGCACCGGCCCAGGAGGTCAGCTGGTAGCCGGCAACCGGCGCCACCGACACACAGCCATCACCCAGCGCCAGCCGCGTGTAGATGAGCCGCAGCCCGACAGCAAACCCACGTGCAGCCAGGAACGCGTCTCCAGCAGAGCCAGCTGTCGCGTCAGCCAATAGCGTCGTCGCCTCGTTCTCAGCAGCACCCTGCAGCGCCGCCTCCAGCAGACGCGTCCCCACACCCTGCCGCCGCTCAGCCGGATGCACCGCGAGCTCCAGCTCGGCCAGGTGCTGCTGGGAGGGCTTGCTGTTCAGCCGCAGGTACGCCGAACCGACAGGGTGCTCACCGGACGCCAGCCAGACCAGCCGGCGGCTGAACGGCCGGTAGTCGGGGTCGGTCAACGGTGTGATCGTGATGGACAAGGCGTCAACGTACCGAGGCGCACCGGTAGGCGGCAAACAGGTTCTGCGCCCTGCGGTCCGGTACGGTGCCTCGCAACGGCACCGGCCGAAAGCAGAGGGGAGTCCGGGGTGGACCAGCAGTACGGGGGCGAGCAGGTACGCACGATCGGTGCGGACCACATCGCGCTCAGGGAGCAGGTGCTGAGCGAACTGCGGCGCCGCATCGTCGACGGCGACTACGCCCAGGGCGAGCGGCTGACCGAGAACCGCCTGGCCGACGACTTCGGGGTGTCGCGCAACCCGGTCCGCGAGGCCCTGCGGGTGGTGGAGAGCGAGGGGTTCGTCGAGATCCTGCCGCGGCGTGGTGCGGTGGTGGCGACGCTCGACGACACGGCGATCCGCGACCTGTTCGCCGTACGGAAGCAGCTGGAGACGCTGGCCGCCGGGCTCGCTGCCGAGCGGGCGACCGAGGAGGACGTCGCGCGGCTGCGCGGGTTGCTGGCGGAGGCGAACGCCGCGACGGACGCGGAGGACTTCGCGCGGGTCGCCGAGCTGAACAGCGAGCTGCACGTCGCGGTGATCGACATCAGCGGAAACCGCTGGCTGGCTTCGCTGGCGTCGGCGATGTACCACCATGTGCACTGGGTGTTCCGGGTCGGCGCAGCGCAGCGGGCGCCGCACTCGTGGGAGGAGCACATCCGCCTGGTCGACGCCATCGCCGAGGGCGACGTGGAGGCCGCTGTCGCGGCGGCCACGGCTCACATCGAAGCCGCAGCCGCCGCCGCGCTCGCCTAAGCGCCTAGCGGCCCACTGCGTACCCCTGCATCCCGCGGGGGTTCGCGGCCGCTGCCAGTACGCCGTCGGCTTCACGCGCCACCGCACACAACCGGCCGAGGCTCCATGGATCCGACTCCGTCACCACGTGCCCACGGCGTACCAGCTCATCCCGCACGCCAGCACCGAGCCGACTCTCCAGCACCAGGCCACCCGGCTCGGTCGCCCGCGGGTAGAACGACGACGGGAACCCAGTGGTGTGCCAAGCAGGCGCGTCGATCGCCTCCTGCAGGTCCTGCCCACCAGCCAGCGTCCGCAGCAGGAACAGCAACTGCCACTGGTCCTGCTGATCCCCACCGGGCGACCCACAAGCCAGCACTGGTACGCCGTCCCGCAGCACCAGCGTCGGCGTGAGCGTCGTCCGCGGCCGCTTGCCAGGAGCCAGCGACGACGCGAGCCCTTCCTCCAGCCAGAACATCTGCGCCCGGCTCCCCAGCGGGAACCCGAGCGACGGAATCACCGGTGACGACTGCAGCCACCCACCACTCGGCGTCGCCGAGATGACGTTGCCCCACCGGTCCATCACGTCGACATGACACGTGTCGCCACGAGTCCCACCGTCAGGTGCCACCGTCGGCTCCCCAACAGTCGCGTCGACAGCGGCACCACTGGTCGTCACCGAAGGCAGCTGCGGCTTCCGCCCGTCCGGCTGACCAGGCCGCAGCTCCAGCGACGCCTCTGCACCGACCAGCGCAGCCCGAGCAGCGGCGTACGCGGGGGAGAGCAGCGTCTTCAGCGGTACGTCGGCGCCGTCGCCGTACCAGGCCTCGCGGTCGGCGTACGACAGCTTCATGACCTCGACAGTGGTGTGCACGGCCTCAGCACTGGTCAGGTCAAGCTCGCTGGGGTCACCCAGCTCAGCCAGTACGGCGAGCGACTGCAGCAGTGCTGGCCCCTGGCCCCACGGACCTGTCTTCGCCACGGTGTGCCCGTGCCAGTCCAGCGTCGCCGCGTCCTCCCAGGTCGCGGTGAACGCCGCCATGTCGGCGCCGGTGATCAGCCCGGCGTGGTCCTCGCCGCTGGAGTCCCGGTGCGGCTTCTTCGAGAACTCGTCGACCGCCTCCGCGACGAAACCCTCCCGCCACGCCAGCCGGGCGGCCTCGACCTGTGCGACCAGGTCTGACCCGGCTGACTCGCCGGCAACCACCAGTCTCTCCAGCGTGTCCGCGTAGGCAGGGTTCTTGAACAGCTGGTTCGCCTTGGGCCCCTGTCCGTGCGACAGCCACAGCTCCGCAGACGTCGGCCAGTGCTCGGTGAACAGCTCCCGCACGGTCTCGACCGTGTCACCGACCCGCGGTACGACCGGGTGCCCGTTGCGGGCGTAGTCGATCGCCGGCTCGAGCACAGTCCGCAGCGGCAGCGTCCCGTGATCCCTGAGCAGCAGCAGCCAGGCGTCGACCGCACCGGGCACAGTTGCAGCCAGCGGGCCGGAGCCAGGCACCAGGTCGAGGCCCAGCGACTTGTAGTGCTCGATGGTCGCTCCGGCCGGTGCCACACCTTGTCCGGCGAGCACCCGTGGCGTCGGGTCGGAGGCGGTCGCGACGATCGCCGGGACCTCCCCACCGGGCCCGTTGAGGTGCGGCTCGACCACGTGCAGCACGAACCCGGCGCAGGCGGCCGCGTCGAACGCGTTGCCGCCGAGCTCCAGGATCCGCATCGCCGACTGCGACGCCAGCCAGTGCGTGGACGAGACCATCCCGAACGTGCCGCGCAGCGTGGGCCGGGTGGTGAAGGTCATCGGGCAGCTCCTGTGTCAGTCGTGTCTTGCGTACGCCGTACGTCCGGGCCGGTGCCGTCGTCGGCGACCAGGTGGCACGCGACCCGGTGTCCACCCTCTCCGATCACCCGCGACTCCGGGACGACTGTCCGGCATCTGTCCACCGCCACCGGGCACCGGGTGTGGAACCGGCAGCCGCTGGGCGGGTCGATCGGTGACGGCAGGTCGTCGCCGAGCAGCACGGGCTGTCGCGCCCGCTGCGTCGTCGGGTCGGGCACCGGAGCAGCAGACAGCAGCGCCTGCGTGTACGGATGCTTCGGTACGCCGAAGATGCGCTCCCGCGGCCCCTGCTCGACCAACTGACCCAGGTACATCACCGCGACCTCGTCAGCCAGGTACTCGACAGCGGACAGGTCGTGCGTGATGAACAAGCAGGCGAAGCCCAGGTCCCGCTGCAAGTCAGCCAGCAGGTTGAGCACCGACGCCTGAACCGAAACGTCCAGCGCGCTGGTCGGCTCGTCGGCGACGAGCAGGCTCGGCTTGGAGATCAGCGCCCGCGCGATGCTGACCCGCTGGCGCTGGCCACCCGATAGCTCGTGCGGCGAGCGGTGTGCGACCTCCGGGCGGAGCCCTACTCGCCGGAGCGAGTCAGCAACGGCTCCGGCGGTGTCCCGCTGCCGCTGCAGCCGCAGCGGCTCGCTGACGATGTCGCCGACCGACAGCCGCGGGTCCAACGAACCGGCGGGGTCCTGGAACACGATGGACACGTCCCGCCGGTGCTTGCGGAGCTGTCGGCGGTTGAGGTGAGTGATATCGGCATCTGCGAGCCGGACTGTCCCACCGGTGGGCTCCAGGAGCCGGACGATGCAGCGGCCGACTGTGGACTTGCCGGAGCCGCTCTCGCCGACCAGGGCGACCACTGTGCCCTTGCGGATCTGCAGCGAGACTCCGTCGACGGCTCTGACCGGGCCGAAGTGCATGACCAGGTCCTCGATCTCCAACGCGTTCATCGGGCCTCCACCGGCTCACGGACCGGATTCCAGCACGCCACCTGGTGAGCGCCTGCCGTCAGGAGCGGTTGCTCCGTCGTACAGGTGTCCAGTGCTCGGGGGCAGCGGTCGGCGAACGTGCAGGCGTCGGGCTGCTCGCTGAGCACCGGGACCAGGCCCGGGATCTCGTTGAGGCGGTCGCTGCCCGCGTGCCGTCCGGCCGCGGGCGATGCTCCGAGCAGCCCGGCGGTGTAGGGGTGAGTGGGGTGGGCGAACAGGTCGTGCACCTCGGCGGTCTCGACCACGCGGCCGGCGTACATGACGGCCACCCGGTCGGCGAGGTCCGCGACGACGCCGAGGTCGTGGGTGATCAGCACGATGCTCGTGCCGAGCCGCTCCCGCAGACCACGCAGTACGTCGAGAATGCCGGCCTGGATGGTGACGTCGAGCGCGGTGGTCGGCTCGTCGGCGATCAGCACCTTCGGGTCGCAGGCGACGGCCATCGCGATCATCACCCGCTGCCGCATCCCGCCGGACAGCTGGTGCGGGTAGTCGTCGACGCGGCGGTCGGCCGACGGGATGCCGACGAGCTTGAGCAGCTCGATCGCGCGCTTGCGCGCCGCCGCACGGGACAGCCCGTTGTGCACGCCGAGCACCTCGCCGATCTGGCGCCCGACGGTGAAGACCGGGTTCAGCGACGTCATCGGCTCCTGGAAGATGTACGCGATCTCGCGGCCGCGGATCGACCGCAGGGTGCGCTTGTCGGCGCCGATCAGCTCGACGCCGTCGAGCTTCACCGAGCCGTCGACGTTCGCCGAGCGGGGGAGCAGCCCGGCGATGCTCATCGCGGTGACGCTCTTCCCGCAACCGGACTCACCAACGACGGCCAGCACTTCCTGCTCCTCGACCGAGAAGTCGACCTTGTCGACGGCCGAGACGTACCCGTCCTCGGTGCGGAAGCCGACCGACAGCTGCTTGACCTCGAGGATCGTGCTCATCGGCGGCTCGCTTTCGGGTCGAGGGCGTCGCGTAGGCTGTCGCCGACGATGTTGAACGCGAGCACCAGCAGCATGATCGCCAGCCCCGGCATCACCGCGGCCCACGGCGCTCGCGTTGCGAACTGCTGGGCGTCGGACAGCATCGTGCCCAGGCTCGGCGCGGGCGGCTGGATGCCGAGCCCGAGGAACGACAGCACCGCCTCGCCGAGGATCGCGGCCGGGATCGCCACCGTCGCCTGCACGATCACCACCGACGCGGCGTTCGGCAGGATGTGCCGGCCGAGCACCCACAGGTCCCCGGCGCCCTCGACGACCGCCGCCGCGACGAAGTCCAGCGACTTCAGCCGCAGCGTCTCCGAGCGGACGATCCGGATCACGCCGGGGATCTGCGCGATCCCGATCGCGATCGCCGCGTTGCCGAGGCTGGCGCCGCGGATCGCGGCCAGCCCGACCGCCAGGATCAGGAACGGGAACGCCAGCACCAGGTCGGTGAACCGCGAGATCAGCGCGTCGACGGCGCGGAAGTACCCGGCCATCAGCCCGAGCGGTACGCCGACCACCAGCGACGTCGCGACCGCGAGCAGCCCGACGTGGAGCGAGGCGCGCAGCCCGAACATGATCCGGGCCAGCACGTCGCGGCCCAGGTCGTCGGTGCCGAGCAGGTAACCCGGCGTACCGGGTGGGCCGAAGGCCTCGTTCAGGTGCGTGTCGGTCGGTTCGTGCGGCGCGATCCAGGGGGCGAGGACCGCGACCACGACGGCCAGCACCAGCACGACCAGCCCGGCGATCGCCAGCGGGTTGCGCAGGATCCGCTTGACCACCTTGCGGCGCCGCGACGACAGCGGGGCGCCGGCCGAAACGTTGACATCGGCAACAGCCATTAGGACTCACCTCGCACCCGGATCCGCGGGTCGATCACCGAGTAGAGCAGGTCGACCAGCAGGTTGATCACGATGTACGCCGTCGCGGTGACCAGTACGACGGCCTGGATCACCGGGTAGTCGCGCTGGAAGACCGAGTCGACGGTCAGCTTGCCGAAACCGGGCAGCGCGAAGATCCGCTCGGTGACGACCGCGCCGGAGATCAGCGCCCCGAGCTGCAGCCCGACGATCGTGACCACGACGATCAGGCTGTTGCGCAGCGCGTGCCGGCCGATCACCGCGCTCGGCCGCAGGCCCTTCGCCTCCGCCGTCCGGATGTAGTCGGCCGAGAGCGCGTCGAGCATCGACGACCGGGTTTGCCGCATGATGACCGCCGCGAGGCCGGTCCCGAGGATCAGCGCCGGCAGCACCAGGTGGTGCAGGTTGGCGACCGGGTCGGTGAAGAACGGCACGAAACCGGACGCCGGGAAGAGCCCGAGCGCGACCGACAGGTACAGGATCGCCATCAGGCCGAGCCAGAAGTTCGGCACCGACAGCCCGAGCAGGGCGAGCGCGTTCGCCGCCCACTCGGCCGGCCGGCCGCGCTGCACCGCCGCGACCACGCCGGCGCCGATGCCGATCACGCCGGCGACGGCGATCGCGAGCAGCGACAGCTCCAGCGTCACGGGCAGAGCGCTCCGGAGCATCCCGGTCACGCTCTCTCCCGTTCTGATCGAGACCCCGAGATCGCCCCGGACGGCGTGGCTGACGAACTGCCAGAACTGCACCAGCAGCGAGTCGTCCAGGCCGTACTGCTCACGGATCGCCCGCAGCGACTCCGGATCGCGGTCCTCCCCGGCCAGCGCCAGGGCCGGGTCGCCGGGCAGGGCCCGGACGCCGAGGAAGACCACGATCGTTGCCAGCAGCAAGGTCACGGCCGACTGCCAGAGCCGGCCCAGCAGGTAGCGGCGCATCGCCACCGCCTACTTCGCGAAACCGGCGAAGGCGGTCCGGATCACCCCGTCCGGGTAGGTCTGGACGCCGAGCACCTTCTTGCTGACCCCGGTCAGGTTGCGCTGGCGGTACAGGTAGATCAGCGGGTCGTCCTGCTGCAGCTTGGCCACCACGTCGCCGTACAGCTTGACCCGCTCGGCCTGGTCCTTGGCCTGCCGGGCGTCGGTGAGCAGCTTGTCCACCTCGGGGCTGTTGTACCCGGCAACGTTCTGGCTGCCGCCGGTGCCGACGAAGTTGAAGATGTTCGCGTCCGGGTCGACCCGGCCCGACCAGCCGAGCTGGAGCAGCTCGAAGTCACCACGGTCCTGCTGGTCCAGCAGCGACGCGTACTCGACCGGCTTGATCACGAGATCGAACCCGCCCTCCTTGACCATCGCCTGCAGGGCCTGGGCGAGGCGCAGCGAGTCGGGGTTGTTCGAGGTGATCATCTCCACCTTGTACGGCGTACTGACGCCGGCCTGCTGCAGCAGCTCCTTGGCCTTGGCCGGGTCGTGCCCCGGGCAGACCTGCGCGGCCTCGCTGGTGAACTCGCTCTTCGGCGAGATCGGCGAGCAGGCCACGGTGTTGAGCCCGTTGAAGATCGTCTTCACCAGCGCGTCCCGGTCGATCGACGCCTCCAGCGCCTGCCGGACCCGCGGGTCCTTCGCGATCGGGGTGTCGAGCTGCTTGACCGGCTTGCCGATCCCCTCGGCGTTGCCGACGTTGATGGTCAGCCCCTGGTAGCCCAGCGACTGCGACTGCAGCACGGTCATGCTGCTGTCCTTCTGCAGCTCCGGCGCGTCCTGCGTCGACAGTGAGTCGGCGATCTGCGCGTCACCGGAGCGCAGGTTGGCCGAGCGGATGCTGGAGTCGGTGATGATTCGGTACTCGATCGCGTCCAGGTGCACCTTGGCGGCGTCGTAGTACAGCGGGTCCTTGACCACCTTGATCGAGTTCTGCGCGACCCGGCTGGCGAACTTGAACGGGCCGACGCAGGCCGGCGCCGTGGAGAAGTTCGCGCCGAGCTTGGCGACGGCGGCCGGGCTGAGCACCATCCCGGCCCGGTCGGCCAGAGCGGCCGTCAGCGGCGCGAACGGCTTGGACAGCTTGATCACGACGGTCTTCGGGTCCGGCGTCTCGATCCCGCTGATCGGGCCGAGCTCGCTCTTGCGGCCGGAACCGGCCAGCGTCAGGCCGCGCTCGATCGAGCCCTTCACCGCGGCCGAGTCCAGCGTGCCGCCGTCGGCGAACTTGACGCCTTCCTTCAGCGGGATGGTCAGGCTCAGGCCGTCGGCCGCGACGGTCGGCAGCGCGGTCGCGAGCTGCGGCACGATCTTGGCGTCCGGGCCGAGGTCGTACAGCTTCTCGCACATGGTGTGGAAGACGTAGCGCGAGTACAGGCTGCGCGACAGCGTCGGGTCGAGCTTGTCCGGATCGGCCGACAGGGCAACGGTCAGCGTCCCACCGGGCTTGACCTGCGCTGCGTCGGCGGCGTCACCGAAGACGTCCTGGCCGGCGGCGGCTTGGTCGCCGCCGCCGGACGGGTTGTCGCCGGACTGGACCGGTGAGCAGGCGGTGGCCGCGAGGACGAGGGCGAGCAGGGCGGCCGGGGGAGCGGTCTGCCACCGAGTGGAACGATTCAGCGGCGACGGAGTTCGACGGAACATTTCGTCCTCCAGGGGATGAGCGGTTCCGTCGACTGTTTCATGTATACAAGGGCGGCGCGCAAGCGGTTCGGAGTGTTTGGTGCAAGCTTTTACCGATTTGCGTCCCGGCCCGGTGAAGGATTTCCTCCGTCTTTCAGGCTTCCCAGGCCGTGGGGTAGCGAATGGTGCCGCGGGGGAGTATGCGCTCCGCGACCAGCCCGAGGGCCATCTGGTTCGGGCCGTCGTACGGGCTGTGGATGCCGGAATCGGTCGCCTGCCGGAAACCGAACCGCGGGTAGTACTCGTGATGCCCCAGTACGACGACCGCGTGCTCGCCTTCGGCCCGGGCCGCCGCGAGCGCGGCCCGGATCGTCGCGCTGCCGGCGCCGGCGCCCTGGTACTGCGGCAGGACGGCGACCGGCCCGAGCACGAGCGCCGGGGACTCGTCGATGTGGCAACGACTCAGCAGTGCGTGGGCAACGATCTCGCCGGCCCGCGTCGCGACGTACGAGAGGGTGGGGATCCAGGCGTTCGAGGTGCGCAGCCGCAGCACGATGTCGGGCTCGAGCCGGCGGCCGAACGCGTGGAAGTTGACCGCGTCGACGGCGGTGCTGTCAGCGCCGGACTCGGCGCGGGTGATCCAGGTGGTGGACAACGGAAAGACCTTTCGACCAGGAGGAGCTGGGCAAGGACCAGCACTGCGCGGTCATACGCCTCAACTCCTCTCTCCCTGGTCGTCGGTGGTCACACTAGTGCTGCTGTGTCCCTGCTGTCGTTCGAATTACTGACCGGCGAAGGCCGCGGTCGGGTCTCGGTCGGCCGGGCCGGCCGGCAGCCACTCGTCGTCGACCAGGCGGTACGGGTGCCAGCGGCCGACCCGGTCGAGCCGCAGCTGCACGGTCGATGCGGTGAGCCAGTTCCCGGAGATCTCCAGGTCGATGTCCTCGTCGTTCGCCGCCTGCAGCTCGGTGCGCGCTCGCACGAGCTCACCGCCCTGCGGGGCCCACGCGTTGAGGAGTACGTCGAGCCCCGGCGCACCGCCGTACTCCCACGCCTGTACGCCGACCGCGAGGCGTTCGGTCCCGGCCAGCCTGTCCCGCAGCTCCGGGTACTCGGCCGCGAGGCGCACCGAGTCCTGCCACTCGTCGAGCTCCCACGGCTCGGAAGCGCCCGCCAGCAAGGCGTTCAGCAACCCACGCGCTCGGCGGGCGGCATCGAGCACGAGCAACGGCAACAGGACAGACTCCAGGGGTGCCGTGCCGGTGATCGGCAGATCCTCGAGGGACACCTTGCCTGGCAACTCCGGAGAAGCCGGTAGTACTCCGACCTGTGCTGCAAACACAGTGGCCGCGTCGACACTGACCTCTTGCTGGATTTCTGAAGTTGGCGCGAGGGTTTCCTCCATCGCTCTCCGCTGCAGCTCGTCCAGCAGGTCCTCGCGCGACCGTCCGCGCAGAAGCAGCAGCACGAACGGATCGTCGTCCAGCAACCACGCCACCTGGTACGACAACCCAGCCGCGTGCTGACACGGCAGCTCCCATGCATCACACGTGCACGACGGGTCGAGATCGCCGATCCCCGGCAGCAACTGCACGCCCGCGTCCTCGGCCGCGCTGACCAGATCGTGCGGCATGTCGCCGTCGAGCAGCGCCGCGATGTGGCCGGCGCGCGAACCGACCTCGTCGAGGAACCGGCTCCACTCGTCGTCGGTCAGCTGCTCGACCAGGACTGCCGACTCGTACCGGTCCTCGGGCGCCTCGACGAGCGCCGCGATCCGGCCCGGGCTGACGGTGATCGTGCCGACCTGCCCCGAGTTCGCGAACCGGCGGCCCTTCTTCAGCTGGTTGTTGTCCAGCGACGTGTCCTCCATCGCCTGCACCCAGGCCCGCGCCCACCACGACCGCCCGCGCGTACTCCGCCCGCGCTGCGCGGGAAACGGCACGAACCCCTTCGCCGTACTCATCGCACCCCACCCCGCAGCTCCACCAGATCCGCCAGCTCGGCATCCGACAGCTCGGTCAGCGCCGCCTCACCCGCACTCAGTACGGCGTCCGCCAGTGCTCGCTTGCTGGTCAGCATCGCCGCGATCCGGTCCTCGATGGTGCCCTCGGCAATCAACCGGTGCACCTGCACCGGGCGGGTCTGCCCGATCCGGTACGCGCGATCGGTCGCCTGGTCCTCGACCGCCGGGTTCCACCACCGGTCGAAGTGCACCACGTGATCCGCCCGCGTCAGGTTCAGCCCGGTCCCCGCCGCCTTCAGCGACAGCAGGAACACCGGCACCTCCCCGGCCTGGAACCGCTCGACCATCTCCTCGCGCTTGTGCACCGGCGTGCCACCGTGCAGCAGCTGGGAGCCGACGCCGCGGTCCGCGAGGTGCTGCTCCAGCAGCCGCGCCATCGCGACGTACTGGGTGAAGATCAGCACCGCGCCGTCCTCGGCGAGGATCGTGCCGAGCAGTTCGTCGAGCAGCTCGAGCTTGCCCGACCGCCCGGCGAGCTTCGCGCCGGTCGGTTCCTTCAGGTACTGCACCGGGTGGTTGCAGATCTGCTTGAGCCCGGTCAGCAGCTTCACGATCAGCCCACGCCGCGCCATCGCGCTGCTCGACCGGACCTCCTCCATCAGCTCGCGGACCGTTGCCTCGTACAACACCGCCTGCTCGCGGGTGAGCGACACGGTCTGGTCGGTCTCGGTCTTCGGCGGCAGCTCCGGCGCGATCCCCGGGTCGGACTTCTTCCGCCGCAGCAGGAACGGCCGGACCAGCGTCGCGAGCCGGTCGGCGATCTCCTGGTCCTTGTCGGCCTCGATCGGCGTCGCCCAGCGGCTGCGGAACGTGCCGAGCCGGCCGAGCAGCCCCGGCGTCGTCCAGTCGAGGATCGCCCACAGCTCGGACAGGTTGTTCTCCACCGGCGTACCGGTCAGCGCGACGCGCGCCTGCGCGGGCACCGTGCGCAGCGCCTTCGCCGTCCCTGATGCAGGGTTCTTCACGTGCTGCGCCTCGTCGGCGACGAGCAGACCCCAGCGATGCCCGGCGAGCTTCTTCGCGTCCCGCCGCAGCGTCCCGTACGTCGTGAGCACGAACCCGGTGTCGGCGTCGTCGAGCGAGCGGCTGGTCCCGTGGAAACGGCGGACCGGCGTACCGGGAGCGAACTTGTTCACCTCGCGCTCCCAGTTCCCGAGCAGGGACGCCGGGCAGACGACCAGCGTCGGGCCGGCGGTCGCGTCGTTGGTCTGGCGGTGAAGATGCAGTGAGATCAGCGTGATCGTCTTGCCGAGACCCATGTCGTCGGCGAGACAGCCGCCGAGACCGAGCGACGTCATCCGGGCCAGCCACTGCAGGCCGCGCAGCTGGTAGTCGCGCAGGGTCGCCTGGAGGGCCTCGGGTGCTTCGAGCGGTTCGTCGGAGCGGTCGGGGTCGGCGATCCGGGCGCGCAGGTCGTCGAGCCACTTGGTCGGTGTCACCGCGACGTGCTGACCGTCGATCTCGGCCGTACCGGTGAGCGCGGCACCGAGCGCGTCGATCGGCGTGACCGGCTTGAGGATCCGCTCGCGCGCCTTGCGGGCCACCTCGGGGTCGACCAGCATCCACTGGTCGCGCAAGCGGACCACTGGACGGGTCGCCTCGGCGAGCCGGTCCATCTCCTCGGTGGTCAGCGGGTCGTTGCCGAGCGCAACCTGCCAGCTGAAGTCGAGCGTGCTGTCGCCGCCGAAGAAGCTCGGCAGGTCGGACGGGGGAGTGTCCGGCGTGGTGGTGATCGCGGCCCGGGCGGTCAGCGCCCGCCCGAGGCTGCGCGGCCAGTGCAGGTCGACCCCCGCGGCCGCGAGCCGCTGCGCACCGTGCGCGAGCAGCCCGGCGATCTCGTCGTCGGACAGCTCCAGCCGATCCGGTACGGCGGCGTCGAGCAGCTGATGCAGCGGCTGCCAGACGCGGGCGGCGCGCCGGATCGCCAGCGTCGCGTCGATCCGCGCCCGCGGGCCGAACCCGGGTACGTCGCCCGCCCACACGTCGGCGGCGTCCGCGACGAGCGTCGGGTCCTGCAGGCTGTGCAGCTGCACGTTGGCCCGCAGCCCGAGGTCGTCGCCTTCGATCAGGTCGATCCGCAGGGAGATCCGTACGCCGGTGTCGAGCCCCGCCGACACCTCGTCCGCCCAGGACCGCAACCGCTCGACACGCTGCGGTGCCTTCGCGGTGAACAGATCAGTCCCATGAGCCTTGGCGGCAGCCGCCGACCGGGGCATGCCATCGGCAACCGCGTCGAGGAACGCCCGAACAAGATCCTCGGCAACAGGAAGCCGAAGGTTCTCATCAGGTACTGCACGTGCCTCAGCAGGCATCGCTTCAGCCAACTGCAGCACCCGTTCGACATCCGGCTGGTCGTACGGCCCAACCCGCCACGCGTCATGCCCACCGGCCGAAACTCCTGGCAGCAACCGCCCTCGCGCGACCAGCTGCAGCGCGACCAAGGACACCGCACCCCAGAACCCCACCGACGGATGAGCCTCGGCCGACTTCCGCGCCCGCCCGAGCAACGGAACCGCCTCACCCACCGGCAGCTCCATCGCCCGGACAACCTGCGGTCGCACAACGCCGTCGACCGGCGCCACCACCTGGAGATCGACATGCTCACCGATCCCCAGCGGCAGCGCCTCCCCGTCGGGCGACCAGAACGCCACGGTCCCCGACCGTGGTGGATCAGCCGGCCGGAACACCGCCACCAACTGAGCAACCTCGGCCGAAACTCCCACCGCTACTACCAACCCCGTACCTTCCCTCGCCACCAGCAGCACTCACACCCACCCCTGCGCGTCACGACCTCCCGGCCACCACCACCTCGTCCTCGGCCGTCGGCTGGTCGAACTGCGTCCGGTACAACTCCTCGTACCGCCCACCCAACGCCAGCAGCTCCGTGTGAGTTCCCCGCTCGACCACAACGCCGGCCTCGATCACCAGGATCAGATCGGCCGCCCGGATCGTCGACAACCGGTGCGCGATGACGACCGCCGTACGACCGTCCAGCGCCTCCGCCAGCGCCGCCTGCACAGCGGCCTCCGACGTCGAGTCCAGCGCCGCCGTCGCCTCGTCGAGGATCACGACCCGCGGCTGCGCGAGCAGCAACCGCGCGATCGTCAGCCGCTGCCGCTCACCACCCGACAGCCGGTACCCGCGCTCACCGACCACGGTGTCCAGCTGGTCCGGCAGCGACCGGATCAGGTCACCCAGCCGAGCCCGCGTCAACGAGTCCCACAGCTCCTCTTCCGAAGCCTCCGGCCGCGCGAGCAGCAGGTTCTCCCGGATCGAGTCGTGGAAGAGGTGCCCGTCCTGCGTGACCATCCCGAGCGTGTCCCGCAACGACTCGGCCGTCACGTCCCGTACGTCGACGCCCGCGAGCCGGACCGCGCCCGAGTCCACGTCGTACAGGCGGGGGATCAGCTGGGCGATCGTCGACTTGCCCGCTCCCGACGTACCGACCAGGGCGATCATCTGACCGGGCTCGGCCCGGAACGAGATCCCGTGCAGCACCTCTTCACCACCGCGGGTGTCGAGCTTCGCGACCTCCTCCAGCGAGGCCAGCGACACCTTGTCGGCCGACGGGTACGCGAACCGTACGTCGTCGAACTCGACCGCGACCGGCCCTTCCGGCACCCGCCCGGCGTCCGGCTTGTCCTGGATCAGCGGCTTGAGGTCGAGGATCTCGAAGACCCGCTCGAAGCTGACCAGCGCGGTCATCACCTCGAGCCGCGCGCTGGCGAGCGCGGTCAGCGGCGCGTAGAGCCGGGTCAGCAGCAGTGCCATCGCCACCACCGTGCCCGCATCGAGCTGGTCGCGCAGCGCGTAGAACCCGCCGAGCCCGTAGACGACGGCGAGCGCAAGCGCGGAGACCAGCGTCAGCGCGGTCACGAAGACCCACTGCACCATCGCGGTCCGGACACCGATGTCGCGCACCTGGCGCGCCCGGTCGGCGAACTCCTTCGACTCCCGCACCGGCCGGCCGAACAGCTTCACCAGCGTCGCGCCGGGCGCGGAGAACCGCTCGGTCATCTGCGTGCTCATGGTGGCGTTGTAGTTCGCCGCCTCGCGCTCCAGCGACGCCAGCCGCGCGCCCATCCGCCGGGCCGGGATCACGAACACCGGCAGCAGGATGAGCGCCAGCACAGTGATCTGCCACGACCGGCTCAGCATCACCACGAGCGTGAGGACGAGCATCACCAGGTTGCTGACGACCCCGGACAGCGTGTCGCTGAAGGCGCGCTGCGCGCCGATCACGTCGTTGTTCAGCCGGGAAACCAGCGCGCCGGTCCTGGTCCGGGTGAAGAACGCGATCGGCATCTTCTGGATGTGGTCGAAGACCGCAGTCCGGAGGTCGAGGATCAGCCCCTCACCGATCCGCGCCGACAGCCACCGGGTGAACAGGCTGATCCCGGCCTCGGCGACCGCGATCACCGCGATCAGCCCGGCCAGCCACAGCACCATGCCGACCGCCTTGCCGTCGACGATCGCCTCGACCACCTCGCCGGCCAGGATCGGGGTCGCGACGGCGAGCACGGCGGCCGCCGTACTGAGCACCAGGAACGCGACCAGCAACCGCCGGTGCGGACGTGCGAAAGCGAGGATCCGCTTCAGCGTCGCCTTGGAGAACGGACGTTTCTCTTCCTGCGCGTTCATCGCGTGGTACAGCGAGTTCCACGCGGTCATTTCCATACTCACGGTTGTGCTCCGGAGGTCGATCGTGGGCCAGGGTGTGGCGATGGTCTCGCGGACCACCGACACTTTCCGACGACCGTAGGACCTCGACTTAACTAGAGGTCAACAGGATTTAAACTGGGTACGATGTACGGAGTATAACCGGTCGGAGAGAATCACGCTCATGAATTCCGAGTACAGCGGTGCCGGCGACCCCGCGAAGAGCCTGGAGCTGCTCTGGGGGCTGCAGTCCAAGCCGACCCGCGGGCCGAAACCCGCGCTCACCGTCGACGGTGTCTGCGCGGCCGCCGTACGGATCGCGGACGCGGAGGGCCTGGTCGCGCTGTCGATGCGCCGGGTCGCCGACGAGCTCGGCGTCGGTGCGATGACGCTGTACCGGTACGTGCCCGGCAAGGCCGAGCTGCTCGACGTGATGCTCGACAGCGTGTACGCCGAGTTCCCGCGCCGCCCGGTCGACGGCGACTGGCGGGCCAAGCTCCGCGAGGTCGCGCTGGAGAACCGCGAGCTCTACCTGGCCCACCCGTGGATGCTGTACGTCGCCAGCAGCCGCCCGCCGCTCGGACCGGGGCTGATGGCGAAGTACGAGTACGAGCTGGAGGCGGTCGAGGGGATCGGGCTGACCGACGTCGAGATGGACGCGGCCATCGCGCTGGTCAACGGGTACGTGCACGGCGCCGTACGAAGTGCTGTCGACGCCAAGCTGGTGATCCAGTCGTCTGGTATCACGGACAAGGACTGGTGGCTGGCGCACGAGCCGTTGCTGGAGAAGATCGGGGACGCGCAGAAGTTCCCGCTCGCCAGCCGGGTGGGGACCGCGGTCGGCGAGGAGTTCGACGCGGCGTACGACTCCGAGCACGGGTTCGCGTTCGGGCTGGACCGGGTGCTGGACGGGATCGCGGCGCTGCTGGCCACAAAACAGTTGTGAGTGAGTACTCACTCAGTTAATCTCGGCCGGGTGAGTCCACGAGCGACCCCGATGCCGCCCGACGAGCGCCGTGCCGCGATCGTCGCCGCCGTGCTGCCCCTGCTGGAGGAGTACGGCACCGATGTCAGCACCCGGCAAATCGCCGAGGCGGCCGGTGTCGCCGAAGGCACCATCTTCCGCGCGTTCGGCAGCAAGGACGCGCTGATCGACGCCGCGATCGGGTCGGCCTTCGAGTCCGGGCCGCTGATCGCAGCCCTGAACCAGATCGACCCGTCGCTGCCGCTGCGCGAACGCCTGATCGCCTCGGTCGAGGTGAGCCAGAGCCGGCTGCGCAGCGTCTTCCGGCTGCTGCTGACGATGCGGATGCACCGGCCACCGGACTGGAAGAGCGATCCCGCCGAGGAGAAGCGCCGCAAGGCCGAGGCGGAGGCGGCCAGCGCCGTCTTCGTCGACCTGATCCGGCCCGACGCGCACGCTCTGCGGTTCTCGCCCGAGGACGTCGCGCACCGGATCCGGATGATCACCTTCTCCGCGACCCACCCAATGATTTCGGACGGTCGGCCGATGACCGCCGAGGAGATCGTCGACTTCGCACTCGACGGTGTCCGCCTTCACGACCTTGGGGACAACTGATGCTACTTCGCCTGTTACGCACGCACCTGCGTCCGTACGCCGGCAACCTGACCCTGGTGGTGGTCCTGCAGTTCGTCGGGACGATCGCCTCCCTCTACCTGCCGAGCCTGAACGCCGACATCATCGACAACGGTGTCGCCACCGGCGACACCGGCTACATCGTGCGCACCGGCGGCTGGATGCTCGGCGTCAGCCTGGTGCAGATCCTCTGCACGATCTTCGCCGTGTACTTCGGCGCCAAGACCGCGGCGCTGTTCGGCCGCGACGTCCGGGCCGCGGTGTTCCACCAGGTCGGCAGCTTCTCGGCCCGCGAGGTGAACCAGTTCGGCGCGCCGACGCTGATCTCGCGCAGCACCAACGACGTCACCCAGGTCCAGATGCTGGTGGTCACCTCCTGCACGATGCTGGTGGCCGCGCCGATCACGATGGTCGGCGGCATCGTGGCGGCGGTCCGCGAGGACGCCGGTCTGTCCTGGCTGGTCGCGGTCGCCGTACCGCTGCTGGCCGCGTCGATCGGGCTGATCGCCAGCCGGATGGTGCCGCAGTTCCGCAAGATGCAGGTCAACATCGACAGCGTGAACCGGGTGCTGCGCGAGCAGATCACCGGTATCCGGGTGGTCCGCGCCTTCGTCCGCGAGCCGCACGAGACAGAGCGCTTCGGCGAGGCCAACGCCAACGTCACCGACACCGCGATCCGGGCCGGCCGGCTGATGGCGCTGGTCTTCCCGGTGGTGATGCTGATCCTGAACGCCTCCAGCGTGGCGGTGCTCTGGTTCGGGGCGTCCCGGGTGGAGAGCGGCGCGATGCAGGTCGGTCAGCTGACCGCCTTCATCAGCTACCTGATCCAGATCCTGTTCTCGGTGATGATGGCGACCTTCGTGATGATCATGGTGCCGCGGGCCGCGGTCTGCGCCGACCGGATCACCGAGGTGCTGAACACCGAATCCTCGGTCCGTCCGCCGGTGACGCCGATCGGTGCGTTCACCGGTCAGGGCGAGCTGGTCTTCGAGAACGCCGGCTTCCAGTACCCCGGAGCCGCCGAACCGGTCCTGCGCGACCTCAGCTTCTCCGCGTCGCCGGGGCAGACGACGGCTGTGATCGGGAGTACGGGCGCAGGGAAGACGACGCTGCTCTCGCTGGTGCCGCGGCTGTTCGACGCCACCGGTGGGCGGGTGCTCGTCGACGGCGTCGACGTCCGGGAGATCGACCCGGAGGCGCTCTGGAAGCGGATCGGCCTGGTGCCGCAGCGGCCGTACCTGTTCTCCGGGACCGTGGCCAGCAACCTGCGGTACGGGAACCCCGACGCCACCGACGAGGAGCTCTGGCACGCGCTGGAGATTGCCCAGGGCAAGGACTTCGTCGAGGCGATGCCGGAGCAGCTGAACGCGCCGATCGCCCAGGGCGGGACGAACGTGTCCGGTGGCCAGCGGCAACGACTGGCGATCGCGCGGGCGCTGGTCCGCAAACCCGAGATCTACCTGTTCGACGACTCGTTCTCGGCGCTCGACCTGGCCACCGACGCGCGGCTGCGCGCCGCGCTGGCGCCGGTCACCGCCGACGCGTGCGTGGTGATCGTCGCCCAGCGGGTGTCCACGATCATCGACGCCGACCAGATCATCGTGCTCGAGGACGGCGCGGTCGTCGGCCGCGGGACGCACGAGGAGCTGCTCGAGTCCTGTCCGACGTACGGCGAGATCGTCGAGTCCCAGCGGTCCGCGGAGGAGGCAGCATGAGTGACAACCAGACCACCACTGCTGCTGCCGACGAGCCGGCCGAGGGTACGGCGACGGTGAAGGCGACCGAGCGGCCGACCGGTGGCCGCGCGTTCGGTCCGCCCGGCGGGATCCCCGGCGACAAGTCGATGAACTTCGGCCCGTCGGCCAAGCGCCTGCTGCGCCGGCTCCGGCCGCACCGCGTCCAGGTGTTCGGCGTGATCCTGCTCGCGATCGCCAGCGTCGGTCTGTCCGTGCTCGGGCCGAAGATGCTCGGCCGGGCCACCGACATCATCTTCTCCGGTGCGATCGGCAAGCTGCTGCCGGCCGACGTCAGTAAGGAGCAGGCCATCGAGGGCCTGCGGGCCCAGGGCAACAATCGGTTCGCCGACCTGATCACCGGGATCGATCTTATCCCGGGCGTCGGCATCGACTTCGATGCCCTGCGCAACGTGCTGCTGCTGGTCCTCGGCCTGTACGTCGGAGCGTTCCTGCTCTCCTGGATGCAGGGCTACATCCTGAACGGCGTGGTCCAGCGGACCGTCTTCGAGCTGCGCTCCGAGGTCGAGGACAAGCTGAACCGGCTCCCGCTCAGCTACTTCGACGGCGCACCGCGCGGTGAACTGCTGAGCCGGGTCACCAACGACATCGACAACGTGTCGACCAGCCTGCAGCAGACCCTGAGCCAGCTGCTCACCTCGCTGCTGACAGTGGTCGGCGTGATCACGCTGATGTTCGTGGTCTCGCCGCTGCTGGCGCTGATCGCGCTGGTGACGATCCCGGTCTCGATGATCCTGACCGCGGCGATCGCGAAGCGGTCGCAGACCCGGTTCGTCGCCCAGTGGCGGCACACCGGCGCGCTGAACGCGCAGATCGAGGAGGCCTTCACCGGCCACGAGCTGGTCAAGGTGTTCGGCCGGCAGAAGGAGATCGAGGCGAGCTTCGCGACCAAGAACGAGGAGCTGTACCAGGCGTCGTTCGGCGCGCAGTTCATCTCCGGGCTGATCATGCCGTCGATGATGTTCATCGGGAACGTCAACTACGTGGTGATCGCGGTGATCGGCGGCCTGCGAGTGGCGTCCGGCACGATGTCGCTGGGCGACGTACAGGCCTTCATCCAGTACTCGCGGCAGTTCACGCAGCCGCTGACTCAGGTCGCGTCGATGGCCAACCTGCTGCAGTCCGGAGTCGCTTCGGCCGAGCGGGTCTTCGAGGTGCTGGACGCCGAGGAGCAGGTCCCGGAGGACGCGACGCCGGAGCAGGTCACGCAGGCCCGCGGGCGGGTCGAGTTCGAGCACGTGTCGTTCTCGTACAAGCCCGACGTCCCGCTGATCACCGACCTGTCGCTGGTCGCCGAACCCGGGATGACGGTCGCGATCGTCGGACCGACCGGCGCCGGCAAGACCACGCTGGTGAACCTGATCATGCGGTTCTACGAGCTGAACGGCGGCCGGATCACCCTCGACGGCATCGACATCACCGAACTGACCCGGCACGACCTGCGGTCCAGGATCGGCATGGTGCTGCAGGACACCTGGCTCTTCGGCGGCACGATCCGCGACAACATCCTCTACGGCAACCTGAACGCCACCGAGGAGGAGATGCTGGCCGCGGCCAAGGCGACGTACGTCGACCGCTTCGTCCACAGCCTCCCCGACGGTTACGACACGGTGATCGACGAGGAAGGCAGCAACGTCAGCGCCGGTGAGAAGCAGCTCCTCACCATCGCCCGCGCCTTCCTGGCCGACCCCCAGCTGCTGATCCTCGACGAGGCCACCAGCTCGGTCGACACCCGCACCGAGGTCCTGGTCCAGCGCGCGATGGCCGCGCTGCGGTCCGACCGCACCAGCTTCGTCATCGCCCACCGCCTCTCCACCATCCGCGACGCCGACCTGATCCTGGTGATGGAGAACGGCGCAATCGTCGAACAGGGCAACCACACGGAACTCCTGGCCGTCGACGGCGCCTACGCCCGGCTCTACAACGCCCAGTTCACCGCCGCGGTCGTCGACCACGACGCAACCGGCGCCCCGGCTCCCACGCCGGTCCCACCGGTCCCCACCACGGCGCAACTCCTGGCCGACGACGAGGACGAGTCAGCCCTCACCCCGTAGGACAGTTCACAGGCGCCGCTCCACCTGGGGCGGCGCCTGTGGATATCTTCCGCGGCGATCGCGCGGAATGTGAGCTACTTGGTGGATGGAACCTTCGGATGCGATTCGCCGCCGCGGTCTCGAGGTCGCCCGCCACTTCGGAGCGAAGCTCGGGCTGCACGACGAGTGCGACCTGAGCACGCTCGCCGACGCGTACGCCGTGACGTACGAGTTCTCGGCGCCGCTGATGGTCAGGATCGCCGACGACATGCTGGCCGATCTGCGGGCCGACGTCGGGTCGCGGCGTACGGATCGGGTGCTGGCGCTCGGGCGGGACGGGCACAGTCTGGCGATCGCGATGCGCCGGCTCGAGCCGGACTTCTACCAGCAGCACGTGTCGAACCTGGTGGTTTCGCGTGCGCTGGTGGAGAACGCTCTGCAGGATCTCGAGCATCATCTGAAGTTGCAGTTCCCTCAGGTGGACGGCTATCGGCGAGTCGCGCCGCGGGTGGATCCGGGCGACACGGTCGCTGGGTTTCGGGTGCTGACCGAGTATCTGCACGCAGGGCGCGTGCCGGTCGACCGGCCGGGGAGCCGGGTGACCGTGTTCGACACGAGCTTCAAGGGCACGGTGCAGGAGCTGCTGTCCGCGGTGTATCCGGAGACGACGTTCAACGGGCGGTACGCCTTCTTCGGTGAGTCGCCGTACGATCCGCATCCGGGCAGCAAGCGTGGCTACGAGGTCCATCTGAGTGCGGACGAGACGCGGCAGGGACGTCCGTTCTACGAGCTTCCCGCGGACGAGTCGAAGACGTTCGCGCACCAGCTCGGGATCAACGCGGTCGAGGAGCTGCTGGACGGGCCGATGGCGACCTCCATCAGGATCGCCGATGGCCGGCCGGAGCAGACCGGGCAGCGGCACCGCCCGGAGATGCTGGTCGGTCTGAGCCGCGGACGGATCTCCGACCGGCTCCGGTCGCTGCCGGTGCGGGAAGGCGTCAAGGTGGTGAACCTGTACGCCGTCGCGGATCGGGCGCGTCATGCTGCCGTGCTGCGCGACACGGGCAAGGACTACCGGACCGGGCTGGAGCACGGCGCTGCGCGGTTCCGGCAGGAGATCCGGGCGTGGATCGGCGGCGAGGCGGTCGAGCCGCGGCTGAAGGAGTTCCTCGACGGGTTCGTGCACCGGGCCGACAAGCAGGAGGCCGAGGCGCTCGGGCAGGCCTTGGACAGGTCGCGGGTGCCGGAGGCTCGCGCGGCGGCGATCTGGGCGGCGTACGACCGTTGCGCCGACGGAGACAAAGCGGTGTTCGTACAGAATGTCCTCAACGCGGAGCAGACAGGCGGAGGTTCGGATGGGCGGCGAACGGGGCGACGAGAGCCCGACGGACGAGTGGCTGGCGATCGTGGGGATGAGCGAGAGCTTTGAGGAGCTCGGCGAGCCCGCGGACGCGGTCGGCGGGCCGCCGCCTGGGCTCGGGCCGCAGGTGGTGGCGCGGGCGCCGATGATCATCGACACGGATGCGGGTGGGGATCCGGATGATGATGTGGCGCTGGTGGTGGCGGCTCGGGCCGTGCCTGAGTTGGGGTTGGTGGTGACGTCCGACGAGTACGGCGGGGAGCGGGCGCGGTTCGTTCGGCATCTGCTGGATCTGGCGGGGCGGCCGGAGGTTCCGGTCGTCGCGGGGTCGGATCTGGGGAATGACCGGTTGTACTTCGTGGACGGGCTGTTTCCTGCGGACGTGCCGAAGCAGAGTGACGACGTGATCGGCGCGGTGGCTGCGGTGTGTGCTTCGACGCCGGGGCCGGTGCGGTGGGTGGGGATCGGACCGTTGTCGAACCTCGCGGCTCTGCAGGAGGCCCGGCCGGAGCTGGTCGCCAAGATGGTGGTGACGCAGATGGGGGGTGCGATCAACTATCGCGATCCTTCCCGGGCCGAGCACAACTTCCGGATGGACCCTGCCGCGGTCATCCGGATGTTGCCGGTGCTGGAGCTGTCCGTGCCGTCGTTCGTGGTGTCGGACGTGACGTTCAACCCGGCGATGGAGCTGCTGCCCGGGTCGGCGATCTACGAGAAGTGGGCCGCGCCGGGGAGTCCGCCGTGGGGGCCGGTGCTGAAAGCGCACTTCGACCGCTGGATGGAGCGCTACCCGGGCTCGATGCAGCACGACGCGCTGACGCTGGCCGCGGCGATGTTCTGGCCCGGGGTGCGGTTCGTGCGCGAGCGGGTCGCGCTGGACGAGCTCGCCCGGATGCGGATCGATGCCGAGGGCATCGAGATCGCGATGTCGGTGCGGGCGGACTACGCGGCGTTCATGCGGTGGCTGGAGGAGCGCGTCACCTGATCGTCGTTCACGGGACGGTCAGGACGAGCTTGCCGAGGTGCGAGTTGCTCTCCAGGTGCTTGTGTGCGGCAACCGCGTCGCTCAGGGGATAGGTCGCAGCCACCACCGGTCGGAAGGCGCCGCTCCGCAGCCCGGCGGTGATGAAGGCCGCCGCCCGGGCCAGCCGCCGGGCGTCGCGGCTGAGCTCGTGCATCGTGTACGACCGGATGGTGAGCGCGGGGAGACCGAGGTCCACACCCGGGTACGGCGTGGGCTGCCCGCTGGAGGCGCCGTAGACGAGGAGCGTGCCGCCGGGGGAGACGAGCTGGGCGAGGTCGGAGATCCCGGGGCCAGCAACGGCGTCGAGCACGAGCGGGACACCGCGGCCGCAGGTCAGCGCCTTGACCTGGGCGGCCAGGTCCCCGGACGGGACGGCGCCGAGACCCGCGCTGCCATCGGGGCCGCGCTGCCCGGCAGTTGCAGTTGGTCGCGCGCTGACTTCCACGCCGCGCTGCCCGGGAGCGGCAGGTGCATCCGCGCCGACATGCAGCCCATGCTGCCCGGCAGCCGGGAGTCCCGCGCCCGCTTCGAGGCCGGGCTGCCCGGCGGTCGCAGGTAGTCCCGTGCCGACTTCCACGCCGCGGCGCCCGGGAGCCGCGGGGAATTGTGAGCCGGCGTCTGTTTCCGGGCCAGTGGTGATCACGTGTGTGGCGCCGTGGTTTGCGAGGGCGGCGGCCTTGGTGGCGGTTCGGGTGAGGGCGATGGTGTGGACGCCCAGGTGGTTGGCGATCTGGATGAGCGCCAGGCCGACACTGCTGGAGGCGGCGTTGAGGACGATCGTGTCGCCGGGGTGGATGATGCCGGGTTCGACGAGGGCGCCGTACGCCGTGAGGTAGGCCATCCAGGTGGCGGCTCCGGTGATGGCGTCGGTGCCGTCCGGGCGGGGGAGGACGGCAGCCGCGGGGACGATCGCGCGGTCGGCGTACACGGGGTAGTCGTTCTGGGAGAACGCGGGGACGACGCTGACCGGGTCGCCGGGTTCGAGGCCGGTGACGCCGGGGCCGACGAGGTCGATGACGCCGCTGACCTCGGAGCCTAGGCCGGCGGGGAACTCACGGACGGGCTCGATGTAGTGGCCGCTGCGGACGAGCGCTTCGGCGCGGTTGACGCCGATCGCCTCGACGCGGATCCGTGCCTCGCCCGCGCCGGGCGCGCCGATCGGCGCTTGCTCGACCTGCAGCACCTCCGGCCCACCGAGCGAGTGGAACCGCACGACCGTCGCCTGCTCAGCTGTCATCCCGACAGTGAACCCTGCAAGTTTGATGGCTGTCAAACTATGATGGCTGTCGTACTATGAGGTCGTGAACCGGATCCCAGCGCACCCCGACCCCGCGGAGATCGCGCTCCAACAGGTGCTGGAGGCGCTCGTCGACCCGGTCCGCCGCAGCATCGTCACCCAGCTCGCGCAGGCGGCGGAGGACGTGAAGTGCGGGGGATTCGACCTCGACGTCAGTGCGTCGACCGCCACCCATCACTTCAAGGTGCTGCGCGAGGCCGGGCTGATCCGGCAGTACTACGTGGGCACGTCGCGGATGAACTCGCTGCGGGACGAGGAGTTCGAGCAGGTCCACCCGGGGTTGCTCGGCGCGATCGTGGCCGCCGAGTCGAGTCGGCGGCCACGCAAGCCCGTGGGTTAGACCCCGCGGGCGATCCGGCGTACGGCGAGCTCCGCAAGCAAGGCCGCGCCGTCTGGCAGGACCGTGTCGTCGAAGTTCGCCAGCGGCGAGTGGTTGTCGGCGGCCGCGTCGGGGTCGTCGCCTGCGCAGGCGCTGAGGTTGAGGTAGACGCCGGGGACCTCGTTGAGGACGTAGGAGAAGTCCTCGGCGCCGCAGCGCGGGTTGGCGCGTTCGTGGAAGCGGTCGGGGCCGAAGAGGTCGACGATGGTGTCGCGGGCGAAGGCGTACTCGTCGGGGTTGTTGACGACGACCGGGTAGCCGATCAGGTAGTTGACCTCGGCCACCAGGCCGTGCGCCGCGGTGATCTGCTCGACGAGCTGGGTCGACGCCTGCTGGACCTTGCTGCGGGTCTGTTCGGAGAACGTCCGGATCGTCGCGTCGAAGAACGCGTCGTCGGGGATGATGTTCTCCTTGGTGCCGCCGGCGATCCGGCCGACGGTGAGCACGACCGGGTCGAAGACGTCGAACTGCCGGGTGATCATCGTCTGCAGCGCGGTGACCAGTTCGCAGGCGACGGGGATCGGGTCCTTGCCCCGGTACGGCGTGGAGCCGTGCGTGCCCGCGCCGACGACGCGGACGTGGAGCTGGTCGGCGGCGGCCATGAACGAGTTCGGCTTGCTGCTCCACATGCCGAACGGCTGGCCGGCCGAGCCGACGTGCAGACCGTACGCCGCGTCGACGCGGCGGCCGGCGGCTTCCAGGACGCCTTCGCGGATCATGATCGGAGCGCCGCCGGAGGTCTCCTCGCCGGGCTGGAACATGAAGACGACGTCACCGGCGAGCTGGTCGCGGATCGCGTGCAGGATCTTCACCGCGCCGACCAGGCCGGCGACGTGCAGGTCGTGGCCGCAGGCATGCATCATGCCGTCGTGCTGGGACTTGAACGGTACGTCGGTGCGCTCGGTCACCGGGAGGGCGTCCATGTCGCCGCGCAGGAGGACGACCGGGCGGGTTGAGCCGTCAGTCGGTGCGGTCCCGCGGAGCACCGCGGTGACCGACGAGAGTTCCTTGCCGACCGTCACCTCCAGGTCGAGCCCCTCGAGAGCAGCGAGGACCAGCGCCTGGGTCTTCGGCAGCTCCAGGTCGTACTCCGGCACCTCGTGCAGCGCTCGCCGCAGGGAGACGATCTCGGCGCGGAACTGCTCGGCGAGCACGCGGGTGGCCGACGGCTCGGCGCCTTCGGCGCCATCGCGCTGGAGAAGGGCGGGGGAGAGGGGGCCGGCCGCCGGCGCGTCGGCTTCGCCTGACGCGGCCGGGGATCCAGCGGCCGGGGGGGCCGCCCGCCGGGCTACACCGCGCCGGGGGCCACCGGCCGGGGGGACACCGGCCGGGGT
>NZ_JBFAYT010000021.1:0-74659 GCF_040681455.1 Kribbella sp. NPDC051770 | reverse complement strand
GCCGCGGCTGGCCGCTGGCCGCTGGCCGCTGGCCGCTGGCCGCTGGCCGCTCGCCGCTGGCCGCTGGCCGCTCGCCGCTCGCCGGGTGCTGGCTGCCTGATTGCGACTTGGCACTGGTCGGGCCCGACGCAAAAGCGTCGCGCGCTGCGGCTAGCCCGCCAGGCGCCCACCGGCTGCTCGCTGCCGACCGTCCGCTGGCCACCGTCCCGCGTGTCACCGGTCCTCCTCCTCGAGCTTCGGCTTGACCCTGACGCGGCGTCAGGCTGGAGCGTTCGGGGGATGGAATTCATCAGCCCAGTACCGATGCCCGGGCCCGACGTGGTCGCGCCCGAGGTGTACCGGACCATCTACCCGATGCCGATGTTCACCATCGTGCCGACCGACGACCTGGAGGCTTCCAAGGACTTCTGGATCCGGGGACTCGGGTTCATCGATCTGTTCAGCGTGCCTGGGCAGGTCACGCATCTGCGCCGCTGGGCGTTTCAGGACGTGCTGCTCGTTCCCGGGGAGACTCCGGACAAGGCGCCGGGGCTTGCGGTCAGTTTCTCGTGTGTGCTGAGTCAGATCGACGAGATCGCCGAGGCCTGCGAGGCGCTCACGCCGGCGCGGACGATCGGGCCTGAGGTGAAGCTCTGGAACTCGCTGGAGCTGACCGTGCTCACCCCGGAGAACACTCGCGTGGTGATGACCGCCGCCCGGGTGCACGACGAGGCGAGCCGGGAAAATCTGCGCGCGATCGGCATCGACGTACCAGACTGAACCCATGACGGACAGCCTCACCATCGGGGGAGCGGCGGAGCTGGTGGGAATCAGCGTGCGCACGCTGCATCACTGGGACGCGATCGGGCTCGTCGTGCCGAGCGGGCGGACGAGCGCTGGGTATCGGGTGTACTCCGCCGCTGACATCGCTCGGATCCATCGCGTGCTCGTCTACCGGGAGCTCGGGATCGCGCTCTCCGACATCGCACAGGTCCTGGACGACCCGACTGCTGACCCGCAGGAACACCTGCGCCGTCAGCGAACCGAGCTCAGCACGCAGATCGACCGCCTTCAGGCGATGCTGAAGGCGGTCGATCGCATGCTCGATGCCGGGGGCAAGGGGATCGAGCTCACGCCCGAGCAGCAGTCGGAGATCTTCGGCGCCACCTGGCGCACGGAGTGGGTCGACGAGGCCGAGGAGCGCTGGTCGGGCACGCCGCAGTGGGACCAGTACGCCGTACGCGCGGCTGAGCGAACTGTCGCGGACTGGCAAGATCTCACCGCTGGCGTAGAGGCGTTCAACGCCGACCTCGCGGCGGCCTTTCGCGAGGATGTCGCCGCGGGCTCTCCGGCCGCGAACGCGCTGGCCGAACGGCATCGAGAGACGATCGCACAGCACTTCGACTGCACGCACGCGATGCAGGTCTGCATGGTGCGGAGCTTCACCCCGGAGTATTACGACCACTTGGAGCCGGGGCTGACCGCCTGGCTTCAGTCGATCGTCGACGCCAACGCCTCAGCTAACGGAATCGATCCGGAGACCGCCCGATGGGACTGACCCTCACCGACTTCCTCGCCCGAGCAACCGCCGACTTCCTGGCCCGCGCTGAGGCGATCCCCAGCGCTGCCTTCGGGAATCACACGCCGTGCGACGTCTCGGTCGGTGAGGTCATGGACCATGTGGTCGCGGGGAACATCTTCGCGGCCCGCCTCCTCGCCGGCGCCTCCGCCGCCGAAGCCACCGCCGATCTCGACACCCCACCGGCTGATCGCCTCGCGGCCCTCCACACGACCTGCGCCGCCCAACTCGCGGCCTTCGCCGACGCCGACCGGGGTAGCGTCTTCCATCACCCGAGTCGCGATATCGACTACGCCACCTTCGCCCGGTTCCGCCTAGGTGAACTGGTCATCCACGGCTGGGACCTGACCGTGGGCGCCGGCCAGGGCAACGGGCTCGACCCGCTGCTGGCCGAGAACCTGTGGACACTCGTCGAGCCCCACCTGGAGGAGATGCAGGCGATGGGCACGTACGGCACCAGCTCCGACCGGCGGGACCGACGTGGGCGCCGGACAATGCAGCGCGCCACCGAGGAGCGCGATCAGCGGGACCGGGAGACCGGCCAGCTGGCCGATGGCGCCGAGCGCGGCCAACAGGACCGGGTGACCGGCCGGCTGGCCGACGGTGCCGAGCGCGGCCAGCACGACCAGGAGACCGGCGAGCTGGCGGACGAGGCCGAACGCGGCAGTCAGCGAGCCGGGCTGGGCGGCGAGTTGCTCGAGGACCGGTTGCTGGCGGCGTACGGAAGGGCCTGCGAGTGAGTGGGCTCACCGGCGAGCAGCGGGAGTTGCTCGAAGGCTGGTTGCCGGGAGTCTCGGTGGTGAAGGACCTCAGTTGGGGGCTGGTTGGGACGACTGTGCTTCTGCTGGAACAAGGTGGTGAGAGGTTCATCGCGAAGGCCGGTGATGCTGACGACACGAACATCGCTCGTGAGCTCCAGGCTCATCGCGAGTGGCTCCGGCCTTGGCGGGTGATCGGGCGGGCGCCTGAGTTCGTTGACGGTGATGTCGAGGCGAAGCTGCTGGTCACTGCGTACCTTCCGGGCGAGCTGGTTGAAGGCACCGAGCACGAGCGGCTTGCGGCGACGTACGAGCAGGCTGGGCAACTCCTGGCGTTACTGCACGGTCAGTTGGCTGTCGAGGATCAGGAGTTCGAGGCGGCCGAGCGGGAGCGGGCGTTCTACTGGCTGTCTCGGCCTCATCGGATCGCTCCGGCTGATGAGCGGCGGCTCCGGGTGGAGGTGGAGTCGTGGCCGACGCCACCGTGCACGCTTGTGCCGACGCATGGAGATTGGCAGCCGCGGAACTGGTTGGTGCATGAAGGCGCGGTGAGTGCGATCGACTTCGGACGGGCGGGGCTTCGGCCGGCTTGGGGTGATTTCGGGCGGCTGAGTGCGCAGCAGTTTCGGTCCGAGGATGGCAGCGGTGCCGCGCTGGAGAGTGCGTTCCTTGCGGGGTACGGGGGTGATCCGCGTGAGGCGGGGAGCTGGCGGCGGCACCGAGTGCGTGAGGCGATCAGTACGACGGTCTGGGCGCATCAGGTTGGTGCGGAGGAATATGAGCGGCAGGGGTTGCGGATGATTGCCGAGGTGCTAGGAGTCTGATCAGAGCGCGGTTGTCCGGTCGACGTTGGAGGGTGGAAAGTCACCCTGAACGGGACGTTGAGGGTTCGGGATCGGACGGGTGCAGGTGGATCTCGCGGCCGCTTCCGGTGTTGTTCGAGGCGGCGGTCAGCGGGCGGTGACCAGTCGGAACTCGTTGCCGTCCGGGTCGGTGAGCTCGACTCCGTCGGCGAGCTCGCCGGTCACGGTGGCTCCGAGGGTGACCAGGCGGTCGGCCTCGGCGCGGACGTTGTCGGTGGCGAGTTCCAGGTGGAGGCGGTTGCGGCCGAGTTTCTCGGCGACGGGTGGGCCGCCCCAGGAGATCTTCGAACCGCCGTGCGGGGACTGGATGGCGGTTTCCTCGTCCTGGTCCCAGACGAGCGGCCAGTCGAGGGCCTTGCTCCAGAAGTAGCCGACTGCTTGGGTGCCGTCGCTGGAGAGGGCTCCGATCGCCGCGGTGTTGGCGAGGAAGTTGTTGCCGGCTTCGATCACGCAGAACTCGTTGCCTTCGGGGTCAGCGAGTACGACGTGCCCTTCGTCGGGGGTCTGTCCGACGTCGATGTGCTTGCCGCCGAGTGCCAGTGCGCGGTCGACTGTCGCCTGCTGGTCCTCGGCGGTCGCGCTCGTGAGGTCGAAGTGGGACTGGTTCGGCCCCCACTTCTCGTTCGGTACCGGGAGGAATCGCAGCGTGAAGCCGGTTTCGGTGTCTTGCGCCGGCAGCATCTTTCCGCCGCTCGCGTCGTCGGCGACCTCCAACTGGAGCACGCCGCCCCAGAACCGCGCGAGCAGCTCCGGGTCGTTCGCGTCGAAACAGAGCGCCCGCACCCAAGTCGTCATCCGGCCACGCTAGGCGGGCGGCGATCGGCGCCGCAACGCGATAAATCGGAGCTCGGCAAGCACTGCTGCTGGTCGAGGGCGGGAGTCGGGTGAGCATCCGGGCCGGCGGCGCACGCGGTCCGCGCGTGGGGGCGTGGCCGGGCGAGTCGGGCGCGCCGGGGTGGGGCTGGTCGGGTGGGTATCCGAGCCGGCGGTCGGCGCGCGAAGCGCGGGTCCGCGCGTGGGGGTGTGGCCGGGCAAGTCGGGCGCGCTGGGGTGGGGCTGGTCGGGCGGGCCGGGTGGGTATCCGGGGGCGGCGGCCGAGGGCGAAGCGCGGTCCGCGCGTGGGGTGTGGCCGAGCCAGTGGGGCGCGCGCCGGGGAGGGGCTGGTCGGATGGGTATCCGGGCCGGCGGCCGACGCGCGGAACGCGGTCCGCGCGTGGGCGCGAGTCGGGCGCGCGAGGGTGGGGCCAGGTCCGCCAGGTCCGCCAGGTCGGCCAGGTCGGGTTGGGCCGGGTTGGGCCGGGAAGGGAAAGTCGCGACGGGCGAGTCGGGACGAGGCGGGTTGGGACGAGGCGGGTCGGCCGGGGTCGGGCCGGGGTGGAGCGGGACGGCCGGGGTGGGCCGGGTCGGCCGGGACGGCCGGGGTGGCGGTGGCCCGATTACGGCCTCGGTACGTCGTACAGCAGGTGCGTGACTCCATGCCCCTGCGCGACGACCGACGGCCCGCCGAGTGTCACCTCGCCCGCTGGCTCGCCGAAGAACGGGCGGCCTTCGCCGAAGACGACGGGGACGACGTTCATCACCACCTGGTCGATCAGGCCGAGGCGTAGCGCTTGGCCGCCGACGTTTCCGGCGGCGATGTCGACGACCCGGTCGCCGGCGACTTCGCGGGCCTGGGCGATTGCGGACGCGACGCCGTCGGTGACGAACGTGAACGGGGCCTTCGCGGAGTACTCCCAGTCGGTTGGGGGCTCGTGGGTCACCACGAAGACGTGGTCGCCTGCGACGGCCTCGCCGTCCCAGCCGTTGGTTTGGTCGAAGACGTAGCGGCCGACGACCATGGCTCCGATCTCGGGCTCGTACACCGTGCGGAGGAAGTCCGCGGTCGCCTGGGCGGTGCGCATCTCCATGCCGAGCCAGTTCCACGCGACGTCGCCGCTGTCGAACCAGTCGAACAGTGGGCCGATGCCGCCGTCCGGGAGACCGACGTAGCCGTCGGCCGAGACCGCGGCGTACATGACTGTCTTTCCCATCAGCGTTCTCCCGTCAGCTTCTCGACAGCGTCGGCCGCGGCCTCGGCGGTCGGCAAGGACTCGGCCTCGGCCTGAAGTGAGCGAGCCGCCTCGCGGTAGGTCGCCGAGGTCAGCACCTCGTCCACGGAGGCCGCCACCTCAGCAGACGAGACAGTCAACGGATCGAGGACCTGGCCGACGCCGAGGGCCTCGCAACGATCTGCGTTCCAGGGTTGATCAGCGCCGAGAGGGAGCAGTACGAGGGGTACGCCGCACGCCAGCGACGACACGACCGTCCCCGAGCCGGCGTGGGAAACGACGGCGGCGGCCTGTGGAAGGATCGCGCCCTGCGGCACGAAGCGCTCGACGAGCACGTTGTCCTTCCGCGTGCCGAGCTCGGCGGGGTCGACCTCGCGGCCGACGGTGACGAGGACGTTCGCGTCGAGCTGCTCGAGGCCGGCCAGCACGCGCGGGAACAGATCGCCGGACTCCTGGTGGAAGATCGTGCCGAGCGTGAAGTAGACGAGCGGCCGCTCCGGCTGCCCCTCCAACCACGACGCAAGCCCCGAGTGTGCCTCGGCCGACACCTCCGGCCGGATCACCAGCGACGCCGGTGCGCCCGCTGGGCCGGGGCCAGGAGACGAGGCGCCCGCTGGACCAGGGACAGGAGACGGAGCGCCTGCTGGACCGGGGTCAGGCGCGGCACCAGAGGGCACGCGCTGCTGCTGCCCTGGCAGCGGCGCACCCCGGAACGACGGCATCACCGGCGAGATCGTCAGGTACCGGTTGAGGAACCCGTGATCCGGCGCCAACCCCAGCTCGCCGCGCAAAGTCTGGAGCGGCTCGTCGACAAGCTCCGGCGTCAGCATCCCGCCCGCCGCGAGCACGATCACCGACGCGTGCGGAATCCCCAGCCGCTCCGCCGCGACCGCCGCACCGAAGTCGACCTCGTCGCGCACCACCACGTCGGCCCCGAACGACTCCCCGGCCGCCACGATCCGAGGCGCCCGTTGCGCGGCGATCCGCCCCGCGAAGCCTGTCCGCAGGACCTCGCCCTCGGCCGTCCGGTCGACCGGAACCAGCGGACCGCGGTACTCCGCGGAAGTCAGCGAGGGACCACCGCTGTCCACAGCCTCGAACCCAGCCGCCCGGACTGTCTCGAGCATCGCCGTCTGGCACGTGAACAGCACCTCGTGCCCCCGCGCCCGCAGCGCCCGGGCGATTGGCATCAACGGCAGCGCGTGCCCGCTGCCACCCGTGAAGGAGAACAAGCAGCGCATCAGCCGTTGAACAACTTCCAGTCGCCCTCCGAGATCACCTCGACGGTCCCGTCGACGACCTTGATCGCGGTGTCGTCGTCGATCGCGTACGTCGGCGCGGGAATCCCCGACGCCCACTTCTCGATGTTCGCCGGGGTGGTGTCCTCCATGTCCGGGTGGTTGAGATGCGGGTAGAGCGTGAAGTCCACCAGCCCCAGCGACTTCTCCGCGCCGAGGGCCATCTCGTGCCCGTCCGGGATGAACTGCAGGTTGAACTCGGCGTCGCAGTTGTACGGCGTCATCGCGATCGACCCGGCGCTGACCCCGACGTACACGCCGTCCCACGACGGCAGCAGATCGGCCAGCCCGGACTGCCGCATCCAGTACGTCAGGTAGCGCACGTGCCCGCCCCAGACGAGCAGCGCGTCGGCCTCCTGGACCATGGGCACCCAGTTCTCCTCGCGGACGGTCGGCAGCGCCGTCAGCTCCAGGACGCCGAGCGACTTCCAGCCCAGGGCGCAGACCCGATCGGCCCGGCTGCCGGTCATCGCGTCCCAGACCGACCGGCCGCCACCTGGGAACGGATGCATTCCGGAGGGGACGAACAGCGCGGTCGACTCCGCGACCGGCTTGCCCAGCAGCTCGGTGAGCGCGGCGGAGATGCTCTGGTTGCTGATCCCCGACGACGTGAGCAGTAGCTTCACTGCCGGCTCCTTCCTGGTGAAAACGCCCGAGTCCAAAGCCTTTCACAGACCGCCGACAAGCTGTGGCGTTCATCCACAGGCCACGGTTAGCCTGACCGTGACGAAGGCAGGCGCCATGAATCCACTTCTCCAGCAGCACTGTGATCAACTCCGCGCGCTGCACCGACCTGGTGATCCGCTGCTGCTCGCGAACGCCTGGGACGTTGCCACCGCCAGAGCCACCGTCGCGGCCGGCTTCCCGGTCGTCGCGACCACCAGCGGGGGAGTGGCCGCCACTCTCGGGTACGACGACCAGGAGAACGCGCCGGCCGAGGAGATGTTCGCTGCCGCGGCCCGCATCGCCCGCGGCGTCGACGTACCGGTCACTGTGGATGCCGAGGCCGGCTACGGCCTGCAGCCGTCAGAACTCGTCGCCAAGCTCCAGCAGCTCGGCGCGGCCGGCTGCAACCTGGAGGACACCGACTACACAGCCGCGGGATCGCTCCGCACAGCGCAGGAGCAGGCGGACTGGCTGGCAGCAGTACGCAAAGCAGCAACGGACGCCGGCTACCCGCTGGTGATCAACGCCCGCATAGACCTGTTCCTCGGGCCCTTCCTCAGCGGCGCGGGCCCAGAGCAGCTGGCCGAGCTCCTCCCGGCAGCGATCGAACGCGCCCACGCCTACCTCGCAGCAGGCGCCGACTGCGTCTACCCGATCCTCCTGTGGGAGCAGGACTCGCTACGCCGCTTCGCAGCAGCAGTCGACGGCCCGGTGAACGTCCTCCGCCTCCCGCTCACGCCACCTCCGGACGAGCTGGCAGCGATGGGTATCGCACGGGTGAGCTGGGGAACGCTCCTGCACGGCGATGCGATGACCCGCTTCCAGGACGAGCTCTCGACCCTGACCGGCGACCTCAAGCCGAGTTGAGCCGGTTCACCGGGAGATCCACGAGCTGCTTGCGCGAGTTGATGCCGAGCTTGGTGAACACCTTCCGCAGGTGCCACTCCACCGTGTGCCGGCTCAGGTAGAGCTCCGCACCGATCGCCGGGTTGGTCAGGCCCTCCCGCGCGAGCCGCGCGATCTGCGACTCCTGACGCGTCAGGACACCGAGGCTGACCTCCCCGCGCCCGCGGGCGATGTCGCCGACCGCGGCGAGCTCGCGCCGTGCGCGTTCGGCGTACGACTGCGCTCCGATCCCGACGAACAACTCGTACGCCGTCCGCAGCTGCTGCCGTGCGTCAACCCGCCGGTTCGAGCGCCGCAGCCACTCGCCGTACACGAGGTGCGCCCGTGCCAGCTGCACAGTCACCCGAGTCCTGCCCAGCTGGGTCAGCGCCTCCCGGTAGCTCTCCTCAGCAGCGTCGCCATCGCTCAGTAGCGCACGCGACCGAGCCTGTACGCCGAGCGCCCACTCCGTCCCCGCTGCACTCGTCCGCTCCTCCAGCCGCCGCAGCGCGTCCTCCGCCTCGTCCCGCACTCCGCTCCGGACGGCCGCCTCGACCAGCTCGATCAGGGTGAAGCCGTAGACGCCCAGGTCGTCGTACTCGCAGGCAGACCGAGCAGCAGCCAGTGCAGCGTCGTACTGGCCGAGCCCGTTGTACGACGCCGCGTTCGCGTACCCAGCGCCGCCGTACAGCCCACGTCCCTCGCCGCGGTCGGCCAGACCCTCCAGGTCGTGGTCGTACATCTCCCGCAGCACATCGGGCGCCACCCCACGCCAGGCGCTGAGCAGGTACAGCGGGTAACGCACTGCCGGGCTGCCGGTCGCCTTCACGATCGCGTCGCTCTCGTCGAGCAGCACCGCCGCCGACGCGAACTCCCCAGCGTGCACCCGCACAACAGCCTCGTACCCAAGCGCCAGCGGCAGTGTCGCGAGCGCACCGGACCGCCGACACAACCGCACCGCCCGTGTCGCCAGCTCCTCCATCCGCACCTCGTCCCACAGGTCCGCGGCGGCGATCCAGCTCAAGTAGCACCAGCGCAGGAACTCGTGGTCCTGCACACCGGAGTCCGGCCCGAACGCCTCCAGCGCACGCCGTAGCGGCGCTATGCCGGCGTCGTACCCATCCGTCACCCGGATCGCCAGGCCCTCGAGCAGCAGGTCCGTCGGGCGGAGCGGCTCCTGGCCGCCCGGAGCCTTGCGCGCAGCGGTCGCGACCTCCAGCGAACCGATGCCGCGATGCAGACGACCGGCGTAGATCGTGGCGCCGAGCGCCTCCAGGTAGCACTCGCGCGCAGCGTCAGCGTCGTACGGCGCGAGCTTGTCGGCAGCCTCGATGAGTAGCGGCGGCGCGTCGATCCCACGGTTGCGCACGAACACCAGCTGCGCGCGCAGCCGAGCCAGCTGAGCACGTCCCAGGTCGTCCTGCGGGCACGCCTCCGCAGCGGCCAGCAACCGGTGAGCAGCCTCCAGCGCACCCGACTCGTTCCTGGCCCGTGCCGCAGCCAGCGCACGCCGGCCACGGCGCGCCGGGTCCGGAGTCAGCTCGGCCGCGCGTTCCAGGAACTGCGCGGCCGCGGCGATCCCACCACGCGCTTCAGCACGTCCAGCGGAGCGCTCCAGCTCAGCGGCGACCGACTCGTCCAGCCCGTACGTCGCGTGGCCGCGGTGCCAGGCCCGGCGATCGGGATCGCGCTCGGCGTCCGTCGCATCGGCCAGCGCGCGGTGCACCTTCAACCGGTCGACCACACTGGCCGCCCGGTAGACACCGGAGCGCACCAGCGGGTGCCGGAACCGGACGTGGGCGCCGAGCTCGACCAGCCCAGCAGCCTGCACGACAACAGCCGCCTGCTCGTCCAGCTCAAGCAGCTCCGCTGCACGCAGCAGCAGCCCCACATCACCGAGCGGCTCGGCAGCAGCAGCCAGTAGGAGCAGCCGTGCGTCGTCCGGTAGCGACTCGAACTGCCGTACGAAGCTCTGCTCGATCTGCGTCGTCAGCGGCGCTCCACCGGGCAACTCGAACCCACCGGCCAGCTCAGCCGGGCTCAGCCCGCGGGGGAGTTCCAGGAGCGCCAGCGGGATCCCACCGGACTCAGCGATGACCCGGTCCCGCACCTGCTCGTCCAGCCGACCAGGCCAGGCCGCGTCGAGCAGCGCCCTCGCATCGGTCGCGTCCAGCCCATCTACAGGCAGCTCCGCGAGTCCCACCAGCTCCTGCCCCTGGCTGGGACGCACAGCGATCACCATGCCCACCGGCTCGGCCAGGAGCCGCCGGGCGATGAAGGCGATGGTCTGCACCGACTCCCGGTCCAGCCACTGCGCGTCGTCGACCACACACAGCACCGGTTGCTCCTCTGCGGCCTCGGAGATCAGCCCGAGCACTGCCAGCCCTACCAGAAACCTGTCAGCCGGCGCCTGCAGGCCCAGGCCGAACGCCGCTTCCAGCGCGGCCCGCTGCGGCTCGGGCAGGCGGTCACGCAAGGGGAGCAGCGGCGCGCACAGCTGGTGCAACCCGGCGTACGCGAGCTCGATCTCGTACTCGACACCGGTTGCTCGCAGTACCCGGAAGCCCGAGGAGCGCCGCAGCGTGTACTCCAGCAGCGCCGACTTCCCGACGCCCGGCTCACCGCGCAGTACGAGAACCTGGTGCCGACCGGCCCGCAGGTCGCGCAGCAGCCGATCGAGAACGTCGCACTCGACGTTCCGGCCGCGGAGGCCGTACTGCGGTGTTCCCGGTGACGTCGGCATCGACGCTACTGTCGCGCCGGAACGATGCCCACCGCAAGAGGTCTCTCAGCGTGGCGCGGCCCATTCACGCCGCAGCAAGCCGTAGACCCACGAGTCGGAGACGTCACCGTTGACGATGCAGTCCTCGCGCAGCGTGCCCTCGCGGACGAAACCGAGCTTCTCCAGCACCCGCGCCGACCCGACGTTGCGGGTGTCGGCCTCGGCCTGCACCCGGTTCAGGTCGAGGGTGTCGAAAGCCCAGGCCAGTACGGCGCCCGCCGCCTCGGTCGCGTAACCGTGACCCCACGACGACTCGGTGTAGCAGTACCCGAGAGAGGCGCTGCGGAACTCCGGGTTCCAGCTGTTGAAGCTGCACCAGCCGATGAACGTGTCGTCGTCGGCGCGGTCCACCGCCAGCCGGATACCGGTGCCGTCGGCCACCATCTGATGGCAGGCCGCGACGAACTTTGCCGGACGCTCGCGATCGGTCCACGGCGGCGAGTCCCAGTAGCGCAGGACGTGCGCGTCGCTGTGCAGCGCCCACAGCGCGTCGGCGTCGGACTCGGCGAACGCGCGCAGCCGGAGGCGATCGGTACGCAGCGTGGGGGAGAGGAACGACATGCCCCAACCCAACCGCCACCGCCGACTGCTGGCAACGGAGTTTCAGACGGTCTGGGTCAGCTGGCGCAGCGATCGCAGCGGGCTGAGCAGCGCGAACGCCGTACCGATCAACATGATCACGCTGCTGATCACCAGCGTCGCGCGCAGTCCGATCAGGCCGCCAAGCGATCCGCCGAGCAACGCGCCGATCGGCTGCATGCCGAAGACGAGGAATCGCCAGGTCGCCTGCGTCCGGGCGAGCAGCTCGGGGCCGATCAGGACCTGGCGGATGGTGACCTGGTTGATGCCGTAGAGCGTCGGGCCGGCGCCGCGGAGCAGCTGGGAGAGCACCACCACGGCGTACACGAGCGCGGTCGGTCCTGCGGCTGCGGCCAGCACGAGGCCGGCCAGGCTCGACAGGGTCATGCCGAGGACGAAGGCGGGACCGCTGCCTAGACGGTTCGTCACAGGTACGCCGACAGAGGCGCCGACGATGCCTGCGAGTCCGGAAACGGCCAAGGCAACTCCGACCAGGCCGGGCGAGAGCTGCACATCACGCACGAGGAAGAGGACGACGATCACCGCCTGCATCTGACCGGCCAGCGCGCCGACCGTCGCGGCGATCGTGGTTGCGCGGAGTACGGGATGCTCGACGACGGCGCGGATGCCTGTCCAGATCCCTTTGCCCAGGGACTCTTTCGGGCGATCGACGGTGCCGGAGCTGATGCTGATGCGCGCTTTGGCCGCTGCGGACAGGAGGAACGTGACCGCGTCCACGGCGATCGCGACGGGCGCGGTGAGCAGCTGCACCAGGAGGCCGCCGAGGGCGTTTCCGCTGGTCGACACCACCGAGTTGCTGAGCGCGAAGGCACTGTTCGCCGCGAGAAGCTCGTGCCGGGGGAGCAGCAGCGGAGCGAACGACTGGGCGGCGATCGCGGAGAACAGAGCGCAAGTGCCGGTCACCAGTACGACGGCGTACAGGTGCCAGATCCTCAGCAGGTCGGTCGCGGCCAGGATCGGGATCGCAGCGAGCGCGGCGGCGGCCAGGAGATCGGTCGCGACGATCACGCGGCGGTACGGCAGCCGGTCGACCCAGACACCGGCCGGCAAGCCCAGCACGAGATGCGGCAGGAACGACGCGGCGCCCAGCAGACCCATCTGCACCGGCGACGCACCCAGTACGACGACCGCCGTCAACGGCAGCGCGACCGAGGTGACGCTCGAGCCCAGCAGCGACACCGAGCTGCCACCGAACAACCGGCGAAAGTCGGGGTACTCCCGGAAGACGCGCCACTGAGCTTTCACCGGCTCCAGCATGATCGCGACGGCCTCGTCCCGCTCGGACGGCGCGTGTCCTTTCGCTATCTGCGGAAAATGCAGTGCCGTCCGCGGAAATGCGGTGCGGCGGCTGGTTCGCGGGCCCTAGATTGCGGCCGTGGATCTTTCGTTTCTCGGGGAGCCGATCGGGCCGGCGGTGCGGGTGCACGGCGGGTACGCCAACCGGATGTACCGGCTCGACACCGACCAGGGGTCGTTCGCGGTGAAGGAGCTGAACGTCGACGACCGGCGCTGGGTCTACCGGGTCGACGATGTGTTCCGGTTCGAGAAGGCGGCGTTCGCGGCCGGCGTGCCGATGCCAGAGCCGGTGGCGGCTGACGAGGGCACGCTGGTGCATCGGTGGGTCGAGGGGGAGAAGGTGCCGGAGGCACCGGTTGCGGCGGCGTACGGGTTCGAGGTCGGGGAGATCCTGGCGCGCATCCACGGGCTCGACGTCGAGTGGCCCGACGAGCCGGTGGAAGAGCCGACGCCGGGGGACTGGGACGAGCTCGCCGCACAGGCCGTCGCGACCGGGCAACCGTGGGCCGCTGAGTTGGCTTCGCGGGTGGAGACGTTTCAGGCGATCGCCCGGTTCGTCGAGACCTGTCCGCGGCCGGGGCCCGTCGTACTGACGCACAAGGACATCCAGCCGTGGAACCTGCTCGCGCGCGACGGGCGTCCGGTGGTGATCGACTGGGAGCTGTCGGGGAAGCTCGATCTGTCCGGTGAGCTGGGGTCGACGGCGCTGAGCCTGTGCAAGGGCCCTGGCTTCGACGACATCCAGCCGGAGATCTTCCGCGCGGTTCTCGACGGGTACGTCGCCGGCGGGGGAGAGCTGCCCGAGCCAGGGCCGAGTTGGTTCGTGTACCTGATCGGCGGCTGGCTCGGCCACACGAGGTGGAACGTCCTGCGCTGCCTGGCCGGCGTCGAGGCGAACACCGGACCAGAGCTGGCGCTGTCGCAGGAGTCCGCGGGCAACGGGATCCGCGGGTTGCCCGAGCTGTTCGAGCGCCGTCCGGAGCTGGAGAGGCTGGTCGTCTAGTCGCGGAGCTTGGCAACCACCAGGTAGTTGTCGCTTTCGGGGGCGAAGGTGGTGGACTGCATCGTCAGTCCGACGGTCTGCAGGTGCGCCAGGAGGTCGTCGTACCGGTAGGGCCAGATGGACAACCGCTCCGAAGATGCTCGGACTGATCCATCCGGTCCGAGCTGGGCGACGACGATCTCGAGGAAGTGTTCCTGCTCCCATTCCTCCGCGATCTGCCAGTAGTAGCTGATGACCGCGTCGCGGTCGTTGCGGCGGATCAGGCGGTCGCGGACGTCGACGCGGGAGCCGGCGGAGCGTACGAGCTCCCAGTTGCGCGACGACAGCACGAGGCGGCCGCCCGGCTTCAGCAATCGGGACATCGCTTCCAGTGCGGTTTGGCGGCCGGCCGCGCCCTCGGCGTGCCCGAGCGAGTTGCCGACGCAGAACACCAGGTCGAACGTGGAGTCCTCCAGGTGGCCGGGCAGTTCGTCCCAGCTCGCGCGGAGGGCTCGAAGCGAGACGCCGTGGTCGCCGGCGAGCTTCGCCGTACGGCGAACCATCTGATCGCTGGCGTCCGTGGCGGTCACGTTCAGACCGAGGTCCGCCAGGCCGACGGCGAGCTGGCCGGTTCCACAGGCGCAGTCGAGGACGCGGGCGTTCGGCGGCAGGGAGTCCACGACGTCGCCGTAGTAGGCCGCGGCTGCATCGGCGGGCGTCAATTTGTCGTCGCCGATCAGCCACTCGTACACGTCGGACAGGGCTCCATAGCCGGCCACCGCGTTCACCTCCGTCGCTCGCTGACACGCGGATCGGACCGCGCGTCCTCCAACAGGAGGGGATCACGGCCAGCCTCTAAATCTCCATCGGATTTCCCGCTGGTTGAGTAGGTTGAACGACTGTCCCTGCCTATCTGTCGTCGGAGAGGTGTCACGGTATGCCCACGATCAGCAACTCAGAGGCGATCGCAGCATGGTCGGCAATGCCGACTGACGCGATCGAGGCGTACGACGATCAGGGCGACTTTCCCAAGCGCCATCTGATGAATGCGAACCTGCTCCGAATGCTGGGCCCTGTCGATGGTCGGAAAGTCCTCGATGCAGGCAGCGGTGAAGGCTACTTGAGTCGGCTTTTGGCCGATGGGGGAGCTGAGGTGGTTGGCGTGGAGCCGGCTGCCGCGCTGCTGGCGCGCGCTCAGAAGCTGGAGCGGGAGCGGCGTCAAGGGATCAGGTTCGTGCAGGCTGATCTCTCGACGTTGCCGGAGGTCGGTCAGCCGTTCGACGCGGTGGTCTGCAGCATGGTGCTGCTCGCCATACCCGCCTGGCAGTCGGCAATGGCGGCCTGCGTCGACGCGCTGAAGCCGGGAGGCCGGTTCGTGTTCTCGATCAACCATCCGGCGTTCGAGAATCTCTACCCGACGTGGCGGGATCACGGTCATTACCAACTTGATCGGTACTTCGATGAGTACGAGATGACAGGAGGCCGTGCACCCGACTTCCATCGCCCGCTGTCGGCCTACATCAACGAGGTCATCGGTCTCGGCTGCCGAGTGACTGAAGTGTGCGAACCGAGACTGGATCCACAGGTCGCACGAGACAGCGGAATCGATGCGATCGAGTCCTATGTCGCACTGCCGAACTTCCTGATCATCAGCGCCGACCGAGACAGGTGAGCGGAGCACCGATCCTGCTGCTAGTTGACATAATGTCCATTATCGGCGCAATACGACGAGGCGGGGATGGAGGCCTGCGAGGCTCAGTTCGTGCACTTCTGCGGACGTCCAGGCCCGGTGGCGGGTCAGCGTTGCGACCTGGTGCTCGTTGACGATCGCGACGACTGTGTCGGTGTCGTGCCAGCTGTTGAGGTACGGCGTCAGGTCGCCGATGGACAGCCTGACGTCCCAGGGTGGATTGGTGAGGATTCTGTCAGCGGCAATCTGCGGGCGCTGGGCGTCGCCGAGTTGCCAGCGGATGCTGGTGGCGTTTCTCTGAGCGGCTCTGAGAGACGCCTCGGCGTGATCCGTGCCGACGTACTGAGCGCCGGGTTCGAGCTGTTGGGCCTCCACGAGGATCGTGCCGGCGCCGCAGAATGGATCCAGGACAACTTGACCTGGCTTGATCGCCGCGAGTTGTGCCATGGCGGCGGCGACCGGCGGGTGCAGGCTGCCTGGGACGGTGTGGCGGCGCCAGGTGCGTCGGTGCAGCGGCGCTGGGAACGGGCGGATGCCGAGGTGGACCGAGGTGCCGTCCAGGATGACGCGCCAGTCGATCCGGGGTTCTGGTGGCTTGGTTGTACGGCGTGAGTGGTACGTCGTACCGGTGTGGTCGGCGATGACTGCGCCGACCAGGTCCTCGACGTCGTACCGGTTGAAGGTGCGGCGGCCGACGTACGAGGCGCTGACGGCGAACGGTTGTCGGTGCGGCCATGGGATCTGGAGGCTGCGGCGCAGTTGTTTGGTCACACTTTGAAGGGCGGATTTGGTGTGACCTGGGTCGTCGAGCTGGGCCGCGAGCAGGAACAGGTCGTCCGCGGTTCTCGGTGGATCGGTGAGGATCGACGCGGTGGCGTCGACGACGAGTTGGCGTTTGGAGATGCTGATGACGTGGTGGCCGGCGGTGGTCAGTTCGGCGGCAACCAGTTGCTCCAGGCCCGTGACAGTACGCACGAGCACCCGTGTGGAGGGCATGACGGTTCTTCCCGGTAGCTGTCGGGAACCGCCGAACGGCTGGATCCCGCCTCGCTAGCCGCGGGCGAACGCCTCGAACTGGCCAGCGGACAGCTAGACCAGACGGAAGAAACTGTACATACGGGTGATCCTGGCACAGGTGGGTGTACGGGCGCCTGTGCTTTTCGGCGTCCTGCCGCAGGCGGTCCCCCAGGGGGTGGCGATGGCCTCTTCTCCCCCTGTTTTGTCATGCATAATCACCATTATGCAGCAGTTATAGTTGCTTGTGGCAACGGCTTCGGAAACTGTCGGTGGGTGCCGGTATGACTGTCGGCTATGAAGGTGCTCGAAGCTCAGGCCGCGTTCTTCGCCGCGCGGCGGCCGCGTAAGGACTCCCCGCACACCACCGACGCCTACCGCCGCGACCTGGCCGGGATCACCGCCCTGCTCACCGACTCCCCCGAGTCGTTCGAGGTCGACGAGCTGACGGCGTCAGCGTTGCGTACGGCGTTCGGTGCGTTCGCGGACGACCATGCGAAGAGTTCCGTACTGCGGGCCTGGTCGACGTGGAACCAGTTCCTGACCTTCTGCGTGTCCGACGGGCTGCTCGCCGGGAACCCGATGGGCGCGGTCGCGCGCCCGAAGACCCCTCCCCTGTCCCCCAAGCCGCTGCGTGGTGAGGACACTCCGGAGAAGCTGCTCAAGTCAGCGGCCGACGGCGATCGCCGGGCCCGCGATCCTTGGCCTGAACGCGACCTGCTGGTGATCGCGCTCGGCCTGGTCGCCGGTCTCCGCTCGGCCGAGATGCGCACGCTCACCGCCGACTCGCTCGCCGGCCGCCCCGGCGAGATGCGCCTGCACGTCCACGGCAAGGGCAGCCGCGACCGCTCGATCCCGGTCGAGCCGATCATGGAACGCATCATCGAGTCGTACGCCGACTCCTGCGATCGGCGTTTTCCGAGCCGGCGTACTACGCGCTCGACCAAGCTCTTGCTGGATCGCAACGGCGATCCGATCGGGCGGGGTGGGCTCGAGTACTTGGTGAAGTCCTGCTATCGCTGGGCTGGGCTCCATGATCGGGTCCCGGTCGGCGCGAATCTGCACGCGCTCCGGCATACGTTCGCGACCCGTCTTGCGGAGGATGGTGCCACGGCGTCGGAGATCATGGCGCTGCTTGGGCACGCGAGTCTTGCGACGAGTCAGAACTACATCGAAGCCACCGGACGAGAGCGCCGGGCTGCCACGGCCAGCAACCGCACGTACCAGACCCTCGACAAAGTGCTCGACTCGTAGGGCCTGATGGCTGGTCACCGCCTTCCCGCCGGGCACGTTGGTCAGCTGAGGTAGGTGAGGTCTTCGGCGATCCGTTGCAGGTGGGCGTCGAACCAGTCGCCGTTGGCTTCTAGTTCGGCTCGGCAGACGATGGCTGACCAGATGGCTCGGTAGAGGGCGAAGGTTCTCTGCAGGGTTGGGGTGAGGGTGAGGTTGTAGCCCGCGAGTACGGCGTGGGTGGCGGTCGGGCCGGCGATGGAGAAGCGGGCCAGGTCGTAGAGGGGGTCGCCGTAGAGGGCGTCGCCCCAGTCGATGAAGGCGGTGAGGGTGCCGTTGGTTGTGTAGATGTGGCGGGGGTGGAGGTCGCCGTGGAGGAGGGCTGGGTGGTGGGGGTCCAGGTCGGTGGCGTGGGTGTGGACCAGGTCGATGAGCTGGGTGCGGTGAGCTTCTGGGAGCAGGCCGGCGGTGACCAGGCCGCCGAGTGCGTTCACCTCGGCGAGAAGGAAGTTGGACCAGGTGGTGTGGAGGGGGCCGGCGAGCGGGCCGTAGCCGTCGCCGGGTGATTGGTGGAGGGTGGCCAGGAGCTGGCCGGCCGCGGTGAGGACCTGTACGTCGGACGGGTCGACGGCGGTGCCGGGGACCTCGCGCAGGAGGAGCTGGTCGGTGTCGACGGCAACGACCTCGGGGACCGGGACGCCGGCGTCGGTGGCCTGGCGGCAGGCTTGGGCCTCGGCGGCTACAGCGGGGCCGGACTTCAGGTAGTAGGTCTCCCCCGTGGTGCGGACGCGGAAGGTTTCGTTGCCTACGAAGCCCTGGATGGGGTCGAGGGCGGTGATGGTTTCGGGGATGTGCTGGGACAGGTCAAGCATTGGTTCTCCGGGCCAGCAGGTACGCGTGCTCCTGCGGGATTTCCTCGTCGGCGGGGCGGGTGGCCTGGAAGAGGATGGTGAAGCCGGCGGTGGTGAGGTGGTGCTGCATCTCGGCGGTGGAGAGCCAGTAGCCGTCGTACGTCGCGTTGAGGTCGGGGGCGCCGCCGCGGCGGCGTTGGCCGTCGCCGGGTTTGTAGGCGGTGACGAGGTGGCCGCCGGGGGCGATCACCCGGGCCAGGGAAGTGAAGGCCGGGGTGCGGTCCTCGGGGGCCAGGTAGATGAGGGAGAACCAGCAGACGGCGCCGGCCATCGACGCGTCCGCGAACGGGAGGTCGCGGAGGTCGGCGACCTCGAAAGAGAAAGCTGGATAGTCGCGGCGGGCGACCTCGATCATGCCGGGTGACAGGTCGACGCCGTACGGCGTGAGGCCGCGCTCCGCCAGGTACGGCGCGAGGCGGCCGGTGCCCGAGCCGATGTCGGCGACATCGGTCCCCAGGTCGGCGCTGAGGACGTAGTCGCTGAAGAGGTCGAGCATCGCGCGCTCGGTCGGCATCCGGTCGAGGGCGCCGCGGACGGCCTCGACGTACACCTCCGCGAGAATGTCGTGGGCGGCGCGTAGTTCGTCGGTCTTCGAGTTCACCGGGCGAACCCTAGCGGCGGGCGCCGACAGCCGAAAACCGTTTGCCGAGCTCGCCGAGCGGCTGGTGTACTCGACGGACTGTCCCGCAGCGAAGGAGTGCCGAGAGATGCGACCTCAGTTCATGTCCACCTCGTTCCGCACCCCCACCTGCACAAGGGACATGAAGCTGCGTGAAAGCACTGAACCTCGGGATTCTGGCGCATGTCGACGCCGGTAAGACCAGCCTGACCGAGCGGCTGCTGTACGCCGCCGGGGTCATCGACGCGGTCGGTAGCGTCGACGACGGCAGTACCCAGACCGACTCGCTCGCGCTCGAGCGGCAGCGTGGGATCACGATCAAGTCGGCCGTGGTCTCGTTCGCGCTCGGTGACCTGACCGTCAACCTGATCGACACCCCGGGCCACCCGGACTTCATCGCCGAGGTGGAGCGGGTGCTCGGTGTGCTCGACGGCGCCGTGCTGGTGGTGTCGGCGGTCGAGGGGGTGCAGGCGCAGACGCGGATCCTGATGCGGACGCTGCAGCGGTTGCGGATCCCGACGCTGATCTTCGTGAACAAGATCGACCGGGCGGGGGCTCGGTACGAGTCGCTCGTCCAGGAGCTCAGGGCGAAGCTTTCGCCGGAGGTCGTGGCGATGGGGGCGACCAGCAACCTCGGGACCGCAACGGCGAGCTTCACGCCGCATCAAGCACCTGAGGGACTCGTCGAGTTGCTCGCCGAGCACGACGAGCGGTTGCTGGCGGCGTACGTGGAGGACGAGAACGCGCTCTCCGACGACGCTCTGCGGGCCGGGCTCGCGGAGCAGACGCGGCGCGCGGTGGTGCATCCGGTGTACTTCGGGTCGGCGATCAGCGGCGCCGGGGTTGAGGCGTTGATCGGCGGGATCCGGGAGTTGCTGCCTGCGCCGGAAGGTGATCCGCGGGCGCCGGTGGCCGGGTCGGTGTTCAAGGTCGAGCGGGGCGCGGCGGGCGAGAAAGTCGCGTACGTGCGGATGTTCAGCGGCGAGGTGCGGACGCGGGACCGGTTGCGGTTCCGTGGTGATCAGGAGGCGAAGGTCACGGCGATCAGCGTCTTCGACGGCGGTACGACGAGGACGCGGGCGAGCGTCGCGGCCGGGCAGATCGGGAAGCTGTGGGGGCTGGCGGAGGTCCGGATCGGGGACCGGATCGCCGGTGGATGTGTCGACGAGTCGGGCCGGAAAGCTTCGGCCGGAGGTCGGGAGGCGTTCTTCGCTCCCCCGACGCTCGAGACCGTCGTCCTGCCGGCGAAAGCGTCCGATCGTGGGAACCTCCAGAGCGCGCTCTCCCAGCTCGCCGAGCAGGATCCGCTGATCAACCTGCGCCAGGACGACGTCCGGCAGGAGACCTCCGTCTCCCTCTACGGCGAGGTGCAGAAGGAGGTCATCCAGACCACCCTCGCCACCGAGTACGGGCTCGACGTCGACTTCCGCGAGACCACGACGATCCACATCGAACGGATCGACGGAGAAGGCGCCGCGGTCGAGTTCAACAAGGTAGACCCGAACCCGTTCCTGGCGACCGTAGGCCTCCGCGTCGAGCCGGCGTCACCAGGCCAGGGAGTCGACTTCGCCCTCGAGGTCGAGCTCGGATCGATGCCGTACGCGTTCATCAAGGCAGTCGAGGAGACCGTCAGAGAGACGCTGCAGCAGGGATTGCGCGGCTGGGAGATCCCCGACGCGCGCGTCGTGATGACCCACTCGGGCTACTCGGCCCGCCAGAGCCACGCGCACGCGGTCTTCGACAAGAGCATGTCGAGCACCGCCGGCGACTTCCGGCTGCTGACCCCGCTCGTCCTGACGACCGCGCTCCGCCAAGCCGGTACGACGGTGCACGAGCCGATGCACCGGTTCCAGCTGGAGCTCCCGACCGACACCGTACGCGGCGTGCTGAGCGCTTTGGCCAAGCTGCGCGCGATTCCGCGGGTGCCCGCGCTCGACACCAGCACCTCGGTGCTGGAGGGCGAGATCCCGGCCGCCGCGGTCTACCAACTGGAGCAACAGCTCCCTGCTCTGACAAGAGGCGAGGGAGTGCTGGAGTCGGCGTTCAAGAGGTACCAGCCGGTGACCGGTGCGGTCCCGCGCAGGGAGCGCACCGATCACGATCCGCTGAACCGCAGGGAGTATCTGCTGCACGTGCTCCGGAGGGTCTAGACGAACAGGCAGAACGGGTGCCCGGCCGGGTCGAGCAGGACCCGGACGGTCTCCTGCGGCTGGTACTCCGCGAGAACGGCGCCCTGGGCAACGGCGTGCTGCGTGGCCACGTCCAGGTCGTCGACCGCGATGTCCAGGTGCTGCGTCGCGTTCTGCGCGCCGGCGTCGGCCGGCCAGCGGGGCCGCTTCCACTGTTCCTCGTACTCGAAGTTCAGGGTGACCTCGCCGGATCCCTCGGCGGCGCGGATCTGGGCCCAGCCGTCGGCGGCCGGGTGTCCGTCGCGGGGTCCCTCGCTGGTCGTCACCGGCCGGCCGAGGAGCCGTGCGTAGAACACCGCGAGCGCCCGCGGGTCGGGGGCCATGATGGTCACCGAGGTGACCTGAAGACTCAGTCCGCTCATTGCCCAGACGCTACCAACGCCCACGGACAGTCCCCGCCGCCTCTCAACCGCTGGAACAGCCGTCCACCAAGCGGGCGACCGGTTGCGTCAGGCAATCACGTCGGCCGGCTTGGTCAGCTCCCGGACCAGCGCCCGGATGGTCAGGTCGACGACGGCCCGCATGTCCACCGCGTCCTTGTCGAGCAGCCACTGCGTCTGCAGCCCGTCCATCGTCGCGATCACCGCCGACGCCGCCCCGATCACCTCGGGATCGTCCATCGACCGATCCGTCGCGTCCGCGACCGCACTGGTGATCATGTCCCGCAGCCCGGCGAACCGCCCGGCGAAGAAGTTCCGCGCCGGGTGCTTGTCGGTCACCGACTCCCCCAGCAGAACCGTGTAGGTCTGCACGATCCCGGGCCGCTTGCTGTTCTCCTCCGCGGTGTCCACCAGGTGCTCGAGCAGCGGCGCGCCGCGCGGCGCGTGGTGTCCTTCGAGCTCGGCGACGTCGGCGTCGTCGCGGTACTCCAGCAGCGCGATCAGCAGCTGCTCCTTGGAGCCGAAGTGGTGCAGGACGCCGGCGTGCGTCATCCCGACCCGGTCCGCGATGTCCTGCAGCGAGCCGTTCGCGTAGCCGCGTTCGCCGAAGACCGTCATCGCCGCGTCGAGGATCTCCGCGCGGCGGCGGCCGGACCGTTTCTGCGGTCGTTGCGCCCGTCCGGCGCCCGACGCGGGCGGTGCCGGCCAGGTCTGCTCGTCGCTCATTCAAGACCTCCCGACCAGTCAGTAACCCTCGACCCGAGCTTACGGCTCCGGCCCGATCGTCGCGCGCTCCCCCAGCACAGCCCGTGTCGGACGACACTGTCCACGCCGCCTCCCAAATCACGCTCCGCGACCGAAATCCCGCCTCGGAAGCCGTTTTCCTGACCGCATGCAATCAGATCAACTTTCTGAGCGGTAAGTAACGTTACGAAACGGTGATCTTTCAAGAACTTGCAAACCAGTAAGTAAGTCCTGCTTACTGTGCAGGACACGGCCCGGAACCACGCGGGCCGCAGGAGGAGAACCGATGACCGTTCAGACCGATCTCCACGGCACCGCCGGGAGCCACGGTGGTCCGTACCGCAGCCGCGTCACCCTGCTGACCGGCGCCACGTCCTGGACCCTGCACGCGCTCCCCGAGCGGATGCTGCGCCCGATCGTCGTCTCGGACGGCCCGATCGGCGTCCGCGGTGTCGACGAGGACACCCGTCCGTCGGCGCAGCTGCCGAGCCCGACCGCGCTGGCCGCCACCTGGGACCCGGCGCTGATCGCGCGGCTCGGCACGCTGATCGCCGGCGAGGCCCGCCGCAAGCGCGTCGACGTGGTCCTCTCCCCCGTCGTGAACCTCCAGCGCACCCCGTACGGCGGCCGCCACTTCGAGGCGTTCTCCGAGGACCCCCTGCTGACCGGCACGATCGCCGCGGAGTTCATCCGCGCGGTGCAGGAGCGCGGCGTCGCGGTCTGCGTGAAGCACTTCCTCGGCAACGAGTCCGAGACCGAGCGCACGTCGTACCTCGCGAAGATCGGTGAGCGCGCGCTGCGCGAGGTGTACCTGGCGCCGTTCGAGAAGGCGGTCCGCGAGGCCGGCGTGTGGAGCGTGATGGCCGCCTACAACGGCATCGACGACGGCTACGAGGCGTCGCCGGCGACCGAGCACTCGCGGCTGCTCAACGACGTCCTCAAGGGCGAGTGGGGTTTCGACGGTGTCGTGATCAGCGACTGGCTGGCGACCTCGTCGACGGTCGAGTCGGCGCTCGGCGGCCTCGACCTGGTGATGCCCGGTCCGGGCGGACCGTGGGCCGAGGGGCTGGAGAAGGCGGTCGAGGAGGGACTCGTCCCGGAGTCCCTCCTCGACGACAAGGTCGACCGGATCGTCCGCCTCGGCGCCCGCGTCGGAGCCGTCCCCGGTACGCCGGTCACCGTCGACGCCGTCCAGCGGAACCTCCCGGTCATGCAGTCCACCCGCGAGCTGCTCCGCGAGACCGTCGCCCGCTCGATGGTTGTTCTGGGCAACAACGGGCTGCTCCCGCTGCCGGTCTCCACCGTCGGCACGGTCGCGCTGATCGGCCCGAACGCGCTCGACCCGTTCGTCCAGGGCGGCGGCAGCGCCTTCGTGACCGCGCCGTACCTGGCCTCGGCGCAGCAGGCGCTCCAGGACGTCCTCCCGTACGCCGTGGTCAAGGCGGACCGCGGCACCTCGGCGTACGCCCACGCCCGGCCGATCGACCCGAGCCTGGTGACCACGCCGGACGGCGAACCGGGCTACTCGCTCACCTTCGTCGACGAGCACGACGTGCCGGTCGGCGAGGAACGGATCGTCCCGGCCAGCGAGAGCTGGAATCGCGAGGCTCCGCTCGGCGCGATCCGGGCCCGGATCCGCGCTGTCGTCACGCTCGACCAGCCGGGCGACCACCGGATCGGGGTCGGCGTCTCCGGCGCGCACACGATCCGCTTCGACGGCGAGGTCGCCTCGACCTCGACCACCTGGGCCGACCACGACGTCATCCTCGACTCGTCGGCCAACCACCCGAACGGCCCGGCGGCCGTCCTGTCGTCCGACGGCGGCCGCCGGGTGACCATCGAGTCCAACCAGCAGGTCGTCGACGCCGGTGCGTACGGCCGGTTCGTCCGGTTCCTGCTCCGGCACGATCTGCCCGGGCTGCCGCCCGACGAGGAGATCGAGCGCGCCGTCGCGGTCGCGGCAGCTGCCGACACCGCGATCGTTGTCGTCGGCACCAACGAGGAGACCGAGTCCGAAGGCTGGGACCGCCGTGACCTCCAGCTGCCCGGCCGTCAGAACGAGCTGGTCGAGCGCGTGATCGCGGCCAACCCGCGCACAGTGGTCGTCGTCAACGCCGGTGCTCCCGTGATCCTGCCCTGGCTCGAGAGCGCCGCCGCGGTCCTGTGGTGGTGGCTGCCCGGTCAGGAGGCCGGCAACGGTCTGGCCGACGCGCTGCTCGGGGTGACTGAGCCGAGCGGCCGGCTGCCGTGGACGCTGCCTGCGGCCGAGGCCGACGTACCGGTGAAGGAGACGACGCCGGTCGACGGCGTGCTCGACTACACCGAGGGCATCGACATCGGCTACCGCGGCTGGGAACGCCTCGACCGTACGCCGGCGCGCGAGTTCGGCTTCGGCCTGGGCTACGGCACCTGGCAGTACGACGGTATCGAGCTCCACGGCGGACCGGACGACCTCGTCGTCCAGGTCGCCCTCACGAACACCGGCTCCCGTCAGGCGCGGGAAGTCGTGCAGGTCTACCTCGAGGCACCGGACTCGCCGGTCGAGCGCCCGGTGCGCTGGCTGGCCGGTTTCGCGGCCGCCGAGCTCGCCGCGGGCGAGTCGGCGACGCTGCGGGTCCCGGTCGGGCGCCGTGCTCTCGAGACCTGGAACGTCGCACAGCACCGCTGGGAGATCCCCGAGGGGCGCTACGTGTTCCGCGCGGGCAGGTCCAGCCGTGATCTGCGGCTGTCCGCGACCGCATCCCTCAAGGACGCAGGCTGAGCGGCCGGTCCCAACCCAAGGAGGTACCAGGAAATGAACCGAACCGGAAAGCGGCTGACGGCGCTGGCCGCCGTGCCGCTGCTGCTCGCGGCGTTCGCCGCCTGCGGGTCGTCGGACGACTCGTCCGGCGGCAAGGCCGGCGAGAAGGTGGAGATCACCTTCCAGGAGCAGTTCAGCGACGCCGAGACGGCCCAGTTCGAGAAGCAACTGGCGAGCTTCTCGCAGGCCAACCCGAACATCACGGTGAAGCTGGTCCGTGACAACGACAAGAGCTACTACGACAAGCTGACCACGCAGATCGCCGGTGGCAAGGGGCCGGACGTGGTCCGGGTCGAGCCGCCGCGCGCGACGCAGTTCATCGCGTCGGGCTGGGCGCTGCCGCTGGACGACACCGTGCAGGCCAAGGAGTACTTCCCGGCCAGCCTCGAGCCGATCACCAAGGACGGCAAGCTGTACGGCGTACCGGCGGACCTGTCGGCGCTGGCGCTGTTCTACCGCACCGATCTGCTCAGCGCGGCCGGCATCAGCACGCCGCCGGCGACCTGGGACGAGTTCACCACCGCGGCGAAGAAGCTCACCAACGGCAAGGTGAAGGGCGCCGGTCTGTTCGGCGGCTGGGGCGGCTTCGAGTTCTACCCCTGGCTGTGGCAGTCGGGCGCGGATGTCCTGGACAAGGACCAGAAGACGGCCGTGTTCAACTCCCCGGAGGCGGTGAAGGCGCTGCAGCTGTGGGTCGACCTGCAGAAGGACGCGATGCCGGCCGGGATGGCGAGCGCGACCGAGGACGACCTGAAGGGCCCGTTCGTGTCCGGCACGCTGGGCATGATGACGTCGGGGCCGTGGATGATCCCGTCGCTGAAGACGGCCGGGATCGACGGCAAGTGGGCGGTCGCGCCGCTGCCGAAGGACCAGCAGGAGGCGACGGTTCTCGGTGGGCTCGATCTGCTGGTGCTGAAGAACAGCAAGCACGCCGACGCGGCGAAGACGTTCGTGAAGTGGCTGATGGACGACGCGGTGCAGAAGGAGTGGGCGAGCGCGCTCGGCTACATCCCGGTCAAGACCGCCCTGTACGACGACCCGGTGTTCAAGGACGACAAGTACGTGAGCGCGTTCTCCGCGGTCCTGCAGCAGGCGCGGTCGCGCCCGTCGGTCCCGCAGGCCGGTGACATCGACACCGCCCTCGGGAACGCCGTGCAGGCGGCGCTGTCGGGCAAGAAGTCGCCGAAGGACGCGCTCGACGAGGCTGTCGAGGCGTCGAACAAGGCGCTGCAATGACCTCTGTGACACCAGCTCTCGCGGGTGGGGCCCACCGGTCCCACCCGCGGAGGCGGCGCCGCCGGGAGGCGCTCGCGCCGTACCTGTTCCTGGCCCCGGCCCTGCTCGCGGTCGCCGCGTTCGTCGTGTACCCGATCGGCACGGTCGCCGTGCAGAGCCTGTTCGACGTGAACCCGGTCAAGCACGAGGGCTGGGAGTTCGTCGGGGTCGACAACTACACCCAGGCCTTCGGTGACCACCAGGTCTGGTCGGTCTTCGGCAACAGCGTGATCTGGACGGTGGGGTCGGTGGCCCTGCAGCTCGTGGTCGCGATGGCCGGAGCGCTGCTCCTGCAGCAGCTGGCCGGGGCCCGGATCCTGCGCGCGATCTTCGTGCTGCCGTGGGCGACGCCCGTGGTCGTCGGTGCGCTGGCCTGGAAGTTGCTGTACCAACCGGACTACGGGCTGATCAACCAGCTGCTCGGCGTGTTCGGTCTGTCGGGTCTGCAGGAGGCCTGGCTGTCCAACCCGAACACCGCGCTGGCCGCGGTGGTCGTGGCGAACGTCTGGCGGGGTTTCCCGTTCATCATGGTCCTGCTGATCGCCGGGATGGCCTCCATCCCCGGTGAGGTCTACGAGGCCGCGGGGGTGGACGGGGCGTCCTGGACGCAGACCTTCCTCCGGATCACCGTGCCGCTGCTGAAGCCGATGCTGATGACCAGCACGCTGCTGGCGCTGATCTGGACCTTCAACAACTTCAGCTCGATCTACGTGATGACCGGCGGTGGGCCGGCCGGCTCGACCGACATCCTCACCACGTTCGTCTACAAGAGCGCGTTCTCCAGCTTCGACTTCGGCTACGCCTCGGCGCTGTCGATGATCCTGTTCGCGATCGTCGGCGCCGGCTCGGCCGTCTACATCCGTGCGTTCGGCAAGGAGGCGCTGTCGTGAGGCCGAAGCGCCTGCTGCTCTGGCTGGGGGCCGTGATCCTGGCGGTCTTCGCGCTGCTGCCGATGCTGGGGATCGTCGCGGACGCGTTCAAGACCCGTGAGGAGCTGTACCAGAGTCCGCACGCGCTGCTGCCGTCGCACCCGACGTTCGAGAACTTCACGTACGTCGTGAGCCGCGGCAACTTCGTCGCCTGGCTGGGCAACTCGCTGCTGGTCAGCGTGTGCACGGTCGCGATCGGGATCCTGATCGGCGTGATGGCGGGCTACGCGCTGTCGCGGTACCAGTTCCGGGGCCGGCTGGCGATCGTGGTCGGGCTGCTGTCCACCCAGATGTTCCCGTCGGTGCTGCTGATCATCCCGTTGTTCAGCATCGTGTCGAAGCTGAACCTGATCGACACGCCCTGGGCGCTGGTGCTGGCCCAGGTGAGCGCGTCCGCGCCGCTCGGGGCGTGGCTGATGAAGACCGCGTTCGACCAGGTCCCGAAGGAGATCGACGAGGCGGCCCGGATCGACGGCGCCGGCCAGTTCGGGGCGATGTGGTACGCCGCGCTGCCCGCGGCCCGGCCCGGTGTGGTCGCCGCCGGCATCTTCATCTTCATCGGGTCGTGGGAGGAGTTCACGTTCGCGCTGACGTTCACCAACAGCGACGAGCACCGGACCCTGCCGGTCGGGCTGTCGCAGCTGTCCAGCGCGTACGAGGTGTCGTGGAACCAGCTCGCGGCGATGTCGATCCTGGTCGCCATCCCGAGCATCGTCCTGTTCAGCATCATTCAGAAGTGGCTGGTCGCGGGCAACGCGGCGGGAGGGGTGAAGGGATGAGCGCGGTCACCGTGGCCGGCGGTCTGCTCCGGGTCGGCCGGGACGAGCTCCCGCTGATCGCTGGGGAGATCCAGTTCTGGCGGATGGAGCCGGAGACCTGGGAGCCCGCTGTGCGGGCCGCCCGGGCGGCCGGCGTGACGCTGATCAGCAGCTACCTGTCCTGGCGCCGGCACGAGCCGGAGCAGGGCCGGTTGGACTTCACCGGGCGCGACGACCCGCGGCTCGACGTACGACGGTTCCTGCGGATCTGCGCCGACGCCGGTGCGCTGGTGCAGCTCAAGCCCGGGCCGTGGATCTGTGCCGAGGAGCCCGGCGGCGGTTATCCCGACTGGTTGCTGGAGCGGACCGAGTTGCTGGTTCGCGACGACCAGGGCGAGATCGTGCTCGGGTACAACCCGCCGTTCCAGCACCCGATGCCGAGCTACGCCGATGAGCGGTACCTGTCGGTGGTCGAGGACTGGTTCGCCGCGGTCTGGGCGGCGATCGGCGACCAGGTGCACCCGCACGGTCCGGTCGTCGCGCTGCAGCTCGACAACGAGCCGAGCCTCTGCTTCCAGGACTCGCTCTACGGCTCCGACTACAGCGAGGCCTCGGTCACGGCGTACCGGGAGTGGATGCGGGATCGCTACGGCGACACCAGCACCGTCTGGCCACCGCGGCGGCCGAGTCTCGACGGACCACCGTCGGCGCAGAGCCTCGAGGACTGGATCGCGTTCAAGACCGCCTCGACCACGCGCTACCTGGCGACCTTGAAGCAGATGCACGAGAAGCTCGGCGGCCAGGACCTGCTCTACACGGTGAACCTGGTGACGCATCCCGTGCACGACGTCCCGGTCGCGCACTCCGCCGTACGCCGTGATGTCGGCGCCGCGACCGGCGAGGACCACTACTACATCCCGCCGCTGGACACCGCCGACATCCACCGCCTCGCGCGGTCGGCCGCGACGGCCCGGGCGGCCGGGGAACCGCTCCCCTGGATCCCCGAGCTGCAGGCCGGGATCTGGCGCTCCCCCGGCGAGCTCGTCGAGTACCCCGACCCGACGCCGCTGGAGCAGGAGGTCTGGTGGGGTGCCGCGGTCGCGCTCGGCTTCGCCGGGTTCAACCTGTACATGCTCGGCAACCGGGAGAACTGGGAGCTCGCGCCGCTGGAGAACGACGGCCGGCGGTCGGACTTCTTCGCGCCGATCGACCAGCTCGTGGGTCTCGCGCACCGGCGGCCCGACGCGCTGACCGCGCCGGTCGTTCCGAGCGTGGTGGTCGCGTGGCACAGGCCCGACGCGCACGCGGCGTACTCGGTGACCGGTACGTCGCGGCTGCCCGACGTCGACTGGTACGACGAGGAGACGGCGGCGCCGTACCGGCTCTGGGAGCGGACGCTGCTGGAGCTCACCGAGCGCGGGATGCCGTACGACCTGTGGGACACGGCGACGGAGCTGGTGTCGCCGGTCGAGGTCCCGGTCGTGATCCCGCCGCGCTGCGGTGTCGACCCCGACCAGGTGGCGTGGCTGCGGGCCGAAGGCCGCACCGTCATCGAGGTCACCGATCAGCTGCCGGCCCTCCCCTCGCCGGCGCTGATCGGTCCGGGCGGGCGGATCCCGAACACCCTGATCGGGATCCGCCCGCTGCCCGGGGAGCTGATCGTCCACGTCGTGCACTGGGGTGACGGCTTCGACGACTCCCTGCTCTACCTGCCCGGCGTACCGAACGGGACGCTGACCGACCTCACGTCTCCGCAGTCCACCCTGTTCCGTTTCGAGCACGCACCGCTGAAGCTCGTCCCCGGCCACCGCGTGTACGCCGTCACGGCCTGACCCCGCAGCACCCCGTCCGCCAGCGCGCCGAAGCGCTCCGGCTGCTCCGCTCTGCCCTGTTTCGCAGTCACCCACGTTGATAGTCAGCCTCACTGACTATAGTCACAGCCCGCTCCGGCGGGCCCGCCACTGGGAGGACCATGAAGTCACGATGGGTGGTCGCCGCCTCGGCAACCATCGCAGTCTCCGCAGCTCCACTGATCGCCCCCACGTCCCCAGCTCCGGCCTACGCCGCCCCGACCGGTACGCCGGTCGCGGTCACGGCGACCTCACTGGCCGGCGACCAGCTCACCCCGAAGCCCGGCCTGACCTTCAGCGCACTGGCGACCGTGCCCGACGTCCGGGTCGACGCGACCCGGCAGTTCCAGCCGATCGAGGGCTACGGCGCGACCTTCAACGAGGCCGGCTGGGACACGCTGAACAAGCCGAACGTCAGCTCGGCCCAGCGCACCCAGGTGATGTCGAAGCTGTTCAACCCGACGTCCGGCGCCGGGTTCACGATCGCCCGCACCCCGATCGGGTCCAGCGACTTCGCGCTGACCCACTACTCCTACGACGAGACCGCCGGGAACGTCGACGACTTCGCGCTGAGCAACTTCTCGGTCGCCCACGACGACGCCAACCTGGTGCCCTACATCCAGGCCGCCAAGGCCCAGGGCGCCTTCCGCCTGATGGCCTCGCCGTGGACGGCGCCCGGCTGGATGAAGGACAACAAGTCGCTGCTCGGCCAGAACCCGCTGATGCCCGGCGTGCTGCCGTACCTGGTCAAGCCCTCGGTCAACCCGCAGTACTACACGGCCTACGCCAACTACTTCCAGAAGTACGTCGCGGCCTACGCGGCCCGGGGCATCACCATCGACGACGTGTCGGTGCAGAACGAGCCGGAGAACCCGGCGGCGTTCGAGGCGACCAAGTGGGACTTCGACCAGATGTCCGACTTCGTCGGCAACTACCTCGGCCCGACGTTCGCCGCGACCTCGACCAACACCAAGATCCGGATCTACGAGCACAACCAGGACCACTGGTACTACCCGGCCAACATCCTCAACGACACGGCCGCGCGTGAGTACACCGGCGGGGTCGACTTCCACCCCTACGAGTGCGACTTCGGCCCGGCCGGGAACCGCCCGTACTGCGTCAACGGCAACGTGAACTTCCTCGAGCAGGTGAAACCCGGCTACTCGACCTGGATGAGCGAGCACACCGACCTTGGTCAGGCCGAGCCGGACAACTACATCCGCGACGAGAAGTGGGGCCGCGAACTGGTGGCCCAGACCAACGGCGGCCGGAACGCCTACATCTACTGGAACATGGTGCTGGACCAGAACGGTGGCCCGGTGACGCCGCTCAGCGCGCCGCAGGAACCGCTGGTCGAGGTCGACACCAGCACGAACCCGGCGACGATCTCGTACCTGCCGAAGTACTACCAGCTCGGCCAGTTCTCGAAGTTCGTCAAGCCCGGTGCGCACCGGATCGCCGCCGAGGGCGGCAAGACCGGCTCGACCGTCGTCCAGACCGCGTTCGAGAACCCCGACGGGCAGCGGGTGCTGGTCGCGGTGAACAGCGGGCCGCAGCAGAACCTCACGGTCGGCGAGGACGCGGCCGGTTTCACCGCGACGCTCGCGGAGCACTCGACCACGACCTTCACCTGGAGCGGCGCGCGGACGTCGTACGCGATCGACGCCGGTGCGACCATCGGGTCGACCGACCACTCCGGCACCAAGTTCGATGCTGACGGCAACTTCACCGGCGGCTCGATCGCCAGTACGTCGGCCGCGATCGCGAACACGCCGGACGACGCGCTCTACCAGAAGACCCGCGACGGGAACTTCAGCTACGCGCTGGCCGTGCCCACCGGGCGCTACCGCGTGACGCTGCAGCTGAGTGACAACACCTCGACCGCGAACGGCCAACGTGTCTTCAATGTCGTGGCCGAAGGCGCGACCCAGCTGAGCGTCGATGCGTTCCAGGCGGCAGGCGGCGGTAAGAAGGCGACCAGCAAGACGTTCGACCTGGCCGTCACCGACGGCACGCTCAACCTGTCGACCGTCGCGACCACCGGGACGGCGACCGTCGCGGGGATCATGGTGAATCCGCTGCCGGCCGTCGGCCAGCCGTACAAGTCGATCGCGGTCGGCACGGCCGGTTTCGCTCCGCTGAACACCGGGGTGCTCCCGGGCACGCTGTTCGGCGGTGACTACAACGTCGGCGGGCAGGGCGCGGGCTACCAGATCGCGACCCGGGTCGCCTCGACGAGTCCTCGCCAGGACGGCGTCAACCTGGTGACCTCGACCGGCGACGGTGAGTTCCCGACCGCTCCGGGCATCAACAACCTCGCGACCGGCGACCGGGTCAACTACACCGCCAACGTGCTCAGCGGCGGCAACTTCGACGTGCACGCGCGGGTCTCGTCGACCGTGAGCGCGCAGTACCGGGTCGAGCTCGACGGGGTGTCGCTCGGGTCGGTTCCGTTCTCCAGCACCGGCGGCGGGTGGAGCACCATGTCGCTGTACGGCAAGCAGATCCCGGCCGGCGTGCACACGCTGACCTTCGTGGTCGAGTCCGGGACCGTCGCGCTGCACTACCTGGAAGGTTCCCGGGTCAACGAGATCGCCGGGGGCGCGGTGATCGAGGCCGAGGACTACGGGCCGGGCGGTCAGGGCAACGGGTACAGCGACTCCAGCGGGAACAACGGCAACGCGACCTACCAGAGCAACCCGCTCTACGGGTACTACCGCGGCGGTGACGTCGACCTCGAGCCGAGCTCGTCCGACGGCACCAAGCTGGAGAACTACGACGTCGGCAGCACCGCCGACGGCGAGTGGCTGCGCTACGACTTCTACACGCCGAACGCCGCGTCGTACACGATCAGTGCGCGGGTGGCCAGCGAGTTCACCTCCGGACGGATCCGGTACGCCGTCGACAGCCCGACCAACGTCGCGAACGTGGTCAGCCCGGCGCAGCTGACGGTGCCGAACACCGGCGGCTGGCAGACCTGGATCGACATCGCCCAGCCGGTGAACCTGCCGGCCGGCGCGCACGCGCTCTACGTCCGGATCGAGACCGGCGGGTTCAACCTCGACCGGCTGACGATCACCCCGACCGGTCAGGGCTGGGCCAAGACGGTCAACCTCGGCGACAACTTCTCCGCGGGACCGGGCGTGACGCAGTCGTCGTCGCCGAACTCGCGCGGCTACGTGAAGTCGGGGACGACGGTCACGATCAAGTGCGAGCGGGCGCGCTGGAACCAGGTCCAGTACCTGGCCGACACGCTCGGCCGGCGGGACACGACGTACGACGCGTCCTGCCCGGGTGACAAGAGCGAGAGCATCGCCAACGCGACCAACCCGACCGGGACGACCAGCACCGACGGCGACGAGATCGCCGAGGCAGCCGACGGCTACTCCGGCGGCGCTCCCGGCACCGGCGCCCTTGGTTCCGGGACCGACACGGTCACGGTGACGATCGGTGCCAACGACACCTACACGTCGACCGACACGCTGTGGTCCGGCACGATCCTCGGCCAGATGACGGCCTGCATCGCGACCACGACCTGCGTGGACTCCGGTGGCAACCCGACCAACCACGGCCCGCGGGCCGTGGTTGGTCGGCGACCGACACCACGCGCAACCTGCGCGCGGTCGTCGACCGGATCCGCGCCTACGCGCCGTCGGCGAAGATCCGGTTCGTCAGCTACCCGTCGGTCTTCGGCACCGGTTCGAGCGTCTCCTGCTCGGGCGGTACGGCGGCCTCCGGCAGCAAGCCGGACACGCGGTACAACCTGCAGACCAACGAGACGCAGTACCTGCAGGGCCTGCTGACCGCGCTCACCACGGCGCAGCAGACCGCGCTCGGCAACATCCGTACGGCGCTCGGCCTGAGCACGACGCAGCTCAGCCTGGTCGACATCCGCACCGACTCCCAGAGCCACGGAGTCTGTGCACCGCTCAACCAGCGCTGGGTCGCGATCGGCGACGACACCTCGGCGGCCGTGCTGACGCCGAACCTGTCGATGTTCGCCCTGGAGGCGAGGAAGGTGAAGGCGACGCTGTGAGTTGACCGCGCTCGGCCGGGGTGGCGTTGCCCCGGCCGGGCGCTTCTCAGTCGGTGGTGAGCTGGATCGAGTGCGGGCGGAAGCCGTGCCGCTCGTACACCCGCAGTGCCCGCTCGTTGGAGGCGTAGGCGTCGACCTCCAGGCGGGCCGCGCCGCGTTGCCGGGCCCAGTCCGCGAACGCCTCGATCAGCTGGCCGGCGCCTCCGCCGCCGCGGACCTCCGGGCGGACGTACATGCTGATCAGCTCCGCGCGGGGCGCGATCCACATCTCGCTCGCGGGAAGGAACTTGCCGATCAGGTGGCCGACGACCGCGTCGTCGGTCGTTGCCACCAGCACCAAGGACTCGGGGTCGGCGAGCAGGCCGCTCGCCCAGCCGCCGGCGTACGTCGCGGGCCAGGACTGGTTGCGGAGCGGGTCACGCTGGGCGGCGTCCTCGGCGAAGAGCGCGGTGCAGGACGCGACGACGCCGTCCAGATCGGCGGCGGTGGCGGTGCGGACGGTGATCATGGTCTCCTGCCGATGACGGTGGTGGCGAAGTCGTCCTCGTCGGTGCTGATGGTGGGCTCCAGGCCGGCGTCCGCCAGGATCTGCGCGGCAACGGGTGCTTGGTCGGCGCTCGCCTCGGTGAAGAGGTGGCCGCCGGTCGACAGCCAGGTCGGGGCCTCGGCGGCGACCCGGCGCAGCAGGGAGAGGCCGTCGGGGCCGCCGTCGAGGGTGAGGCGCGGTTCGTGGAGTCGGGCTTCGGCGGGGAGGAACTGGACGTCACCGGTCGGGACGTACGGGACGTTCGCGAGCAGGATGTCGACGCGGCCGCGGAGGCCGGTGGGAAGGGCCTCGTAGAGGTCGCCTTCGAGGACCTGCGCGGTGGAGAGGTTGCGGCGGGCGTTCCGGACGGCGGCCGGGTGCAGGTCGGCGGCGTACAGGTCGACGCCCGGTACGGCGGTGGCGACGGCAAGCGCGAGGGCGCCGGAGCCGCAGCACAGGTCGACGACGACCGAGTCGGGGGTGCAGCGGGCGATGGCTTCGTCGACGAGGTGCTCGGTGCGGCGGCGGGGGACGAAGACGTCGGGGTCGACGAGGACGCGGACGCCGTGGAAGGAGGCCCAGCCGAGGACTTGTTCGAGTGGGAGGCCGGAGGTGCGTTGAGCGACCATTTGAGTGATCTGCTCAGGTGAGGTCGCGGTCGAGAGAATGAGGTCGGCTTCTTCTTCGGCGAAGACGCAGCCGGCGGCTCTCAACGCGGTGACCACGGATTGCAAAGTTTCTTACTCCTCGAGCTGTGGTTGTTGTCGTAGTGACTCTGCCAGACGTTGGAGGGCAGGGTTCGGGCTGTCGGGGCTCCAGCAGGCGTGCAGCGTGACCGAGTGCGCGTCGGCCGCGTCGAGCTCGCGGTAACGCACGCCGTCGACACCCATCGCCATGATCGAGCGCGGCACCAGCGCACACCCCAGCCCGGCGCGGACCAGCGCGAGCATCGTCGGCACCTGCGAGGCGAGCTGGCTGACGGCGTACCGGTTCATGCCGATCATCGCCGCGCAGATGTCGTGCAGGTAGCGCGAGCCCTCGGGGCTGTAGCCGATGTACTCGTCGGTGACGTCGGCGAGCGTGACCGGTGCCGACCCGGTGCCGAGCTTGTGGTCGGCCGGGACGGCGAGCACCAGGTCCTCGGTGTGCACGAGCAGCGACTCGAACCCGTCCGGGATCGGCGGCCGGACCAGGCCGAGGTCGATCTCCAGGTTCGCCAGCGCCGCGAACTGGTCGGGGCTGACCAGCTCGGTCAGCTCGACGCTGACCGCGGGGATCCGCCGGTTGACCATCGCCAGGAAGTCGGCCAGTACGGCGTACGCCCCGATCGCCGTGAACGCGAGCCGCAGCGTCCCGGTCTGCCCGTCCGCGGCCCGGCGGGTCGCCTCGGGCGCGACCTCCAGCAGCGCGAGCACCCGGTGGCTGTGCTCCAGGAACACTCCGCCGGCCGCGGTCAGCCGCACTCCCCTGCCGGTCCGGTCGAACAGGTTCACGCCCAGAGAGCGCTCCAGCGCCTGGATCTGCCGGGTCAGCGGCGGCTGGGTCATGTTGAGGCGCTGCGCGGCGCGCCCGAAGTGCTGTTCCTCGGCGACCGCGACGAAGCCTTTGAGCTGCTGCAGTGACAGGTCCATGCGCCCTCGGTATCGATCGATGCGGAATCGGGCTTGGACGAGCATAACGGAAAGCCTTTACCTTCGAGCCAACCGACAGGTGAGGAGCCCAAGTGAGCAAGCTGGCCGTGGTGATGACGCCGGAGCGCGCCGAGGACGTGATCGACCCGGCGACCCGGGCGCTGATCGAGCAGCGGTTCGAGGTGACCTGGGCGCCCGGGATCAGCCCGGAAACGGTGGCCGCGCTCTCCCGCGACGCCGACGTCGTGCTCACCAGCTGGGGTACGCCGCACCTGAGCAAGGACATCTGGGCCGACGGCGCCGGACCGAAGGCGGTCGCGCACGCGGCCGGGTCGGTGAAGAAGCTGGTCGACCCGGTGATCTTCGACCAGGGCGTCGCGGTCTTCACCGCCGGCGGCCGGATCGCCTGGTCGGTCGGCGAGTACTGCCTGGCCGCGATGCTGACGCTGGCCCGCCGGCTCCCCCGCTTCGACGGCGCGATCCGCGCGGGCGGCTGGAAGCAGACGGCGTACCGGGGTCACGAGCTGGCCGGCGCGAAGGTCGGCATCCTCGGCGCCAGCTCGACGGCCCGGGCGCTGATCACGCTGCTGAAGCCGTTCGGCTGCGACGTCGTCGTGTACGACCCGTACCTCAGCGACGAGCGCGCCACCGAGCTCGGCGTCCGCCGGGCGGAGCTGGAGGAGACGCTGCAGGCCCGGTTCGTCAGCCTGCACGTGCCCAACGTTCCCGAGACCCAGGGCATGGTGACCCGCAAGCTGATCGAGCAGCTGCCCGACGGCGCGGTGGTCGTGAACTCGTCCCGCGGACCGGCGATCGACCAGGCCGCGCTGCTGGAGCACGCGCTCGACGGCCGGATCCACGCCGCGCTCGACGTGTACGACCCGGAGCCGCCGACGTTCGACCAGAAGGTGCTCGAGGCACCCAATCTGCTGCTCACCCCGCACGTTGCCGGGGACACCGAAGAGGGTCACCTCGCGCTGGCCGGTCATGTGATCGCCGACGTCATCCAGTACCTCGACCACGGCACCCGCGGCCCGAGCTACGTCGACCCCGCGTCCTGGGCGATCCAGGCGTAAGGAGCCCGAAGATGTCACGGATCAGACAGGTCGAGGTGTTCGCCGTCGCGGTGCCGTTCGCGCGGCAGTTCGTGCTCGGCAGCGGCGCCGTCGGCAGCCCCGACCAGCGGCCCGACCAGGCCGGCGCGGTCGTGTTCGTGAAGCTGACCACCGAGGACGGCGTGGTCGGCTGGGGAGAGCAGAGAGCGCTCCCCAGCTGGAGCTACGAGACCGCCGAGACGATCGCGGTCGTGATCAGGCGGCACCTGACGCCGATCCTGCTCGAGCTCACGCCGTACGACGTGGAGCTGTTCCACCAGCAGGCGGCCAAGCGGCTCAGCCCGGCGGTGTCGAACGGCTTTCCGTTCGCCCGTGCGGCGGTCGACCTGGCGATGCACGACGCAGCCGGGAAGCTGGCCGGCGTACCGGTGCACGCGCTGCTCGGCGGGAAGGTGCACGACGAGATCCCGCTCTGCTCGGCGATCGGGGTCGGAGCACCGGAGACCGTGCGCGAGCACGCGCAGCAGTCGTCGGACTATGCGGCGTACAAGGTGAAGATCGGGGGCGATCCCGACCAGGACGCCGCGATCATCGAGGCGGTCGCCGAGGTCGCGGGCGCCAAGCCGCTGTGGCTCGACGCGAACCAGTCCTACCGGCCGAGCGCGCTCAAGCAGCTGCTCGACCGGACCCGGGACATCCGCACGATCCACTGCGTCGAGCAGCCCGTCCCGAGCACCGACCTGCTGGCGATGCGCCGGCTGCGCGGCCTGATCGACCTGCCGGTCGCGATCGACGAGGGCAGCTTCACCGCGCAGGACCTGGCCCGGGCGATCCAGCTCGACGCCGCCGACCTGGTCGTGGTGAAGGTCTGCAAGTCCGGTGGCCTGCGGGCCGCGCTGAAGACCGCGCAGGTCGCGCTCTCCGGCGGTCTGGAGATTCTCTCCAGCGGCCTGACCGACTGCGGGATCGGCTTCGCGGCCGCGCTGCACGTGTTCAGCCAGCTGGAGCTGGCACTGCCCGCCGAGCTGAACGGGCCGGAGCTGCTGTCCGACCTGTACGTCGAGGGCCTGACCATCACCAAGGCCGTCGCGACGGTCCCCACCGCCCCTGGCCTGGGCGTCGTGGTCGACGAGGAGCGGATCCGCGCCGAGTCGATCGACCTGCTCTTCACCTGAGGAGTCCCCTGATGCAAACCCAGCTGTCCCGCCGCAGCTTGCTCAAGCTGACCGGCCTGGCCGGACTGGGAGCAGCAGCCGCCGGCTGCTCCTCCGGTCCACCACAAGGCGCCGCCGCCTGGGCCATGTGGTCCAGCAGCCCCGCCGAACGCAAGGTGTGGGACGACTTCAGCGCGTACGTCGAACGCGAGCTGAAGGTCGAGTCCGTCCCCACCCTGACCCCGTCCGGCGGCTACCCGACCAAACTCGACCTCCAGCTGGTCAGCGGCACCGCGGGCCTGGTGACCGCGCTGAACGGCTGGCTGATCCCGACCTACGCCGCCCGCGGCGCGCACCGGCCGCTCGACGACCTGATCGAGGGCGACCCGGACTTCGACCTCGACGACTTCTACCAGCCGATCCGCGACATCAGCTCGTTCAACGACCAGACCTACGCGATCGGGTTCGACGTCGCGCCGACGGTGATCTACTACAACAAGACCCTGCTGGCGAAGAAGGGCATCCCGGCACCGTCGCCGACCGTGCCGATGTCGTGGGCGGCGTTCCGCGACCTGGCCAAGGAGCTGACCGGTCCCGACCAGTACGGCTTCACCTGTGCGCCGTCGATCGACGACCTGGTCTCGTGGATCTACTGCGCCGGTGGCAACGTGATGAACGAGGCCTGGGACAAGAGCGCGCTGAACGCTCCTGAGGCGATGGAGGCCGTGCAGTACGTCGTCGACCTGTTCGTGAAGGACAAGGTGACGCCGCCGATCGCGAACCTGGTCACCGAGAGCTCGCTGGCCAACTTCATGGAGGGCAACGTCGCCTTCATGCACAACGGGCCGTGGCAGGTGGTGAACGTGCGGAAGGCGAAGTTCGACTGGGACATCATGCCCTTCCCGGCCGGCGCCGCCGGCAGTACGCCGCGGGTCTCGGGGTCGAGTTTCGCGATCCCGGCCAAGGTCAAGGGCGCCGATCTCGACCTCGCCTGGAAGCTGCTGAAGACGCTCACCAGCAAGGGCGCCCTGGACATCTACGCCAAGGCCGGCCGCAACAACCCGGCCCGGTTGTCGGCGGGCAGTGCGTTCAAGCCGCCGCCGGACAATCTCGGCATCGTGCAGGACATCCTGGCCGGCAAGATCGCCGGCGGTCACCCGTTCGACGTGACCACGAACTGGAACCAGGTCAAGCAGCTGCTCGGCCAGGACCTGCCCCGGACGTTCCTCGGGCAGGTTCCGGTCCGGGAGGCGATCGACGGGCTGACGCCGCGGCTGGACGTCCTGATGCAGCAGCACCAGGACAACGTCCGTCAGGCCTCGGCCAGGAAGGGGTGACCGGCATGGCTGTCGACACACTCCCTGCCACAGCAACAACTCCTCGCCAACAGCACCGCGCCGCCAAGAAGCCGAAGAACAAGGAGGCGCTCACCGCCTGGCTGTTCATCCTGCCCAGCCTGATCGGCTTCTTGATCTTCACCGCCGGCCCGGTGCTCGCGGCCGGCGTGATCAGTCTGCTGAACTGGAACCTGTTCAGCTCCCCCACCTGGGCCGGGCTGAAGAACTTCGCCCGGCTCGGCCCCGACCCGACGTTCTGGTCGGCGCTCGGCAACACGGCGTACTTCACCTTCGTCAGCGTCCCGGTGACCATCGTGGTCAGCCTCGCGCTGGCGCTGCTGCTCAACGAGGGCGTCCGCCGGATCGCCGTCTTCCGCTCGCTGCTGCTGTTGCCGTACGCAACGATCACGGTGGCGGTCGCGTTCGTCTGGATCTGGCTCTACATCCCGCACGACGGCCTGGTGAACGCCGTGCTCGGGCTGGTCGGCATCGACGGCCCGAAGTGGCTGATCTCGGACAACTGGGCGATGCCCGCGCTGATCGCGATGAGCGTCTGGAAGAGCTTCGGCTTCGGCATGGTGGTCTTCCTGGCCGGCCTCCAGGCGATCCCGCAGCAGCTCTACGAAGCCGCGAAGGTCGACGGCAGCAACGCGTGGCAGACCTTCCGCAGCGTCACGCTGCCGATGCTGTCCCCGGCGCTGTTCTTCGTCGTCGTGACGTCGATCATCGGGTCCTTCCAGGTCTTCGACCAGGCCTTGATCATGACGAATGGCGGTCCGGGATCCCGCACCACCACGCTGGTCATGTACATCTACCGGACCGGCTTCGAGAACTACGACCAGGGGTACGCCGCGGCGCAGTCGCTGGTCCTGTTCGGCTTCATCGTGGTGATCACCGCGGCCCAGTTCCTGCTCCAGCGGAGGCTCGTCCACTATGACAACTAACGCGCTCGCTCCGTTGCGGAGCAACCCGGTCGCCACTCGCAAACTCATCGTCTTCGCGTGTTTCGTGGTGACGGCGGTGACGCTGGTCCCGGTCGTGATGATGGTGCTGGTCGCGTTCCAGTCCGACGCCGAGTCGATGGCCGCGCGGCCGTCGTTCTGGCCGAGCACCTGGCACCCGGAGAACCTGACCCGCGCGTTCGACCTGGTCCCGCTCGGGCGGTACCTGGTGAACACGGTGATCTTCGCCGCCGGGACGACGCTGCTGGAGACCGTCACCGCGGCACTCGCGGCGTACGCGTTCGCCCGGCTGCAGTTCCCCGGCCGGACCTGGCTGTTCGGCATCTACCTGGCCACGCTGATGATCCCGTCGCAGGTGACGCTGATCCCGCAGTTCGTGCTGGTCGCGAAGCTGCACGGGATCGACACCTGGCCGGGGATGATCCTGCCGCACGCCTTCACCGCGCTCGGTGTCTTCCTGCTCAGGCAGTTCTTTCTCGGCATCCCCCGGGACTACGAGGAGGCTGCGCGGCTCGACGGCGCGAACCGGTGGCAGGCGTTCGTCCGGGTGATCGTGCCGCTGGCCGTGCCGGCGATCGCGACGCTGGCGGTGTTCAAGTTCATCGGCCAGTGGAACAACCTGCTCTGGCCGCTCGTCATCTCCAACAGCGAGGCGACCCGTACGGCGGCCGTCGGGCTGCAGGTGTTCCAGGACACCAACGGCACCCAGTGGAACCTGTTGCTGATGGCAGCGACCATCACCACCGTGCCGCTGATCGTGCTCTTCTTCCTCACCCAACGCTGGTTCGTCAAGGGCATCACCATGAGTGGACTCGGAGGCCGCTGAACCCATGAACTACATCTGGTCCGTCTTCACCAAACCCTGGGCCGAGCTGCCCGGCACCGAGCTCGGCGAGCTCGTCGCCGGGCTCGGCTTCGGCGGCGCGGAGATCCCCGTCCGCGACACCGCGTACGTGACCCCGGCGAGCGCGGAGAAGGCGCTGCCGGAGTTCACCGAGCAGCTCCGGGCCGCTGGGGTCGAGCCGATCAGCATCGCCAGCGGGCTCGAGGAGTCGACCTTCGCGGCGGCCGCCGCGGCCGGCGTGCCGATGATCCGGATCATGGCGTCGCTCGGCGACGACGGGTACGCCGCCTCGGTGCGGCGCAACCGGGCCGAGCTGGAGGCGGCGGCCGGCTTCGCGCGGCAGTACGGCGTACAGGTCGGGGTGCAGCCGCACCACGGGAAGTTCGTCGCGTCGACGCTCGGGGTCGTGCAGTTGCTCGACGGGCTGCCCGAGGAGTTCAAGGTGGTCTGGGACGCGGCGCACGACGTACTGGCCGGTGACGATCCGAAGGTCACGCTGGAGCTGGCGAAGGACCGGCTCGGGATCGTGAATCTGAAGAACGTCACCTACATCCCGACCGAGCCGGGCAGCGACGTCGGTGGCGCCTGGAAGCCGTGGTTCGTCCAGGGTGCCGACGGCTTGGCGAACTGGTCGCGGGCGTTCGCGACCCTCGAAGCACTGGGCTGGGACGGACCGATCTGCCTGACGGGTCAGTACTCGGATACGTCGGTGAGTGTGGCCGACCGGCTGACGATCGATCTGAGAGCGGCCAAGGCTGCTGCTGGGTGATGTCGAGCGGCGTGCACCGGCTCCGACGTAGCCTCGAAACCCGATCGAGGAGGCCACGTTGAAGTACATGCTGCTGATCTACGGCAACGACCAGACCTGGAAGGCCCTGGAGGCCGAGGGGATGGAGACGGTGTACGACGTGCACCGGGCGGTGCTGGCCGAGACCAGGGCCAGCGGTGAGTTCGTCGCCGCGGACGGGCTGACGCTCGACAACGCCCGCGTCGTCCAGATCCGCAACGACGCCCCGGCGGTCACCGACGGGCCGTTCACCGAGGCCAAGGAGGTGCTGGCCGGCTACTACCTGCTCGACTGCACCCTGGAACGGGCCACCGAGCTGGCCGGACGGCTGGTCGAGGCGAAGTACTCGCCGATCGAGGTGCGAGCGCTGACCCAGCCGTTCGAGGAGTAGAGCTTTTTCCAGTGACTTGCCGGGCTCAGCTCGGCGTTGACCTGAGACCGGCGAGTCACTGCTGCAGCCGGGTGTTCTAGCTCGGATACGCCGGCGCGAGGATGACCCCACCTGTGGCGGGCTGATCACCCATCCCACGGCCACCCGTCACGAACACCGTTGCGCCCGGCTCCGGTGCCTGCGCACCGTCGTCGAGACGCAGTGTGGTGGTCAGACCGTTGCTCAAGGTCAGAACCGCCACGCGTCGCGGCTGCCCGGTGCGGATCGACGAGCTCACCTCGTGGATGCCGGTGCAGACCGCTGGTTGGATCGAAGCCCTGCCGAGCGTTGACGTGCCGTGACTCCTCACATCACGGCGCTGCTCGGCGAGCCGCCTCATGGCTGACACAGATCCCCCTCCTCATTGGGTCCCCCGAGGGACTAGTTGAATACTGCAACAGGTCCCATCACTCCTCACAGTGACAGAGCCATCGCAGCAGCCTTGCTGACTGTGAGGAGGTTTTCAAGGGGATGTGAGGATTACTGGCCGCCGAAGCCGGTGGTGGCGATGCCCTTGATGATCTGGCGCTGGAAGAAAAGGAACACCAGGACCAGTGGTAATGCGGCCAGCAGCGCGGAGGCCATGTTCTGCGCGTACTGCAGGCCGTACGCGCTCTTCACGGTCTGCAGACCGACCGGCAGCGTCATCAGGTCGGCGTCGGTGGTGACGATGAACGGCCACAGGAAGTTGTTCCACGCACCGATGAACACGAAGATCGCCACCGCGGCGAGAATTGGCCGCGACAACGGCAGCACGATCGACCAGAACACCCGCAGCCGGTTGGCGCCGTCGACCCGGGCGGCGTCCTCGAGCTCGACCGGAATCTGGTCGAAGAATCGCTTCAGGATCAGCACCATCGCCGGCGCAAACGCTTGCGGGAGAATGATTCCCCAATAGGTGTCGACCAGGTCGAAGGCGAGCATCTGCCGAAACAGCGGAACGATCAGCAACTGCGGCGGAATGATGATGGCGGCGATGATCGCGCCGTACAGCCAGCGGCGGCCGCGGAAATCGATCCGGGAGAACGCGTAACCGGCCAGTGCGGAGGTGGCGACGGTCACGAACGTGATCAGCACCGAGGTGAACAGACTGTTCCATGCCCAGAGCGGAATATCGCCCGCCGTGAGCACCTTGCGGTAGGCCTCGAAGCTGAAACCGTCCGGCGGCGACAGGCTCAGCGTCGACGCGCCGGCGTCGGCCTCGCTCTTCAGCGACGTCAGCACCGCCCAGAAGAACGGCACCAGCCAGGTCGCCGCCAGGAACGCGAGCACCAGCAGAGCGACCAGCCGCGAGACGCTCCAGGGGTTCTCCCCCGGCTTGTGACCTTGTCTGTACACCGTGCTCACTGGGCGCTCCTGCGGTTGATCAGCTTGTACTGCGCGATCGAGATCAGCACGATGATCGCGAAGAAGAGGTACGAGATCGCCGACGAGTAGCCGAACCGGTAGCCGGTGAAACCGGCCTCGTAGATGTACTGCACGATCGAGCGGGTCGACCCGGCCGGGCCGCCGTTGGTGAGCATGTAGATCTGGTCGAACACCTTCAGCGAGGCCAGCACCTGCAGCGTCACGATCAGCGCGGTGGTCGGTGCCAGCTGCGGGATCACGATCGAGAACAGCTGCCGCCACTTGCCGGCGCCGTCGATCGCGGCCGCCTCGAACTGCTGCTCGGGGATGTTCTGCAGCGCGGCCAGGTAGAGCAGGAAGTTGAACCCGATCGTCCACCACAACGTGGTCAGCACCACCGAGATCATCGCCACGTTCGGGTCCTGCAGCCAGGCCACCGGCGCGATCCCGAACTCGGCCAGCACCCCGTTGATCAGCCCGAGCTTCGGATTGTACATCCACGACCAGAACAGCACCACGACCGTCGAGGCGAGCAGGTACGGCAGGAAGAACGACAGCCGCCACAACCACCGGCCGGGCAGACCGAGGTTCACCAGCAGCGCGAACGCCAGCGACAGCACCACCAGCGGCACCGTGCTGAGCAGCGTGAACCACAACGTGTTGCCGAACGACTTCCACATGTCCGGGTCGCCGAGCGCCTCGGCGAAGTTCGCGAACCCGATCAGCTCGCCGTTCGCGCCGGTCAGCGTCTCGCCGGTGAAGCTCAGGTACAGACCGTAGACGGCCGGGACGACCAGGAACAGGCCGAAGAGCACCGCGAACGGCGCCGCGAAGGCCCACCCGGTCAGCGACTCGCCACGGCGGGCCCGGACCCGTCCCGTACTGTTGCCCTCCGCAACAACCAGGTCGGCGGCGGGGCTGTCGACTGCTGTCGGCATCGTGATCTCCGTTCCTCGCTCAGACCGGTTGCGGGCGGTCGAGCAGCTTGTTCAGCCGCTGCACGAACCCGTCGAAACCGGCCGCCGGGTCCCCGCTGCCGAGGTAGACGTTCTGCACGTTCTCCGCGAAGTAGCCGGTGAAGTCGCTGCCGGCGCCGCTGAACCAGACGTCCGGGTCGTAGTTCACGTACGCCGGGATGCCGACGTAGTTCGACTGCGGTTTGAGCTCCAGGTACTCCGCGCTCTTCACCACCGGCTGGTACGCCGGGATGTGGCCGGCCCCGGCCCACTTCACCGAGCGCTTCAGGATCTCCGCGACCAGCTGGTAGGTGTAGCGGCGCCGCCCGGGGTCGGTCTTGGACTGCCGCGGCAGCACGAACGTGTGCGAGTCGGCGTACGCCGCCTGCTGCCCGAACAGCGTCGGGATCGGCATCGCGTCGAACGGCATCTTGGAGTCCTTCAGCACCGGCAACTCCCAGACGCCGCCGAACAGCATCCCGCTCTCGCCGTGCAGGAACTCGCTGACCGCCGTCCCGCCGTCGCCGCTGCGGGTCGCGATCGTGTCGTTGAGCAACGACTGCACGAACTTCAGCGCGGTCACCGCGGCGTCCTGGTCGACCTCGGCCTTGGTGCCGGGGACGAGCTTCATCTCGGCGCCGGTCTGGCGGTAGAAGGTGTAGAACAGCCGCCACATCTGCGACGGGTCACCGAGGTAGCCGTACGACAGGCCGTGCTTGCCGGTGACCTTCTGCAGCTTGGTTGCTACCTCGGTGAACTCCTCGGCGCTGCCCAGCGTCGCCAGCGAGTCGGTGACACCGGCTTTTGCGGCGTGCTCGGTGTTGTAGTAGAGCACGAACGGGTGGGTGTCGAGCGCGATCGAGTAGAGCTTGCCGTCGTACAGGCCCTTCTGCCAGACCAGCGGCGGGAAGTCGCTCTCCTTGAGGCCGACCTCGGCGAGCAGGTCCAGGTCCCACGGCTCCAGCAGTCCGCCGGGCGCGTAGCCGGCGATCCGGGAGGCGTGCATGATCGCGAGATCAGGCGCCCGCCCGCCGGCCGAGGCCATCGCCAGCTTCGTGTAGTACGGCGGACCCCAGGCCAGGACGGTCTGTTTGGCGTGGTACCCGGCCTTCAGGCCGTTGGCCTCGTCGACCAGGCCGGCCATCACGATGCCGTCGCCACCGGTCATCAGGTGCCAGTAGTTCAGCTCGGTACCGGAGTCGCGGCTGCCCGGCGAGCAGCCGAGCAGCAGGCTTCCGCCGGCCAGCGCGGCCGCTCCCGAGAGCAGGCGGCGGCGCGAGAAATGTCGGTCGGACGAAGTCATGGGGGCTGTCTCCTTCGCAGGCGGCACCGATCATTACATCGTTGCAATGCGCTGACAAGAGTTGGCCGTCATGGTTTTTGTCGAAACGTGTTCGCTAGCGTGCGGTGCTGGCCCGCTCGACCAGCCGATGCGGTACGACGACCCGGCGCGGCCGGGCGGCCCGGTCGGCCATCCGCTCCCCCAGCAGGTCCAGCGCCGCCTCGACGAAGGCTCGCCGGTCGAAATCGACGGTTGAGAGTGGCGGCACGGTGAACTGACTCTCCAGGATGTTGTCGAACCCGGCGACCGCACAGTCGGCCGGTACGGCGACGCCGGCCGACCACAGCGCCGACAGCGTGCCGGTGGCGATCGTGTCGGTGAAGCAGAAGATCGCGTCGGGCGGCTCGTGGTCGGCCAGGTAGCGGCCGACGACGGCCGCGGCACCCTCGGGGCTCCACCGGTCGAGGGCGATCTCGAGCGCGGGGTCGTGGAGATCCGCGGCGGTCAGGACGTCGCGGTAGCCGATCAGCCGCAGCCGGGCGGCCGCCGTACCGGCGGAGTCGGTGCGGCCGCCGACGCGGCCCTTCAGCTCCGGCGTACCGACGGCGGCGATCCGGCGGTAGCCCTGGTCGACCAGGTGCTGGGTCATGTCGCGCGCGGCCGCGACGTTGTCGATGCAGACCTGGCTCACGACGTCCTGGTCCACGTCACCGATCAGTACGACGGGCGGCAGCGGCCCGGCCGACGTCACCGCGCTGTCGTCGAGGTTGACCGGGTTGAGGATCAGCCCGTCGATCTGGTGCGACCGCGCCTTGGAGAGCAGGTCGTACTCGCGGTCCGGCTCGGCGGCGGTCTGCTCGATCTGCACTCCCCAGCCGCGCTCGTGCGCGAGCTCGACGACCAGGTGGGTGATCTCGGCCGAGTACGGCCGGAGCAGGTCGGGCAGCGCGAGCCCGATCATCCCCGAGCGGCCGTTGCGCAGCCCACGGGCGCTCAGGTTCGGGACGTAGTCGAGCTCGCTGAGCGCCTGCTCGACCTTGGCCCGGGTCTCCGGCCGGACGAACACGACACCGTTGATCACGTTGGAGACCGTCTTCGGGGACACTCCGGCCAGCCGGGCGACGTCCTTGACCGTGGCACGCATGGGACCGATTCTCACACCAAAGTCTTCACGGGCGGTTCAATGTCAGAATTAAATGTATGTCTTCTGACGAGATCGCCGACAGCCACGACGTGATCCAGGTGCGCGGAGCGCGCGAGAACAACCTCAGCGGGGTGTCGCTGGACATCCCCAAGCGGCGGCTGACCGTCTTCACCGGCGTGTCCGGCTCCGGGAAGTCCTCGCTGGTGTTCGGGACGATCGCCGCGGAGTCGCAGCGGCTGATCAACGAGACCTACACCGCCTTCGTGCAGAACTTCATGCCGAGCCTGTCCCGGCCCGACGTCGACTCGCTGCGCAACCTGAGCGCCGCGATCATCGTCGACCAGGAACGGATCGGCGCCAACGCCCGCTCGACGGTGGGCACCGCCACCGACGCGCACACCATGCTGCGGATCCTGTTCAGCCGGATCGGTACGCCGTCGGCCGGCCCGCCCTCGGCCTTCAGCTTCAACCGGGCCGAAGGCATGTGCCTGACCTGCGAGGGGCTCGGCAAGGCCACCGAGATCGACCTCGACGAGCTGGTCGACCGGGACCGGTCGCTCAACCAGGACCCGATCAAGGCGCCCGGGTACGGCGCCGACACCTGGTACTGGCAGCTGTTCGCGGCGGTCTTCGACCCGGACCTGCCGCTGCGCGACTACCCGGCCGAGCAGTGGGAGCGGTTCCTGTACTCGCCGCCGACCAAGGTGAAGGTCGGCAAGAGCAACCTCACCTTCGAGGGGCTGGCCAGCAAGGTGAAGAAGCAGTACCTGGGCAAGGACCGCGACACGATGCAGAACGCCGCACGGGCCTTCGCCGACCGGGCGCTGAAGCTGGGGCCGTGCCCGGACTGCGGCGGCGCCCGGCTGAACGAGGCGGCGCGCGCCGTACGGATCGACGGTGTCGGGATCACCGAGTGCTCGGCGATGCAGATCAGCGACCTGGCCCAGTTCGTCCGCGGGATCGACGACCCGTCGGTCGGGCCGATGCTGCAGGGGCTGCGCGAGACGCTCGACTCGATGGTCGACATCGGCCTGGGCTACCTGAGCCTGAACCGCGAGTCCGGGACGCTGTCCGGCGGCGAGGCCCAGCGGGTGAAGCTGGTCCGGCACCTCGGCTCGGCGCTGACCGACGTCACCTACGTGTTCGACGAGCCGACCGTCGGGCTGCACCCGCACGACATCCAGCGGATGAACGAGCTGCTGGTCCAGCTCAAGACCAAGGGCAACACCGTGCTGGTCGTCGAGCACAAGCCGGAGACGATCCGGATCGCCGACCACGTCGTCGACCTCGGTCCCGGTGCCGGCCTGGCCGGCGGCCGACTCTGCTACGCCGGCGACGTGAAGGGCCTGCTCAAGTCCGGCACGCTCACCGGTCGGTACCTCGACCACAAGGTCGGCCTGCGCGAAGACGTCCGTACGCCGACCGCCAGCCTGCGGATCGAGGGCGCGAACCTGCACAACCTGCAGAACGTGAGCGTCGACGTACCGCTCGGCGTACTGACCGTCGTGACCGGCGTCGCAGGGTCGGGCAAGAGCTCGCTGATCCACGGCTCGCTGGCCGACCGCGACGGCGTGATCGTCGCCGGGCAGGACCCCATCCGGGGATCACGGCGCAGCAACCCGGCGACGTACACGGGACTGCTGGACCCGATCCGCGCCGAGTTCGCCAAGGCGAACAAGGTGAAACCGGGGCTGTTCAGCGCGAACTCGGTCGGCGCCTGCCAGACCTGCAAGGGCATCGGGCTGGTCTACACCGATCTCGGGATGATGGCCGAGGTGTCGTCGGTGTGCGAGCAGTGCAACGGCGCCCGGTTCACGCCCCAGGTGCTGGCGCTGCAGCTGCGCGGGAAGAACATCAGCGAGGTGCTGAAGATGACGGTCACCGAGGCGCGCGACTTCTTCGCCAAGGGCCCGTCGCGGACGATCCTGGACCGGCTCAGCTCGGTCGGGCTCGGCTACATCAGCCTCGGGCAGCCGCTGACCACGCTGTCCGGCGGTGAGCGGCAGCGGATGAAGCTCGCGATCAACATGAGCAAGCGCGGCTCGATCTACATCCTCGACGAGCCGACCACCGGGCTGCACCTGGCCGACGTCGACCAGCTGCTGACGATGCTCGACGAGCTGGTCGACGACGGCAACACGGTGATCGTGATCGAGCACCACCAGGCGGTGATGGCGCACGCGGACTGGCTGATCGACCTCGGCCCGGGCGCCGGTCACGACGGCGGCCAGATCGTCTTCGAGGGCACGCCGGCCGACCTGGTCGAGTCGAGCGCGTCCCTGACCGCCGAGCACCTGCGTCAGTACGTCGCGGACTCCGCGGCGACCGACTCGATCAACGCTCTCCAGCTCTCGTAGTCGCCGGGGGCGGGGTCCGTCTGGGTCAGCACCAGGCGGGCTCCGCCGTTGCCGTCGCGCAGCGTCAGCTCGGCGCCGTTCACCCGCAGCTCGTCGCCCTCGGGCGGGTCGACGTCGAGTTGCTTGGCGAGCCGGGGCCAGACTTCCTCCTTCGGCGCGGTCAGCTGACGCTCGAAGTACAGCGACCCGTCCGGGCGCCGCTCCCCCGCGTCCAGGCCGTAGACCTTCACGTAGTGCTCGTGCAGGACCTTGTAGTTGTCCCGGGCAACAGTTTGGCCGCCGAGGGACGCGTTCAGCGCGTCCAGACAGAGGATCCAGCCGCTGGTGAAGCTCGCCGAGCCCGGGCGGTCGTCGTACGTCGTGGTGAGCGTGAGCACGCAGCCTTCGCCGGTCGGCTCGACCTCCCAGCGCTGGATCTCCTCGCCCCAGGTGAACTCCAGCAGCCGCGGCGGCTCGTAGGCGCGCACCACTCCGGCGCCGCCGTCCTCGCCGTCGAAGGTGAAGCTGATCTTCCCGTCCAGCCGCAGGTCGAGCTCGACCAGCGCTGGGTACCAGTGCGCCAGCTCGCCGGGCTCGGTCAGCGCCCGCCAGACCTTCTCCGGCGGGTGCGCCAGCCGGCGCTCCATCCGCAGCACGGTCCGGCCGTCGGCGCTGGTCAGTGATTCACTCATGACTCCATATATACCGTTCCAGGCATATAAAGGGCAAGAACAGGGCCCGGCGACGTGGTTTCCGCCGGGCCCCGCGCTCAGCTCACTTGGAGCAGTTGTAGATGGTGGCGTTGTCGAGCCACCAGTTGCCCGGGATCAGGTCGGCGAAGTCCTTGCCGTGCCCGGTCCAGCGGAACTTCAGCTGCTTGCCGGTGAACTCCGACAGGTCCAGGCGGCTGGTCTCCCAGCCACCGGAGTTGCCGTGCCAGGCGGCCGGCTCGTCGTCGAAGTTCGGGTCCACCGTCGGGCCGTTCTTCCAGGTCAGCGCGGCGGTGTCCTTCCAGGTCGCGCCCCCGTTGTCGGAGTACTCCAGGGTCGCCGCCCCGGTCCGGACACCGAAGATGATGAACACGTTGTAGAAGTTGTACGCGTGCGTGAAGCGCAGGTACGTCTTGGTGTTCTTGATCTTGGTGCCGTTCGCGGTCTGCAGGCTGATCGAGCCCTCCGGATCCGTCACGACGCCGAGCATCGAGTCGTCACCGTCCTGCGAGTACGACGTGTCGACGAGCGAGCCCTCGAGGCCCTCGCCCTTGCCGAGCACCCAGCCCTCACCGCGGACGACCTTGCCGTCCGGGTACTCCGCGAAGCTGGTCTTGAACAGGTTCTTGGCCTTCGCACCGGTGGTGTCGCAGACCGGCGCCTGGGCCGGCTTGCCGACGGCCGGCTCGAAGTCCATCTCGACGGCCTTGATGGCCAGCTCGACCTGGGCGCAGTCGGCCTTGGTCATCCCGGACTTCTTCTTCTTGGCCAGCTTGGTGCAGGTCGCGCGCAGGCCCTCGGCCAGGTCGCCGTAGTCGGCGCCCGAGGTGAGCACCTTCTGGGTCTCGTGCCACAGCACCTCGGAGCGGGCCAGGCCGATGCCGAGCATCTTCTGGCCGTTGAAGGCGCCGCCGTCGGCGATCAGGTACGCCGCCTTGTTGCCGACACCGGAGTTGAAGTGCACGCCGCCGTTGTCCTGGAAGAACTCGTCGTCGAACCAGTTCGCGCTGCGCATCCGGTCCGGGTCGTTGAACTTGGTCGGGTCCGACATCGAGCGGATCACGCCGAGGCTGGAACCCTCACCGATCTGCCAGCGGTTGGCCGCGGTGTCGTCCGCGGAGCCGTTGGTCAGGTCGACGAACTCACCGAGGATGTCGGAGAACGACTCGTTGATCGCGCCGGCCTCCCACAGGTAGGCCAGGCCGGAGGTGTGCTGGGTGACGCCGTGGGTCAGCTCGTGGCCGGTCACGTCGTCGGTGCTGACGCCTTCACCGAAGGCCATCTGCTCGCCGTTCCAGAACGCGTTGGCGTACGGGCAACCGCCGTCGACGCAGATCCGGACGGTGCCGCGCAGCGCCTTGCCCTTGCCGTCGCCGTAGTCGACGCCGATCAGCTCGGTCAGGTCGGTGCCCAGCGAGGCGTAGGTGTCGGAGGTGTCACCGAAGTACTCGTAGACCTGGTTGACGTCCTGGACCGCCGACGGCGCTTCGCCCTCCGCGCGGCTGGACTGGAAGACGGTGCCGCAGCGGACGTCCTCGGCCCCGGTCTGGATGACGGTGCGGTTGGCGTCGCAGACGACGCGGTTCAGGTGCTCGGACATGTCCCAGGCCAGCAGCGTCTGGCCGGAGGCGTGCACGATGGCCTGCCAGCGGACGTCGTTCGGGCCGGTCACGTCGTACAGGTAGGTCGGGATGGCGGTCGAGCCGGGCTGGCGGGTGACCAGGCCGAGGTCGAACCAGCGCGGTCCCTGCAGCTTGGCGGTCAGCTTGCCGGCGTCGAGCTTGCCGCGGGTCGCGACCGCCTGCACGGCGGCGTTCTGCGCGGCCGCCTTCGCGGCGTCGGCCTTGTCGGCGGCCGGGAACGTCCCGTACGTCGCGAGCGCGACCTCACCGTTGGCGGCCTCCAGGGCACCGGACTTGTCCAGGCTGGTGACGATCTCGCCGCCGTAGACCTGGACGCCGTCGATGACCTGCTGGAAGCGGGTCTGCGAGCCGTACTCGGACAGGGTGCTCGACTCGGCCACCAGGTCGGCCGGGCGCGCGCCGAAGTACGGCGCGACCGAGGTCACCTGGGCCTTGGCGACGGCCGCCGCGTCGGGCTTGCTGGTCGCGGACTTGCCGGCCTTCGCGCTGACCGAGGCCGGGGCCTTGAGCGGGGTGGCCGGACGGACCGAGTGCGCGCGGCCGGTCGCGTCGCGCTTGGTCACCAGACCGGCGCCGCCGGCCTTCGGGGTCTCGATCGTGCGAACCTCGGGACCCTTGGCGGTCGCCGTGTCCTGGACCGGGGCGCTGCTGGCGACTCCCGGTGCCGCGAGGCTGAGTGCTACTGCGCCGGCGGCTAGGCCGGACAGCCAGGTGCGAGCTTTCACAGGCATTTCCTCCCAGTAATGCGTGTCGCCGAGAACCCACAAGCCCCCAAGCTCGCTCTCGGCAGGCGGGTGACCGCTGCACCCTGTCATTCGGCGAATCCGGAAAGCGACCGCACGTGACCCATCTCACACCAACGTGATCACGACATCACGCATCGTGAGTTCGCCGGGCCGGTTTCACGCTGGAGAGGCGCTACCGAGAGTGCTGGCACAGCTGCGTCCGCGACACTGAAAGGCCAGCGGGACAGGGAAGATCCGCGATCGCGGAGCGTGGTCGTCGCCGGCCGGCGACGACACCGGCCACCCCTCCGGGGCCGGCCTCGCACACCGGTGCGGCACCCCTCATCACACCACGACGAGGGATGCCGCGCAGCCCGGTGGGTGTCAGCTCAGGTGCGGCTGGACCAGGTTGGCGTAGCTCGCCTGGCCGGTGACGTTCGGGTGGTACGACTCGCTGATCGGGTTCGACAGCCCGTTGATCCACTCCGGGTTGCCGCAGACCGAGTGCCCGATGAAGGCGCTGGTCGGGTTCACGAACGTGTACCCGGCCGCACCGGCGGCGGCGGAGATCTTGCTGTTCAGCAGGTCGGCGGTCTGGTTCAGCCGGGTCATCTCCGCGGCGCTGAAGAACGTCCCGGCGTTGCAGTCGGTGCCGTTGAACAGCCGCGGGTAGCCGACGACGATCACCTTGGCGGTCGTCGCGCGGCTGCGCACGGTCGCGTACAGGCTGCTCAGCCGGCCCGGGATGGTGTTGTTGATGGTCGCCTGGGCGGTGTTGATCGCGCCGTCGCAGTTGCCCAGCCAGGCCGGCTTCGCGCACTCGGTGATCACCGACGAGAAGCCCGCGTCGTTGCCACCGACCTGCAACGTGACGAAGTTGACCGCTGCATTGAGCGGGCCGAGCTGCTTGGCGGTCACGTCCGCGACCCGGGCGCCCGAGCAAGCGACCGAGGTCAGGCTCGCGCCGATCCGCGCCGCGTCGACGTACGGGTAGGACTTGGTCGAGCGCTGGCAGGCGCCGCTGTCGGGGAGGTAGGAGCGGGTGCCGACGCCGGCCGCGTAGGAGTCGCCGAGCGCGACGTAGGAGGGCGCCGCGTGGGCGATGGTCGGGCTGACCAGCAGCGCGGTACCGAGCACCGCGCTGCCGAGGATTCCGGTGAGGCGTTTCATGGGGGCGGACCGCCTTTGCACTGGGTAGGGAGTGCATGACTGACCGTCACCATCTCTCACCGGGCAGTGACTGGCAAGACTTTGCACGGCAATGGAAAGATAAAAACTCGAGAACATCCGCGGCCGGAGCCGGATCGTCGGAGTGCCCGTCGCGGTGCCGCAGCGCCAGGTGGCCCGCGGCAACTTCCCGCGGCCCGACCACCAGCTGGTACGGCGCGTGCCGGTTCTCCCGGATCCGCGCGCCCAGGGTGCCCTCGTCGGCGTGCGCCACCTCGGCGCGCAGCCCGCGGTCGCCCGCCCGCCGCGCGATCTCGGCCGCGTAGCGCTCCTCGGCGTCCGACAGCGGCAGGACGACGACCTGGACCGGCGCGAGCCAGGCCGGGAATGCGGCGCCGTGCTGCTCGATCAGTTGCGCGATCACCCGTTCCAGGCTGCCGATGATCGCCCGGTGCACCATCACCGGCCGATGCTTGTTGCCGTCGGCACCGACGTACTCGAGCTCGAACCGGGCCGGCTGGTGGAAGTCGACCTGGATGGTGGACAGGGTGTACTCGCGCCCGGCGGCGTCCGCGAGCTGGATGTCGATCTTCGGTCCGTAGAACGCGGCCTCCCCCGGCGCCTCCTCGTACTGCACACCGGCTTCGTCGAGGACCTGCCGGAGCAGCGCGGCCGAACGGTCCCAGCTGTCCTGGTCGCCGACGTACTTGCTGCCCGGGTCGCCGATCCGCACCTCGTCCGCGGGCAGCGAGAGCAGGAAGCGCGACGGGCTCAGCCCGAGGTCGTCGTACGCGCGCAGGATCAGCTCCAGTGACGCGCGGGCCTCGTCGGCGACCTGATCGAGGGTGCAGAAGATGTGGCCGTCGTTGAGCTGGATCGCCCGGACCCTGGTCAGCCCACCCAGTACGCCGGACAGCTCCGAGCGGTACATGCCGCCCAGTTCGGCGTACCGGATCGGGAGCTCGCGATAGCTGTGCGAGCGCGACCGGTAGATCAGCGCGTGGTGCGGGCAGAGGCTCGGTCTGAGGACGACCTCCTCCTCCCCCATCTTCATCGGCGGGTACATGTCGTCGCTGTAGTGCGACCAGTGCCCGGAGATCTCGTACAGCTCGCGCTTGCCGAGCACGGGCGAGTAGACGTGCTGGTAGCCGGCTCTGCGTTCCAGCTCGGAGACGTAGCTCTCCAAGGCGTGCCGGATCGCGGCGCCCGCGGGCAGGAGGTACGGCAGACCGGCGCCGATCAGCGGGTCGGAGTCGAACAGGCCGAGCTCGCGGCCGAGTTTGCGGTGGTCGAACATGACGGTTTCCTCGCTCTGGAAGGGAGCGAGTGCCCGAGACAACGCGAAAGCCCCGGGGCACTCGCCCCGGGGCTTTCGAAGACTGCGTGAGTCAGCGCGCCGGGACTTGGTCCGGCGTCGTCGTCTGTACGGCGTACTGCTGCTTCACGCTGTTCACGATACCAGCCCGGCCGCCCGGATCACCGTCTGATGCACGGTGTTGCCCTCGGAGTCGCGGGCTGACGCGCGCAGCGACACGAACTTCGCGTGCCGCGGCGCGTCCAGCTGGAACCGGCCGTCGTGGCGATCGCGGGTGCGCTGCCAGGTCTTGCCGTCGTCGTACGACAGCTCGAGCTCGACCTGACCAGTGCGTGCCCCGGTCAGCGACTGCGCGACCGCCGTGAACGAAGCGTTCCGCTTCGCGCGACCGGCGGAGTCGGTGCTGAGCTTGTAGTCGAGCTGCACCAGCGGGAGCACCGCCTGCACGTCGTCGGCCGGAGCCTTCGAGGTGAACGTCCAGGTCGTGCTGGTCCGCGACGAGTACGGGCTGAACGACTCCTCGCGGGTGTTGTCGACCACGAGCCGGTACGGCAGCTTGCCGGTGGCCGGAGCCGTCCCGCCGACCACTGTCCCGGTGCCGGTCCCGAGCAGCGTCGAGCCCTGGTAGAGCGCGAGCGTCTGCTTGCTGCGGTCGTAGTCCATCGACATGCCGACGTGGTCGCTGCCACCGCCGTACGCCGGGATGTCGAAGCTCAGCCAGCTGCCGCTGCGGCTCGGCGCCTTGTAGTTGTTGTTCAGGAACGGGCGCGCGACCGGCTTGAACCACTCCTGCGTCCGTCGGCCGCCGGCCTTCTCCTTGCCGCGCGGCTCGATCTCGTAGATCAGGCCGTCGACGTACGCCTCCTGGCCCCACTCGTTCGAGCCGGTCGTGGAGACCCAGTCGACGCGCTGGCCATTGACGGGCTCGCGCTGGGTGAGACCGATTGCCCAGTTCGAGTACGACGGCCAGTCGTACCGGTACTCACCGCCGCCGCGCGCCGGGTCCGGGCTGTGGAAGGAGACGTCCACGCGGGCCAGGTTCTTCGAGCTCCCCTTGACCACCGGGTCGGACGGGATCTGCTGGTGCCAGGTCTGCATCAGGTCGTACACGTACGCCGCCGCCGGCTGCGACTCGACCTCTAGCGTTGTGCCGCGACGGGCTTGCTGGATCAGCTTCTCGCCCTCGTCGGTGCTGAGCAGCGCGACGTCGATCGCCGCCGGGGTGAACGGGTCGTCGCTGTAGCGGCGCAGCTGACGGCCGAGCTGGTTGTTCTGGACGAGCAGGAGCTTGGCGCCGGCCTTCGCGGCGTTGGCCGCCTGGTCGGCGTCGCTGACCGCGTCGTTGCGGCGTACGACGACGGCCTTGTTGCGGACGTTGAGCTTCGCGTAGTCCGCCGGACCGCCGTCACCGGCGAACACCAGTGGCAGGTGGTAGCGGCCCTTCGGCAGCGAGGTGACCGAGTCCTGACGCAGCACGTCGGTGAAGTCGCTCCAGTGCGTGGAGACGCTCAGCGCGGGCTGCTCCTTGCGCCAGCGCGCGCCGAGGAAGAAGTCGCCGTTGGTGACTTTGTGCGTGGTCGGCTGGGCCCACAGGCTGTCGTAGCTGGTCTGGGTCTCCATGAAGTCACGCCACGACCGGCCGCCCATCGACCGGTTGTACTCCAGCCGCTGGTACGTCGTCTCGGCCGGCTGTGGGGTGGTCATCTCGACGCGGCGGATCTTGCGGACGTCGAGGTTCACGGTCCGGTCGCGGTCGAGCGTCACGTCGGGGTCGCCGAGCAGCGACATGCCGAGCGAGTGCGGGCCGTGGACGCCGGTGACGTCCTTGAACGACAGCACCGAGTAGACAGCGTTGGCGAGGTAGATCGAGCCGGTGCCGGAGGTGTCGACGATGAAGAACATCGGGCTGTCGTCACCGGACTTCAGCACCTCGACGACACCGGACATCGGCTCGCCCTTGGCGTCGGTGAAGTTCATCGTCAGCTTGTGGGCCGCGTCGCCGATGGAGATCGCGGTGTGCGCGACGACGGTTCCGGCCGGGTCGGTGGCGACGATCTGGCCGGTGAAGCGGCCGCTGGTCGCTGTGATCGTCACGTTCACGCTGGCCGTACCGTGCGCGGGGACGACGGCCTGGGTCGCCGACAGCCGGAACACCCCCGCCGGAGCGTCCGGCGCGTCGACCGACAGCTTCAGCGTCACTGCGGCGTCGGTGGTGTTCGTGTAGGTGACCGGACGAGAGACCGCGGTGCTCGTCAGCCCGGCGTACGCCGTCGCGGACGCGAAGACGCCCGACCGCACCGCCGCTGCGACGTCGAGCCGGCCGCTGCCAGCCTGGAACGCGTTGTACGCCGGAGTCCGCTTCGAGCTGCTCGCCAGCAGGTCCTTCAGCTGCGCGCCGGTGAGGTCGGGGCGCTTGGCGGCCAGTAGTGCCGCGGCGCCGGCCACGTGCGGCGTGGCCATCGAGGTGCCGCTCATCGTCTGGTAGGCGCCTTCGCCGTCGACGTACTGCGAACGGGCGGCGAGCACGTCGACGCCGGGCGCGGTGATCTCCGGCTTCAGCGCGCCGTCACCGACCCGCGGGCCCTGGCTCGAGAAGTAGGCCAGGTCGTCGGCGCCGTCGACCGCGCCGACGGTCAGCGCCGCGTCGGCCGCACCCGGGGCGCTGATGCTGTCCGGCTGCCCGGTGTTGCCTGCGGCAACGACGAAGAGCGCGCCGGTCTGGGCGCTGAGCCGGTTGACCGCCTCGCTGACCGGGTCGGTTCCGTCGGACGCCGTCTCCGAGCCGAGGCTCATGTTGACGACCTTGGCGTGCTGCTCGACGGCGGCCCACTCCATCCCGGCCAGCAGCCAGGAGTCCTGACCGGAGCCGCTGTTGGCGAGCACCTTGCCGATGTGCAGCTCGGCGCCGGGCGCGACGCCCTGCTCCTTGCCGTCGGAGGCGGCGCCGGTGCCGGCGATGGTCGAGGCGACGTGCGTGCCGTGACCGGCGCGGTCCAGGACGTCCTCGTCGGGGACGAAGCTGCGGGTCGCGGCGATCCGGCCGGCGAGGTCGGGGTGACCGGTGTCGACGCCGGTGTCGAGCACGGCGACGTCGACGCCCTGGCCGGTGTCACCGCCGGCCCAGACCTCGGGGGCGCCGATCTGCGCGGTGGTGTCGGACAGGTCGGCCTTCACGACGCCGTCCAGCCAGATCTTGGCGATGCCGCCACCGAAGCCGGAAGCGGTCGCGCGCAGGCCTGCGGCCGGTTGGGCGACTGCGGTCCAGAAGTCGTCGGAGCGGCTCGTGGTGAGGGCGGCGCCCTGGATGCTGGTGAGGCTCCGCACCTGGGTGGCGCCCGGAACCGCCTGACGGGCCTGGAAGCTCGACGTGTACGAGACGATCAGCGGGAGGTTGTCGCGGTGGGCGTCGTCGTACCCGTCCTCGACCAGGTCGCTGACGTTGAAGAGCCGGCGGTCGAGCACGCCCTGGGCGACGTACGGAATGGCGACCTCGGGGTAGACGTAGAGGTCGCCGCCGGCTTCGGCGACGCGGGCGTTGGTGCGGCCGCCGTCCGGGCCGGTGACGGTGACGGTGCCGCCGTTGGCGCCGGACTCGCGGGTGGTGACGACGTCGCCGGTGATCAGGGTGACGGTGTGGGTCCCCGACGGGACATTGACGGGGTGGGCGGGGTCAGCCTGCGCGGTGAGCGGGCTGGACAGCGCGAGGACGCAGACGCCGGTGACGGCGTACAGACCCCAGCGCTTGGGCGGATTGTTCAACGCGGTTCCTCTGCAGTTGGTGGGCAGAGGACCAATCTGTATCCAATACGATGCGACCGTCCATGGCGCATCTGCGCCGTGGCACGTTCAGGACCTAGAGGTCGTCCGGGTCCAGCCCGACCGGGCGGATCAGCCCCTCCTGCGCGACCGACGCCGCCAGCCGTCCGTCCTGCGTGAACAACCGGCCGGTCGCGAACCCGCGCGCACCCGACGCCGACGGCGAGGCCTGGTCGTAGAGCAGCCACTCGTCGGCGCGGAACGGCCGGTGGAACCACAGCGCGTGGTCGATCGAGGCGGGCTGGATCCGCCGGTCCCCGATCACCAGCCCGTGCGGCAACAAGCTTGCCCCGAGCAACGTCAGGTCGCTGGCGTAGGCCAGTACGCAGGCGTGCAGCGCCGGGTCGTCGGGCAGCTTCCCCGCGGCCCGGATCCAGAACTGCCGGCCGCTCACCCCGGCCAGCCGCATGTCGAGCGCCGACCACTCCTTGTTCCAGTCCTCGGCCTTGCGCCCGGTCGCCGCCTCCAGCACCGACGCCAGCGTCGGCGCCTCCTCGGGCGGGACCACGTCGCCGGGCATCGGGTCGCCGTGGTCGAGCCCGGGCTCGGGGCGCTGGAACGACGCCGACATGTAGAAGATCGGCTTGCCGTTCTGCGAGGCCACCACGCGCCGGCTGCTGAAGGTCTTGCCGTCCCGGGTCGGCTCGGCCCGGTACACGATCGGTACGGCGGTGTCGCCCGGGCGCAGGAAGTACCCGTGCAGTGAGTGCACGATCCGCTCCGGCTCGACCGTCCGGCCCGCCGCGGCCAGCGCCTGGCCGAGCACCTGCCCGCCGAACACCCGCTGCGCGGAGGTCTGCGGCTGGCGGCCGCGGTACAGGTCGTCGTCGATCTTCTCCAGGTCGAGCAGCTCGACCAGATCGTCCAGGGACTCGGGCATGCCCCATCCTGACAGGTCCGCGGGCCCGCACCGGGCATCTGTGGCTGCCCTCACGCGGTCGTTTTCGGTGAGCTTTCGGTCGCCGTCCGTAGGCTGCGGTTGAACGCGCAACCAAACACTCGTTTCGACCGAAGGAGTTCCCCGTGAGCCGCCTCCCCTCCGGCCTGGCCACCCACACCCGTGACCTCGCGCTGCTGATCGCCCGGGTCGGCGCCGGCGTGGTGTTCGTCGCGCACGGCTGGCAGAAGTTCCGCACCAACGGCCTGGACGCGACCGCCCGCGGCTTCGAGCAGATGGGCGTCCCGGCGCCGTCGCTGTCGGCGTACTACGCGGCCGGTGCCGAACTGCTCGCCGGTACGGCGCTGATCCTCGGCCTGCTCACCTCGGTGGCCGGGCTCCTGCTGGTGCTGGACATGGCCGGGGCGTTCCTGTTCGTGCACATGTCGAACGGCGTCTTCGTCGCCGAAGGCGGCTGGGAGCTGGTCGTCGTACTCGGGCTGCTGGCGCTGACGCTCGCGGCGGTCGGGCCCGGCCGGTACAGCCTCGACCGGGTGCTCACGCGGGCGCCGGGTGAACGGGCCACGCTGTCGGTCTGAGCAATGACGAAGGGGCCCCGGGATGATCCCGGGGCCCCTTCGTCGTGCCTGTTACTTGTCGTCGTCGCGGTTCAGCTCGGCCAGGAACTGCTCGACCTCGGCGCCCAGCTCGTCGGCCGACGGCGTCGAACCAGCCAGCAGGCTGCCGCGGCTGATCGAGCCGGCGGCCGCGTCGTACTGAGTCTCCAGCGCGTTCACCACCGCGGAGGCGTCGTCGGACTGCTCGACCTGCTCGTCGACCATCCGGCCGGTGATCGCGGCCTCGTCCAGCAGCGCCTTGCTCGGGAGCAGCAGACCGGTCGCGGCGGAGATCGCGTGCACCAGCGCCAGCGCGGCACCGGGGAAGCGGTTCTCGGCCAGGTAGTGCGGGACGTGGACCGCGAAGCCCATCGCGTCCTTGCCGGCCTCGCCGAGGCGGACCTGCAGCATCGTGCCGGCGCTCGCGGGCAACCGCATCTCGCCGTCCCAGATGTTCGTCCGGGTGACCAGCTCGGGCCGCGTCGCGTGCGCCGTCAGGCCCAGCGGGCGCGTGTGCGGCACGCCCATCGGGATGCCGTGCACGCCGACAGTGAGCGTGACGTTGTACAGCTCGATCAGCTGGCGGACCGCGCCTGCGAACCGGTTCCAGTGGTTGTCGGGCTCGACGCCCTCCAGCAGCAGGAACTCGACCCCGGCGTCGTCGGTGAGCAGGTGCAGGTTCAGCTGCGGGGGCGTGTAGTCGATGAAGCGGTCCTCGGCGAACGTCACCTCGGGACGGCGGGCCCGGTAGTCGTGCAGCAGGTCGACGTCGAAGCGCGCGAGCAGCCGGTGGTCCAGTACGTCGAGGAGGTGGTCGGCGGTCACCCGGCCGGCCTGGCCCGCGTCCATGTACCCGTCGAGCGAATGCACCAGCACCTTGGGCGTCGCCGCCGGGCCGGTCGCCACCGACTCGTCGACGATCTCGTAGAGGTCGTCCGGTCGCAGCATGTCTCTCGTCTCCTTCGTCGCGGCCAACAGGGCGGGTAGGCCCCTCTATCCTGCCTTCCCTTCCCACAACACCCACCCACCGGGCAGGAATTCCAGCAGCTGAGAAGTTTTTCACCGCTTGCGACGCGGATCGGACCTGCGGATTCGGAAAGCGCTTGCTAGCGTGCTCCTGTGCGCACCGACTCTGAGCCGTCCTCGCCTGCCCCGACTGCCGCTCCTTCGCGGGCTGCCTCACCGGCTGCTGGCCGGCCGACCGTGCTGCTCGCGATGAACGAGTCCAGCCGCGACCGCGTGCTGGTCCCGGCGGTGCGCAAGCGGCTCGACCTGGTCGCCGACGTGCTGCCGATCCGCGCCGACGGCACGTTCCTCGACGAGCCCGCGATCAGCGGCGTACTGGCCGACGTCGACATCCTGCTGACCGGCTGGGGCTGCCCGCAGATCACGCCCGAGGTGCTCGACGCGGCACCTCGGCTGCGCGCGATCGTGCACGCGGCCGGGTCGGTGAAGGGCTTCGTCACGCCGGTCGCCTTCGACCGCGGCATCCAGGTCACCTCGGCCGTCGTCGCCAACGCGCTGCCGGTCGCGGAGTACACCGTCGCCACGATCGTGCTCAGCGGCAAGCGCGCCTTCCGCCTCGGCGCGGAGTACAAGCTGAGCCGGCACCGCCCGGACCCGAGCCACCTGCCCGGCAACTACGGCACCACGGTCGGCCTGCTCGGCGCGTCCCGGATCGGACGGATGGTCGCCGAACGGCTGCGCGGATTCGATGTGGATGTTCTGATCAGCGATCCGTACCTGACCGCTGCCGAGGCGAGCGAGCTCGGCGCCGAGCTGGTGTCGCTGGACGACCTGTTCCGCCGCAGCGACGTGCTGAGCGTGCACGCTCCCCTGCTGCCAGAGACCGTCGGGCTGGTCGACGCGCGGCTGCTCGGCCTGCTGCGCGACGGCTCGGTGCTGATCAACACCGCCCGCGGCAAGATCGTCGACGCCGCCGCGCTGGAAGCCGAGTGCGTCGCCGGCCGGCTGGACGCCGTACTGGATGTCACCGACCCCGAGCCGCTGCTGCCGGACTCACGGCTGCTCGACCTGCCGAACGTCTTCCTCACCCCGCACCTGGCCGGCGCCGTCGGCAACGAGGTCGCCCGTCTCGGCGAGCTCGCCGTCGGCGAGGTCGAACGCCTGGCCGCGGGTCTCCCCCTGCAGCACGCCATCAGCCCCGCCGAACTCGGAAGGATCGCATGAGCCGCCGCCTCGTCCTGCCCGCCACCGATCGTGTCCTGTCTCGCCAGACCGGGTGGGTGCGTGGTCACTGGGAGGCGCTGGCCGACCACCTGCTCGACTCGCTCGACCCGTACTTCTCCCCCGGCTCCGCGCTGATCGAGCTGCCCGGGCGCCCGAGTCGATCCGGTACGGCGTCCGACGCGCTCGAGGGTTTCGCCCGGTCGTTCATGCTCGCCGCGTTCCGGATCGCCGGGGTCCGCGGTGAAGGCTGCGAGGCGCTGATCGAGCGCTACGCGCGCGGCGTCGCGAACGGCGCGAACCCGGACCACCCCGAGTCGTGGTTGCGGCTGACGCCGCGCTCGCAGCAGATGGTCGAGGCCGCGGCGATCGCCGTCGCGCTGCACGAGTCGCGGGAGTGGATCTGGGACCGGCTCGACACCCGCGCGCAGGAGCACGTCGCGGAGTGGCTCGGCGGGTTCATCGGCTCGACGACGCACGACAACAACTGGCGGCTGTTCCAGGTCGTCAGCGAGCAGTTCCTCGCCTCGGTCGGCGCGCCGTACTCGCAGGACGACATCGACGGCGGCCTGGACCGGATCGAGGACTGGTACGTCGGCGACGGCTGGTACTCCGACGGCGACGGCCAGAACTTCGACAACTACATCGGCTGGGCGATGCACCTCTACCCGGCGCTGTGGACGCGGATGGCCGCGGCGACGCCGGGTGCGGCGTACGACGACCGGCTGAAGGTCTACCGGGAGCGGCTCGCGCTGTTCCTGGAGGACGCGGTGCACCTGGTCGGCAACGACGGGGCGCCGGTCTACCAGGGGCGGTCGCTGACGTACCGGATGGCGGCGGCCGCGCCGTACTGGATGGGCGCGATCATGGACTCGACGCCGCTGTCGCCCGGTCAGACGCGGCGGCTGTGCTCGGGGATCGCGCGGCACTTCGTGCAGCACGGCGTACCGGACGAGCGGGGGCTGCTGACGCTCGGGTGGTACGACACGTTCCTGCCGACGACGCAGCAGTACTCCGGGCCTGGTTCGCCGTACTGGGCTTCGAAGGGGTTCGTCGGGTTGCTGCTGCCGCCGGAGCACCCGGTGTGGTCCGCGCCGGAGGAGTCGATCCCGCTGGACGACGAGGACCAGATCCGCGCGATGCCCGCGCCCGGCTGGATCGTCCACAACAGCCGGCACGACCAGCTCGTCCGCCTGATCAACCACGGCGCCGACCACGCGCCGCTCGCTGAGCCGGAAGGTGTCGAGCCGGCGGTCGACTCGCACTACGACCGGCTCGCGTACTCCAACCACGCCGGGCCGGAGCTGGCCGACAACGCGCCGCGGATCGACAACCTCACCGCGCTGGTCGACGGCGCGGGGCACACGAGCACCCGCGGCCGGATCCGGCGCTTGGGGATGGGTAGCCGTACGGCGTCGTCGTGGCACAAGGCGTGGCTCGGCTCGGAGGGGCCGTGGGCCATCGAAACCACGTCTCTGGTCGACGGCAACTGGGAGATCAGGTGCTCGTTGGTCGAGGGACCCGTTGGTTCGTTGGTGCGGAGCGGCGGGTACGCGGTGGCTGCGAATTCTTTGCCTGAGGCAACTGCTGGTGAGGGTTGGGCCTCGGCGCGGACTGCTGAAGGACTGCAGTCTTCGGTCGTCGGTCTGTACGGCTACACCTCCGCGGGGGTGCACCGCGGGCTGGGGGTGAACGCTTTCGGCCCGCACTCGGCCACGCCGTACCTGACGGCCGCACACGACGGCGAACCGTTGGTACTTGTTCACGCCGTGTTGCTGACCCGTGACGAACTGGCGCCGCAAGCGCTTGCCGAGGGCATCGACGTGCGGGTCGACGGGCGCGAGATCACGATCACACTGCCCGGCGGGCGCACCGAAACGCTGTCGCTGGGGAACCGCTGACGACGTACGGTCGGGGAATGGCTGAACCCTCTCCGACCGACGTTCTCGCCGAAGCCGTCGGCGCCGACCCGAGCACCGCCAACCAGGAAAGGTTGTGGTCAGCAACCTTCGCCCTCGACCGCTGGTGGTTCGTCCAGCGTGGCGAGCCCGGTAACCCGCAGCCGTTCGTCGGCGTCAACAACGACCAGCCGTTCCTGATGGCGTTCACCACCGCCCAGCGGGCCAGAGGTTTCGCGGTCGAGAACGGCCTGGCCGCCGCCGACGCACAAGTCGAGGTGCTCGCGCTGACCCCGGCCGACGCTGTCGCGCAGTCCGCGGTCTGGCTGCAGCAGGGCATCGCCGCGATCACCTTCGACCACGGCATCAGCGGCTACTTCGCACCCCTGGGCAACCTGCCCGCGATCCGTTCCCACGTCACCGGACACGCCGTTTAGGACAGCCTCGCCAACGATGAGAAATCTCCTGTTCACCACTACCTTATTGGACATGAGCACGTACGCGAAACTCCTCCAGGAACAGATCCGCAACGAATTCACGGCCGCGCAGCAGTACACGGCGGTGGCTGTCTGGTACGACGACCAGGACCTCCCGCAGCTCGCCGCGCACTTCTACAAGCAGTCCCTGGAAGAGCGCAACCACGCGATGATGATGGTCAAGTACCTGCTGGACATGGACGTCCGGCCGCAGATCCCCGGCGTCGGCGAGGTCGTCAACGACTTCAAGACCGCGCTGGACCCGCTGGAGCTGGCGCTGCAGCAGGAGATCACGGTCACCAAGCAGATCGAGACGCTGGCCCGCGCGGCCCGCGACGACGGTGACTACATCGGCGAGCAGTTCATGCAGTGGTTCCTCAAGGAGCAGGTCGAGGAGGTCGCCGCGATGACGACCCTGGTCAACGTCGCCAAGCGCGCCGGCGACAACCTGTTCCACCTCGAGGACTACCTGGCCCGTGAGTCGGTCGGCGACGCCGGCACCGACCCGACCGCCCCGGCCGTGGCCGGCGGCAAGGTCTGAGCGCACCACCTGGGAGTTTCGGGGCCGCCGCGCATCGCGCGGCGGCCCGCTCTCTTGCCGGCGGCAGGGACCTGCTGGTTACCAGGAACCGCCGCCCCCACCGCCTCCGCCGCCTCCGGAGGACCCTCCGCTGAAGCCGGAGGAACTGCCGCCTCCCCCACCGCTGCCCGCGGGCGCCGGCGGCGGGTCGAAGGTGTGCGCCACGGTCTGGCTGATGCTGCCGGCCGCCCAGCCCGAGGTGTAGTACGACGGACCGGTGTACCAGTACGGGTCGGCCGGGATCCGGCCCGCCGCGACCAGCTGCGCACAGACCTTCTGCCACCGGTCGGCCAGCCCGAACGCGATCGCCCAGGGCAGGTACTTGCTGAAGATGTCCTCGCCCTCCTCGAACCGGAGCTGGTCCGCCTCGGCCGTGGACAGGTAGAGCCGGAACCCGACCAGCTGGTCGGTCACCGCACGGCCCGCGGGATTCCGCCGGCCCTTCGCGCGCTGCGACACAACGGTGCCCAGGGCAACGACCACGGCGAGCACCGGGAGCCCGATCACGATCGCGCGGCCGAGGCCGCCGGTGGCCGCGCCGACCGCCGTACCGATGATGCCGGCGCCGAAGACCCAGATCCCGACCATCGCCAGGCAGGCGCACGGGAAGACGCCGGACAGCTGCTTGCCGCGGGCGGCCCAGGGCATCCGGGTGTACCAGTCGCGCGCCTTCACCTGCTGGCGCAGCGCGTCGATCATGCCGTCGTGAGCGAGCCGCATCGAGTTGTCGCCGGTCGGGCGGCGCTCCAGCCTGATCTCGGCGCCGGGCGCGAGGCCGGGGTACAGGTTGCTGAGCAGGACCTGCTCGTGCGGCGCGGTCGCGAGCGCGGGGTTGAGCAGCACGGCCTTCTGCTCGTTGCCGGTGTTGTCGATCCGGACCGCGCCGCGGACGGCCAGGTCGATCAGGGTCGCGGCGGTCTCGGTGGTGTTCGCCTTCGCGTCGATCAGCAGCCCGCCCTCGCCGACCGGGATCGGCGGCGGCGCGAACGCGACCGGGATCTGGTCGGTGGTCAGCGTGTCCTTGACCGCGGCAACGGTCGAACCGTTCGGCGGGAACGCGCCGGGCGGCATCCCGGCGTACCGGAGATCGCGGTTGCCACGCTTGCCGTACAGGACCGCGGCAGCCAGTCCGGCGAGCGTGACCAGACCGGCCGTGACGAGACCGGGGACGTTGATGCCGTTGCGCTGCAGCCAGTCCGGCGGGTCGACGACGATCGGAGCGTCGTTGGCGACGACCCCGGGCTTGATCCCGGCCACGATCGTCAGCTGCTCGCCGCGGTCCAGACCGGAAGCGGTGAAGACGCCCTTGCCGGCCACGACCGACTTGCTGTCGCAGGTCTGGTTGCTGCCCTGGGCGCCGACGAAGCAGTCGGCCTGCTGCACGCTGTTGTCGGGAGCCGTGACGTTCACCGCGATCTGCCTGAACGCGGCGTCCCAGCCGCTGCCGGTCGCGTCCCAGTACAGCTCGCTGTGGTCGTCGAAGTGCCGCAGCGCGCCGCGGACGTCGTACTGGATGACGTACGTCGCCTGCCGGCCCGCGATCGTCTCGTCGGGCGAACCGATCTTGATCTGGATCGACTGGTCGCGCTGCGAGTTGCTCTTGGTGGTGCTGGTCTCGAACTCGTCGGGCGCGCCGCTCGGGCTGTCGACGGCGATGTTCGAGATCCGGTACTCCTGGTCCTTCGCGTCGTCGTCGGCCCACGGCTCACGAGTGACCAGGTTGCGGTAGATCCCGTGCCGGCCGGAGCTGCCGAAGTTGTAGTCGATCGTCTCCTTCACGTGCAGCACGCCGTCGGCGCCGACCGTGTAGTCGATCTGCATGCTGTTGACGACATCGCCGATGTCCGCGTGCTGAGCGTTGGCCGGAAGCTGCGCCGACCCGGCGAGCAGCAGCCCGACGATCGGCGCGACCACGGCGGCCCAAAGTCCCCTTCGCATGCCGCGACAGTACCGAGATCTCAGTCCATCGCCTGCTCCCCCGCCGGTACGACGCCGCTCACCGCCGCGCGGCGACCGGGCCCAGTGCTCCGAGCAGGGCGAGCCGCTCCGCGGCCGGTGTCCCCGGGGCCGGGGTGAACAGGGCGAGGATCTGGATGCGCTCCTCGTCGACGAGGACCTGGCAGTCGAGCTCCAGCAGACCGACCTCAGGGTGCTGGATGCGCTTGCGGCGGCTGCGCATCACACCGACCGCGTGCAGGCTCCAGAGGGCCGCGAACTCCGGGCTGGCCTCGAGCAACCGCGCAACGAGGTCTTTGGCGGGCGCATCGTCCCGGCGTACGACGGCCGCCCGCAGGTCGGCGACGAGAGCCTGGGACTCCGTCGCGTGATCCTGCACCGGGTAGCCGGCGCGGGTGGCCGGGTCGGTGAACCAGCGGTAGATGACGCTGCCCGTGGTCCCGGTGTGCCGGGTGAGGTCGCCGAAGACTGCGCGGGCCAGGTCGTTCTGGGCGAGCGTCACGCCGAGGTCGGTCATCACCTGCGCCGGTACGTCGTACAGGCGGTCGAGGACGCCGAGCAGGCTCGGGGCGACGTGCTCGTCGGAGCGGGTACGGTCGGGCGGCTGGTGCCCGGCCAGGCGGAAGAGATGGTCGCGCTCGTCGAGCGTCAGGCGGAGCGCTCTCGTGATCGAGCGGAGGACCGCGACTGACGGCTGCGGTGCGCGGTCCTGCTCGAGGCGGGTGTAGTAGTCGGCCGAGATGTCGGCCAGCCGCGCGACCTCCTCGCGGCGCAGACCGGGGGTCCGCCGGCGCGCGGTGTGCGGGAGGCCGACCTCCTTCGGGTCGAGCGCCTCCCGACGTACCCGGAGGAAATCGGCGAGCTGCCTGGTGTCCACGCTCCCAGTCTGCGGCATTGGCGAACCGGCAGGCAGAGACCGGCGATCCCTGGGTAAGCCGACTCTGCCGCGACGCTCGGGACCGAGGAACTGTGGTGATCGGACCGGGAAGCGCCCGGCCGGATGGAGACGATTCTGATGAGCAAGGCAACGACTTCGCGGACGTGGTTCCTGACCGGGGCGTCGCGCGGGCTGGGGGCGATCTGGGCGGAGGCGATCCTCGCGCGCGGCGATCAGCTCGCCGCGACGGCACGGGACCGGGCGGCGCTGGCACCGCTGGCCGAGCGGTACGGCGCGCGCTTCCTGCCGCTGGAGCTCGACGTGCGCGACGCCGCGGCAGTTCGGGACGCCGTACGGAGTGCCGAGGCGGCGTTCGGGGGGATCGACGTGCTGGTGAACAACGCCGGGCACATGCTGGTCGGCGCGGTCGAGGAGGCCACCGAGGACCAGGCCAGAGCCCAGATGGACGTCAACTACTTCGGCGCCCTCTGGACCACCCGGGCAGTCCTCCCCGGCATGCGCGAACGCCGCTCCGGCCACATCCTCCAGGTCACGTCGCTCGGCGGCCTCGTCGCCTACCCCGCCCTCGGCCTCTACCACGCCACCAAGTGGGCGTTGGAAGCCATGAGCCAGTCCCTCGCCGCCGAGGTCGCCGCCCACGGCATCCACGTGACGTTGATCGAGCCCGTCATGTTCCCCACCGGTCTGGCCAGCTCCTCGCCTCAGACCGAGGCGGACCCGGCGTACACCCACGCCCGGCAGTCCCTCTACTCCGGCGCCCAAGCCACCGGCCTGACCCCCGGCGACCCCACCGCGACGGCCGAGGCCCTGTTCGCCATCACCGACACCCCCGAGCCTCCGCTCCGGGCCCTCTTCGGCACCGGCGGGCTGGAGGCTGTGCGTACGGAGTACGCCGGGAGGCTGGCGTCACTGGAGCAGTGGGACCACGTGGCGCGCTTGGCCCAGGGGAACCCGGCCAGCTGACTAGGGCGTTCCCGGGGTGTCGTCTGTCGCGTCGGTCGCGTCCGTGCTCGCGGCGCGGATCGCGGCCTCGACCAGGTCGGCGGCGGTGGTGTCTCGCGTTCGCCGGCCGCGGTCGTAGTACTGCGTCGTCGCGATGCTCGCATGCCCGACGTCGGCCTGGACGTGCTGGATCCGCGCGTCCTGCTCCAGCGCGATCGTCACGTACGCGTGCCGCAGCGCGTGCGGATGCACCTTGTCCGCGACCTCCTCCAGCGCCGGCCCCGCCTGGACGGCGACCCGCCGCAGCAACGCGTTGACGTCGAACCGCGAACACCTCGCGCCGTCCCGCGTGGCGATCAGCGGTGTCGTCGCCTTTCCGTTCGTCCGTCCGCGCAGCGCCGGGACGCTCGACTCGTTCACCAGATCGCGCTCTCTCAGGTACCCGTCGAGCGCCTCGGCGGCGAGCGTCGTCAGATACACCTCGCGATGCACACCGCCCTTGCCAAGCACCCGCAGCATCGGCTCCCCGCCGGAGACCACCAGATGCTGACGATCGAGCCCGACCAGCTCCGAGACCCGCAGCCCCAGGGTCAGCAACGCGACCACGGCGACCGCGCGGGCGGCGTACAGGTCTTTGAAGCGGGTCCTGTTCGGCAGCTCCCCCGCCGCCTTCAGCAACGCGGCCAGCTGCGTCGCCGTCAACCGGATCGTCGGAGAGGCATCCCGCGAGCTCCGGTTGAGCCCCAGCCGCGCCCGGTTCAGCGCCGCGGGGTTCGCCGGCACCACACCGGTCTCCGTCAGGTGCCCGTAGAACGCCGACAACGTGCTGAGCATCCGCTGCCGCGTCCGCTTCTCCGCCCCCGCCGCATCGAGCAGGTGCAACCAGGCCTTCACGTCCTGCCCGGTCGCCGCGCGGGGGTCCATCCCGCGTCCCGCACACCACCGGAACCACGCCAGGTCGTGCAGCGGTCCCTCGCGACGACCACTGCCGCCGGTTCGGCTCCCAGCACCCTCGGCCCGACCATCTTCAGCCGGGGACTCCCCCACGACCAGGTCCACCCAGGCGATCGGCAGCCCCAGCGCGTAACCGTACGTCCTCCTCGTCCCCGCGTTCGCGTACTGGCTCAGCCAGTCCGCGACCTGCTCCCTCAGCGTCTCCGGATCGTCCACCCCCGGCCAGCTACCTGCTGACGCAACCAATTCGGCGGTTTCGCCGGCTTCTTCGCGGGCTCTCCGGGCGGCCTCGAGCACGGCCAGCATTCCGTCCATCCGGCCATCTTCGGGCCCAGCACAGTCTCCGGCGGCTTCCCACTCCGGCCGTCTCAACACCAACTCACAAAACACCGGTTTCGTTGTGGTTAGGTTTGGTTTTAGAAACGCCGAACCGATTTCGAGGTTTCATAACCCCGAACATCTAGGGTCTGACCATGATCGTTGAGGCGGGAAGATGCGCGTACAGCAAGTGCCGGGCCGAGCTGCCGGCGCCGGGACTTCAAGGCGGACGCCCGCGAACGTTCTGCCGCGAGACGCGCTGGGACGGCGGCCGAACCTGCGCGCAGATGGCGCGAGCAGAGAAGGAAGCCCTGGGATCACTCGGCCTGGATGCCGGCAGTATGACGTTCCGGCTGGACGCCGAGCGCCTGCGCGAGCACCTGGACGCCGTACGGGCCCCTGTCGAGGCGCTGACTGCCGCGCTGGAGGCGGTCTCCGCGCGGCTGGAGGAGGTCGAAGCCGCCGCCGTGGCAGCCGTGGAGACGGCCAACGAGCAGGTCGCCGGGGCAGAACAAGCCCGCCTAACCGCCGAGCAGGCCCGCGAGCACGCCGAGCAGAAGACCCGCCAAGCCCAAGCCGCCGCCGACCGAGCCACCAAGGAACGCACCGAAGCCGTCGAGCGCGCCGGCGCCGCCGCTCGCCAAGCCCTCGACGCCACCGAAGCCCTGGGCGCGGCTCGCCAGCAAGCCGAAGAGGCCGTCGCCGCTCGTCGTACTGCCGAAACCTCAGCCGCCCAGGCCGCGGAACGCGCCGCCGGTACCGACCGCCAGCTCCGCGAGATCGCGATCGCCGCCGAACGCCTCCTCGCCGAACGCGACGCCGCCATGCGCGAGCGCGACGCCCTCCGCACCGATGTGGAGACCGCCCGCGCCGATGCGGAGACTGCCCGTGCTGACACCGAGACCTTCCGCGCCGAACGCGACGCGGCTCGCACAGCCGAGGTCACCCACCGCAACGCGCTCGAAGCCGCGCGGGCTGATCTGAACACCCTTCGCGCCGACCTCGCTGACGAGCAGCAGAAGATCCACCAGGCCGAAGCCGCGCACGCAGCCCAGACCGAGGCCCACGAACAGACGCTGGCAGAGGTGCTCGCTCTCCGAACTCAAACGGAGCAGCTACAGCAAGAGGCAATCCGAACCACCGCTGAGCTGGATCTCCTGCGCGCCCGGGCGACAGCTCGCCTGCACCCGGAGGACTTGCAGACGCTGGTCAGCGCACTCTCGGCCCGCGCGGTCGAGTAGTCCCCCGCGAGCACGCGCTGCTCCCCGAGGGCGCGCGCTGGTCTTCGCCGGCATCCGCGCGGGTCCCCGTGGATGCTCGCCCTGGACCCATTCGGTGCTCGCCCCGCTCCCCGCCGGCATTCGCGCTGGTCCCCGCGGGTGCTCGCCCTGGACCCAGCGGGTACTCGCCACGCTCCCCGCCGGCATTCGCGCGGGTCCCCGCGGGTGCTCGCCCTGGACCCCCGCGAGTACTGGACCCAGCGGGTCCTCGCGCTGGTCCCCGCGGTTACTTGCGCTGGTCCCCCGCGGGCACTCGCGCGGCTCGTTCCACAGGTCGGAACGTCTTGCGATGCAAGCTATCCGGCCGGTTGCCCCGGGTTCGTCCGCGGCCGGTTCGATGCCTGTGGCATCTTCTTGTCGCGATCGCTCCGGGGCCCGAAACGGCCGGGCCGGGCGACCTTATCGTGCTGGCGTGAATCCGCCTGAACTGATTGATCCAGAGCTCCGTCGTCCCCTACAAGAGTTCCTCGAAGCGCTGCCCGGGGGCTTCGAGGGCATCGAGTCCCTGGAGGAGCGCCGGCGCGCAGTAGTCGAGGCGTTGGCCTCCTCGCCGACCACGTTCGACGACGTCGAGAAGCGGGAGATCCCCGATGTGCCGGGCCCGGAAGGCGCCCCCGCGATCGCGCTGCGCTCGTACCGGCACCGCGACGCCGGACAGGACTCCGCCGTCGTCTACTACATCCACGGCGGCGGCATGAATTACGGCCGTATCGCCACCGAGGACGCCTCCGCGACCCTGCTGTGCCGGCGGCTCAAGGCGGTCGTCGTCTCGGTCGAGTACCGCCTCGCACCCGAGGACCCGTACCCCGCGCAGATCGAGGACGCCTACGCGGGCCTGCTCTGGACCGTCGCGCACGCCGCGGAGCTCGGCATCGACCCGAACAAGCTCGTCGTGTACGGCGGAAGCGCGGGCGGCGGTCTCGCGATCGCGGTCGGGATGACGGCCCGCGACCGCTCCGGCCCGCGGCCCGCGCTGGTGCTCGCGCCGTACCCGATGCTCGACGACCGCAACGAGACCCCGTCGAGCCACGAGATCACCGACCTCGGGATCTGGGACCGCTTCGCGAACCTGGAGGCCTGGGGCTGGTACCTGAACGGCGCCCCCGCCGACGGCCTCGCGGCTCCCGCGCGGGCGACCGACCTCAGCGGTCTGCCGCCGACGTTCATCGACGTCGGGACGCTCGACCTGTTCCGCGACGAGGACATCGCCTTCGCGCAGCGGCTGATGGCGGCGGGGGTGCCGACGGAGCTGCATGTGCATCCCGGGGGTTACCACGTGTACGACATGTTCGTGCCGGACGCGGCGATCACCCGGCGGACATGGGACCTGCGGGTCGACGCGATCCAGCGCGCGCTGGAGGCGGTGGCGGGCTAGCTGGGAGTTCGGCGGAGCGGTAGCCCGGAGCGGCGCGGCTGGTAGCCGGGCGCGGCGGAGCGGGTAGCCGGGAGCGGCGCGGTCGGTAGCCGGGCGCGCCGCGGCGGGGTGGCTGGGGCTAGGACGGGCGGCGGTAGGCGCCGTACCACCAGATCCTCGCCAGCTCGGCGCAGAAGGCCGGGTCGGTGGACTCGGGGCGGGTGTTGACGTGTTCGACGATGGCTCGTTCGCCGCCGATGACGATGATCTCGGTGGCGCTGACCGGCTCGAGGTCGCCGGGGGTGCGGTCCTCGGCCTGCTCGATGCGGAGCAGGCGGATGGTCTGCTCGGTGAACTGGTTGATCTCCTGCTCCCAGAACTCGCGGACGGTCTCGTCGTACGTCGCCGCTTCCGCGACCGCCCGGCGTACGGCGGCGTGCTCGCGGTGGGCCGCGACGATGAGTCCGAAGCCGGCGGTGAGGGCGTCGAGTCCGTCCTCAGGGCTCCAGGCCGAGGCGGTGCCGAAGTTCGGGACGGTGAGCTGGGCGGCCAGGCGGACGAGCAGGTCGACCTTGTCGCGGAAGTGCACGTAGAAGCTGGAGCGGGCAACGCCGGCCTCGGTCGCGATCTGCTGGGCGCTGAGGTCGGTGAAGCGGGCGCCTTGGTTGAGCAGGCGCTGGGCCGCCGCGAGGAGATCGGCCTCGGCGGAGGCGGGGCGACCGGGCGGTGCGGGCCGCCCGGGCTGTGCCGATCGAGCGGGCGGTGCCGACCGAGCAGTCGGCGCCGGCGGAGCACTCGGTGCCGGCGTGCGCGGCCACCGACCTGTGGGACGACGCCAACTGGGACACGCTGACCCGGCGGCATCTCGACGCGATCCGGTCGATCGGCGCGCTGAGCGTGCTCCCGGTCGCGCTGAACAGCCGCATCATCTATGGAGGTCGCACAGACCGCCGACGATCTCGGCTACCGGCGCTTCTGGGTCGCTGAGCACCAC
>NZ_JBFAYT010000020.1:0-82066 GCF_040681455.1 Kribbella sp. NPDC051770 | reverse complement strand
AGCGGCCGGGGATCCAGCGGCCGGGGATCCAGCGGCCGGGGATCCAGCGGCCGGGGATCCAGCGGCCGGGGATCCAGCGGCCGGGGATCCAGCGGCCGGGGATCCAGCGGACGGAGAGTCAGCTGCCGGGGACCCAGAGGCGAGGCTGCTCACAAGTCGCCCTTCGGCCCCACGTTCAGCGCCTGCATCACGCGCTGCGCGCTGCTGCCCAGCTCCAGCAGTTCGACGAGATCCAGCCACCGCTGCGGGTCCGCGACCTCGGTCGGCATCTTCGCGTCGTGGGCGCTGACCGGCGCGTCGTGCGCAACAGCGACCACCTTCGGTGCGACGTCCAGGTAGTCGCTCGCCTCCAGGATCTTGCGCTTTACCGACGGCGACATCGGCGTCGAAGCATCCGCCGCCGCGGCGCGGATCTCGGCCAGACCACCGTACGCCGTGACCAGCGACGCCGCGGTCTTCTCGCCGACGCCCTTCACGCCGGGCAGTCCGTCCGACGCGTCCCCGCGCAGCGTCGCGTAGTCGGCGTACCGGGACGCGGGGATGTCGTACTTGGCCAGCAGCGCCTTCTCGTCGTACACCTCGGCGCGCCCCACGCCCTTGGCCGCCGTGTAGATGACCCGGATCCCGCGCGCGTCGTCGATCAGCTGGAACAGGTCGCGGTCGCCGGTCACCACGTCGACCGGCATCGTCGAGCGGTGCGACAGGGTCCCGATCACGTCGTCGGCCTCGTGGTCGGGCGCGCCGGCGATCGCGATGCCGAGCGAGTCGAGGCAGGCGCGGATGAACGGGACCTGCACCTCCAGGCGATCCGGCACGTCCTCGACCTGCTCGCCGCCGGTGGCGACGTACTCGACCCGCTGGGCCTTGTACGACGGGATCAGCTCGACCCGCCACGACGGGCGCCAGTTGTCGTCCCAGCAGGCGACCAGGTGGGTCGGCCGGTGGTTCTCGACCAGGCGCGCGATGAAGTCGAGCAGCCCGCGGATCGCGTTGGTCGGCGTACCGTCGGCGGCCTTCATCGTGTCCGGGACCCCGAAGAACGCCCGGAAGTACAGGGAAGCAGTGTCGAGCAGCATCAGCCGTTGCCCGGAACCAGTCTCAGCCATGGGGTGATGCTTTCATGCCGGGCCCCCGGGGCAGTAGGGTCTCCAGCGTGGAGGACCTGGACCGCAAGATCGTGGCGCTGCTGGCGTCGGACGGCCGGATGAGTTTCACCGACCTCGGCAAGGCCACCGGCCTGTCCACGTCGGCGGTGCACCAGCGGGTGAAGCGGCTGGAGCAGCGCGGCATCATCCTGGGGTACGCGGCAACGATCGACCACACCGCGCTCGACCTGCCGCTGACCGCGCTGATCTCGATCCGTCCGATCGACCCGTCGCAGCCCGACGACTCGCCGGAGCGGCTGCGGGACGTGCCCGAGATCGAGTCCTGCTACTCGGTCGCGGGTGATTCCAGCTACGTGCTGATCGTCCGGGTCGCCTCGCCGGCGGCGCTCGAGGAGCTGCTGGCCACGATCCGGGCCCGGGCGAACGTCTCCACGACCACGACGATCGTCCTCAGTACGCCGTACGAGCGCCGCCCACCGGCGCTCTGAGCGATCCCAAGCCCCACGGCCGCCCGCGAGCTTCGACTTTGAGCACGGCTCAGTCATTGCAGCGGCGCTGCGGTGGCTGAGCGGTGCACAAAGTGGCGCGGGGCCGGTGCCGAAGGACAGGAGGTGTCGGGCGGCGGAGGCGGGCGGTTCGGGTCGGACGGCGGGCCTGAGCGGGCGCCGACGAGGGACCTCCTGTCGGTCGGTACGCAATCAGACCGCGCAGCTGTCCGGCCCGCAGGCGCCGTCGACCCCGCCGACAACCTCCAGCACCGGGTGGGTGTCCGCCCAGGCCCGCTCCATGACCTCCAGCAGCTGCTCGACCCCAACCGCACCCGGGATCGCGTACTTGTTGTCGATGACAACAAACGGCGCGCCCTGCGCCCCGAGCCGCTCGGCCTCGCGCTGATCAGCCGCGACCTGCGCCTGATACCGCCGACTCCGCAACACCTCGTCGGCCCCGTCGAGCCCGAGCTCGTCGGCGAACTCGAGCACCTGCTCGAGCGTCCAGAACTCCCGCGCCTCGCCGAAGTGCGCGCGGTAGATCGCCGTCCACACCTCGTTCCCACGACCGAGCGAGGACGCGTAGGCCAGCAGTTCGTGCGCGTAGTCCGTGGGTCCGAGCGTCCGGTCAACTGCCCGGTACGGCGTCAGCCCCTCGGCGTGCGCCGCCGCCTCGATGGGTTCGAGAACCTGCTGCTCCACCCCCGGCACGCCGTGCATCCGCAGCAGCTCACGCTGCGTCACGCCGGTCCGCGGCAGATCCGGGTGCAACTGAATCGACCGGTGCACCACCTCGACAGCATGCGGGAACCGCGCGAGCGCCACCTGCAGCCGGTTGTCCATCAACCCGCAGTACGGGCACACGACGTCCGACCAGAACTCGATCTTCACAGCACCAACCTCCTGATACACACTTTCTGTTCGTAACACCACTGTGCATTAGAATCGGACCCTCTACAAAAGGCACATCAATGTGCGCGGGAGGTGGCAGATGGAGCGCAGAAAGGCCCCGGTCAACGTCCGGGCGAACGTCCGCCGGGCCCCCGGCCCGTGCGCGCACTGGGGCGACACCGACGCCGACTTCATCCGCGAGATCCTCGACCTGGTCGGCGACAAGTGGAGCGTCCTGATCATCGGCACCCTGGCCGACGGCCCGGTCCGGTACTCCGACCTCGGGCACGCGATCCCCGGCATCTCGCAGCGGATGCTGACGCTGACCCTCAAGCAGCTCCAGCGCAGCGGCATCGTGTCCAGGACGGCGTACGCCGAGGTCCCGCCGCGCGTCGAGTACGCGCTCACCGACATCGGCGCGTCGCTGCTGTCCACGGTGCTCGCGATGGCGGCCTGGTCGGCCGATCACCACGCCGAGATCCGTCGCCGGCAGGCGGCCTTCGACGCCGCTGAGTGACGCCGCCCGGCGGCTCCCTGAACGGCCCGGGAACACCCGGCGAACTGTGCGCCGCCCTGCTGTCGCACACCCTGAAGAGGTCGCATGCTCCTCCTCGAACCATTCTCGATCGAGGGGGGACCTCGTGGACCTGTCCAGAGCACGCCGTCGTGCTGTCGCCGCCGCGCTGCCGCTGGCCGTCGTGGCCACGCTGGCCGGACTGCCCGGTACGGCGAACGCGCTGTCGACCGACGTCGTCATCTCCGCCGTGTACGGCGGTGGCGGCAACTCGGGCGCGGCCTTCCGCAACGACTACATCGAGCTCGCGAACCTGACCGGTACGCCGGTCAGCGTCGACGGCTGGAGCGTCCAGTACGCGTCGGCCGCCGGCTCGGTGTTCCAGCTGACCAACCTCACCGGCACCATCCCGGCGCACGGCCGGTACCTGGTCCAGGAAGCCGCCGGCGCCGGCGGCACCGTCGCGCTGCCGACGCCCGACGCGACCGGGTCGATCCCGATGTCGGCGACGTCCGGGGTGGTCGCCCTGGTGACGGCCCAGATCCCGCTGGTCGGCTGCGGCATCTCCTGCTCGACCGCGCCGAACGTGAAGGACCTGGTCGGGTACGGCGCGACCGCGAACGTCGAGACGCTGGCCGCGCCGGGCCTCACCAACACCACCGCCAACGCGCGCTCCGGGGCGCTGACCGACACCGACAACAACTCCGTCGACTTCAGCTCCGGCGTCCCGAAGGCGACGAACACGGCCGGTACGACGGTCGACGCGGGCAACCCTGGTGGTCCGGTCGACCCGACGCCGGGCTCGGTCCGGATCCACGACATCCAGGGCTCCGGCCGGATCTCGCCGATCGTCGGCCAGAGCGTCACGAACGTCCCCGGCATCGTCACGGCGACCCGTACGACGGGCAACGCGCGCGGTTACTGGATGCAGGACCCGACCGCCGACGCGGACCAGTTGACCAGCGAGGGCCTCTTCGTCTTCACCGGCTCCACCTCACCGGCCGTCGTGGCCGGCGACTCCGTGCTCGCCTCGGGCCGGGTCACCGAGTTCCGCCCGGCGGCCGGCGCGCAGAGCCTGACCGAGATCGGCGGGACGGTGAACACCCTCAAGGTCAGCAGCGGCAACGCGCTGCCCGCTCCGGTACCGGTCGCGCTCCCGGACGCCTACACCAAGGCCGGCGCGCTCGAGGCGCAGCCGCTGGAGGAGAACTCCTACGTCCTGGACTGGCTGGAGGTGCACGAGGGGATGCGGGTGACCGTTGCCCAGAGCACCCGTCTGGTCAGCCCGGTGAACACCGAGTTCGGTGAGCTGTGGGTGACGTTCAAGCCGGCCCAGAACACGACGCCGCGCGGCGGCACCGTCTACACGTCGTACGACGACCAGAACAGCGGCCGGTTCATGATCGCGGCGCTGAACGGCGCTCCCGCGGCGAACGTCGGCTCGACGCTGGCCGCCGGGACGACCGGCGTGATCGACTACCAGTCGTTCGGCGGCTACGTGCTGCTGGCGACGCAGCTCGGCGCGATCACCGACGGCGGGCTGAAGAAGCAGAAGGTGCTGCCGCCGAAGAAGGCCGGCGACCTGTCGATCGCGACCTACAACGTGGAGAACCTGGCCGCGACCAACCCGGACGCGAAGTTCGCCCGGCTGGCCGAGGCGGTCGTGCACAACCTCGGGTCGCCGGACATCCTGGCGCTGGAGGAGATCCAGGACAACAACGGTGCCACCGGCAACGGAGTCGTGGCCGCCGACCAGACCGTCACGAAGTTCACCGCCGCGATCCAGGCGGCCGGCGGACCGGCGTACTCGTCACGCTCGATCGACCCGAACGACGGCACCGACGGTGGTGAGCCGGGCGGCAACATCCGCCAGGTGTTCCTGTTCAACCCGGCCCGGACGACGTTCGTCGACCGTCCCGGGGGCGACGCGAACACGGCGGTCTCGGTGGTCCGCGCCCGGCCGACCAGCAACCAGGTGTCGCTGTCGGTCTCGCCGGGCCGGATCGACCCGGGCAGCGACGCGTGGGCGTCGAGCCGCAAGCCGCTGGTGGGGGAGTTCCTGTACGACGGCAACAAGCAGCTGTTCCTGGTGGCGAACCACTTCAACTCCAAGGGCGGCGACCACCCGCTGTCGGCCGCGGTGCAGCCGCCGGTGCGCAGCAGCGAGGTGCAGCGGCTGAAGCAAGCCAACGAGGTCCGCGACTTCGTCCAGGACCTGTCCGACAAGTCGGCCGGGCGCGCGCGGGTCGTCGTACTGGGTGACCTGAACGACTACCAGTTCAGCCCGGCGATCAAGACGCTGACCAACGACGGCGCGCTGCTCAAGCCGCTGATCGAGACGCTGCCGGTCAACGAGCGCTACAGCTACGTGTTCGACGGCAACTCGCAGGTGCTCGACCACATCCTGGTCAGCCCGGCGATCCAGGGCTACTCGTACGGCGTCGTGCACATCAACGCCGAGTTCTCCGACCAGGCCAGTGACCACGACCCGCAGATCGTGCGGATCCTGACCGGCTGCGACGTCAGCCCGCTGCCGGCCCGGTGCCGCCCGGGCAGCCCGGTGGTGGACGTGCCCTAGCCCTGGCCCTTCTGGGCCATGAACGCGGCGTACCCCCGGCCCGGGGTGCTGCCCTGCTCGGTGAGCTGGGCGGTGACGGTGAGATCAGCTTCGGCGAGAGCCGCGGTGATCACCTCGGGCCGGTACAGGTACGCCGTGTAGCTCACGGCGACGCCGTACGCCTTCTCCGGCTGCAGCGTCTCGTCCTGGCCGGAGTGCGTCCCGATCAGCACCCGCCCGCCCGGCCGCAGCACCCGGGCGAACTCGGTGAACAGCCCCGGCAGCTCCTCGCGCGGGATGTGGAAGGTCGAGTACCAGGCCAGGACGCCGCCGAGCGCGCCGTCCTTGAACGGCAGGTCGGTCATCGACCCGACCTCGAACGTCACGCCCGGGTAGTTCTTCCGGGCCAGCTCGACCATCTTCGGCGACAGGTCGAGCCCCGAGATGTCGCACCCGACCGCCTTCAGGAACCCGGTGGTCCGCCCGGCCCCGCAGCCCAGGTCGACCATCGGGTCCCCGGTCAGCTCCGCGAACGCCGTCAGCATCGCCCGCTCCAGCGGGTTCCCGGCCATCCGGTCCTTCACCAGCTCGTGGTACGCGTCCGCGACGTTGTCGTACGACGACCTCGTGGCGGCAAGGTGTTCAGTCACCGCGACAGATTAGTCGCTGCCTGTGACAGTCCTGACACGGAGTCTTCCGCCGGTGCCGCTGACCCCTGTGCGGCGGCACCGGCGGAAGCTGATCAGGTGATCTGGAGGAGCTTCTGGGACTCGGCCGCGGCGCGGGAGGCGGCGGCCTGCTCGGTGGCGGCGGCGATGGAGTCGCCGGCGTGGGTGCGCCACCAGTCCTGGCCCTCGGTGGGCAGGGTGTCGATCGGGTCGTAGTACTCGTAGGTGCGGTTCAGCGCCTCCGGGTCGGTCTGCTCGATACCGGTGCGGTAGTTCTTCTTCCAGTACGAGATGCCGCGGACCTCGTCGTACTCCGAGAGCTGGTGCACCCAGCGCTTGCCGACGTACGGGACGTCGCAGACGATCCGCGGGGTCGCGAAGCCGGGCAGGTAGCCGAGGATGCCGTGCTGCAGGTGCTGCGCGTCCTTGACCGAGACCCGCCAGTGCTCCGAGAACGGGATCATGTCGCACATGTAGAAGTAGTACGGCGTGATGGTGGCGCCGTCGAGCAGCGCGAAGCACAGGTCGAGCAGCTCCGGCACCGAGTCGTTGACGCCGCGCATCAGCACGCCCTGGTTGCGCACGTCGCGCAGGCCGGCCTCGAACATCGCCTTGGTCGCCTCGGCGACCAGCGGCGTCACCGACTGGGCCGCGTTGACATGGGTGTGCATGGCAACCATCACGCCGCGCTGCCGCGCGATCGACGCGACCCGCTCGACGCCGGCCCGGACGTCGTCGGACAGCCAGTGCTGCGGCATCCCCATCAGCGCCTTGGTGGCCAGCCGGATGTCGCGGATGTTCTCGATCTCCAGCAGGCTGGTCAGGAACGCCTCCAGCCGCGGCCAGGGCATGTTCGCCACGTCGCCACCGGAGACCACGACGTCCCGGACGCCGGGGTTGCGGCGCAGGTAGTCGAGCATGTCGTCGAGGCGCTGCTGCGGCTTGATGGTGAACTTCAGCTTGTCGATCACCGGCGTCGAGTTGCCGACCAGGTCCATCCGGGTGCAGTGCCCGCAGTACTGCGGGCAGGTGGGCAGCACCTCGGCCAGGACCTTCGTCGGGTAGCGGTGGGTCAACCCCTCCGTGGCCCACATCTCGTGCTCGTGCAGCGAGTCGCGCGTGGCGTGCGGGTGCGACGGCCAGTCCGTCCGCCGATCCGTGAACATCGGCAGCATGTAGCGCCGGACCGGGTCGGCGTAGAAGGCCTCGGTGTAGTCGGAAGCGCCCTGCGGGACGATCGTGTTCAGCATCTGCGGCGGGAGCAGCATCGACATCGTCGCCCGCTCGGCCTGGTCGCGGGCCAGGTCCTCGTAGACGCGCTCCTCGAGCAGGTCGCCCATCACGTCGCGCAGCTGCTTGACGTTCTTCACGCAGTGCGAGCGCTGCCACTGCACCGAGCGCCACTCGTCGGCCGTCACGTCCTTGAACCCCGGCATCCGGGTCCAGTCGGGCTCGACGAGCTCCGCCCGGGTGTAGGCGTACGGCTGGCCGTCGGGGACGGTCAGCTCGGGGCTGATCAGATCAGTCACGGAAGTCCTCCGGGGGCTCCACGGGCGATGCGGTCTCATGTGAGGATAGCGATAGAACTTCCCTCAGATCCAACAGTACGCCGTAAGAATTCCTTCTCAGACCCAGAATCAGTAGTATTTTGCCCGGCTCACCCCCGAGCCGCGAACCTCTGGAGGCAGCGTGTCGTCGAGCCCCGTCGGACTGCACCGCGTGATCGAGCCCGCGGGTGTGCTGCCGCAGGCCGCGACCCGGCTGGACGCGCACCCGGAGCTGTGGCCGGACGAGATCCGGATCGCGGTCGAGCGGCTGAACCTGGACGCCGCGTCGTTCCGGCAGCTGGCCGAGGCGCACGGGCACGACGGTGAGGGCGTACGCCGTGCGGTGCTCGAGATCGTGGCCGAACGCGGCAAGATGCAGAACCCGGTCACCGGGTCCGGCGGCATGCTGGTCGGCGTCGTCGACGAGGTCGGGCCGGAGTCGCCGCTCGGCGTGAAGCCGGGTGACCGGGTCGCCACGCTGGTGTCGCTGACGCTGACCCCGCTGCGGATCACCGACGGCCTGCGCCGCTGGGACGGCCGCAGCGAGCAGGTCCCGGCCGAGGGGCACGCGATCCTGTTCGCCCGCTCGATCGTCGCGAAGCTGCCCGACGACCTCGCGCCGGAGCTGTCGCTGGCCGTGATGGACGTCTGCGGCGCGCCGGCGTTGACCGCGCGGGTGGTCCGCGAGTATGTCGACAAAGGCATAAAGCCTGTCGTGTCAGTAATTGGCGGCGCAGGGAAATCCGGGTCGCTCGCGCTGGCCGCCGCGCGGCGCTCGGGCGCGGCCCGGACGATCGGGATCGTGCCGGTCGAGGCGGAGCGGGAGCGGCTCGCCGAGGCCGACCTGGCCGACGTGGTCGCGCTGGCCGACGCCCGCGACCCGGTCGCCCTCGCGGCTGCGGTCGAGGCGTCCGGGGGACCGGCGGACATCACCGTCGTCTGCGTCGACGTACCGGGGTGCGAGCACGGCGCGGTGCTCGCGACGGCGTCCGGCGGCACGGTGATCTTCTTCTCGATGGCGACCTCGTTCTCGGCCGCCGCGCTCGGCGCGGAGGGGCTCGCGGCCGACGTGACGATGCTCGTCGGCAACGGCTACGTGCCCGGTCACGCCGACTTCGCGCTCGAGCTGCTGCGCTCCGAACCGGGTGTCCGGCGACTCTTCGAGAGCCGGCTGAAGGCGGAGGGGCAGGATTAGCCCTGTGCGCACACTTCTGACGAACGGTTCCGTCTACTCACCCGCCGACCCCCACGCGACCGCGATCGCGTTCGACGACGGCGTGGTCACCTGGCTCGGCGACGACAGCAGCGCTTCGTCGTACGCCGAGGGCGCGGACGAGGTGATCGACCTCCGGGGCAAGCTGGTCACGCCCACCTTCGTCGACGCCCACGTCCACACCGCGCAGACCGGCGCCCTGCTGACCGGCCTCGACCTGATCGGCACCACCAGCCTGACCGACGCCCTCGACCGGCTCGCCGCGTTCGTGGCGACGCTGCCGGCCGACGCGGTGGTCGACGGCGCCGGGTGGGACGAGACGAAGTGGCCCGAGGGCCGCCCTCCGACGGCCGAGGAGCTGGACCGCGCCGGGGGAGACCGTCGGGTCTACCTCTCGCGTGTCGACGGCCACTCGGGCGTCATCTCCTCGTCGCTCATGAAGGCTGTCGAGGGACTGGAAGGACAGGCCGGGTTCGACAAGAGCGGCCGGGTCGAGCGCGACGCGCACCACGCCGTACGGGACGCGCTGAGCGAGCTGGTCGGTCCCGACCAGCGGCTCGCCGACGCGCGCGCGGCGGTCAAGGCGATGGCCGAGCGCGGGATCGGCGCGTTCCACGAGATGGCGGCGCCGCACATCGGGCCGGTCTGGGAGCTGCCGCTGGTCCGCCGGGCCGCCGACGAATTGGGGCTCTCGGCAACCTTGTACTGGGGCGAGACCGGTGTCTTCGACAACGTTTCGCAGTACGGGCTGGCCGGGCTCGCCGGTGACCTGAACGCCGACGGCGCACTGGGCTCGCGGACTGCGGCGTTGCGCGCGCCGTACGCCGATCGTGAGGACCACCGTGGGCACGCGTACCTGACCGCGGAGCAGATCGCCGAGCACGTGATCGCCTGCACCGAGAAGGGCGTCCAGGCGGGCTTCCACTGCATCGGGGACCTTGCCCTCGACAACATCGCGCGTGGCTTCGAGCTGGCCGCCGAGAAGGTCGGCGTCCCGGCGCTGCTCGCCGCGCGGCACCGGCTCGAGCACGTCGAGATGCCGGACGCGGACGTCGTCGCGACGCTCGCGAAGTGCGGTGTCGTGGCCAGCGTGCAGCCGATGTTCGACGGTCACTGGGGTGGCCCGGACGGCATGTACGCCGAGCGGGTCGGCGACCGCTGGGAGGGGATGAACCCGTTCGGCACGCTGCAGCGCGCGGGCGTGGTCCTGGCCTTCGGCTCGGACGCGCCGGTCACCGCGCTCGGCGGCTGGGAGGCTGTCCGCGCGGCGGCGTTCCACCGGACCGAGTCGGAGCGGATCACCGTGCGCGCCGCGTTCCAGGCGCACACCCGTGGCGGCTGGCGGGCGGCCGGGATCGACGACCAGGGCGTCCTCGCGCCCGGTACGCCGGCGACGTACGCGGTCTGGGAGACCGACGCCCACCTGGTCGTCCAGACGCCGGACCCGCGGGTCGCGGCCTGGTCGACCGACCCGGGTGCCGGCGTACCGGTGCTCCCGGACCTGAGCGACGCGGCGCAGGTGCCGCAGTGTGTGCGGACCGCCGTCGGTGGCCGCCTGGTGTACGAGTCTGAAGGGTGGTCCACGGAGTGACCCGTGCCGTGAAGAAGCTCGACCTCGATCCGGTCACCGTCCGGAAGGCGCGCAGCCTGGCGCGCAAGGCCGGCAAGCCGATCGTGAACATCGCCCGGCAGCACACCACGGTCTCGGTCGAGCGGGCCGTGCTGCGGCTGGCCGGCCTGGCCGGGGCCGACTCCGAGGGCATCCCCTGGGTGAACCGGCTCGCCGACACCGTCCGGGCCGACGTCGGCCTGGAGCACGGACTGGCGCTGCCGGTCTGGGACGCACTGGTCCGCGGCGAGGCCGAGGACCTGTCGGTGCTCGCGCAGAAGGCGGCGTCGGGCTCGGTGACGTTCCGGCTGCCGGAAGGGCGGGACGCCGTACGGGCTCGTGCTGCCGCGCGCAAGGCCGCGGCCGGAGGGCTGAAGAAGGTCGACGGACGGCGTCGTGAACGGGACCGGCTGATCGCCAAGCACGGCGATCCTGAGCAGCGGCCGTGGATCTACCTGATCGTCGCCACCGGCGACATCTACGAGGACATCCCGCAGGCCCAGGCGGCCGCGCGGGCCGGCGCCGACATCATCGCGGTGATCCGGTCGACCGGGCAGTCGCTGCTCGACTACGTGCCCGAGGGCGCGACCCGCGAGGGCTTCGCCGGCACGTACGCAACGCAGGAGAACTTCCGCCTGATGCGCGCGGCGCTCGACGAGTCGTCGCGCGAGCTCGGCCGCTACATCCGGCTGACCAACTACGCCTCCGGGCTGTGCATGCCGGAGATCGCGACGCTGGCCGGGCTGCAGCGCCTCGACATGATGCTGAACGACTCGATGTACGGGATCCTGTTCCGCGACATCAACCCGATCCGGACCTTCGTCGACCAGCGCTTCAGCCGCCAGATCCACGCCCGGGCCGGGATCATCATCAACACCGGCGAGGACAACTACCTGACCACCGCCGACGCCGTCGAGGCCGCGCACACGGTGACGGTCTCGCAGCTGCTGAACGAGTACTTCGCCAAGGAGGCCGGGCTCGAGGACTGGCAGCTCGGGCTCGGGCACGCCTTCGAGATCACCCCGGAGATCCCGGACTCGTTCCGGCTGGAGCTCGCGCACGCGATGCTGGCCCGGCAGCTGTTCCCGGACGCGCCGCTGAAGTGGATGCCGCCGACCCGGCACATGACCGGTGACGTGTTCCGCGGCTACCTGCTGGACGGGTTCTTCAACCTGGTCGGCGCGATGACCGGGCAGGGCATCCTGCTGGTCGGGATGATGACCGAGGCCGTGGTCACGCCGTGGATCTCCGACCGCGACCTCGCGCTGCAGAACGTCCGCTACGTACTGGGGGCCGCAGGCAACCTTCACGAGGACTTCCACCCGGCACCGGACGGTTTCATCGCGCAGCGCGCCCGGCAGGTGCTGGGGGAGTCCGTCGAGCTGCTGGAGAACATCGTCGACGACGGCCTGCTGAACGCGATCGGCGACGGCACCTTCGGGCTGATGAAGCGCCCGCAGGACGCCGGCCGCGGCCTGGACGGCGTCGCGCGCCGCTCGGCGGCGTACTACAACCCGGCGATCGAGCTGCTCGAGGAGGCGCAGTGAGCATCATCAGGCCGTACGGCGACACCACCGGCGACGGGATGGTGCAGCTGTCGTTCACGCTGCCGATCCCGCACGACAAGCGCGCCGAGGGCGCCGCGGTGCAGCTGGCCAACAAGATGGGCATGGACCCGGCGCTGGTCGTGCACGCCAAGGCGATGGGCCCGGACTTCACCTTCTTCGTCGTCTACGGACCGGTGAACCACCTGGTCGACACCGACAAGGTCGAGGTGATCGAGCGCGACTACCCGCTGCTGGCGCCCAAGGACGCGAACCTTGCCATCCGCAAGGGTCTGCGCCGCCGGCTGACCGTGGTCGGCGCCTGCATCGGCACCGACGCGCACACCGTCGGCATCGACGCGATCATGAACATCAAGGGGTTCGCGGGGGAGAAGGGCCTGGAGTACTACCGGGAGCTGAAGGTGGTCAACCTCGGTGCGCAGGTCGCCGTACCGGAGCTGGTCCGGCGGGCCAAGGCCGAGAAGGCCGACGCGATCCTGGTCTCCCAGGTGGTCACCCAGCGCGAGGCGCACGTGCTGAACACCAAGGAGATGTCGGCCGCGTTCCGCGAGGCCTACCCCGAGGAGACCCGTCCGGTACTGGTTGCCGGTGGCCCCCGTTTCACCGAGCAGATGGCCGGGGAGCTCGGTGTGGACCGGGTGTTCGGCCGCGGTACGACGCCCGGCGAGGTGGCCAGCTACCTGGTCGACGTACTGGTGACGAAGCGGGTCCGGACCCCGAACAGGAGAAGCGCATGAGCAAGGCCGAGATCGGTCTGTCGGTCACCCACCGGCGTTACGTCCCGTACAGCCACGCCCACTACGCCGGGCACCTGGTCGACGGCGCCTACGTGCTGGGGCTGTTCGGCGACGTCGCGACCGAGGTCTGCATCGTGGCCGACGGAGATGAAGGATTGTTCGCTTCCTACTCCGATGTCCAGTTCCTGCAGCCTTTGCGGGCCGGCGACATGGTCGAGGTGACCGCGACGATCTCCCGGGTCGGGACGCGCAGCCGCGAGCTCGACTTCGCGGCGTACGTGGTCTGCCGGGGGCGGCCGGACAAGTCCGAGTCGGCGGCCGAGGTACTGGCCGAACCGCTGCTGATCACGAGGGCAACCGGTACCGTCGTCGTACCGGCTGCGTGACAGATAGTTGCCCTGGGTAACAACGTCGACCGAATGTGTTACAACGTTCTGAAGGAGCCGGTGCAGAGGTTGACTTCACCGCTTCCAGCGAGCATCGTTCTGAGAGTCGTCAATGTTCGTTGTTCCAGCAGACACACAGAGTTCGGCCACCGGATGATCCCGCGACGCTGACCAGGCCAGTGCCAGGCTTGAGTCGACGGGGGCTGAGATCGCCGGTGGACAGCCCCCCGCGGGGCAGAGGTGGAAGAGGCTCGGCGCCCAGTAGACAACAGCCGGGCGGCTCGCATCCAGCGGGTCCGCCGGTTGGTCCGAAGGGTCGGCCGAGCCTCTTTCCTCTCTCACCCGACAGCCGCCTCTCGCGCCGCGTCGGTGCCGTAACACCATCTCGACACCTCTGCGTCACCAACCGGATCTCTTCCGGGTTCCCGTACGTTGTACCGTCGTGCGCACCGGCAGGTGCCGGACGGTGAGGCGAAGGGGACCCGAGTGGAGCGGTTGAAGGCTCTGGCACGGCTGGTGCCGAGGATCGTGGTGGCGGTCGGCGCCGGCGCCCTGCTGGGACTGGCCTTCGAGCCCCACGACCACCCGTGGCTGGCCGTCGTCGCCGTACCGCTGTTCCTGGCCGCGCTGAACGGCGTCTCGGTCAAGGGTGGCATCCTGGTCGGCGCCGGCTTCGGCATCACCTACTACGCAGTCCTGGTCCCGTGGCTCAGCGTCATCGGCGGCGACGCCGCGATCGCGCTGGCGATCCTCGAAGGGCTCTTCTACGCGGTCTTCGGTGCCCTGGCCAGCCAGGCGTTGAAGCACAAGCTGTGGATGCTGTGGATCCCGTGCCTGTGGGTCGGGACGGAGTTCGCCACGTCGTCGGTGCCGTTCGGCGGGTTCCCGTGGGGCCGGCTCGCGTGGGCGTTCTCGGACTCGCCGCTCGGCCGGCTCGCCTCGCTGGTCGGGATCGCCGGCCTGAGCTTCGTGATCGCGCTGCTCGGCGTTCTCGCGTACGCCGTACTGCGCCGCAGGAGCGCCCTCGGCCTGCGCGTCGTCGCGCTGGTCGCCGGGGTCGCGATCGTCGGCGGCAGCTCGCTGATGTCGCTGTCCACCGAGGGCAACGGCAAGACGATCACCGCGGCGATGGTGCAGGGCAACGTGCCGGGCAAGGGACTGGAGTTCCTCGGCCGCGCCCGGACCGTCACCAAGAACCACCTGAACGCCACGCTCGACCTGCAGCGCCAGGTCGAGGCCGGCACCCAGGTCAAGCCCGACCTGGTGATCTGGCCGGAGAACTCGACCGACATCGACCCGTACAAGGACGCCGAGACCCGGGCCGACATCGAGGCCGCGGTGAAGGCGGTCAACGTCCCGATCCTGGTCGGCGCGGTGACCGAGGGGCCGGGCGAGAACGAGCGGCAGACCACCGGCATCGTCTGGGACCCGGCCAGCGGGCCGGGCCAGCGGTACGCGAAGCGGCACCCGGTGCCGTTCGGCGAGTACATCCCGTTCCGCGACCAGCTGCTGCCCTACATCAAGCGCCTGGAGATGGTCGGCCGGCAGACCGCGCCGGGCGTCGGTCCCGGGCTGATGCCGATCAACGGCGTCACCTACGGCGACCTGATCTGCTTCGAGCTCGCCTACGACAACGTCGTGTCCGACCTGGCCAAGGGCGGCGCGCAGGTGCTCGTCGTACAGACCAACAACGCGACGTACGGCGGGACCGGGCAGCCCGAGCAGCAGTTCGCGATCACCCGGATGCGTGCGATCGAGACCGGGCGGACCGTGCTGATCGCCTCCACCTCAGGGATCTCCGGCGTGATCCGGCCGGACGGGGCCGTCGAGCACAAGTCGGGCCAGTTCGTGCCGGACGTGTACGTCGCGTCGGTGCCGGTCCGCGACGGCGAGACGCTCGCGACCAAGCTCGGCGGCTGGCCGCAGTGGCTCTTGACCGGCCTGGGGATCATGGGAGCAGTGCTGGCGCTGGCGACGCGCCGGAACCGCCGCCCGGCGGACCCCGGTACGCCGCCGGCCGCGACCCCCAGCGCTGAGAAGGTACCGGTCTGACCGACACGAGAGGTGGGGCTGCTGTGAGCGGCGTAACCGGAAGTCCGACGCGCAAGACCCGAGGGCTGCCGTGGTTCGTCGCGGTGGCGCTTCTGGTGGTGCCGATCGTCGAGATCTACGTGATCATCCAGATCGGCCAGGTGATCGGCGGCTGGCCCACGGTCGCCCTGCTGCTGATCGAGAGCGCGCTCGGCGCCTGGCTGATCAAGCGCGAGGGACGCCGGGCGTTCTCCGCGCTCCGCACGGCGCTGGAGACCGGGCGGATGCCCGGCAAGGAGCTGGCCGACGCGGCGCTGCTGCTGGTCGGCGGCACGCTGCTGCTGACGCCGGGGTTCGTCACTGACATCTTCGGCTTCTTCTTCGTGCTGCCGTTCACCCGACCGCTCGCGCGCCGGGTGCTCTCCGGGTTCCTGGGCCGCCGAGTGGTCTCGCAGCTCGGGGGCAATCCGATCACCGGGTTCATGCCGGGGACCTTCCGGCCGCCGTCGGCCGAGCAGTCCGAAGGGCAGCGGATGCGGAACGACGACGTCGTCCAGGGCGAGGTCATCGACCCCGACCGGCCGCAGGACAGGTGACCGAGGTCACGTCCTCGACCTGGGGGTGAACACAGCGAACGGGCCGTTCCGCGACTCTGCGGAACGGCCCGTTCGGGGTTCGGTGCTCAGGCGGTGCGCTTGCCCGTGGTGTTGCGGGCCCGGTGCAGGTGCGCCGGACCGATCTCACCGTTGCGGAGCAGCTGGACGCGCTCGGCGAGCAGCTCCTCGAGCTCGGAGATGCTCCGGCGCTCGCGCAGCATGTCCCAGTGCGTCCGGGCGGGCTTCTCCTGCTTCGGCTCCGGCTTCTCACCGGTCGAACGGGCGGCCTCGCTGCCGCAGTGCGGGCACTCCCAGATCGCGGGGACCTCGGCGTCGTGCGCCATCGTCACCTCGACCACGTGACCGCGCGGGCAGTCGTAAGTGATCATCTGGCGCGGCGCGAACTCCACACCACGGTCGTCCTCGAAGCTGACCCCACCCAGCCCCGAACCACGCAGAACGCGATTAGACATGTCAAACCTCCGAGATTTCGTCATCCGTGCCAACGGTCGGCCGGCTCGGATCATTCCCATTTTGGCATGCCCGAGGCCAAGGTACGCACCTGACAAGCCCGTCGTGACCCGGTGTCATCGCCTGTTCACAGTTGACTGTGTGTCGCGCGCCACAGTCTGAAACGAGCAGCCGGATTCACAGCCAGTTGCCAGCAAGCCCGGATTCATTCCTCAGCAAAGCTTCCTAGCGTCTGCGCTCATGGTCCTCCCACGCCACAGACTCGGTGGCCTCAGCCTGCTCAACGTGGCCCTGGTGGCGGTCGTCGTCGCCGTCGCCGTCACGGCGTACCTGCTGTTCTTCCGCGACGAGTCCGAGGCGGCCGGTACGACGCGCCCGAGCGTCGCGGTGGCGCGTGGGGAGGTGGTCGCCGGCGTGTCGTCGAGCGGGACGCTGCAGAGCTCCCAGTCGGCGACGCCGCAGTTCGCGACGTCGGGGACGGTCACGGCGGTGTACGTGAAGGTCGGCCAGGTGGTCGCGAAGAACGCGGCGCTGGCCAGGATCGACCCGGCGCCGGCGGAACGGCAGGTGCGGATCGCCGAGCAGAACCAGATCGCGGCGGCGAACTCGGTGGATGCCGCGGAGGAGTCGCTGAGCGACGCGGAGGAGGCGGCGGAGTCAACGGCGACGCCGGCAGTCGGCGGACAACAGCAAGATCCTGAGATCGCGGTGACGAACGCCAAGGCGAGCCGTGCGCGGGCGAAGGCTGACAAGGAACAGGCCGATCAGAACCTCGAGGCGGCTCAGGCGGCGGTCGAGGCGACGACTTTGCGGGCGCCGATCGCGGGGACTGTGACTGCGGTGAACGGGGGAGTGGGGTCGGTGGCCGGTGGATCGAACTCGCCGTCGGCATCTGCCGAGGCCTCAACTTCTACCTCAGGCTTCGTCAACCTCGCGGACCTGAAGTCTCTTCAAGTAGTTGCCGCCTTCCCCGAAGCCGACGCCGTGAAGATCAAGGCCAAGCAGTCAGCGACCGTCACCCTCAACGCCGACCCCGGCACGACCCTCTCGGCTACTCTCCTCTCGGTCTCGCCGACCCCCACGACGACCAACGGCGTCGTCTCGTACTCCGCGACCTTCAGCCTCACCAAGCTCCCCGCCGGCGCCCGGATCGGCCAGACCGCCAACGTCACCGTGCAGACGGCGAAGGTCTCCAACACGCTGTACGTCCCGAGCACCGCCGTCGTCACCTCCGGCGGCACCCACACGGTCACCCTTGCCGACGGATCCACCCGGGAGGTCCAGATCGGCGTCCAGGGCGGCAGCTTCACCGAGATCAAGTCCGGCCTGGACGAGGGCGAGCAGGTCGAGCTCCTCCAGGGAGCCATCGGCGGCGCGACCGCCGGCCAGGAGCGGGCTGGTCAGGGCCGGGCCGGTCAGTTCCAGGGCGGCGGCGGCCAGCTCCCCGGCGGCTTCGGCGGCGGCCAGGGCGGAGGCGCCAACCGTGGCCGCTGACGCTCAGCACTTGCTGCGCGACACCCCCGCACCTGCGCCCGCCTCGGCGCTGATCGAGCTCCGGGGTGTGACCAAGACCTACGGCAGCGGCGAGACCGCCGTACATGCTCTTCGTGGGGTCTCCCTGCAGGTTCACGCCGGTGACTACGTAGCGGTGATGGGCTCGTCCGGCTCCGGCAAGTCGACCCTGATGAACATCCTCGGCTGCCTGGACGTCCCCAGCCGGGGCGAGTACTGGCTGGACGGGACCGACGTCGCCCGCCTCACCGAGGACCAGCAGGCCCTCGTCCGCGGCCGCAAGATCGGCTTCGTCTTCCAGTCGTTCAACCTGATCCCGCGGACCAGCGCGCTGGCGAACGTCGAGCTGCCGCTCACCTACGCCCACCTCCGGCGCTCGGAGCGCCGTCAGCGGGCCCGGCGCGCACTCGAGCTCGTCGGCCTCGCCGACCGCGCGGACCACCGGCCCAATCAACTCTCCGGCGGTCAGCAACAACGCGTCGCCATCGCCCGAGCCCTCGCCACCGGTCCGCGCATCCTGCTCGCCGACGAGCCGACCGGAAACCTCGACGCGCGGTCCACGGACGAGGTGCTCGACATGTTCGACGCGTTGAACGCCGAAGGCCGCACGGTGGTGGTGATCACGCACGAGGATGAAGTAGCTCGCCGAGCTCGCCGGTTGATTCAAGTGTCTGACGGAAAGATCGTTGCTGACAAGGTGACTGGCTGATGTCTCCTAGAGATCTCTTCGGGGCCGCCCTGCGTGGGCTCGGGGCCAACAAGTTGCGCTCCTTGCTCACCGTCCTCGGCGTCTCGATCGGCGTCGGCGCGGTGATCGTGCTGGTTGCGGTGGGCAACGGGTCGGGGAAGGCCGTGCAGGAGCGGCTGGAGGCGATGGGCACCAACCTGCTCACCGTCTCGTCCTCAGGCGGCGGCGGTGGTTTCCAGCGCGGCCAGGCCGGTCCGTCCGCTCAGCAGTACGCCCTGACGACCGACGACGCCGCGGCCCTCGCCGACGACCGGCTCGCACCCGACATCGCGACCGTCGCCCCCGTGATGACCAGTTCCGGTACGGCGACCAACGGCGACACCAGCTACACCGTCAACCAGGTGATCGGCACAACCCCCGACTACCTGCCCGCGACCAACACCCCGGTCGGCACCGGCCGCGCCTTCACCCAGCAGGACGTGGACCAAGCGGCCCGCGTGGTCCTGCTCGGCCAGACCGCCGCGAGCGAGCTGTTCACCCGCCCGAACACCGCCGTCGGCCAGACCGTGAAGCTCGGCGCGGTCGACTTCACCGTCCTGGGTGTCCTCGCGAGCAAGGACAGCACCGGCTTTGCCGACCCGAACGCGGCGGTCGTCGTACCGATCTCGACGCTGCGCGCGACCCAGGCCGGGTACGGCGCGCTCAACCAGATCGTCGTCCAGGCGACGAGCAAGGACCGCGTCGACGTCGCCCAGGCCGAGGTCACGCAGCTGCTCGCGGCCCGGCACCAGGTCCCGGCGACCCAGACGTCACCGTTCCGGATCACCAACTCGGCGCAGATCCTGCAGACCAGCCAGGACACCGCCGCGACCTTCACCGCGCTGCTCGCGACGGTCGCGGCGATCAGCCTGGTGGTCGGCGGGATCGGCGTCACCAACATCATGCTCGTCACGGTCACCGAGCGGACCCGCGAGATCGGGATCCGCAAGGCGCTCGGCGCGCGCCGGCGGGCGATCCTCGGGCAGTTCCTGATCGAGGCGACGCTGCTCAGCCTGATCGGCGGCGCCGTCGGCGTCGCGGCGGCGCTGGTCGTCAGCCGGTTCGAGCTGGCCGGCGTACGCCCGGTGCTGGTGCCGTCGTCGATCGCGCTCGCCTTCGGCGTCTCCGCGGCCGTCGGGCTGTTCTTCGGCAGCATGCCGGCCCACCGGGCGGCCGGGCTGCGTCCCATCGATGCACTGCGACACGAGTGAGAGGTTCAGGCATGTCCAACCAGAGTCCCGACGAGTTCGCCCAGATCGGGTCCGACCAGGAGGTCGAGGCGGCGCTCCGGCCGAAGAAGACGCTGAAGTTGCCGGTGGCAACTGCCGTGCTGAGCGGCGTGGTGGTGCTGGCGATCGGGCTGGCGGGCGGCGCCGGGCTGCACGCGGCGTTCGCGTCGGACGGTACGCCGGCGCAGGCGGGGCGCGGGGCGGGGTACGGCGGATTCCGTGGTCAGGGCGGGCAGCCCGGCCAAGGCGGTGCCGGTCAGGGAGGCGCTGGTCAGGGTGGGGCCGGCCAGGGCGGTGCCGGGCAGCGCGGCGGCGGGCAGTTCGGCCAGGGCCGCGCGGCGATCGGCACGGTGGTGTCGGCGGCCGACGGGAAGCTGGTGGTGAAGACGCAGAACGGCGACGTGACCGTGAAGCTCACCGGCGACACGGCGTACGAGATCTCGAGCAAGGGATCGGTGAGCGATCTGAAGGCCGGGCAGCAGGTCGTGGTGAGCGGTGAGACGGCCGACGGGACGCTGACCGCGCGCACCGTCCGGCAGGGGGAGCTACCGCCCAACCGTTGACGGGCTTCTTTGGAAAGCGCTATCTTGCGACGAAATGAGGCGCAGAAAGTACAAATTCGCCTCTTCGTCGACAGGAGAAGACGGCATGCGCAGTTCCAGGAGACTCGTCGCGGCGGTGCTGGCGGCCACCTTCACGGTGGCCGCGTGCGGTTCGTCCGGCGCCGGTGAGGTGACCCAGGACTCGTCGGCACCGCTGGAGCTGTGGGTCAGGACCACGCCCGGCGGTGACGGCGAGAAGGGGATGAAGAAGCTGGCCGCCGCGTTCGAGGCGGCCAGTGGGCAGAAGGTCCAGGTCACCGCGATCTTCGACGACTTCGAGACCAAGCTGTCCCAGCGCGCGGCGCAGAAGGACCTGCCGGATCTGGTCCTGAACGACTCGGCGCAGCTCGGCACGATGGTCAGCCAGGGGATCGTCCGCGAGGTCGACCTCGCGGCGGTCAAGGGCAGCGACCAGCTGCTCGAGGCGGCGCTCGCCGCCGGGCGCGCGACCGACGGCAAGACGTACGGCGTCCCGTACTCCGCGCAGGCGAGCGCGCTGCTGATCCGCAAGGACTGGCGCGCGAAGACCGGCCTGCCGGTGCCGGCCACGTGGGCGGAGCTGATCACGCTGGCCAAGGCGTTCACCACGCAGGACCCCGACGGGAACGGCAAGGCCGACACCGCCGGGCTCGCCGTACCGGGGTCGACGAAGCGTGGGTACGCGTCGTGGTACTTCTCGAACTTCCTGTGGGCCGGTGGCGGTGACTTCGTCGCGGCGCAGCCGGACGGGAAGTACAAGGCCGCGATGAGTACGCCGGAGTCGGTCGCCGCGACGACGTGGTTCCGGGACCTGGCCTGTACGGCGAAGGTGGTGCAGCCGGGCGCCGCGACGATGGACACGCCGCCGACGAACGAGACGTTCGAGGCGGGGCGCGCCGGGATGTACGTGGTCGGGCCGTACCTGCTGCCGCGGTTCGACTCGGCGCTGGGCAAGGACAAGTACGAGGTGGTGCCGGTGCCGGCCGGGCCGAAGGACGCGACGGTGCTGGCCGAGGGCGGCAGCGTGTATCTGATGGCGGGCTCACCGAACCGCGCCGGGCAGGACGCGTTCGCGGCGTACGCGATCTCGGCCGAGGGGCAGAAGCTCGGGATGGCCGGCGAGAAGGCGTTCATCGTGCAGCTCCCGGTGAACAAGACCGTCGACATCGGCAGCGTTCGGCCCGACCCACGCTGGAAGGTCTACGCCGACGCGTACAAGTCGCACGCCCGCTACGCGCCGTCGATCCCGAACTGGACGGCGGTCCGTCAGTCGTCGGCCGACACCGTCAACGCGTTGATCGCTGACTGCAGCCTCAACGTCGGTGACGAGCTGAAGAAGCTCGACAGCAAGCTCACGGACGCGCTGAACCAGCAGGGGATCGGCGCCTGATGACCGCGATCGAAGTACTGGGGGTCGCTCGCGCGAAGGTGCGGGTGAGAAGACTCGGACAGTGGTGGGTGCCGTGGGCCTTCCTGGCTCCTGCTCTCGTTCTGTTCCTGTACTTCAAGTTCATCCCGATGGCTCGGGCCATCACGATGTCGGTGCAGGACGTGAAGCCCTATCTCGGGAACACCTGGGTGGGGTCGGCGAACTACGGCGAGGTGCTCGGGTCGGAGGGGTTCCGGGCGGCGGCGTGGAACACCGTGGTGCTCGCGGTGGGGCAGACGTTCGGGTCGATGCTGCTCGGGTTCGGGCTGGCGCTCCTGGTCGAGGGGCAGACCCGGAAGCTGAGCTTCGTCCGCTCGGCGGCGTTCCTGCCTGTGGTGGTGCCGTTGGCGGTGGTCGCCGAGTTGTGGCGGATCATGTACCACCCGACGGCCGACGGGCTGATGAACCAGGTGATCGGGCTGGTCGGGCTCGGGCCGTCGGGGTTCATCAACCACCCGGACAGCTCGCTCGCGTCCATCGTCGTGACCGGGATCTGGCGTGGCGCGCCGTACGACATGATGATCTTCCTCGCCGGGCTGGCCGGAATCGACCGCGGCCTGTACGAGGCGGCGACCGTCGACGGCGCGTCCACGCGGCAGCGGATCCTGCACGTCACGCTGCCGGGGCTCCGGCCGGTGTTCGCGATCCTGTTCGTGCTCGCCGCGGTGCGCGGGTTCCGGAGCTTCACCGAGGTCTTCCTGCTCACCAACGGCGGGCCGAACGGTTCCACCGAGGTCGTGATGACGCTGATCTACAAGCTCGGTCTCGAGCAGAACCGGCTCGGCGTCGGCTCGGCCGGTGCGGTGCTGCTGTTCGCCGCGACCCTCGTCCTGACCGTCTGCGTCCAGCTGCTGCGTCGAAGGAGAGCCGCATGAGCGCCGCCACCGAGACCGCGCTCGGTCTCACCGAACGCACCGGCCCGGTCGCCAGGCTGCTCAAGGCCGTCGTCTACACCGGCCTGTTCGTGGTCTTCGCCGGCCCGCTGCTCGCGCTGCTGGTGAGCTCGTTCAACCACGTCTCCGACCCGACCCAGCTCAGCGTCATCCCGCGCAGCCCGACGCTGGACAACTTCCGGATCGCCTTCGACCACGGCGTACTGCGGTACCTGCTGAACTCGTTCTTCGTCGTCGGCTTCGGGCTGCTGCTCCAGGTCGCGGTCTCGGTGCTGGCCGGGTACGCGCTGGCCCGCAAGGTGTTCCCGGCGATGACGCTGGTGATGGTCGCGATCCTGGCCACGATGATGCTGCCCGAGGAGATCCTCGCGCTGCCGCTCACGCTCGTGCTCGGCGATCTCCCGCTGCTGCACGTGAACCTGATGGGCACGCTGGCCGGGATGATCGTGCCGCTCGGCGCCTGGGCGTTCTCGATCCTGGTGATGACCGAGTTCATGAAGGACGTGCCGCGTGAGCTGGAGGAGGCGGCCCGGATCGACGGCGCCGGCGAGCTGCGGATCTTCGCCCAGATCATCCTGCCGCTGTGCAAGCCGGCGCTCGGCGTGATCGGGGTGTTCGGGTTCACGATGATCTGGGACCAGTACCTGCTCCCGTTGCTGGTGGCAACGGACTCGTCGGCGTACACGTTGCCGCTGGCCCTCAGAACGTTGCGGATCGACCCGGTCGTCACCCCGGGCGTCGTGCTGGCCGCGTCGCTGCTGGCCCTGCTGCCGTCGGTGCTGGTCTTCCTGTTCTTCCAACGGTCGTTCGCGCGGGGTCTGACCTCGGGCGCCCTGAAGGGATGAGTGGCATGGAGTGGTTCCGGCACGACCGGTTCGGGATGTTCGTGCACTGGGGGCTGTACTCGCTGGCCGCCCGGCACGAGTGGGTGAAGAACCGGGAACGGATGACCGACGAGCAGTACCAGCGGTACTTCGACCGGTTCGACCCCGATCTGTACGACCCGCGCGCGTGGGCGCGCTCGGCGAAGGCGGCCGGGATGCGGTACGTCGTGCTGACGACGAAGCACCACGACGGGTTCTGCCTGTGGGACAGCGCGCTGGCCGACTACAAGGTCACCGGTACGCCGTACGGGCGGGATCTCGTCGGGCCGTTCGTGGCCGCTTGCCGGGAGGCGGGGCTGAAGGTCGGGTTCTACCACTCGCTGATCGACTGGCATCATCCCGAGTTCCCGATCGACGGGCTGCATCCGCAGCGCGACGACGAGGAGGCGCGGAAGCGGCCCCGGGACATGAGCGTCTACCGGGAGTACCTGCACGGTCAGGTGCGGGAGCTGCTGACCGGGTTCGGGACGATCGACTACTTGTTCTTCGACTTCTCGTACCCGCGGAGGGCGGAGGGCAAGGGCGCCGAGGACTGGGGTGCGGCTGAGCTGCTGGCGATGGTTCGCGAGTTGCAGCCGGAGATCCTGGTCAACGACCGGACCGGGCTGCCCGGGGACTTCGTGACGCCGGAGCAGTACCAGCCGTCCGGGCCGCTGCCGGTGGCGTGGGAGGCGTGCCAGACGCTGAACGGGAGCTGGGGCTACGACCGGGACAACGCCGACTACAAGTCGCCGGAGCTGCTGGTCCGGATGCTGATCGACGGTGTCTCCAAGGACGGCAACCTGCTGCTCAACGTCGGGCCGACCGGTCGCGGGCTGATCGATCCCGAGGCCGAGACCCGGCTCGCGGCGATCGGTGGATGGATGCGGCTGCACGAGCGGTCGATCCGCGGCTGCGGTGCGTCGGAGTACGACGCGCCGGCCGACTGCCGCTACACACAGAACGGCGATCGGCTCTACGTGCATCTGTTCAGCTGGCCGTTCAAGCACGTGCATCTCCCGGGCCTGGCGGGCAAGGTCCGCTACGCCCAGCTGCTGTCGGACGGCTCCGAGGTCCAGCTCGTCGATCACGACGCGGACCGCGAGGCCGAGAACACCCGCCCCGGTGCTCAGCCGCCCGGCACGCTCACGCTCGAGCTCCCCGTCCGCCGCCCCGAGGTCGCGGTCCCCGTCATCGAACTGTTCCTGTGAGCAGGAGGACCCATGAAACGACGAACGTTCCTCACCGCCACCGGTGTGACAGCAGCTGGTCTCGCCATGCCTTCTGAAGCTGTGGCCGCGCGAAGACCACCTGTTCGTTCACTGGAGGAACTGCAGCGAGCGATCAACCAAGCAGTAGCCGGAAGCACCATCACGCTTGCCAACGGCACCTACGACGTCACCAACCCGATCGCGATCACCGGGAAGCGGGGGAGCCGGCGCCGCCCGATCACCATCCGCGCCGAATCCGTCGGTGGCGTCGTGCTGACCGGCGAGCAGAGCTTCGTGCTGACCGGCTCGTCCGACCTCACGCTCAGCGGGTTCGTCTTCAAGCAGCGGACGACCCTCGACCTGCCGCCGGACTGCCGGCGGATCCGGTTGAGCCACAACGAGTTCCAGCTCGCCGACCTCGAGGGTCTGCACTGGGTGATGGTCCGGGCCGACCACTCGACACTCGTCCGGAACGTCTGGCACGGCAAGTCGACGCTCGGCATCTACCTCGGCATCGAGGGCGCGGGGACCAGTGCGATGGCCCAGGGCGTGTACGTCGCCCGCAACCACTTCCGCGACCACACCTTCCCCGGCGACAACGGCGGCGAGCCGATCCGGCTCGGCGTCAGTCCGCGCGCCCTGTCCCGGGCCGGCGCGGTGGTCGAGCTGAACCTGTTCGAGCGCGCCAACGGCGACCCGGAGGCGATCTCGGTGAAGTCGTCGGGGAACGTGATCCGGCGCAACACGATCCGGGACAGCATCGGGGGGATCGTGCTGCGGCACGGTAACGACAACCGGGTCGAGGGCAACTACCTGCTCGCTGGTGGCAACGGGATCCGGATCTACGGCAACGATCATCTTGTCGCCAACAACTACCTGGAGGGGATCGAGGGCGCTGGGGTGGTGCTCGGGAGTGGGTCGGTGCGGGACCACCTCGCGGGGGAGACGGCGGAGTCGCGGCGCGGGAACGACGCGCCGGACCGGGTCCGGATCGGGCTGAACACGATTCTCGACTGCGGCTCCGGGATCGTCGGCGAGAGCCACCGGACCCTCCCGCCGCTGGATTGCGCGATCACGGACAATCTCCTGGTGGGCGACACAGGACAGCTGATCGACATGCCGTACCCGGACGGGATCGACTTCGCGGGCAACCTCACCTGGGGAGCCGCGGCCGACGGCAACGGGCCGGCGACGCGCAAGGACCCGCTGCTCGCGGCCGGGCCGGACGGCGTCCGGCGCCTGACCGAGCACAGCCCGGCGCGAGACGCGTCGGCGCGCTGGTACCCCGGCGTCGAGTGCGACCTCGACGGCGACCAGCGGCACGGCCGCGTCGACGTCGGCGCCGACGAGTACTCGCGGCACCGGCCGGTCTGGGGCCCGCTGACCGCGGCCGAGGTCGGGCCGTACAGCGCATGAACACGACGGTCACTCAGCAGGACGAACTGATTCGGACCCACCTGGATCGTCTGCGCCTCGACCTCGTCGTCGCCGCCCGGATCACCAAGGTGCACCGCGAGTGGGCGCGCCCGCTGCAGCCCGACCCGTTCTCGCGGCTCTACCTGATCCTCGAGGGCGAGGGCCGGCTCGTCGTCGGCGACCAGGTCCTCGACCCGAAGCCCGGCGACCTGTGCTACCTGCCCGCCGAGGTCCCGGTCTCGTACGAGGCGATCAGCGACAACACGTACCGTAAGCACTGGCTGCACTTCTCCGCGCTGATCGGCGACAAGGACATCGGCGAGGTGCTCAGCCTCCCGTACGTCGTACGCAGCAAGTCGCCCGAGGAAGCGGGCGCGCTGTTCGAGCAGGTCGGCGCCGCCGACCGGGATCCGCCCGGTCTCGCGACCCCGCTCCGGCTGCGCTCGGCGCTCACCGCGCTGTTCGCGCACTACCTCGACAGCGCGCCGCCCGGGACCGTCCAGCTCTCGCCGCAGCAGACGAGCGAGTCGGACGTCGTCCAGTACATCCAGGCCAACCTCGGCAGCCCGCTGACCGTGGAGAGCCTGGCCGCCCGCTTCGGGCAGGACCAGCCGAGCTTCATCCGGTACTTCCGGGCGGAGTTCGGGCTGTCACCCAAGCAGTACCTCAAACGGGCCCGGATCGAGTGGGCGCAGCGCGAGCTGGCGTCCACCGCGCGCCCGATGGAGGAGATCGCCGCGGCCGTCGGCATGGACCAGTCGTACTTCTCGAAGGTCTTCCGCCAGGTCAGCTCGGTCACCCCGAGCGAGTACCGAAAGCTGTACCGCCCCCACAGCTAGGAGTCTCATCATGCAACGTCGTACCTTCTTGCTCGGCGGCGTCGCCGCCCTCGTGCTGTCCAGAACAGAAACGGCTTTCGCGGGCACGACCGCGACCGTCACCTCGCTCGCCCAGCTCCAGCAGGCGATCAACAGCGCCACCGCCGGCGCGCGGATCGTCCTCAAGAACGGCTCGTACGCCGTGCCGTCCGGCTCGCCGATCACCATCAGCGGCCGGCACGGCACCAGCGCTTCGCCGATCACGATCACGGCCGAGACCCGCGGCGGCGTCACGCTGACCGGACCGCACAGCTTCGTGGTGTCGAACTCGTCCGACATCGTGATCAGCGGCTTCGTGTTCAGGCAGAGCTCGACGCTCGACCTGCCCGCGAACTCGCCGGGGATCCGGCTGACTCGCAACGACTTCAACCTGGCCGCGGCCGCCGAGCACTGGGTCGTCGTCCGCGGCGACGGCGCGAAGGTCGACCGCAACGTCTTCCACGACAAGTCCACCAAGGGCTGCTACCTGGTCGTCGACGGCCCGTCCGGTACGGCGATGGCGCAGGGTACGCACATCCTGCGCAACCACTTCCGCGACCACAGCTTCGGCGGCGACAACGGCGGCGAGCCGATCCGGCTCGGTGTCAGCAGCCGGGCGCTCGGCGACGCCGGGGCGACGGTCGAGTACAACCTGTTCGAGCGCGTGAACGGAGACCCGGAGGGGATCTCGGTGAAGGCGTCCGGGAACACGATCCGGTACAACACGATCCGGGACAGCGTGGGCGGGATCGTGCTGCGGCACGGCAACGACAACCGGGTCGAGGGCAACTACCTGCTCGCTGGTGGCAACGGGATCCGGATCTACGGCAACGATCACCTGATCGTCAACAACTACTTGGCGGGGATCGGAGGAGCGGGGATCGTGCTCGGGAGCGGGTCGGTGCGGGACCACTTCAGCGGCGAGTCGTCGGACTCGCGCAAGGGCAACGACGCGCCGGACCGGGTGACGATCGTGCTGAACACGCTGCGGAACAACGGGCAGGGGATCGTCGGTGAGAGCCAGCGGACACTGCCGCCGCTGGCGTGCCGCGTCGCCGACAACCTGGTCGTCGGCGACGGAGACGCGCTGGTGGAGATGCCTTATCAGCAGGGGATCACCTGGAAGAACAACGTGCTGTGGGGGAGTGCGGCGAACGGGAACATCCCGGCCGGTGGGTTCACGCGGGCCGATCCGAAGCTCACCGCCGGCTCCGACGGCATTCACAGACTCGGCTCGGGGAGCGCGGCGATCAATGCGGCGAGTGAGTCGAGCAGAGTGACGGACGACGTCGACGGACAGACGAGAACAGCGCCCTTCGACGTAGGTGCCGACGAGTACTCGACTGCCCAGCCGGTACGCCGTCCGCTGACTGCTGCTGACGTCGGACCCGGAGCTGCTTAGACCAGCGTCGGCTGGGTGTTGCCGGCCTCCGTGATCCCGCGACGCATGTCGACGCGGCTGAGCAGCACCAAGCCGATCAGGAAGAACAGCCCGAGCGCCACGATGGCCGGCCGGTAGGAGCCGGTCACCTGGTGGACCAGGCCGAAGACGAGGGTGCCGAGCCACGAGGTGCCCCGCTCTCCGGCCTGGTACAGGCTGAAGTACTCGGCCTCGCGGCCCTTCGGGATGAGCTGGCTGAACGCCGAGCGGGACAGCGCCTGCGTCCCGCCGAGCACGATGCCGATCGCCACGCCCATCGCCAGGAAGGGGACGATCTGCTTCTCCGGCAGCGTGAACCCGGCGATCACGATCACCATCCAGACCACCAGCCCGCCCATGATCGTGCGGTGCGAGCCGTACTTGCGGGCGAACCGCCCGAACCCGATCGCCCCGAAGAACGCGACGAACTGGACCAGCAGGATGGTCATGATCAGCACCTGGGTCTCGAACCCGAGCTGCTTCTCGCCGTACGTCGAGGAGACCGAGATGACGGTCTGGATCCCGTCGTTGAAGAACAGGTACGCGACCAGGAACAGCAGCGTCATCGGGTACGCGCGCAGGTGCTGCAGCGTCGCGCCGAGCTGGCCGAAGCTCTGCCGGACCAGCGACCCGCCGCGCACCTGCACGACCGCGACCGGTGGCCGGTTCCGCAGCTTGACGAACGGTATGAACGTGAACAGCCCCCACCACAGCCCGGCGCTGAGCAGACTCAGCCGGACCGCGGTGCCCTGACCCATCCCGAGCGCGTCGTGCGCGGTGACCACGCCGAGGTTGATCGCGAGCAGGATGAACCCGCCGAGGTACCCGAAGGCCCAGGCCCGCGAGGACACGTCGTCGCGGGCGTCCGGTGGCGCGATGTCGATCAGGATCGAGTCGTAGACCACCATCGACGAGCCCAGACACAGGTTGCCGACGAACAGCAGGAACGCGCCGAGCTGCCAGTTCCCGCCGCTGACGAAGACCATCGAGCTCGCGGCGACCGCGCCGGTCCAGGCGAAACCGCACATCAGCAGCTTCTTGCGCGGCGAACGGTCCGCGATCGCGCCGACGATCGGCAGGAACAGGGCCGAGAACAGCGTCGCGACCGTGACGACGTAGAAGGCCAGCGAGCCCGGCGAGATGCCGAGGCCGAGCACTTCTAGGTTGGTGCGGCACGGGTTGTCCGTCGTACCGGCGGCACCGCAGGCGGCGGTCTCGGCGACCGAGGTCAGGTACGGCGCGAACAGCACCGTGCCGGTGGTCGTCACGTAGCCCGAGTTGGCCCAGTCGTAGAGGCTGAAGCCCCAGTACTCACGCTTGTCGACGGCCGCCGGGGCCGACAGGAATCCCATGCGCAGGAGTGTGTCAGGTCAAGGCGTCGTTCGCAGGACCTGCCGGTAACACTTCAGCGCCACTCGCCCCGTTCGACCAGTACGTCGCGCAGCAGATCGGTGCGGTCGGTGATGATCCCGTCGACGCCGGCGTCCAGCAGCCGGTGCATGTCCGCCGGGTCGTCGACCGTCCAGACGTGCACCTGCTTGCCGAGGGCATGCGCCCGCCTGAGCAGCCCGGGCGTCAGCACGCGGATCCGGCCGTACACCTCCGGGATCTGCAGGCACGCGCCCGGCGACGACAGCCGGAACGGCGCGAACCGCAGCCGGGCGATCTCGTTCTGGCCGAACCCGGTCGCCAGCCGCGGCCCGAGCTCGCGCCGGATCCGCTGCACCCGGGCCTGCGAGAACGACGACACGCAGACCCGGTCGACGGCGCCCGCGTCCCGCAGTACGGCGGCCGCCGGGCCGACGCCGTTGTCGGCCTTGATGTCGAGGTTGAGCCGGATGCCGGGGAACTCCTCGAGCACGTCGGTGAGCAGCGGGATCGGCTCGTGCCCGTTGATCCGCGCCTTGCTGACCTCCGACCAGGGCAGCTCCGCGATCAGGCCGGTCCGGTCGGTGACCCGGTCCAGCCGGTGGTCGTGGAAGGCGACGACGACACCGTCGCTGGTCGCGTGCAGGTCGGTCTCGACGTACTGGTAGCCGAGCGCCACCGCCTGCGCGAAGGCGCGCAGGGAGTTCTCGTAGCCGACGTTGTCCGGGTGCAACGCACCACCGCGGTGGGCCATCGCGATCGGCCCCTCGTGGTCGAGGTAGGGGTACACGGGCCAGATTATGTACCGTGGTGACGGTGACGGATCTCAGCCCCCGCCCCGACCTGTGGTCCCTCGACCCCGAGGTCCTGCACCTGAACCACGGCTCGTACGGCGCGGTCCCGCGCCGGACCCAGGAGCTGCTGGCCAGGCTGCGGACCGAGACCGAGGCCAACACGATGCTCTGGTTCCGCTCGGTCGCCGACCGGCTGACCACGAGCCGCCTGGAGCTCGCCGCGTTCCTCGGCACCGACCCGGCCGGCTTCGCGCTGGTCCCGAACGCCAGCGCCGGCCTCACCGCCGCGCTGGCCGCGATCCCGATCCCGCCCGGCAGCCGGATCGTCCTGACCGACCACATCTACGGCGCCGTCCGGTACGCCGCCGAGCGGATTGCCCGGGCCCGCCAGGCCGAGGTGGTGATCGTCCACGTGCCGCTGGAGGCCGACGACGACACGATCGTCGCGGCTGTCGGCGCCGCGCTGGACGAGCGGACCGCGGCGCTGATCGTCGACCAGATCAGCTCGGGCACCGCGATGGTGTTCCCGATCCGGCGGCTCGCCGAGGCGTGCGGGGACATCCCGCTGATCGTCGACGGCGCGCACGCTCCGGCGCTGATCGACGAGCCGGCCGAGGACGGCGCCGACTTCTGGACCGGCAACTTCCACAAGTGGCCGGCCACGCCCCGCGGTACCGCCGGGCTGGTCGTCGCCGAGAAGTGGCGGGCGGCGACGATGCCGCTGATCGTGTCCTGGTCGGAGTACGACGAACGGCTGCCGGAACGCTTCGACATGCAGGGCACCTACGACTACGCGACCTGGATCGCGGCGCCGGAGTCGCTGCGGGTGCTGGCCGAGCTCGACTGGCCGGTCCGGCGGCCGCAGCTGACCACGCTGGTCGAGGAGGGCGCGCAGATCCTGGCCAAGGCGCTCGGCTCCGACCTGCCGGACGTCGCCCACCCGGCGGCGACGATGCGGCTGGTCGGGATCCCGTTCGACGCCACCCGGTCGCCGAACGCGGCCGAGGAGTTCAAGATCAAGGTGTCGCGCGAGCTGAAGGCCGAGATCACGCTGACCGGGTTCGACGACCGGGTCTTCGTGCGGCTGTCGGCGCACGCCTACAACAGCCTGCGCGACTACGAGCTGCTGGCCTCGCGGCTGCCGACGTTGCTCTGAATCTCGCTGAACGAGCGCTCCCCGTGCACCGCCAGCTCGGCCAGGACCGAGGCCGGGTCACCGGCCTCGACCAGGTCGAGCAGCTTGCGGTGCCGGGCGACGTGCTCGTGCAGGTCCTCGTAGAAGTGCTCCCGGGCGTACAGGTTGCGGGCCATGCAGAGCAGGAGCTGCTGCTGCACCGACGCGTACGCCTCCTCGAGCCGGCGGTGACCAGCCAGCGCGACGAGTGAGGAGTGGAAGCGGTAGCCCGCTTGGACCAGGCTGCCGCGGTCCTCGGCGCTCGCGCAGCGTTCCATCTCCAGGAGCGCGTCCTGCGCGACCTTCAGCCGCTCGGGGACCTGCACCGGTACGCCGAGCTCGACCGCCAGCCGCTCCAGGGCCGAGCGCAGGGTGAGGATCTCGAAGACGTCCTGATCGGTCAGCGTCGCGACCGTCGAACCGCGCCGCGGCTTGGTGACGATCAGGCCTTCCTGCTCCAGCACGCGCAGCGCCTCGCGCAGGGGAGGGCGGCTGATCCCGAGCTGCTCGGTCAGCCGCTCCTCGATCAGCCGCTCGCCCTCGGCCAGCTCCCCGGCCAGGATCATCCGCCGGATCGCGTTGGCGGCGAGCTGGACCAGGCTGGGCGATTCGAGTTGGTGCTCTGTCATGGGCGTCATTGTTCCCCGAAGTCTTGTGGGCGTCGACTATCTATTGTAGACAATAGTTCATAGACGGTTGGACCGTACGAACTGGAGGCGTTCGTGGGCCAAGACATCGACCGAGAACAGCCGATCGGCTTCGTCGGACTCGGCAACCTGGGCCGCCCGATGGCCGAGTCCTTGCGGCGCGCGGGCTGGTCGCTGAAGGTGTACGACCAGGATTCGGCCCATGCTGCCGGTCTGGACGCGGAACTGGCCGACGGACCCGCTGACCTGAGTGAGTGTGCGGCGGTCGCACTGGCTGTTCCTGACGACGAGGCGGTCACCGGGATCCTGACCGAGCTGATCCCGCGGCTGGCCGCGGGATCGGTGGTGCTGATCCACAGCACGATCCTCCCGGCGACCGCTCGTCAACTGGCGTTGCAAGCCGAGGTCCGTGGGATCGGGCTGCTCGACGTACCGGTCAGCGGGGGAGCGGAGAGAGCGCTCACCGGCTCTCTCACGGTGATGGCCGGCGGCCGAGCCGAGGTGCTCGACCAAGCCCGCCCGGTTCTCGAATCCGTTGCCGACAGCATCCTTCATGTCGGGCCTGCAGGCGCGGGCGCGGCGGTGAAGCTGGCCAACCAGCTGATGATGTTCGCGGCGCTCGCCGGCGTGCAGGAGGGTCTCGCGCTCGCCGGCGCCTACGGCGTACCGGAGCAGGCCGTCCTCGACGCGGTTGCGACCAGCACCGGCGACTCCTGGATCACGCGGAACTGGGGATTCTTCGACCGCGTCGCCGCGGCGTACGACGCGGCGGGGACGCCGGTGCGGAACCGGCCGTGGAGCAAGGACCTGTGGGACATCGTCGCGGCCGCGCGTGAGTCCGACGTACAGGTGCCGGTGGCCGGTCTGCTGGCGCAGCATCTGGCTGACGAGGTCGAGGCCCACGCGCGGAAGAGCGGCCGATGAAGAACACGCGGACCGGCCGCGAAGGGCTGACGGCGTACCTGTTCCTGAGCCCGTGGCTGGTCGGCATCGTGCTGCTCACGCTGGGACCGATGCTGTACTCGGCGTACCTGGCGTTCACCAGCTACGACCTGCTCAGCGCACCACGCTGGATCGGCCTCGACAACTTCCAGCGGATGTTCACCGCCGACCCGCGCTACCTGTCGTCGGTGCAGGTCACGCTGATCTACGTCGTCGTCTCGGTGCCGCTGCTGCTGATCGTCTCGATGGTCCTGGCGCTGCTGCTCAACAAGGGCATCAAGTTCCTGTCGGGCTACCGGGCGCTGTTCTACCTGCCGTCGTTGATGGGCGCGAGCGTCGCGATCGCGGTGCTCTGGCGGCAGATGTTCGGCAGCACCGGGCTGGTGAACCAGGTGCTCAGCCTGTTCGGCATCACCCACGGCAGCTGGGTCGGCAGTCCCGGTACGGCGCTGTGGACGATCGTCACGCTGAACCTCTGGGCGTTCGGCGCGACGATGATCATCTTCCTGGCCGGGCTGCGGCAGGTCCCGGCCGAGCTGCACGAAGCGGCCGCGGTCGACGGTGCCGGGCCGGTCCGCCGGTTCTTCAGTGTCACGCTGCCGCTGATGACACCGCTGATCTTCTTCAACCTGCTGCTCGACACGATCCACGCGTTCCAGGTCTTCACCGGCGCGTTCGTGGTCAGCCGGGGCTCTGGTGGGCCGGCCGACTCGACGCTGTTCTACACGCTCTACCTGTACCAGCAGGGCTTCGCGGAGCTGAAGATGGGCTACGCGTCGGCGATGGCGTGGGTGCTGGTTGTCGTGCTGGGGCTGTTCACCGGGTTCCTGTTCCTGACCGCCAAGCGGTGGGTGTACTACGGGGACGAGCGATGACCGCCGTGTCGGTCGGCGCCCGGCCGTTCTTCGGCCGGCGCACGACGCGGAACCCGCTGGTGATCGGGCTGCTCCGGCACGCGCTGCTGATCGGCGTACTGATCGTGATGTTGTACCCGGTGGTCTGGATGGTCGCGGCGTCGTTCCGGCCGTCGGCCGAGGTGATGAACAGCCTCGGGCTGTTCTCGAAGAACTACACGCTGGACAACTACAAGCACGGCTGGAGCGCCGGGCAGCTCGACTTCTCCCGGTACTTCCTGAACTCGGTCGCGATCACCGGGCTGTCGATCGCGGGCAACCTGTTCTCCTGCTCGCTGACGGCGTACGCGTTCGCCCGCCTGGACTTCCCGTTGAAGCGGACCCTGTTCGGGGTGCTGCTGGCAACGATGTTGTTGCCCTACCACGTCACTTTGGTGCCGCAGTACATCTTGTTCAACGAGCTGGCCTGGATGAACACCTACCTGCCGCTGGTGGTACCCAAGTGGCTCGGCGTCGAGGCGTTCTTCATCTTCCTGATGGTCCAGTTCATCCGGACGCTGCCGCGCGAGCTCGACGACGCGGCCCGGATCGACGGCTGCGGGCACTGGCGCACCTTCAGCCGGATCATCCTGCCGCTGGCGCTGCCGGCGCTCGGCACCACCGCGCTGTTCACCTTCATCAACAGCTGGAACGACTTCCTCGGCCCGCTGCTCTACCTGAACCGGCCCGAGCTCTGGACGGTCTCGCTCGGCCTCAACTCGTTCCTGGACGTCACCGGCGAATCGGCGTACGGCTCGCTGTTCGCGATGTCCACGCTCGCCCTGGCCCCGATCGTCGGCTTCTTCCTGGGGGCGCAGAAGCTGCTGATCGAGGGCGTCGCCACCACCGGCCTCAAGTGACTGGAGATCTGCGATGAGAAGACTGAGTACGGCGGCGCTGGCCACGGCCGCGCTGATGGTGGTTGCCGGCTGCAACGGTACGTCGGTCGGTGACACCGGCGGTGGCGCTGCGAGCGGGCAGGACGGCAAGGGTGACGTGACCGGTAGCCTGCAGCTGACCTTCTGGGGCGGAGCGAGCCGGGCGGCGAAAACCAACGCGGTCGCGGACATGTTCGTCAAGGCCCACCCCGGCGTCAGCATCGACCGGCAGAACGCGGACTTCGGCAACTACTTCAACAAGCTGAACATCCAGGCCTCCAGCAAGACGCTGCCCTGCGTCATGCAGCTGCAGGGCCGGCAGCTCAACGACTACACCAAGCGCAAGGTGCTGCTGCCGCTCGACCCGATGATCGAGTCGGGCGCGATCAAGGTCGACGACATCCCGAAGGAGGTCGTCGACACCGGGCGCGGACCGGACGGCAAGCTCTACTTCCTGCCGTACGGCGCGGCGTACGACGCGGTCGGGGTCAACGAGACGCTCGCGGAGCAGGCCGGGATCGGGCTGCCCAAGGACGGGTACGACTGGCAGCAGTACACCGACTGGATCGCGTCGGCCAAGGGCAAGCTGCCTTCGGGTGTCTTCGCCTCCGGCTCGCGCGGCGGCGTACCGAACTACTTCATCGCATACCAGCTGGCCAACGGCAAGCAGCTGTTCACCGACGACGGCAAGCTCGGCTTCACCAAGGAGTCGCTGGTCGAGTACTGGGACATGTGGGAGAAGCTGCGCAAGGACGGCGTGACGATGGGCGCGGACGCGCAGGCCGACGAGCCGGAGGGCGCCGAGCAGAACTTCATCGCGCAGGGGCGCGTGATGACCGACAGCATGCCGGGCAACGCGCTGACGCCGGCGTCGGCGACGCTCGCGGACAAGGCCGGCGGGCAGAAGCTGAACACGCTGCCGATGCCGTCCGGGCCGAACGGGTCGGGGAACGCGATCTTCACCTCCGGGTTCGCGATCCCGACGAACTGCGACAACGTGCCGACGGCGGCGGCGTTCATCGACTTCTTCACCAACGACCTCGAGGCGGGGAAGTCGTTCAAGTCGGACAACGGTGCGGCGACGAACCAGAAGGTGCTGCAGGCGCAGATCGACGATCCGGCGTTGCCGGCGCTGAAGAAGCACGAGCTGGAGCTGTACGCGCAGATCGTGGCCAAGAAGCCGCCGACGATCCTGTACCCGCCGGGGTACCAGGCGACGTTCGAGAAGGCCTACACGCGGGCCTACGAGGAGATCGCGTTCGGGAAGAAGACCGTGCAGCAGGCGGCCGACTCGTTCTTCACCGAGGCGAACGCCGGACTGGGCGGCTGATGAGCTTCGCTGCGGGGGACGCTGGTACGCCGGACGCTGCGGGCGGCGAGTCCGCGGCGGCCGCCGGGCCGCCGGGTGCGCTCGACGGGTTGCGGGTGCTGGACCTGACGCAGGTGATGGCCGGGCCGTTCTGCACGATGCTGCTCGCCGACCTGGGCGCGGACGTGATCAAGATCGAGAACCCGGCGACCGGCGACCAGACCCGCCGGTCGTGGGGCTACTCAGTGCACGGCGAGGACAGCCGGGCCTTCCTCGCGCTCAACCGCAACAAGCGCAGCGTCGTGCTGGACCTGAAATCGCCCGACGACCTCGCGTCGTTCCACCGGCTCGTCCTGAGCGCGGACGTCGTGGTGGAGAACTTCCGCCCCGGCGTGACCGCGCGGCTCGGCGTCGACTACCCGACACTCGCCGCGCTCAACCCGCGGCTGATCTACGCCAGCGTCTCCGGTTTCGGCCAGACCGGCCCGTACGCCGACCGCCCCGGCTACGACCTGATCGCCCAGGCGATGTCCGGCGTGATGAGCATCACGGGTGAGCCTGGCGGCCCGCCGGTGAAGTCCGGGCTCCCGGTCGGCGATCTCGGCGCCGGGCTGTTCTGCGCGTTCGGCATCGTCGCCGCCGTGCACGCGCGGGAACGCACCGGCGAAGGTCAGTACGTCGAGACGTCGCTGTTCGAGGCGGCGCTCGCGATGTCGGTCTGGGAGTCGACCGAGTACTGGGCCACCGGCACCGTTCCGCAGCCGCTCGGCTCGGCGAACCGGATGTCGGCGCCGTACCAGGCGTTGCGGACGAAGGACGGTCACCTCACGCTGGGGGCGAACAACGAGCGCCTTTGGCAACGACTCTGTACCGCTCTGGAGGTCACCGACTTGCTCACCGACGAACGCTTCGCTACCAACACCGACCGGATGGCGCACCGCGACCAGCTGGCCGGCGTACTGGAGGACAGGCTGGCCACAGCGACCACCGACGAGTGGGTCACGCGGTTGCTGGCGGCCGGCGTACCGGCTGGTCCGATCCGGGACTACCGGTACGTACTGGACGAGGACCCGCACGTGCGGGCCCGCGAGATGGTGCAGGAGATCGACCACCCGGTCGAGGGGAAGGTGCGGGTGCTGGGCTCGCCGGTGAAGCTGAGTGGGACGCCGGCGCGGATCAGGCGGCACCCACCGCTGCTCGGCGAGCACACGGACGAGGTGCTGGGCGAGCTGTCGCCGCGCCTCGACGAGGGGACCGGCGCATGAGCGCGCTCGAGATCGACCGCGACGGCGCGATTCTCCGGCTCACGCTGGCCAACATCGAGCGCCGGAACGCGATCACGTGGGAGATGTACGACGGTCTCTCGACCATCGAGTCGCTGGTCGAGAAGGACCGCGGGATCCGCGTGGTCGTACTGCGCGGCGCGGGCGGGAAGGCCTTCGCGGCGGGCACGGACATCCGGCAGTTCGCGGACTTCACGACGGGGGAGCAGGGGGTCGAGTACGAGCGCCGGATCGGGGCGGTCCTGACGAGCTTCCTGCGCGTCCGCGTCCCGGTGGTCGGCGTCGTCCAAGGCCCGGCGGTCGGCGCCGGCTTGGCGTTGGCGGCCTGCTGCGACCTGGTCGTCGCGACGCCCGACGCGGTCTTCGGTGCGCCGGTCGCCCGGACGCTCGGCAATACGCTCCCGCCGTTGGTCATCGCCCGCCTCCAGCAACGCCTGGGCGCCGGCCGCACGATGGCGCTGCTCCTCACTGCCGGCCTGATGCCGTCGTCCGAGGCTGCCATCGCCGGCTTCGTCACCGAGGTCATCGAACGCGAGGACCTCGACGACCGGGTCGAGAAGCTCCTTGCGGTGATCTGCGCCAACGCGCCGCTCACCCTCGCCTCGATGAAGGAGTTCGACCGCCGCATCCTCCGCGACGGCGCTTTCACCGACGGAGAGGATGTTCTGGCCGAGGTCTACGCCAGCCGAGACTTCCAGGCCGGCGTCAAGGCGTTCCTGGCTCACGAGGATGTCGAGTGGGAGGGCCGATGATCGTCGACGCCCACCACCACTTCTGGCAGCTCGCCGCACAAGAGCAGCCGTGGCGAGACAACCGCCACGGGGCGATCGCCCGCGACTACACGCCGGAGGATTTGTCGGTGGAGCTCACCGCAGCGGGAGTCGACCGCACGGTCCTCATCCAGTCCGTCGACGAGCCGGCGGAGAACGACCGGCTGCTGGAGTACGCGCGTACGCCGTATGTGGGTGCGGTGGTGGGCTGGCTGCCGCTGTCCGACCCGAAGGCAGCACGCGAGGAGATCGCACGGGTGGCGGCGAGCGCTCGCCGCGCAGACGAAGCAATCGGCTCGAACAGCCCGGCGACGCGCGCGCGGCCGGTCGCCTCGGCCGGCACCGGCGGCGGCTCGGTGATCTCCGGCGAGCGCAGCGAAGCCGGGGGCGGCGGCTCCTCCCCCCTCGATCTGCCCGCTGAGTTGCAGGGATTCGCTGGGGTGTTCAGCGGGGTGCGGTGTCTGGTGGGGCGTGACCCGATGGAGTGGCTGGGGGAGTCGGTGGGGCTCTTCCGCGAGCTGGCCTCCGCGGGGATCGCCTGGGATGTGGTTCCGGTGACCGCCGAGCAGACCAAGGCGGTGCTTCAGCTTGCCGACGCCGTGCCCGAGCTGCGGATCGTGGTCGACCATCTCGGGCGGCCGCCGGTGGACAGCGGGGTATGGGAGCCGTGGGCGGGGCAGGTGCGGGAGTTGGCTGCCTGTCCGCAAGTGGGGATGAAGGTTTCGCTGGGGATCGATCTGCTGACCGAGCTGAACGAGTGGCCGGACATCGGGCGGTACCTGGCGTGGGTCGTCGAGTGCTTCGGGGTCCGACGGCTGATGGTGGCGAGCAACTGGCCCGTGGTGCTGCTGCGGGCGTCGTACGGAGAAGCGTGGAGCAACCTGCGGGGCGCGCTCGAACAGGTGCTGCAGGACGGGGACGAACTCGCGGCCGTGCTCGGAGGTACGGCCGCCGACTACTACCGGATCAACTGAAAGGTCATCCAGATGACAGTGACCGAGACAGCCAGGGCCGACGATCTGAGCAGCTTGTACCGGCACCTGCGGGTGGTGGACGTCGCCGACGCGCTGGACGGGATCGGGTACTTCGACATCGGGCTGATGTCGCCGGACGTCCGGCCGCTGTGGCTGGGGATGAAGTTCTGGGGCCCGGCGGCGACGATTCGCGCCGTGCCGTCGAACCGGCCGATGTGGAAGCTCGACAGCACCCAGGACATCGTCGAGGCGCACCGGATCTGGTTCGAGGAGACCGGCAACGTGAAGCTGCCGGGCGACCTCGCGCCGGGGCACGTGGTCGTGATGGACGCCGGCGGCGGGAAGGAGGTCGGGTTCTGGGGCTCGGAGAACGGGATGGGCGCGGTGCAGAACGGCGCGGCCGGGATCGTCACCGACGGGTACTGCCGCGACACCGCGGAGATCGCCGCGCAGCGCACGCCGATCTGCTCGCGGGCGCGCGGCCGGACGATCATCCCGGGGCGGATCAAGGTGGTCGAGACGCAGGCGACGATCGCCTGCGGCGGGACGCAGGTCAGCCCCGGCGACATGATCGGGTGCGACGACGACGGGGTGATCGTGGTCCCGGCGGAGGTCGCCGAGGAGGTCGCGGTGCACGCCCGGGCGATCCTGCTCGCGGACATGCGGGCGCGCCGGAAGAAGTACGAGTCGCTGGGGATGAAGCCCGACAGCTCGGTCGACCACGCGGCGATCGAGGCGTACTACGACGGCGTGTGAGAACTGTCGGCGGTGACGGTTAGCCTCCCGGGCCATGACCTCGTACCTGGACAACACCCGGAACTCCTACGACACCGTCGCCGCCGACTACCACGCGCTGGTCGCTCCGCGGTTCGACGACCCGTACCACCGCGCGATCCTCGGCCTGTACGGCGACCTGCTGGCCGAAGGCGACGGCGGGCCGGTGGGCGATCTCGGCTGCGGCCCCGGCCACGTCACGGCGTACGTGGCCGAGCTCGGTATGGACGCGTTCGGGATGGACCTGTCGCCGGGGATGGTCGACTTCGCCAGGGCCGAGTACCCCGACCTGAAGTTCGAGGTCGGGTCGCTGCTCGACCTCCCGCTCCCGGACAACGGGCTGGCGGGCGCGCTCTCGTACTACTCGCTCGTCCACACCCCGGCCGAGGATCTCCCGACGGCCTTCGCCGAGATCCACCGCGTCCTCGCGCCGGGCGGACTGTTCCTCTACGGCTTCAAGGCGGGCACCGGCACCTACCACCTGACCGAGGGCTACGGGCACCCGATCGAGCTGAACGTCTACGCCTACGAGCCGGCCGCGATCCACGAACTGCTGGTCGCGGCCGGCTTCGCCGAGGTGACCCGGCTGACCCGCCCGGCGATGGACACCGAGAAGACCGACCAGGCCTTCCTCATCTACCGCAAGCCCTAGCCCTTCACCGCCCCCGAGGTCATCCCCGCGACGATCTGGCGGTTGAAGAACAGGAACATCACCAGCGGCGGGACGGTGATCAGCAGGATGTTCATGAACAGCAGGTTGTACTGCGTGGTGAACTGACTCTGGAAGTTGAACAGGGTCAGCTGGACGGTGGCGTTCTGGTCGCCGGGCAGGAAGTAGAGCGGGTTCACGAAGTCGTTGAACACGTTCACCGACTGCACGACGACCACCGTCACGATCACCGAGCGCAGCAGCGGGAAGATCACCCGGAAGAACAGCCGCAGCGGTCCGGCGCCGTCGATCACCGCGGCCTCGTCCAGCTCGCGCGGGATGGTCGCGACGAAGGCCCGGAACAGCAGGATGCAGAACGACAGCCCGAAGGCGATCTCGATCAAGATCAGCCCGGTCATGGTCCGGAACAGCTGCAGCCCCTGCAGCACCCAGATCGTCGGTACGACGGCCGGCGGGATGATCAGGCCGGACAGCACGATGAAGTTGATGAACGGGTTCCAGCGCGACCGCCGGCGTTGCAGCACGAAGCCGACCATCGCGGCCAGCACCACCATCCCGGTGACGCTGACCACGGTCAGCACGGTCGAGTTGATGAACGCGATCACCAGCATGTAGTCGCGGGCCTTGACCACGGCGACGAAGTTCTCGACGAACTGGAACTGGTGCGGCCAGGAGAAGTCCAGCAGCGCGGACTGCTGCCGGTCCTTGACCGCGGTCAGCACGATGAACACGAACGGGATCACGAACACCACGAACGACGCGACGATCGCGACCGCGCTGAGCAGGTAGTTGCGGCCGGGTTTGTGGTTGACCAGCTCGGCGGTGCTCACATCTCCACCTCCTTGCGGTTCAGGAACCAGAACAGCGGCAGCACCACCGCGGTCACCACGATGAACAGCACCACGTTGCCCGCGGTGGACAGCCCGTAGAAGCCGGCCTGGTACTGCTTGTAGATCACCGACGCGATCACGTCGGAGGTGAAGCCCGGCCCGCCGCGGGTCATCGCCCAGATCAGGTCGAACGACCGCAGCCCGCCGATCAGCGACAGGATGATCACGGTCACCGTCGCCGGTCGCGACAGCGGCAGCACGATCCGCCGGAACGTCTCGAACGCGCTCGCGCCGTCGACGCGCGCGGCCTCCATGTACTCCCGCGGGATCGACACGATGCCCGCGATGTAGATCAGCGTCGCCAGCCCGACGCCCTTCCAGACGTCGACCAGCGCGACCGACAGCAGCGCCCACTTCGGGTCGGTGAGCCAGCCGGGCCCGCTGATCCCGATCACCTCGAGCGCGCCGTTGATCAGGCCGCGCTCGGGGTTCATCAGCACGGTGAAGGTCAGCCCGACGCCGATCGTGCTGACCAGCACGGGGAAGAAGACGACCGACCGCAGGTACCCGCGGCCGATGATCCGCGACGTCAGCAGTACGGCGAGCAGCAGCCCGAGCACCACCTTCGACCCGGAGGTGACGACCGCGAAGATCAGCGTGTTGGTGAAGCCCTTGATCAGCTGCGGCTCCTGGAAGAACAGCTGGAAATTCTCCAGCCCGATGAACTTCGACTCGAACAGGCTCCACCGGGTCAGGCTGAAGTACAGCGACGCGAAGGTCGGGACGACGAACAGCACGCCGTAGATCACGGCCGCCGGCAGGTAGAACCAGTTCGAGTACGGCGAGTAGACCTTCCCCCCGGCCGCCGAAGCGGCCGGGGAGACTGCGCTACGGGAGCGTGGTCGGACAGACGTGGTCGCCACGTCTACCAGCCCGCCAGCCCGAGCTGCTGGGCCTGCTTCTTGACGTCCTCGTCGTACCGGGCGGCGCCGTCCTGGGCCTTGCGGATGCCCGAGCCGACCTCGACGGTGATCTGCTCCAGCGAGGGGCCCTTCACCGGCGACAGGAACTCCAGCGCCAGGCTGGACCCGCCCTGCTTGTCCAGGTACGGCTGCATGTCCTTGATCGACTGCGGTACGTCGGCCGGCAGCGTGCAGCCCTTGACGGCGTACGGGCCGGTCGGCGTACCGGACTTGGCCAGCGACGCGCAGCCGTCGGGGCTGGCGACGAAGGCGAGGAACTTCTTGGCCGCCTCCAGCTTGTCGCCGGTGGTCGTGGTCGGGATGTAGACGCCGTTCGGGGTCCAGACGGTCAGCCCGTTGGTGCTCGCGTCGTCACCAGGCAACGCGAACAGCCCGACGTCCTTGGCGCCGGCCGGGTAGGTGTCCACCATGTCGTTGACCACGCCGGTCAGGATCGGGTAGTGCGCACCCTTGCCCTGGGCAAGCATCCGCAGTCCGTCCGGCAGCTTCGCGGAGGCGAAGTCCTTGTTCTGGTAGCCGGCGTCGTGCACGGCCTCGGTGTGCTCGAAGCCCTTCTTGGCCGCCGCCGACGTGGCGTACTTGGCCTGGTTGTTGGTGTACTTCTCGGCGAAGTCGGTCTCGGTCGCCGCGACGTTGTGGAAGTCGCCGAGCACGAACAGCTGCGAGGTCCAGGTCTCGCCGTAGGTCTGGATCACCGGTGCGATCCCGGCGGCCTTGATCTTGGCGTTGTTGGCCATGAACTCGGCCCAGGTCTTCGGCACCTTCAGCCCGAGCTTGGTGTAGATCGGGATGTTGTAGAGCACCGCGCCGGCCATGAAACCACCGGCCGGTACGCCGTACACCTGGTCGCCCGCGGTGACCGTCTTCTTGAAGTTCTCGTCGATGTCGTTGATGTAGGGCTGGTCGCCGATCGGGACCAGGTTCTTCTGTGGCGCGATCGCCTGGAACAGCGACCCGGTGTTGTAGCTGAACACGTCGGTCATGTCGCCGGTGGACAGCCGGGTCTTGATGATGTTGTCGCCCTCGGTGCCGCCGGGGCGGCTCTCCAGCTTGACCGTGACGTCGGGGTTCTTCGCGGTGAAGTCCGAGATCAGCTGCTGGGCCTCCTTGACGTCCTGCTCCTGGTTGCCGGCCAGGTAGGTGATGGAGACCGAGCCGGAGCCGCCCGTGTCGTCGCTGGAGCCGAGACTGCCCGCGCTGCAGGCGGTCAGGGCGAGGGAGGCGGCCGCGACCACGGCCAGTCCTGAGGTACGGCGGCGGAACGTCATCTGTGACCTCCAGGGGATCTTCATCGGCGGTTGAGCAGACGGTCGAGCTCGGCCTGCAGCGCCTCGGCCGACGGGGAGAAGCCCCGCGGGCTGACGGCGTCGACGAGCTGGGTGGCGGGTTGGTCGAGGTAGCGGGTGAGCCGGGTGGCGAACGCGGCGTCGTCGGGGACGACGTCCTTGTCGACCGCGGCGCGGACCAGTGCGTCCCAGGTCGGCTCGTGGTCCATCAGCTGCCGGATGCTCGCGTTCGCGGGCAGCGCCGAGGTCTCGGCGGCCGGGTCGGCGACGGTCCACTCGTGGTTCCCGTGACCAACGGTCTCCGGGGAGGTTGCCCCCGGCACGTGAACCGTTGCCGTCGACCCCACGGGCACGGTGACGGCGAGGGTGAGCTGCCCGTCGGCGCGGGTCCAGGAGACCGCCGCTTCGCCGTACGGCGTGAGGTGCTTGGCCGACGCCTTGGCGAGACGTTCGGTCGGCAGCGGGTCGACGACGATCGTCCGGTAGCCGGGGTCGCCCGGTGCGAGCCCGGCGACCCGGCGGTGCATCCAGTCGGCCACCGCGCCGAGGGCGTAGTGGTTGAACGAGGTCATCTGCCCCGGGTTGATGCTGCCGTCGGGGAGCATGCTGTCCCAGCGCTCCCAGACCGTCGTCGCGCCCATGGTCACTGCGTACAGCCAGGACGGGCATCCTGTCTGCAGCAGAAGCCGGTACGCGAGGTCCGGATGTCCGGTATCGGCCAAGGCATCGGCCATCAGCGGCGTACCGACGAAGCCGGTGCTGATCCGGAAGCCCGACGTCCGGACGAGGTCGGCGAGCCGTGCGGCCGCGCCCTGCCGCTGCTCGGTGGTCGGCAGCAGCGCCCACTGCAGAGCCAGCGCGTACGTCGTCGTCGCGTCGCTCAGCACCCGGCCGCCCTCGGTCGTGTACTCCGCGGCGAACGCCTGCCGGACCCGCGCGGCCAGCTCGCCGTACCGGCTCGCGATGTCGGTCTCGCCGACGACGTCGGCCGCCCGGGCGACCACCTCGGCGGAGCGGGCCAGGTGCGCGGTCGCGATCACGTCCGCGTCGGCCTTGGCCGCGAAGGCGTTGTCCGGCGGCGCGGTCGGGTCGAGCCAGTCGCCGAACTGGAACCCGCCGGTCCACAACAGGTTGTCCCCGGCAAGGTCTGCCATCCGGTCGACCCAGGCCCGCATGCTCGGCAGCTGCCGCGCGAGCAGGGCAGCGTCGCCGGTCCGCTCGTACACGACCCACGGGACGATCGTTGCCGCGTCACCCCACGCCGCGGTCGCCGGACCGGGGTCGCGCAGCACGTCCGGGATCACGTACGGCACCGAGCCGTCCTCGTGCTGCTCGGCGGCCAGGTCGGCCAGCCAGTTGGTCAGGAACCCGGCGCTGTCGAACAGGAAGCTCGCCGACGGCGAGAACACCTGGATGTCACCGGTCCAGCCGAGCCGCTCGTCGCGCTGCGGGCAGTCGGTCGGGACGTCGAGGAAGTTTCCGCGCATCCCCCAGACCACGTTCTCGTGGAACCGGTCGAGGGTCTCGTTCGAGGACGCGAACCAGCCGGTGCGGGTGAGATCGGAGCCGACGACAACGGCTTCGATGTCCTCGGCAACGAGATCGGCGACCCCGGTCACCTCGGCGTACCGGAAGCCGTGGAAGGTCAGCTCGGACTCGAGCGTCACCTCGTCGGGGCCGGCCAGGACATAGGTGTCGATCGCCTTCGCCGTGCGCAGCGGGCGGACGCCGAGCTCGCCGTTCTCCAGGACCTCGGCGTGCCGGAGCACGACCTCGTCCCCGGCCGCGCCGCCGCGGACCTTGAGCCGGACCCGGCCGACGACGTTCTGGCCGAAGTCGACCAGGGTCTTGCCCGCGGGGGAGGTGGACACCTCCACGGCCGGCAGCACGTCGGTGATCCGGACCGGCGGACCGTCGGGCGCCACCAGCAGCCCGAGATCGGCGTCGACCACGTCGACCGGGGTGCTCGGGCCGGGAGTCCGGCGGAGGTCGGTCGACTGGCCGTCGTACAGGTCGTCGGCGGTGATCGCGCTCTCTCGTGCTCTCCAGCTGCCGTCCGAGCCGATCACGAGCGTCTCGCCGGAGCTGGTGGTCACCTCCAGTTGGGCGAGTACGGCCAGGCGGTCGCCGTACACGGCCCGCTGGTTCTTGAAGCCGAGGCGGCCGCGGTACCAACCGTTGCCGAGCAGGAACTCGAGCTGGTTCGCGCCCGGGCGGACGAGGTCGGTGACGTCGTAGGTCTGGTAGCGCAGCCGGAACTGGTACGCCGTCCAGCCCGGCGCCAGCTCGTGGTCGCCTACCCGGCTGCCGTTCAGCGTCGGCACGTAGGTGCCGTGCGCCGTCGCGTACAGGCGGGCGCTGACGATGCCCTCGGGCAGCTCGAAGTCGCCGGTGACGATCGGTGCGGGGGAGTCGGGGGCGCCGATCTCGCGCGGGGTGACGAACCGCGCGGACCAGTCGCCGGTGCTGAGTAGCCCGGCCTCGACGACGGCCGGCTCGCTCCAGTCGCTCCACTCGACACCCCGGACGCGGACCCGGACCGTCGCCTGCTCGCGCGACCCGAGCGGATCGTCGGGCCACGCGACCAGCACCTGGTCGGCGGCCTCGACCAGATGGGTCTGCGGGGCCGCGCTGCCCCGGACGATCTCCAGCTCGTACGCCGTCTGCGCCCAGTCCGCGTCGGCGGAGGGCACCTGCCAGGACAGGCGCGGTGCGCCGGTGCCGATCCCGAGGACCGGGCCGGCGCCGGTGTGATGGTCGAAGCGGAGGTGTGTCGGTGCGGCGGATCGCGACATGGCACTCCTAGCGGGATGAAACGATTCATTGGGTAGGTCCGATCTTGGGGCCGCCGCCGTCCGCGCGCTAGAACGGAGTGCACCGGACCTAGCACAAAACGCACTTTGCCGCCTAGGTTGAGGCATGGAGGATCCACCGGTCGGCAACACCCGCACGCTGCTGCACTTCGTCGACGGTGCCGTCGCGTACGCCGGCCCGTACGTGCACCCGACCGGGCACCCGGTGCACACCCACAGCTTCTTCGAGGTCGCCGTCATCACCGGCGGCACCGGGTACCACGAGAGCCTGTCCGGACGGCATGAGCTGACCGTGGGCGACGTGATCCTGCTCCGCCCCGGCGTCTGGCACGCGTACGACGACTGCGTCGACCTGGAGCTCTACAACTGCTGCTTCTCCGCCGACCTGATCCAGCGCGAGCTGGCCTGGATGCGCGAGGACCCGCTGCTCGGATTCCTGCTCTGGACCGGCCCGTTCTCGGCCCAGCGCCGCGGCATCCTGACCACGCATCTGGACGAGGTCACCCTGGCCGAGGCGATCGGGCATCTGCAGGGGCTCGGCGAGCTCCGACATGAATCGGTTCACCTGCACCGCGGCGACATCGTCGGGCGGCTCTCGCTGTTCCTCAGCTGCCTGGCCCGGGCGGTCGCCGCGACAGGCGTGGTCGGGCGCGAGACGCAGATCCATCCGGCGGTGCTGACCGCGATGCGGATGCTGGAGGCGGCGCCCGCGCATCAGTGGACGCTGACCGAGCTCGCGGAGGAGCTGCACCTGGTGCCGGGGTACTTGGTCAGGCTGTTCAAGTCGTCGACGGGACTGCCGCCGATGGCTTACCTGTCACGGCATCGCGTCGAGCTAGCGGCCGATCTGCTGCTGCACACCGACCACTCGATCAGCCGGATCGCCGAGTCGGTCGGGTGGCCCGACCAGAACTACTTCGCCCGGCGCTTCAAGCTGCACTACGGGCTGACCGCGTCGAACTACCGGGCCCGGTTCACCCACGCGGCGTTCCCGCGGCCGGCCTCCCAGCCGCGCCCGACCGTGCGCAGCAGGTCGGGGTAGACCCAGAGGTAGCGGAACGGCTTGATCAGCGCCATGTACGCCGTACCGCGGAGGCCGTTCGGTTTGACCAGCACGGCCATCTGGCCGCGGTAGTGGTCGCCGTCCTGGACCCAGCCGAGGTGCAGGACGCCGTGCATCGTGCTGTTCGCGATCTCCGCGGCCCATTCGTTGTCGGTCAGGAAGATCGGGCGGAAGGGAACGCCGTCGAGCTCGGGGCCGGTCGGGCCGTCGCGGAGGTCGGCCGGGAGGCGGTCCTTGAGGCTGGGGACGCGTCGACCGAGGCCCTCGCCGTCCTTGTCCCAGCCGAACAGCTCGCCGAGCTTCCAGCGGGCGGCCATCAGGAACTTGCCGATGGTCGACGACATCAGCTCCGGGGTGTCGGCGTTCGCTTCGGAGAACTGGGCGATCAGGCGCTGGAAGTCGGCGGGGCCGCCCGGGGTGGGCAGCGCCCAGACGTCCTCGATCTGGAAGTCGGCGGTGATCTCGTGGATCCGCCAGGGAATGTCGGCGTGCGCCGCGGTCGGGAGCCTCATCATCCTGATCCCTTCTATACGATGCCGTACATGAGCAACGTAGACCGCTGTGTACGGTGCCGTATAGATCTCGGCCGCGTGAGGGGAGCCACACGGTGGGCGTGACCCGTACGCCGCGGACGCGGTGGGTCGAGGAGGGGCTGCGGCTGCTGTCGACGGGCGGGCCGGACGCCGTACGGATCGAGCCGCTGGCGCAGCTGCTGGGCGTGACCAAGGGCGGCTTCTACGGCTACTTCAAGAACCGTGACGCGCTGCTCACCGAGATCCTCGACACCTGGGAGCGCGAGACCACCGAGGCGCTGATCGACCAGGTCGAGAAAGCCGGCGGCGACGGCCGGGCGAAACTCAACCGCCTGATCACCCTCGTTGCCGCCGGCGACGGCGTGATGACCGGCACGGCGGTCGACCTGGCGATCCGCGAGTGGGCCCGCCGCGACGAGCGGGTCGCCGTACAGCTCAAGCGGGTCGACAACCGGCGGATCGCCTATCTGCGCGAGCTTTTCGGCGAGTTCTGCGCCGACCCGGAGGACGTGGAGGTCCGCAGCCTGCTGCTCTTCTCGCTGCGCATCGGCAGCCCGCTGATCGCCGCCGACCACGCCGGCCGCAGCCGCAAGGACGTGCTAGAGCACACCCGCCGGTGGCTGCTTACTTGAGCAGCGGAAGCGTGTGCAGGAAGGACTCCCACGAGTCTGGGAGCCAGCCCGGTACGCCGAGGACGGCCATGTAGAGCCAGATGGCAACGAGCACACAGACGAACAGCGCCAGCGTCCCCAGCGCCTTCAGCCAGGCCGGCTGCTTCCCCGTCCAGGCGGTCAGCTGCTGCACCCACTCCTTCACCCGGTAGAGCAGCCGCTGCGCCCACTCGAACTCGCTGGCCAGCACCGCCAGACCCGCGATGAACAAGGGAATCCCACCCGGCCCCGGCAACCACCCGGTCAACGGCGCCGCGATGATCAGGATGCCACCCACTACACCCACCCCGATCCGGTAGATCAGGTGCTTACGCGGATTCGCACGGATCTTCCGCCGCCACTCCCACCGATCGTCCTGGGCGTCCAGCGTGATGTTGTCGTCCGTGCGGTCCGGACTGGTCTGCTCGGCCACACCCCAAATGTACGTCCTGCTCAGGCTCGTTCCGGGGATCTGTGACCCTGATCCGCCCCTGAAATCCTCGCCGTCAGCCCGCCCGCCTGCCCTTTCCTAGTTGAGTTTACAAGCGGGACATCGGACAGTGATCAGCTTGTCCACAGGCCGTCACGCGCTGGTGGAGTTGCCGTACTCCCAGTGCCAGGGCTCCTCGCGGTTGCCGCCCTGTTTGGCCCAGTCGGGGTGGATCCAGCCGAAGCGCGGGGCGTTCTGGAGCATCCACTGGTGCTGGGTGGTGCCGAAGTTCTCGATGCCGCCGCAGAGGTCGACGGCGAGGCCCCAGCCGTGGTTCGACGTACCGGGGAGGGCTGCCAGGGACGGTTTGCGGCCGTACAGGGAGACCTGGGAGCTGTAGGAGCGGTAGGAGTCGGTGATGCAGAGCGGTTTGCCGAAGCGCTTCTGGTACGCCGACGACAGACCCAGGTACGCCGTGGCGGCGTCGCAGCGCAGCGAGTGGGCGCTGGTGATGTTGCACAGCTTGTTGGCGGGGATCATGCCGTTGCTGTAGCCGCCCCAGCCGAGGCTCGTGCCACCCGTGGCCAGGAACGGCATCGGGTTGACTGGGTCCCCGCCGAGCCGCACCTCGAAGTGCAGGTGGGCGCCGGTCGAGTTCCCTTCGGTGCCCACGGCACCGATTCGCTGGCCGGCCTGGACCTGCGCCCCGTCCGGTACGTCGATCGAGCTCAGGTGCGCGTACAGCGTTTCCAGCCCGTTCCCGTGGTCGATCCGGACCAGGTTCCCGGCCCACGCCGGGTGCTCGACGCGCACCGTCCCGGCGGTCACCGCGCGTACCGGCGTACCGATCGCGGCGGGGAAGTCCTGCCCGGTGTGGATCCCGCTCGCCCACAGCGACCCGGACTGCCCGAACGGCGTCCCGATCTCGTAGGTCCCATCGGCCAGCGGCCAGGTCCAGGCGCCCGTGCCTACGTCGTACGACGTCGGCGTGTTCCCGCAGCGGAACTGCGCCGCCTGGGTCGTCGTCGCGGGCGGGCTGTTCAGCTTGGCGGGGGTCCCCAGCGTCGGCCGCAGCGCGGCGTACAGGCTCTCGGGGACGGTCGTGACGACGACGGCGCCCTTCGGCTCGTCGGCGGCGATCATCTCGCCGTCACCCAGCGCGATCCCGACGTGGTAGAGCCCGACCGACCGGCTCCCCATCACCAGCAGGTCACCCGGCTGCACCGACGCTCCGGGGACCGTGTGGTAGTTCGAGTACACCTTGCTGATCAGCGCCGGAAGATTCGTGTACGGCGCCCAGCTGGTCCGCGCCGCTCCCAGGCACCCGTACTTGGCCGGCCCGGTCGCCGAGACGCCGTACGGCTTGCCGAGCAGCGCGAACGCCTGGTTGACCGCCCGGATCGTCTCCGCCGGCAGCACCTTGACCGTCCGCCCGGCCGCGGTGAACGTCGCCGCACCCGCCACAGCCTTCCCAGCAGCCGTGAGCGGCTTGTAGCCGGCCGGGAGCTTGGCAGGGTTCCGCAGCGCACTGGCGCCAGGCGGCTTCACCCCTGCGGCAGTCAGCTCAGCCAGGTACGTCTGCCAGCGCGACTTGGCCTGCTGGTTCCGGCTGGCCTGCAGCTGCTCGGACAGCTGGGTAGCGCCCGCCAGGTCGGCCAGCTGGCCCTCCATGGTCATGGAGGCGTTCGCAGCCTTCTGCTGGACCTCCTGGCTCAGCTGCGCGGCCTTCGCCGACGCCTCGTCAGCGGCCTTGCGCTTGTTCTTCGCGTCGTTGTCCGCCGTACCGGCCGCGTTCTCGGCGGCGCTGGCGGCGTTGTACTGGGCGACCTGGGTGCTGCCGAGCTGCTTGATCGCGGCCTGCCGGTCGGCGATCTCCTGCAGGTTCTCCGCGATCGGCGCCAGCGACCACAGCATCGACTCGGTGCCGATCACGGTCGGGATGCCGAGCTGGTACGCCTGGGCGGTGAGTAGGCCGAGCTTGCGGCGCTCCACCTCCGAGCTCGCCCGCTTCGTCGCGGCGTACGCCTCGGCCCGCTTCGCGGCGGCCTCGGTGGTCTGGGCGGCCTTCAGGGCGTTCGTGTACGCGATCGTCGCCTTGGCGAACTCGGCCTGGACCGCGGCCGCCTCGGCCCGGAGCTGCTCCAGGGACCGGTTCACGTCGGTGACCGAGGCCGGCGGCGGGGGAGTCGGGTCGTCGGCGTACGCCGAGTACGCGGGCACGGCGAAGACGGCCAGCAGCGTGCCGAGCGCGGCGAACCGCAGCCCCCGCCTGTTCGTCATCCGAAGCCCCCATCGACCGTCGCCTCACGCGCGCACGAGAGGTAGAGACGGCCCCCGTGCGCCCCCAGCCTAGGCGGCGACCGGGTGACGCGAAACCCCGGCTCACCGATCGTGACCACCACCACGGGGCCCACGGCGGGATCCGCTGGTGCGAGGCACTAAAGTTCAGGTATGGCCTCGCACTTTGACGTTGTTGTCCTCGGCGCCGGCCCGGGTGGGTACGTCGCGGCGATCCGCGCCGCCCAGCTCGGGCTCAAGACCGCCATCATCGAGAAGAAGTACTGGGGCGGTGTCTGCCTGAACGTGGGCTGCATCCCGTCCAAGGCGCTGCTGCGCAACGCCGAGCTGGCGCACATCTTCCGCAAGGAGGCGAAGACCTTCGGCATCAGCGGCGAGGTGACCTTCGACTTCCCGACGGCCGTGCAGCGCAGCCGCAAGGTGGCCGACGGCCGCGTCAAGGGCGTGCACTTCCTGATGAAGAAGAACGACATCAAGGAGTACGACGGCTGGGGCTCGTTCGTCGACGCGAACACCCTGGACGTGTCGCTGAACGACGGCTCGTCCGAGACCGTCACCTTCGACAACTGCATCATCGCCACCGGCGCCACCACCAAGCTGCTCCCGGGCACCCAGCTGAGCGAGCGGGTCGTCACCTACGAGGAGCAGATCCTCACCGAGGAGCTGCCGGGCAGCATCGTGATCGCCGGTGCCGGCGCGATCGGTGTCGAGTTCGCCTACGTGCTGGCCAACTACGGCGTCAAGGTGACGATCGTCGAGTTCCTGGACCGGATGGTCCCGCTGGAGGACATCGAGGTCTCCAAGGAGCTCGCCAAGGCGTACAAGAAGCTCGGCGTGGACGTGCTCACCGGCACCCGGGTCGACTCGATCGACGACTCCGGCGACAAGGTCAAGGTCACCGTCACCGGCAAGGACGGCAACCAGCAGGTGCTGGAGGCCGACAAGGTGATGCAGGCGATCGGCTTCCAGCCGCGCGTCGACGGCTACGGCCTGGACAAGATCGGTGTCGAGCTGACCGAGCGCGGCGCGATCAAGGCCGACGGCTTCCTGCGCACCAACGTGCCGAACATCTTCGCGATCGGTGACGTGAACGCCAAGCTGATGCTGGCCCACGCCGCCGAGGCGCAGGCGATCGTGGCCGCCGAGACCATCGCCGGGGTCGAGACGATGGAGCTCGACCACGTGATGATCCCGCGGGCGACCTTCTGCCAGCCGCAGATCGCCAGCTTCGGCTGGACCGAGGAGCAGGCCCGGCTGGAGGGCTTCGACGTCAAGGTCGCGAAGTTCCCGTTCACCGCGAACGGCAAGGCCCACGGCCTCGGCGACCCGACCGGTTTCGTCAAGGTGATCAGCGACGCCAAGTACGGCGAGCTGCTCGGCGCGCACCTGATCGGCCCCGAGGTCACCGAGCTGCTGCCGGAGCTGACGCTGGCCCAGAAGTGGGACCTGACCACCAAGGAGCTGGCCCGCAACGTGCACGCCCACCCGACGCTGAGCGAGGCCCTGCAGGAGGCCTTCCACGGCCTCGAAGGGCACATGATCAACTTCTGATCGGCTCTGTCCACAGGACCCCCGGCGTCACGCCGGGGGTCCTTGCTTTTGTGGCACTCTCTTGGGCATGGAGAGTCTGTACGACGCGGTGGGTGGGGACGAGGGGTGCCGGCGGCTGGCGCACGCGTGGCACGATCGGGTGCTCGCCGACGAGGTGGTGAGCCACGCGTTCAGCCACGGCTTCCATCCGAAGCACACCGAGCGGCTGGCGGCGTACTGGGCGGAGGCGCTCGGCGGGCCGGCGACGTACTCGGCGTCGTACGGCGGGGAGACGCTGGTCGTCCGGATGCACAGCGGCAACGGCCCGCACGAGGAGATGGACCGCCGCGCGATCGCGTGCTTCGCGGGAGCATTAGACGATGTTGGTGTGGGGGAGCCGCTGAGGACAGTCCTGTACGACTACTTCGCTTGGGCGACGACCGTGTCGCTGACGCAGTACACGGGCTCGGCGAGCGACGTACCGGCCGGGCTCGCCGTGCCCAAGTGGTCCTGGAACGGCCTCGTCACAGACTGAACGCGACCGCCCGCAGGATCAGCGCGGCCACGAACACCACCGTGAATGCCAGATCGATCCCGATCCCACCGGCCCGCAGCGGCGGCAGCTTGCGGCGTACCGGCGCGATCACCGGCTCGGTCCACGCGTGCGCCAACTCCCGCGCCCGCCCACCGCGCGCGGCCCCGCTCGCCATCCCGGTCCAGTCGAGCACCATGCGCACGATCAGCACCAGGATGAACAACGTCAGCGCGTACCCCAGCAGGGTCCCGATCAGGCTCATGAGCTTCCTCCGTAGAACGTCTTGCCAGTATCAACGGCCGAACCCCGCCGATGATGTCGCCGGCGCCAGCTTCTTAGCCGACTTTCAGGCGGCGAGCGCTGGGATGATGAGCGGATGAGCAGGCTCCGACCCACCACCGGCCGCGCCGCCGCGGCGTACCCGGAGGTCCCGGTGCGCTACCACCGCCCGTTCCTGCGGTGCGTCGCCGGGCTGTTCCTGATGGGCGAGTCGGTGCTGACCATCTCGCTCACCTACTTCCCCGAGGGCCGCGGCGACGACGTCGACGGCGGCGACTGGTACCTGAACCTCGCCTTCCTGGTGATGCTGGGCAGCGTCTACTTGTACCTGGCCTCGTCGCTGGTGCTGACCCGGACGCATCTCGTCATCAACAACCCGCTGCGGCGGGTGGCGATCCCGCTTGCGCAGATCGAGCGCGCGGAGGAAGGCAGCAACCTGCGGATCGTCACGGCGTACCGGTCGTTCCTCGCGGCGGGGGTCGAGGCCGCCAACGTCCAGATCGCCTCGGGCCGGTACGGGACTCAGCAGGATCTCGCCGAGCTGATCAACCACGCGGCCGCCGATGCCAGATCCGCAGCGGCCGAGCCTGAGGAGCCGGCGCGCTATCGGTTTGCCTGGCCGGACGCGCTCTTTCTGGTCTTCGCGGTCATTCATCTCGTCAACGCAGCCGTGCTGCTGGTGAACGACGGGCCGCTGCCGCTCTGAGCGTTACGCGAGGTGGACGAACTTGGTGAGCAGTGGGACGTCGGGGTGGTGGACGTGCAGGGCCAGGCCGGGTGGGGCGGTTGGGTCGACCAGGCTGCCGGTGGGGGACGGGGGCTCGGCGAGCAGCGGGACTGTGGAACGGATGCCGGGGGCAAGTAACAGCGGCAGTCCGGCGTACGACGTACTGATGCCGTTGTGCAGGTGACCGGCGAACAGCGCGTTCACCGGGTGGCGGCGCAGCAGGCTCGCGAACTGGCCTGGTTCGCGGAGCAGCCACTGGTCCATCGTCGGGTGCTCGAGGCCGACCGGCGGGTGGTGGAACGCGATGAACACCGGCCCGTCGTGCGGGTCGGCGAGTGCGGCGTCGAGCCAGTCGAGGGAGTCGGAGCTGAGGTGCCCGTGGTCCTCGCCGGGCACGGTCGTGTCGAGCAGCACGAAACGCGCGCCGGCGACGTCGCGGACCTGGTGCACGGGGTCCTCGCCGCCGGTCACCGATTGGACGTACGCCGTCAGCCCGGCGCGGAAGTTCGCGCGGACGTCGTGGTTGCCGGGCAGCACCAGCACCGGCAGCTCGCCGAAGGCGGCCAGCTCGGCGGCGACCTCGGCGTACTCGGTGCCGTGGTCGGCGAGGTCGCCGGTGACCAGCACGACGTCGACCGGCCGGCTGAACGCCAGCAGGTACGCCGTGACGCGGCGGAGGCGGTCGCGCGCCTCCGCTGTCCCGTCCAGGTGGGGATCACTCAGGTGCGCGATGACTGTCACCAGCAGACCTCCTCGTCGTAGGTCAGCAGGTTATCCGCAGAAGTCCCCCGCGAGGTCGCCGCACGGCACCAGTCCGTCGCGGGCCAGGATCGGCTTGGCCTGGTCCGACGTCAGGTAGTCGAGGAACGCGTCCTGCAGCGAGTCAGGTTTCGGCACCGCCGCCGTGTACGCGTGCTCGACCTCCCAGAACCGGTACGTCCGGTCGCTCACCTTCTCGGTCGCCGGCACCACCCCGTCGATCGCGATCGGCGTGATCGTCGGGTACTTGCGCGACCCGCCGAGCTCGGCGTACCCGATCGCGCCGTCGATGTCGGCCACGCGACTCAGCAGCTCCTCGGTCGTCCCGACCTCGCAGCGCTGCTGCTTGGCGACCGGGTCGTCCTTGGTCTTGCAGTCGTCGGAGGTGATGCCGAGCTCCTGGTCCCCGGCGAGCACCTTCTCGCGGAACGTCCGCCGCGACCCGGAGTCCGGCCCGACCCGGCTGACCATCCGGATCGGCAGGTCGCGCCCGCCGAGCTGCTTCCAGTTCGTCAGCCGGCCCGCGTAGATGTCGCGCAACTGGTTGGTGGTGAGCGCGCTGACGTCGGTCGTCCGGTTCACCACGACGGCGAACACGACGACTGCAATCGGCCGGCTCTGCAGCTCTGCCGCCTCCTCGGCGGGTCCGTCGGACATCGCGATCAGCTTCTCCGCGGCCGCCGGGTCTTTCTTGCCGGTGTCGGCGAGCAGCCGCGTCCCGCTCCGGCTGCCGCCGGCTGCGATCGTGATGTCGGCCTGCGTGCACTCGGCGACGTACGCGCTGCGCACCTCCATCACCGTCGGCTCCACCGCCGTCGACCCGACGACGCGCAACTGCCCGGCCGCGCAGTTGTCCGGCGGCTGCAGTACGTCGACCAGGAACAGCGCGACCAGCGCTCCGACGAGCACCAGCGACAACGCACCGAAGATGAGCGTACGGCGACCCGGCCCGCGCGGCCGCGGCTCGTGGTAGACGCCTCCGCCCGCCGACCCACCCGCGAGGTAGCCCGAGTGCGTGACCCCGTCGCCGCGCCCGCTGAGCACGAGCAGGAACTTGAAGCTGTCGCCGCGGTTGATCGCCATCCGCGGGATCACCAGCCGGCTGGTGTCGACGAAGTTCTCCGAGTCGAGCTGCCGTTGCAGCATCTCGCCGAGCGCCTCCGGCTTGGCCTCGGTGACTTCCAGCCCGACGATCGTGCGGTCCGGGAAGGCGAACGACACCTTCTCGTGCATGTGGTGCGGCTCGATGTCCATCCCGCCGGCGTTGTCGACGCGCAGCAGTACGACGCTCGGTTCCTCGACCACGTCGCCCTGGTGCCGGACCTCGACGTCGACCATGTGCGAGCTCGGGAACACCCCGATCGGGGCGTCGACCTGCACGCGGTAGACCAGGCGTTTGCGGCGCAGGAAGTACCGGTCCACCAGCCAGGCGACCGCCGTACTGATCAGGGCGACCGCCGCGATCACGGTTTCGAGATTGATGTCTCCGAGCCCGGAGAAATCCACTGCCAGTCCCATTCCCCCTCCAAGACCTGCAGGCTACGGAGCGTTGGTGAACGGTTGCTGACACTGCGGTGACCGTTGTCCGGGCGGTGCGGGAGCTTGGCCGGGCCGCCGCGTTCTGCGAGATTTGGCCGCATGGCTGAACAGGTGGACGTGGTCGTGATCGGGCTCGGCGTGGGCGGCGAGGAGACCGCCGGACGGCTGGCCCAGGCCGGGCTGAACGTCGTCGGCGTCGACCCGCGCCTGGTCGGCGGCGAGTGCCCGTACTGGGGCTGCATCCCGAGCAAGATGATGATCCGGGCCGCGAACCTGATCGCCGAGACGCGCCGCGTCGACGGGATGGCCGGGCACGCCACGATCGAGCCGGACTGGGCGCCGGTGGCGCGCCGGATCCGCGAGGAGGCGACCGACACCTGGAACGACCAGGTCGCCGTCGACCGGCTGGTCGGCAAGGGCGTCACGTTCCTGCGCGAGCGCGGCACGATCACCGGTCCGGGCACGGTCCAGGCGGGCGATCGGACGTTCGAGGCGGCCCGCGGGATCGTGGTCGCGACCGGGACGGTGCCGGTGGTGCCGCCGATCGAAGGGCTGGCCGGTACGCCGTACTGGACGAACCACGAGGCGATCGAGGCGGACACGTTGCCGGCCACGATCGTGGTGCTCGGCGGCGGCGCGATCGGGCTGGAGCTGGCGCAGGTGTTCGCCCGGTTCGGGGTCGCGGTGACGGTGGTCGAGGCGGCCGACCGGATCCTGGCGCTGGAGGAGCCGGAGTCGAGTGCGCTGGCGCAGGAGGCGCTGGAGCGCGACGGAATCACCTTCCGGGTCGGCGTCCGCGCCGAGGCGGTTGCCTACGACAACGGGTTCACCGTACGGCTGGGCGACGGTTCGTCGGTCACCGGCGAGAAGTTGCTGGTGGCAACAGGGCGCCGGACCGATGTCCGGGCGCTCGGACTGGATGCCGTCGGCATCGACCCGGCGGCGCGGTTCGTTGCCGTCGACGAGCATGTCCGGGCCGCGGACAACGTCTGGGCGATCGGCGACGTCACCGGCGAGGGGGTGTTCACGCACAACGCGATGTACCAGGCGAACATCGCGGTGCACGACATCCTCGGCACCCCCGATGCTCCGCTGGCCCGATACCACGCGATGCCGCGGGTGACCTTCACGGACCCGGAGATCGGCGCGGTCGGGCTGACCGAGCAGCAGGCGGTCACGCAGGGCCTCGACGTCCGGACCGCGGTCACGCAGATCCCGTACTCGACCCGCGGCTGGATCCACAAGGCGGGCAACGAGGGGTTCGTGAAGCTGGTGATGGACGCATCACGCGGAGTGCTCGTCGGCGCGACCAGCGCCGGGCCGGTCGGCGGCGAGGTGCTGAGCGGGCTCGCGGTCGCCGTGCACGCCGGCGTACCGGTGAAGGAGCTGCAGCAGATGATCCTCGCGTACCCGACCTTCCACCGTGCGTACGGCGAGGCGCTGAAGAACCTCTGACGAACCCTCGGTGACCTTTGTTGCGATCGGGTCGCAACTAGATCAACAATGGATCTATGCATGTTCCTGACGGGTTCTTCGACGCCCCGACCTCGATCGCGACCGGACTGATCGCGGCCGGTGCCGTCGGCATCAGCCTCCAGCGCGCCAGCCGCGAGATCCGCGAGACCGGCCCGGCGCTGGCCGGGCTGACCGCGGCGTTCGTGTTCGCCGTCCAGATGGTGAACTTCCCGGTCGGGGCCGGGACCAGCGGGCACCTCCTCGGCGGCGCGCTCGCCGCCGCGCTGGTCGGTCCGTGGAGCGCGGTGCTGGTGATGTCGACGGTGCTGCTGGTGCAGGGACTGCTGTTCGCCGACGGCGGGCTGACCGCGCTCGGCACCAACGTCACGCTGATGGGCCTGATCACGGTCCTGGTCGGGTACTTCGTCACCCGCGCGCTGCTCCAGGTCCTGCCGAAGCGCGTCGGCAGCGTCGTACCGGCGACCACGGTCGGCGCGCTGGTCTCCGTCCCGGTCGCCGCGCTCTGCTTCACCGGCCTGTACGCCGTCGGCGGCGCCGTCGACATCCCGCTCGGCAAGCTCGCGACGGCGATGGTCGGCTGGCACCTCCTGGTCGGGCTCGGCGAGGCGGTGATCACCGCGGCCGTGCTGAGCGCGGTCGTCGCGACCCGCCCGGACCTGGTCTACGCCGCCCGGCACCTGCAGACCGACCTCGTCCTGGTCGATGCCGACGGCAACTCGTCGACGGTCTCGCCGGACCGGCCGATCGCCGCCCGCCCGGCCGGGCGCTCGCTCGGCGTCGGCGTCGCGGTGACGCTGGTCGTCGCCGGGGTGGTCAGCCTGTTCGCGAGCGCGCACCCGGACGGACTGGAGTTCGTCGGCGCGAAGCTCGGGTTCGAGAGTGCGGCGAAGGACTCGGCGGTCGCGGGCAGCCCGCTCGCGGACTACGGGGTGAGCGGGATCGGGAACAGTCACGTCTCGGGCGCGCTGGCCGGGATCATCGGCGTACTGGTGACGATCGCCGTCGGGCTGCTGGTCGCCAAGATCGCGTCGCTGCGGTCGGCTCGGGCCAACGCCGACACGAGCGCGTGATGCCCGTCCTCACGCGGGCCGGCGGTCGATGAGCGGCGACGGGCTGCTGGTCCCGACCGGGAGCCTGATCCACCGGCTCCCGGCGCAGGTGAAGATCGTCGGGCTGCTGCTGTTCGTGCTCGCGGTGGTGTCGACACCGGCGGCGGTGTTCTGGGCGTTCGGCGTGTACGCCGTACTGATCGTCGGCTGCGTCGTGCTCGCTCAGTTGCCTGCCGCAACGGTCCTGAAGCGGCTGGCGGTGGAGACGCCGTTCATCGTGTTCGCGCTGCTGCTGCCGTTCGTGGCGACCGGGCCGCGGGTCGACGTACTGGGGGTGTCGTTGTCGTCGGCCGGGGTGCTCGGGGCGTGGAACGTGCTCGCGAAGGGGACGCTCGGTGTGGTCGCGGCGATCGTGCTGTCGGCGTCGACCGGGCCGCGCGACCTGCTCGCGGGGTTGGAGCGGCTGCGGTTGCCCTCGACGCTGGTGGCGATCTTGTCGTTCATGGTTCGCTACCTGAGCGTCGTGTCGGACGACCTGCACCGGATGCGGATCGCGCGCGAGTCCCGGGGGTACGCCGGTGGGCGGGCCGGCCATCTGCGGGCGGTCGCCGGGGGAGTGGGGGCGCTGTTCGTGCGGAGCTTCGAGCGCGGCGAGCGCGTGCACCTCGCGATGCAGTCGCGCGGGTACACCGGGCGGATGCCGCTGCTGTCCGTCACCGGCGCCGACCGGCGGCAGTGGCTGACCGGCCTCACGGTGTCCCTGGCCGCGATCGCCGTCGCGGTGGCGGCTAGGGTGGTCGGCTTGTGAGCAGCCCTTCGATCCACGTCGAGCGCCTGGTGTTCGCCTACCCCGACGGCCGGCAGGCGTTGTTCGGCGTCGACTTCACCATCGAACGCGGCGAACGCGTCGCCCTGCTCGGCCCGAACGGCGCCGGGAAGACCACGCTCGTGCTGCACCTGAACGGCATCCTCGGCTCGGTCGCCGGCGGCACCGGCAGCGGCCGCATCCAGATCGGCGGCACCGATCTGCACCGGGAGCACCTGCCCGAAGTACGCCGTAAGGTCGGATTGGTCTTCCAAGACCCCGACGACCAGCTCTTCATGCCGACGGTCCGCGACGACGTGGCCTTCGGCCCCGCCAACCTCGGCCTCCGCGGCGCGGACCTCGACGAACGCGTCCAGGAAGCACTCGTCCAGGTCGGCATGCAGGACCACGCCGATGTTGCGCCTCACCACCTCTCCTACGGTCAGCGCCGGCGCGTCGCCGTCGCAACAGTCCTGGCGATGCGGCCTGAAGTGCTTGTGTTGGACGAACCCTCCAGCAACCTCGACCCCGCCAGCCGCCGCGAGCTCGCCGACATCCTCTCCGCCCTGGATGTCACCCTGCTGATGATCACCCACGACCTCCCCTACGCCCTCCAACTCTGCGAACGCAGCCTCCTGATGGACACCGGCCGCATCGTCGCCGACGGCAAAACCCGAGACCTGCTCGCTGATCCCACGCTGATGTCCGCCCATCGGTTGGAGCTCCCGTACGGCTTCAACCCGCTGTCCGTCCCGGGACCCGAAAACTAGCGGTGTCGATCTGCGGGTCCTTCATCCGACGCGTTGGTAATCGACCAACGCTCGGAAGGACCGGACCATGAATACCACCCCGAACAACAGCCCGGCGACCATGCGGCCGACAGCGCAGCCGGTGGCTGATGCCGCAGCGGCCGGGAACAAGCAGTTGGCACAGTCTGCAGGTTCCACTCACGTTCGCTTTCCGGCCGGTGTGGCGTCAGCCACAGGCGGCCGGGTCGGCCGCATGGGCGCCGGGCTGTTGTTAGGACTGGGCGCTCTGGCCGGCCCGTCCAACCTCGTGGTGGTGCTGACTCAGGCGTTCACCCGCGACGGCTTCGACGTACGACGCCACGCGGGGAGCATGCTGACGCTCGGCGACCACGGCTGGATCCAGAGCGCGAACTTCGTGCTCACCGGCCTGCTGGTGGTTCTCGGCGCCATCGGGCTGGGACGCGTGGTGAGCAAGCGCGCCGCGCGACTGCTGACCGTCTTCGGGCTGGGGACGGCCGCCGGTGGGGTCTTCCTTCCTGACCCGGCGCTGGGATTCCCGACCGGCGTCCCCGAGACCGCGACGATGTCGTGGCACGGTGCAGCCCACTTCGCCGCCGGTGGGATCGGGTTCCTCGCGTTCATCGCCTGCTGTGTCGTCGTCGGGAACCACTTCCGGCGTACCAGCAACCGCATCTGGGCGGCAGCCTCCTACACGACCGGCACGCTCTTCCTCGCCGCGTTCGCCGGCATCGCCTCCGGCTCGGCCGGTGAGACCACCACGCTCGCGTTCTGGGCGGCGATCATCATCGCCTGGATCTGGCTGACCGCCACCCTGAACCGCTTCCGGCTCACCGCTCGGTGAGCCGCCCGACCAAGTGCGTCAGCTCATGCCGTTCGTCGTACAGCGCGAAATCGACCCCGGCATCCCGCGACTCGTACCCGAACTGCACCCGCGACGGCAGCAGCAGTGGCTTGCGGAAGTCCACCCGCACCTCGAACGCCTCCGGCAACCCGGCGCCCCGCTCGATGGACGCCAGAGCGGCAGCCTTCGCCCACATCCCGTGGGCGATCTGCCGCGGAAAGCCGAACGCCTGCGCCGACAGCTTGAACAGGTGAATAGGGTTCCGATCCCCGGACGCCGCCGCGTAGCGCCGCCCGAGATTCCCGCGCAGATCCCACCACGCGACGCCGTCCAGCCCGGGATCGTCCAGCAGCGAAGCATGCGCCGAAGGATCGCCACTCGAACGACTCAGCAGCGTCGTCGAGTCGGTCCAGACCAGCTCACCGAACACCCGCACCTCGCTGAGGACGTCGAACACCGTCCCCTTCGGGTGCGCCCGCTCCGGCCCGCTGTGCACGGTGATCGCGAGATCGGCGTGCAGCGGGATCGGCCGGTACTGGGTGATCGTGTTCGACAGGTGCACGATCCCCATCGGCTTGTACGGGAACGACGGGTCCGACATTAGATCCAGGTGGAGCGGAAAGGCGAGCACATGCGGATACGTGACCGGCAGGATCGGCGCAGCGCCGAATCCCGTGACTTCCCGGTACGTCGCCAGGTGGTCCTGGTCGACCACCACCTCGGGCAGCTCCAGCCGCAGCCCGTCGGCGTCCGGCTCGTACTCCGCCCGCCGCAGCGTGGCCTTCACCGTCCGCGCGTACAGTGAGCCGAGTCCCGGCGAGTCGTCGTACCGCCGTGTCGGCATCTCAGGCGCCCAGCATGCTCTGGCCGCAGACCCGGACGACGTTCCCAGTGACGCCCGCGGAGGCCGGGTCGGCGAACCAGGCGATCGTCTCGGCGACGTCGACCGGCTGCCCGCCCTGCTGCAGCGAGTTGATCCGGCGGCCGACCTCGCGGATCGCGAACGGTACCCGCGCGGTCATCTCGGTCTCGATGAACCCGGGCGCGACCGCGTTGATCCGGATCTGCCGCTCGGCGAGCTTCGGCGCGTACGCCTGGACCAGCCCGATCACGCCGGCCTTGGAGGTCGCGTAGTTGGTCTGGCCGTTGTTGCCCGCGATGCCGGCGATCGAGGAGACACCGATCACCGAGCCGCCGTCGTGCAGCGCACCGGACTCGAGCAGGTGCGCGGTGATCCGCTCGGGCGCCCGCAGGTTGACGTCGAGCACCGCCTCCCAGGTGTCGGTGCGCATGTTCGCGAGCCGCTTGTCGCGGGTGATGCCCGCGTTGTGGACGACGATGTCGAGCCCGCCGTGGTGCTCCTCGGCGTACGCCGCGATCCGCTGCGGTGCGTCGATCGCGGTGACGTCGAGCAGCAGCTCGCTGCCACCGATCGCCGAGATCACCTTGCGCAGGTCGTTGGCGTTCTGCGGTACGTCGACGCCGATCACGGTCGCGCCGTCGCGGGCCAGCGTGTCAGCGATCGCGGCACCGATCCCGCGGGCGGCGCCGGTGACCAGCGCGACCTTGCCGGCCAGCGGCCGGGCCGGGTCGTTAGCGACCAGCGGGCCGGTGCTGATCCGGGCGACCTGGCCGTCGACGTACGCCGACTTGGGGGACAGGAAGAAGCGCAGCGTCGACTCGAGCTGGTCGTGCGCGTCGGGGGCGACGTACACGAGGTTGACGGTGGCGCCGCGCTTGACCTCCTTGCCGAGCGAGCGGGTGAAGCCCTCGAGCGCGCGCTGCGCGATCTGCTGCTCCGGCGTCGCGGCGAGCTCCGGCGTGCGGCCGACGACGATCACGCGGCCGGCCGCGCCGAGCTGGCGGATCACGGGGGAGAAGAAGCGCTGCAGCGAGCTGAGCTCCGCCGTACTGGCCGCGCCGGTCGCGTCGAACACGAGCGCCTTCGGGCGCAGCTCGCTCGACGAGACGCCTTCGGCCGCCGTACTGAAGCTCGCGCCGATGTCGCGCAGCAGCGCCTGGATGGCCTTGCCGGTGTCGGTCTCGCCGATCGAGCCGAAGACGACCGGGCCGTCGATCACCTTGGAGCCGTCGCGCCAGCGCGGCAGCGGCGTCGGGTCGGGCAGGCCGAGGTTCTTGACCAGGGCCTGGCCGAGCGGCGTCCGGGTGAAGGTCTGGTAGCGATCCGTCATCTGTCAGGCTCCCACTACTTCTCGAGGATGGCGACGACGCCCTGGCCACCGGCGGCGCAGATCGAAATCAGGCCACGGCCGCCACCGTTCTCGTCCAGCTGCTTGGCCAGCGCGGCCACGATCCGCCCGCCGGTCGCGGCGAACGGGTGGCCGGCGGCGAGCGAGCTGCCGTTGACGTTCAGCTTGGCGCGGTCGATCTCGCCGAGCGGCGCGTCCAGGCCGAGCCGTTCCTTGCAGAAGATCGGGTCCTCCCAGGCCTTCAGCGTCGACAGCACCTGGGACGCGAACGCCTCGTGGATCTCGTAGTAGTCGAAGTCCTGCAGGGTCAGGCCGGCCCGCGCGAGCATCTTCGGTACGGCGTACGCGGGGGCCATCAGCAACCCCTCGGCGCCCTTCACGTAGTCGACGGCGGCGGTCTGCGCGTGGGTCAGGTAGGCGAGCGGGCGCAGGCCGTGCTCAGCGGCCCACTCGTCGGTTGACAGCAGCACGGCCGACGCGCCGTCGGTGAGCGGGGTCGAGTTGCCCGCGGTCATCGTCGCGGTCTCGCCCTTGCCGTACACGGTCTTGAGCTTGGCGAGCTTCTCGAGCGTGGTGTCGGGGCGCAGGTTCTGGTCCTTCTCCAAGCCCAGGTACGGCGTGATCAGGTCGTCGTGAAATCCGCGGTCGTACGACGCCGCCAGGTTGATGTGCGAGCGGTAGGCCAGCTCGTCCTGCGCCTCGCGGGTGACACCCCACTCCAGCGCGGTGAGCGCGGCGTGCTCGCCCATCGACTTGCGGGTCCGCGGCTCGGCGTTGCGCGGGATCTCCGGGACGATGTCCTTCGGGCGGACCCGGGCGAGCACCTTCAGCCGGTCCGGTGCGCTCCTGGCCCGGTTGAGGTCGAGCAGGATCTGGCGCAGCTTGTCGTTGACCGCGATCGGCGCGTCCGAGGCCGTGTCGACACCGCCCGCGACCCCGGCGTCGATCTGGCCGAGGGCGATCTTGTTCCCGACCAGGATCGCCGCCTCGAGCCCGGTGCCGCAGGCCTGCTGCAGGTCGTACGCCGGGGTGGTCGCGGCCAGCTTCGACCCGAGCACCACCTCGCGGACCATGTTCCAGTCCCGGGCGTGCTTGAGGACGGCACCGGCGACGACCTCGCCGAGCTCGGCGCCGCCGAGGCCGGTGCGGTCGACCAGGCCGTTGAGCGCGGCGGTGAGCATGTCGGAGTTGGAGGCGTGCCGGTAGTTCTTGTCCTGCCGGGCGAACGGGATCCGGTTGCCTGCGACAACGGCAACCTTGCGGGGTTCGGTCACGGGGTTTCTCCTGTGCTGCGGCCGGCGGTCGCCTTGGTGGGTTTCCTGGTTACCTTGCCGTCTGCGATCTTGTTGCCTGAGGCCCGGATGTTGCCGAGCGCCCGGCGACCGACCGCGGTGGCCAGCGTCGCCGTGATGGCAGTCTCCCGGACGGTCGCGACATCGGCCTGGTGCACCACCGGGTGTCCCGGTTGCGTCGCGGACACGATCAGGCCCATCCGTGCCATGTGCAGCGAGCCGAGCGTCTGGGTGTAGAGGTGGTTGGCCAGGTAGTCGGCGTCGACGTCGTCGAACACGCCGGCCCGCTGGCCGGCCACGAGGATGGTCGAGATCCGCTGCAGCGCGCTGCCCATCGCCGTACCGAGCTTGAGCATCACCGGCTCGGTGATCTCGCCGAACAGCTCGTCCCCGGTGCGCCGCAGCAGACTCATCGCGCAGTCGGCGAAGGCCGGGTACTCCAGGCAGAAGTCGACGAACACCTCGCTCAGGGCGCGGAGCCGGTTCATCGGCGTACGGCGGGGGCTGTCGACTGCTTCGAGCCGCTCGTCCAGCTCGCCCAGGTAGTCGATCAAGGTGAGCGCGAACAGCTCTTCCTTGCCCGCGAAGTGCCGGTAGATGAGGGCCTTGTTGATGCCGACCCGCTTGGCGACCTCGTCGATCTGGGCGTCGATCGAGCCGCGCTCGTCGAACAGCTCGCGGGTGCAGCGGATGATGTCCCGCTCCCGGTCGCGACGGCGCTCCGCCGTGGTGCGGCGGCGTCCGATCGCGAGCAACGCGGAGCTCATGCACCGATCTTAGTCACAGGGGTGCCGCCCGGTGCAAACGCCGGTTACACTCGCGGGTAACATTGCTCTCGAATGCGTTCTTCCCCTGCCCTGCTCGCCCGGAGGACTCGATGACCATGACCGACCCGAAGCCCGCCGTCTCCGCCGACGTGATGGCCCTCGCCGGCGAGCTCGGCGCCGAGCGGGCGAAACCGGGCTGGAGCGCGTTCTCGCTGGCCATCAACGACGACCAGCGCGAGCTGCGCGACTGGGCGCACACCTTCGCCGCCGACGTGATCCGCCCCGCCGCCTCGGAGTGGGACGAGCGCGAGGAAACCCCGTGGCCGGTGATCCAGGAGGCCGCGAAGATCGGCCTGTACGGGCTCGAGGCGAGCATCAACCTGTTCATCGACCCGTCCGGCCTGCTGATGCCGCTGGTCCAGGAGGAGCTGTTCTGGGGTGACGCCGGCATCGGCATGTCCCTGGTCGGCACCGGCCTGGCCTCGTCCGCGATCTTCTCCAACGGCACCCCCGAGCAGTGGGCCCAGTGGCTCCCGCGCTGCTACGGCACGCCGGACGACGTACAGGTCGCCGCGTTCTGCTCCTCCGAGCCCGGCGCCGGCTCGGACGTCTCCGCGATCCGCACGCGGGCGACGTACGACGAGAAGACCGACGAGTGGGTCATCAACGGCCAGAAGGCCTGGGCCACCAACGGCGGCATCGCCGACGTCCACGTCGTCGTCGCGACCGTCGACCCTGCTCTGGGCACCAAGGGGCAGGCAGCCTTCGTCGTACCCAAGTCTGAGGTGGTTGGCCTGGAGCAGGGCACCAAACTCAAGAAGCACGGCCTCCGCGCCTCCCACACCGCCGACGTCTTCTTCGACAACGTCCGCATCCCCGCCGCCAACGTCCTAGGCGGCAAGGAGAAGCTCGACACCCGCCTGGCCAAGGCCCGCGAAGCCACCTCCGGCGGCGCCCGCAACGCCTCCATGGCCACCTTCGAGATGACCCGCCACATCGTCGGCGCCCAAGCCATCGGCATCGCCCGCGCGGCGTACGAGGTCGCCCTCGACTACGCCAAGACCCGCGAACAGTTCGGCCGCCCGATCATCGACAACCAGGGCATCGCCTTCAAACTCGCCGACATGGCACTGGAAATCGACGCCGCACGCCTGCTGGTCTGGCGAGCCGCCAACATGTCCTCGGCCCTGATGCGCGGCGAAACCCCCGACTACCGCCACGGCGAAGGCTCCATGGCCAAACTCAAGGCCGGCGAGGTCGCCGTCAAGGTCACGGAAGAAGCCATCCAAATCCTCGGCGGCAACGGCTACACGCGGGAGTACCCGGTGGAGCGGATGCACCGCGACGCGAAGATCTACACGATCTTCGAGGGCACCTCGGAGATCCAGCGGCTGGTCATCTCTCGCGCAATCTCGGGAATGCGGATCAGGTAGAAGAACTACAGGCGACTCAGAGAAACAACAAAAGAACAGAAAACAGAAAAGAAAGATTAGAATGAGAGTTGCCTGGTTGCTGCCGGCAGGAACGTGCGGCTGGGCGCTCGGTTGTCCGTGATTTCGCTGCGAGTCGGACTACGGGCGGTGGAGCGCGCCGGTTCGGTCGACCCACCACACCTCGATTCCCGCAGCATCCAGCGACCCAGTCGTTTCGGAATGCACGTTCCGGTATCGCGGGAAGTCGGGGAGGGCAATCACGCTGCGCCAAGAGGGCTCCTTACCCCGCAGTCGCATGGCGGCGAGCACGGCTTGGGCATACCAGTGCCCAGCTTGGGTGCTTGGTGCAGTGCGCTTCTTCTCGCCTGCGCGCGAGGGGTCCGCGTACGCGCGGCTCGGGTATCCCTTCACTTCGATGCCTACAGTCTGTCCGTGTCGAGAAGCGATCACATCGACCCCGCGCTCCTTCGAGGCAGTGTTGGCTACGGACAGAATGCGCCAGCCGTCGGTTGCGAGAGCAGTGACCAGCATGGATTGAATGTTGGCTTCCGTGTGCCACTCGTCTGCCGGTGGTGTCGTCCTCAGTGGAGGTTGCTGGGTGCGAACTTCGCTGCTGTGGCCGCTGCGCCAGTCCGCGATTTCGTCGGAGGTGGCGCGCCGAAAGAGTCCGCGATCGAGCCGGGTGAGGAACGGCTCCTTCTTTGAGAACTGGGAACGGTTGACAACGTTCCAGCAGGCACCCCGGATATGCGTTCGCACTGTTTGATCGCTGGCTTGCGAGGGCGCGTGACGGTGAAACCACGAGAGGACCTCTTGAGACGTGAAAGGTCCAGGCTGGATCGCTGCGTAGTCCCGCAATCGATCCCAGACTGTCAGCGACTCCTTCATGAGCCTAGACTGCCAGACGCGCCGGGCATCACAGAGCCCACAGCCTTGACGACTAGCTGGGTCGGACGCGTTTGGTGTCGTGGGCCCAGATGGCTATTTCTACTCGGTTTCGGGCGTTGAGTTTGGTCATCAGGGCGGCTACGTGGGACTTGACTGTGCTCAGGCCTACGTAGAGGTCGGTGGCTATTTCGGCGTTGGTTCGGCCTCGGGCGACGAGGGCGAGGACCTCTTCCTCGCGGTCGGTGAGGGGGTCCAGGGGTTGGATCGGTACGGCGGGGGACTGGGCGGCGAAGGTTGCCAGGAGGCGGCTGGTGATGTTGGGGGCGATGAGGGCGTCGCCGTTGGCGGCTGCGTGGATGGCTTGGACCAGGAGTTGGGGGCCGGCGTCTTTGAGGAGGAAGCCTCGGGCGCCGGCTCGGAGGGCGCCTAGGACGTACTCGTCGAGGTCGAAGGTGGTGATGACGACGACTGCCAGTGGGTCTTGGACGTCTGGGCCGGCTAGGCGGCGGGTTACCTCTACGCCGTCGAGGCCGGGCATGCGGATGTCGCAGAGGAGGACGTCGGGGCGTAGGCGGGTGGCCAGGTCTAGGGCTGTGAGGCCGTCTGGTGCTTCGCCGACGACTTCGAGGTCGGGTTGGGCGTTGAGGATCATGACCAGGCCGGTGCGGACCAGATCCTGGTCGTCGGCGACTAGGACGCGGATGGTCATCTCGGCGACTCCACGGGCAGCACGGCTTCGACCACCCAGCCGCCCTTGGGGACTGGGCCGGCGGAGAACGATCCGCCGAGGAGTTGGGTGCGTTCGGCCATGCCCTGGAGGCCGAAGCCGGGGGCCGACGGTGGGCCTGGGGTGGTTTGGCCGTTGTCGGTGACGCGTAGCTTGATGGCGTTGCCGTTTCGGCGTACGGCGATCTCGACGCGGGTCGCGTTCCGGGCGTGCCGTACGGCGTTGGTCAGGGACTCCTGGGCGAGGCGGTAGAGCGCGGCGTCGACGGGTCGGGTCAGCCGGGTCACCGAGGCGTCCAGGGAGACCTCGACGGTGGGTGTTGCGCTAGGGCGCGCCAGCGCGGGCAGGTCTGCGACGCCCATCGGCGGTGCGTAGGCGACGGCTTCGTCGTCGCGCAGCACCCGGACCATGGATCGCATCTCGGCCAGGGTTTGCGTTGCCTCGTTCTCGATCGCGGCCAGGACCTCGGCGGCCTTCTCGGGCTGGAGACTGGCGACCACGCCGCCGGCCTGCGCCTGTACGGCGATGGCCGAGACGTGGTGAGCCACCGTGTCGTGCAGCTCGCGCGCCAGCGCGACCCGTTCCTGGTTGCGGATCTCGCGCTGCCGGCGGTGCCAGAGGTCTGCGCGGTAGCGGAACACGACCGCGACGGCGGCGCAAAGCAGGACCAGGACGCCCCCGCCGAAGGTGTCGGCCCAGCCCGTTGAGGCGGCGTACATGCCCAGTACGACGACGACCGTCACGAACGCCGTACCGACGACGATCTCTCGGCCCGAGCCCCAGCGCACGAGGGAGTAGAGCAGGATCAAGGTGGCGATCATCGAGTCGAGGCCGAGGTTTCCGGTGTGGACGGTCAGTTGGAGGACGGTCAGCAGCCCGGCGACGCCCCACCCGATCAGGGCGGCCGGCAGCGGGCGCCTCCGTCGCAACAACACCGTAGGGATCAGCACCAGGGCAAGCAGCGTGACCAAGGGTCGCCAGGCGAGGTTCGGGCGGGCGATGCCCTCGACCAGTACGGCGACCGCGAGCACGCCGGCCAGCAGCCAGTCGAGCCGGCCGACGGGTGGGGCGTCGGCGGGCCGCGGTTCGTGCCAGAGAGTGACCACGGCTCCAGAGTAGGGTCCGGCGGACGTCGACGTACCAGCCGAAAGAACTAGAGGCAGGTCGTGCCATCGGCCGGGCGAAACCGAGCCTCTGGGCGGAGGTGCCGACCTGCTGGGCGACGCCATCGTGGAGCCACTGATCCGCACCACGACAATCGGAGCCCACGATGACAACCCTGGTAGACCAGCCGATCCCGGTCCGCGCCAAGCTCGCCGCGACGTGGACGAGCTTCATGTTCCTCTACGCCTACGTCGACATCCTCAACTTCTTCACCCCCGGCGTCGTCGGCGACATCCTGGCCGGCAAGGTCTTCGAGTTCGACCTGTCCCAGACCTTCTCGACCTCGGCGCTGGCCCTCGTCTCCGTCCCGGCCCTGATGATCGCGCTGTCGATGATGCTGCCCGCCAGGGCGAGCCGTACGACGAACCTCGTCGTGGCCACGCTCTACGTCCCCGTCACGGCCTTCAATCTGGTGGGCGAGGACTGGCGGTACTTCTACGGCCTCGGCGTCGCGCTGGAGCTGATCCTGCTCGCCTTCATCCTGCGCAGCGCCTGGACCTGGCCGTCGACGACCACGGCTAACCGCGGGGCCGTGCGCGCCCACCAGCAGGCGTGACCGCTACTCGACGAACGCGGTCATGCGGATCGAGACCAGCAGCCCGGGTACGTCGACGCCGAGCTTGGCGACGTACCGGGTCGGGGGATCGGTCGGGAACCAGCGGGCGTACTCCTCGTTGAGAGCGGCGAAGTCGGCGGGGTCGGTGAGCAGGATGCCGACCTCGACGACGTCGTCGAGCTCGGCGCCGCCGGCCCGGAGAATCGCGCGGCAGTTCTCCAGCGCCTGCCTGGTCTGGGCCTCGATGCTGTCTCCCGCGAACTTGCCGGTCTGCGGGTCGACACCGGTGGTCCCCGAGACGAGCAGCTGGGATCCGGCCCGGACGCCCTGGCTGTAGTACGGCGAACTCGGCGCGTTCGCGGTCGAGATGATGTGTCGTCCCATGACCGTCTTCTTACTCTCGCGGCCGACGTTGCACAACGCGTCAGAGGCGGAAAGCCGGGGGAGTGCCCTGGAGGCCGCGGGACGTGGTTTCGGGGTCGGTGAAGAAGTTGGGGGACTGTTCGTCGGCGGTGTAGAGGCGGTGGAAGACGGGGGTCTGGGAGCCGGACATCGGGGGGACGATCCAGGACCAATCGGTGGGGCACTGGCGGCCGGCGCGTTCTTCGCGGTCGAGGTGGACGAGGAAGCGGCGGGACTCGGTGTGGTGGTCGGTGATCGAGACGCCCTGGGACTTGAAGGAGTGCAGGACGGCGCGGTTGAGCTCGACCAGGGCTCGGTCTCGCCAGAGGGTGGCTTCGGTGGAGGTGTCGAGGCCGAGGCGCTGGGCCACCTCCGGGATGAGGGCGTAGCGGTCCTCGTCGGCCAGGTTGCGGGCGCCGATCTCGGTGCCCATGTACCAGCCGTTGAAGGGCGCGGCGGGGTAGGAGATGCCGCCGATGTCGAGGCGGTTGTTGCTGATCACCGGTACGGCGTGCCAGCGGAGGTTCAGGTCGGCGAACCAGGGGAGGTCGGGGTGCTCGAGGGGGACCTCGTGGATCGAGTGTTGGGGGAGCTGGAACAGCTGGGGGCCCTCGTCGGCGGTTTCGACAACCAGGGGGAGGACGTCGAAGGCGCTGCGGCGAGTAGGAGGTTGCCAGCCTCGGCGGATGAGTTCGGTGGTGAAGGGGCGGTAGCGCGGGTCGCCGAGGACGCGGCCGTCGGGCTCGGCGTAGCCGGCGTACCGGATGAGTTGTTCGTTCCAGATCCTCGGCGCCGGTCTGGTCGGGGTCTCGGGGGCGAAGATGCTGATCATCGGGCGGATCTTGCCGCCGTTGTGGGCGGCGCGGAGGTGGTCGAAGCAGTGACCTGCTACGCCGGAAGCGTCGCCGACGGTGCGCAGGTCGCGGACCTGGAGGCTGCGCCAGTAGAGGCGGCCGATGCAGCGGGCGTTGTTGCGCCAGGCCACTCGTGCGCCGAACGCGAGCTCCTCGGGGGTGTGCCAGTAGGTGCCGGTGAGGTCGATCTCGCGGTGGACGGCGGCGATACGCGGGCCGATGCGGCCGGAGCGGGGGTTCTCGGCGGCGTAGAGCTCGAGGAACTCCTCAGCAGCAGCGCGTACGGCGTCTTGGCCGGTCCAAGCCGGAGCCGCGACCGGGGCAGGGGGCGAGACGCCGTGAGCCGGGCAGCCCGCCGGAGCGGCTGAGCCGTTCGCCGGATAACGCGCTGGACCGGCTTCCGGCGATGGAGGCTGCTCGGCCTCGGGTCGCCGTACGGCGTGAGGCGGCGGGTGCGTCGGTCGAGCCTGCACCCTCCCCGGACCAGGCGACGCCCGCCGCCCGCCCCGGGGAGCCTTGTGCCACGGCCGGTCGCCGATCTGCAGCAGCTGCTCGCCACCGACGAGCTGCGGCGCGCAGGTCCGCAGGGCGGCGAACAGCAGCACCAGCATCAGTACGACGCTCGTCGGGAAGCTGGTCGGCACGGTCCAGCCGGTGAAGGCAGCGGCCGTTGCGGCGAGGACGATCACAACAGGGCGGTGCTGTGCGGGTCCCACGGTCTATCCCGGAGTGCCCGGTGCGTGACCGTTGCGGGAGCGGGGATGCGGGTCGTCGGTGAAGAACGCGTCGGCCGCGGGTTCGGTCGGCGTCACGGTGCCGAGGTGCCCGACCTCCGAGGCGAACGTGCTCACGATCGACTGCATCTGCGCCTGCGCGGTCTCGGCGTACGAACGGACCTGCTGCCCGGCGGTGTTCATCGCCTCGGCGACGATGCGGCGCTCGTGCTCGCGGGCCTGGCCGATCCGCTCGCGCGCGTCGCGGCTGACGTCACTGACCATCTCCTCGACCACCAGCTGGGCCTGGCTGAACATCTGGACGACCTGCTCGTTGACGCGGTCACCCGCCTGCTCGTACTGGTCGAGCTCGGCCTGCACCCGCTGCAGCTCGGCCTGGAGGCGCTCGCCGTTCGCGCGGCTCGCGGACAGCTCGTGGTCCATCGCCTGCAGCTGGTCAGCGAGCCGATCGAGGTAGGCGTAGACCTCGCCGGCGTCGAGTCCACGCATCCGCTTCGGGAAGGTCTCGTCCCGGATCGACCGAGCCGTCTGCCGTGGCGAACCCTGACGGTGCTTGCTGGTCCTCACTGGGTGTCTCCTGCCGTAGTAGCGGTGGCCCGGCGGTGTGGTCGTCCGCGGCCGCGTAGTAGAAGTGCTCGTACTTGATGTGCTCGGGCGGCAGGCCGGCGGCGGCGAGCCGTTCGAGCGTGTGCGCGACCATCTGCGGCCCGCCGCAGACCATCGCCGTCCGGCCGGGCTGCACCTGCCGAGCGGCGACCGTGCCGACCTTTCCGCGCGTTCCCGGGTACGACGGGTCGTCGGACACGACCTCGGTGTACTCGAACCACGACCGCGTCTCGGCCAGCTGCCGCAGCCGCGGCCGGTCGTACAGATGCCAAGGCATCCGTACGCCGTGCAGCAGGTGCACCGAGGGACCGCTGCCCGACCGGTGCCACGCGCCGTCGATCTGTTCGAGCAGCGCGAGCAGCGGCGCCAGACCGGTCCCGCCGGCTACCAGCAGCAGCTCCCGCGGCGAGGTGTCGCGCAGAGTCAGCCGTTCGCCGACCGGTGCTCCGAGCTTGACGGTGTCGCCGGCCTTCAGCGACCGCACGACGCTCGGACTCACCTGGCCGCCGTCGATCTGCTGGACGTGCAGGTCGATCGAGCCGTCCGCTCGCGGCGCGTTGGCCGGGCTGAAGTACCGCCACTGCCGGGGGCGCTGCGGGATCTCCATCGAGATCGACTGGCCGGGCCGGAACGCGAACGGCCGCCGCGGCCGCACGGTCAGCAGCGTGAGGTCCATCGTGCGCCGCTCGGCCGACATCACGTCGGCGTCCCACCAGTCCGGCGTGGACTCCGACGCGTCCTCCGCCGCCTCGACCATGATCCGCGCCACCACCTGGTACGCCGCCGTCCAGTGCGCGGCCAGCTCCTCGTCCCACTCCGGCCCCAGGAAGTGGGCGAGCGTCGCGCACAGCGAGGCGCCGACCGCGTTGTAGTGCTCGGCCAGTACGGCGTACTTGCGGTGGTCGCGCCCGAGGTGCTGCAGGAAGGCGGCGTCGTGCTCGATCTGGTCGGCGTGGCTGACGATCCGGCCGAGGGCGCCGACGAACTTGTCGCGCTGGTTGGCCATCGACAGCGGGAACATCGAGCGCACCTCGGGGTACGACACGAACAGGTGTGAGTAGAAGTACAACGGGACCTGTTCGCCGTGCTCGGTGACCTGGTCCCAACTGCGTTGCAGGGCCTGTGCATCCATCGGAGATCGCTATCTGTCTCGATTCGTCAACTCGTCGAGAAAAGCGAACGTTTCGTTCCTGGGACACACGTGTTCCCGCTCGCCGGCGGCGCGTGCCGGCAGGTGTTCCGTGGACAAGGGTGCCCTCCCAATTCCAGTCCCCGAGTCGTCTCCGGTGCTTCGACCTTCCCGATCTACCCGTGCTCGACGAGGGTAAACCGTTGAAAGGACTCAAAGGTCTCGAAATTCTGGAACCCAACGGGTGGTTGAGATGTGGACGACTTGCCGCCCCGGCGGGCTCCCGGAAAGGGGCCTGCGGCAACCATCGGGAAATCCGCAGGTCAGGGCCGGAATTCACTGCTCGGAAGACAACTGGTCTACACCGGGAAATGCCTTCTGGTATGTCCCGGAATTAACGGGCCGTCGGCCCATATAATATTCGACTAATCGGCTGTGACGTCCGCCGTTGACGCCGGGCCGCCCGCTTTGGTAAAGCAGGAGCCCGGCGTCGGGGTAGCAGGACGGCGGCGTGGTGGTCGAACCGGATTTATCCGGCTTCGAGCGCGTTCGTCAGCAGTGTCGCGAGGGCCTCGACCTGGATGTCGATGGTCGCCTGGTCCTCGGGGTCGGCACCGTCCAGCGCGACGGCGGCCAGCCCGGCCTTGCTGTCGATCAGGTCGGCGATCCGGGTGTCGATGGTCTGGGCCGCGATCACGCGCCAGGCCGTGACGGGCTCCTGCTGGCCGATCCGGTGCACCCGGTCGATCGCCTGGGTCTGCTCGGCGTTCGTCCAGGACAGCTCGGCCAGTACGACGTTCGACGCGACCTGGAGGTTCAGCCCGACGCCCGCGGTCAGCAGCGAGCAGACGACGATCGAGACGTCCGGGTCGTTGACGAACGCGTCGATGTTCTTCTGCCGCGTGGTCGGGGACTGGTCGCCGCGGATCGAGGCGTAGCTGATGCCGCGGTCGGCGAACAGCTGCTCGGCGGTGTCCATCGCCTCGATGTGGCGGGCGAAGTACACGACCTTGCCGACGTTGTGCGCCAGCTGGGCCGCGTAGTCGGCGGCTAGCGTCGCCTTGGCCTTGCCGATCCGGCGTACGAGCGTGAAGACGTTCTCGCCGGTCTTGGCCGTCGAGGTCTCGGTGCGCTCCCACTCGGCGACCTGGCGGACCAGGGTGTGGTCGATGCCGTCGACAACGACTCCGGAGGTGCGCAGCTCGAGCGCCGCGTGGTACCGGGAGACCAGCCGCGCGGCGAGCTCGCGCTCGGCCTCGCGGATCGAGCGGCCGACCGAACCGTCGAGCTCGACCGGCAGGTTCGCGATCCGGCGGGCGGGGATGTCGGCCGCGACGTCGACCTTGCGGCGGCGCACGATGCCCATGTCGATCACGCTGGTCCGGGCCGCCGGGTAGAAGGCCGGGTCGGCCGGCGTCAGGTCGGTCTCCTCGAGCTTCTCCATCAGGACGGCGCCCGGGGAGCGCTCCTCGATCCAGCCCAGGTACTGCCAGATCGCGGTGAAGTCCTCGATGTCGTTGATCAGCGGCGTACCGGTCAGTGCCATCAGCAACGGCCGCGCCGTCCGGGAGCGGATCCGCTCGGACAGGTGCAGCACGTTGCGGGAGCGGTGCGACTTCTTGTTCTTGATGAAGTGCGCCTCGTCGACGACCATGCCGCGGAAGCCGAAGTCGACCAGCCAGCCGACATGCCGGTCGAGGACCTCGTAGTTCACCACCACGATGTCGGCGAAGCCGTCGATCGAGTCGCCGTCGCCCTGGATCACGGTCGCCTTGCGCTTCGGCGTCCACAGATCGGCCTCGCGGGCCCAGTTCGTCTTGACGACGTTCGGTACGACGACCAGCAGCGGGTACGCGTTCGCCGCCTGGGCGGCGAGCAGGGCCTGGGCGGTCTTGCCGAGGCCGGGCTCGTCGGCGAGCAGGAACGTGCGGTGGCCGTCGGACGCCGAGGCGATCAGCTGGGCCTGGTGCAGCATCAGCTCGCGGCCGCCCGCGGCCTGGAGCGAGGCCGGGTCGGGGAGCGACATGCTCGCCGAGGCGCCGGCCTGCTCGAAGGAGCGGAGCAGGGGACCGATCAGTTCCCACCCGGCCAGGCGGCGCGGCTTGGCCTCCTTCTGCGGCGCGGCCGAGAAGTCGGGCGCGAGGAACGGGTTCGCGAGCTGCCGTGAGACGACCGACTGCGGCACGACCTGCCGCGGCGGGGGAGCGGTCTCGGTGGGCGGCTCGACCGGCTTGGGCTTTTCCACCGGCGCTTCGAGACCGGCCGCGAGCAGCATCTCGCGCTGCAGCGCGACGGCGGCTTCGGACATCACCGCGTCCTCGGCGAGCAGAGCGAGCAGCGAGGGCTCGCGGGCGGCGGTCTTGGCGAGGATGGTCGCGACCCCGTCGAGCCGGCGGAGCTGCTCCGCGCGGTACGCGTCGGTCGCGGTCGCGTCGCCGTTCACCTGGGCGCGCTCCTGGCGCACGAGCAGGCCGATCACCTGGAACTTGGTCCGGATCGAGGGCGCGATCGCACCCCGCTCGACGGCTGCTTCGACCTCGCGGACGGCGCGCGCGAGGACCGGGATCAGTCCGTCCGCGTCGTCGGTACGCCGCTTGCGCCGCGTCCCGCCGCCGCCCGATCCGCCGCGCGAAGCGCCACCGCGGGACGAGCCGCCGGAGCTGCCACGGGACGAGCCGCCCGAGCCGCCGGAGCGCGAGGACCCGCCGCGGCCACCGCCGGACCCGCTGCGCGAACCGCCGCCTCCGCCGCGCGACCCCGCGGCGGCCGAGGCACGTGAGCCACCACCCGAGGCGCTGCGCGAGCCGGATCCGCTCCGGGAGTCCCCGGACCCACCGCGCGACCCCGCGTCGGCCGAAGCGCGCGAGGAGCTGCGACCGGAGGAGTTCCGCGAGCCGGTGCTCGACCCGCCGCGGGTGCTCGCCGTACCGGCGCTGCCGCGCGGGTCTCCGGCGGACGCGCCGCGGTCGGTGCTGGGTGCGTCGGTGCCGGGCTGGCGACGACCTCGGTTGGCCAAGAATCCTCCTCAGAGCCACCGCGGCACGGTGCCGCGGCACAACAGCGACGCCGTACGCCGCCGGCGGTCCGGTGAACCGGCGTGCGAGCACGGTTCATCGACTCGTCGAGCGGCCGAGGACCCTCCGGCGGAACTGGCTGTCGTGCGGGACGACGGGTGGATGGCCGTGAGTTCCAGCCCCGGGCGAAGTGGTCGCGGCGGGATCAGCGGTGCGGGGGCGTCAAGCCCACACCGTCAATAGTAGTTCCCCGCCCCCGGTCTGTGTCACCGGTACGGAGAGGTTATCTGTCCGGCCGGTCACCGAGGCCGGTCCGTTGCTCTGTCCACAGGCCCCGGGAGGCTCGATGCACAATCTGTGGATGGTTGTGGACAACCTGTAACGGGGATCGGGCAGATGCTGCAACATCAGTGCTGAACGGCCCCCGTCTGCGCTCCCGCCGACCGGGTACCGGGCCGGTCTTCGAGTCAGGAGGCGAATGATGGGTGCAGTTCTGTGGATCCCGGTGCTGCTGATCGCGCTGCTCGCGATCGGCGGTGTGCTCTGGGCGCTGTTCGGCGCCGGACTCGGCGCCACGGCGGCGGCGAAGTCGGCCAAGGGTGAGACCACCGGTGAGACGGCCGCGCACACCGACGAGCGGACGAAGTCGCGGCACGTGGACACCACGCCGCCCGACCAGACGGGCTGAGGCCGCCGTACCGGACCTGTACTCCGTGAGGCTGCGGTATCCGTCGGGACCCTGCGCCCGACGGATACCGCAGGTCTTGGGTCAGCCGCAGATGGACGTTCGCATCACGTCGGCGGGGCTGTTCCAGTTGGCGCAGCCGGTGCCGGAGTGCCCGTACCAGTCGTGGCCGAACTCGTGCGCCGCGAGCAGAGGGACGTCGCCGACCGCGCTGGCGACCAGCGTGATCCGCTGGCCGGCGCCGTAGTTGCAGCCGATGACGGTGCCGGCGCCGCAGTCGGTGATGTAGCCGTCCTGGCAGGAGACGGGCGTGCCGCCACCCTCGGTCAGGCCGTTCCAGGCGGCCGCACCCTGGCGGATCTGGTTCGCGTACGGCGCGCAGGACGCGGTGATCGTGTACGAGCGGGCGCTCGGGACGTCCCAGCCGAGCATCTTGGCCGGCATCGGCGCGGCGGCCTTGCCCGGCACCAGCTGGACGCCGTGGGCGTCGGTGCCGTGCTCGTCGTCGGCCGCGAGCGTCATGGTCTGGGCGGTCGTCGACATGGTCTGACTCGCGGCCTCGGGCAGGTCGTACGCCGAGGCGGCCGGGACCGATCCGAGTACGGTGGCCGCCACTGCCGCGAACAGCACCGTCACGCGCTGGAGATTTCTCATGGGGGTTTCCTTCCTCACTGGCACGGAATCGCCCATGAGCACACCGGGGGCGGAGCGGGTCGTCGGCCTGGCAGGCGGCGCTGACAACCTTGTCATGGGCGGTGACGTGACACATCGTTGTCAACCGACCACGAGCTGTCAAGGGGTTGTGCCGCAGCAACCGCTGTCCGGTTGACTGGTCGTTGCCATCGGCCCGTTCGAGAGGACCCTCATGCAGTTCGTGTTGCTGTACTACTACGACCCCGCCGTCGCCGGCCCGACGAAGGAGGAACTGCTCGACTGGCTGGCCTTCGACGCCGCGGTCCGGAAGGCCGGGGTGTTCGTGCACGAGGCGAGTTTTCACGCGGTCTCGCGAGCGCGGACCGTGCGGGTTCGCGGCGGCGTGACGTCGAGTGAGAAGGGTGGCGCGACCGGCTCGCCGGTACTGGCCGGGTACTACATCGTGAACGTTGCCGATGCCGAGGCCGCGGAGGTCTGGGCGGCGATGATTCCGACCGCCCGGTACGGCGCGGTGGAGGTCCGGCCGATCGTCGAGTACGACGCATAGCCGGGCTTTGTCAGCTCGGATTTGAATCGTTTCCAAATTTCCCGGCCGGATCGTGAGACGAACCGCCGACAGAGCCCGCGAGCGGGCGCCGGCCTTGGTTAGGTAGGTCGGAGATCGTTTTCCACTGACCGACCGGTGCGAGGAGAAGATGGTGTCGAAACCGCTCAAGATCGCGGCCCTGGGATTCTGGCACGTGCACGCGGGGGACTACTCCCGGCAGGCGCAGGAGCATCCGGGGACCGAGCTGGTCGCGGTGTGGGACGACGACCCCACGCGCGGCCGGGCCGGCGCCGAGCAGTTCGGGGTGCCGTACACCGACGACCTGGACGCGCTGCTGGCCCGCGACGACCTCGACGGCGTCACGGTGACCACGTCGACCGACGTGCACCGCGACCTGATGGTGAAGGTCGCGAACGCCGGCAAGCACATCTTCACCGAGAAGGTGCTCGCGCCGACCGTCGCCGAGGCCGAGGAGATCGTCGCCGCGGCCGACGCGAACGGCGTCAAGCTGGTGGTCTCGCTGCCGCGGCTCGCACACGGCTACACGCAGGCGATCCGCGAGGTGATCGACAGCGGTGACCTCGGCACGATCACGTACGGTCGGGTCCGGCTGTCGCACGACGGTGCGGTCTCCGATGGCGGCAAGGGCGGCTGGCTGCCCGAGCGGTTCTTCGACCCGAAGACCGCGATCGGGGGAGCGCTCACCGACCTCGGCTGCCACCCGGTCTACCTGACGCAGCTGTTCCTCGGCGCGCACCCGGAGACCGTGAGCGCGGTGTACCGGTCGGTGGCCGGGCTCGGGCTGGAGGACAACGCCGTCGTCACGGTCGGGTACGCCGACCAGCGGATCGGCGTCATCGAGGCCGGCTTCGCGAGCCGCAACCCGTTCACGATCGAGCTGTTCGGGACCACGGGCAGCCTGACGTACTCCGAGGACGGCAACGCGCTGCACGTCTTCGGGCCGGCGTACGGGGAGGGTAGGCAACTACCTGTGCCGGAGCACAGCATCGACCCGTTCGGTCAGTGGGTCGAGCACATCAGCAACGGAACACGGGCCGACGACAACATCTCTCGCGCGATCGAGCTGACCCGAATGGTTGTCGCGGCCAACGAAGCCGCCGAGACCGGAACCGTCGTGCAGTACGGAGGAGACGCGAATGCCTGAGCTCAAGGTCGGACTGATCGGCGCCGGCGGGATCGCGGGCGCGCACATCCGCGGGTACCAGGAGCACGCGGCGCGGATCGGGATCACCGCCGTGGCCGACGTCAACGAGCAGGCCGCGGCCGCGCGGGCCGAGGAGCTCGGCGCGACGCCGTACGCGGACTACCGGGAGATGCTCGAGCGCGAGGACCTCGACGCCGTCGACATCTGCCTGCCGCACCACCTGCACCGCGACGCGATCGTCGCCGCGGCCGAGGCCGGCAAGCACATCCTGTGCGAGAAGCCGCTGTGCTTGACGGCCGCGGAAGCTGCGGACGTCCGCGCGGCGGTGTCGGCCGCCGGTGTCACCCTGATGTGCGCGCACAACCAGCTGTTCCTGCCGGCCGTTGCCAAGGCCAAGGAACTCCTGGAGGCCGGCACGATCGGGACGGTCTTCGAGGTCCGGACGACCGACAGCTTCTACAACGACTTCGATCCGTCCTCGATGGGCTGGCGAGCCAGCGCGGCGACCAGCGGCGGCGGCGAACTGATCGACACCGGCTACCACCCGACGTACCTGCTGCTGCACCTCGCGGGCGGCAAGCCGGTCGAGGCGACGGCGATGCTCTCCACGCACCGGCTGAAGTTCATGGAAGGCGAGGACTCGGCGCAGGTCCTGGTCCGCTTCGACAACGGCGTCGTCGGCCAGCTGGTCACAAGCTGGGCCTACCAGCCGGCGGCATCGACCGAACGCTTCTCGGCGGTCGGCTCCGAAGGCGCCCTGCACAGCGACGGCAACACCCTGACGATCCGCCCGCGGTCGGGCGAGGTGAAGACCATCGAACTGGAGCCCGTCGACGGCTTCGTCGCCGAGATCGGCCACTTCGCCGACTCGCTGCTGAACAAGACCCGTCCCCTGCACACCGAGGAGGAAGGGATCGCGGTCCTCGGCATCCTGCTGGCCGCGTACGAGGGTGCGCGGACGAAGACGATCGCCCCGGTCCTGCCGAGCTGATCGGTGCACTACTGCATGAACGTCGTCCTCGGCCCCGACGGGCAGCCTTCAGCCGCGCT
>NZ_JBFAYT010000019.1:0-112343 GCF_040681455.1 Kribbella sp. NPDC051770 | reverse complement strand
TAGTCTCAATCGGTTGAGTGGTTTCCCCTGGTGTCCTCACCCGATCTACAACACCGCCGCGCGCCCCCGCCCCCCCCCCGCGGACTTGTTGGTTTGGAGGGGAGCTCGCGCGAGTTGTCGCGGTCCGCGCGGGCCTGGTCGCGCGGCTTGTCGCGGTGTGCGTGGCTGACCCTTCATCTCAAGTCCGCGCGCCCCGCGACGAGTCGCGCGAACTTGGTGGTTTGAAGGAGAGTTCGCGTGAGTTGTCGCGGTGCGCTGCGCGGCTGACCCTTCACCCCAAGTCCACACGGCCCGCGACGAGTCGCGCGGACTTGGTGTTCGGAGGGGAAGCGCGCGCGAGTACCCGGTGCGCGCGGGCTTGGTCGCGCGGCTTGTCGCGGTGCGCGCGGACATGGGCTGCTTCGAGCGGAGTTGCCGCGCCGAGAGATCAACCCTCTGGGTGCACGACCCGGCCCCGCCGGTTACGGTCGGCGGTATGACGGTGATCAAGCTGGTCGGCACAGTCCTTCCGGACGGCGAACGCCGGGACCTCTACCTCAGCAACGGCACGGTCGTCGACAAGCCCGCGACCGGTGAGGTGACCACGCTCAGCACCGGCGGCTGGATCGTCCCCGGGCTCGTCGACGCGCACTGCCACATCGGGCTCGACCAGCGCGGCGCGGTCGACGAGGAGACCCAGGTCGAGCAGGCGATCGCCGACCGCGACGCCGGCGCCCTGCTCGTCCGCGACGCCGGCTCCGCCGCCGACACCCGCTGGATCGACGACCGCGAGGACCTCCCGAAGATCATCCGGGCCGGCCGCCATATCGCGCGCTCCAAGCGCTACATCCGCAACTACGGCTGGGAGATCGAGCCCGAGGAGCTCGCCGCGTACGTCGAGCAGGAGGCGGCCCGCGGCGACGGCTGGGTGAAACTCGTCGGCGACTGGATCGACCGCGACGCCGGTGACCTGACGCCGTGCTGGCCCGCCGACGTCCTCGACGCCGCGATCGCCCGCGCGCACGAGCTCGGCGCCCGCGTCACCGCGCACGTCTTCGGCGAGCACGCGCTCCCCGATCTGCTTGCCGCGGGCATCGACTGCCTGGAGCATGCGACCGGCCTGCGCCCCGAGCTGCTCGACGACATGGCAGCCCGCGGCGTCGCCGTCGTCCCGACGATCATCCAGCTCGACAACTTCCCCCTGTACGCCGACCAGGCCGAGGCGAAGTTCCCCCAGTACGCCGCCCACATGCGCGACCTGTACGCCCGCCGCCACGAGACCCTGCGGAACGCGGTCGAAGCCGGCGTGCCGGTCTACGCGGGCACCGACGCCGGCGGCGTGCTCGGGCACGGCCTGGTCGCCGACGAGATCCGCGCGCTGACCGAGATCGGGATGACCGGCGAGCAGGCACTCGCAGCCGGGTCGTGGGCGGCGCGCGAGTGGCTCGGCGTACCGGGGGAGCTGACGCCGGGCGCGCCCGCCGACCTGGTCGTGTACGACGAGGACCCGCGCGCGGATCCCCGCGTGCTCGACGCTCCGCGGCTGATCGTCCTGCGTGGTCGGGTGGTTCTCAGTCGGTAGCGTGCTGCGCGGTCAGGTGGTGGTTCTGAGTCGGTGCCGTGTAGCGCGGTCAGGCGGTCCTGAGCCGCTAGCGCGCTGCGTGGTCACGTGGCTCTGAGTCGGTAGCGGTGCTGCGCTGTACGTCAGGTGGTTCCGAGTCGGTGGCGGTGCTGCGTGGTCAGGTCATCGTCAGCCGCTAGCGTGCTGCGGGTCAGATTATCCTGAGCCGCGAGCGTGACCACAGCTGCCCGCCGCCTGTTCTTTCCTTGTTGAGTTTACAAGCGGAGAAACGGATGGTGGGGAGTTGTCCACAGCTCAGCCCGACCGGCGGGAGCACCGCAGGGGGCGATGGGCGCACCTGCTCGGCGTTCCGGGCGTTGTCGAGGAGTGGTGCGGCGTGGGTCCATCAGTTCACCGTGTGAGCGCGTCAGTTCACCCCGTGACGGGAAAAAGTTCACCCAACCTCTGGTCTGGCCGGAAGTTTTTGCCCTACCGTGAGGGAAACCTCCGCCGCCCCTCGGAAGGATTCCCGCCCATGCATTCCAGTATCCCGAGACTGACCGCCGTGCTCGCTGCCGGCGCTCTCGCGTTCAGCGCCCTCCCCAGCAACGCTTCGACGCCGGTCGAGACTGGCTCCACCTCGACGCTGTCCGAAGCCTTCAAGACCGCCGCCGCCCAGTACGACGTACCGCGTGAGCTCCTGGTCGGCATCGGCTACGCCGAGTCCCACCTGGACGGCCACGACGGTCAGCCCAGTCAGGCCAACGGGTACGGCGTCATGCACCTGGCCAGCAACCCGAGCAACCCGACCATGTCCGAGGCCGCGAAGCTGACCGGGCTGCCGGTTGAGCAGCTCGCCAAGGACGCGAATGTGCGAGGCGCCGCCGCCGTTCTCGACTCGTACGCCGACCAGGCCGGGTTGCAGGGCCAGGCTCGCCGCGACATCGGCCGCTGGTACGAGGTCGTCGCGAAGTACTCGCACTCCGCCGACGGCCCGACCGCGCGCCTGTACACCGACGAGGTCTACCGGATCATCGGCCTCGGCGTCGGCGCGGAAGGCGTCTCCACGCAGCCGGTCAAGGTGACGCCGCAGCGCGGCAAGTACGCGAACGTCGCACCGCTCGGCACCCGGACGCCGGCCTCGATCCAGGCCGCCGACTACCCGGGCGCGATCTGGAACGCGGCGAACAGTGCCAACTACCGGGTCGGCCGGACCGCGGCGATCAGCACCATCGTGATCCACGTGACCCAGGGCTCGTACGCCGGCACGATCAGCTGGTTCAAGAACGCGTCCTCGCAGGTCAGCGCGCACTACGTGGTTCGTTCCAGCGACGGCCAGATCACCCAGATGGTCGCCGAGAAGGACACCGCGTACCACGTCCGCAGCGCCAACCCGTACACGATCGGCATCGAGCACGAGGGCTTCGTCGACCAGCCGTCGTGGTTCACCGACGCGATGTACCGGGCCTCGGCGGCGCTGACCAAGAACATCGCCGAGCGGCGCGGCATCCCGAAGACCCGGTCGTACATCAAGGGCCACAACGAGATCCCCGGCAACGACCACACCGACCCGGGTCCGAACTGGAACTGGAACTACTACATGCAGCTGGTGAACGGCGGCAACCCGAACCCGCCGACGTACAACTTCACCACCTACGGCAGCGGTGTCCGGGTCCGCTCGGACGCGAAGCTGACCGCGTCGATCGTCACCACGCTGCCAGGCCCGACACAGGTCTTCGTGACCTGCCAGAAGCAGGGCGACACGGTCAACGCCGAGGGCACCAGCAACAACTGGTGGTCCAAGCTGCGTGACCAGGGTGGCTACATGTCGAACATCTACATCGACCACCCGGCAGCGCAGCTGCCCGGCGTACCGGTCTGCTAGAACCGCCCGAGCGAGCCCCCTGTCGTGGCGACACGGCAGGGGGCTTTGCCATCATCTAGTCAGGGCCCGGTGGAAGAGTAGAGCCTGCTGTACCGACGCGAGGGTGGTCGGCGGCGGAGGATCGGTGCTGACGACGATGGAGGCACGATGCTCACCAAGATCCTGACCCGCGGCTGGCCCGCCTGCCGGTACCTGTACGCCCGGTACCTGTACGGCATGGTCGCTCTGGCGGCGACTCCGATCGGCCTGCTGCTGAGCTGGGCGATTCCTGGCATCACCGCCGGGCTGGTGGAGTTCGCCAACGCCGAGCGGGACAAGGCGACCCGGTACCTCGGGCTGCCGCAGGAGCAGCCACTGCCACGGGCCGTGCCTCGCCAGCCGGCGGACGTGGCCACGCTGGTGAAGGACCGCTCGTTCCGGCGCAGTCTGCGGGTGCTGCCGATGGCGGTGCTCGCGATCCCCGGTCTGTTCGTGGCAACCATCGCTCTCTTCGGAGCGCCCAGCGGCCTGCTGAGCATGTTCCTGTGGAAGCTGCAGCCTGGTGAGTTCAGCCTGATGGGTCTGCCGGTCCACAACTGGCTCGACGCGCTCCTGCTCGGCCCGGTACAGGTAGCGGTCAGCCTGTGGGTGCTGGGCTGGGGTGCTCCACTGGCAGCCAAGGGCTACGCCCGCAGCATCAGAAGCTTGCTCACACCGAGCAGCGCCGAGCTGGAGACAGCCGCGCTGACCCAGCGAGTAGAGGAGCTCACCAGGACCCGCGCCGGAGCAGTCGACTCCCACGGCGCCGAGCTCCGCCGCATCGAGCGCGACCTGCACGACGGCACCCAGGCGCAGCTCGTCTCGCTGGCCATGCGGATCGGTGTGGCCAAGCAGCTGATGGCGGACGACCCCGAGAAGGCAGCCAAGCTGCTCGACGATGCCAGGGACGGCGCTGAGCAGGCGATGACCGAGCTGCGCGGCGTACTGCGGACCATGTACCCGCCGATCCTCCAGGACCGCGGACTCACCGGCGCGGTCGCGGCACTGACCGCGCGCTGCCCGATCCCGGTCGACCTGCGGATGGGCGCGCTCGGCGACGTACCGGCCGCCGTCGAGGCCGCGGCGTACTTCGTGGTCGCCGAGTCGCTGACCAACATCACCAAGCACTCCGCGGCCGGCCAGGCCGAGGTGCATCTCGAGCGGCGCGGCCCGGACCTGTACGTCGCGATCACCGACAACGGCATCGGCGGCGCCCGGGTCGGCGACCAACCGGACCTGCTCGGCCGGGGGAGCGGGCTGCGCGGCATGATGCATCGCGTGGAAGCGATCGACGGACATCTGGAGCTGACCAGCCCGATCGGCGGGCCGACGACGGTCGAGGTGATCCTGCCGTGCGGGTCGTGATCCTCGAGGACAACCCGATCCTCGCCGAGGGCCTCGGCCTCCTGCTCGGCAACTCGGGCTTCGAGGTGATCGGCGTGGCCGGCGACGCGACCGAGTTCGCGACGCTGATCGACAACGACCCGCCGGACATCGCGGTCGTCGACGTCCGGCTCCCGCCGACCTTCACCGACGAGGGCCTGCGCGCGGCGATCGAGGCCCGCGGCAAGCGGCCCGGCCTTCCGGTACTGGTCTTCTCGCAGTACGTCGAGGAGGTGTACGCCGCCGAGCTGCTCGCCTCCGGCAGCGAGGGCATCGGCTACCTGCTCAAGGACCGCGTGTCCCGCGTCGACGAGTTCCTCGAAGCCGTACGCCGGGTCGCCGCGGGCGGCACCGTGCTCGACCCCGAGGTCGTCAGCCAGTTGATGGTCAAGCGCAACGACCCCCTCGACCGGCTGACCCCGCGCGAGCGCGAGGTGCTGGCGCTGATGGCCGAGGGCCTCGGCAACGTCGCGATCGCCGAGAAACTGGTGATCAGCGAAGGGGCCGTGCACAAGCACGTCGGCAACGTGTTCCTCAAGCTCGACCTGCCGCCGACCGACTCCGGGCACCGTCGCGTGCTCGCCGTCCTGGCCCATCTCGGGCTGTAAGCGTTTGCCCTGACAACGTAGGTCTTCGACCTCTTGACGGCTCGTGCGCGATCCAGCACGCTGAGTCGCGAGAGCGCTCTCACCGCACCCCAACCGCCCCGAGGTGAGGAGAGTCCCGTGAAGATCCTGATCACCACAGCCCTGGTCGCCACCGTCCTGGCCGTGCCCGTCCAGGCGTCGGCCGTCCAGTCGGCAGCGACCGAGCAGTTGGCCGTCCCGCGCCAGCAGACAGCGATGCAGAAGGACCTCGGCCTGACCGAGCAGCAGATGCAGAAGCGCCTCCGCGCCGAGTCCGCCGCCACCAAGCTCGTCCCCGCCGCCCAGAAGGCAGCCGGCGCAGCGTTCGGCGGCGCCTGGTACGACGCGGCCCGGGAGACGCTCGTCATCGGCGTCACCACCCCGGCCGCCGCCGACGCCGTACGCCGTACCGGCGCCGAAACCGCGCAGGTGAAGCTGTCCGCCACCGAGCTGGACCGGCGGAAAGCAGCGGTCGACAAGCTCGCCGGCCAAGTCCCCGCAGCCGTCAGCGGCTGGTCGACCGACGCGAAATCCGGCACGATCGTCGTCAACGTCCAAGCAGGCAAGCGATCCGCCGCCACGGATGCCTTCGTCAGCAGGCTCGCCCGAACCACGCCGATCACCGTCAAGGAGGTCGCCGCCCAAGCCCCGACGACCTTCGCCGCCGGAACGGTCGGTGGCGACCCGTACTACACCGGCAACGTCCGCTGCTCGATCGGCTTCTCCGTGCATGGCGGCTTCGTCACCGCCGGCCACTGCTCCGGCGCGGGCGCCAGAACCCGTGGCTGGGACGGCTCCAACCAGGGCGTCTTCCGCGGCTCGTCGTTCCCCGGCAACGACTACGCGTGGGTCCAGGTCGACAGCGGCTGGTGGACCGTGCCGGTAGTGCTCGGCTGGGGGCAGGTCAGCGACCAGCTGGTCCGCGGCTCCTGGGAAGCACCTGTCGGTACGTCGGTCTGCCGCAGCGGTTCGACCACGCACTGGCACTGCGGCACGATCCTGGCCAAGAACGAGACCGTGAACTACGGCAACGGCCAGCTGTTCTACGGCGCGACCAAGACCAGCGTCTGCGCCGAGGGCGGGGACTCCGGTGGCTCGTTCATCACCGGTGACCAGGCCCAGGGCGTCACCTCCGGCGGCTGGGGCAACTGCTCCAGCGGCGGCGAGACCTGGTTCCAGCCGGTCAACGAGATCCTCGGCGCGTACGGCCTGACCCTGCACACCGCATGACAAGAGCCCGGATCCCCTGCCTGAGCAGGGGATCCGGGCCCGGGGCGGCTAACAGACGGGCACGCCTGGCAGCTGTGCCGCGGGATGGTCGATGTAGATGTTGGTGATGAAGCCGTTCTGGTCACGCAGCTTGGACCACCAGTTGTTGGTGTAGCCCTCCGCGTTGACCGTGTCGCCCTGCTTCTGGCAGAGCACGAAGACCTGTGTCGGGCCGGGCAGCGTGCCGACCACCGGAGCGGCCAGCCGGGCGTCGCTGCGGATCCGGATGCCGGAGCCCCAGGTCATGAACGGCGTACCGCCGCCACCCCCGCAGCCGTTGTCGCTGGTCAGGAAGTACTGGTTGTACGAGCCCGGGTAGGCCAGGCCCTGGCCGTTGATGACGATGTTCTGGCCGACGCCGTTGTAGAGCTGCTCGTAGTGGATGTGCGGACCGGACGAGTTGCCGGTGCTGCCGGTGAGCCCGATCTGCTGGCCCTGCGCGACCTGTGCGCCGCTGGGCACGGAGTACGCGTTCAGGTGGAAGTAGTAGGTCTTCCAGCCGCCGCCGTGATCGATGGCGATGTAGTTGCCGGCGCCGGACGGCTGGGAGTAGCGGGTGGCCACGCCGGCCGCCGAAGCCAGGACCGGCGTGTTGTTGGTGGTGCCGCCGTCCGCGCGGACGAAGTCGAGCGCGCGGCGGACCTCGGCCGAGTGGTGGCTGTAGGTCCAGCGCTGACCACACGGGAACGGGGCCTTGAAGTTGGGAGCGGCCAGCGCCTCGGTCGGTACCGCCACCAGCGTGGCGGCACCGACCAGGAGCGAGGCCAGAACAGCGAGAGTCCGTCTGAGCACGATGATCAGTCCCTCAAGCGACCGGTCACGGGCGGTGATGTCCGTGACGCCTGGAGTGATGGGCTCAAGCTAGCGCACCACTGGCCAGTGAGGAACAGAAACTCGACAGATCCCGTTACTGATTAACCTACGGTCGAAAGGCTAGGCCGTTTCGTCCTTCACCGGCTCCAGCGTCGGCTGCTCCTTGGTGCTGAGCGAGTCGATCAGCTGCTTGGCCAGGGCGAAGCCCGAACCACCCATCGTGATCGTCTTGACCAGGGTGTCCTCGATGCCCTGGGCACCGTTCAGCACCACCATGTTGCCGACCTTGTCGAACGACGAGGAGGCGGCCCGGACGATCTCCGGGTAGGCCTCGGCCAACTGCTGGGCGACGACGGCGTCGGTGTTGGTGGCCAGCGCCTCGGCGCGCGCCTTGATACCGGCCGCCTCGGCCATCGCCTTCGCCTGGACGGCGGCCGCCTCGGCCTTACCGGTCAGCTCGGTGGCCTTCGCCTGCGCCTCACCGCGCAGCTGGACCTCGCGGGCGTTCGCCTCGGCGGCCGCGATCTGCGCGTCCCGGGCGGCCGCGGCCAGCGTGCGCTGCTTGTACGCCTCGGCGTCGGCCGGCTTCAGCACGCTCGACTCCAGCTGCTTCTCGGCCAGCGACGCGTTCAGCTTCGCGGTCTCGGTCTCGGCGACCACGACCTCCTGGCGGGCCAGCGCCTCGGCCAGCGGGCCGGACTGCGACGCCTTGCTGTTCGCCTGGTCGACCTCGGCCTGGTACCCGGCCTGCGCGATCGAGCTCTGCCGTACGGCGGCCGCCTTGGCCGCGGCCGCGACCTGCTCGCGCTCGGTCGCCTCACGGTCCCGCTCGGCCTGCGCGATCCGGGCCGCGGCCTCGACCGCGGCGGCCTGCGGGCGGCCCAGGTTCTTGATGTAGCCCGACTCGTCGTCGATCTCCTGGATCTGCAGCGAGTCGACCACCAGGCCGAGCTTCTCCATGTCCCCGGCCAGCGAGCCGCGGATGTTCGTGGTCAGCGTCTCCCGGTCGTGCAGCATCTCCTCGACCGTGGTCGAACCGACGATCGCCCGCAGGTGACCCGCGAACAGCTCGTGGATGGTGCCCATCACCTGCTCGTCGCTCTGCTCCAGGAATCGCCGGGCGGCGTTCGCGATCGAACCGTAGTCGTCACCGACCTTGTACGCCGTGACGCCCTTGATGTGCAGCGGGATGCCCTGGCTGGACACGCAGGTGACGGTCAGCGGCGTGGCCCGGATGTCCAGCGGCAACCGGCGGACAGTCTGAAAGCCTGGGAGCACCGCGGTGCCGCGGCCGACGACGATCTTGAAGCCCAGCGTCTCGTTGACCTGCTCGACGCTGGAGTGCGCGCCGAGGCCGGAGATGATCAGCGCCTCGTTCGGCTCCGCCACCCGCCAGACCATCCGGAACAGGATCAGCAGCACCACCAGCGCGATCGCGCCGATGATCAGGTACGTCCAGAGCATTTCCCCTCCAAGGGAACGGGATACGAATCAGATGGCGCGAGCGACGTAGACCGTCCGGGGCGGATCGAAGTCGACCACCACCACCGGTGTCCCGACCTCGATGACCTCGTCGGTCGCGGGGTAAGCGTAGAAGGCCTCGGTGGCACCGCGGACCGGCAACATCACCTCGCCGACGATCCCCGGACCGACCCGCCCGATCACGCGTCCCCGTTTCCCCACCATGTCGCACCCTCCGACGCACTCAGGCCTGCTCCAGTTCCCGCACCCTACCGCCCGGCCGAGCTCTACCGGCGGCCGTCGGCCGGTGCCACACTGCCGGGTATGGGGGAGTTGCACGAGCTGATCCGCACCGAGCGGCTGGGCCTGATCGAACTGCTGGAGACCCTGGGGCCGGCCGAGTGGTCCACGCCGTCGCTCTGTGGTGCCTGGACCGTGCAGGAGGTCGCCGCGCACCTCGCGTGGGCGCCGGTGACGCCGATGGCCGCAACGCTGGTCGCGCTCGTCCGTTCGGGCTTCCGGCTCAACCGGGCCAGTGCCGAGCAGAGCCGTACGGCGGCCGAAGCCGGACCGGAGGCGATCCTCGCGCAGTTGCGCGACAACGCACGGACGGGCGCGCTGCCCAGCGGCGTACCGGTGCCGGCCGGAGTGGTCGAGGCCGTTGTCCACGGCATCGACATCCGGCGGCCGCTGGGCCGGCCCGTGACGATCACGCCGGAGGTGTTCCGGATCGCGGCCGACACGTCGGTCGGGCTGCGCTGGCCGCTGACCGTCGTGGTCGGCGGCAGCGCCCGCAAGCGGCTGGCCGGGCTGACGTTGGTTGCCGAGGGCTACGACTGGTCGTACGGCGAGGGGCCGGAGGCGGTCGGCTCGGCGGAGACGGTGCTCCGGGTGCTGAACGGCCGGCCGGTCGACCGGGCCGAACTGACCGGACCGGGAGCGGGCCTGCTGATGTCCCGGCTCTGAGCGACCGCGGCTCGGGACAGCCGCGGTCGCTCAGTTCTAACCGCGGACAGCGCCTTCGGTGGCGCCCTTGATGAACTGCCGGGCGAAGACGATGAACACGATGATCAGCGGGATCATCGCCAGCAGCGCGCCGGTCATCACCATGCTGTAGTCGACACCGTGCGACCGGTTCAGCGACGACAGCGCCACCTGGAGGGTGAGGTGGTCGGGGTTGGTCAGCACGATCAGCGGCCAGAAGTAGTCGTTCCAGCTGCCGACGAAGGTGAAGATGCCGAGGAACGCCAGCGCCGGCCGCGCCGACGGCAGCGCCACGTGCCGGTAGACGCCGAAGAAGCCGCAGCCGTCCAGCGTCGCCGCCTCGATCAGCTCGTTGTGGATCGAGTTCTGGAAGTACTGCCGCAGCCAGAAGATGCCGAACGCGTTCGCCGCGGCCGGGATCACCAGGGCCTTCAGCGACCCGACCCAGCCGAACGCGATCATCGTCTGGAACTGCGGTACGACGGACAGCTGCGCGGGCAGCAGCATCGTCGCCAGCAGGATCACGAACAGCGCCTGCCGTCCGGGGAACCGGAACTTGGCGAACGTGAACGCGGCCAGCGAGTCGAAGAACAGCACCAGCACCGTCGTACTGATCGCGACGATCGCCGTGTTGGCCATCGAGGAGAAGAACGCGACGTTCTCCAGCACGTGCCGGACGTTGTCGTCGAACTGCGACCCGAAGGTGAACTTCGGCGGGTAGCGGTAGATGTCGGCGGTGGTGTTGGTCGCCATCACCAGCGTCCAGAAGAACGGGAACAGGCAGAGCAGCCCGGCCACCGCCAGCCCGACGTGCAGAGCGATCCCGCGACCCCGGTTCATTCGGAGCTCCTTCCGCGCAGCAGCCGCCAGTTGATCGCCGTGAACAGCAGCACCAGCAGGAAGATGCTGATCGCGATCGCGCCGGCGTAGCCGTAGTCGTTGGCCCGGAAGGCGGTGTTGTAGAAGTACAGAACAGTGGTCAGACCGCTCTGGTCGGCACCGCCGGTCTCACCGACCATGACCTGCGGCTCGGTGAACGTCTGCAATCCGCCGATCGTCGACATGATCACGGTGAACAGCACCACCGGCCGCAGCTGCGGCAGCGTGATCGAGAAGAACGTCCGCAGCGGACCGGCGCCGTCCACCTTGGCCGCCTCGTACTGCTCGGTCGGGATCGCCTGCAGCCCGGCCAGGTAGATGATCGTGTTGTAGCCGGTCCACTGCCACACGATCATCGCCGAGACCGCGATCTTGATCCCCCACGGCTGGCCGAGCCAGTCCTCGGTGGGCAGCCCGAGGGCCCGCAGCCCGGAGTTGATCAGGCCGAAGTTGGTGCTGAAGATCGCGGCGAAGAAGATCGCCGCCGCGACCAGTGAGGTGATGTTCGGGATGAAGTACGCGATCCGGTAGACGCCCTTGAACCGGATCGCCGAGTTCAGCATCACCGCCAGCGTCAGCGCGATCGCCAGCGTCGGCACGGTCGACATCACGAACAGCACCAGCGTGTTCCACAACGACAGCCAGAACGTGCTGTCCTCGAGCAGGAACCGGAAGTTCTGCAGCCCGACGAACGTGCGCGGGCCGAGGCCGTCCCACTTCTGGAACGCCAGCAGGATCGTGGAGCCCAGCGGGTACAGCCCGAACACCGCGAACAGGATGTAGAACGGCGACAGCGCCAGGTAGTACCGCCAGTACGACCAGATGCTCTTGCGCCGCGGCCCCGTGCCCGCCGTACCGGCGGACCGGGGCGGGGCCGTCGCGGTCAGCGTCACTGCACGCCCTGACGCTTGCCGATCTGCTTCGCCTGCGAGACCGCCTGCTGCCAGGCCGCCTCCGACGACTTGCTGCCGGCCTGGACCGACTTCAGCGCGGCGGTGTACGCGGCGGCGAGCGCGGAGTCGAACGGCGACTCGTAGGCGATCGGGACATTGGCCGCCGCCGGGCCGAGCACGTCGATCGGCACCTGACCGCCGAAGAACGGGTCGGCGACCTTGAGCTGCGGCTTCTCGTACGCCGCCGGCGTGGCCGGGAAGATCTGCGCGTCGGCGTACGCCTTGGCCTGGTTGTCCGGGCTGAGCAGGTACTTGATCACCTCGAAGGCCGCCGCCGGGTCCGGGCAGTTCTTGGTGATGGCCAGGAACGAGCCACCGAAGTTCGCCGGGCCGCTCGGGGTCGGCGCGACCCGCCACTTGCCGACGCCGGTCTTGCTGGCGGCCTTGATGTCGAGGGCCACCCAGGCGGCGCCGACCACGGTCGGCACGGTGCCCTGGTCGAGACCGGCGTTCCAGTCCGGCGTACCGCCCGGGGTGCGGCCGTCGACCTTGGTGGTGATCGCCTTCACCGACAGGTCCCAGGCCCGGCGGATGTGGTCCTGGTCGCCGATGAACTTGTTGTCCTTGTCGATGTAGCGGTCGGTGCCCTGGTTGATGATGGTTCCGTACATGTCGGTCGCGTCGGCGACGATCGGCGCCTTCGGGTTGGCCTTGCGCAGCTCCAGCCCGGCGGCCAGCAGGTCCTCCCAGGTCTTCAGCTGCGCGGCGACCTCGGCCGGGTCGCTGGGCAGGCCGGCCTTGGCGAAGACGTCCTCGCGGTAGAACAGCGCGGTCGGGCCGATGTCGATCGGCAGCCCGATCACCTTGCCGTCCAGCGTGGTGGCCTGCTTGACCTTCCACTCGACGTACTGGCTCAGCACGGAGTCCGCGCCGACCGACTTCAGGTCGACGAACCGGTCGGCCTGCGGCAGCAGCGAGGCGACGTCCTCGCCCTTGAGACCGGTGATGTCGGGGATCGCGGTCCCGCCGTTGAGCGTGGTGACGAGCTTCTGCTTGAAGTCGCCGCCGATCTCGGAGTACTTGATGTGCTGGTCGGGGAAGTGCGCGATGGTGTCGTCCAGCACGGACTTGCCGAGGCCGCCGCCCCAGCACCACAGCGCCAGGTTGCCGGTGGCGTTCTTCTTGCCGGCGCCGGCGTCCATGCTCGACGAGCAGCCGGTGGCCGCGGCGACGACCGCGGCGAAGCTCCCAGCGAGCAGCGTGCGACGGGAGAGCTCCATGGTTCTACCTTCCTGACTGGTCGCGCGACGTCGCGCTTCCGATGGGTGCGCTGTGCTGGCTGGCGACAAGCGCGGCAAGGGATTGGTCTTCGGGGTGGTGCTGGTGCCAGGCGGCGAGATCGGCCCAGGTCGGGGCCGCGTCGGCACCGCCGTACCGGGTGACGGAGAGGGCGGCGGTCAGCGCGCCGAACCGGACCCGTTCGGCCAGCGGGAGTCCCCACAGCGTGGCCGCGATGAAACCGGCGGCGAACACGTCACCCGCCCCGGTGGTGTCCACCGCCGCAACGTGCAGAGCCGGTACGGCGATCCGCTCGCCGGTGCCGGCGTCGAGCGCGAGCGCGCCCTGGTCCCCGTTGGACACGACCACCAGCGGCACCTTCTCGGCGAGCTTGGTGAGCGCCTGGTCGGGGGTGTCGGTGCGGGTGTAGTTCATCGCCTCGCCGGCGTTGGGCAGGAACACGTCGCAGTGCTGGAGCTGGTCCAGGACGCTGGGGTCCCAGCGCTCCGACGGATCCCAGCCCACGTCGGCGAACACCACGCTGCCGGCCGCCTTCGACGTGGCCAGCCACTCGTTCGGCCACGGGCCGATGTGAGCGGCGACCGCGCGGGCGGCCGGCGGCGTGGTGATCAGCTCGTCGGCCGACAGCGGGGGAGGGGTACCCCGGGTGACCAGTGCCCGGTCGTTGTCGTAGGCAAGAGCCACCGTGAGGGGGGTCTGCCAGCCGTCGAGCCTGCGGGAGAGCGTCAGGTCGACGTTCTCGTGGTTGGTGAGCCGGTCGCGGAGGCGGTCGCCGAGATCGTCGGCGCCGAAGGCCGCGGCCAGTCCGGTGCGGAGTCCGAGGCGGGCCAGCGCGACCGCGAAGTTCGCGATCCCGCCGGGGCTCTCGGCCGAGTCGGTCGCCCAGACCTCGGTGCCGGGGCGGGGCGCGCTGGGCAGGCCGAGCACCAGGTCGTGGAAGACCAGGCCGGACACCACCACATCCAGCTCGCTCACGTTCGGCACACTCCTGCACTGTCGCTCAAACTCGTGCAGACAGTGTGGTCCTTTCGAGCAAACCGCGCAATACCCGTGCAGATTGTTGCGTGAGTGTGACGGAGTTTGCGTGGTACGGTCTCTCCGTGTTGCCGAAGCAGCGTCAGGACCAGATCGTGCGCGCGCTCAGGGCCGACGGGGCCGGGGGCGTCAAAGTGCTGGCCGCGCAGCTGGGGGTCAGCGAGGCGACGATCCGCCGCGACCTCGAGCAGCTGCACGAGCAGGGCCGGCTGACCCGCGTGTACGGCGGGGCGCTGGCCGTCGACGGCGGTGACGAACCGTTCGCCGAAGTGAGCGCCGTCCACGCCGACGAGAAGAACCGGATCGCCCGCGCGGCGGCCGAGCTGATCTCCGACGGCGAGTCCGTGCTGCTCGACATCGGGACCACCGCGCTGCGGCTCGCTCAGCAGCTGCACGGCCGGTCCCTGACCGTTGTCACCAGCAACCTCGCCGTCCTGGAGGAGCTGCAGAACGACGAGCAGATCGAGCTGATCGTGCTCGGCGGGTTCCTGCGCCGCAGCTACCGCTCCCTGGTCGGGTACCTGACCGAGGAGAGCCTGCGCCAGATCCACGTCGACACGCTGTTCCTCGGCACCAGCGGGGTCCGCCCCGACGGCCGGGTGATGGACAGCACGATGATCGAGGTCCCGGTCAAGCGCGCGATGATCCAGGCCGCCGACCGGGTGGTGCTGCTGGCCGACGGCACCAAGTTCCCCGGTCACGGCGTCGCGAAGGTCTGCGACCCGGCCGAGCTGGCGATCGTGGTGACCGACCCCGGCGCGGACGAGAAGACCCGCGCCCAACTGACCGAAGCGGGAGTGCAGGTGGTACTGGCGTGAAACTCACCATCCTCGGCGGCGGCGGTTTCCGCGTCCCGCTGGTCTACCAGGCGTTGTTGTCGGACCGCGGCGAAGGCCGGATCACGGCGGTCACGCTCTACGACACCGACCGCCACCGCCTGGACGCGATCACCGCGGTACTGAAGCAGCAAGCTTCTTCTTTCGCTGATGCTCCGTCGGTTTCCCCGACGACTGATCTCGACGAAGCCATTCGTGGTGCCGACTTCGTCTTCTCCGCCATCCGCGTGGGCGGCCTCGAAGGCCGCACCATCGACGAGCGGGTCGCCCTCGACCTCGGCGTCCTGGGCCAGGAGACCGTCGGCGCGGGTGGAATCGCCTACGGTCTGCGAACGTTGCCGGTAGCAACCGCCATCGCGCGGCGGATCGCCGTACTGGCCCCCGAGGCCTGGGTGATCAACTTCACCAACCCGGCCGGCATGGTGACCGAGTCGATGCTCCCGTACCTCGGCGACCGGGTGATCGGCATCTGCGACTCACCGTCCGGCCTCGGCCGGCGCGCCGCGCTCGCGCTCGGCCTCGACGCTTCGCAAACGTTCTACGACTACGCGGGCCTCAACCACCTCGGCTGGCTCCGCAGGCTCGAGTACGACGGCGTCGACCGCCTGCCGCAGCTGCTCGCCGACCCCGAGGCGCTGGGCGCCTTCGAGGAGGGCCGCCTGTTCGGCGTCGAGTGGCTGCGCTCGCTGGGCTCGATCCCGAACGAGTACCTGCACTACTACTACTTCGCCCGCGAGACGCTGGCCGCCGTCCAGTCGGTGGAGAAGACCCGCGGCAAGTTCCTGCTCGACCAGCAGTCCGACTTCTACGCGGAGACCGCCCGCCGCCCCGGCGACGCGCTGGAGCTGTGGCAGAAGACCCGCGCCGAGCGCGAGTCGACGTACATGGTGGAGAGCCGTGAGGTCGCGGACGCCGGGGAGCGCGACGAGCGCGACATGTCGGCCGGCGGCTACGAGCAGGTCGCGCTGTCGCTGATGCGCGCGATCGCCCACAACGAGCGCGCCTCGCTGATCCTGAACGTGCGCAACCGCGGCACGCTGGAGCACCTGGACGCCGACGCCGTGGTGGAGATCCCGTGCACGGTCGACGCCAACGGCGCCCGGCCGCTGACCGTCTCCCAGCTCACCGACCACCAGGCCGGGCTGGTCAGCGCGGTCAAGGCCGTCGAGCGCTCGACGATCGAGGCGGCCGCCTCGGGGTCGCGGGCGACCGCGCTGCGGGCGTTCGCCTGGCACCCGCTGATCGACTCGGTGAACACCGCGGGCAAGCTGCTCGACGGGTACGTCGACCAGCTGCCGGATCTGGCGGCCTTCCGGGGCTGACCCGCGATTGGGCTGTGCGCTGCCGATCTGGCAGAATGTCAGGCTGAGTCCGTCCGGATGCTGTGCAGCCCTCTAACTCCACGCGCCGGCCGGCCCATCGAGCCTTCCTCCGTTGTCCCCACGACGGCGTGCAGCTCACCCATTTGTATTTCCAAGGGAGACCACACAAACGTGGCAGTCAAGATCCGTCTGAAGCGCATCGGCAAGAAGCGTGCGCCGCACTACCGCATCGTCGTGATGGACGCCCGCGCCAAGCGTGACGGCCGCGCCATCGAGGAGATCGGCAAGTACAACCCGAAGACCGAGCCGTCGTTCATCCACGTCGAGTCGGAGCGGGCGCAGTACTGGCTGGGCGTCGGCGCGCAGCCGACCGAGGCCGTCGAGGCGATCTTCAAGGCCAGCGGCGACTGGCAGAAGTTCAAGGGCCTGGAGGCCCCGGCGCCGCTGCGGGTGGCCGAGCCGAAGCGCGACAAGCAGGAGATCTTCAACGAGGCCCTCGCCGAGGCGCACGGCACGCTGAAGACCGAGGCCGTCACGGCGAAGAAGTCCGCGGCCAAGAAGGCCGACAAGAAGGACGACGCCGCCAAGGACGAGGCCAAGACCGAGGAGCCGAAGGCTGCCGAGGCCGACGCCGAGACCCCGGCCGCCGAGGCCGCGCCGGCCGACGACGCCAAGGCCTGACCATGATGGAGACCGAGGCGCTGGAGCACCTGGTCCGAGGCATCGTGGACAACCCTGACGACGTCAACGTCCGCTCGCGCAACCTGCGCCGCGGACGCACCCTCGAGGTGCACGTGCACCCCGACGACATCGGCAAGGTGATCGGCCGCAACGGCCGGACGGCGACCGCGATCAGGACCGTGGTCGGGGCGCTCAGCTCCGAGCAGTCGGTCCGGATCGACTTCGTCGACGAGCTCAACCGGCGCCCGCGCCGCTGATCTCGCAGCAGTCTCTGGAGGGCCGCACCCCACGGGTGCGGCCCTTCGTCTTATCTTCGGTACGTCGGCCCGCTGGGGGCCGTGGAAAGCAGAGAGGGACACGCAGGTGCTGGTGACCGTCGGCCGGATCGGCCGGGCACACGGGATCAAGGGTGAGGTCGGGATGATCGTCCGGACCGACGAGCCGGACCGCCGGTTCGCCGACGGCGCGGTCCTGATGACGGAGTCCAAGCCCGCCCGGGCCCTGACCGTCCAGTCCAGCCGCTGGCACAGCGGCAAGCTGCTGGTGAAGTTCGCCGAGGCCCCGGACCGGACCGCCGCCGAGCTGCTGCGCAACCTGGCCGTCCAGGCCGAGATCGGCGAGGAGGAGCGGCCGGAGGACCCGGAGGAGTACTACGACCGCGAGCTGGTCGGGCTGAAGGTCCGGACCACCGACGGCGCCGAGGCCGGCGAGGTCATCGACGTGGTGCACCTGCCGTCGCAGGACCTGCTGGAGATCCGCCGCCCGGGCGGCAACGCCGTACTGGTGCCGCTGGTCGAGGAGCTGGTCCCGGAGATCGACCTGGGCGCTGGGTTCGTGCTGGTCGCCGACCGGCCCGGCCTGCTGGACCCGGACGGCGCTGAGGTGGTCCCGACCGAGCCGGACGCCGGCTGATGAGGCTGGACGTCTTCTCGATCTTCCCGGAGTACCTGGCCGCGCTGGACCTGAGTCTGGTCGGCAAGGCGGCGAAGAGCGGCCTGCTGGACGTCCGGCTGCACGACCTGCGCGACTGGACCCACGACCGGCACCGCACCGTCGACGACACTCCGTCAGGGGGTGGCGCCGGGATGGTGATGAAGCCGGAGCCGTGGGGCGAGGCGCTGGACAGTGTGGCGCCTCTCGACAGTCCGACGCAGCCCCGGCTGATCGTGCCGACGCCTGCTGGTCGCCCGTTCAGCCAGGAGCTCGCCTACGAGCTGGCCGCCGAGCCGTGGCTCGCCTTCGCCTGCGGCCGGTACGAGGGGATCGACGCGCGCGTCGCAGCGTACGCGGGGGAGCGGATGCGGGTCGACGAGGTCTCCATCGGCGACTACGTGCTGAACGGCGGTGAGGTCGCCGTCCTGGTCATGGTCGAGGCGGTCGCCCGGCTGCTGCCGGGGGTGATTGGCAACCCGGAGTCCCTGGCCGAGGAATCCCACTCCGGTGACGGCCTGCTGGAGTACCCGGTGTACACCAAGCCGACCTCCTGGCGCGGCCACGACGTACCGGACGTCCTGCTGTCCGGGAACCACGCCCTGATCGCCCAGTGGCGCCACGACCAGGCCGTACGGCGTACTGCCGAGCGCCGCCCGGACCTGCTGGCCGCCTGGGGCGGTGTGGTCGCCGGCAAGGACGACGCGGCCGCGCTGGTCGACGTACTGCCTGCTGCTGAGTCCGACGCGGGGGAGCTGCTCACGCTGCAGCGGGCCGCGTACCTGTCCGAGGCGCTGGCGTACGACGACTTCACCATCCCGCCGCTGCTCGAGCCGATCGAGGGCGTCGCCGAGCGGATCCGCCAGGGCGTGGTCTGGAAGGCCGTCGCCGGGACGCGGATCGTCGGGTCGGTGCACCTGGCCGTGGACGGCTCGGTGGGCCGGATCGGGCGGCTGATGGTCGCGCCGGACTGGCAGGGGCGCGGGGTCGGGACGCGGCTGCTCAAGGTGGCCGAGCAGACGGCGCCGGCCGAGGTCACGGCGTACGAGCTGTTCACCGGGACGGAGAGCGAGCGGAACCTCGGGCTGTACCGCAAGGCCGGTTACCGAGAGGTACGGCGTGAGCCGCACACCGCGAAGATCGAGTTCGTGCTGCTGGCCAAGCGGCGCCGCCGCCGGTGATTTCGCCGCGACCGGGGCCGTGTGGCAAACTTGGTCGCTGTTGCCAGTGCGGTGCTCCTGCCACAGGGGGTGACCATCGCACAGTGACATCCTTCAGCTTCTCACCACCTATTTCGTGGGTGACCTGTGGCACGCGCGAGAAAGTGAACACCTGATGACCAACGTCCTGAACGAGCTCGACAACGCGAGCAAGCGTGACGACATCCCCTCCTTCCGCGCCGGCGACACGGTCAACGTGCACGTCAAGGTCGTCGAGGGCAGCCGCTCCCGCGTCCAGGTGTTCAAGGGCGTCGTGATCCGCCGCCAGGGTGGTGGCCTGCAGGAGACCTTCACGGTCCGCAAGGTCAGCTTCGGCGTCGGCGTCGAGCGCACCTTCCCGATGCACACCCCGATCGTCGAGAAGGTCGAGGTCGTCACCCGCGGTGACGTCCGCCGCGCCAAGCTGTACTACCTGCGTGAGCTGCGCGGCAAGGCCGCCAAGATCAAGGAGAAGCGGGACGTCTGAGTCCTAGCGACGACGGTCAGGTATGGCGCCGAGCACTGCGACTCGCGCTCGCCCGGTAGCCAAGAGGGCACGTCGCAGCAAAGGACGACATCGCAGGCTCAAGCAGCGCAACCCGCTGCTGAGCCTGCTGATCGAGATGACCACGGTGACGGTGCTCGCCCTGGTCATCACGGTCGTTCTGCGGCTTTTCGTCGCCGAGGCGTTCTACGTCCCCTCGGAGTCGATGTACGACACGCTCACGACGAACGACCGGATCCTGGCCGAGAAGGTCAGCTACCTGCACCGCGACGTCGACCGGGGCGACATCATCGTCTTCAAGGACCCCGGCAACTGGCTGAACGAGGAGCAGGAGACCCCCGGTCCGCTGCGCCGCGTCGGTGAGTTCGTCGGCATCCTGCCGCGCAGCGGCGAGGGGCACCTGGTCAAGCGGGTGATCGGCCTGCCCGGCGACCGGGTGTTCTGCTGCGACCGGTCGAGCCGGATCCTGGTCAACAAGATCCCGCTCGACGAGCAGGAGTACCTGCTGAAGGACGCGAAGCCGTCGCTGCAGCCGTTCGACGTCGTCGTACCGCCTGGTCATCTGTGGGTGATGGGGGACAACCGCGCCGAGTCGGCCGACTCGCGCGCCCACATGGGGGGTCCCGGTGGCGGGTTCGTGCCGATCGAGAACGTGGTTGGCCGGGCCTGTTGCGTAATCTGGCCGTCTGACCGGATGACGATGCTGCGTCCTCCGGAAACCTTCAAGAAGCCGGGGCTGAAGAAGTGACCGATACATCGACCGAGGCGACGCCGGACAAACCCACCCACCGCTCGGGGCTGGCGGCCGCGGCCCGCGAGTTCGTGCTGATCGTGGTCGGAGCGCTGATCGTCTCGTCGATCCTGCGGGCGTTCGTCGGGCAGATGTTCATCATCCCGAGCGAGTCGATGCAGAACACGCTGCTGGTCGGCGACCGGGTCGTGGTCGAGAAGCTGACCGACGTCGAGCGCGGTGACGTCGTCGTCTTCGAGGACCCGGGCGGCTGGCTGGGCACCGAGGAGAGCGGCCAGAAGCGCGGCTCGATCGGCCGCTTCTTCGAGGTCGTCGGCCTGCTCCCGGACTCCAGCCACGGCCACCTGATCAAGCGCCTGATCGGCATGCCCGGCGACAAGGTGGAGTGCTGCGACGAGAAGGGCCGCCTGCTCGTCAACGGCCAGCCGCTCGAGGAGTCGTCGTACCTGTACCCCGGTGACGCCCCCTCCGCGATGGAGTTCCAGGTCGTCGTCCCGGCCGGCAAGATCTTCGTGATGGGCGACCACCGCTCCGAGTCGGGCGACTCCCGGGTCCACCTGAGCGACACCGGCCCCGACGGCGGCGCGCCCGGCGACGCCGCCTTCGTCCCCCTCGACAAGGTCACCGGCCGCGCCATCCTGGTGGTCTGGCCCGCCAGCAACTTCACCAAGCTCGGCGTCCCCGACACGTTCAAATCCATCCCGGCCCCTGCTGGCCCACCGCCCGCGAAGCCGTCGATCTCCCTGACACCACCCCCCAAGTAGGCGGAGCCGTGCCACTCACCGCACACCCGCCCACCGGCAGCTGCTTTGGAGTACCGGCCGCCGGCAGCTTCTTTCAAGTACCGGCCACCGCCGGGTCCGGCGACTTCGTTCGAGTACCGGCCACGGCCAGGTCCGGCGACTTCGTTCGAGTACCGGCCACCGCCAGGTCCAGCAACCTGTTCCGAGTACCGGCCACCGCCAACTCCAGCGAACCGGCCACCGCCGGGTCCAGCGACGTCTTTCAAGTACCGGCCACCGCCAGGTCCGGCGACCTCGCCACCCCGGTCACCAACGCCGCACCTGGTCGCCCCACCTCCTCCCGTGGCGGTGTTCGCCCATGCCCTGCGGGGAGCGTCAGATGAGCGCTCTCCCGCGCGGCAGCACGATCCGCCGCGACGCGGGCCTGTACGGCTACGAGCGCGCCCTGCGCCGCGTCGGGCTCGACCCGATCGCGGGCGTCGACGAGGCCGGCCGCGGCCCCTGCGCCGGCCCTCTGGTCGCCGCGGCCGTGATCCTGCCCGACGGCAAGCGCGGCCAGATCCCCGAGCTCGCCGACTCGAAGCTGCTGACCGCGAAGGCCCGCGACCGCTGCTACGACCAGATCCGCGCCCGCGCGCTGGCCTGGTCGGTGGTATCCATCGAGGCCGACGAGTGCGACCGCCTCGGCATGCACGTCGCCAACGTCCAGGCCCTGCGGCGGGCCCTGTTCCGCCTCGACGTGCGGCCGTCGTACGTGCTGACCGACGGTTTCGGCGTCGACGGTCTCGGCGTACCGGGCCTGGCGATCTGGAAGGGCGACCGGGTCGCCGCCTGTATCGCTGCCGCGTCAGTGATCGCGAAGGTGACCCGCGACCGGATCATGGCGCACTGGGACACCGTCTACCCGGAGTACGACTTCGCGGTCCACAAGGGCTACTGCACGCCTGAGCACCAGGCGGCACTGGACAAATACGGCCCGTGTCCACAACATCGCCGCCGATTCGAGAATGTCCGCCGCAGTCTGCGGCCCGATATGGGACAGAATGTGACCAGTCCCACCGGAGTGGAGAGCCGATGAGTGCTGACGACCTCGAGAAGTACGAGACCGATATGGAGCTTCAGCTCTATCGGGAGTACAAGGACGTCGTCGGGATCTTCAAGTACGTCGTGGAGACCGAACGGCGCTTCTACCTGTGCAACGCCGTGGACCTCAAGGTCCGCACCGAAGGCGGCGACGTCTACTTCGAAGTGACGATGGCCGACGCCTGGGTCTGGGACGTCTACCGATCGGCGCGCTTCGTGAAGAACGCCAAGGTCGTCACCTTCCGCGACGTCAACATCGAAGAACTCGCCAAGTCCGACCTGGAAGTCCCCAAGGACTCCGACTTCGGCCGCTGACCTGAGTTGAGCCCGGCGCCCCTCCTCGGGGTGCCTGGCTCAGCGCGCGGTCACCTGCAGGACTGCGTCTGTACGCCGTCCTGCGCTTCCGCGCGCGCCCTGGCTTCTCCGCACGCGCGTACCAGTGCGAGGTCGTGCACGTCGCGACTGATCGTCCGCGAGCAGGTCGCCCTGGCCACCTCCGGCGCAGCATGTCCCTCCGCGTCCAGCTGCTCGGCGGCCGCGGTGGCGGTCACGTTCACGATCAGCGTGTCCTCAGCGCAGCGCCAGCTCGAGTTCCTCGGTCTTCGTCTCCAACCACCGAAGCTCCCGCGCGTAGAACTCCAGCGACACCGCCGAGTCGCGCGCGCCCAATCCCCACCCCTCCACCTGCCCCGCGGCCCGGAGCTTCGCCTGAACCAAGGCCGGCACGAGCCGCACCCGCTCCTCCAGCCCGTAAGCATCGGCGAGCACCCGCAGCCGCCGCCCGAGATCCGGCAGCGCCTCGAAGCCGGTCTCGACCAACTCCTGCTCCGAAGCCAGCGGCACGAACGCCCAAGCCGCCGCCGCAACATCCAGCAACGGCGTACTGGCTCCGCACGCGTCCCAATCGATGAACGCGACCGGCAGCCCATCGCGATACACCGTGTTCCAAGGCCCCAGATCTCCATGCGACATCACCTCACCGGCGCGCAATCCATCCGGCGGCACAAACCCCGCACTCGCCTCATGCAGCCGCCGCAACAACCGCCCCACCTCGGCAAGCGCCTCCTCCGAGCGCATCGCAGCAGTCAACGGGTTCCCCTTACCCGGCGTCCACTCCGGATCCGCCGGCACCTCACCCGGCAGCCAGCTGAGGACCTCCACTCGATCCTCCACGCCCAGAACCCGAGGCGCCCCCTCGAACCCGGCAGCTTCCAGATGCCGCAGATACGCATGTACGACCGGCGAAGCCGCGCCGACCGCTCGCCGTACGGTCTCCCCACGCCGTACCACCCCAGCGTTGTTGCGCCCGCCCACGAGCGTCTGGTCAGTTCCCGCCGCCACCTCATCACCCATCTCCCCAGCATCCCGCACCCACCGATACCCGCCGGGTATTGCTGCCCCACCCAAACCGTCATTGTTCGCCCAGCCGCCGCTTGATGGAGTTGTTGCATGAGACAACTTCAGAACAAGGTCGCCCTGATCACCGGCGGCACCGCAGGCATCGGTCTCGCCACCGCGCAGCGCTTCACCGAGGAAGGCGCGACCGTCTACATCACCGGCCGCCGCCAGTCCGAACTCGACACCGCGGCCACCAAGTCAGGCGCCATCCCCGTCCAGGGCGACGTAGCCAACCCGGCCGACCTCGATCGCCTCTACGCCCAGATTCGCGCCGACGGCCACCGCCTCGACGTACTGGTCGCCAACGTAGGCGTCGGCGACTTCGTCCGCCTCGAAGACATCACCGAGGACCACTACGACCGCATCTTCGACACCAACGTCAAAGCCACCCTCAACACCGTCCAAAAGGCCCTCCCACTCCTCAACGACGGCGCCTCGATCGTCCTGGTCACCTCGATCGCCTCAGTCACCCACCAGGAGGGCCTCAGCGTCTACTCCGCCTCGAAGGCAGCCGTCCGCTCCTTCGCCCGCAGCTGGGCCAGAGAACTGAGCCCCCGCAACATCCGAGTCAACGCAATGTCCCCCGGCAGCACCGACACCCCCGCAGTAGACGCCGCCCTGACCGCCGCCGGCCTCACCGACAAGTCCGCCCGCGACGCCTGGAAAACCAACCACGTAGCCACCATCCCCCTGTCCCGAGTCTCCCAACCCGAAGAACAAGCCGCCGCAATCCTCTTCCTCGCTTCCCCCCAGAGCACCTACGTCACAGGCACCGAGTTGGTAACCGACGGCGGCACCACCACAGGCCTCAACCTGTAGGTCGCTCCGCGGGCTGAGTAGCTGGTTGCTTCTAGCAATGCGGGGTGGGTCGTGAGGTGGGCGTGGTGGGAGCTTCCGGCGTTCGCTCCAGCTTGCGTAGGTGACTCGGCGCTTGATGGGCGCCGGGCGGTTGGTGAGGCTGACCGCGAGGCGGCCGGCGTTTGCCTCGGCGTACGGCGCGGGGTGGCGGGGTCGAGGCGGCCGGTTGGGGGAGGAGGTTGGGTGGTGGCGGTCGAGAAAGGTGTTGGCGGGCGGCGGGCGGCGGGCGGCGGGTGGCGCGCGGGGTTGTCAGGCTGTGGCGGCTGGTTGGGGGAGGAGGTTGGGGTGGGGTGCGGCGGTGGATTGGGTGGTTCGGGTGAAGGAGGTGCGGGTGGTGGGTGGGGTTTCGGGGTGCCAGGCGAGGACCAGGTGGGTGGTGGGGGCGTCGATGACGGGGACTGCGGTGATCAGGGGGCCGGTTCGGGTGGTGGCGGTGGCTCCTACGGTGACGATGCGGTGGCCTAGGGAGACCTCCTCGACGAGTTGGTCGAGCGTGTCGGTGGGGGCGCAGGCCGGGCGGTAGGTGGGGTCTGTGGTGATGTCGTGGGTGGTGATGAAAGGGCGGGCGGCCAGGGGGTGGTCGGTGGGGAGGAGAGCGACGGTCTGCTCCTCCGCGATCTCGGTGGTGGTGAGGTCGGTGAGGTCGTTGCGGCCGCAGATGAGGGCTACGTCGGCGGTGCCGGTGTGGACCTCTTGGAGGGGGTCTTGGGTGAAGATGACTTGCACCTCGGCGGCGCCGGGTTGGCGGCGGTAGGCGCGGAGGGTGTTGGCGAGCAGGCCTGGGCCTACGCCTGGTCTGGTGGCGATGACGAGGCGGTGGGGGCGGCCGGTGCGTTGGGCGCTCAGGACGGCGGTGTCGACCGCTCTGAGGGCTTTGCGGGACTGGGTGAGGAACGTGGTGCCGGCGTCGGTGAGGGCCACTCGGCGGCTGGTGCGTTCGAAGAGTTGAACTCCTAGGCGGCGTTCCAGGCGGCTGATGGCTCGGGAGAGCGGTGGCTGGGCGATGCCGAGGCGGTCGGAGGCTCGGCCGAAGTGGAGCTCCTCGGCGACTGCCACGAAGTACTCGAGCTCTCGGGTTTCGACTCGTTCCATACCTTCAAGGTAACAATCGCCCGGGCATCGACAGGGCCGGTTCATGGCGCGCGCCGTTGGCTGGGGGAGAGGCGGTAGCCGGATTCGTCGTGGGTGATCAGGTTGGCCTCGGTGAGGGTTTCCAGGGATTGCTCGACCGTGGTGCGGTCGAGGCCGGCGGTGGCGGCGATGCGGGTGGCGGGGGCTGGGCGGAGTACCGGGACGGCGTCGAGGGTTCGGCGGAGGTCGTGGGAGAGGGCGTCTTCGGCGGTTGTCGGGGCGTGCGGGTACTGCGTGAGCTGGTGGCCCAGGGGTGCGATGGCTTCGAGGATGTCGGCTACTGAGGTCGCGAGGGTGGCGTTGCGTTCGCGGATCAGGAGGTGGGTGCCGTCTGACATCTTCGAGGTGATGGGGCCGGGTACGGCCAGGACCGGGCGGCCGCACTGTTCGGACCAGGTGGCGGTGTTGAGGGCTCCGCTACGGATGGCGGCTTCGACGACGACGGTGCCTTGGGCCATGGCGGCGATCAGGCGGTTGCGGGACAGGAATCGGAGTTTGGTCGGGGAGCAGCCAGGTGGGAGCTCGCTGACGAGGAGGCCTTCGGCGGCGATGCGGTTGAAGAGGGCTGAGTTGCTGCGGGGGTAGCTGACGTTGACCCCGCAGGCGAGGACGGCGATGGTCGTGCCGGTGCTGGCCAGGGCGCCGCGGTGGGCGGCGGCGTCGATGCCGTAGGCACCGCCGGAGACGACGGTGGTGCCTCGGTCGCCCAGGCCGGCGGCGAGCTCGGCGGCTGCGTGTTCGCCGTACGAGGAGCAGGCTCTGGCGCCGACGATGGCCACTGAGGACTGGAGCAGGTGGTGGAGGTTGGCGGGTCCTTTGATCCAGAGGCCGTACGGCGTGCCGCCGCGGCGGGCTTGTTGGCCGGCGTCGGTGAGGACTTCGAGCTGGTCGGGCCACTCGGGGTCGCCGGGGATGACGAAGCGGGCGCCGGCGGCGTCCGCTCGGGCGAGGTCGGCTTCGGGGGAGACCACGGCGACACGGGACGACCAACGTTCCACGCCGGGGGCCTTGGAGCGGAGGAGGTCCCAGATCTCTAGTGGGGTGAGGTCGGCGAAGGTCTTCTGCGTGGTGGGGTCGCCGGGTTCGATCACTCGGGACAGCGCCGCTCTCGCCAGCCGGTCCTCGTCGCAAGGGGCCGGAGGGGCGAGGGCTGTGGAGGGGGCGTTGCCTTGGGCAATCGGTGGGGTGGGGATTGAGGGGTGGGTCATTGCAGGATGGGCTCTCTGAGGGGGCGGATGTCTTCCAGCGGGGTCAGTGGGGCGCCGGTGCGGAGTTGGAAAGCTTCGTGGGTGAGGGGTGGAGTGGGAGCAGGGAGGCCGGCCAGGTCGGTGAGGGTCCAGGCGAGGCGGACTACGCGGTCGAGGCCTCGGGCGGTGAGGCGGCCTTCGGCGTAGTGGGACTCGAGGATGGACTGGCTGGTGGGATCGAGGGGGAACTCTCGGCGGAGAACCGGGCCGGGGATTTCGCTGTTGAGGCGCCACGGTGTGTCTTGGTAGCGGTGGGACTGGCGGTCTCGGGCAGCGCGGACTCGGGCTGCCACGTCGGCGGTGGACTCGGGGTTGTCGGCGGCAGTGCCGATGCCGCGGGCTGCGGGGAGGATCTGACGCTGGATGTCCATCCGGTCCTTGATCGGCCCGCTGATGCGTTGGCGGTAGCGGTTGAGGATCTGGGGTGTGCAGCTGCAGATCCCCGTGGGGGTGCCGGATTGGCCGCACGGGCAGGGGTTTGCGGCCAGGACCAGGAGGAAGCGGGCGGGGAACTTGGCGACGGCGGCGGCTCGGTGGACTTCGACGAAGCCGGACTCCAGTGGCTGGCGCAGGGTGTCGAGGGTCAGCGGGTGCATTTCGGGTGCTTCGTCGATGAAGAGGATGCCTCGGTGAGCGCAGCTGATCGCGCCGGGGCGGGGGATGCCGGAGCCGCCGCCGACCAGGCTGACCAGGGATGCCGTGTGGTGAGGCGCGATGAAGGGTGGGCGGGTGACCAGCTCGGCGTCGTTGGTGAGCAGGCCGGCCAGGGAGTGGACGGCGGAGACCTCCAGGGAGTCGTCGGTGCCCAGGTCGGGCATCAGGCCGGCGAGGCGTTCGGCGAGCATCGTCTTGCCGGAGCCCGGTGGGCCGTACAGGTAGAGGTGATGGCCGCCCGCGGCGGCCGCCTCGATCGCGCGGCGGCCCTCGCGCTGGCCGAGGACGTCGTCGAGGTCGACCTCGGGGACCCGCGTGAGGGACTCCGACATCAGCCGTGGTTCGGCGCGCGGTGGCTCCTCGTCGGGGATCTCCTCGCTGCGGATCATCGCGAGCACCTGGCGCAGCGAGCGCACGCCGTACACGCTGATGTCGGGGACCAGGCGGGCCTCGCCGGCGTTGAGCTCGGGGACGATGATGCGGGTGAAGCCGGCGCGGGCCGCGGCCAGCGTCATCGCGAGGGCGCCGCGGACCTCGCGGATCCGGCCGTCGAGGCCGAGCTCGCCGATGATCGCGCAGTGCCGCAGCTCGCCGATCGGGAGCACGCCGCTGGCCGCGAGCAAGGCACACGCGATCGTCACGTCGTAATGCGAACCGGTCTTGGGCAGGGTCGCCGGGGACAGCCCGATGGTGACCTTGCGGTCGGGGAACCGCTCGCCGCTGTTCACCACGGCGGCGCGGACCCGGTCCCTTGCCTCGGACAACGAGGCGTCGGGCAGGCCGATCAGCGTGGTCTTCGGCAGGCCCTGGGCGATGTCGGCCTCGACCTCGACGAGATGGCCCTCCAGGCCGACGAGGGCGACGGACCAGGCTTGGGCGAGGGACATCAGCCGACTCCTCTCAGGTGCTCGACCGTTGGTTTGCCGCCGCCCGGTGGGACCAGGACGGCGATCACGTCGATCCGGATCTCCGGCGGGTGCAGCTCGTGCTCCTGCAGCCAGCGGCCGACCAGCCGGCGCAGGGTGCTGAGCTTGCGATAGGTGATCGACTCCAGGGGGCTCCCATACCCGAGGCCGCGTCTGGTCTTCACCTCGCAGACGACCAGCGCGCGGCCGTCCCGGGCGACGATGTCGATCTCACCCTGGTCGCAGCGCCAGTTCCGCGCGAGGATCGCGAAGCCCTGGTCGCTGAGATGTTCCGCGGCGAGTTGTTCGCCGTACTGCCCGACTGCGTCTTTGGTGCGCATCGATGACCACCTCCGACAAAGAACATGCCGGGAATCGAGGCGGATTCTGCGGTGACTTCGCAGCTGTGGACAAACGAAAACGCCGGCCGGGCCCGAGGGGCCGGCCGGCGTTCAGGTGGTGCTGGAATCAGTTGCGCATGTGCTTGCCGCGGTTGGACTTCGGTGGGTTGCGGACCGCGCGGAGCTCGTTGTTCTCGTGGCGGACCGGCTGCAGGCCGCCGGTCCCCGGATCGGTGTCGCCGATCTCGAAGTCCCAGCTCTCCTCGTTGGCCAGGCGGCTGTGCCAGCGGCCGTACAGGCCGTAGATGGCCAGACCGATCAGCATCCAGATGCCGAACTTGGTCCACGTACCGGTCTTGAGGTTGAGCATCAGCCACAGCGTCGCGGCCAGTGACAGCAGCGGGATCAGGGGCACCAGCGGGACGCGGAAACCGCGCTCCAGGTTCGGCTCGGTACGGCGCAGGCGGAGCACTCCGACAGCACAGAACGCGAAGCAGAACAGGGCTCCGATGACCAGCAGCTCCTCGAGCTCGACCACCTTCGGGTAGAGCGTGAGCAGCAGGGCGGCGCCGCCAGCCGCCGTGGCGGCGCGAGCCGGCGAGGAGTAGACCCGGCTGACCCGGCCCAGGCTCTTCGGCAGCAGGCCGTCACGGCCCATGTTGAAGAGCACGCGGCTCTGGGCGATCAGAACCACCATGATCACCGTCGACATCGCCAGCAGCGCGCCGAGATTGACCACGTCCGCGGCCCAGCCGACCCCGACCGATTCCAGGGCCTCCGACACCGGAGCGCCGCCGCCGAGCTGACCGTACGGCCGCAGTCCGACCAGGACGACCGCCATCGCGACGTACAGGACGGTGACGACGACGACGCCGAGCAGCATGCCCTGCGGGACCGTCTTGCGCGGGCTGCGGGCGTCCTCGGACGCGGTGGCGATCAGGTCGAACCCGATGAACGCGAACACGATCGCGCTGGCGGCCGTGAAGATGCCCATCATGCCGAACGAGCCGAACGACGAATCGAGCATCCAGCCCAGCAGCGTTGGATTCGCCGTCGCCGGTGCCGGGCGCTCCATCGGGACGAAGGGCTTGAAGTTCTCCATCTTGATGTGCGTCGCGCCGACCACCACGACCAGCAGGATGACCGCGACCTTGGCCGCCACCACCACGGTCAGCACCCGGGCCGACAGCTTGGTGCCGGTGACGATCATCGCGGTCAGCAGCAGGATCAGCAGCGGGGCGACCAGGTTCACCTTGGCCTCGGGGCCGAAGAACTGGGCCAGCCCGTCGGGCAGGGTGACGCCGAAACCGTTCAAGGTCGCGAGGAAGTAGGCGGACCAGACACGGGCGACGATCGCGGCGGCGGTGACGAGCTCCAGCACCAGTGCCCAGCCGACCAGCCACGCCCACATCTCACCGAAGGTGACGTAGCTGAACGTGTAGGCGCTGCCGGACACGGGAATGGTCGACGAGAGCTCGGCGTAGCACGCGGCTGCCAGCAGGCAGACGAGCGCCGCCACCACGAACGACAGAATCACGGCAGGGCCGGCCACGTTCGCGGCCTGCTTGCCGCTCAGGCTGAAGATGCCGGAACCGATCATCACACCGAGGCCGAGCACGACAAGGTCGCGTCGACCGAACAGCCGCGGTAGTCGGTGCCGCGCCTCCTCGACTCGGGTGAACGCCGACTCGACCGGCAGGCGCCGGCCTACGGTCTGTCCGTTCGCTGAGGGGGCCATGGTCAGGGGTGCCTCCGTTGCTACTAGGGCAATCGGGCCGAACAGTAGTCGACCTGGGGACTACGGGCCAGACCTCCTTGTGTCGCCACCGCGCGGCTGCTTGCGATGCCGGGGCCACTCACGCATGGTCGAACCATGGCACCGGACGACGTCGGCCCAGCGCGCTCCGTACCGCGAGAACTCGCTGCGTTACTGGCTGACTACGAACGGCATCTGACGGCGGAAAGAGGCCTCAGCGATCATTCGGTCCGAGCGTACATGGGAGACGTCGCCGATTTGATCGATCATTTGAATCGGCTTGGTCACGATGAGTTGGGCACGCTCGACATTCGTGGCCTGCGGTCCTGGCTGGCCAAGCAGCAGAGCCTCGGCAAGGCTCGCAGCACGATGGCCCGGCGGGCCACGGCCGCGCGGGTGTTCACCGCGTGGGCTCAGCGGACCGGGCGGATCGCGACTGATCCGGGGGCGTTGCTGGCCAGTCCCAAGGCGCACAAGACGTTGCCGGGGGTGCTGGGGCAGGCGGATACGCGTGCTGTGCTCGATGCTGCCGCGGTCGCGGCGGATGACGGGAGCGCTGTCGGGCTGCGGGATCTGGCGATCATGGAGCTGCTGTACGCGACCGGGATCCGGGTTGGAGAGCTTTGCGCTCTCGATCTGGACGAAGTCGATAGGGAACGCCGCGTGGTTCGCGTCTTCGGTAAGGGGCGTAAGGAGAGATCGGTGCCGTACGGCGTACCGGCTGGGGCTGCGTTGGAGTCGTGGTTGGGGGTGCGGGGGCAGTTGGTGCGGGAGGGGAGTGGGGCCGCGCTGTTCCTCGGGGCGCGGGGTGGGCGGATCGATCAGCGGACCGTACGGCGGGTGGTGCATGCGCGGATCGGGGCAGTGGAGGCGCCGGACCTGTCGCCGCACGGGTTGCGGCACACGGCGGCGACGCATCTGCTCGAGGGCGGGGCTGATCTGCGGAGCGTGCAGGAGTTGCTGGGGCATGCGTCGTTGGCTACGACGCAGGTCTACACGCATGTGTCGAGTGAGCGGTTGCGGGCGGCGTACCAGCAGGCTCATCCGCGGGCTTGAGGTCGCTTGCCGTGGGTGGGGTCGCGGCGGGGTGATGGGCGGGCGGGACGGGAATGGGGCAGACTGCGGGCCATGCGGGTTTCGGCTAAATCTGACTATGCGTTGCGGGCGCTGATCGAGATCACTCAGCGCTGGGTCGCGAACGATCCCTCGGTGGTGTCGGCGGAGGAGCTCAGCCGGCAGCAGGGGATACCGCACGGGTTCCTGCAGGGGATCCTGGCTGATCTTCGGCGGGCCGGCGTGCTGACGAGTCAGCGGGGACAGTCTGGTGGGTGGAAGCTGGCTGTGGATCCGAACGAGATCTCGGTGGCTGATGTGATGCGGGCTGTGGACGGGCCGATCGTGAGTATCTCCGGGGTGCGGCCGGAGAGTGTCGACTACAACGAGCGGGCCGTGGTGCTGCAGCGGGTGTGGATCGCTGCTCGGGCGAGTCTGCGGGACGTGCTGGAGCACACGACGCTGACGGATCTTGCCAAGGGCAAGCTTCCGGCGGGGGTGGAGCGGCGGTCGAAGGACGAGGACGCTTGGCAGGCGCGGGTTCCGGGGAGCTGAGGTCATCTTTCGTCAGTGGTTTCTGATGAGGGCTGCTGCGGTGATGGTGAGTAGGGCTGTGAGGGTGACCAGCAGGGTGGGGGCCAGGGGGTTGGCTTCTCGGGTTGGTTTTTCGGTGGTGGGGGTTGGCGGGGTGCCCGGGCGTGGGGTGGTCGGGAGTGGTGGCACTGCGTTGGGTGGGAGTAGCCACGCTGCGTTGGGTTGGGGTTGTTGGCAGGCCGGCGGGCACGTGGTCTGTGGCTGAGGCCGCTGCGCCGGAGGAAAAGACGTGGTGGGGTCTGGCCGGGAGCGCGGGGGTGAGGTGGTGGGGAGTGGTGACGCGGCGTTGGGTGGGAGTGGTCGAGCGGCGTTGGGCTGGGGTTGTTGGCAGGCCGGCGGGCACGTTGGCTGTGGCTGAGGTCGCGGCGCCGGGGGAGAAGACTTGGGGAGTTCTGCGGGGTGTGCCGCGCGGGGCTGGGGTTGGGTTGTGGGGAGTAGGCGGACCGGGTGGGTGGGGAGTAGCTGCAGGGGGTTGAGGTAGGTCTTGCCCTCCAGGAGGCCCCAGTGGAGGCAGGTTGTGGGGGTGCAGTGGGAGGCGGCTGCTGAGAGGGTGCCGATGGGTTGGCCTTGGGTTACCTGGGTGCCTCGGGGGAGGGACGGGATCACGGGCTCGTAGGTGGTTCGGTGGGGGCCTCGGGTGATCACCACGACGGAGCGGCCGGCTACCGGGCCGGCGTACGTGATGGTGCCGGGGGTTGCGGCTAGGACTTTTTGGCCTGGGGTGCCTTCGAGGTCGATGCCTCGGTGGCCGGGGAGCCAGGGCTTGGCCGGTGGGGTGTAGGGGTGGACGATTCTGGGTTGGGGGGTGAGGGGCCAGATGGCGTCTGCGAGGGGTGGGGGCTGCAACGGGGTCATACGGGGAATGTGCAGGTGGGAGCGGTGAAACGCGGGGGTGAGTTGGGGGCTGTGGACGGGGTGGGGGCCGGTTCGACCAGGGGTGGGGTTCTCGCGTAGACTTTTGGTGGCGTCCCACCTCGGTGGGGCGACTTCGCACGTCTGCACACATCCGAATCCTCTTGGTCCCGGTTCGCCGGGGTGGGGTTCGCGCGGGCGTCAGGCGCGACGGACCAACCCCGGTCCGCCGCGGACCAACCGAGACAGCGTCACCGTGACGGGTAACCCGTGCGGGGCGCGACAGGAGAGAACCACGTCATGGCCGTCGTCACCATGAAGCAGCTGCTCGAGAGCGGCGTGCACTTCGGGCACCAGACCCGTCGCTGGAACCCGAAGATGAAGCGCTACATCCTCACCGAGCGCAACGGCATCTACATCATCGACCTGCAGCAGTCGCTGTCGTACATCGACCGCGCCTACGAGTTCGTCCGGAGCACCGTCGCCTCCGGCGGCGCGATCCTGTTCGTCGGCACCAAGAAGCAGGCCCAGGAAGCGATCGCCGAGCAGGCGACCCGGGTCGGCATGCCCTACGTGAACCAGCGCTGGCTGGGCGGCATGCTCACCAACTTCCAGACCGTCAACAAGCGGCTCCAGCGCCTCAAGGAGCTCGAGCTGCTCGACTTCGACGACGTCGCCGCCTCCGGTGTGACGAAGAAGGAGCTGCTGCAGAAGCGTCGCGAGCACGACAAGCTGCTCAAGACCCTCGGCGGTATCCGCGACATGGGCCGGGTTCCGTCCGCGGTCTGGATCGTCGACACCAAGAAGGAGCACCTCGCGGTCGACGAGGCGCGCAAGCTCAAGCTGCCGATCATCGGCATCCTGGACACCAACTGCGACCCCGACGAGGTCGACTTCCCGATCCCGGGCAACGACGACGCGATCCGCTCCGTCGGCCTGCTCACCCGCGTCGTCGCCGACGCCGTGGCCGACGGGCTGATGGCCCGCTCCGGTCAGGGCGCTGCCGCCGCCGGTGAGGAGCTGGGCGCCGAGGAGCCGATGGCCGCCTGGGAGCGCGAGCTGCTGGAGAGCCAGAACGCCGCCGCGGCCGCCCCGGCCAAGGCCGACGAGGCCCCGGCTGCTGCCGAGGCCCCCGCCGCGGAGGCGTCGGCCGCCGCGACCGAGGCGCCGGCTGCCGAGGCTCCGGCCGAGGCCGCTGCCGACGAGGCGCCGAAGACCGAGGCCTGATCCCGTTCCGGGCTGCCGGACGACCTGGTACGCCGCCGGGACCCGCAAGGGTCCCGGACCGGCGGGCAGGAGATCGGTGGCCCGGGCGAGGCAGGACCCGGAAGGCTACGGAGGAAATGACCCGGACCTGAAGGCCCGGCCGGAATCCGTACAAGCTTCAGGATCGACAAGGTTCCGAGTGTGGAACCCCGATCGCCCGGCGACGCCGCCGGGCGGCGACCACCAGCTGATCGCACCGACTAGATCGAGAGAACGAGGAATGGCGAACTACACCGCCGCTGACGTGAAGAAGCTCCGCGACGCCACCGGCGCGGGCATGATGGACGCGAAGAAGGCGCTCGAGACCACCGACGGTGACTTCGAGAAGGCGATCGAGGAGCTGCGCATTCACGGCGCCGCCAAGGCCGCCAAGCGCGGCGCCGAGCGCTCGGCCTCCAACGGCCTGGTCGCCGCCGCCGAGAACGCGCTGGTCCAGCTGAACTGCGAGACCGACTTCGTCGCCAAGAACGAGCAGTTCCAGCAGCTCGCCGCCGACATCGTCGCGCACGCCGCCGCCAGCAAGGTCGGCGACGTCGAGGGCCTGCTGAACGAGAAGCTCACCGACGGCAAGAGCGTCGCCGAGAACATCGAGGCCCTGGCCGCGGTCATCGGCGAGAAGCTCGAGCTCGGCAAGGTCGCCGTCTTCGACGGCAAGGTCACGGCGTACATGCACAAGCGTGCGGCCGACCTCCCGGCCCAGGTCGGCGTGCTCGTCGAGTTCGAGGGCGATGACGTCGAGGCCGCCCGGGGCGCTGCCATGCAGGCCGCCGCGATGCGCCCGCTCTACACCAACCGCGACGAGGTCCCGGCCGAGACGGTCGAGAACGAGCGCCGGATCGCCGAGGCGACCGCTCGCGAGGAGGGCAAGCCGGAAGGCGCCCTGCCGAAGATCGTCGAGGGCCGGGTGAACGGCTTCTTCAAGGAGGTCGTGCTGACCGAGCAGTTGTCGGTCCAGGACAGCAAGAAGTCCGTGAAGGCCGTTCTCGACGCGGCCGGCGTGACCGTGAAGCGGTTCGCCCGCTTCGAGGTCGGCGCCTGACCGTCACCGGTTAGGACGAGACAGCACAGCATCATCGACGAGGAGGCCGGAATCGTGACGGAAACCCTGGGTACCGAGACGAATCCGGCCTCTTCGCCGTTCGATCCGGCCTACCACCGGGTGCTGCTCAAGCTGTCGGGGGAGGTGTTCGGCGGCGGCAAGCTCGGCGTCGACCCCGACGTGGTGAACTCGATCGCCAAGCAGATCGCCGAGGTGGTCCGGGCCGGTGTCCAGGTCGCCGTGGTGGTCGGCGGCGGGAACTTCTTCCGCGGTGCCGAGCTCCAGCAGCGCGGCATGGAGCGCAACCGCGCCGACTACATGGGCATGCTCGGCACCGTGATGAACTGCCTGGCGCTGCAGGACTTCCTGGAGAAGCTGGGCGTGGAGACCCGGGTCCAGACCGCGATCACGATGGGGCAGGTCGCCGAGCCGTACATCCCGCGCAAGGCCGACCGGCACCTGGCCAAGGGCCGGGTCGTGATCTTCGGCGCCGGCTCCGGGATGCCGTACTTCTCCACCGACACCGTCGCCGCCCAGCGCGCGCTGGAGATCGGCGCCGAGGCGCTGCTGATGGGCAAGCAGGGCGTGGACGGCGTCTACGACTCCGACCCCAAGACGAACCCGGACGCGGTGAAGTTCGACCAGCTCTCGTACGACGACTTCCTGGCCCGCGGGCTGCGGGTCGCCGACGCGACCGCGATCAGCCTGTCCCGCGACAACGCGCTGCCGATCGTGATCTTCGGCCTCGAGGAGGGCAACATCGCCCGGGTCGTGCGCGGCGAGAAGATCGGCACCGTCGTCTCCCCGGGCCAGTAGCCCGCGTCAGCGGCCGGGCCGCCCGATAGGGTACGTCGGGTCGGCCGGGTACTAGGATCGTTCGACACGCGGGCCCACGTCCGCGGGCTGGTCCGCCAGCGTTCGTAGGGTTTGAGCGGCCGCACCGACGCGGCCCCGAGGAAGCGAGGAATGTCGTGATCGACGAAGCACTCCGCGAAGCCGAGCAGAAGATGGCGAAGGCCGTGGAGGTCGCGAAGGACGACTTCGCCGCGATCCGCACCGGCCGCGCGCACCCGTCGATGTTCTCCAACATCGTCGCCGACTACTACGGTTCGCCGACGCCGCTGCAGCAGCTGGCCGGTTTCCAGGTCCCGGACCCGCGGACCGTGCTCATCTCGCCGTACGACAAGGGCGCGATGGCCGCGATCGAGAAGGCGATCCGCGACTCCGACCTGGGCGTGAACCCGGGCAACGACGGCGCGGTGATCCGGGTCTCGATGCCGCAGCTGACCGAGGACCGCCGCAAGGAGTACATCAAGGTCGCCAAGACCAAGGGCGAGGACGCGAAGATCTCGGTCCGGACCATCCGCCGGCACGCCAAGGACCAGATCGACAAGTCGGTCAAGGACGGCGAAGCGGGCGAGGACGAAGGCAAGAGTGCTGAGAAGCGGCTCGACGGGATGACGAAGAAGTACGTCGACTCGATCGACCAGCTGCTCAAGCACAAGGAAGCCGAACTGCTCGAGGTGTGATGGGACTCGACCAGAGCCCCTCCGTGCCGAGCCGCGCCGGGCGGAACCTGCCCGCCGCGATCGGTGTCGGGGTCGGCCTCGGTGCGGTGATCATCGGGTCGCTGTTCTGGCAGAAGTCGCTGTTCGTCCTGGTCGTGCTGGCGACGGTGCTGGTCGCCGTCGACGAGATGATCCGCGCGCTCAAGACCAGCGGGGCGACGATCCCGCGCATCCCGGTGCTCGCCGGGACGACGGCGATGCTCGTCGCGGCGTACTTCGGCGGGCCGATGGCGCTGCTGACCGCGATGGCGCTGACCGCGCTGGCGACGATCTTCTGGCGGATGCCCGGCGGCTCGATCGGCTTCGTCCGGGACGTCACCGCCGGGGTGTTCCTGCTCGGCTACATCCCGCTGCTCGCCGGGTTCGCCGTCCTGCTGGTCCAGCCGGACGACGACGGGCCGCAGCGGGTGGTGACGTTCTTCCTGGTCGTGGTGGCCAGCGACGTCGGCGGCTACGTGGCCGGCGTGCTGTTCGGCAAGCACCCGATGGCCCCGACGATCAGCCCGAAGAAGTCCTGGGAAGGCTTCGCCGGTTCGACGCTGGCCTGTATCGGCGCCGGGATCGGATCGGTCGTCTGGCTGCTCGACGGCGCCTGGTGGGTCGGCGCGATCGTCGGCGCGATCGCGGTGCTGACGGCAACGGTCGGCGACCTCGGCGAGTCGATGATCAAGCGCGACCTCGGGATCAAGGACATGTCCAACCTGCTGCCGGGCCACGGCGGCGTGATGGACCGCCTCGACTCCCTGCTGGCCACGGCTCCGGCCGTCTGGCTGCTGCTCCACCTACTGGTTTGACCGGCCGCCGCTCCGGAGGTTGGCTGGTGCCATGACCATCGCTCCGGACGGCCGCCCGCTGGTCGGCGACCTCGTACGCCTCGACCGCTTCGTTGCCAGTGACACCGATCAGCTGTACGCCGCGATCGACGACGACCGCGTGTACGCCGCGGGCTTCGGCGGCGGCCCGGGCGGTCGCCCGGCCGACGTCGAGCAGATGCGCGCCAAGTGGGCCAAGGCGACGCAGGACCGGACGGCGTACGTCGTACGGCTGGCCAAGGACTCGGAGCTCGGTGCCGAGGGCACCGTCGTCGGGACGACGAGCCTCGGCGATGTCGACCTGGCCAACGAGCGCGTTCACCTCGGCTGGACCGGCTACGCGCCGGCCGTCTGGGGGACCGCGGTCAATCCCTCGTGCAAGTTCCTGATGCTTCAGCACGCCTTCGAGGACTGCGGGTTCAACCGGGTCAAGATCCAGACCAGCCTGGTGAACACGCGCTCGCAGGCGGCGATCGCGAAACTCGGCGCCACGCGCGAAGGCGTACTGCGCCGGCACATCAAGCAGCCCGACGGCACTTGGCGGGACACGGTCGTGTTCTCGATCCTGGCCGACGAGTGGCCCGACGTACGGAAGGGCCTGCTCGCGCGGATCAGCGGCTGAGTTCGGCCAGCAGTCGGTAGTTCTCGAGCAGGTCGGCGCGGTCGTAGGTGTTGGTCGTGATCAGCACCTCGTCGGCGCCGGTCCGCTCGACCAGGCCGCCCAGGGCGACGTCCACCTCGGACGGTGTGCCGTAGATCTGGCCCTGCAGCGACTGCTCGAAGAAGCCGCGCTCCTTCTCGGTCATCTCGCGCCCCAGATCGAGCGGTTCCAGCGGTGGGAACACCCCGCGCGTCCGCGAGTAGGCGCTCGACCAGGCCTCGGGCAACAGCAGCTCCCGCGCGGCCTCGGCAGTTGCAGCGACAGCAGCAGTCGCCGCCAGTACGACGTACGGCTGCTGAGCCCACTCCGAGGACCTGAACGCGGCGCGGTAGCCGGCCACGGAGTCGAGCAGCGCCGCCTCGCCGCGGGCACCGGCGATCACCAGTGGCAGACCGAGCGATGCGGCGAGCTGGGCGCCCTCGCCGACAGCTAGTACATACGCCGGTACGTGGAGACCTTCGCCGGGACGTGCGTGGACCTGTGGGTGGCTGGACTGCTTGCCGGTGAAGTACCCGAGCAGCTCCCGCACCTGCTCGACGAAGTCCTCCGCCGCGTCCTTCTCGACCCCCAGCGCCCGGCGGATCCCGCCGGTGAAGCCGACAGATCGCCCCAGACCCATGTCGATCCGGCCCGGATACAGCGACTCCAGTACGCCGAACTGCTCCGCCACCACCAGCGGCCGGTGGTTCGGCAGCATCACCCCACCAGTCCCGACCCGGATCCGCGACGTCGACGCCGCGACAGCCGCCGCGAGCACGGTCGGCGCGGAGCCGACCACCCCGGGCACGCTGTGGTGCTCGGACACCCAGAACCGGTGGTAGCCGAGCTTCTCGACCTCCTGCGCGAGCCGGACCGTGCCGCGCAGCGTCTCCGCCTCGGTCTCGCCGACGCGCGTCCGGGAGCGGTCGAGGATCGACAGGGGGACACCGCGCAGCGAGGGACTCATGATGCAGAGTCCAACCGCGCGGTCAAGCTTTGGCATTCCTGGTGGAAAGGAAGCACCGATCCCACCAAATCTCCGGTAACTCCTTTACATCCGCCGCCGAACCGAGTGCACTGTGGGTGATCGGGGGGCCACAGTGAGGAGTTGAGATGAGGAAAGCGAAAGCCGTACTCAGCGGGCTGGTGCTCACCGGCGCGTTGCTGATGCCGACGGCCGGTCCGGCGGTGGCAGCCGACCCGGTCGCCACCAAGGCGGTCCCCAGCGGTGCCAGCAAGACGCTGACCGCCAAGACGCTGCAGGTCGACTTCCAGTACCAGGAGACGGGCTACTGGTGTGGCCCGGCGGCCACGCGGATCGCCCTGTCCGCCCGGGTCTCGCCGCCGAGCCAGCAGCAGCTGGCCAACGAGCTGCCCACCACCACGAACGGCACCGACTGGATCGGTCAGGTGACCCGCGTGCTGAACAACCACGTCGGCACCGGTTGGTACGAGACGAAGGAGATGCCGAACGACCCGCCCACGCAGGCGCAGCGCGACCTGCTCTGGCGCGACATCGTGCTCGACATCGACAACAACTACCCAATCGTCGCCAACATCGTCGCGCCGGCCAGCAACCACCCGCCGGGCTACCCGAACTACACGATCTACCACTACTTCACCGTGATCGGCTACGACACCGCCGACATGACCGTGCTGATCGCCGACCCGGCCGGGTTCGCCCCGACGGCGACGTACTGGCTGACGTTCAACCAGCTCGCGACGCTCATCCCGCCGAAGGGCTACGCGGCCTGAGCCAGCTCCTCGAGCACCGCGGCGACGTGCTGCAGGCGCAGGTCTCGCACCTCGCGCAGGCTGAAAGCGCCGCCGCGGTGCGGGCTCAGGACGACGTTGCCGAGCTCGTGGAACGGGTACGCCGAGGCGCTGATGGTCCCTGCGTCGGCTGACGTCGCCTCGTTCCACCAGACGTCCAGCCCGGCGGCGACCCCGCCGCCGACGAGCCGCTCGTACAGCGCGCGCTCGTCGACGACCGTGGCGCGGGCGACGTTGACCAGGACGCTCGGCTCCGGCAGCGCGGCGATCAGGTCCGGGCCGAAGAGGCCCTCGGTGGCCGGGGTACCGGGGACAGCCAGTACGACGACTCGCGACTCCGCGACGAGCGCGGGCAGCTCGGAGCGCGGGCGGAGCTGGACCTCACCGTCGACGGACGCGGTGTCGGCCGAGCGGATCGCAGAGACCCGCATGCCGAGGCCGGTCAGCGCGTGGGCGACGCGGCGGCCGACCTCGCCGTAGCCGACCACGAGCGCGGGATGGCCGCCGAGGACCATCGTCGGGTTCGGCGGGACGAAGCGTGGGGTCCAGTCGCCCGCGCGCATCGCCTGGTCGGCGGGGACGATCGCGCGGGCGGCGGCGAGAGTGAGGGCGACCGCGAGCTCGGCGGTCGGGCCGGCGTTGTGGTGGACGGTGCGGACCACCAGCTCGGAGCGGGTGGACAGCAGCGCCCGCGTCTCCGCGGGCACCCCGGCGTACGGGATGACCAGAGCGCGGAGGCGCGGGCTGGCCGCGAGGAGTTCCTCGGTCGGGCGGCCGTCGACCAGTACGTCGTACGCCGCGTCAGCGGTCGGCGGGCCGTCGGTGAAGCGCCAGTCGGGATAGGCGATGGCGAGGCGTTCGGTCGCGTTGTCGTCGAGCGCGCCGAGGCCGTGCACCCAGAAATCGGTCACGCCTCGCAATGTAGACCCAAGCTCAGATCGCCGTGGAGCGGCTCAGCTCCTCCCACTCGGTCACCGACGCCAGCAACGCCTCGTGGTGCTCCCTCAGCCCGTCGACCGCGTCGTTGCCCAGCAGCAGGCGCAGCGGCGGGTTGCCGCTGTCCAGCGCCTTCATGATCGCCGCGACGCCCTTGACCGGGTCGTTCTGCTCCGAGTCGAGCAGCGCGACGGTCGCCGCCCGGGTAGCGCCGGCGGTCTCCCGGTAGACGTCCAGCGCCTCCGTGGTCACCTTGTTGCGGTTGAACGCCGTACGGAACGCCCCCGGCTCCACGATCAGCACTCGGATACCCAGCGGAGCCAGCTCAGTGGCCAGTGCCTCCGAGTACCCCTCCAGGGCGTGCTTGGCCGAGTTGTACGCGCCGTAGCCCGGGTACGTCTTCAGCCCGCCCAGCGAGCTCATCTGCACGATCGTCCCCGATCCCTGCGCGTGCAGCGTCGGCAGCACAGCCTCGACCACCTGGGCAGCGCCGAAGAACACCACGTCGAACTGCTCCCGCAACCGCCGTACGCCGACCTCTTCGATCGCGCCCATCACCATCGAGCCCGCGTTGTTCACCAGTACGTCGATCCGCCCGAAGACCGCCAGCGTTACCTGTACCGCTGCCTCGATCGACGCCGGGTCCGTGACGTCGAGGGCCGCTGTCGAAGCGCCACGCTCAGCCAGGTCGACCAGTGTCTCGGGCCGGCGCGCAGTGGCCATCACCTGGTCGCCGGCAGCCAGTGCGGCGAGCACCAGCTCGCGTCCGAAGCCTGTGGAGCAGCCGGTGATCAGCCAAACCTTGTTGTTGTTGTTTTCCATGCTCCGAGTCTTCGTCCGGACGCCCGTGCGGGACCAACACCGGCTGCCTGGCGCAGCAGTAGCCTGGGCCTGTGACCCCCGAGCTGCGGCAGCTGCGCTACTTCGTCGCGGTAGCGGAGGAGTCGAGCTTCACTCGCGCCGCTGCACGGCTGACGATCGCCCAGCAGTCGCTGTCGCAGCAGATCACGTTGCTGGAGCGGCAGGTCGGCGCAAAGCTGTTCGACCGGGACAGCCGAGGCACTGCACTGACGGAGGTCGGTGCGCTGTTCCTGCCTGAGGCGCTGGCGGTGCTGGAGCGAGCAGACCAGGCGATGGCCGTCGTAGCTCGTGCTGTGCGTGGCGAGATCGGCCTGCTCCGGCTGGCGTTCCTGGCGACTACTGCGAACTACCTGCTGCCACCGGTCGTCCGGGCGGTGCGGGAGCGCTTCCCGGACCTGCAGCTCGCAACTGAGGAGACGACGATCGGCCCGCTGGTCGAGGGCGTTCGCAGCGGCCGGTACGACGTGGCGTTCACCCGGCCGCCGCTGGTCGAGGACCTGGCGAGCACGACGCTGGTCACCGAGGAGATCTGCGCTGTGCTGCCGGAAGGGCACCGGCTGGCTGACCATCAGCAGCTCGACCTGCGGGACCTCGCCGACGAGCCGTGGCTGCTGACGCCGCGCAGCTCGTGGCAGCCCTGGCACGACGTGTACGACGCGGAGTTCCGCGCGGCCGGGTTCGAGCCGAAGGTGGTGCACCGCGACGCCAGCGTCCAGGTGCTGCTCGGGATGGTCGCGGCCGGGGTCGGGGTGACGCGGCTGGCGCGGTCGGCGTCGAGCCTGCGGCGTACGGGGGTGGTGTTCGTGCCGATCGCGGGGGAGCGGGTGGCGACGGAGATGGTCTGGCTGCCGGAGAACGCGTCGCCGGTGCTGCCCGCCGTACGGCGAGCGGTGGAGGAGCTCGCCGCCGGCAGCGATCTGACCGCTGCCGGGTAGTGACCGGGGCCACCGGTGTGAATTTGTGAAAGCGGTCGGCGGCGAGGGACAATCGAGGGCGATGACTACCTCCCTCCCGCTCGTTTTCGATGAACCGCGCCGTGCCAAGAAGCCGCCGCGGCACCTGGCCGACCTCAGCGGGGAGGAGCGCAAGGCGGCGGTGGTGGCGCTCGGCGAGCCTGGTTTCCGGGCCAAGCAGCTGTCGAACCACTACTTCTCCCGGCTGGTCTCCGACCCGGCCGAGATGACCGACCTGCCGGCGGCGACGCGGGACAATCTGGCCGCTGATCTGCTGCCGCCGTTGCTGACGAAGGTCCGCGACCTGGAGTGCGACAACGGGCAGACCCGCAAGTCGCTGTGGAAGCTGCTCGACGGCTCGCTCGTCGAGTCCGTCCTGATGCGCTACACCGACCGTACGACGATGTGCGTGTCGTCGCAGGCCGGCTGCGGCATGGCCTGCCCGTTCTGCGCGACCGGCCAAGCCGGGCTGACCCGGAACATGACCACCGCCGAGATCGTCGAGCAGGTCGTCGACGGCGCCCGGGCGCTGTCGCGGGGCGAGATCGCGGGCGGTCCGGGGCGGGTCAACAACATCGTCTTCATGGGCATGGGCGAGCCGATGGCCAACTACAAGGCCGTCATCGGCGCGGTCCGCCGGTTCACCGACCCGTCCCCGGAGGGCCTCGGCATCTCGGCGCGCGGGATCACCGTGTCGACCGTCGGGCTGGTGCCGCGGATCAACCAGCTGGCGACCGAGGGCATCCCGGTCACGCTCGCGCTGTCGCTGCACGCGCCGGACGACGAGCTGCGCGACGAGCTGGTCCCGATCAACAACCGCTGGAAGGTCGACGAGGTCCTCGACGCCGCCTGGGGGTACGCCGAGAAGACCAAGCGCCGGGTCTCGATCGAGTACGCGATGATCCGCGACATCAACGACCACGCCTGGCGCGCCGACCTGCTGGCCGAGAAGCTGGCCGCCCGCGGCGACTGGGGCTGGGTGCACGTCAACCTGATCCCGCTGAACCCGACCCCGGGCTCGAAGTGGACCGCCTCCGACCCGGCCGACGAACGCGAGTTCGTCCGCCGCCTGCAGGCCGGCGGCATCCCGGTCACCGTCCGCGACACCCGCGGCCAGGAGATCGACGGCGCCTGCGGCCAGCTCGCCGCCGCCAACAGCTGATGGAGGCTCCGCTCTTCCGCCGCGTCAAGTGGCAGGAGGGCTACGACATCGCCGAGGTGGACGCGTTCGTCGCGCGCATCGAGGCGACGGTCGAGGGCCGCCCGGGCGTCGACGCGGTCACCGCCGCCGACGTACGCAACGTTGCGTTCAGTCCCGTCCGTTTCCGGGAGGGCTACGCGATCGAGGATGTCGATGCCTTCCTCGACGTCGCAGTACAGAGCCTGACCAACCGCCCATCCTCGAACCAGCCGCCGAGCAGCACCCCGGCCGCCGTACAGCGGGAGACTCCCCGCTTCACGCTGGTCAAACTCCGCGAGGGCTACGACATCGCCGAGGTCGACGACTTCGTCGACCGCGTGATGGCCACGGTCAACGGCCTGCCCGTCGACAGCCCGGTGACCCGCGCCGAGGTCAGCCGGGTCCAGTTCTCCCCGGTCCGCTTCCGCGAGGGCTACGACGTGATGGAGGTCGACCTCTTCCTCGAAGAGGCCGAGAGCTGGCTCAAACCGTAGCCAGCAGCAGCTTCGCGAGCTCCTTCGGCCGGGAGACCGACAGAATCCGTGGCAGTGCCGGATGGCATGATCGAGCGGTGAAGATCCTCTCGATCCAGTCCGCCGTGGCCTTCGGGCACGTGGGGAACTCGGCTGCCGTCTTTCCGCTTCAGCGCATCGGGGTGGAGGTGCTGCCGGTCTACACGGTGAACTTCTCCAACCACACCGGGTACGGCGCCTGGCGTGGGCCGATGATCAGCCCGGACGACGTCCGCGCGGTGATCCAGGGCATCGAGGACCGTGGCGTGCTGCCGCAGATCGACGTGGTGCTGTCCGGCTACCAGGGCGGCGAGGGGATCGCGGACGTGATCCTCGAGGCTGTGGACAAGGTCAAGGCGGCGAACCCGGGCGCGGTCTACTCCTGCGACCCGGTGATGGGCAACGCGAAGTCCGGCTGCTTCGTCGCGCCGGCGATCCCGGTGCTGCTGCGGGACCGCGTGGTCCCGGCGGCCGACATCATCACGCCCAACCAGTTCGAGCTGGGCTTCCTGACCAACACCGAGCCCGACACGCTCGAGTCCACGCTGGCGTCGGTCGAGCTCGCCCGTGCGACCGGCCCGCGCACGGTGCTCGTCACCAGTGTCGAGCGCCCCGACCGCGGGGACGGCACGATCGAGATGCTGGCCGTCGACGACAGCGGCGCCTGGATCGTCCGTACGCCGTACATCCCGATGAAGGCGAACGGCTCCGGCGACGTCACGGCTGCGCTGTTCACCGCGCACTACCGGCGTACCGGCGACCTCGCGGAAGCGCTGGCCCGGACCACGTCGAGCGTGTTCGACCTGCTCACCCGGACGCACGAGTCCGGTGAGCGCGAGCTGCAGCTCGTCGAGTCGCAGGAGGCCTACGCCAACCCGCAGATGCAGTTCACCCCGGAGAAGGTCGCCTAGCTGACCAGCGCCGCGGCCTCCTCGATGGTGTCGACCAAGTGGATGGACGACTCCATCGGGCGGCCGCCGGCCAGCGACCGCAGCAGCGGCCAGACCGGTAGTTCAGCTGTCCAGTGAGCGACGCCGACGAGGACCATGGGGATCTGGGTCGCCGGGTCGCCGTAGTAGTTCGGCGTGACGGCCTGGAAGATCTCCTGGACGGTGCCGGCCGCGCCGGGCAGGTAGAGGATGCCGCCGCGGGCCCGGCTGAGCAGGACGTCCTCGCGCTGGGCGTTGGAGAAGTACTTCGCGATCGACGACGCGAACACGTTCGGCGGCTCGTGCCCGTAGAACCAGGTCGGGATCGACACACCGCCGTCGCCTGGGTAAGTCCGGCGGACCGCGAGACCGGCGCCGGCCCAGGCAGCGATGGACGGGCGGAAGGAGGGGACGGCGGCCAATGCCTCCAGAGCTGAATCGACCGCCGAGGAGTCGTACGCCGAGAGCATCGCGCCCAGGTTGGCCGCCTCCATCGCGCCCGGGCCGCCGCCGGTCGCGACGGTCAGCCCCGAGCGGGTCAGGCAGCGCCCGAGCTCGACGGCCGACCGGTACGTCGGGTCGCCGCGCTTGATCCCGTGGCCGCCCATCACACCGATCCAGGGCCGGCCGTCGGGGAGCTCGTGCAGCGCGTCGGCGATCGAGTGGTCGTGCAGCGCCGCGGCGAGGGTGCGGCTGGTGTCGCCCTTCTCGTCGTGCTGCCGCGACCAGGCGTAGATCCGGGCGTCCGGGGTCGCGTCGTAGCCCGCGTCGAGGCTGGCGTACAGCTCGTCGGCGTCGTACAGGGTGCCGCGGTACGGGTCGAACGGCAGCTCCGGGATCGCCGGGAAGAGCAGGCCGCCGCCGTCGCGGATCCAGGCGGCGGCGGGCTCCTCCAGCGCGCAGCCGAGGAACAGCGAGCCGGCCGGGGTCAGCGCGAGCAGCTGCGCGGTGCGCCCGGACAGGTCGACCGACTGGACCCGCCAGCCGGTCATCGCGGTCGCTCCGGCGGCCAGGACCTGGTCGAAGTGGGCCAGGGACTCGATGTCCACGTGCGGGATGCTCGGCTGCGTCACCCGCAGAACCTTAGGACACTGTCGGACAACCCGAAGATGAGGTATTGCTAAGACATGACACATGCGGAGCTCTGGGAGCGTCACAAGGCCGTCATGCCGGACTGGCTGTCGTTGTACTACGAGGAGCCGATCGAGATCGTCCGGGGCAGCGGCCGGCGGGTCACTGACGGGGAAGGCAAGGAGTACCTGGACTTCTTCGCCGGCATCCTGACCAACGCGATCGGCTACGACATCGCCGAGATCTCCGACGCCGTCCGCGAGCAGCTCGGCAGCGGGGTCGCGCACACCTCCACGGTGTACCTGATCCGCCGGCAGATCGAGCTGGCCGAGAAGATCGCCGGGCTGTCCGGGATCGAGAACGCCAAGGTGTTCTTCACCAACTCCGGGACCGAGGCGAACGAGGCCGCGCTGCTGTTCGCGACCCAGAAGCGCCGGTCCAACCAGGTGCTGGCGATGCGCAACTCGTACCACGGCCGCGGCTTCGGCACGGTGGCGATCACCGGCAACCGCGGCTGGTCGGCGAGCAGTCTGTCGCCGGTCAACGTGCAGTACCTGCAGGGCGCGTACCGGTACCGCAGCCCGTTCCGAGACCTGCCCGACGCCGAGTACGTGCAGCGCTGCGTCGAGGACCTGCGCGAGGTGATCGCGACGACGACCGCCGGGGACGTGGCCTGCCTGATCGTCGAGCCGATCCAGGGCGTCGGCGGGTTCTCGTCGCCGCCGGACGGCCTGTACGCCGCGTTCAAGGAGGTCCTCGACGAGTACGGGATCCTGCTGATCTCCGACGAGGTGCAGACCGGGTGGGGCCGGACCGGCGAGCACTTCTGGGGGATCCAGGCGCACGACGTGGTCCCGGACGCGATGACGTTCGCGAAGGGGCTCGGCAACGGGTTCGCGATCGGCGGCGTGGTGGCGACGCCCGCGCTGATGGACAGCCTGAGCGCGAACTCGCTGTCGACGTTCGGCGGCAACCCGATCTCGACCAGCGCCGCCAAGGCGACGATCGAGTACCTGCTCGACCACGACCTGCAGGCGAACGCGGCCAAGCGCGGCGCGCAGTTGGCCGATGGGCTGCGGGGGATCGCGGACGAGTTCCCGGAGCTCGGCGAGGTGCGCGGGAAGGGGCTGATGCTCGCGGCCGAGATCGTGAAGCCGGGCGACAAGGCGCCGGACGCGGCGACGACGGCGAAGCTCCAGCAGGAGGCGAAGAACCGCGGCCTGCTCGTCGGCAAGGGCGGCCTCTACGGCAACGTGCTGCGGATGGCGCCGCCGATGACGCTCACCGAGCCGGAGACGACGGAAGCCATCGAGATCCTCCGAGAGTCCTTCAACACTCTTCGTTAAGAAGAGAGTTGGTGATCGGCGAGCACCTCGTCGATCACCAACTTGTTGATCTCCTCGTCGCGCCCGTCGGCGAGCACGATCAGCGCCTTCCACAGCGCCCACCCGCGCGCCCTCGCCCACGTCCCGGCATCAGCAGCGACCGTACGCCGGAACGCCGCCCGGCTCTCACCCGAGAACATCGTCCACGCGATCACCAGGTCGCACGCCGGATCGCCCACCCCGGACGTCCCGAAGTCGATCACCGCCGACAGCTTCCCGTCCCGCACCAGAAGGTTGCCCGAGGCAATGTCCCCGTGGAACCACACCGGCGGCCCGTCGAAGCGACTGGCCAGCGCGGCCTCCCAGACCGCCGAAGCAGCCTCGACGTCGACCTGACCGTCCAGCGCGACCAGCGCAGCCCGCGTCTCGGAGTCGTAGTACGCCGGCGGCCCGCCGCGGTGGAAGTTGTGCCCACCCGGCACCGGACCGCCCGTCGCGTCGCACGCCTGCAATGCAAGGAGAAACTCGCCGACCGCCACCGCGAACGCTGTCAGGTCCGAGATCCGCTCCACCGACGAGGTCTCCCCGTCGAGCCACCGCCGTACGGACCAGTGGTGCGGATACCCCTCACCCGGCACCCCGTTGCCCACCACCTCCGGCACCGGCACCGGCAAGTACGGCGCGAGCCGCGGAATCCACTCGTTCTCCTTGCCCACCGCCTCCGCGTACGCCGCCGCCGACGGCAGCCGAACCGTCATCGACGCCCCCAGCCGGTACGTCCGGTTGTCCCACCCGTCCACCTTCACCGGCTCCACCGCCAGCTCGGCCCACTGCGGGAACTGCGCCTTGATCAGCCGCCGTACCAGCCCCGCGTCGATCCCGCCGCGTCCGTCCACCGAAGTCCCGTCCATCCCGGCAGTCTGGGCAAGCTCGCCGCGCTGCACAACCGGATTACCACCCCGGGCATGAGCTAGGGTGGCGCCTTGGGGAGGGACTGTGCGGATCAACCTCTGCGTCCGGGAAGGCGATTTCGTCGACACCCGGTGGACGACCCTCGGCCTGAGCATCGCGTACTCGATGGCCGGCAGCGGTGCCTTCGACGGTACGCCGCCCGCCTCCGATCGCTGGGACGCGCTGCACGACGCCTTCTGGTCGAGCACCTGCTCGGTCGAGATCGACCCCGGCGCGTCGCTCGCCGACCTGACCGCCGCGGCCCTGCAGGCGGCAGGCTCCGCCGGTCTCGTGTCCGGACCGATGGGGGACGAGACGACCTCCTGGCTCGCCGACGCAGTCACCGACAAGACCTACGCCGCCGAGGTGACGGTGGAGTCCACTGACCTAGAGGACGGCGACCTCGTCGTTCTCTGTGTCGAGCACCCGCCCACCGCTCTGTACAGCCTGATGCCCACTCCCAACGCAGCTCGCCTCTTCTCGCAGCTGCAGCTGGCCGAAGCGGTCGAGGACGCGCCGAAGATCCGCGGCGTGCTGCTCTACACCGCGGCCGACGTGGAGCTGGCGGCGTTCGTCCGCACGCATTTCGACGAGTTGAACGCCTTGTCGGGCGAGCAGTTCCAGATCTTCGTGCACGAACGACCGGCGAACTGGCGACGGGCCAAGCGGTACTGGAAGCCCAGGATGCGGCCGGAGCTCTACCGCATGCTGGCGGCGTTGCAGTGGCTGAAGTGGGGTCCGTACGAGAAAAGCGACGTGTACGCCGTCGCGCACCGGTTCGGCGTCCGTTTGACCGAGCTGCCGTGCCTGGTGCTGTTCAACTCGACCGGCTCCGGTGAGCGGTTCGTGTTCCCGCTGGGGAACGCCGGGCCGGCTGAGTTCCGGCGGCTGTTCGGCGCCCTCTCCGAGACGCTCAACGGCGAGCGGCCGGCGCCGGCCGGCCTCAAGCGGCAGCTCGAACGGCTGCGCAACGACAGCTACCAGTTCGCGTGGAACGAACCCGAGAGCCTGGCACCTGACCTGGACCGGCTGGCCGAGGCCGAGCGGCGGTTCCGGGCCGAGCTCACGCAGACCGCAGGCAGCTACGCGTTCAGGGGCGCGACGGTGATCATCAACTCCGGAGGACCAGCCATGACCGAGAACTTCAACTTCCACGGTCCGACGACCTTCGTCAACCGCCCGACCGACACCGTCATCCGCGACTTCCAGAACACGTACGCCGCGGCGCCGGCCCGTCAGGACCTGGCGTCGCTGCTGGAGCTCGTGCTGGACAGCGACGAGCTCGACGACGCCGGACGCGAGACGGTCGCGCAGCTGATCCACGACCTCCCGAACGACCTCACCACGGCACCGGAGAACGCGCGCCACAAACTCGAGCGGATCAAGACCACCGTCGGCCGGGCCGCCGACATCGCGGCGCCGGCCCTCGGGATCGTCAGCAAGATCCTCGAACTGCTGCCCTGACGAGGACCAGATCGTCAGGCCCTGAGCTCAGATCGTCAGCACGATGCCGTAGTCGCGGATCTTGCGGTAGATCGTCGCGCGCGACATCCCCAGGTCGCTGGCCGCCTTGTCCTTGTTGCCGCGGTGGATGACCAGCGCCTTGACGACGGCGTCGCGTTCCAGGGACTCCAGCTGGGTGAGTCGGCGTCGCGTCGTGGCACGGCACTCGCCGGGGAGGTCGTCGAGCTGGATCGTGCCGGAGCGCCGGTGCTGAGCCACGCGCAGCAGCACCCGCCGGAGCTGCTCCACGTTGCCCAGCCAGGGCAGACGCATCAGCTGTGCCAGCGCGGACGAGGAGATCGTCAGCTGGTTGCCTCGGTTGAGTCGGCCGAGCAGGTGGGGGACCAGCTTGTGCATGTCCTCGAGATGGTGCCGCAGCGGCGGTACCTCGATGGTGTGCGCGAAGTGCGGCAGCAGTTGCGCGTCGACGGCCGCGTTGCGCGACTCGCTGCGCATGGTCAGCGCGACCCACACACCACGCCGCTGGTCGGCGTACTCGAGGAGGAGGTCGGACAGCCCGCCCACTGTCTCCGCGTCGAGCAGGTGCGCACGCCGTACGACGAGAGAACCTGCTCCCGCCGACAGCTCCTCAGCGATCGTGTCCAGCCAACCAGGACCGACCTCCGACGCGTCCATCACCCGGAAGTGCCCGGAGCCGTTGCGCAGCTGGTTGACCGAGCGGAGCAGCGCGATCTTGCCGACGCCGGCCTCACCCTCCAGCACCACCCACGACCCGCTCTTCCGCGAGGTGTCCACCGCGTGGCAGACCCGCTGCCACGTCGCACTGGTCCCAGCCAGCCCAGGCATCACCGGTACGACGGCCGGAGCCGCCGAGTCGAGCCCTGACTGCACCTGGATCCGCAGCACTCCGCCGGCCAGCTCAGCGCCGCTGAACGCCGGCCGGTAGTCCATCCGGGCGACCAGCCCGCTCGGCAGGTCGGTCACCAGCGTCACCGGCGACGACTCCCCGGCAGCGTCAGCGGAACGCGCCAGCAACGCCGCCTGGTCCGCAGGGTCGAATCGCTGCTGGGCCTGGGCGTTCATCATCACCAGGTCCTTGCTGAGCGCCAACACCCCGCTCCCCGGATGCTGACAGGCCGCCAGGTAGTCCCGGAACAGCGCCAGCTCCCGCGCGCCCGCCCGGGCCAGCACCTGCTGCTCGATCTTCTGCGCGGTGGAGCGGGCGCAGTACATCAGCAGCGCGTTGGAGTGCGCCACCGACGACGTCAGATCCAGTACGCCGAGCAGCGCACCCGTGATCGGGTGGTGGATCGGCGCGCCCGCGCAGGCGAAGCCGCCGAGCCGGCCGGTGAAGTGCTCGCTGCCGGTGACCATCGTCGGGACGCCGGCCTCCAGCGTCGTACCGATCCCGTTGGTGCCTACCTGCTCCTCGGCGTAGCTGAAACCGGGGGACAGGTGAGCGCGATCCAGCTTCCGCACCAGCGATTGGTCGGCGCAGGTGCGCTGCAGCACCAGTCCCTGGGCGTCGGTGAGGATGATGCTCACCGATTCGTTGGCGAGCTCCTCGGCCAGCGCGGTCAGCACCGGCGTCGCGCTGAGCGCGAGCGCGGACGGCTCCTCGATCGGTCCCAGGTACGTCGGGTCGAGGTGGTCGGTGTCGACCCGGAGCCGGGACGACCGCACCCAGGAGGCCTGGATCGGCTCCCGGACCAGCGGGTCGAACGCACCGGAGGACAGGAAGCGGTCGCGGGCCCGCTGCAGGACCAGGCTGCCGCCGTGGGCGGTGTGACGGTCGTCCGGTGAGTCCACAGGCGGCGCCTCTCGGCATCGGGATACGGGCGGCTGCCACCAAGATCCGTCTCAGATCAAGACAAGCGCAAGGGCTCAGCGTCGTCCCGAAAGGCACCGGCCCGAACCGCGGTGCGGTTCGGGCCGGGGGAGTCAGCGGACGGCGTCGCCCGTTTCGATCGGGGTGTCGATCGGGGGTGGGGCGCCGGTGATCTTGCTGCGGCGGCGGGAGCGGCCTTCGAGGTAGCGGGCCAGCAGCGAGAGCAGGGAGCACAGGCCGATGTAGACGACCGCGACGACGAAGTACGTCGGGATGTAGGGGAAGCCGAACTCGAGGCGGCCGCCCATCTGCTTGGCGACGTAGAGGAGCTCGTTGTAGGTGATGATGAAGCCGAGCGCGGTGTCCTTGAGCAGGACGACGAGCTGGCTGACGATCGCCGGGAGCATCGCGCTGATCGCCTGCGGGAGCAGGATCAGCCGGACGACCTGGTTCTTGCGCAGGCCGGTGGCGTACGCCGCTTCGCGCTGGCCCTTGGGAACGGCGGCGATGCCGGCCCGGAAGATCTCGGCGAGGACCGAGCCGTTGTAGAGGGTCAGGCCGAGGACGACCGCCCAGAACGGGCTCAGGCCGAGCTTGAACTGCAGGCTGCCGTAGTAGAAGAAGAACATCAGGATCAGCAGCGGGATCGCCCGGAACAGCTCGACGACGAAGGTCGCCGGCACCCGCAGGATCGCGTGGTCGCTGATCCGCGCGGCCGCGAAGACCGCTCCGAACAGCAACGCCAGGACCGCGGCCAGGGCGGCCGCGCGCAGGGTGTTCAGCAGGCCGTCGAGCAACTCGTTCTGGATCGCCGTGTACTGGAACTGCGCCCAGCGGCGGCTCTCGAACTGGCCGGTCTGGTTCAGCCGGTACAGCACCCACGCGACGGCGGCCAGCAGGGCCAGCACCACCACGACGTTGATGATCCGGTTGCGCGCCTTCGCGCGGGGCCCGGGTACGTCGTACAGGACCGCACTCATCAGGCCACCGCCGTCCGTCGCTCGGCCCACCGCTGCAGGAAGACCAGGGGAATGATCAGGATCAGGAAGCCGATGGTGATCCAGAGCAGCGTCAGCATCTGGTTCTCACCGCGCTCGGCCATCGCCGCCGGGATCGACCCGGCCTCGACGATGGAGAAGCCGGCCGCGATCGTGGTGTTCTTCAGCAGCGCGATCAGCACGCTGGTCAGCGGCGGCACGATGGCCCGGAAGGCCTGCGGCAGCACCACGATGTTGAGCACCTGGACGAACGTCATCCCGACCGAGCGGGCCGCCTCGGCCTGCCCCGGCGGGATGGTGTTGATCCCGGACCGGACCACCTCGCAGACGAACGCCGAGGTGTAGACGGTCAGCGCGACCACGCCGGACCAGAAGAACGACGGCAGGTTGATCTGCATCTTCGGGGCGCCGAAGACCAGGAACGCGAACACCAGCGTCAGCGGGGTGTTCCGCAGGGTGTTCACGTAGCCGGTGCCGATCGCCCGCAGCGCGGGCACCGGGGAGACCCGGAAACCGGCCAGCAGGGTCCCGAGCACGAGGCTGAGCGCACCGGCGATCAGGAACAACCGCAGTGTCGTCCAGAACCCGTCCCGGAACAGTTCCCAGTTGTCGGTGAGGACCGAGAGCATCGCGACCTTCCAGAAGATGAGGGAAACGCGGCCCGGCCACGGCGCCGGGGTGAGCCGGTCGCCGTGGCCGGACGGTGGATCAGTACTTCTCGAGCGGCGGCGGCGTACCGGCCGAGCCGGACTTGCCGAGCGTCGCGTCGTACAGGGACTGCCAGGTGCCGTCACCGAAGGAGGCCTCGAGACCGGCGTTCACCTTGTCCCGCAGCGGCTTGTCGGCCAGCGGCAGGCCGATGCCGTACTTCTCGGTGCTGAACGGCTTACCGACCACCCGCAGCTCCTCGGGCGCGTTGGCCGCGTAGCCCTTGAGGATCGCGTCGTCGGTGGTGACGGCGTCGGTCTTGTTGTCGAGCAGCTGGGAGACGCACTCGGAGTAGGTCTTGAACTCCGAGATGTTGCTGGCCTCGGTCAGGTTCTCGTCCTTGACCTTCTGGATCGGCGTCGAGCCGGTCGCCGAGCAGACCTTCTTGCCCTTCAGGGCGTCCTTGCCGGCGTCCATCGAGGTGTCGGCCTTGCGGACCAGCAGGTCCTGGCCGGCGATGAAGTACGGGCCGGCGAACGAGACCAGCTTCTTGCGCTTGTCGGTGATCGAGTAGGTGCCGACGTAGTAGTCGATCTCACCGCCGGCGATCGCCGTCTCGCGGTTGGCCGACGGGATCTCCTTGTACTCGATCTTGTCCGGGTCCAGGCCGAGCTGGGCCGACACCATCCGGGCGATCTCGATGTCGAAGCCGCAGCGCTTGCCGTTGGCGTCCTTGTACCCGAGGTTCGGCTGGTCGGCCTTGACCCCGACGACCGCGTTGCCGCGGGCCTTGATCTTGGCGTACGTCGCGCTGCCGGCCACGTCGGCGGCCGCGGCCACGTCGAACTTGTGCAGGTCGCCGCAGTCACCGGTGGAGCTGCCGCCGCCACCGCTGGCCGCCGGCGTGCCGTCCTTGCCACAGGCACCGACGGTGAGCGCGAGGGCCGCGACGCCGACCGAGGCGACGAGGGTGCGCATCTTCATGTTGGGGATCCCCTTCGTGTTGTGGAGCGGTTGCGACCGGCCGCTGGGCCGGCGGGCGTCTAGTGCTTGAGGATCTTCCCGAGGAAGTCCTGGGCGCGTCGCGACGTCGGGCTGGTGAAGAACGTCTCCGGGTCGGCCTCCTCGACGATCTCGCCGTCGGCCATGAACACCACCCGGTTGGCCGCCGAGCGGGCGAAGCCCATCTCGTGGGTCACCACGACCATCGTCATGTCCTGCCGGGCCAGGTCGACCATCACCTCGAGGACCTCCTGGATCATCTCCGGGTCCAGCGCCGAGGTCGGCTCGTCGAACAGGATCACCTTCGGGTCCATCGCCAGCGCGCGGGCGATCGCCACCCGCTGCTGCTGGCCGCCGGACAGCTGGGCCGGGTACTTCTGGGCCTGGTTGGCCACGCCGACCCGCTCCAGCAGCTCCATCGCGCGCTGCTCGGCGACCTTCTGGTCGAGCTTGCGGACCTTGCACGGACCGAGGGTGACGTTCTGCAGGATCGTCTTGTGGGCGAACAGGTTGAACGACTGGAACACCATGCCGACGTCGGCGCGCAGCCTGGCCAGCGCCTTGCCCTCGCTGGGCAGCGGCTGCCCGTCCAGCGTGATGGTGCCGGTGTCGATCGGCTCCAGCCGGTTGATCGCGCGGCACAGCGTCGACTTGCCGGACCCCGACGGCCCGATCACCACGACGACCTCGCCCTTGCTGATGGACAGGTTGATGTCCTTCAGCACGTGCAGGTCGCCGAAGTGTTTGTTGACGCCCGACAGGGCGACCAGGCCGGTGCTGACCGGAACGGTGTTCGTCGAGGTGACGGAATCGCTCATGGCGTGAACCTAGCCGAGGCGGGGGTTGCCTCGCACGGCCACGGGATTCCGCGGAGGTAACGATCTGCGACGGCTGCTACCAGAAGTGAGAGCGGAACTACCAATTGTAGTTTCAGGCACCGCAACAGCCGCCGGCCGCCAGGGCCGGGCCCGCGGGCGGTCGCGCGACGGCGGCCTCGACATCGGCGAGCATTCGCCGCCGGGCCTGCGGTGAGATCACCCGGCCGCGCGTGACGACCGTGTGGATCCGCCGCGTGTTGCGGATGTCGAGCAGCGGATCGGCGTCCAGTACGACGAGATCGGCGATCTTGCGCGGGGCGACCGAGCCGAGGTCGTCGCTCATCCCGAGGAACCGGGCCGGCTCGACGGTCGCGGCGTGCAGCGCCTGGCGCGGGGTGGCTCCGGCGCCGACCAGCAGCTCCAGCTCGTGGTGCAGCGCGAAGCCGGGCACCATCCACGGCGTACCGGTGTCGGTCCCGGCCAGGATCGGTACGTCGCGGTCGAGCAGCTCGCGCACGAAGCGTTGGCGGTAGGCCCACATCCGGCGCTGCCGGGCGACCTCCTCGGGCGGGCGGTTCGCGGAGTACAGGTTGGCCAGGACGTACTCGTAGGTGCCGATCGAGTCGGCGCTCAGGTATTTGCTGGTCGCGGGGTCGAGGCCGGTGTAGTCGGGCATGTCGAGCACGTTGTGCATCGTCAGGGTCGGCGTGACGCGGGTCCTGTTGCGGCGCAGCAGCCCGAACACGTCGTCGGCGCGGGAACTGCTGAACGAGTTGGCGGCGATCCACTCGATCGGGTGCACCTGGCGGAACCAGCTGTTGTAGTCGCCGGTCTCGATCGTGATCGCGCGCTGCATCCGGCGTACTTCGGTCTCCCGGCTCGACACCGACAGCGCGAGCGCGTGGATGTGCTCGATGCTGCGCTGGCCGCGGGTGCTGACCTCCTGCACCGAGACCTGGTCGGGACCGTGCCCGTGCACGGTCAGGCCCTGCCGGCGCGCCTCGTCGAGGATCGCCCGGTACGCCGTGGGCCCGAGCCGCGAGTACACCTTCACGAAGTCGGCGCCCTCGGCCTTGACCTGCCGTACGGCGGCCCGCGCGGACGCCTCGTCGTTCACCACCAGGACGTGCAGCAGGTTCGGGTCCCACAGCGTCGGGTCGCCGTCGATGATCTGGCTGGCCACGACCATCCGCGGGCCGAGCAGCGTCCCGGCGTCGATCCGGTCGCGCCAGTCGTACAGCATCGGGTCGGGCGCGGCCATCTCGCGGATCGTGGTCAGGCCGTTGGCCAGGTAGAGCGGCGGCGAGACGTGCTCGTCGCCGAGGCTGTGCACGTGCATGTCGGCCAGGCCGGGGATGACGAACTTCCCGGTCAGGTCGAGCTCGGTGGCGCCGCGCGGGACCGGCAGGTCGCGGCCGACGGCGATGATCCGGTCGCCGCTGATCAGCACGGTCTGGCGCTTGGCGCGGTGGCCGGTGGCGACGTCGATCACCGTGACGCCGGTGAGCGCGGTGATCCGGTTGGTCCCGACCGTCGCCAGCGCGGCGACGGGGGAGGAGGCGAAGGTGCCGCCCGCGACGACGGCGGCACCGGCGACGGCGGAACGGGCGAGGAACTGACGGCGAGAACTGTTCATGGCTTCAACTGTGGCGTCGCGGCCGGTTCCGGTCAGGGGTGCGAAGGGCCCGACCCAGGTAGGGAAAACTCCACCTCGCGACGTACTCTTGGTGGCTGTTATGCGTACTTACGAGGTCCGCACCTACGGGTGTCAAATGAACGTCCACGACTCCGAGCGCCTGCGCGGGCTGCTGGAGGACGCGGGCTACGTCCGTGCGCCCGAGGGCGACCAGGCCGACGTCGTCGTCTTCAACACCTGCGCGGTCCGCGAGAACGCCGACAACAAGCTGTACGGCAACCTCGGCCACCTGGCGCCGGTGAAGGCCAAGAAGCCCGGCATGCAGATCGCGGTCGGTGGCTGCCTGGCGCAGAAGGACAAGGCGACCATCACCAAGAAGGCGCCCTGGGTCGACGTCGTGTTCGGTACCCACAACATCGGCTCGCTGCCGGTGCTGCTGGAGCGGGCCCGGATCGCCGAGGAGTCCCAGGTCGAGATCCTGGAGTCGCTCGACGTCTTCCCGTCGACGCTGCCGACGCGGCGCGAGTCGCCGTACTCGGCCTGGGTGTCGGTGAGCGTCGGCTGCAACAACACCTGCACGTTCTGCATCGTGCCGGCGCTGCGCGGCCGCGAGAAGGACCGCCGTCCCGGTGACGTGCTGGCCGAGGTCGAGGCGCTGGTCGCCGAGGGCGTGCTCGAGGTGACGCTGCTCGGCCAGAACGTGAATTCGTACGGCGTGGAGTTCGGCGACCGGTACGCGTTCTCCAAGCTGCTCCGCGCCTGCGGCGCGATCGACGGGCTGGAGCGGGTCCGCTTCACCTCGCCGCACCCGCGGGACTTCACCGCGGACGTGATCGAGGCGATGGCCGAGACGCCGAACGTGATGCACTCGCTGCACATGCCGCTGCAGTCGGGGTCGGACCAGATCCTGAAGACGATGCGGCGCTCGTACCGGCGCGACCGGTACCTCAAGATCATCGAGGACGTCCGCGCGGCGATGCCGGACGCGGCGATCACCACCGACATCATCGTCGGCTTCCCCGGTGAGACCGAGGAGGACTTCCAGGGCACCCTCGACGTAGTCCGGCAGGCGCGCTTCGCCGGCGCGTTCACCTTCCAGTACTCCAAGCGTCCCGGGACGCCGGCGGAGTCGATGGAGGACCAGGTCCCGCGCGAGGTCGTCCAGGAGCGCTACGAGCGCCTGGTCGCGCTGCAGGACGAGATGGCCTGGTCGGAGAACAAGGCGCTGGTCGGCAAGTCGCTCGAGGTCCTGGTCGCGGAGGGCGAGGGCCGCAAGGACGCCACCACGCACCGCTTGTCCGGGCGCGCCCGCGACAACCGGCTCGTCCACTTCGCGCTCCCGGAAGGCGTCGAGGCGCCGCGACCGGGTGACATGGCAACGGTCGAGGTCACCTACGGCGCGCCGCACCACCTGGTCGCCGACGTCTTCGGCTCCGTACGCCGTACGCGGGCTGGTGACGCCTGGGAGAAGTTGCAGGACGCCCCGCCGACCGCAAGCCCGGGCGTGATGCTCGGCCTGCCCACCATCGGCAAGCCGGCCCCGCTGGAGCCGGTGGTCGGCGGCTGCCAGGTCAACTGATGCTCGACCCGGAGGCGGAACCGTTCGCTTCCGGGCGGGACGCCGACGTCTACTTCCTGGACGACCAGTGGGTCCTGCGCAGGTACCGCGACGGGCACCCGGTGCGGGACGAGGCCGACTTCATGCGGTGGGTGGGCAAGCACGGCTACCCGGTCCCCGCGGTCGCGCGGGTCGACGGGGCCGACATGGTGATCGAGCGGCTGGACGGTCCGACGCTGGCTGACGCCGCGCGGGCCGGGCAGCTGGGCCCGGTCGAGTTGGGGGAGCTGCACGCCGAACTGCACCGGCGGCTGCAGGCGATCCCCGCGCCGAGCGGGACCGCCGGGAACGTGGTGATGCACGGCGACCTGCATCCGGAGAACGTGATGCTGACCGCCGACGGACCGGTGGTGATCGACTGGCGTAACGCCACCGAAGGGCCGGCCGAGTTCGACGTGGCGATGACGGCGATCATCTTCGCCCAGGTCGCGCTCGACCCGGCGTACGCCGAGCTCTCGCCGTTGCTGCGGGAGGCGCTGGGCAGCTACCTGGCGAGCTCGATCGACCCGCGGCCGCAGCTGCCGGCCGCGCTCGCGTCGCGAGGGCGGAACGTGACGCTGACCGGGGACGAGCTGGCCCTGCTGCCTGACCAGGACCAGCTCATCCGCTCGATGCTCTGAGCAACTACCTGCTCAGCCGCTCAGTGCCTCGAGCAACCACCCGCTCAGGTGTTCAGGAAGTTCTCCGGCTGCAGCGGGCGGTCGACGATGCGGAGCTCGCCGAGGTGCCCGGCGAAGGCCTGCTCGATCGTGTTGGCGTAGTGGTTGGCGCCGACCAGCCACGGGCGGTTCGCGGTGGCGAGACCGTTCGAGCGGGTCGACGGGTTGCGCAGCAGCTCCGACGAGTCGACGTACAGGGTGGTGTGGCGGCCGTCGTTGACCACCGCGAGGTGGAACCACTCGCCGGCGCGCTGCTCGTGGCCCCAGTTGGTGAAGGTGTCGTTCCGGTCGAGCGGGTAGACCGCCCACTGGGCCTGGCGGCCGCCGGAGAACGCGAGGTTGACGACCGGCTCGGACGGGTCACTGCCGGTCTTGCCCGCGTCCGCGCCGGTGCCCATCCGGCTGAGCAGGCCCATCCAGGAGTGGTCGGCGCCGTCGTCGGTGAGCTTCACGAACGCCTCGATCGTGTAGCCGTCGCGGAAGGTGAGCTTGTTCAGCGGTGCGTCGGCCGCGGTCGTCAGGTACCCGCCGCGGGCCGGCTTCTTGCCGCCGGCAAACACCCAGCTGGCGTGCCCGGGCTGCTCGGGGTGGAACTCGGTCGAGGCGGTCAGCCCGCCACCGCCTTGCAGGTACGCCGTGGTCAGGTGGTTCCCGCGGCCCGAGTGGTCGACGACCCGCGACGCGACCGGCCCGTCGAAGCGCCAGTACGCGACCGTCCCCGGGATCACCAGCTTCGCCGCCGGCCGCGCCGGCCGCACCGGCACCGGCGCGAACCCGCTGAACCGCTCGGCGAAGTCGATCGGCACGCTGAACCGGTTGGTGTCGTCGGTGAGCTCGATCTCGCCCTCGGCGAGCAGGCTCCGCCGGGCCGGGTTCTGGCCGAGGATCCACGGCGAGATCGTCTCGACGTCGATCACGTTCCGGGCCAGGTCGAAGTGGTACAGCCGGATCATGCCGCTGCCGCCGTAGTACCGGTCCTGATAGTTGGTGATGTGCAGGTGCACGTCGTGGCCGGCGGCGTTCTGCTTCACCACCCGGCCGGACGGCCAGTAGTGGCCGTTCAGGGTGAGGAAGATCTGGTCGTTGCCGTCGACAAGCTGTTCCCAGACCCGCTGGCCGTGGTCGGACAGGTGCGCGACCGGGTCGCCCGCGTCGGCGTACACGAGGTCGTGGGTGGTCAGGATGACGGGCAGCCGCGGGTGTGCCGCGATCACTTGCCGGGCCCAGGCGAAGCCGGCGTCGGACGGGCGCCAGTCCATCGCGAGCAGCAGCCACTGCCGACCGGCCGCGCGGAAGACGTGGTACGAGTTGTAGCCGTCGGGCGTCGAGCCGCCGTACGTGCTCATCCGGCGGAAGCGCTGCGGCCCGAAGACGTGCAGGTACGCCGAGTCGCCGCGCTGGTCGTCCTTGGAGGCGTCGATGTCGTGGTTGCCCGCGAGCACGCTGTACGGCACGCGGGCGCGGTCGAGGATCCCGAAGACCGGGTCGGCCTGGGCGAACTCCGAGGCCTGCGCGTTCTCGACCACGTCGCCGAGGTGCGCGGTGAAGGCCAGGTTCTCGGCGCCCCGGTTGTCGATCAGGTACTCGAAGCTCGCGGCCAGCGGTGCGCCGTCGCCCCGGTCGAGATCGAACAGGTACTGCGTGTCCGGTACGACGGCCAGCGTGAACCGCAGGTCCTCGGTGTCGGGCTTGCCGCCGCTGGTGCTCGCGGCCGCGGGAGCAGCCGAAGCCACCCCGGGAATCACCGCGGCGCCGGCGCCGAGCGCCCCCGCCTGCAGCAGCCGCCGCCGGGTCGTGCCGTCCTGCTGTTCCATCGAAGCCTCCACGAACGTCGCTGACAACGCAGGAACTGTAGAGGTGGATCGGTGAACAGCAGGCGTCAGTCGGTGAAGCCCTGGGCGATCACCGGGGGGAGATTGCCCTTGCGGACGCCTTCCAGCACCCGCGCCTCGTGCGGCACGACCGGGTCGGGCAGTTGGTCGAGCGGGTACCACGCGAGCCCGTCGGCCTTGCCCGGCTCCATCGAGCGCGGTTCGCCGGTCCAGCGCGTGGTGGTGAAGAAGAAGTCGACCCGCTCGTCGATCCACTCGCCGTTGCCGCCGGTGCGGTGCATCGCGGTCAGCGGGACGAGGTCCTCGGGCGCGATCTCGACCCCGACCTCCTCCAGTACTTCGCGCCGCGCCGCCGCGAGCACCGATTCGCCCTGCTCGACATGCCCGGCGGGGACTGCCCAGAACCCGTCCATGTAGCCGGTGTTGGCCCGCAGCAACATCAGCACCTCGTCGCCCCGCCGCAGGACCACGTACGCCGCCGGAACCACCCTGAATCGCTCCACGCCCGAAACCCTAGACGCCGCTGGGGACATCGCTCCTGGTGGGAGGAGGAGAGGACAGGTGGGAGAGGAGGAGACGAGGTGGGAGGGGAGGAGAAGAGGTGGGAGGGCAAGAGGGGGTGGGGAGGAGGAGAGGTGGGGACAGGCAAACGAAAGGGCCGCGGGGGAGACCCCGCGGCCCTTCGTCGTACGCCGGAGAATCAGGCCGGGTTCGGCTTGTTCTCGATGTCGTCGTCCTGCCCGTCCAGACCGTCGAGACGGTCCTTGGCGACGTCGACGCCCTGGTCGATCTTGTCGCCGTACTTGCCACCGGTCTTCTCGTCAACGAAGTCGCCGGCCTTGTCGAGTCCGTCGCCGACCTTGTCGCCGTGCTGGTCGACCAGGTCGGTGGCCTTGTCCTTGAGGTCCTCGGCCTTGCCCTTGAACTTGTCGAAGATGCCCATCTTGGGGTTCCCGTTCTTGCGTAGTGAACTGCTTACAGACAGCTAGCGGGATCTTCCCACCTGAACGGCCCAGGATGTGGGAGGTTGTTCAGTTTCCCCCGCCGCTTTCGACGTCGCCACCACTCTCGACGTCCCCACCGCTCTCCACGTCCCCGCCGGACTCGCCCTTCCCGCCGCGCTCGACGTCACCGCCGCTCTTCAGCTCCACGTCGCCCCCGCTCAGCTGCGGGCCCTTCTCGACGGCGTCCTTGGCGGCAGCGGTCTCTTCCTCGAACTGACTGGTCACTGCGGGTTCCTCCCCGGGTCGTGGTGATTGCTCTCCGTTCCTACCTCCAGGCGCGGTTCTCCACAACCCCCACCCGTCGCTCTTGTCCCAACGTTCACGCCTTCCGTCACGGAGGTGGCTCGGACTGTCACACTGGACCGATGCCCGCACCACTCGTCGTCGCCGTCGTCGGTCCCACCGCGGCCGGCAAGTCCGACCTGTCCGTTGCTCTGTGCAAGCACCTGGGCGGTGAGGTGGTGAACGCCGACGCCTACCAGGTCTACCGCGGGATGGACATCGGTACGGCGAAGGTCACCGCGGCCGAGCGGGCCGGCGTACCGCACCACCTGCTCGACATCCTCGACATCACCCAGACCGCGACGGTGGCGGAGTTCCAGCAGCTCGCGCGAGCGGCGATCGACGACTGTCTGCGCCGTCAGGTGCTGCCGGTGCTGGCCGGCGGTTCGGCGCTGTACGTCCGGGCGATCCTCGACGTGTTCGAGTTCCCCGGGACGGATCCGGAGGTGCGCGACCGGCTGGAGCACGAGCTCGCCGAGCACGGCTCCGGCGTACTGCACCAGCGGTTGGCCGAGCTCGACCCGGCGGCGGCCGGGCAGATCCTGCCCAGCAACGGCCGCCGGATCGTGCGCGCCCTGGAGGTCATCCACATCACCGGCAAGCCGTACGCCGCGACGCTGCCCGAGCACACCTCCATCTACCCGGGCTCCGTGCAGCTCGGGCTCGACGTACCGCGCCCGGTCCTCGACGAGCGGATCGGCCGCCGCGTGGACCGGATGTTCGAGCAGGGCTTCGTCGACGAGGTCCGCGGGCTGCTCGACCAAGGACTGCTCGACGGCCGGACGGCGAACCGCGCGCTCGGCTACCCGCAGGTCGTTGCCCTGCTCCGCGGCGAGATCTCCGAGGCCGAGGCCCGCGAGCAGACCGCGCAGCAGACCCGGCGCTTCGCGCGCCGCCAGGACTCCTGGTTCCGCAAGGACCCCCGGATCACCTGGTTGCCGTACGACGCACCCGACCTGGTCGATCGGGCGATTCAGGTCCTCGAAGGCAACCAAAAGGGCAGCGGGAACGTAGGGACAGTGGAAGAAAGCCTGGGGGCTGTCGATGCGAGGGGGTGACCGTGAGGCCGAGTTCCGCGAGTACGTGCTCGCGGACCGCACCAGACTGCTGAGAACGGCGATGCTGCTCACCGCGGGGGACGTGCACACCGCCGAGGACCTGGTCCAGACCGCCTGCACGCGGGTCTACGTGCACTGGCACCGGATCCGGCACGAAGGTGCCGGGCCGTACGCGCACCGGATCCTGGTGAACGCCTTCCTCGACGAGCGGCGCCGCGCCGGCCGGCACCCCGAGCTGGTGACGGCGGACCCGCTGGAACCGCGGGAGCCCGACGTCACCGACCATGCCGACCTGATGGCGGTCCGGAGCGCCCTGCTGGACCTGGCACCGCGGCAGCGCGCGGTCCTGGTGCTGCGCTACTTCCAGGATCTCGACGTGGCGACCTGCGCGAAGATCCTGGACTGCACCGAGGGCACCGTGAAGAGCCAGACCGCGAAAGCACTGAAAAGACTGAAGGACCTGATGGCCGACGACCAGGCCTCGGGCCCTGCGACCGGGAGTAGTTGACGTGGACGACGTGAAGAGGCTGCTGGAGGAGTTCGCCGACCGAGCGGTCGACGGCCTGCCACCGGCGGACGTGGACGCGGACGTACGCCGCGGGCGCCGGGCGCTGTTCCGGATCCGGGCGCGCCGCCGGGTGACCGGTGTCCTCTGCGTGGCGGCGGCGACCACCGCCGTCCTGGCCGTCGGCAACCAGGTGAAGTGGTGGGGCGGTGGCGAGGCGGAGGTCGCCACCGACGCGACGGCCCCGGCGCAGACCCAGCCGCAGCAGCCGGCGACCGCCGGTTCGGCGACGCCCTCGGCCGCGGACAGCGACGAGACGATGTCGACGTACTCCGCGGCCGTCGTCGAGCTGGTCGGCAACGCCAAGCCCTGGAACGCGATCGGCTGCACGCTGACCCCGGCGGGCTGGACGGCCGCACCGCAGGCCGCGGCCAAGCGCGTCGTACTGACCCCGCCGAGCGCGCGGACCGCCGACACCGCGATGCAGCTGGAGCTGTTCGCGGCGGCCGAGCCGCAGCCGCTGAGCGGGATCCGCGCGGTCGAGACCGGCGGCAAGGTCTTCCACGTCGGCAGCACCGGCGGCCGCGAGGTCGGTCAGGTCCGGCTCGGAGAGAGCTGGCTGGTCGCCAAGCTGCCGATCGAGCACCAGGACTGGAACGACGACCTGGTCCGCCGATTCCTGGACTCCTGCACGGTTTCCTGACGCGCCAGAACTGGCGCAGCACTCTGCGTTCGGGTAGGCAGGGCCTGTCCCTGTACGCCGAACCCTGCGGAGGACCCCGGTGACACCGAAGAAACTGGCCGCGTCGCTGACCGCGGGAGCGCTCGTCCTGACCGGCCTCACCGCCGGCGGCGTCCCCGCCCAGGCGAGCCCCACCGCCCAGAACCAGCACCACGCGCCGAAACCGCCTGTGAAGAACGCGACCGCGATCGGCTTCGGCGGCGCCGTCGCCTCGGTCGACCCCGAGGCCACCAACGTCGGCATCGGCGTCCTGCGCCGTGGCGGCAACGCCGTCGACGCGGCCGTCGCGACCGCCGCCGCGCTCGGCGTCACCGAGCCGTACTCGGCCGGGATCGGCGGTGGCGGCTACTTCGTCTACTACAGCGCCAAGCAGCGCAAGGTGTTCACGATCGACGGCCGCGAGACCGCGCCGGCAGCGATGCCCGGGGACGCGTTCGTGGACAAGGCCACCGGCCAGCCGTACCCGTTCGCGCAGCTCGTCACGTCCGGCGTCTCGGTCGGCGTACCGGGAACGCTGGCGACCTGGGACTCGGCGCTGAAGTCGTGGGGCTCGCTGCCGCTGCGGAAGGCGATCAAGCCCGCCGCCGACCTGGCCGACCGTGGCTTCGTGGTCGACGAGACCTTCCGCAGCCAGACGCTGGACAACAAGGCCCGCTTCGCGCAGGTCGTCCCGACGGCGAAGCTGTTCCTGCCCAACGGTGACGCGCCGCAGGTCGGATCGGTGTTCCGCAACCGGGAGCTGGCCAGGACGTACGACCTGATCGGCCGGGAGGGCCCGTCCGCGTTCTACCGCGGCCCGCTCGCGGCCGAGATCTCGAAGGTGGTGAAGACGCCGCCGAAAGCCGCCGGGGCGACGCTGCCGATGTTCCCCGGCCACCTGACCACGGCCGACCTCGCGAAGTACAAGGTGCTCAAGCAGGACCCGACGAGGGTCAGCTACGACGGCCTCGACGTGTACGGCATGGCGCCGTCCTCGTCCGGCGGTACGACGGTCGGCGAGGCGCTGAACATCCTGGCCCCGAAGAAGCTGTCCAAGCTGTCGACACCGGATGCCCTGCACAACTACCTCGAGGCGTCGGCGCTGGCGTTCGCCGACCGCGGCGCGTACGTCGGCGACCCGAAGTTCGTCGACGTCCCGACCAAGCAGCTGCTCTCGAAGGGCTTCGGCGCCGAGCGCTCCTGCCAGATCGACCCGGCGAAGGCGGCCGTGAAGCCGGTCAAGCCGGGATCGCCCGACGGCTCGTACGCCGCCTGCGCGCCCGGTGTCAGCAAGGCCGAGCGCCCCGACACCGAGGGCCTGTCGACCACGCACCTGGTCGCCTCCGACAAGTGGGGCAACGTCGTGTCGTACACGCTGACCATCGAGCAGACCGGTGGCTCCGGCATCACCGTCCCCGGCCGCGGCTTCCTGCTCAACAACGAGCTGACCGACTTCAGCGCCCTCCCGGACCCGGCCGACCCGAACCGGATCGAGGCCAACAAGCGGCCGCGCTCGTCGATGTCGCCGACCATCGTGCTCAAGCACGGCAAGCCGTTCCTGGCGCTCGGTTCGCCGGGTGGTTCGACGATCATCACCACGGTTCTGCAGACGCTGACCAACCGGCTCGACCGCGGCATGACGCTGCCGGAAGCGGTCGCCGCACCGCGGGCCTCGCAGCGCAATACCGCGACCGTGACCGCGGAGCCCGCGTTCATCGACGCCTACGAGGACCAGCTCACGCCGTACGGGCACAAGCTGGTGCTCGCCGGTGACGCGCTCACCTCGGCCGCCGAGATCGGCGCGGTCGCGGCACTGGAGTTCCTCCCCGGCGGCGGCTACCTGGCCGCAGCCGAACCGAAACGCCGCGGCGGCGGATCAGCGGCGACGGTCCACCAGCTCTGGCCCCGCTAACCCTTCTTCAACCGCTTCGGTGCCGTAGGCAACGGCGGTGGCTCCGGAGCCGGCTGCTCGTCGGCCGGCTCCAGCCACCCGTCGTACGCCTCGACGACGGCGAGGTCCGCGGGACCCGGCAGGAGCACCAGCCAGGGGTGGTCCTCGTCGTCGTCCTCGCCGTGGAAGCGCCCGCGCCGCAGCTCCCCACCCAGCTGCGAGGCGACCGCCGCGGCGTCCTCGCGCTCCCAGAAGTACGCGATCTCCATGGGACAACCGTACGATCTGCGTATGAGCACTTTTCCCTGGCTGAAGGGTCACGGCACCGAGAACGACTTCGTGCTGCTGCCGGACCCGGACGGCTCGGTGCACGGGGACCTGGAGCCGGAGCTGGTCCGGTTCCTCTGCGACCGGTACGCCGGGATCGGCGCCGACGGCGTGCTGCGGGTGATCGAGGGCTCCAAGCAGTCGTACGTCGAGGACGGCGGCGAGTGGTTCATGGACTACCGCAACGCTGACGGCTCGACCGCGGAGATGTGCGGCAACGGGATCCGGGTCTTCGTCCGGTATCTGGTCGACGAGGGCCTGACGGCGGGCAAACCGGTCCGGATCGGTACCCGCGCGGGAGTCAAGGAGGTCGTCGTCCACGACGACGGCACGATCACTGCCGACCTGGGTGAGCCGGTCGTCGGACCGGCCGGCGTCGTCGTCGAGGCGAACGGGCACCAGTGGCCGGCCGTCGCCGTCGACATGGGCAACCCGCACGCGGTCGCGTTCGTCGACGACCTGCGCGAGCCGGGGCACCTGGTCGACCAGCCCGCCTGGTCGCCGGAAGAGGCTTTCCCGGCCGGCGTGAACGTCGAGTTCGTGGTCCGCCGGGGCCCGTACGACGTCCAGATGCGTGTCCACGAGCGCGGCGCGGGGGAGACCCGCTCCTGCGGGACCGGGACCTGCGCGGTCACCGTGGCCGCCACGCTGGCGGCAAGGCAGCAGCGGCCGGTCACGTACCGGGTCGGCGTACCGGGTGGTGAGGTGGCGGTGACGTGGCGTGCCGACAACCACCTGGAGCTGCGGGGACCGGCCGTCGTGCACGCCCGCGGTGAGTTCGACCGGGGCTGGCTTCCTGCCTGAACGGGAATTCACCGGGTGACGGGGTCGTTGAGAGTAGTAATCGGGTCGCCCGTACGGGTGAGCCGTGCCACGATGGAAGGTATATGACGACCCATTCGAACGCATACGAAGAGATCAACGACGTCGACCTCGACCTGAGCCAGGACGACGTGCTCGACGACGAGGAGACTTCGTCGACGGGTTACGACGACGAGGGCCCGGGCCTGGACGGCCTGGAGCTCGAGGAACGCCACTCGCTGCGGCGCGTGGTCGGGATGTCGACCGAGCTGACCGACATCAGCGAGGTCGAGTACCGCAAGCTGCTGCTGGAGCGCGTGCTGCTGGTCGGCGTGTGGACCGAGGGCAGCGCCGAGGACGCCGACAACTCGCTGGCCGAGCTGAAGCTGCTCGCCGAGACCGCCGGCTCCGAGGTGCTCGACGGCGTGATCCAGCGCCGCAAGAAGCCCGACCCGGCGACGTTCATCGGCTCCGGCAAGGTGGCCGACCTGCGCAACCTGGTCGCCGCGCTCGGCGCCGACACGGTGATCGCCGACGGTGAGCTGGCTCCCGCGCAGCTGCGCAACCTGGAGGACCGGCTCAAGGTCAAGGTGGTCGACCGGACCGCGCTGATCCTGGACATCTTCGCGCAGCACGCGAAGAGCAAGGAAGGCAAGGCCCAGGTCGAGCTGGCCCAGCTGCAGTACATGAAGCAGCGCCTGCGTGGTTGGGGTGGCAACCTGTCCCGCCAGGCCGGTGGCCGGGTCGGTGCGGCCGGTGGCGGTATTGGTGGTCGTGGTCCGGGTGAGACCAAGATCGAGACCGACCGGCGCCGGATCAACACCAAGATCTCCAAGCTCCGCCGCGAGCTGAAGGAGATGAAGGGCACCCGCTCGACGATGCGTCAGGAGCGCCGCCGGCACTCGGTGCCGTCGGTGGCGATCGCCGGCTACACCAACGCCGGCAAGTCCTCGCTGCTGAACGCGATCACCGGCGCCGGTGTCCTGGTCGAGAACGCGCTGTTCGCGACCCTGGACCCGACCACGCGCCGTACGACGACCTCCGACGGCCGGGTCTACACGTTCACCGACACCGTCGGGTTCGTCCGGCACCTGCCGCACGACATCGTCGAGGCGTTCCGCTCGACGCTGGAGGAGGTCGCCGACGCCGACCTGCTGCTGCACGTGGTCGACGGGTCGCACCCCGACCCGGTGGCCCAGATCCAGGCCGTCCGCGAGGTGCTCGCGGAGATCGGGGCGGTCGACGTCCCGGAGATCATCGTGATCAACAAGGGCGACCTGGCCGACCCGCTGGCGCTGGCCCCGATCCTGCACCGGGAGACCGGTGCGCTCGTGGTCTCGGCCCGGACCGGCGAGGGCATCGACAAGCTGAAGGCGCTGGTCGAGGCGTCGCTGCCGCAGCCGCACATCACCGTCGACGCGCTGCTCCCGTACGACCGGGGCGACCTGGTCTCCCGGGTGCACTCCGAGGGAGCTGTCGACACCCTCGAGCACACCGGCGACGGGACCAGGCTGACCGCGCGGGTGCACCCGCAGCTCGCGGGCGAGCTGGCGCCGTACCAGGTCGCGTCGATCTAAGCAGGGACAAACGGAAGGGCCCCCGGGTTTCCCCGGGGGCCCTTCGTGGTTTCAGCGCATCAGTTGCGCGCCGACACCTTGACCTTCATCGTCGTCCCGGTCCGCGACACCACGGTGATGTTCACCTTGTTGTTCGGCACCTTGACACTGTTCTGCGGCTGCGCCGCGTCCCAGTAGGACTTGCTGTCGTTGAACGTCTTCACGCCGTCCTGGCCGCGGATGTAGCTCGGCGAGCCGTTCACGTGCAGCGTGAACGAGTCCGCCTTCTCCAGCCCGAACGGCGCGTCGTAGCCGCCGATCCGCGGACGCCAGATCTGACCGTCGAGACGGTTGATCGGGGCCGGGTGCGAGTCGATCGGCAGGATCAGGCCCTCGCCCGGGTGCTGGTTGGTGTTGTTGTCGCCCTGCGAGGCGTCCCAGTACGAGATCAGCAGGCCGTCCTGGTACGGGAAGTGCTCCACCTTGTCGGGCAGCGCGGCACCGAACCCGAAGTTGTACGGGCCGGTCTTGAGGTGCGCGTCGTACGACACGTAGTTCAGGTGCGACGCCAGGTAGTAGTTGTCGTACAGCGTCGTGATGGTCGAACCGACCGAGCTGAAGCCGTTCAGCGTCCAGCCCTCCGGCGAGGCCTCGGCACCCGAGTCGAGCACCGTGGTGGCGCCGTTGGTCACCTTGATCTCGTCGGCGAAGAAGCCGTAGCCACCGGTGTTGGCGTCGGTGGTGTAGCGGAACTGCAGGCCGACCGTCTTACCGGCGTAGGCCGACAGGTCGAAGGTGGCCGGAACCCAGCCGCCGCTCTCGCCGTCGATGCCGTTGCCCTCGGCCGCCTTGGTGATGTTGCCGGCGATCGGCTTGTAGCCGGTGCCGTCGTTGACCTCGACGTAGGCGTAGTCGCACGCCGTGGTGTCGCAGTCCTCGATCTGCCAGTTCGCCTTGAAGGTCAGCGAGGTGCTGCCGGCCGGGATCGCGATCTGGCGGTTCATGGTGTGGGTGAACTCGTCGCCCTCACCGCTCCACCACGACTTGCTGCCCGCCGTCGGCGGCTGCAGCGGCGTGGTGACCGACTTCTTCGGCAGCGTGACGACCAGCCCCTGGGCCTTGGCCGAGTTGTACTCGTGCGGGCCGAGGTCGACGGTCTTGTTCTGGCCGGCCTTCACGATCTCGTAGTCCAGCCAGCCCAGCTGCAGCTTCTCCCAGGCGCCGAAGTCGGCCGCCTGCTCGCCGATGCCGCCGTCGCTCGGCTTGCCGACCCGGCTCTGGGCCATGATCGACCACCAGTTGACGCCGTTCTCGACCGCCGCACCGGAGGTGTCGTACAGGTCCGGCAGACCGAGGTCGTGACCGTACTCGTGGGCGAAGACGCTGATCCCGCCGTTCTCCGGCTGGATCGTGTAGTCGCCGACCCACAGGCCGGTGTCGCCGACCTGCGCGCCGCCGGCCGGGTTGTTGGCCGGGCCGCCGTTGACGCCGACGTACCAGCGGTGCGACCAGATCGCGTCCTCACCCTGGTGCGGGTCACCGTCGGCCTGGTCGCCGCCGGAGTGGACGATCTGGAAGTGGTCGATGTAGCCGTCGGGCTCGTTGAAGTTGCCGTCACCGTCGAAGTCGTAACGGTCCCACTGGTCGAACGTCGCCAGGTCGGCCTTGATCTGGGCCGTGGTCCGGCCGGCCGCCTTCTGGTCGACGACCCACTGGTTGACGGCGTCCTGGACCAGCGCCCAGGTGTTGTTGCAGACGTTGCCGGTGCACGGGTAGCCGTTCGAGCGGCCGTAGCGCGCCTCGTTGTACTTGACCTTGACCCAGTCGGTGACCGTGCCGGACACCGAGTAGCGGCCCGAGGACTGCTTCTCGTAGTACTTCTTCACCGAGTTGCCGGAGCCGAAGTACATGTCCTGGAAGTGCTTGCGGTTGTAGTCGGGCTGCCAGACGGTCGAGTTGTCGACCGCGCGGTCCGGCTCCGGGATCGCGTTGTGCAGCGGGCCCTCGAACGTCGTCGGACCGGGCACGTTCGCAGCGGTGTCCTGGTCGGGGTAGTTCGGGTGCCGCTCGTTGCCGAACTCGGCGAGCACGACGAAGATCCGGTCGGTCTTCTCCCGGCTCAGCTCGACGTACTGGTCGACCTTGGCCTTGGAGCCCTTGGCCCGCTGACCCTCGATGCCCTTCGCGGCGGCGGTCTTCTTGCCCAGCTTGACGACGGTGCTGGCACCGCGCTTCTCGATCTTGGCAGAGCCGTTCAGCACCTTGGTCAGTGCTTCCTGGCGCAGCTCGCGGCGCTTGTCCTCGAGCGGGCTGGGCAGTTCGTCGGACGTCGCCTGCTCGTTGGCGGTGACGGCCGGGCCCTCCTGGGGCGATGCGGCGGTCCCGGACTGAGCGAAGCTCAGCCCGATCGTCGCCGCCAGGGCCAGGCTGAACAGCCCGGCAGATACTTTGCGCACGATTCCCCTCCTGCGTGTGAAAGGTCCGCTACGCGTGGTTTGTGACATGACGCAGCGTGACCACGTGCTCCCCCGAGCGTGGAACTTCTGCGCGACAGTACGGGGAAAACGGGCGATGCTGAAGTGGTTCTGATCAAATTTCCGGATTCGTGCGGGGAATCCTGCACCTGGGCACCGGGTAATACCACTCAGATCACTGGAGTACGACGACGCAGCGTCGCGGCCCGGTGCCTTGGCAGACTGTGCCGGTGAACTCCGACCGCGCCGATCTGCTGCAGCCGTTGTGGCGGGCTCTGGTCGTGTTCCGGGTGATCACCTTCGGCTTCGCCTGCTTCGGCGTCTGGGTGCGCTGGACGGGCATCGTGCGACCGTCCGGCGCGCTGCTGCAGCTGGCGGTGATGGGTTTGTGGACGGCGGTCGTCTGCGTGGGCTACAGCCGGTTCCGGACCACCCGGCTCGCGGTCGTCGATCTGGTGGTCACGATCGGGTGCATGTACGCGACGTTGCTCGCGCAACCATTGCTCGACATCCGCGCGGGAGCGTCGGTGCTGACCTCGGTCTGGGCGGCCGGCCCGGTGCTCGCGCTGGCGATCGCGCGCGGTCGCGACGGGGGACTGGTCGGCGCGGTCACGGTGAGTCTCGCTCTGCTTTCGTTGCGTGGCGTGGACAACGTGTCGAAGATCCTCGCCAACGTGCAGCTGCTGCTGGTCGCCGGCCTGGTCGTCGGGTACGCCGCGACGACGATGCGCCGCGCGAACGCACGGTTGCGCGAGGCAATCGCCGCCGAGAGCGCGACCGCGGAGCGGCTGCGGCTCAGCCGGTCGATCCACGACGGCGTCCTGCAGGTGCTCGCCCAGGTCCAGCGGCGCGGTACGGCGATCGGCGGCGAGGCCGTCGAGCTGGCGGCGCTGGCGGCCGAGCAGGAGGTCGCGCTGCGCTCGCTGATGGCGTCCCGGCCGGCGCCGTCCGGGACCGGCCAGATCGACCTGTGCGGGGCGTTGTTGCCGCTGGCCACGACGCGCGTCGACGTCGTCGTACCGGCCGGGCCGGTGGTGCTGCCGGTCGAGGTGGTCGGCGAACTGGTTGCCGCGGTCAAGGAGGCGCTGAGCAACGTCGTGAAGCATGCTGGTCCTGACGCGCGGTCGTGGGTCGTGGTCGAGGACCTGGGCGGCGAGGTGATGGTGTCGGTGCGCGACGACGGCGCCGGGACCACGCCGGACCGGCTGGAGGCGGCGCACGGTGACGGGCGCCTCGGGGTCAGCCAGTCGATCCGCGGCCGGATCACCGATCTGGGCGGCAGCGTCTTCGTGCGGACAGCGCCTGGTGAAGGAACCGAGTGGGAGATGACGGTGTCGAGATGACCCGAGTGATGATCGTGGACGACCACCCGATGTGGCGCGAAGGTGTTGCCCGTGACCTGGGGACCCGGGGGTACGACGTGTGCGCGACCGCGTCCGACGTCGCGTCGGCGGTGAAGATCGCGCTGGCGACCCGGCCCGACGTGGTGGTGATGGACCTGCAGCTCGGCGACGGGTCGGGTGTGGACGCGACCCGGGAGATCACGCAGGCGCTGCCGGACACGCGGGTGCTGGTGCTGTCGGCGAGCGCGGAGCAGAGCGACGTACTGGCTGCTGTGAAGAACGGCGCGTCGGGGTACCTGGTGAAGTCGGCGTCCCTGGAGGAGTTCGACGACGCCGTACGGCGTACTGCTGAGGGGGACGCGGTCTTCTCGGCCGGGCTGGCCGGGCTGCTGCTGGGGGAGTACCGGCGGCTCGGTGCCGGGCCGGAGGTGCCGCAGCTGACCGAGCGGGAGACCGAGGTGCTGCGGCTGGTCGCGCGGGGGCTCACCGCGAAGCAGATCGCGTTGCGGCTGGTCCTGTCGCACCGGACGGTGGAGAACCACGTGCAGAACACGCTGCGCAAGCTGCAGTTGCACAACCGGGCCGAGCTGGTTCGCTACGCGATCGAGAACGGTCTGGACGCTCCCGAGTAACAGCTGCGCCGCCGTACCGGCTGTGGTGGCAGCACGGTACGACGGCTGACTCAGACGACTAGAGCCCGTTGCTGAACAGCAGGCGGTTGACCGTGCCGCCGGTGGCGCCACCGCTGACCACGTTCGGGGTCGCGTTGGCCTCGATGTAGGACTTGACCGTCGCCGGCGTGGCCGACGGGCTGGTCTGCAGGTAGAGCGCCGCGACGCCCGCGACGTGCGGGGTGGCCATCGAGGTGCCGTTGTAGGAGCCGGTGGTGTTGCCCGGCAGCGTGGAGACGATCGCCGAGCCCGGTGCGTACACGTCGACGCAGGACCCCGTGCTCGAGTACGACGCCCGCGCGTCGGTGCTGGTGCTGGCCGCGGTGACCAGCGCGGTCTCGATCTTGCGCGGCAGCAGGTTGCAGGAGTTGGCGCCGGTGTTGCCGGCCGAGGTGGCCAGGAAGACGCCGGAGCTGATCATCCGGCGCAGCGAGTTCTCCAGGGTGGTGTTCGCGCTGAAGTTCCAGGAGGTGTTCGCGACGGCGGGCTTCACCGCGTTGCGGGTCACCCAGTCGACGGCGGCGATCGCGGCCGACGCCGTACCGCCGCCGCTGCAGTTCAGCCACTTCACACCGTGCAGCCGGACGTTCTTGGCGACGCCGTACGACGTGGAGCCGATCGTGCCGGCGACGTGGGTGCCGTGGCCGTTGCAGTCGGTGTTGTTGCTGTCCAGGCCGTTGAAGTCGAAGCTGGCCCGGCCGCCGAAGTTCGGGTGGCTCGGGTCGACGCCGGAGTCGATGATGTAGGCGTGCACGCCGGTGCCGGTCCGGGTGTAGGTGTAGGAGCGCGACAGCGGCAGGTTGCGCTGGTCGATCCGGTCGATGCCCCACGACGGCGGGTTGTTCTGGGTGGTGTCGAGGGCGTTCGCGACGTACACGTCCTCGGAGATGGCGACCACCTCGGGGCTCTTCTGCAGTGTCGCCAGCTGGGTCGGCGTGAGCTTGGCGGTGAAGCCGTTGACCGCGCTGCTGTACGTGCGCTGCGGCGCGATCCCGAGCGAGCTCTTCAGCTTCACACCCTGCTTCAGCTCGACGATGTAGGTGTCCTTGACGGCGCTGGTGCCGGGTTCGGCGGGCGCCTTCTGGACCAGGATGATCCGGCCACCCGGCTCGGGGGCGGGAGCGGCACCGGCGGTGCCGGCGGTGGTCAGGGCGATCGCCGGTACGACGACGGCGGCGAGGGCAAGGCGGATACGACGCACGGTTCCTCCTCGGGGAACTCGGTCACCCACCGGGGCGGAGGGGTGATCACACTCGGTCCTGGAGCGGTTACGGAGCGAGCGATGTGACGAGAAGTTAGGGCGTGCTCACCTGACGCGTCAATCAGTTCTGCTGCCCGCTGATGCCATGGCACGGGTGGGCCGTTTCCCTGCTCTGCAACGTTGAATCGGCCGCGAATGCTTTCTGGCCGGTGACTTGGTCGGCTCCGTACACTGTGCGTTCCACGCACCGTGGTCTGCTCTGCGTCACGACACCCGTACCCAGGGTGCCCATCTCCCGGAGGCTCGTAGTGAACCGGTCGTCCCTGGTCCGCGCGTTGTTCGCGTTCCTTGTCCTCGCGGCGTCGACGTACACCGTCCTGACCGCGAAGCCGGAGCTCGGCCTGGACCTGCGGGGTGGCACCCAGATCGTCCTGGAGACCAGCGACTCCCCGACGGCCAAGGCGAACGCCGAGAACACCGACAAGGCGCTCGAGGTGCTGCGCCGCCGGATCGACGCGCTCGGCGTCGCCGAGCCGAGCGTCACCCGGCAGGGCGACAAGCGGATCATCGTCGAGCTGCCCGGTGTCCAGGACCCGCGCGAGGCCGCGGAGGTGATCGGCAAGACCGCGCAGCTGAGCTTCCACGAGGTGCTGGACCAGGTCGCTTCCAAGCCGCCGAACGCGGCCGCCGGTGACCTCTACCTGCCGAACGAGGGCGGTGGCGGCGGCGTACTGAAGCTGGCCAAGCCGGCGATGACCGGTGACAAGGTCGGTGGCGCCGAGGCCGTGCTCGACCCGCAGCAGGTCGCCGCGGGCTGGATCGTGCAGCTGAACTTCAAGGACGACGGTGGCAAGGTCTGGTCCCAGATCACCGGCAAGGCCGCCTGCCAGCCGGCCGGTACGCCGGGCCGCCTGATCGCCATCGTGCTCGACAACGAGGTGCTCACCGCGCCGCAGGTCGACCCCAACGGCGGCACCACCCTGTGCAACGTCGGCCTGCCCGGCAACGGCTCGACCATCACCGGCAACTTCGCCGAGGCCGAGGCGAAGGACCTGTCCGCGCTGATCTCCGGCGGCGCGCTGCCGCTGCCAGTCGAGGTCATCGACCAGCGCGTGGTCGGCCCGTCGCTCGGCAAGGACGCCATCCAGGCCAGCGCGCTGGCCGGCATCATCGGCGTCGCGCTGACCGCGATCTTCATCGTGATGGTCTACCGCCTGGTCGGCCTGATGGCCGTGATCGGCCTGATCACCTACGCCGGGATGTCGTACGCCGCGCTGACCGCGATCGGGGCGACCCTCACCTTGCCCGGCCTGGCGGGCTTCGTGCTCGCGATCGGCATGGCGGTGGACGCGAACGTCTTGGTCTTCGAGCGAGCCCGGGAAGACTTCATCGGCGGGCGGACCGACGGCTTGCGCCGCTCGCTGCGCAGCGGTTTCCAGAACGCGCTGTCCGCGATCGCCGACTCCAACGTGACGACGCTGCTCGCGGCCGGGTTGCTGTTCTTCCTGGCCGCCGGGCCGGTACGAGGTTTCGGAGTCACGCTGTCGATCGGTGTGATCGCGTCGATGCTGTCGGCGCTGGTCGTCACCCGGGTGTTCGCCGAGTTCGCCGTCTCGCGCAAGTTCGTGCTGAACCGCCCGGGCCTGAGCGGCATCGCCGGCCACGGCCGCGTCCGCACCTGGCTGGAGGCGAAGAGCCCGGCCCTGATGAAGCACAGCCGCCGCTGGCTGGTGATCACGATGATCGCGATCGTGGTCAGCGTCGCCGGCGTCGCGATCCGCGGCCTCAATCTCGGCATCGAGTTCACCGGCGGCCGCCTGCTCGAGGTCAGCACCGCGCAGCCGATCACCCCCGACCAGGCGCGCGCCGCGGTGTCCGAAGCGGGCTACCCGAACGCCGTCGTCCAGTCCTCCGGCACCGACGACATCACCGTCCGCACCACCACGATCAGCAACGACGAGGCGGAGAAGATCCGCGAGTCGATCTCCCGCATCGGCGGCGGCACCGAACTCATCCGCAACGAGAGCATCGGCCCGTCGCTCGGCAACGAGCTCCGCAACAAGGCCCTGATCGCCCTCGGGGTGGCCCTGCTGGCTCAGCTCATCTACCTGGCCATCCGCTTCCGCTGGACCTTCGGCGCCGGCGCCGTCCTGGCCCTGCTCCAGAACGTGGCAGTGGTCGTCGGCGTCTTCGCCTGGACCGGCAAACCGATCGACGGCATCTTCCTGGCCGCCATGCTCACCATCATCGGCTACACGGTCAACGACTCGGTCGTCGTCTTCGACCGAATCCGCGAAACCCGCAACGCCCGCTCCACGGAGGCGCTGGGCCCGGTCATCGACACCGCCATCGTCAACGTCCTCCCGAGAACCATCAACACCGGCATCTCCACCCTCTTCATTCTCACCGCCCTGTTGTTCCTAGGCGGCGACTCCCTGGGCGACTTCGCCCTAGCCCTCCTCCTGGGAATCCTGGTCGGCACCTACTCCTCCAACCTCACAGCAGCCCCTCTCCTCGTTGAACTCGAAAAGCGCTACCCCGCGCCGCCTCCCCGCCCCAAACGAGTCCAACGAGACCGAGACAGCGAACCCGACCGAGGCGCCGTCGTCTGACCCCCGCCCCCGGCGCACTGCGCCGGGGGCGTTTCCATGCGCGGCGTTGGGGGCGTTCCCATGCGACTTCCCGCACGGCCCATGCCACCCCCCAGACCCATGCCACCCACACGGGGCTGAAACAACTGCAAATCTCTTCCGGCCGCGGCGGCCCCCCGCAGACCTCCCCGGCCGCATCCCCGCCATCCTCAGCATCTGGGGCGTTCCCGCGTCACCTTCAGAACCGGCTGAGAACTGTACGTATTTCTCCTGCCGCCGCGAGCTCAGCCCCCGCCGACCTCCCCGGCCGCATCCCCGCCGTCCTCAGGTGGCTCCCCTCACCTGCCAAACGACCAGAGCAACTCGGGCTCGTCTCCGACCGCCTCGACCTGAGCCCCTGCCGCATCCCCACCATCCCCAGCAGGCACCGACCTTCTCCACACCCCCACCACAACTGGCAAAACTTGTCCGCCCGCCCAGCTAGGGTGTTGCGGTGGGTGTTGATGTGCACGAGTTGCTCGAAGCCGCGGTCTCCGGGGTCAACGGACAGACCCGACCAGGCCAGGTCGCGATGGTCGAGGCGGTGGACGCCGCCATGCACGACGGCTCGCACCTCCTCATCCAAGCCGGGACAGGTACCGGTAAGTCCCTCGGCTACCTGGTCCCCGCCCTCGTCCACGCGGCAGAGAACCGCCGCGTCGTCGTCTCGACGGCTACCCTCGCGCTCCAGTCGCAGCTCGTCGACCGCGACGTCCCCGCGCTCCTCGACGCGACCGAGAAGCTGCTCCCGCGCCGCCCGGCGTACGCGATCCAGAAGGGCCGCAACAACTACGCCTGCCTGCACCGCATCCGCGAAGGCGCGCCGGACGACGAGGGCATGCTCGTGGACGTCCCGCCCGCGGGCTCGATCGGTCAGCAGGTCGTCGAGTTGCGCGACTGGGCCGAGCAGCAGCTGCTCGACGGCGAGGCCGGCGACCGCGACCACGCGCCCTCCCACCAGTACCAGGCCTGGCAGCAGGTGGCGATCGCCGCGCGCGAGTGCCTCGGCGCGCAGAAGTGCCCGTACGGCGAGGAGTGCTTCGCCGAGAAGGCCAAGGAGCAGGCCCGCAAGGCCGACATCGTGATCACCAACCATGCCCTGCTCTCCATCGACGCCTTCGAGAACCGCACCGTCCTCCCCGAGCACGATGTCGTGATCGTCGACGAGGCCCATGAGCTCCCCGCCCGCGTGACCGGCGCCGCCGGCGACGAGCTCTCCCCGCAAATGGTCGAGCGCGCCGCGAAGCGCGCCCGCCGGTTCGTCGACGACGACCACGCCGACGACCTGATCGACGCCTCGGACGCCCTGCGCGCCGCCCTCGACCAGACCCGCGAGGGCCGCATCGAGGCCGCGAACGGCGCCGTACTGGAAGCCGCCGCGATGGTCCGCGACACCGCCCGCGCGGTGTACTCCGACCTGAACAAGAAGTCCGACGACAAGGACGACGACCCGGACGGCGCGAAGCGGCAGTCGAAGGGCGCGGTGAAGGAGATCTTCGACGTCGCCGAACGCGTCGCCGCGCTGAACGACCTGGACGTCGTCTGGCTGATCGACCGCGACCGTTTCGGCAAGGAGCTGCGGATCGCGCCGCTGACCGTCGCGGGCCTGCTTCGCGAGCTCGTCCTCAAGGACCGTACGGCGGTGCTGACGTCGGCGACGCTGACCCTCGGCGGCGACTTCGACGCGATCGCGCGCCAGGTCGGGCTGCGCCCGGCCGACAAGCTGGCCGACGACGACGAGATGCCCGAGCTGGACGACGCCGCGGAGACCGGCCCGCTGCCGTGGCGCAGCCTCGACGTCGGTTCGCCGTTCGAGTACGAGAAGCAGGCGATCCTGTACGTCGCCAAGCACCTCCCGCCGCCGCACCGCGATGGCCTCGGCTCGAAGCAGTTCGAGGAGATCGTCGACCTGGTCACCGCGGCGGGCGGCCGTACCCTCGGCCTGTTCTCCTCCCGCCGAGCCGCCGAGGCTGCGACGGCTGCGGTTCGCGACGCCACCGACCTGAAGATCCTCTGCCAAGGCGACGCCCACCTGAACGAACTCTCCAAGGAGTTCATCGAGGACCCCGAAACCTCGCTCTTCGGCACCCTGTCCCTCTGGCAGGGCCTCGACGTCCCCGGCTCCACCTGCAACCTGGTCATCATCGACCGCATCCCGTTCCCGCGCCCCGACGAGCCTTTGATGGCCGCCCGCCAACGCGCCGTCGACGAGGCCGGCGGCAACGGCTTCATGTCCGTAGCCGCCACCCACGCCGCCCTCCTCCTAGCCCAAGGCACCGGCCGCCTCATCCGCCGAACCACCGACCGCGGCGTCGTAGCAGTCCTAGACCCCCGCATCGTGACGGCCCGCTACGGCTCCTTCCTGCGCGCCTCCTTGCCCCCCATGTGGCCCACCGCCGATCGTGAGAAAGTCCTCGGCGCCCTGAAACGACTCCAAGAGGAGTAACCGTGCCCCTCCCGGCAACCCCCCTCGCCCCGCCCGGCGCCCCCACCGCCCCGCGCCCCGGCGAGCCCGAGCTGCCGAGGAGCACCACCCTCACGCCGCCCCAACTTGAGACCAGCCCACCAGGCTGTTCCGACCCCTGCCTCTCAGCTCCCTACGAGCCCACTGGGCCTGGCGCTCTCACCCGCAGCACGCTGCCCCAGAGCGAGATCAACCCACCAGGCCGCGCCGCCCCCTGCCTCCTAGCTCCCCATGAGTTCACCTCACCCGGCGCCCTCACCCGCCGCACGCCGCCTCAAAGCGAGATCAGCCCACCAGGCTGCGCCGACCCCTGCCTCCCAAGTCCCCACGAGCCCGCCCCGCCCGGTGCTCCCACCCGCAGCACACCGGCGGCCGTGCGGCGGGGAAGCCCCGCATTCCTGGCCCCGGCCCCAGGCCGCACAGAGCCAGGGGAGCGCGTTACCTCCAGCTCCCCGCTTCCGTCCACGGCTGCGCCACTGAGGAGCACCACCACTCCCAGCACACCGCCCGAAGTCGAGACCACCTCGCCAGACAGCGCCGACCCCTGCCTCCTGGCTCCCCACGAGCCCGCACCGCCCCGCGCCCGCACCGCACCACACCACCGCGAGACCAGCTCGCTAGGCAACACCGATCGATGCCTCGCAGCGCCCCACGGACTCGCTCCGGCCGCCGCCCCCACCCGTCCCACGCCTGCGCCCGCGCCGCGGGAGAGCACCGGTTCCCGGATCCCCACCCCAGACCGAGCCGAGCCACGCGAGCGCACTGGCTGCAGGACCCCGCGTGCGTGCTCAACGCTGCGGTGCTCCGGCCCAAGCAGGGCGGAGCTGTTGCGGGGCGTTGCCAGCTGCGTTCCACGGCAGCGCGCAGAGCTGGTGGCGAGAGCTGCCGACCGCACCCCGGGGCCGCGCCCGGCCGGCCTCGGCCGTTGCCAGCCGCAACAGCGTGCGCTGGGAGTGCCTCTCTGGGAAGCGGGCCTGGCATCACGCGGGCCCAGGTCGTGTGGGTGTGCCGCCCGCCGGATCCCGCTCCGGCGTGAGGCGGAGCTGCTGGGGAGTACGCCCAGTGGGGGCACGGCTCAGTGCGAGATGGCGCTGCTGCGGGGCGTCGCCTGCTGCGTTCCGCGGCTGCGGACAGGGCTGGTGGCGAGATCTGCCGACGGCACCCCGGGGTTGCGTCCGGCCGGCCCTGGCCGTTGCGAGCCGCAACAGTCTGCGCTGGCCGGGCTGCGCTGGAGTGCGGGCCGCTGGGGCCTGGCGTCACGTGGGGCCAGGGCGTGGGGGAGTACTGCCCGCCGAATACCGCTCTGGCGTGAGGTGGAGCTGCTGGGGAGTAGGTCTGGCGGTGGTACGGCTGGGCGTGGGGCGAGGCTGCTGGGGAGTAGGTCCGGCGGTGGTACGGCTGGGCGTGAGGCGAGGCTGCTGGGGAGTAGGTCCGGCGGTGGTACGGCTGGGCGTGGGGCGGAGCTGCTGGGGAGTAGGCCCAGCGGGGGTACGGCTCGGTGCGAGGCGGAGTTGATGGGGAGCGTCGGCCGGTGAGCCCCTCTGGCGGGCCGCCTGTGCTGCCCATGATGGCGGCGTTGGGGACGATGCCGTCCGGGGGCGAGTGGGCGTACGAGTTGAAGTGGGACGGGATCCGGGTGATCGCGGAGGTCGACTCGGGGGTTTGCCGGCTGTGGTCGCGGAACAGTCGGGATGTGTCTGCGGGGTATCCGGAGCTGCTTGGGCTGGCTGAGGATCCTGGGCTGCAGCTGCCCGCCGTGCTGGACGGTGAGATTGTCACGCTCGACGAGAACGGTGCGCCGTCGTTCGGGTTGTTGCAGCGGCGGATGCATGTGCGGGACCCGCGGCAGCTCAAGCAGCTGATTCTGCAGGTGCCGGTGTCGGTGCGGGTCTTCGACATCCTGCGGTTCGACGGGAAGTCGTTGCTTGAGGCAACGTACGACGATCGCCGGGCGCTGCTGGAGTCGCTGGAGCTGCAGGATCCGTTCTGGGAGGTGCCTGACGCGTTCACCGACGGCGAGGAAGCTCTCGACCTGTCGGCGTCGACCGGGCTCGAAGGCGTGGTCGCGAAGCGCCGCCGTTCCCGCTATCTCCCGGGCAGGCGCAGCTCCGACTGGATCAAGGTGAAGCCGGTCCAGACCCGCGACGTGATCCTCTGCGGCTGGCACCCGGGGGAGGGGAACCGCGAGGGCCGGATCGGTTCCCTGTACTGCGGTGCGTACGACGACGGCGGCACCCTCGTCCTGATCGGCAAGGTCGGCTCGGGGCTCGACTTCGCGATGCTCGACCTGCTCGGCGCTGAGCTCGCCGGTCTGGAGATCGACAGCCCGCCGTTCGACGCGTCCACCATCCCGGCCACCGACCGCCGGGCCGCGCACTGGCTCGACCCGCTGCTGGTCGCCGAGGTCACCTACTCCGGCTGGGCCGCCGACGGTCGCCTCCGGCACCCGGTCTGGCGAGGCCTCCGCCTCGACATCGACCCGGACTCGGTGACCCGCGACTGATCGACCCGTCAACCACAGCAAGTACCGGCCCTCGCCCACGATCCGCCTCGGGCGCTGTCGCCGTCCTCCGCAACGACCCGGCGCGCACCGCGCAGGCTCCATCGCGCCGAAACCCTCGTGCGACCTACCCCGGCGGGGTGCCTGTTAGTCGACTGGCTGGGGCTGAGGTTGCTGGTCGGCTGACCGGCCGGGGCTGGCGCACGCACCCGGCGTACCCCTCAGTGCCCAGCAGATCGCGACCGAGGCCGGCATCGCCCGCTCCAGCTTCTCCGTGCACTTGCGCGACAATCCCACCGAGCGCAGTCGATCGCGGCCGCCTCGTACAGCGCCACCGAGCTGGGCCGGTTCGCCACCCACGGCTGTGTCAGCTCATCAGCCAACAACTACCGGCCCTCATCACCCAGCCACACCGACTCGCCACCGACCGAATTTCGACTCGTCGCTGGGTCCCGCGGCCTCGACCACGCGGGTGCACCAAGCTCCCTCGCACCGAATTCCCTGCGACACTGAGACATTCTCTGTCGTAGGGAATCGATCCCACCGATCAAGCAGTGATCAGTCGCTGGATTCCTGCTGCCGGCTCGGCGCCGGCATCGCCAGCGCCGCCTCGACCTTGTCGGCCAGTTTCTCCGGTGTGGCGGTCGGCGCGTACCGCGCGATCACGGTGCCGTCCCGTCCCACCAGGAACTTGGTGAAGTTCCATTTGATCCGCCCGCCGAGCAGTCCACCGGCCTCGCGCTTCAGCCAGTTGTACAGCGGCAGGGTTTTCGACCCGTTCACGTCGATCTTGGCGAACATCGGGAACGTCACGTGGTAGATCGTCGAGCAGAAGTTCGCGATCTCGTTCTCGTCGCCGGGCTCCTGGTGGCCGAACTGGTCGCAGGGGAAGCCCAGAACCGAAAAGCCTTGTTTCCGGTAACTCTTGTAGAGCTTCTGCAGACCCGTGTACTGCGGGGTCTGGCTGCACTGCGACGCCGTGTTCACCACCAGGAGCACCTGGTCGCGGAAGTCGGCAAGAGACTGTTCATTGCCTTCGATCCGTTTGGCGCTGAAGTCATAGACAGTCGTCATAGCTCAATGCTGACACGACACGCCCGACTTCGCGCGCCGTCTGAGATGTCAGACACGCCGCAGAACTGTTACGACCTTTCCGAGGATCGTCGCGTCGTGTCCGTCGATCGGCTCGAACGCCGGGTTGTGCGGCAGCAGCCAGACCTCGTTCGCGGTCTTCTTGAACGTCTTCACGGTCGCCTCGCCGTCGATCATGGCAGCGACGATGTCGCCGTTCTCCGCGGTCTGCTCCTGACGCACGACCACCCAGTCGCCGTCGCAGATCGCGGCCTCGATCATCGACTCTCCCTTGACCTTCAGCATGAACAAGGTGCCTTCGCCAACCATTGCCTTGGGCAACGGGAAGACCTCCTCGATGTCCTGCTCGGCCAGGATCGGGTTACCGGCGGCGATCTGCCCGACGACCGGGACGTAGACCGCGGCCGGGTGTGCGTCACCGGCGCCGGTCTCGTCGTACGACGTCTGCCGCACCGAGCCCAGCGAGTTGCGACGCGCCGCGTCGGCCACTTCGCCCGGATAGCGGACCTCGATCGCGCGCGGCCGGTTCGGGTCGCGGCGGAGCAGGCCCTTCTGCTCGAGCACGCGGAGCTGGTGGGAGACCGAGGAGGAACTGGTCAGCCCGACCTTCTCGCCGATCTCGCGCATCGACGGCGGGTATCCGCGGCTGTCGACGGAGTCCCGGATGACGTCCAGCACCCGGCGCTGGCGCGGGGTCAGGCCGGTCGCGTCGGCCGGGCCGTCGGGCAGCTCGGAAACGGTCGGCTCGGTGGCACCGCGCGCAGTGCCGCTGTCCTTGCTCGAACCGCTGCCCTTGCTGGAACCGCTCGTCCTGGCCATCGGTGGTCACTCCTCGGGTCGGGGGCCGGCGCCGGAACGTCGCTCGGCTCGGCCTTGCGTGATCGGCGTGAGCACGACGTTAGACCGAATCCTGAGATTCTTCAAACATCTGTTCGAAGGCGTGTCGGTTCGCACGTTTGTTCGTGTGTCGGGTTATAGGGCGGGAATTTCCTCGGCGTGTCCTGGTTGGAACAGTTGCGGATCGGGCGGCTGGCGGTTAATCATTCGTACAGACGTTCGATCGAACAGGTGTTCGGGAGCGGCTTCGAACGAAAACTGTCGGAGCCGCCCGGTAGACAGAGATCGACAGCGAAGAACGACAGCACGGAACGGTCTGGCAAAGGGTCTGGAGGATCCGATGAGCACAGCGGCTCTGGCAGCACAAGCCCAGCAGGCAGCCCCCACGACGGGCGCCCCGCTGCAGCCTCCCGCGGTGCCCGCTCCTGCCCAGCGGTCTGCCGAGGTCTCCGCCCCCACGACCCGGCGTCGCCGCCGGATCGACGGTACGACGACCGACCCGCTCGGCGTCCGCGCCTGCTCCGGCACCGACCTGGATCCCCGCCCGCGCCTGCACCTGGTGCCCGCGCCGACCCGCGTCCACCGCCCGGCCGGCCGCCAACCGGTCGCCGAGATCGAACCCTCGGCCCTGCAGCTCACCCGCCGCGGCCGCGCTGTCCTCACCACCCTCTCGGTCCTGATCTTCGGCGCCGCCATCGCCGTCCTCGGCCTCCGCGTCGCCGGCGCCCTCGACCCCGAGCCCCAGTTCACCCGCACCGTCCAGGTCCAGGTCGGCGCCGGCGACACCCTGTGGTCGATCGCCCAGTCCACCAACCCGTCGGACAACCCCGCGGCCGTCGTCGAACAGATCGCCGACCTCAACAACCTCCGCACCGTTGCCGACGTGGTCCCCGGGCAGACGTTGGACGTCCCCGTCCGCTGACCCGCCGGGCGGATGGGCGAGCTGTTGGCGCGCAGTCGGTCGCGTCGCAGCCGCGTGGCATCCGTCGCGCGAGTTGCCGCCGCGGCGTCCCGTTGACCGCCGCGGCTGTTGCTGCGGGGTATGCCGCAGCGTTTGAGCCGGCGACGGAGTTGGCTGGGTGTTGATGCGTGGAGAAATTGGTGCAGGGAGGGCGTTGCGCTCGCTTCGTCGCGTGCCTCGCGGTTGATCCGCTCGACGGCGGGCGCCCGGATGAACGGACAACGCGCAATAGCCCGCGCCGCAGCCGCGCGCTGCTCCCGGCTCGCGAGTTGCCGATGCGGTAGGCGTCGCTGACAGCTGGGGCTGTTGGCAGAGGCGGATCCCCGCGGCGCCTGAGTAGGTGACGTGGTTCGCAGCACGTGTGCGCCTGGAACGGCGGGCGCTGCACGGAGGTCGCGTTGCGCTCGCTCCGCCGTGTGCCTCGCGCTGTTTGCGAGTTGCCGCCGCGGTTCGCAAGACGTGTGCGCCTGGAGCGGCGGGCGGTGCGTGGAGGTCGCGTTGCGCTCGCCGTGAGCGTCGCGCTCGGTCGCGCCGCCCGCGTTGCTGCGTTCTGTTGGCGTTGCGCGGGCAGTCGCGCGACATGCCGTCCGAGACGTACGCCTGCGGCGGTCGCCGGCGGAAGCGTTGCCGGCCCCGGCCCCGGCGCACCCTGGCGCGCGCAGCGCGACTGATCGGCGTACCAGCTCCTACTTCACCGTCGACAACCACAAGTCGGCGTACCTGCGGGCGTCCACCGCGGTCGCGACGCGAACGACCGTCGGGGAAGCGCCGTGCGGGTCTGAGGTGAGGTCGCCTGTCCAGTCGCGGGTGTCGACGATGGTTCGGCCGCGGGACCAGCTGCCGGAGAGCTCTACGCGGAGTGGGAACTCCTGGGTGGTCAGGCCCTCTGGGTCGATGACTGCGCAGACGGCGCCGCCGTCGCCGATGCTGGCTTGGGGCGCGCGATAGAGCTCGGCGCGGCGTTCGATCAGGCGTTGGGCGAGGTTTCCGGACGTCGAGCCGGCGAGCGCAGCCGCCTCGGGGAGGGTGATCTGGACGTCGTAGAAGACGTCGAGGCCGTACATCGTCACCGGGACGCCGAGCTCCCCGGACGCTGCGAGGACGACCGCGGCGGCCTCGGGGTCGGTCCAGATGTTGAATTCTGCTGAGGCTGTCGCGTTGCCGATGCCTGCCGCGCCGCCCATGAACACGATCTCCCGCAGGCCGCGCGCAGCCTCGGGGTACGTGCGGAGCAGCAGCGCGATGTTCGTCATCGGGGCGAGCGGGATCAGCGTGATCAGCTCGCCCGACGCGGCCGCCTCCAGCAGTACGTCGCGCAGCAGTTCGACGGCGTGCCGGGCGTCCGGCGTACGCGTTGACTTCGGCCAGTCCAGGTCGCCGAGGCCGTCCTTGCCGTGGACGTGCGGTGCGGTGTGCACCGGCTGCAGGAGGGGAAGCGCCGCGCCCCGAGCCACCGGTACGTCGGCGCGCCCGGCCGCGTCGAGCACGGTGAGGGTGTTGATCACGACCTCGTCCAGGCCGACGTTGCCGCCGACGCAGGTGACGGCTTTCAGGTCGAGCCCGGGGTGGCGGGCGGCGAGGAGCAGGGCGCAGGCGTCGTCGAGCCCGGTGTCGACGTCGAGAATGACCGGCTTCATGCCGCCATCCTCACCTATCGCCCGCTCCACCGCGCGTTGGTGGGCAGTTCATCACCGGCTCTGGCCCCGTTCGCGTGAGTTTTCTACGGTCGGGTGGCATGAAGCTCACCTCCCGCCGCCCCCGGGCTGTCCTCGCCGCCCTGGTCACCAGCGCGACCGTGACCGCCGTCCTCACTGCCCCGACCGCCGTCGCCGAGCCGTCCGTGCAACCAACCTCGCCCACCATCGAGCAGCCGACCCCCACGATCGACGAGACCTTCGACGGCGCCACCCTCCCCACCGGCTGGACCGTCGTCGACGGCACCTGGAAGGTCCAGAACGGCCGCCTCACCGGTACGTCGGCCACCGCCAGCCAGCTCAGCCGGATCACCTTCGGCACCCCGCTCACCGACTTCCGCATCGAGAGCCACCTGCGCTTCGAGTCGGCCGTCGACGCCGGCCGCTGGGTCGCCTTCGGCCTCGACCTCGCGCCGACGGGCGCCGTCCCGTGGTCGATCGCGACCCTGCGCAACGGCGCGACCGCCACGAACGGGCTCGAGTTCGCGCAGCGCACCCCGGCGAACACCTGGAACGTCACCGACACCGCGGCCGCGCCGATCACGGTCGGCGTCGGCAAGGAGGTCGCCGTCGCGGTCGAGGTCCGCGGCGCGCGGGCCACCTGGTACGTCGAGGGCCGCGAGGCCCTGCGCACCACGATGGTCGGCCGCAGTGCCACCGGCGTACAGGCGTTGCTGGTGAACGGCGCGACGGTGTCGTTCGACGACCTCAAGGTGACGCCGCTGGCGAAGGAGTCGTTCGTCCGCAAGGCCGGTGATCCGCTGCGGGTCTGGGCGCACCGCGGCGGGTCGAGTGCCGCGCCGGAGAACACGGCCGCGTCCGACGAGATCGCCCGCCGGGCGCGGGCGGAGTGGATCGAGAACGACGTGCAGCCGACGAAGGACGGCGTACCGGTGATCCTGCATGACGACACCGTCGACCGGACGACCGACGGGACCGGCGCCGTACGGAACCTGACCGCGGCGCAGGTCGCCGGGCTCGACGCGGGCTCGTGGTTCGCGCCGGCGTTCGCCGGGCAGCGGGTTCCGACGCTCGGGCAGCAGCTCGACGGGCTCAAGACCCGCGGCGGCAACCTGCTGCTGGAGGTGAAGGGCGCGCACACCCGGGAGTCGGTCGCGCGGATCGTCACCGAGATCCGCAGCCGCTCGATGGCCAGCCGCGTCTTCGTGCAGAGCTTCGAGCCGCAGCACCTGCGCTGGATGCACGAGCTGGCGCCGGAGCTCCCGCTCGGGCTGCTGCGCAGCACGCTCGACCCCGACCCGGTCGCGATCGCGAAGGATCTCGGGCTGTCGGCGTACAACCCGTCGGACGCCGCGTTCCGGGCCCGCCCGGGTATCGTCGCCGAGCTGCACGCGCAGGGTGTCGCGGTGAACGTGTGGACGGTCGACGACGCGACTCGCTGGGACGCGCTGGAGAAAGCCGGCGTCGACGGCGTCATCACGAACCGCCCGGCGGAGCTGTACGGGTGGAACTCCGCGTTCCTGCAGCGCGGCAAGCCGGTCGTGCTCAGCCCCGCCGCCGGTCAGAAGGTCGACCGCGCGCAGCAGCTTCGGATCGCCGTCAGCGGATCCGCGACGATCACCCTCGACGGGAAGCCGATCGAGAACGGCGCCCTGATCGACACCTCGACACTTGCCGCCGGTGAGCACGTCATCAAGGCGGACAGCACCGAGTCCCGTTTCCACATCGTCCCGACCCAGACCGGCCTGGCCAACCTCATCCTGACCTCGGGCGCCAGTCAGTCGGCCGTCTCCACGATGACCACGCTGCTGGGTCAACGCCAGTACGCCGTACTGGCGCTGTACGCCGGTACGGCGAACGTTCCCAGCAAGACGCAGATCATCGCGGAGGCCCGAGCGCTGAGCTGACCTGCTCGACTCGTCAGCTCTCCGGCCGAGCCTCGATCAACCGGTGGTACGACCCCATCAGGTGATCCTCGATCACCGACGACGCTGCCGCCGGATCACCTCCGACCAACACATCCCGAATCGCCTGATGCTCGGAGTACGCGATCTCATGGAAGTCCCGCCGTACGACGTGCCGTGAGTGCAGGAACATCGCGACCTGACTCCGGATCTGCTGCCAGGCGCGGTCCAGCCGCGCATGCCCGGCCGCGTCGTAGAGCACTCCATGGAACGCCAGGTCGAGATCCAGCGCCGTCTGCGGCGCGTAGTCCGGCCCGAGCGCTCGCATCTGCTCGAGCACCTCGTCCATCGCGGCGAGGTGCTCGGCGCTGAGCCGGGGGAGCGCTCGCTCGATCGCCAGCCGTTCCAGGCTGAGCCGCAACGTGTAGATCTCCTCCACGTCCTCCGCGGTCAGCGTGATCACCTGCGCGCCGCGATGCCGCCGCAGCACCACGAGCCCTTCGCGCTCGAGCTCGATCAGCGCCTCGCGGATCGGACCGCGGCTCATCTGCAACGCCTTCGCCAGCTCGCCCTCGGGCAGGTGCTCGCCGGGAGCGAGGGCGCCGGTGACGATCATCTGCCGGATCGCCGGCACGACCGTGGCCCACAGCGCGGGGCTGCGGTCGGTCTGCAGGGCGAGCTGGTCGAGGGGACCGGCCACAACGCTTCCTCCATCGTGAGTACATCGGTGTAAATGGTCGATTGTTAACCATTGACTTTTGACAACGCCGAGATCAGGCTAACTCGTAGAACACGCCACGGGGCGAGGCAGCCGCCGGAGATCCCGGCCCGGTTCCTCACCGCCCGCCGGCCCCGCGCGAGGCCGGCCGATCCGCTCATGACACCGCTCCGTCAGAGGGAGAGCTCCGTGCTGCCCACACTGTCCCGGCGCCGGTTGCTGGCGCTGGCCGCCTCAGGAGCCGCGAGCACAGCGCTCGCGAGCTGCTCCTCACCGTTCGACGACACGACCCGCGGGGGCGGGCGCGTGCTCGAGTTCACCACCTTCTACACCGGCGGCGACGGCGGTCTGATGCAGGCCATCGTCGACCGGTACAACAAGTCGCAGGACGACGTGACGATCCGGTTCAGCTCACCGGCGTACGGCGGTGACTACCTGACCAAGATCCTGACCGCGTCGCTGGCCGGCGCACCTCCGGCGATCGTCGCACTGCACAGCTACGAGATCCCGCCGCTGAAACGCTTCCTGCACGCGATCGACCTCGGCGATCTCGGGCTCAGCACCGACGACTTCATCGACGGCACCTGGCAGCTCGGCCAGATCGACAACCAGCTGTACGGCGTGACGATGAGCACCGGTCCGCAGGCGCTCGGGTACAACCGCCAGCTGTTCGCCAAGGCCGGACTCGACCCGGACAAGCCGCCGACGAACGCAACTGAGTTCCTCGCCGCGGCGCAGGCGCTGAAGAAGCTCGGCCCGTGGGGCTTCGTCCGCGAGACCGGTGTCTGGATGCCGTGGCTCAGCCTCAACTGGCAAGCCGGCGGCGACCTGATCGACGAGCGCAGCCAGGCGCTGTTCGCAAGCGATGCCGGGATCGAGGCGGCGCACTTCGAGCAGGATCTGGTGCACAAGTACAAGATCGAGCCGCAGCAGCTGATCACCGGCGTACAGGTCGGGCAGCTGTTCAGCGACCAGAAGGTGGGGATGACGTTCACCTTTCCATGGGGTCTGGCGCAGCTGCTGAAGACGAACAAGGAGCGCGGGACCGAGCTCGACGTCGCGCCGCTGCCGCAGTTCTTCGACGGGCCGCGCGCGGTCGTCGCGACCTCGCACATCTACTGCATCCCCAAGCAGCGCAACAACGACGACTGGATCCGGACCGAGGCGCAGAAGTTCATCGGCTGGCTGGTCCGCGAGGGCAGTGTCGACTGGGCGGGTGCGCAGGCGCCGGCCTCCAAGGCGGCGATCGCACCGGTTGCCGCGAGCAAGGATCCGTTGCTGCGGAAGATGTCGGTGTTCATCGACCAGGCCAAGCACGCGCGCTTCGCGCCGTACGCGTACCGCTGGAACCAGGCCTACCAGTACCTCAACGACGCCATGGACGACGTGGTCTACCAGGGCGCGAAGGTGGAGGACGAGCTGCGCCGGGCCGCGGCCCGGGCCACCGTGACGATGAAGGAGCCGTCTTGAGTGTCGCGACCACCAGGATCTCGGCCCGGACGCGACCAAAGGTAGAGACCGTCAAAGGCCGCACTCGCGGCCGCGCCGCGATCCTCTTCCTGACCCCGTTCGCCGTCCTCTACCTGCTGCTCTGGGCCGTCCCGATCGTCAGCGGCCTCTTCCTCAGTACGACGGACGTCAACGTTGCCGATGGCACCGGCGGCTTCGTTGGCCTGGACAACTACCTCGGCCTGGCGCGCGACAGCGACTTTCGGGCTGCCTTCGGCCACACGCTGCTGTTCGTCGTCCTGAACGTCCCGATCCTGATCGCCGTCGGGCTGATCCTCGCGCTGGTCCTGAATCGCGACCTGTCCGGCCGCAACATCCTGCGCGCCGCGTTCGTCTCGCCGTACTTGTTGCCCGGGGCAGCGGTCGCGCTGATCTGGAACCTGGTGCTGAACCCGGTCAACGGATCGCTCAACACCGTGCTGGAGAAGTTCGGGCTGCCGGCCCAGCAGTGGCTGACCGAGCCCGGCCAGGCGATGGGTGCCGTGGTGCTGCTGACGCTCTGGTGGCGAGTCGGCTTCCCGCTGCTGATCCTGCTGGCCGCGCTCCAGGACATCCCGAAACCGCTCTACGAGGCGGCCCGGATCGACGGCGCGAGCGCCTGGCAACAGTTCCGGTACGTGACGCTGCCGGGAATCGCGCCGGTGCTCGGCCTGGTGATCCTGCTCCGGCTGATCGACTCGTTCAAGGTCTTCGAGCAGGTCTACCTGCTGACCGCCGGCGGCCCGAGCGGCAGCACCCGCGTGGTGCTCCAGATGCTCTACGAGACCGGCTTCCGCGACTTCCGGACCGGGTACGCCGCCGCGATCGGCTGGGTGCTCGCGCTGGTGATCCTGCTGGTCGCGATCGTCCAGCAGATCCTGACCAGGAGGGCGGCCAGCCATGGCTAAACGATGGATCGTGACCGGAATCTCGATCGTGATGGCGCTGCTCTGGGCGCTGCCGTTGCTCTGGGCTCTCTCCTCGTCGTTCGAGGGTTCGACTGCCAACGGCAACCGGATCTGGCCGACCGAGGCAACGACCGCGAACTGGAGCATGCTCGTCGATCCCGGCGGCCGCGCGGTCAACATCTTCGTTGCCTTCTTCAACAGCATGGTCGTTGCCGTGAGCGCCACTGTGCTCGCACTGATCGTCTGCTCGATGGCCGGCTACGCACTGGCTCGGCTGCCGTTCCGCGGCAACAACGTCGTCCTGGGCCTGCTGCTGGTGACCATGCTGATCCCGAGCGAGGTCGTGCTGGTCCCGCTGTTCCAGCAGTTCAACAAGCTCGGCCTGCTCAACACGTACGGCGCGCTCGCGCTGCCGCACATCGTGTCGCTGCTCGGCGTCGTGCTGATCCGCCAGTTCATCGTCAACCTGCCCGACGACCTCACCGACGCGGCGCGGGTGGACGGCGCGAACGCCTGGCAGACCTACCGGCACGTCGTACTGCCGCTGATCCGGCCGGCACTCGCGACGCTCGGGATCCTGGTCTTCCTCGGCGCCTGGAACGACTTCCTCTGGCCGCTGATCTCGACCAGCTCGCCCGGCATGCAGACGTTGCCGCTGGCCCTGGTCACCTTCCGGTCGGCGTACGGCGACATCGACTACGGCGTCGTGATGGCCTCGACGATCCTCGCCGTGACACCGCCTCTGCTCGTCTTCCTCTTCGCCCAGCGCTTCATCATCCAGGGCATCAGCAGCACCGGACTGAAAGGTTGAGATGACCACCGAGACCGATCTGCCTGACCAGAACAGCTCCCGCAGCGGCGTCCAGGAGGTGCCGTACACGCCGTCCGACCCCGGCGCCGCGCACGTCCGCCGGGCCCGCGTCAGCGTCGACGCGACCGCGGACCTCGGGCTGCTCGACCGGCCGTGGGCCAGCCTCGGGTACGACGAGATCAACTGGACCTACACCCCGCAGGGCCGCCGGACCCTGCAGACGATCGGCGGTTTCGCCGAGACGCCGTACCACGTCCGGCCGCACTACGTGTTCAACAGCGGCACCGGGCTCGGCCTGCCGCACTGGGGCAGCGGCAACGTCTACCACGAAGATGCCGACGGCAACCCGTACTACGACTTCACCATCGCCGACCAGACCTACGACACGATCGTTGCCGCGGGCCATCACCCGTTGGTGGAGCTGGCGTTCACACCGCTTGCCCTGGTCCCCGATCACGCCAAGGCCGAGTTCGCCTTCGAGAGCAGCCCCACGCAGTACAGCGAGTACGAGGCCGGGCTGTGGTCGTACCCGCCGAAGGACTACGACAAATGGGGCGGCCTGGTCGCCGCGCTCGCGCAGCACTGCCTCGACCGGTACGGCGAGGAGGAGGTGTCGAGCTGGCTGTGGGAGCTGTGGAACGAGCCGGACATCTTCTACTGGCGCGGGACGCCCGAGCAGTTCCAGGACCTGTACGCCGTGACCGCCGCGGCGATCCGCAGCGTGCTTCCGTCGGGGCGGGTCGGTGGTCCGACGGTGACCGGTGGAGACAAGGGCGTCGCGTTCATGCGGAGCTTCCTGCAGGCGTGCTCGGACCGCTCGTTGCCGCTCGACTTCGTCTCGTTCCACACCAAGGGCTCGGCGTTCTCGCCGTGGCGCGTCTACGGACCGATCGGCGCGGCCGCGCCGGTCAAGCAGTCCCCGTCGACGACCAAGATGCTGCGCGAGATCGACCGGATGCTGGCGGTGATGGAGGAGTTCCCGGCGTACGCCGGACTGCCGGCGATCGTCGACGAGTGCGACGCGTCGGTGCCGGCGCACTGGGGGATCTACGACAACGCGAACTTCGGCTACCGCAACACCGAGTACTACCCGGTCTTCCAGGCCAAGCTGATGAAGAAGGTGCTCGACCTCAACGAGCGGCACACCGCGAAGGTGGCCGAGGCAACGACCTGGAGCTTCTCGATGGAGGGCGAGCGGTACTTCGAGGGGACCCGAAGTTTCGTCACCGCGTCGGGGCTGGAGAAGCCGCTGATGAACGGGTACCGGGCGTTCGCGAAGCTCGGCGACCGGCGGCTAGCGGCGTCGTCCGACGCTCTCGTCGAGACGGCCGATCTGGGTGCGCTGGGCAACGGGCTCGGTGAGGAGGTCGACGTGATCGCGTCGCGGAGCTCGGCGGACGGGAGCGTCGCCGTACTGGTGTGGCGGCATGCCGACGATCAGTACCTGGAGGACGACGAGCCGACGGCCGTGGAGCTGGAGGTGTCCGGGCTGGCGGCGGGGGAGTGGACGGTCGAACACTGGCGGATCGACCGCAGCCACAGCAACAGCCACACGGTCTGGCAGGACCTGGGCGCGCCGCAGGATCCGTCGCCGGAGCAGCTGGCGACGATCCGGGACCGGCAGGGGTTGGAGCGGTTCGCCGAGGACTCGACGGTGGCGGTCGACGCCGTTTGGAAGGCTGAGGTCGAGCTGCCGTTGCCGTCGTTGAGCGTGATCGTGCTGCGGGAGGCCTGAGCGTGCTGTTCATCGGTGGCGAGTGGCGGCCGGCGTCGGACGGCCGGGTGATCGACGTGCTCAACCCGGCGACCGAGGAGGTGGTCGGCCAGGTAGCCAGCGCCTCCGCTGCCGACCTCGACGACGTCCTGGCCGCTGCCGCGGAAGGGTTCGCGGTCTGGCGTCGTACGGCGCCCGCCGAGCGCGCTGCGGTGCTCGATCACGCTGGCCGGTTGTTGCTCGATCGCGCTGAGGCGATCGCGGCTGTGTTGACCGAGGAGCAGGGCAAGCCGCTGGAGGAGTCGCTCGCCGAGGTCCGGCAGTCGGCGGAGTACTTCAGCTGGTTCGCCGGCGAGGCGGTGCGTTCGTACGGACGGTTGTTGCCGACGGCCCCCGGTCGCCGCTCCTGGGTGGAGCGGCGCCCGGTCGGCCCGGTCGCGGCGTTCACCGCCTGGAACTTCCCGGCGTCGCTGCCCGCCCGCAAACTCGCGCCGGCGGTCGCGTTCGGCTGCAGCATCGTGCTGTGTCCCGCCGTCGAAGCACCGCGTACGGCGGCGGCGCTGGTCCAGGCACTTGACGACGCCGGGGTCCCGCCCGGCGTCGTCAACCTGATCACCGGCGACCCGCCGCAGGTCTCCGAGCATCTGATCAACTCGGACGTCATCGCCAAGATCACGCTCACCGGCTCGGTCCCGGTCGGACAGACCCTGGTCGGCCTCTCGGCCAAGCACCTGCAGTCCCTCACGCTCGAACTCGGTGGCCACGCCCCGGTCCTGATCTTCGACGACCTCACCCCGGAGCAGTTGGGCCGAGCCGCTGACGCCTTGGTCCGCGCCAAGTTCCGCAACGCGGGCCAGGTCTGCATCTCACCGAGCCGGATCTTCGTCCAGGAAGCCGTCTACGACGCGTTCGTCGACGCTGTCGTCGAGCGCGTGGAGCGCCTCGCTCCGGCGGGCGGCGCAGCCGCCACGCCCCCGGGCGCGCCCACCTCCCCCCTTTCCCCCCTCGCCAACGCGCGCCGGCGCGACGCGGTCGCGGCGATGGTCTCTTCCAGCGGCGCCAAGATCCGCACCGGCGGCGTCCAGCCCGACGGCCCCGGCTTCTTCTACCCGCCGACCGTCCTCACCGACATCCCACCCACCGCATCCGTCCTCACCGACGAACCCTTCGGCCCTATCCTCCCGCTGCTCCCGTTCTCCACCCTCGAGGACGGGCTGCGGCAGGCGAACGCCGTCCCGTACGGCCTGGCCGGCTACCTGTTCACCGCGAGCACCGAACGCGCCGACGCCGCGATCGCCGGTCTCGACGTCGGCATGATCGGCCTCAACGAGGTCGCCCTCGCCTCGGCCGCGTCACCGTTCGGCGGCGTCGGCCTGTCCGGCTACGGCCGCGAGGGCGGCACCGAGAGCCTGGAGGCCTACACGGTCGCCACCGCGGTCACGACGAAAGGAGCTCCATGAGTCTGGCCCCCGGAGTGTGGGGTGTCCTGGCCACCCCGTTCACCCCTGACGGTACGGCGGTCGACACCAAGTCCCTGGCCCGCCAGGCCGTCCACTACGAGCACCTCGGCGCCACCGGTCTGACTGTCCTCGGCGTCTTCGGGGAGGCCGTCCGCCTGACGCCCGCCGAACGCCGTACGGTCGTCGACACCGTCGTTGCCGCCTGCAACCTGCCGCTTGTCGTCGGCATCAGTTCCCTTGCCCTCGACGACGTTCTCGCCGAAGCCGCCAACGTCGTACCGGCCGCCTTGGACCGGCTTTCAGGCTTGATGATCCAGGTCAGCACTCCCGACCCCGATGCCCTCGGCAAGCATCTGGCGACCGTCGCCCAGGAGACCGACCGCCCCCTGGTCGTCCAGGACTACCCGGTGATCACCGGCATCCCGATCGCCACCACCGACCTCGTCCACGCGGTCCAGGCGGTGCCTCAGATCGTGGCCGTGAAGTCCGAGTCCTCCCCGAGCCCACCCGCGGTCGCGATCCTCGCCGCCGCCCTCGACATCCCCGTCTTCGGCGGTCTCGGCGGCACCTGCCTGCTCGACGAGCTCGCGGTCGGTGCGGCCGGCGCGATGACCGGCTTCTCCGTGCCCGAAGGCCTGCTCGCCTGCGTCACGGCGTACTCCGAGGGCGGCTTCGACCGGGCCCGCGAGGTCTGGCGCGACTACCTCCCGCTGGTCAACTTCGAGTTCCAGTCCGGGATCGCGCTCGGCCTCCGCAAGCACAGCCTGCTCCTCCGCGGCCTGATCGCCTCCGACGCCGTCCGCACACCAGGCGCCGTCCCGCCGCCGGAGATGCTGCGGGTCCTCCTCCAGCACCTGGCCCGGACACCAGGTGTCGAGCTGCGTGATGATGTGCTGGCCGGATGAGCGACGAGAGCGGCATCTACCGCGGGCTGGTCAGCTACGGCGACCGGGAGTTCTCCAAGTACCTGCGCCGGACCTTCCTGCACGCCAGCGGCCGGTCGCCGGAGTCGCTGGACCGCCCGGTGGTCGGCATCGCCACCTCGACCAGCGACTTCAACCCCTGCCACCGAGCGCAACCGGAGCTGGTCCGCTCGGTCGCCAACGGCATCATCGCGGCCGGTGGTCTGCCGATGGAGTTCCCGACGGTCTCGCTGGGGGAGAGCTTCCTCGAGCCGACCTCGATGGTCTACCGCAACCTGATGGCGATGGACGTCGAGGAGCTGGTCCGCGCCCAGCCCATGGACGCGGTGGTGCTGGTCGGCGGCTGCGACAAGACCGTCCCGGCCCAGCTGATGGGAGCGTTCTCCGCCGGCCGCCCGGCGATCCAGCTGGTCACCGGTCCGATGTCGACCGGCCGCTACCAAGGCGAGCGCCTCGGAGCCTGCACGGACTGCCGCCGCTTCTGGGCCCGCTACCGCGCCGGTGAGGTCGACGAGGCCGAGATCAACCGCGTCGAACGCAACCTGGCCACCACAGCGGGCACCTGCGCAGTCATGGGTACGGCGTCCACGATGGCCTGCATCGTCGAGGCACTGGGGATGGCATTGCCCGACAGCGCGACCGCACCAGCCGTCCACGCCGACCGCCTCCGCATCGGTGAGGCCACCGGGACTGCTGCCGTGGAGATCGCCCAGGCACGCCGTACACCGTCGCAGGTGGTCACCGCTGCATCGGTCCGGAACGCGCTGCGCGTGCTGCTGGCTATCGGCGGCTCCACGAACGCGCTGATCCACCTGACCGCCATGGTGGGGCGCCTGGACTTGCGGATCGACCCGGACGAGTTGAACGAGCTCAGCGCGACCACACCCGTGCTGGTCGAGCTGAAGCCGACCGGCGCGCACTACATGGAGGACCTGCACGCGTCGGGCGGTCTACCCGCCGTACTGCATGAGCTGCGGGACCTGCTCGACCTGTCTGCGCTGACTGTCACCGGCGAGACGCTAGGGGAGCGGCTCGGCGCTGGGCCCGTGTGGGTCGACCGAGAGGTTGTCAGGCCGCTGGACTCGCCGTCGCGGGCTGAGGGCGGCCTGGTCTGGCTGCAGGGCTCGCTGGCGCCGTCCGGTGCGCTGATCAAGCGGTCCGCGGCTGACCCTGCGCTGTTCGAGACGACTGGCCGGGCGGTGGTGTTCAGCTCGCTGGCCGACCTCTCGGAGCGGATCGACGACCCGGAGCTGGACGTGACGGCGTCCGACGTACTGGTGCTGCAGAACGCCGGGCCGCTCGGGGCGGGGATGCCGGAGGCCGGGTACCTGCCGATCCCGGGCAAGCTGGCGCGCGCCGGGGTGAAGGACATGCTGCGGATCTCGGACGCGCGGATGAGCGGTACGGCGTACGGGACGATCGTGCTGCACGTGACACCGGAGTCGGCCGTCGGTGGGCCGCTGGCACTGGTCCGGACCGGTGACCGGATCCGGCTGTCGGTCTCCGAGGGGCGGCTGGACCTGCTGGTCGAGCCTGCGGAGCTGGAGCGGCGCCGTGCTGAACTGCCTCCGCCGCCTCCCGCCCCTGCGACCGGCTACCGGCGGCTGTTCCACGAGCACGTGCTGGGCGCCGACCAGGGCTGCGACTTCGACTTCTGCCGCCCTGCCGCTGGCTAGAACACGCCACCGTCCCGAGGCCCTCCGGAGCGCCGTATTTTGCGCCTCCGGAGGGCCTCTGCTACGGCGCCACGCGGGAGTACACGAGGCCGCGCGGGTGTTGGAACAAAGAGACGCGCGCGGGATTTCAGCGTTCTTGCAAACTGTCGGAGCAGCGACGTAGCATCCCTAGATGTAGTGGTTACACGGGTGTAATTTTCCACAGGTAGTGGTTGGTTACCCACAAGTCGTACACAGGTTGTCCCCAGCTCGATCCACAGCGTCGCGTTCGGCGCCCCCACGGGAGGAGTGATTCGCCGTGCACTGTCCGTACTGCCGACACAGCGATTCCCGGGTCGTCGACAGCCGGGTGGCCGAAGACGGCGGAGCGATCCGCCGCCGGCGACAGTGCCCGGTCTGCGAGAAGCGGTTCACCACCGTCGAGCAGATGCAGCTGACGGTCGTGAAGCGCTCCGGCGCGACCGAGCCGTTCAGCCGCGAGAAGGTCATCCGCGGGGTGAGCAAGGCCTGCAAGGGCCGTCCGGTGGACGCCGACGCGCTGTCGCGACTCGGCCAGAAGGTCGAGGACGCGCTGAAGGGCGGCGGCTCGCCGGAGGTGCCGGCCCACGAGGTCGGCCTGGCCATCCTGGGCCCGCTGCGCGAGCTCGACGAGGTGGCCTACCTGCGGTTCGCGAGCGTCTACCGGCAGTTCGAGTCGGCCGACGACTTCGAGACCGAGATTGCGCTGCTGCGGGCCGAGAAGGAACCGCAGGGCACCGAGCCCGCGCCGCAGGGCGTGGCTCCACAGACGTAACGGGGATTGCAGTAACCAGCAGCACCAGCAGTACGCCGTACAGGCACCGGGAAGTACCAACGGGGCGGTCCCGACAGACCGCAGACACAGGGCGAGGAGCAACCATGACAGAGACGGTGACCGGCCACTCGGGGTCGACCAAGAGGTCGACGGCCGGGTTCCGCGGGCGCAAGAGCGCGCCGGCGGGACTCACCATCGAGCGCATCTTCACGACCGAGGGCGTCCACCCCTACGACGACGTGACGTGGGAGCGCCGCGACGTCGTCCAGCAGAACTGGAAGACCGGTGAGACCGTCTTCGAGCAGCGCGGGGTCGAGTTCCCCGACTACTGGAGCGTGAACGCCTCGACCATCGTCACCACCAAGTACTTCCGCGGCGCGGTCGGGCACGACAACCGCGAGTGGAGCCTCAGGCAGCTGCTCGACCGGGTCGTGAAGACCTACCGCAAGTCCGGCGAGGAGGAGGGCTACTTCGCCACCCCGGCCGACGCGGAGATCTTCGAGCACGAGCTGACCTGGATGCTGCTGCACCAGTACTTCAGCTTCAACTCGCCGGTCTGGTTCAACGTCGGTACGACGTCCCCGCAGCAGGTGTCGGCCTGCTTCATCCTCGCCGTCGACGACTCGATGGACTCGATCCTGAACTGGTACAAGGAGGAGGGCCTGATCTTCAAGGGCGGCTCCGGTGCCGGCCTGAACCTGTCCCGGATCCGCTCGTCCAAGGAGCTGCTGCAGTCCAGCGGCGGGACGGCGTCCGGCCCGGTCTCCTTCATGCGCGGCGCGGACGCGTCCGCGGGCACCATCAAGTCCGGCGGCGCCACCCGGCGCGCGGCCAAGATGGTCGTCCTCGACGTCGACCACCCCGACATCGAGGAGTTCGTCGAGACCAAGATGCGCGAGGAGGACAAGATCCGCGTCCTCCGTGACGCCGGCTACGACATGGACCTCGGCGGCCGCGACATCACCTCGGTGCAGTACCAGAACGCGAACAACTCCGTCCGGGTCACCGACGAGTTCATGCGCGCGGTCGAGGAGAAGGGCGAGTTCGGCCTGCGGGCCCGGATCGACAACTCGATCATCGAGACCGTCGACGCCCGCGAGCTGTTCGACAAGATCAGCCACGCCGCCTGGGCCTGCGCCGACCCGGGTATCCAGTACGACGACACGATCAACGACTGGCACACCACGCCGGAGACCGGCCGGATCACCGCGTCGAACCCGTGCTCGGAGTACATGCACCTGGACAACTCCTCCTGCAACCTCGCGTCGCTGAACCTGCTGAAGTTCCTCAACGACGACGACATGTTCGACTCCGAGAAGTTCGTCAAGGCGATTGAGCTGATCATCACCGCGATGGACATCTCGATCTGCTTCGCCGACTTCCCGACCGAGGCGATCGGCGAGACCACCCGCGCCTACCGCCAGCTCGGCATCGGCTACGCCAACCTCGGCGCCCTGCTGATGGCGACCGGCCACGCCTACGACTCCGACGGCGGCCGCGCGCTGGCCGGCGCCATCACCTCGCTGATGACCGGTACGTCGTACAAGCGGTCGGCCGAGCTGGCCGGCATCGTCGGCGCGTACGACGGTTTCGAGCGCAACAAGGACGCGCACACCCGGGTGATGCGCAAGCACGCCGCGGCCAACGACGCGATCCGCACCGTGCACCCGATCGACAAGGACGTCCAGAAGCACGCCACCGCGGCGTGGGAGGGCGTGCTGAAGATCGGCGCGAAGAACGGCTGGCGCAACGCGCAGGCCTCGGTGCTGGCCCCGACCGGCACCATCGGCTTCATGATGGACTGCGACACCACCGGGATCGAGCCGGACTTCTCGCTGGTCAAGTTCAAGAAGCTGGTCGGCGGCGGCTCGATGCAGATCGTCAACCAGACCGTCCCGCGGGCGCTGCGCCAGTACGGGTACACCGAGGAGACGATCGAGGCGATCGTCGAGTACATCTCCGAGCACGGTCACGTCGTCGACGCCCCGGGCCTGAAGACCGAGCACTACGAGATCTTCGACACCGCGATGGGTGAGCGCGCGATCAAGCCGATGGGCCACGTCCGGATGATGGCGGCCACGCAGCCGTTCCTGTCCGGCGCCATCTCCAAGACGGTGAACCTGCCCGAGACCGCGACGGTCGAGGAGATCGCCGACGTCTACTTCCAGGGCTGGAAGCTCGGCCTGAAGGCGCTCGCGGTCTACCGCGACAACTGCAAGGTCGGCCAGCCGCTGGCCGACGCGAAGGCCAAGAAGGCCGCGGAGTCGACCGAGGCGGCGGCCGAGAAGGTCGTCGAGAAGATCGTCGAGTACCGCCCGACCCGCAAGCGGCTCCCGAAGTCGCGGCCGTCGCGGACCACGTCGTTCTCGGTCGGCGGCGCCGAGGGCTACATGACCGCCGGCTCCTACCCTGACGACGGCCTCGGCGAGGTCTTCCTCAAGATGGGCAAGCAGGGCTCGACCCTGGCCGGGGTGATGGACGCCTTCTCGATCGCGATCTCGATCGCGCTGCAGCACGGCGTACCGCTGGAGACCTACGTCCAGAAGTTCACCAACCTGAAGTTCGAGCCGGCCGGCCTGACCGACGACCCGGACGTCCGGATGGCGCAGTCGATCATGGACTACATCTTCCGCCGCCTGGCCCTGGACTACCTGCCCTTCGACGAGCGCTCGGCCCTCGGCATCTACTCCGCCGACGAGCGCTCCCGCCAGCTCGACACCGGCTCCTACGAACCGGCCCCCGTCGAGATCTCCGAGGCGGAGTCCCTGAAGGCCGTCGAACCGGTCGCCGACAAGCCCACCGTCGTCGAGGACGCCTCGATCGACGCGGCCGCCGCAAAGCCGGTCACCTCCGAGGTCCGCACCACCGCCGAAATGTTCGAACTCATCACCGGTACTTCGGTCGACGCCCCGCTCTGCTTCACCTGCGGCACCAAGATGCGGCCGAGCGGCTCCTGCTACGTCTGCGAGGGTTGCGGCAGCACCTCCGGCTGCAGCTGACCCAACCTGCGGCAGCACTTCCAGCCGCGGCCGACCCGACCTGCGGCAGCACCTCCGGCCGCGGCCGACCCTCAAGCTGCGGCGCCACCCGGCGCCGCAGCCCCGGCGGGGGCTCCGACCCCACCACCCGGCCCTCACCGGCCACCCAGTTGATAGCACCACGGCCCCCGGGAACTTCCCACATCCCCCGGGGGCCGCAGTGCGTTCCGATTCCCGCCGGACCGATCGGGTACTGAAGGTTCGTGACGGACCAGTCGATCGACGCGTTCGTGCGGGTCTGCGGCGCGCGCGAGAACAACCTGCGCTCCGTCGACGTCGACCTTCCCCGCGACGCGATCGTCGCCTTCACCGGCGTCTCCGGCTCCGGCAAGTCGTCGCTTGCCTTCGGCACCTTGTACGCCGAGGCGCAGCGCCGGTACTTCGAGTCGGTCGCGCCGTACGCCCGCCGCCTGCTCCAGCAGGTCGGGGCACCGCACGTCCAGGAGATCACCGGGCTCCCGCCGGCCGTCGCCCTCCAGCAGCGCCGCGGCGCACCGAGCTCGCGATCCAGCGTCGGCACCATCACCACGCTCTCGAACCTGCTCCGGATGCTCTACTCCCGGGCCGGCACCTATCCGCCCGGTGCGGACCGTCTCGACGCGGAGGCGTTCTCACCGAACACCGCGTCCGGCGCGTGCCCGAACTGTCACGGCCTGGGTGTGGTCCACGACGTGACCGAGGAACTCCTCGTCCCGGACCCGTCGCTGACCATTCGCGAAGGGGCGATCGCCGCGTGGCCGGGCGCCTGGCAGGGCGCGAATCTCCGCAGCATCGTGAACGGCCTCGGGATCGACATCGACCGGCCGTGGCGCAAGCTGCGCAAGAAGGACCGGGACTGGTTGCTCTACACCGACGAGCAGCCGTCGGTCCTGATCAAGCCCGAGCGCGACCGCGTCGACTACGGCTACAACGGGAAGTTCTGGAGCGCGCGCAAACACATCATGCACGTCCTGGCCGACTCCAAGAGTCAGCAGATGCGCGACCGGGCGTTGCGGTTCGTCCGGAGTGTGCCGTGCCCGGTGTGCCACGGCAGCGGATTACGGCCGGAGGCACTGGCCGTGACCTTCGCCGGTCACTCGATCTCTGACCTGAACGCGCTTCCGCTCGACGAACTGGTCACGGTGCTCCGTCCGGTGGCGGAACTGGCCGAGGCGGACGCCACGACGTCCACTGCGACGTCGGGCGAGACGACTGAAGCCGCCGTACGGATCTGTGCCGATCTCGTCGCCCGCATCGCGGTGCTGCTCGACCTCGGACTCGGGTACCTCAGCCTCGCGCGCCGTTCGACCACGCTCTCGCCCGGCGAGGCACAGCGTCTGCGGATCGCGTCGCAACTGCGGTCCGGACTGTTCGGTGTCGTCTACGTCCTCGACGAACCGTCCGCGGGGTTGCACCCGGCCGACGCCGAGCCGCTGCTGGACGTGCTGGACCGGCTGAAAGCCGCCGGGAACTCGCTCTTCGTCGTCGAGCACGACCTGGACGTCGTACGGCGTGCCGACTGGGTGGTCGACATCGGCCCTGGCGCGGGGGAAGGCGGAGGCAAGGTTCTGTACTCCGGTCCGGTGGCCGGCCTCGAGACCGTGGCGGAGTCGATCACCAGCCGGCACCTGTTCGGGCGCCCCGAGCCGCTCGACCACAGTCCCCGGACTCCGCACGGCCGGCTTCACCTGAGCGGCGTCACGCGGCACAACCTGCGCGACGTCTCGGTCGAGATTCCGCTCTGCGTCCTCACTGCCGTCACGGGGGTGTCGGGCTCGGGCAAGTCCACGCTCGTGACCCAGGTGCTCGCGGAAGTCGTCCGCCGGCATCTCGGCCAGACACCGGACGAGCCCGATGATTCAGCCGTTGAGCTCGAGATCGACGACGTCTCCGGGCTCGAGGCCTTCGACCGGCTGGTGCTCGTCGACCAGCGCCCGATCGGCCGGACGCCGCGCTCCAACCTCGCGACGTACACAGGTCTGTTCGACGCCGTCCGCAAGCTGTACGCAGGAACAGACACGGCCAAGGCGAGGGGCTACACGGCGGGCCGGTTCTCCTTCAATGTGGCCGAGGGCCGGTGCGAGACGTGCCAGGGCGAGGGGTTCGTCGCTGTCGAGCTGCTGTTCCTGCCGGGGACCTACGCGCCTTGCCCGACCTGCCACGGTGCGCGGTACAACGCCGAAACGCTGGAGGTGACGTACCGCGGCAAGAACATCGCGGAGGTGCTGGCGATGTCGGTCGACACCGCGACGAAGTTTCTCGCCGATGTCCCTTCGGCATCGCGCAGCCTCGAGACGCTGCGCGACGTCGGCCTCGGCTACCTCCGACTGGGCCAACCGGCGACCGAGCTCAGCGGTGGCGAAGCCCAACGGATCAAGCTCGCCACCGAGTTGCAGCGAGCCCGCCGCGGCCATGCTCTCTACCTGCTCGACGAGCCCACCGCCGGTCTCCATCCCGCCGACATCGCCCTGCTGCTCCGCCAACTCCACCGACTCGTCGACGCCGCCAACACCGTCGTCCTGGTCGAGCACGACCTGGACACCATCGCGGCCGCCGACTGGGTGATCGACCTGGGCCCAGGCGGCGGCATAGCCGGCGGCCAGGTCGTGGCGACCGGCACTCCGACCGAACTCGCCAGATCGAAGACCAGCGCCACTGCCCCGTACCTGGCTCGCCGCCTGAAAGCCGCCCCGACCTCCGGCTCGTGAGCGGTCCGGCCCGTCGCCGTCACACCCGGCCAACCGCTCGTACTTCTGGCCGACCGGCGAGGACCCGCCGAAGTCCAGTTGCGTAGGGCCCACCCGCCGGATGCGCCCGCACTACCGGAACCTCCGCGGTCTCCTGGACCCCGCGGACTCCTGGACCCGCGACTTCCTGAGCGCCGCGGTTTCCTGGACCCGCGACCTCCTGGACCCGCGACTTCCTGAGCGCCGCGGACTCCTGGACCCGCGACCTCCTGGACCCCACGACCTCCTGAGCACCGCGGATTCCTGGACCCGCGACTTCCTGAGCGCCACGACCTCCTAGGCACCACGACCTCCTAGGCGGCACAACCTCCTGAGCGCCGCCGCCTCTTGGATCCCGCGACTTCCTGGCCCCGCGACCGACGCGTTCGTCACCCACCGCAACCTGCTCTTCACGATCGCCTAGGCGCCGAGCCGCTCCGCCTCACGCTGGTCAGCCGCGACCTGCGCCAGGTACCGGAGACGCTCGGCTCGGCCGCAGACGCCGAGGACGTGCTGTCAGTGACCGCTGCGGTCCGAGTCCGCAGGCGTCGACCCCGTCCCGTCCATGGCCGACAACGTGGCCAGCTCCTCCTCGGTGAGCTCGAAGTCGAAGACGTCGAGGTTCTGCGCCAGACGCTCCCGGTTCGCAGACTTCGGGATCGGTACAACGTCCAGCTGGATCTCCCACCGCAGCACGACCTGCCCGGGTGTCTTCCCGTGATTCTTCGCGATCTGTACGACGTCCGGCCGTTCCAGCAGGTCGCTGCCCTTGCCGAGCGGACTCCACGCCTCGGTCACGATGCCGTGCTCGGCGTGGAAATCGCGGTTCTCCTCCTTGGTCCAGATCGGGCTCAGCTGGATCTGGTTGACCTCGGGAGCTACGCCGGTCTCGTCGATCAGGCGCTGCAGGTGTGACGGCTTGAAGTTCGACGTACCGATCGCGCGCACCAGGCCGGCCTCCCGGAGCTCGATCAGGCCGCGCCAGGCGTCGACGTACTGGTCCTGGTCCGGGTTCGGCCAGTGGATGAGGAGCAGGTCGAGGTACTCGACTCCGAGCTTCTCCGCGCTCGCTTCGAACGCGGTGCGCGCGCCCTCGACGCTGTGCCAGCGGCGGTTGAACTTCGACGTCACGAACACCTCGTCGCGCGGCGCACCCTTCAGCGCGCGACCGACACCGACCTCGTTGCGGTAGTTCTCGGCCGTGTCGATCAGGCGGTAGCCCAGCTCGAGCGCCGTGGCGACTGCCCGCTCGGCGTCGTCGTCGTTCAGTGGCGAGGTGCCGAGCCCGAGCCGCGGCATCGCGGTTCCGTGACTCAACGTGACGGTCGGGGCAGCACTCATCGGACTTCTCCTTGGCTGGTCGGGTCTCGGCCAACGGTATCCACCGACCCCGCGGCGAAACTGTCGGGATCCTGGGTGATGATGATTCCCGGGCCACCGAGGCAGGCCCCGGGATGCGAGGGGGTTGGGGATGCGGAACCGACTGATCACGCTGGTGGACCTCGGTCTGGACAGCTCCTTCGACGCGTCGATGACGTTCGTCCAGGGCGTCGTCGGTAACGTCAACGCCGGCTGGAACGAACCGGTGATCGACGTCAACTTCGTCCGCACCCGAGATCACGAGACCGCGTTCTCGGCGCTCACCACTCCGTCCACGGTCCTGCACGTGATGGCCCACGGAGACCACAGCGAGGAGCCGTCGTTCCTGTCCACGGACGGTCAGACCCAGGTTTCGTTGAGCGCGCTCGCGGACTGGTTCCTGGACCGGCAGTGGGGGATCTCCAGCGGGGTCGTGATCGCTGACGGCTGCAAGACCGGCATCGGCAAGTGGCAGCGCGCGATCCGCGACTGCCTGCAGGACGACATCACCTACATCGGCACCAGCACAGTCGTCGGCTGGTACGAGGCGACAGTGTTCTGCTCGGCGTTCTACGGCGCCCTGATCCGCAACCGCGGCCTCGGCAAGAGCCCGGCCGAACAGGGCTGGGACGCCGCCACCCGCGCGATCAGCGCGTACGAGACCCTCACCGACGCGCGGTGCCCGTACAAGCCCGTCGTCCTCACCCCGTCCCGCCGAGCCCTCCGCTCCCTGACCGGCTGATCGCCGGCAACATCTTGGCTGAAATCGGTCCAGTTCTGAGCTGTTCAACTGAGCTCCTTCTGTGGTCCGATCCTGTCCAGTTCTCACGGAGTGGAAGCGACACGCGAAGCGGTCGCTACCGTCCGTCGACCGTGTGAGACTTTTCGTGCCTCTGACCGACCGCCCAGGACCTAACAGCGGGGACTCCTCCAGCCGGGTACGCCGGCCGGTACTTGCGTTGAAGGAATCCCTGATGAAGCTCGACAAGAACACCCTCCTGCTCTCCGCCGCGGTGGTTGCTCTCCTGTATCTCCTGGCTCTGGTCGTGGGGCTGCCGGGCTGGGTCGCCGTCATGGTCGCCGTGCTCCTCCTTCTCGCGGTCGCGGTGCTCTACAACGAACCGGTCTCCAAGCCGGCCCCGATCACAGTCCAGGCCCCGGTGACGCCGCCGCAGAGCCTGCACGCGTCGCACGTCGACCACGATCCGGTGTTCTCCCTCCCTCCGACGCGCACGATCGCCGACGTACGCCTCCCGTCTGCATCACCCGACTTCCAGTTCAGCTTCTCCGCGGTCGTGCACTGGACCACCGTCCTGTCCGGCTCCCGTCACGGCGACCTCAGCAGCGTCGCCGTCGACGCCCTGCTCAACCGCGCCAAGGCCCTCACTGCAGGTCAGCAACCGACCGAGGAAAGCCTCAACCAGCACCGCCTGGCGGCCCTGCTCGGCGAACCGGATCTCGACGACCGAGGCCAGGTCCGGACCTGGGCGACTGAGGTCCGCCTCCGCCTCCCCGAGGCCGACAGCAAACACCTCCAGGTCCTCGCCGCCCTCCACCGCCGCGAGCAGCGGACGCTCCTCGAGCGCCGGATGGAACGCGACGAGCGCGCCTACCTCCGCGACGAGGTCCTGTCGAGCCCCGGCTCCGCTGCCGTCTGGTGGCTCGTCAACAACCCGGGCGAAGTCGAGAAGGCCGTCGAGCTCCTGGAAACCCTGGCGCAGTTGTCCTCCGTGGCGAACACCGACGAGCTCCCAACCGAGCACCCCAAGCCCCATCTCACCGTCGCCGACAAGTCCATCGCCGAACTAGCGACCGCCCTCAACCACCATCCCGAGGAAGACCACCCGGCGAACTACCGCGAGCAGTTCTTCGCCGAGAAGCCACCCCACCCCGAGCACGGCTGATCGGACGACCACGGCACGGCTGGTGACGTGCTGCGGTCGACGACGTCGTACAAGACGACGCAAGACAAGCTGGCGTGCGGTCGGTACTACGTCGGGCTTGCGGTGCTCGAGTGGTGAGTGGGTGAGGGCGCGGTACGGCCGGCGAAGGGCGCAGGGGACGGGCCGGCCGCACCGCGGTCAAGGGGCGAACGCCGTCACGGGTCGAGCCAGCGGATCGTGGTGGCGCCGTTGTGGCCGTGGATGGTGAGGAGGGCTGGGATGCCGTCCTGCCAGACGGTGGTGGTGGGATACGGACCGCGCCAGCGGAGGGTGACGGTGTTGTCGGACCACTCGACTCCTTCGGCGACGATGCCGGTGCCGCTCACGCCGGAGACGTCGATGTGGCGGACCAGGTGGAAGCGGCGTGGGGGCTGTGGGGTGAGGCGGTCGAGGTGGCGGCTGAGCGTCGGTGTGCTGTTCATGGATCAAGTGAACGGCGGGGCGGGTGCCCGGACCAGGACCTCAACCGGTATCCACAGGGAACTTTTCGGCCCCTCCGAGGCGGCCGGATCCTCGTACTTTTCTTGCAGACAGTCACCGAGCCTGCGAGGGAGTTGCGTGATGATGGTGATCGAGCAGTGGACCGGCCGGCACGTCGAGGCGTTGCGTCTGGCGCTCCGGATGACCCGTGAGTCGCTCGCCGAGCGGCTGGGCGTCGCGCCGCGGACGGTCACGAAGTGGAAGGACCGCCCGGAGAAGGTGCCGACCCAGCATCTGCAGGGCATCCTCGACGACATGCTCGCCGAGGCTTCGCCCGACGCGTTGACGCGGTTCGCGGCTAACCTCGGCGTGCAGGAGCCACGGATCACGCTGGACCAGACGTCCATCGGCGAGCTGAACGCCGCGGTGAACGACCTGGCCCGGCTGCTGACCCGGATCGAGCTGGGTGCGCTCGGACAACAACCGTCCGCACCTTGAGTACGACGTACGAAAGGGGCCGGGATGCGGCGCAAGCCGGTGAATTCGTCGAGCGTGCGCTCGGTCGGGTGGTCGGACGGGACGCTCGAGGTCGAGTTCGTGAGCGGCGACGTGTACCAGTACTTCGAGGTCTCGGAGTTCACGTACGCGGGGCTGGTGCGGTCCGACAGTGTCGGGCGGTTCATCAACACCCGGATCAAGCCGCACCACGACTTCAAGGAGGTTTGAGGGCGGCGCCGAACAGGTCGGCGGGCATGGGGTTTTCGCTGTGTCACCGGCGGGCACCAGAGGGTGGATCCACGGGGGTGTGCTCAGCCAGGAGGTGGATATGCGCACTCGTAGAGCCTCTACGACCGGGTCCCGCGTCATCACGATCGTTGTTGTGGTCTGGTTGCTGATCGGCCTCGCGGCCGCTGCGCAGCGAAACTACTTCGGAGGTTCCGACGCCACCTGCGCGAAGGTGGGGACCACGCTGGTCACCATCGTCGCCGGACCGTTGAACTACATCGGCGCCAACCCGAAGATCGACTGCGAAGCCCCGCAGCCGTCCAAGTAGTTCTCCGTTCCCCACGAGTTCTGCCGGCCACGAATGCTTGGCATTCGTGGCCGGTGCTCGCGTGTCAGGTCCAGTTTGATCGGCGATCGACTGCCGCCTGTGCAAATGCCGGCTGGCTGCGGGTCGACGTACTGGTTGGCCGCGGGCGTCCTACGCTCCAGGAAGTCGAGCTTGGGGAGTGGTTGTGGGAGATGAGCTGCGCGGGCGGATCGCTCGAGAGTTGGAGCGGTTCGGGGTGCCGGGGGCTGGGTGGGCCGTACTGAGTGGTGGCTCGATCGTGGGGAGTGACGCTGCCGGGGTGGTCGAGGCCGGCCGCTCGGCGGAGGTGACGGCGCGGACGTTGTTTCAGGCTTGTTCGATCAGTAAGCCGGTGGCGGTGTTCGCGATGTTGCGACTGGTGGATCGCGGCGTTCTCACGCTGGACGAGGACGTCAATCGGTGGCTGACGTCCTGGCGGGTGCCGCGGACTGGGAGCTGGCAGCCGGTGGTGACCTTGCGGCAGTTGGCTAGCCACAGCGCCGGGCTGACCATGCAGGGCTTTCCCGGGTACGGCGCTGGAGAGGTGCTCCCGACGACTGTGGAGATCCTCAACGGGGTGGGGCCGACCAACACGTTCGGCGTGCGGGCGGACACGGTACCTGGGGCGCAGTTCCGGTACTCGGGTGGCGGGACGGTCGTTCTGCAGCAGGTGTTGGAGGACGTGACCGGTACGCCGTTCCGCGAGCTGATGCGCGAGCTTGTGCTCGAGCCGTTGGGGATGGGCGACAGCGACTACGCGCAGCCGCTGCCTGATGAGCTTCGCGGGAGGGCCGCGACTGCGCACGACGAACAAGGGCGTGCGATCCCGGGGCGGTGGCACAGCTATCCGGAGTTGGCGGCCGCGGGGTTGTGGACAACGCCGACTGACCTGTGCAAGTTCGCGCTGGCGGTACAGGCGGCGTACGCCGGTGCTGATGGCGCGTTGCTCTCGCTGGAGCTTGGGCGGGAGATGCTGACTCCGCAGATTCGGGCGAGCGCTCGGCTCGGGGGACTGGATCATCTTGGTCTCGGGATGTTCCTCGGCGCCGGCGGCGTGAGGTTCGGGCACAGTGGTGGCAACAGGGGGTTCAAGTGCCATCTGCTGGCTGATCGGGAGTCTGGGTTCGGCGCCGCGGTGATGACGAACGGCGACAACGGCATGTGGGTGGTGGAGCGGGCGTTCGCGGAGCTCGCGGCGGCGTACGGGTGGAGTGGGTACGACGAACCGCTCGACGAGTGGGACCTCCCTGGCGATGAGGTGCTCGACGGGCTGGTCGGGACGTATCGGCTGCGGGAGGGGTTCGGGTTCGCTGTACGCCGGCTGGGTGGTGGCGTCGAGGTGACGTTCGACGGTCAGGAAGGGATGAGGTTCGTCCCGATGGGTGGCGGGATGCTCGGCAGCTCGATGGTGGGTGCTCGGTTCCGGATGGGGGAACGCGGACTGGTGTTCGAGCAGAACGGGGAGCAGTTGGAGTGCGTGCGGACGAACTAAAGGGGAGCCCTGTGGGACGTGGGCAGAGGCGGGAATAGGTCCGGTGGGGGACCGGTTACACTTGATGCCGCCTGGTACATGACCCCCGGGCCTCACACTCAGCCGCTACGAGCGGCCACTCGCCGAGAGGCGTCTGCTGGGCGGTGCGGTACTTGGTGGGTGGGTGACGAGCGATCGTCGCCCACCCATCGCCCGTCCCAGGGATATTCACTTGAACGGGTAGGGCACTATAGAGAGTGGACCTGGCGGTGACGCGAGGGCCGGCCTCGCGGAGACGCGAGTGACAGGTGAGACCAGAGGGACGGCTACGACGTCGCGTCGATGTGGTCGGGGAGTGCTCAGCACAGGTCCGGACAAGGGCCAGACCCCGATTTGCATCTTCACCGTGAATGTCAGTAATGTTCTTCTTGTTGGAGCGAGTGCGGGACGCGAAAGCGGCCGGTCGGTTCGACAAACTCCCTGAAAGTCCTGGCAGCTGAAACACGCGTAAGCGGGTTTCGGTCGCTGAGACACGCAGGGAGACTGGGACGAAAGAGGCCGATTTGACCGGGCTCGGACAGAACAGTAAAGTTACGCAGGTTGCCCCGGAGCTTCGCTCGAAAGTGTGAAGCGCGGTGTGCGTCCGATTCTTGAGAACTCAACAGCGTGCCGAAAGTCAATGCCGAAATTTAGCATTAACCCCCATTCACAGGCCATGGTTCAT
>NZ_JBFAYT010000018.1:0-120969 GCF_040681455.1 Kribbella sp. NPDC051770 | reverse complement strand
CACACAGCTGATCCTCGGACCCATCGCTGCGGTGTTTCCTCACAGCGCCGAACGCCCGGGACCCGCCCGAGCGCGGTGCGGCTGAGCCGCCGCGCGGCGTACCGCCTGCTCTCGGCGACGCGCCGGCCCCGTTGCCCTCGCGCTCCGGGGCAGGCTCCGGCGCTCCGGCGCGTCCAGGTGCGCTGGGTGGTGCCACGTGACCTCCCCGCTTGAAACGTGATAGCCCACGAAGCGTACCTGCCCGGACTGTGGATGTCCGCAGGGTCCACCTGTGGTTGTCCACAGACTTCGCAACTGCCCCTTGACGCCCGGCCTCGCGTTCGGGCAATCTTCTTGAAACCTTTCAGGCCCGGCCGATCGAGACTCACGGAGGTGGCGATGGCGACGGACGCTCCGGTGCTACGGGTGCGGGACGTTTCGAAGTCGTTCGGCGCGGTCGCCGCCGTCCAGAACGTGTCCTTCGACCTGTACGGCGGGGAGGCGCACGCGCTGGTCGGCGAGAACGGCGCGGGCAAGTCCACGCTGGTGAAGATGCTGGCCGGCGTGCACCGGCCGGACTCCGGGACCCTCGAGCTGGACGGCGTACCGGTCGAGCTGTCGACACCGGCCGACGCCAAGGCGGCCGGGATCGCGGTGATCTACCAGGAGCCGACGCTGTTCCCCGACCTGTCCGTCGCGGAGAACATCGCGATGGGCCGGCAGCCGCTGGGTCGTTTCAAAACCATCGACCGGGCGGCGATGCAGCGTGAGGCCGAGCAGCTGTTCGCCCGGCTCGGCGTGTCCATCGCGCCGAGCCGCCCCGCGCGCGGCCTGTCGATCGCCGACCAGCAGCTGGTGGAGATCGCCAAAGCGCTGTCGGCGGACGCCCGGGTGGTGGTGATGGACGAGCCGACCGCGGCCCTGACCGGCGTCGAGGTCGAGCGCCTGTTCGCGGTCGCCCGCTCGCTGCGCGACGACGGCGCCGCGCTGGTGTTCATCTCGCACCGCTTCGAGGAGATCACCGCGCTCTGCGAGAAGGTGACGATCCTGCGCGACGGCAAGCACGTCTCCACCGATCCGCTGGCGGAGCTGAGCGTCGACGAGATGGTCCGGCGGATGGTCGGCCGTGATCTCGACGCGCTGTTCCCCAAGCAGGACGTCACGCCCGGCGCGGTGGTGCTCTCGGTGCGCGGCCTGCGGCGCGACCCGGTCTTCGTCGACATCGACTTCGAGGTCCGGGCCGGTGAGATCGTCGCGCTGGCAGGGCTGGTCGGCTCCGGCCGGTCCGAGGTGGTGCAGTCGATCTTCGGCGTCGACCCGCGTGACGGCGGCGTGGTCGAGGTCGGCGGGCGCAAGCTCAAGCCCGGCTCGCCGCGCGCCGCGATGGCCGCGGGCGTTGCGCTGGTGCCCGAGGACCGTCGTCAGCAGGGCCTGCTGATGGAGCTGTCGATCGAGCGGAACGTGACGCTCCCGCGGTCGAGAGCCCTGTCCCAGCTGGGATTCCTGACCGGCAGCAGCGAGCGCCGGTCGGCCCGGGAGTGGACCAAGCGGCTGAAGACGAAGTACGGCCGGCTCAGCGACGAGGTCGGCACGCTGTCGGGCGGGAACCAGCAGAAGGTCGTGCTGGCCAAGTGGTTGTCGATGGCACCGAAGCTGCTGATCGTCGACGAGCCGACGCGCGGGATCGACGTCGGCACCAAGGCCGAGGTGCACCGGCTGATGTCCAGCCTGGCCGCCGAGGGCGTCGCCGTACTGATGGTGTCGTCGGAGCTGCCCGAGGTCCTCGGGATGGCCGACCGGGTGCTGGTGATGCGCGAGGGCCGGCTGGTCGCCGCGCTCGACCGCGCCGACGCGACCGAGGAGTCCGTGATGTTCGCCGCCACCGGTCAGGAGGTGACCGTATGACGGCCGTCGGGCTCCCCGGCGTGACCACGCGCAGGTCGTCGCTCGACCTGGTGTTCCGGGCGCGCGAGCTGGGCATCGTGCTCGCGCTGGCGCTGCTGGTCGCGGTGACCGCGATCTCGAACCCGCGCTTCCTGTCCGGCCAGAGCATCCGCGACATCCTGCTCGGCACCGCGATCCTGGCCGTACTGGCGGTCGGCCAGGCCGTGGTGGTGATCACCCGCAACATCGACCTCTCGGTCGGCTCGGTGCTCGGGCTGAGTGCCTTCACCGTCGGCACGCTGCTCCGGGACCACCCGGGTCTCCCGGTCGTCGGTGCCCTGCTCGTCGGTGCCGCGGTCGGAGGGATCTGCGGCGCCCTCAACGGGGTTCTCGTGCGGTACGGGAACGTCCCGGCCCTCGTCGTCACCCTCGGCACGCTGTACGTCGTCCGCGGTGTCACCTACTTCTGGGCCGGCGGCCAGCAGATCAACGCCGACGAACTGCCTCCCGGGTTCCTCGACTTCGGCAACGCGACACTGCTCTCCGTCCCGTACCTGGTGCTGATCGCGCTGCTGGTCCTGGTCGTCACGGGTGTGGTCCTGCGGAACTACCGGGCCGGTCGCGAGCTGTACGCGATGGGGTCGAGCCCGCAGGCGGCCAAGCTGGCCGGGATCGCGGTCGGGCGGCGTACGGTCTTGGCGTTCCTGGCCAGCGGAGCGCTGGCCGGCCTCGCGGGCGTGCTGTTCGCGGCCCGGTTCGGCACCATCGACGCCGCCGCCGGGACAGGCCTGGAGCTGAACGTCGTCGCCGCGGTGGTTGTCGGTGGCGTCGCCGTCTTCGGCGGCAGCGGCTCGGTCTGGGGCGCGGCGCTCGGCGCGTTGCTGCTGACCACGATCAGCAGCGCCCTGGCGGTTCTCGAGATCAACCAGTTCTGGCAGCAGGCGATCGTCGGCGCGCTGATCCTGCTCGCGATCGGTTCCGACCGGCTGGTCGCGGCGCGGGTCGCCGCGACGCTGAAGAAGCGAGGCTCCCATGTCAGCTGAGACCGCGGCGATCACCGACCGCCCCGGCGCCCTGGCCGGCCGCTTCGCGAACTGGAACGTCGCGATCATCGCCCTGACCGTGCTGGTGCTGATCGTCGCCGCCGCGACCGTCGACAACTTCGGCACCGCGCAGAACTTCGGCTTCCTGGTCCTCGACCTGCTGCCGATCGCGCTGGTCGCGCTGCCGATGACGCTGGTGATCGTGACCGGCGAGATCGATCTCTCGGTGGCCAGCACGCTCGGCCTGTCCAGCGCCCTGATGGGCTACCTGTGGAACGCGAACCAGCCGATCGAGACGATCATCCCGATCTGCCTGCTGCTGGGCGCGGTGCTCGGTGCGGTGAACGGCTTCTTCGTCACCGTGCTCGGCCTGCCCTCGCTGGCGGTCACGATCGGAACCCTGGCGCTCTACCGCGGCCTGGCCTTCGTCGTGCTCGGCGACGGCGCGGTCGCGGACTTCCCGGCGCTCTACACCGACTGGGTCACCGGCACGATCGGCACCAGCCCGATCCCGAACGTGCTGATCGTCGTGGTCGTGCTGGCGATCGTGTTCGGCGTGGTCCTGCACGCGACGCCGATCGGCCGCGCGGTCTTCGCGGTCGGCGCGAGCGAGCAGGCGGCCCGGTTCGCCGGCGTCCGCCCCGGCCGCCTGAAGTTCTGGCTGTACGTCGTGAGCGGCCTGGTCGCCGGCCTGGCCGGCGTGCTCTGGACCCTGCGGTACTCCAGCGCCCGCGCCGACAACGGGGCCGGCCTGGAGCTCGCCGTGGTCGCCGCCGTCCTGCTCGGCGGGGTCTCGATCTTCGGCGGCAAGGGTGCGCTGCCCGGTGTGATCGCCGGCGTCGTCCTGCTCGCCTCCCTGCAGAACGCGCTCCGCCTGTCCGACGTCTCCAACGAGGCGCTCAACGTCGTCACCGGTGTGCTGCTGATCGCCTCCGTGCTCGCCCCCAACCTCGCCAACGCCGTCCGTACCGCGGTGCAACGCCGTCGGCACCGCAGCGAGTCCACCCCCGGGTCACCGTCCAGAAAGGACCTCCCATGACCTTCCGCCTGTCCCGCCGTACGGCGGTCCCGCTCTCGACGGTGGCCGTCCTGTCCCTCGCGCTGACCGCCTGCGGCGGTGGCACGACCAAGGAGAGCACCGCCGGGGACGCGACGGCGGCGCCGTCGTCGTCCAGCTCGGCAGCGGCCGACCCGAACGCGCCGCTCAAGGAAGGGCTGAAGATCGCGTACCTGCCCAAGCAGCTGAACAACCCCTACACCGACGTCGAGGTCGGCGGCGGCAAGGTCGCGGTCGGCGAGCTCAAGGGCGAGTACAAACTGGTCGGCCCGAACGACGCGAGCGCGTCGTCGCAGGTCAGCTACATCAACACGCTGATCCAGCAGCAGCAGGACGTGATCGTGGTCGCCGCCAACGACCCGAACGCGGTCTGCCCCTCGCTGAACCAGGCTCGCAAGGCCGGCATCAAGGTGGTCACCTTCGACTCCGACGCGGCCAAGACCTGCCGGGACGCCTTCATCAACCAGGCCACCACGCAGGGCATCGGCGAGAGCCTGGTGAAGATGGCCAGCGAGCTGGCCGGCGGTTCCGGTGAGATCGCGGTGCTGTCCGCGACCCCGAACGCCACCAACCAGAACTCGTGGATCGAGGTGATGAAGACCGAGCTGGCCAAACCGGCCAACCAGAAGCTCAAGCTGGTCAAGATCGCCTACGGCAACGACGACGACCAGAAGTCCTTCACCGAGGCCCAGGGCCTGCTGCAGACCTACCCGAACCTCAAGGTGATCGTCTCGCCGACCACGGTCGGGATCGCGGCCGCCTCGCGGTACGTCAGCTCGTCCAGCTACAAGGGCAAGGTCGCGATCACCGGCCTCGGCCTGCCGAACCAGATGCGCCAGTTCGTCAAGGACGGCACGGTGAAGAAGTTCGCCCTCTGGAACCCGGCCGACATCGGCTACCTGGCGGCGTACGCCGGGGCCGCGCTGAGCTCGAACCAGATCACCGGTGCCGAGGGCGAGAAGTTCAAGGCCGGAAAGCTCGGCGACTACACCGTCGGCGCCTCAGGGGAGATCGTGCTCGGCCCGCCGACCGAGTTCACCGCGGCCAACATCGACCAGTTCGACTTCTGACCGGAGCCCTTGTGAACCGCTACTGCTTCTGCCTCCAGGTCAAACCCGACCGCCTGGACGAGTACGTCGAACGGCACCGCGCCGTCTGGCCCGACATGCAGGCCGCGCTGCGCGACTCCGGCTGGCACAACTACTCGCTCTTCCTGCGCGACGACGGCCTGCTGATCGGGTACGTCGAGGCCGACGACCTCGAGGCCGCGCAGAAGGCGATGGCGGCGACCGAGGTGAACGGGCGCTGGCAGGCCCAGATGACCGACTTCTTCACGGGGATCGACGGCCGGCCGCCGGACGAGTCGTTCCTGCTGCTCCCCGAGATCTTCCACCTCACACCTGCGAAGGACTGACCTATGACGACCGAAGCCGTGAAATCCGCCCTCCGCCGGCAGGAGATCGAGCTGCCCTCCTGGGCGTTCGGCAACTCGGGCACCCGGTTCAAGGTGTTCGGCCAGCCGGGCGTGCCGCGGTCGCCGGAGGAGAAGATCGCCGACGCGGCGGTCGTGCACAAGTACACCGGGGTGGCGCCGAGCGTCGCGCTGCACATCCCCTGGGACAAGGTCGACGACTACGCGGCGCTGGCGGCGTACGCGAAGGACCAGGGCGTGCGGCTCGGGGCGATCAACAGCAACGTCTTCCAGGACGACGACTACAAGCTGGGCAGCGTCACCAACCCGGACCCGAGCGTCCGGCGCAAGGCCACCGACCACCTGCTCGAGTGTGTCGACATCATGGACGCGACCGGCTCCCACGACCTGAAGCTGTGGTTCTCCGACGGGACGAACTACCCGGGCCAGGACGACATCCAGGACCGGCAGACCCGGCTCGCGACCGCGCTCAAGGAGGTCTACGACCGGCTCGGCGCCGACCAGCGGATGCTGCTGGAGTACAAGCTGTTCGAGCCGGCCTTCTACACCACCGACGTCCCGGACTGGGGTACGTCGTACGCGCACTGCCTGGAGCTCGGGCCGAAGGCGGCGGTCTGCATCGACACCGGCCACCACGCACCGGGCACCAACATCGAGTTCATCGTCGCGTTCCTGCTCCGGGTGGACAAGCTCGGCGCGTTCGACTTCAACAGCCGGTTCTACGCCGACGACGACCTGATGGTCGGCGCCGCCGACCCGTTCCAGCTGTTCCGGATCATGAACGAGATCGTCCGCGGCGACGCGCTCGACCCGGGCCGCGGGATCGCGTTCATGCTCGACCAGTGCCACAACATCGAGGCGAAGATCCCGGCCATCATCCGGTCGGTGATGAACGTCCAGGAGGCCACCGCGAAGGCGCTGCTGGTCGACCGGGACGCACTGCGCACGGCGCAGCAGGCCGGTGACGTGCTCGGCGCCAACGCGGTGCTGATGGACGCCTACAACACCGACGTCCGTCCGCTGCTCGCCGAGCTGCGGACCGAGCAGGGGATCGACCCCGACCCGGTCGCGGCGTACCAGCGCAGCGGGTACTTCGAACAGATCAGCAAGGACCGAGCCGACGGCCAGCAGGCCGGATGGGGAGCATGACCGTGACCGACGCCGCTGCCGAGCTTGTTGCCCGAAGCAACAGGCTGGGTGCTGATCCACGCAACACGAACTACGCCGGCGGCAACACGTCGGCGAAGGGGACGGCGACCGATCCGGTCACCCAGCAGCCGGTGGACCTGGTCTGGGTGAAGGGCTCGGGCGGCGACCTGGGGACGCTGACCGCGGCCGGCCTGGCCGTGCTGCGGATCGACCGGCTGAACGCGCTCGTCGACGTCTACCCCGGCGTCGACCGCGAGGACGAGATGGTCGCGGCCTTCGACTACTGCCTGCACGGCAAGGGCGGCGCCGCGCCGTCGATCGACACCGCGATGCACGGGTTGGTCGACGCTCCGCACGTCGACCACCTGCACCCGGACTCCGGGATCGCGCTGGCGACCGCGGCGGACGGCGAGAAGCTGACCGCCGAGTGCTTCGGCGACCGGGTGGTCTGGGTGCCGTGGCGGCGGCCGGGGTTCCAGCTCGGCCTCGACATCGCGCAGACCAAGCGCGAGAACCCGCAGGCCATCGGCGTGATCCTCGGCGGACACGGCATCACCGCGTGGGGTGCGACCTCGGAGGAGTGCGAGGCGAACTCGCTGGAGATCATCCGGACCGCTGAGCAGTTCCTCGCCGAGCGCGGCAAGCCTGAGCCGTTCGGTGCCGTCGTACCGGGGTACGAGGCGCTGCCGGAGGAACAGCGGCGGCAGCGCGCGGCGGCGCTCGCGCCGGTGATCCGCGGGCTCGCGTCGACGGACAACCCACAGGTCGGGCACTTCAACGACGCGGAGGTCGTGCTGGAGTTCACCGCCCGGGAGCGGCTCGGCGAGCTGGCCGCGCTGGGGACGTCCTGCCCGGACCACTTCCTACGGACGAAGGTGCGGCCGCTGGTGCTCGACCTGCCACCGTCCGCTCCGCTGGAGGAGGCGATGACGCGGCTCAAGGAGCTGCACCTCCAGTACCGCGAGGACTACGCGGCCTACTACGACCGGCACAAGGAGCCGGACAGCCCGCCGATGCGTGGCGCCGACCCGGCGATCGTGCTGGTGCCCGGCGTCGGCATGTTCAGCTTCGGCAAGGACAAGCAGACCGCGCGGGTCGCCGGTGAGTTCTACGTGAACGCGATCAACGTGATGCGCGGCGCGGAGGCGGTCTCGACGTACGCGCCGATCGACGAGCGGGAGAAGTTCCGCATCGAGTACTGGGCGCTCGAGGAGGCGAAGCTGCAGCGGATGCCCAAGCCGAAGCCGCTCGCCACCCGAGTCGTGTTCGTCACCGGCGGCGGCTCCGGCATCGGCAAGGCGATCGCCCAGCGGCTGGCCGCCGAGGGCGCGTGCGTCGTCGTCGCCGACCTCGACACCGCCGCGGCCGAGGCAGTCGCCAAGGAGATCGGCAGCACCGACAAGGCTGTCGCGATCGGCGCCGACGTGTCGAACGAAGCGGCCGTCGCCGCGGCGTTCGAGCAGGCAGTCCTCGCCTTCGGTGGCGTGGACCTGATCGTCAACAACGCCGGCCTCTCGATCTCCAAGCCCCTGCTCGAAACCACCGAGCACGACTGGGACCTCCAGCACGACGTGATGGCGAAGGGCTCGTTCCTGGTCTCCAAGGTCGCGGCCAAGATCCTGATCGACCAGGCCATCGGTGGCGACATCATCTACATCTCCAGCAAGAACGCCGTCTTCGCCGGCCCCAACAACGTCGCGTACGGCGCCGCCAAGGCCGACCAGGCCCACCAGGTCCGCCTCCTCGCCGCCGAGCTCGGCGAGCACGGCATCCGCGTCAACGGCATCAACCCCGACGGCGTGGTCCGCGGCTCCGGCATCTTCGCCAAGGGCTGGGGCGCCAAACGCGCCGCCGTCTACGGCGTCCCCGAGTCCGAGCTCGGCGCCTACTACGCCCAGCGAACCCTGCTCAAACGAGAGGTGCTCCCCGACCACGTAGCCGCCGCCGTAGTAGCCATCACCGCCGGCGACCTCTCCCACACCACCGGCCTCCACATCCCCGTAGATGCCGGCGTAGCCGCAGCCTTCCTCCGCTGATTCCAATGTCCCCACTCCACCAAATCACCCACCGGCCGGTACGGCCCCGACCACAGACGACCTCATCGGCCGTATCCCCGACAACCTCAACCACCGCGCACCCGATCCGCCGTCTCGACGTCTGCGACCGCGACACCTGCCCGCCCACGAGGAGGAACCAGCATGTGGAGTTCTGACCCGAGTCGTTCAGTAGACGGCGCAGGACTGCTGCCCCGGGTCGAGCCACGCAAGACCCGCATCGGCCTCGTCGCAGGCGGTCTCGGCGCGTACTGGCCTCAGTTCCCCGACCTCCTCCCACAGCTGCAGGCCTCAGCGCGCCGAGTGGCCGAGCGTTTCGGTGAGTTCGACTGCGAGGTCATCGACGTCGGCTTCATCTCCGACGCCCAGGAGGGCGCCGCAGCGGCCGAGAAGCTGCGGCTGGCCGACTGCGACCTGATCGTCGGCTTCCTCACGACGTACATGACGGCCTCGATGCTCGTCCCGATCGCCCAACGCTCCAACGCCCCGGTCCTCCTCCTCAACCTCCAGCCCACCGAGGCGATGGACCACGCAACCTTCGACACCGGCGCCTGGTTGGCGTACTGCGGCGCTTGCCCGCTCCCCGAGATGGCGAACGCCTTCGAACGCTGCGGCATCGACTTCCGCTCCGTCTCCGGCCACCTCGAAGACGAACGCGCTTGGACCAGAATCCACCGCTGGCTGAAGGCAGCCGGCGTCCGCGCCGCCTTCCGCCACGGCAGGCACGGCCTGCTCGGCCACCTCTACCCCGGCATGATGGACGTCATCACCGACCCGACCCTGGTCTCCGCGCAACTCGGCGGCCACGTCGAGATCCTGGAGATCGACGACCTCCGGGTCCGCGTCGAGAAGGTGACCGCCGCCGAGACCGAGGCGCGGATGAAGGTCGCCCAGGACGTCTTCACCCTGGACGACTCGGTCGTCGAGGACGACTTCCGCTGGGGCGCGACGGTCTCGGTCGCCCTCGACCGCCTGGTCGAGGACTTCCAGCTGGACACCCTCGCCTACTACCACCGTGGCCTCGACGGCGAGACCCATGAGCGCGTAGCCGCCGGCATGATCCTCGGCGCATCGTTGCTCACAGCAAGGGGCGTCCCGGCGGCCGGGGAGTACGAGCTCCGCACCTCACTGGCGATGCTGATGATGGACAAGCTCGGCGCCGGCGGTTCCTTCACCGAGCTGCAAGCCCTCAACTTCACCGACAACGTCGTGGAGATGGGCCACGACGGCCCCGCCCACCTGGCGATCAGCTCCACCAAGCCGCTCCTCCGCGGCCTGGGCGTGTACCACGGCAAGCGCGGCTGGGGCGTGTCCGTCGAGTTCGACGTAGCCCACGGCCCGGTCACCGCACTGGGCCTGGGCCAGCTCCGCGACGGCTCCTTCAAACTCATCGCCTCCGAAGGCAAGGTTGTCCCCGGCCCACTCCTCCAGATCGGCAACACCACCAGCCGAGTCGACTTCGCCTGCGACCCCGGCGAGTGGACCGACGCCTGGTCAGCCTCCGGTGTGGCCCACCACTGGGCCCTCGGCACAGGCCACCGGGTCGCCGACCTCCAAGCAGTCTCCAGCCTCCTCCACCTCCCCCTGGAGGTCGTCAACCCGACCTGATCCCGAGCACACCGCTGGTGACACCGGCTTTCGAAGCCGACCAAACGACCACTCTCCAAGGAGCGTTGCCCGATGAGCCTTCGGTTGGCCGCAGTAGACCTCGGCGCGTCCAGCGGCCGCGTCATGGTCGGCGAGCTCGGCGCAGGACACCTGGAGCTCACCGAGGTCCACCGCTTCTGGAACGGCCCGGTCCAGATCCAAGGCACCCTGTACTGGGACATCCTCCACCTCTACCGGGAAACCCTCGCCGGCCTGGCGAAGGCGGCCAGCGACGGCCCTCTCGACGGCATCGGCATCGACTCGTGGGCAGTCGACTACGGCCTCATCGCCCACAACGGCAAGCTCCTCGGCAACCCCGTCCACTACCGAGACGCCAGAACCGACGGCGTCATGCAGGAAGTCCTCCGTACTATCCCCGCCGAGGACCTGTACGCCACCACCGGCCTCCAGCAACTCCCCTTCAACACCATCTACCAGTTGGCCGCCGAGCAGTCCCTGGACCAGGCCCACCACCTCCTCCTGATCCCCGACCTCCTCGCCTACTGGCTCACCGGCGTCCCCGGTGCAGAACACACGAACGCTTCCACCACGCAGCTGTACGACGTACGCAGCCGCACGTGGAGCAAGGACCTGGCCGACCGCATCGGCATCCCCGCGACACTCCTGCCACCCCTTCGCGAGCCAGGCCAGATCATCGGCCCGGTGCTCCCGGAGATAGCTACCGAAGCGGGCCTCACCCCACGCCCGTCCGGGGCCCTCCCATCAGGCGCCAACGAGGCGACTTCGCGTCCCGCGCAGCTCCCAGTGATCGCCGTGGGCTCACACGACACCGCCTCGTCGGTAGTAGCCGTACCAGCGGAGGAAGGCGAGCGCTTCGCCTACATCTCCTCAGGCACCTGGTCATTGGCAGGTCTCGAGCTCCCCGAGCCCGTCCTGACCGACCAAGCCCGCCAGGCCAACTTCACCAACGAGGGTGGCGTCGACGGCCGAATCCGATTCCTCAAGAACGTCATGGGCCTGTGGATCCTCCAGGAGTGCCTCCGAGTCTGGGAAACCGAAGACCTGGCCGCCCTCCTCGCCCAAGCGGCCGAAGCCCCACCCTTCGCCGTACTGATCGACCCCGACGACCCCACATTCCTTGCCCCAGGCAACATGCCTGCCCGCATCGACGACTTCTGCACCCGCACCGCCCAACCCAAGCCGGCGAGCCGGGCGGCAACAGTCCGCTGCATCCTGGAGAGCCTCGCCCTCGCCTACCGCCGAACCCTCCGCACCGCCCAAGCCCTCGCCGGCCAAGAAATCGACGTCATCCACGTGATCGGCGGCGGCTCCCAGAACGAGCTCCTCTGCCAACTGACCGCCGACGCGTGCGGCCTCCCCGTCCTCGCCGGTCCCGTAGAAGCCTCTGCCCTAGGCAACATCCTCGTCCAGGCCCGAGCCCTGGGCGAACCCCTCCCGGACCTGAGCGCGATGCGCGCCCTCGTCCGCACCACCCATCGTCTGCGGCCCTACCCCCCGCAGCAAGAACCGGCCGACTGGGACGCCGCCGAGTCCCGGGTGTTCGGAACCAGGTGATCCGATGACCGCCCTGCACCACGAAACCCTCACCCACCCGAACCTGCGAAAGCACCCCCGCCACAAACCACCCCACGCCGTCCCGCAAGACCCCAGCGCGCACACCTCGAGCACCCCTGTAGCCAACGCCCCGGCCCCACAGCCGACGCCCTCCGAGCCCAGCGCCCACGCGCTGACCCCTCAGCCCAGTCCCCACGCGCTACCCGCCGAGCCCAGCCCTCACGCGCTACCCGCCGAGCCCAGCCCTCACGCGCTACCCGCCGAGCCCAGCCCTCACGCGCTACCCCCCGAGCCCAGCCCTCACGCGCTTCCCCTCGAGCCCTGCCCGCGCGCGCCGACCCCTGAGTCCAGCCCGCGCGCGCTGACCCCTGAGCCCAACCCCCACGCGCCAACCCGCGACCCGAACATCCACGTGGTCCCCCACACCTCGCCCCCCGAGGCAGCCGCAGCCACCACCTCTACGTGGTCAAACCTCCAGGCCTCCCCACCTCTGGCCCACCCACACGACCCGGCGATCTACCCACTCCCGCGCGAGACAGCAACCCACGTAGGCCCCCGTGGCACCACCCGACACGGCGGACCGCGCGCGGCGACGGCCGCGTCGACGGCGGCGACGCCCGCGGAAACAGCGCCCATCGTCCTCCCCCGGGGAATCAGCGCCGAGGACCTACGCCTGTTCCGCCTGATCGCCACCGGCCTACCCATCGAGGCAGTAGCCCGCCGCCTCGACCTCTCCGAGCGAACAGTCCGCCGCCGCACCCGCGCCGCCTGCGACCGCCTCGGCTTCGGAACCGCGATAGAGGCCATCGTCTGGGCAGCGCACAGAGGCCTCCTCTAACCACCAGACCCGCTGGCGTAACCGGCACCGTCCCTGACGGCTGACTCCCACCACCCGGTCCCAACGCCGGACGCCAGCGGCCGACCCCGACCTGCGGTCTCAACGCCCGGTGCCAGCGGCTGATCCCGACCCACAGTCTCGACGCCGAACGTCAGAGGCTGATCCCGACCCGCGGGCTCAACGCCGGGTGCCGGCGGCCGACTCCGACCCTCGGACCCAACGCCCGGTGCTGTGGCTGGCTCACCGGGTGCGATGACCGCTGTGCCGTTGGACCGGTGCACAGCTCAGCGGATGCCCGGTTCGCGTTCGTGCTGACCGTGGCGGGTGTCGTCGGTTAGTGCGTCACGGCTCGGGGCCGCCGTCCGGGATGCCTCCGAGAACGCCAAGGAGGTCGCGGCTGTGGGGTGGGGACCTGACTCTCGTGTGAGGTGTTGCGCGGGCGGGTTGTGTCTGCAGCGGTGGGCGGGTTGGGGTTTGGGTTAGTGGTGGGGGTGGGGCGGGTACCGGGGGACGCGGACTTCTAGTCGAGGAGGACTGATGGACGGAATGACCGTCCTGTGGATCGTCGTCGCTGTGGTTGTGGTGGTGGTTTTGGCTGCGCTGTTGGTGGGTGCTGCCAAGAAGGCGCGGCTGCGGCGGGATGAGCGGGCTGCTCAGGAGCATGAGGTGCGGGCGCAGGCTGCTGCGGCGCACGCGGAGAAGGAGCAGGCTGCGGCGGATGAGGCGGAGGCTCGGGCTCGGGAGGCTCAGGCCGTTGCCGAGGAGAAGGCTGCTGAGGCTCGGCGGTTGGCGGCGGGGGCTGCTGAGCGGCGGGAGGCTGCTGAGGGTGCTCGGGCGGAGGCTTTGGAGCATCAGCGGGAGGTGCAGCAGCTGCGGTCTGGTGGGCATGCGGGTGGAGATGCTGCAGCCGCCGGTGGGGTAGGGGCATTGGCTGGTGGAGCGACGGCGCCTGGTGAGTCGACGGACCAGCTCGGTGGAGCTGGGACGGAGCCCGGGGGCTCGAGGACCGAGTCTGGTACGCCGGGGATGGTGGCCGGTGCGTCGGGAACCGAGTCTGTTGCGCCGGGGACGGTGGCCGGTGGGTCGGGAACCGAGTCCGGTGGGACGGTGGCCGGTGCGTCGGGGACCGAGTCCGGTGTGTCCGGGACGGTGGCCGGTGGGGCGGAGCTGCGAGAGCGGCGGGATGGGACTCCGCATACTGCTACCTGGGGTGATGGGGCTCAGAGCGGGCGGGTTGCGCCGGTTGTGGATGAGCAGGGGGATGGGTGTCCGGCTGATATGGATTCTGAGCACTTTGGGGCTGGGCCGGTTGGTGAAGGGCTGAGCGACGGTGGTGAGGTTGCTGGGCAGCCGTCGACTGGGGCTGGGGCGGCCGACGAGCCGGAGCGGTCGCGGGGTGCTGAAAATGCTGTGGAGCAAGGCGCCAAGCACGCGGCGCCTCGGCGGTGAGTGAGGCGCGGGCGGCGTCTGGGTGGTAGGGCATCGGTCTCGTCGGAGTTGGTCCAGGGGTTCAACCGGAAGTGGGTCCCTTGCTCCGGCGGGGCCGATGTGTTGGTGCGGTGGTGTGGCCCGCGGGCTGTAGTGCCGTGGGGTTGGGGGAGCACACGGGGCTGGCCGGGAGCAGCGGGGGCGTGGCGATCGGGGCGCCGCGGCCGAGGACCCGATACGTCGCGGGGCAGGACGCGCGACCGCTGCTGTTCGTACGGCGTACTGGTGGTTCAGGGCTTAGTTGGTGCGGAGGCGGTAGCCCATGCCTCGGATGGTTTGGATCTTGGTGGGGCCTAGCTTCTTGCGCAGGTAGCGGATGTAGACGTCGACCACGTTGGAGCCTGGGTCGAAGTCGAAGCCCCAGACCTGGGAGAGGAGTTGTTCTCGGGACAGGACCTGGTCGGGGTGGCGGCAGAAGACTTCGGCCAGGAGGAACTCGCGGGCGGTGAGGTCGACTGTGCGGCCGTCGATGGAGGCTCGGCGGGTGCGGAGGTCGAGGCTGAGGTCGCCGACCTGGAGGATGGTGGCGTCGGGGGTGCCGGGGGTGCCGGGGGTGTCGCTGCGGAGGCGCAGGCGGATGCGGGCCAGGAGTTCTTCGAAGGCGAAGGGTTTGGCGATGTAGTCGTCGGCGCCGCCTTCGAGGCCGGCGACGGTGTCGCGGATGCTGTCCCGGGCGGTGAGGATGATGACCGGGATGCTCACGCGGGACTCGCGGAGGCGGCGGAGGACGGTGAAGCCGTCGACCTTGGGGAGGCCGATGTCGAGGATCAGCAGGTCGTAGGCGCCGGTGGCGGCCTCCTGGTACGCCGATTCGCCGTCGGGGACGACGGTGGTGATGAAGCCGTTGCTGCGCAGGCCTCGTTCGACGAAGGAGGCGATCCGGTCCTCGTCCTCGGCGATCAGGATCCTGTTCATCGGGGGGTCCCCTCGGTGGGTGTCAGTGGCAGGACCAGCTCGAAGCGGGCGCCGGCGGGCGAAGGAGGGCCTTCGACAGAGCTGGGGCTGGGGTTTGCTGGAGGGGTGCTGCTGGGTGCCGGGTTGTTGGTGAGGCGGGTCGGCGGTGGGTTGTCGACGAGGTGGGCTTCGCCGCCGTGGGCCTGGGCGATGGAGCGGACGATGGCGAGGCCCAGGCCGGCGCCCTCGGTCCGGGTCTGGTTGTTGCCTCGGGCAAATCTTTCGAAGATGCGGTGCCGGTCGCTCGGGGCGACGCCGGTGCCCGTGTCGGCGACCCAGAGGTGTACGTGGGGTGTGGGTGGACAGTGAGCGCCGGGAACGTCCGCGTAGTGAACGCAAGAGCCCACGGCGATCCGGTCGTCGGGAGTCGTGTGGCGGACGGCGTTCGAGACCAGTTGCATCAACGCCTGGGTGAGACGTTGGCCATCGGCGGTGACGGTGGTGTCGGCGGTCTCGTCCACGCGCCAGGTGCGCGAGGCAAGGGGACGAGCCTTGGCGACGACCTCGACCACCAGTTCGGTGAGGTTGACCTCCTCGAGTTTCAGGAAGTCGGGGCGCCCACTCTTGGCCAGCACCAGGAGGTCGTCGACCATGCGATTCATCCGGGCGAGCTCGTCGAGCACCAGCGTGCGGGTCGCGGCCTGGTCGCGGGGATCGTTGCTCATCAGCTCCAGGTGGCCGCGGATGACGGTGATGGGGGTGCGGAGCTCGTGGCCGGCGTTGTCGACGAACTCGCGCTGGGCCACGAACGCCGTCTCCAGGCGGTCGAGCATGGTGTTGAAGGTCCGCGCGAGCTGGGCCACGTCATCGTTGCCTATGACATCGATCCGGCGGCGCAGGTCGGACTCGCTGATCTGCTCGGCGGTCGTGCGGACCTCGCGGATGGGCGCGAGCACCCGCCCGGTGACGACCCAGCAGGCGCCCGCCGCCATCGCCAGCGTGATGACGCCGATCAGGGCCAGGGCCTTGGTCGCGTCCTCCAACGGTTGCGCGATCAGGTCGCGGAACTCCAGCAGGACGAGCTGGGCGCGGACCGGATCCGATCCGACCTGCACCGGAATCACGCCGTACCGGACACGCCCCGCGGTGCTCTCGATCCACCCGTACTGCGGGGTGGTGGCCGACGCGATGCGCTGGACGAACGCGGCGTCGGTGTCGAGCCGGGCGGGTGGGGTGCCGAGGCTGCGGTGGTCGGCGCGGCCGTCGAGGACGGTGAAGAACGCTTCGGAGGTGTCGGGCAGGTTGGTCCGCAGCCAGAAGTCGAGGAGCTCCTCGGGGGTCTTCAACGGCGCGGCTGCCGGAGAGCCGGTGAACGAGCGGAACTTGGTCGCCTCGTGGGTCAGCTCGGCGTCGGCGGACGCGTCGGAGCGCGCCGAGAGGAGCTGCCAGGTCAGGAAGACGACGGCGGCGACCGCCAGGGCCAGGACGGCGAGCATCCAGCCGATGATGCGGACGCGGGCACTGACGCCGCCGCGCGCTCTCAGAGCCGTCCCCACAAAGCCGACAGACACAGGCACGGACACCTGAGCTCAGTCATCGTCGTCCAGATCGTCGTCGATGCCGTCGTCGTCGCGGTCGTCGTCGTCACCGGCGGTCCGCGGGCTCCCCGGCGTCACCGGATCCGCCCCCGGCCGGCTCGGCGGCACAACAGTAGGAGCGGGAGTAGGAGTAGGAGTAGGCGACACCGAAGCCCCAGCCGGTACGACGACCGTCTCGCCCAGCCCCGGCGCCGACCGCCCACCCAGGTACTGGGTCAGCCCGAACCCGGCCACTGCCAGCACGAGGGCAACAGCCAGGTAGATCAGGCGCGGAGATCGCATGCTCACAGCTTGCGATCCCTCCCGAAGAACCGCATGAGCCGAACATTACAGAGTTCTCATCAAAGGCCGGCTCACAACGACGTTCAGATCAGGAACCGGAACTCCGACGACCCCGGGTCGATCCGCTCGATCGTCAGCGGCGCCGCCTCCATCCGCTCCAGCAACCCGTCCAGATCCCCGGGCCGCCCGATCTCGATCCCCACCAACGCGACCCCGGTCTCCCGGTTGTTCCGCTTCACGTACTCGAACAACGTGATGTCGTCGTCCAGCCCGAGCACCTGGTCGAGGAACTGCCGCAGCGCCCCCGGCTCCTGCGGGAACGTCACCAGGAAGTAGTGCTTGAGCCCTTCGTGCACCAGCGACCGCTCGAGGATCTCGCCGTACCGGCTGACGTCGTTGTTGCCACCGGACAGCAGGCACACCACGGTCTCGCCGGGCTTGGCGTCCACAGCGCGACCCAGGGCAGCGGCCGCCAGAGCGCCGGCGGGCTCGGCGATCAACCCGTCGGTCTGGTAGAGCTCCAGCATCTCCGAGCACACCAAACCCTCGGGCACCGACACCATCTCGATCCCAGCCGCGGCAACGATCGGCAGCGTCGCCGCACCAACCCGTCGTACGGCGGCGCCGTCGACGAAGCTGTCGAGCTGCTCCAGCGTCACCGGCTCACCAGCAGCCAACGCGGCCGCCATGCTCGCCGCACCAGCAGGCTCCACTCCCACGATCCGTACGCCGGGATGCCGCTCGGCCAGGTAGGTCGTCACCCCGGCGATCAGCCCGCCACCACCCACGGGAACCACCAGTACGTCGGGTGCGTGCCCGAGCTGCGACACGATCTCGACGGCCACAGTCCCTTGTCCTGCAACGGTTCTCGGGTCGTCGAACGCCGGCACCAGGGTCGCCCCGGTGCCCGCAGCGAACGCGAGCGCGGCCGCGGCCGCGTCGTCGTACGAGTCGCCGGTGATGATCACCTCGATGTGCGATCCACCGAGCGCGGCGATCCGGTCGCGCTTCTGCCGCGGCGTCGTGCGCGGGACGTAGACGCGGCCGTGCACGCCGAGCGCGTGGCAGGAGTACGCGAGCCCTTGGCCGTGGTTGCCTGCGGAGGCACAGACGACGCCGGCCTTCTTCTCGGCGGCACTCAGCTGGGCGATCAGGTTGTACGCCCCACGGAGCTTGTACGAGCGGCCGATCTGCAGGTCCTCGCGCTTCAGCCAGACGTCGGCGCCGGTGCGTGCGGAGAGTCGCGGGTTGCGCTGCAGGGGAGTCCGCAGCGCGACGCCGTCGAGACGGCCGACGGCCTGTTCCACAGCGGTTGCGCGGACGGTCGATCGAGCGACTGTTTCACTGCCCTGCATGACGTTCCTTCCCGTGCAAATGCACGTGATTCACCGATTTTCCCGCAGCCCAAGACGCGCTGGTTCCACAGTACGGACGGCCGGACACCGTTGAGCAACAGGTCCACATTTCGATGCGTGAAAAGGCCGCCGGCTGGGCAGTCTAGTTCTCATACGCTCACTCGGTGTAACGGCCAGGGTCCTGGACGGGATGAGCCGAGTAAACCGGTCAACGGGGACTGGAGGGCAACAGATGGAACTGATTCCGTTCAGTCTGTGGGGAGACGCCCTGTGGTGTGGTCAGGAGGTCGTGCGGGAAGCCCCGCACGAGCAGGCGATTCGCAGCCTGTTTCCCGACCCCATCCCAGCGCGAGGAGCAGACCTGGACACCGACGCGGATCTCGTCCCGGAACCGCACAACCGCTTCGACCCGCGCTCGATCGCTGTTCGGGTGCAGGGCAAGGTGGTCGGCTACCTGCCGAGGGACGACGCGCACCGGTACCACCCGGTGCTGTCAGAACTGGTGGCACAGGGCCTGCAACCGCAGGTCCCTTGCCACCTGCGGGTCAGTGAGTGGGAACCGGCGGACTGGGAAGGCAAGGGCGACCAGGGCACCGAGTTCCACGCCAGCGTGGCAGTCGCCATGGGTCAGCCGCACATGCTGGTCCCGGTCAACCTGCCACCACCCGGGAGCTACCACGTGCTGCCACCGGGCAGCGGCATCGTGGTGCCGGGCAGCGAGGTGCACCCGGACGTGCTGGCGCCGTTCTTCCGGCCGGAAGGCGAGTGCTGGGCGTACGGGACCATGCACGCCGTCGAGGAGGACGACGGCATCAACGACCGGCACCAGGTGGTGGTCGAGATCCGGCTGGACGACGACCCGGTGGGCCGGCTCAGTCCGCGGCTCAGCGCCGAGTTCCTGCCGGCCATCCACTACCTCGCCGACATGCGGGCGGAGACGGCCGCCCGGGTCGCCGTACGCGGCGACCGTTTCGCCTCGGAGGTGATCCTCTACGCGGCCCGGAGTCACGACCTGCCGGCCACCTGGCCGGACGGTCTGACCCGTTCCCCAGTCGCTTCCCCGACCTGGCACTACTGGGCCGGCAAAGAGGCCAACTGACCAAGGCCAACGGCGGACGCGCAGTACTCACCAATCAGTCAGGTGGTGGCGGGTACTGCGGGTCTACCAGGGGTCCAAGGTCTGACCGACCTCCGCACAGGGCCGCCGAACACTTCGGCGGCCCTCGCGGTGGCCTCTGAGGGGTCCAGCGACGGCCCGACGTGCGTCACGACCAACCGCCGTACGCCGGTACGCCGTGCAAGCGCTCCGGCCTGCTCCGGTGTGTGGTGCACAGCAGTCTCCTCGCCCGAGTCCGCCTCGCACAGCAGCAGGTCCACACCGTCGGCCAACAAGTCCAGAGCCGGGCAGGGCGCGCAGTCACCGGAGTACGCCAACGTCCTGCCCTCAGCAGACGCCCGCAGCCCGTAGGCATCGCAGCCGTGCTCCACCGAGCGACTGACCAGCGACAGCCCACCCAGCTCGACAGTCAGCCCGTCGTGCAACTCCAGGAGCTCCAGTACGTCGCTGACGAAGCCCGCGTCGTCCTGCTCGAAGAACCCGGCCAGCCGCTTCCCCAACGCCGCCGGTGCGTAGACCGGCAACGGCTGAGTCAGCGGCGGCAACAGCCCGTACGCCAAGGCGTAGTAGGCGTTCAGCAGGTCTCCCACGTGGTCCAGGTGCAAGTGGGAGATCCACACGGCGTCGAGCTGGTCCAGCGTCGTGTGCCGGAGCAACTCGGCCAGCGAGCCCGGACCTGCGTCCAGCCAGACCTGGGCGCCGCCGCCGGCCAGCAGATAGCCCGAGCAGGGTCGGTCCGGCAGCGGGTAGGGGGCAGCAGTACCAAGAACTGTGAGGCTGCTCAGAGCTTCGCGCCGATCAGCTGGTAGATCTCGTCGTGGGCCCCGGGCAGGTCGTCGTGGCCGAGGTCCGGGTAGGTCCGCAGCTCCTTCACGCCGGTGAGCTTGTTGTAGATCGCGTACTGCGTGGAGGGCGGGCAGACCTGGTCCTCCAGCCCGGTGAAGAGCGTCACCTCGGCCCGGATCCGTGCGGCCAGGTGCTGTACGTCGATGTAGCCCAGCGTCGTGAACACCTCCTGCTCGCGCAGGTGCCGCGGGTCGCGCTTCTTGAACCAGGTGGTGATCTCGTCGTACGGGCCGGTGTCCAGGTTGAGCTCCCAGGCGCGCTGGTAGTCGGTGAGGAACGGGTAGACGCTGGCGGCGTACTTGATCTCCGGAGTGAGCGCGGCGCAGACCAGGGACAGCCCGCCGCCCTGGCTCCAACCGGTGGTGGCGACGCGCGAGGCGTCGACCTCGGGCAGCGCACGGATCAGGTCGGCCAGGCGGCGGGTATCGAGGAACACGTGCTTGTAGAGCAGCGTGTCCGGGCCGCCGTCGAGGCCGTGCACGAGGTGGTTGTGCAGGCTGAAGCTGTTCGGCTCCTGCGACGCGGTGCGGTACCCGACCTGCTCCCGTACGTCGAGCGCCGCGACGGTGAAGCCGCGGGCGGCGTACGGCAGGAGGTCGACCCAGCGCGGCTGCTCGCCGCCGTACCCGTGGAACATCAGTACGGCGGGCCCGGTGGGCTCAGCGGGCCGGATCACCTTGGCGTGCACGCGGTAGCCGCCGGTGCCGTTGAAGTACAGGTGCTGCGCGGTCGCCGTCGTCAGCGGGAAGTCGGTGGCGTCGACGAACGACGCCTCGGCGTCGATCCCGGCCAGCTCGGCCAGCGCCTTGTCCCAGAACGCGTCGAAGTCGTCCGGGCGCGGGTTCGTGCCCTGGTAGACGCTCAGTTCCTCCGCAGACAGCTCGAACGACAGCACGGGCGACTCCTTCGCTCAGATCCGGACAAAATCCACCACGGATCATTCTGCGCGATCGGCGTTCTCCCCGGCAGTGCCGTCCCAGATGGTGTAGCCGTGCGCCTTGTTCAGGCGCTCGCGCAGATCGGCCGCGAGCTGCTCGTCGCGGCCGGGCGCGAGCCAGCGGACCGGGATCAGGATCGAGCCGTCCTTGTGCTTGGTCCGCAGGACGACGGCCTCGCCGTGCGTGGTCTCGACGCGGCCGACCTCGGTGACGTCGGTCCAGTCGGTCTTCACGCCACGGACCTCGAGCTGGTCGGCGCCGAGCTTCAGCAGCACCGGCGGGCGGAGCAGGATGCCGAGGCCGAGCAGCGCGACCAAGCCGCCGAGGACGAGGAACACGGCGACCACCGCGTCCGGCAGACCGATCGCCCAGAGGATCGCGGCCAGCCCGAGCAGGATCAACCCGGCGGCCAGGACTCCGAGGAACCGTCCTGCCCGCATCCGGTACGTCGTACGCATCGCATCAGGATCTCACCCGGTACGCCGGCGCCGCCGCGCGGCCCGGCCCGGCGAGCGGCCACCAGCGAGCGCGGCAGTGCGGCGTCGGCTCGCAGCCAGGCTCAGGGGTTGGCCGGGTGGTACGCGCAGGCGTCCGCGAGGTCCTCGGTGCCGCCGGCCGGCGGCTTCGGCGGAGTGGCCGGCTTGCCCGTCGACGGCTTGCGGGTCGGCGTCCCGGTGGTCGAGGCGACCGGCTTCTTGTTCGCGATCGCGTTCTGGACGATCTCGGCCATCGCCTCGTAGTTCGGGTGCTGGCCGCTGGGGAAGTTCTTCTTCTTGTCCAGGTCGATGTTGGTCACCTTGGCGCTCTTCACCTTGAGCCCGAGCTCGATGAAGGCCGGCAGGATCTCCTGCGGGATGTCGGTCTGTAGCAGCTTCTTGCTGGCCGACGCGATCTGCTGGTACTTCGTGACCAGCGTCGTCGGGTTCGCGCTGCCGACGATCGCGTGGATCGTGCAGCGCTGCCGCTCCTGCCGGGAGGCGTCGTCCAGGCCGTACCGGCCGCGGGCGAACCAGAGCGCGTCGTGCCCGTTCAGCTTCTGGTCCGGGCCGGGCTGCAGGTAGTCCTTGGGCAGGATGTCGTCGGCCGAGCCGGGGCCCTTGTAGTCGCCGCCGATCGGGACCTTGTAGTTGATGTTGACCTTGATCCCGCCGAGCGCGTCGACGATCGACTCGAAGCCCTTGAGGTTGACCTGCATGTAGTAGTCGATGTCGAGGCCGAGCGCGGCGCCCGCCGAGACCTTGAGCACGTCGGCGCCCTCGTTGTCCGAGGCGCCGAGCGCGCGCGGGTGGGCGGCCGGCAGGTTGCGGTACATCGCGTCCAGGTAGAACTCGGGCTGCTCGGCCGGGCCGTCGGGGTCGTAGAAGCCGTTCGGGTAGAACTTGTGCAGCGGCGAGTCCTCCGGGAACGGCATCCGCATCCAGTTCCGGCTGAGCGAGATCAGCTTGGTGTCGCCGGTCTTGGTGTCGATGCTGGCGACCATCACCGTGTCGGTCCGGGTGCCCTCGCGGCCGGCGCCGTCGTCCGCGCCGAGCAGCAGCAGGTTCAGCCGGGGGGTGTTCTCCCAGGGGTCCTTCTTGTCCTCGACCTTCGGCCGGGTCGCGCTCTTGGAGTTGCCCTCGGAGGCGAACACGCTGCCGACCAGGTCGCGCTGGGCCATCACCGACTGCGCGGCGACGGTGGTCGGTACGGCGATGCCGAAGCAGAGCAGGCCGACGAACGCCGAGCCGGCCAGCCGGCCGACCGCGGTCAGGCTGACCGGGCGGAGCAGCTTGTGCGAGGCGACCACGATCCAGATCCAGAGCAGGCCGAGCACGATCACCGCGGCGGTCGCGATCAGCAGCTGGCTCGGGTCGACCGCCAGCGTGAGCACGGCGTCACGCTTGGTCAGGCCGATGAACGCGAGCAGTCCGAGCAGGCCGACGCTGAGCGTCATCACGAAGGCGCCGAGCTTGGTCCGGCCGCCCATCACGAACCCGGAGCCGGGGATCAGGGCGCTGACCAGGGTGAGGCCGATCGCCTTCGAGACGGTCCGGGCGCGGTGCGCCTTGTGGCGCGACCGGTTGGCCTTGGGTGCAGACCTCCGGCCGGCTGCGCGAGTGCTCCGCGACATGGCTCCGTTTCCCTGGGATCGACGACGGGTGGCGGCGATACGGGCCCGCGGCAGGCGGGCCTGGGGGCAGGCTGAGTCCGGGTGGGATCAGCTTCCCGCTACTACAGACGCCGTCACGGCCTCCTCGGTTGACTCCGGCGTCGACCCCCGTCGATTCGGCCAGATTACAGGGGGCCCGGGCAACACTCACAAGGCGTCCTGATCCGGCCGCGCCGCGTGCCGCGGAGCCCGCTTTGCCCCGACGGCGTCTCGCCGGATAGTCTTGGGCGTCGTCGCGTCCCGTGAGGGACCGTCGGAGGAGGCGTCGCCTAGTCCGGTCGATGGCGCCCGCCTGCTAAGCGGGTTGAGGGTAAACCCCTCTCGCGAGTTCAAATCTCGCCGCCTCCGCAGTACGAAGAGCCGCCAGCACCCGCTGGCGGCTCTTCGCGTTCACGGCGAGTTTCAGCCGAACGCCAGCCGCTTCGCCGCGGCCAGCCGCTCCACCGAGCGCGTCGTCACCGGCTCCAGCCCGACGATCAGGTGCTCGACCCCCAGTTCGGCGTACGCCGTGAAGACGCCGGCGAGCTCCTCGACGGATCCGGCGAACCCGCTCGGGTCGCCCGCGTCGCGCTGCTCGGGGTCGCGGATCGTCAGACCGACCGTCTTGGCCACCTCCGCGGCCGGCCGGTTGTTCCGGGCCAGCGCCTTGTCGAAGTCGGCGAGCCGCCCGCGCAGCTTGTCGTCGACCGCGCCGAACCAGGCGGTGTTCCACTGGTCGGCCCACTGCGCGGTCAGGTCGAGCATCCGCGGCTGCCGGGAGGCGACCAGGATCGGGATCCGCCGCTCCGGCATCGGCGCCAGCACGGCCTCGTCGACCGCGTAGTACGTGCCCTTGCTGGTCACCGTCTCGCCGCGGATCAGCCGGGCGACGATCTCGACCCACTCCGCGAACCGGGACGCCCGGTGGTCGGTCGGCAGCCCGAACGCCTCGTACTCCGGGTCGTGCCAGCCGGCGCCGACACCGAGGATCACGCGGCCACCCGACACCTCGTCCAGCGTCGCGGCCATCTGCGCGACCAGCCCGGGGTCGCGGAACGTCGAGCAGAGCACCATCGTGCCCAGCTCGACCCGCTCGGTCACCGCCCCGACCGCGCTGAGCAGCGTCCACGCCTCGTGCATGCCGTGCGTCGTACCGGCGGCGTCGCGGTAGAAGAAGTGGTCGGCCAGCCAGACCGAGTCGAGCCCGTTCTGCTCGGTCGCGAGCGCGATCTCGCGGGTGTCGGCCCACCGCGGCATCTGTCCGTCCGGTCCGTCGCCCTGGCCGACCGGCAGCATCACACCAAGTTTCATCTGGCCAACATAAGTGCCCCAACGGCGTGCCTGCAGGTGTGGCGGGGTTTCGGGATGGGTAACTGGGGAGGTGCCCGGCGGGTGAGGCCGCGGTGAGGAGCGGGCGCAGGAGAAGCCTTTGACCTCACGAAAGGGTGTGGTGGCGGTGACGGATTCAGCCGTCCGACCGCAGGTGTACGACCTCCGTTTGTTCCTCCAGCTGTCGCTGCCGGCGCATGTCGCCTGCTACGTCGACGGCGCCTGGCGACCGGCCTGGCTGGTCAGCAGGTTGCACTGCGGAGACGGCTGGGTCGCAGTGGTCCAGTACGACGGCCCGAACAGCCAGGAGCTCACCGCACGGCTCCCGGTCGACCGCATCGCGCCACCGCGCCTCTGACTCGGCGCCACGACCTCCTGGCGGGCGAAAGCGCCCCGCCCCGATCACGGGACGAGGCGCTTCGCGCGCTCCGGCGTACTGGCTTCCGGTCAGCCGCCGGCGTTCATCAGGCGCCGAGGCGGCTGCGCAGCGCGTCCAGCTCGAGCCGCAGCTCGGCCGGGACGGTGTCGCCGAGCTTGGCGAACCACTCCTCGATCAGCGGCAGCTCGGCCTTCCACTCCTCGGCGTCCACGTTCAGCGCGACCTGCAGCGCCTCCGGCGTCAGGTCCAGCCCGCTGACGTCGAGCGCGTCCGCGGTCGGTACGGCGCCGACCGGCGTCTCGTCGGCGGCGGCGCGGCCCTCGATCCGGTCGACCATCCACTTGAGCACCCGGCTGTTCTCCGAGAAGCCCGGCCAGACGAACTTGCCCGCGTCGTCCTTGCGGAACCAGTTCACGTAGAACACCTTCGGCAGCAACGCGTCGTCGTGCTCCTTGCCGACGGTCAGCCAGTGGTTCAGGTAGTCGCCGGCGTTGTAGCCGAGGAACGGCAGCATCGCCATCGGGTCGCGGCGGACCACGCCGACCTCACCGACCGCGGCGGCGGTGGTCTCCGACGACAGCGTCGCGCCCATGAAGACACCGTGCTGCCAGTTCCGCGCCTCGGTGACCAGCGGGACCGTGGTCGCGCGGCGGCCGCCGAAGATGATCGCGGAGATCGGGACGCCGTTCGGGTCGTCGTACTCGTCGGCGATGATCGGGCACTGCAGGATCGGCGTGCAGAACCGGCTGTTCGGGTGGCTGGACAGCTCGCCGTTGCCCGGCGTCCAGTCGCGGCCCTTCCAGTCGGTCAGGTGGTTCGGCGGCGTCTCGGAGTAGCCCTCCCACCAGACGTCGCCGTCGTCGGTCAGCGCGACGTTGGTGAAGACCGAGTTGCCCTTCTCGATGGTGCGCATCGCGTTCGGGTTGGTCTTCCAGCCGGTGCCCGGCGCGACGCCGAACAGGCCGAACTCCGGGTTCACGGCGTACAGGCGACCGTCCTCGCCGAAGCGCATCCAGGCGATGTCGTCGCCGAGCGTCTCGACCTCCCAGCCGTCCAGGGTCGGGTCGAGCATCGCCAGGTTGGTCTTGCCGCAGGCGCTCGGGAACGCGGCCGCGACGTAGTGCACCGACTTCTCCGGCGAGATCAGCTTCAGGATCAGCATGTGCTCGGCCAGCCAGCCCTCGTCGCGGGCCATCGCGCTGGCGATCCGCAGCGAGTAGCACTTCTTGCCGAGCAGCGAGTTGCCGCCGTAGCCGGAGCCGTACGACCAGATCGTCCGCTCCTCGGGGAACTGGACGATGTACTTCTCGTCGTTGCACGGCCACATCACGTCTTGTTCGCCGGCTTCCAGCGGCGCGCCGACCGAGTGCAGGCACGGCACGTACGGCGCGTCGGTGCCCATCTTGGCCAGCACCTCGGCGCCGGTGCGGGCCATGATCCGCATCGAGGCGACGACGTACGCCGAGTCGGTGATCTCGACGCCGAACATCGGCTTGGCGGCGCTCAGCGGACCCATGCAGAACGGGACGACGTACATCGTCCGGCCCTTCATGCTGCCCCGGTACAGGCCCGTCATCAGGGCCTTCATCTCGGCCGGGTCCATCCAGTTGTTGGTCGGGCCGGCATCGGCCTCGTCGACCGAGCAGATGAAGGTGCGCTGCTCGACCCGGGCGACGTCGGACGGGTCGGTCCGGGCCCAGAAGGAGTTCGGCTTCTTCTCGTCGTTCAGGCGGACCAGCGTGCCGGCCGCGATCAGCTCACCGGTGAGCTGGTTGTACTCGGCGTCGCTGCCGTCGACCCAGTGGATCTGGTCCGGCTGGGTGAGCGCGGCGACCTCGGCGACCCAGGCCAGCAAGCCTGCGTGCTCAGTCGGGGCGTCGGTCAGGTCGAAGGTGGTTCCTGCGGAGCTCTCGACACTGAGCGCTTCCTCGGTCTGGGCAGGGCTGGCGGTGGTCGTCATCGGCGGCTCATTCCCCTGTTCGGCGGTGTGATCTGTCGCATACCAGTCGCTGTGGTGGGCGTATACCAGTGTGCAAGTGGTACTAACCGTACGCGACCGGGTGGGGTGTTGAGAACCGCGAGTACGTGAGCCCGATCACAAAGTTCCGCCGACAACCGCTTTCCACCGGAAGTTTCCTGGCCGCGGTGGCTACCGAACGTGCTGAAGCCCCGCGCCGGGTGGTTCTGACGCGAGGCTTCGGGGTTTCGGTGGTCTAGTTGTCGGAAGGTCTGCCGCCGAAGCGCCAGACGTGCACTTCCGCTCCCGGCAGCAGTTCGGCCGCCTCGTCCGCGCTCGGCGCCTCGACGAGCGCCGCCTGCCCGACCGGCTTCCCGTCGTCGTCGAGCAGCGCGCCCGCCATGATCACGTGCGACTCCGGCAGTTCCCGCTCGACGCCGTCGAGCGCGAGCAGCAGGTACCGCGTCCATCCCGGTACGGCGCTCGCGAAGTCCCACATCGTGGTGCCGACCCGCCGGTCGAAACGGCGTACGAGGACCTCGTCGAACACCCCGCCCAGGAAGTACGGCTCGTCGTACGCGAACCGCGCGGCCGCGGCCGCGTCCGGTACGTCGAGGATGTGCAGGCTGCCGGTCGTCTCGGCGTCCTCGTCGTCGGCGGCCAGCGTCGGCCCGCGCGCGATCAGCGCACCGGCGTACGCGTCCATGAAGGCCCAGTGCTCCTCGGTCAGCGCGACCTTCAGCGCAAACGCACCGGCCCGGTCCCGCCCGTAGACGAAGTACTCCATCCGTCGATCCTCTCCTGGAACCAGTTGCCGAGGGCCCGCGTCGTACGGCTCGTTGAACCCCCGACGGGAGAAGCTTCCCCGACAAGTACGAGGTCACGCACGGGCCTCACCTCGAGTCGCACAGGAGATGAGCATGGGCAAGGCAGAGCGCGAAGCACGCCGGGACGAGCGAGGGATGCAGAAGGCGATGGACCTGCTGCGGGCTCAGAACACCGTCCCGAAGAAGCTCGAGGAGCTGGGCCACAAGAAGGCCGCGGACAACGCCCGTAAGCAGGGCGGCCGCTGGGACTCCCCCGAGGTCCGCGACGCCAGCGGCCGCGGCGGTCGCTGACCCCCGCAACGACAAAGCCTCAGGTCGTCCACCTGGTGACCTGAGGCTTTGCTGGCGCGCTCGGAGGGATTCGAACCCCCAACCTTCTGATCCGTAGTCAGATGCTCTATCCGTTGAGCTACGAGCGCAGGCAACGACGAAAACGATACAACGAGACGGCCTCGGGGTGTTAATCGGGGGCGACGGCGGGCCGGGACTACATTTCCGGCATGGACATCGGTGATCTGCTCGGTGGGCGGGATCTCAGTGACGTGAAGAAGGCCGTCGGGTTCGTGCTGGAGAACTCCGACGACTTCGAGAAGGTGCTGAAGCTGGTCAAGGAGCTGCCGGACGACGCGCTCGGGTTCATCGGCAAGCTGCCGGACCTGCTGAAGACGATCGGCGGCGGGCTGGCCGAGGCCGGGGAGCAGGCGGCGAAGGCGGCCGGTGCGCTGGTCGGGGACGACGGTGAGGGCGGCGCGCGGAAGGCGCTCAGCGGCAGCGCCACCACGATGAACGCGGCCCGCGACCGGCTGAAGGACGCGGCCGGGATGCTGTCCGGGCTGGCCGGCGAGCTGGACAAGATCCCCGGCATCGGCGACGCGGCGGCCAAGCGGCTGAACGACGGCAGTGGCCAGGTCAGCGGTGTCGCCACCGAGATCGAGAGCCTGGCCGGCAACCTGCAGGACCTCTCGGGGATCCTCGCGTCGGTCGGCGAGGCGCTGTCGGGTCTCGGCTCGAAGCTGAGCGAGTCCGGCGGCACCGTCAGAACTTTGCTCGGCTGAGACGGAACCAGACCCTGGTCGCGCTCGTCTAAGCCGCGTTGTCGGGCGGTCGAAAGGGAGCTTCCAGGTGGCTGGGGTCTGGAGCAGTGGAGTGGTGCGCGGGGCGCTGATCGCGTCCGGGGTGGCGTTGATCGCAGGGCTCGGGATCGGGTTCGCGGCCGGGCAGCCGGTGCACGAGGACGACGTCGCGGCCGCCCGCAAGCTTCCGGACGACCTGTGCCAGCGGCTCGGCAGCATCGCCGGAATGTTGCCTAAGGCATCTTCCGAGGAGTTCGCGCAGACCGGTACCGGCGAGGTGCGCTGCCGCGCGGTCGCCGAGGAGAGCCGCCAGCAGACCTTCACCGCGGCGACCGTCAACGTCCGCATCACGCCGTACGGCGGGAAGCTCGCCGGCAGCGGTCAGCCGCCGTACCGGCCGGACGAGGTCGCCCGCAAGGCGTTCGACCGGGAGAACGGCGAGCTCGAGTCCGGCCGGCAGTACCCGACCCGCACCGAGCGCGTGGCCGGGACCGGTGGCGAGCAGTGGAAGGTCTCGGTCGTCGTGCTGCACGCCGACGTCATCGTCCAGGTCGACTACGAAGCCCACCCGGTGAACCCCGACAAGGCCGAGCAGGCCGCACTGGCGCTCGCGGACCGCGCGATCTGGGAGGCGAAGTGAAGACCAAGTGGTGGATGTACGGCGCGGCCACGGTCGCCGTGCTGATCGTGTTCAGCGTCGCGTACTCCGTCGGGGCCGCGGTGCGCAGTGCGACCAGCGAGGTCGAGCCGGCGGCGCCGCCGCAGCCCGCGGTCAGCCCGGGCGCGCTGCCGACCGGTGTCCTCGCGCCGGGCCTGCCGAAGCCGCTCGGTGGCCAGCGCTTCGAGCCCGCGCCGTACGTCGGTCTGGTCGGCGCGGTCTACCCGAAGGGCCCGGAGGTCTACTCGACCCGCATCCTCGAGCTGCCGTTCGAGTTCGGGTTCCCCCGGCCGCCGCTGCTCGACGAGGACCGGTCGGGGGAGTCCTCGACCACGATCTACCGCCGCGCGCTGACCCGCTCCGATCCCGGCCAGGCCGAGGTCGACCTGCGGATCGCGGTCCGTCCGTGCGGCGAGCGGGCGGCCTGCCTGGCCGGCCGGGCGGCGTTCGACGCGGACTGGACCAAGGAGTTCAAGGCCACCGCGCCGGCGACGCCCCGCGGCGACCGGACCTGGTTCGGCGCCGGCGGCAAGCGGTACCAGGTGACCCTGAGCCACGCGTTCCGCGGGCCGGCCGGCCGCTGGTGGCTGGTCGGGGCGGTCGCCACCGGCGACCAGGCCCAGGCCCAGCGGGTGATCAACGACATCTGGGCCCAGACCCCCTGACTCCTCCGCGATCACCGGGCCCACCCGCGCAGTACGGTGGCGGCATAGAACGTGCGGCGCGTGGGTTGTCACTCGGTGGACCGACTACGACGGAGGAGCAGCAGGGTGAGCATTCGGATCGGGTACAAGGCGTCGGCGGAGCAGTTCGGGCCGCGCGAGCTGGTCGAGTACGCCGTACGCGCGGAGGAGCTCGGGCTGGACAGCGTCACCGTCTCCGACCACTTCCTGCCCTGGCGGCACGAGGGCGGCCACGCGCCGTTCGCGCTGGCCTGGATGGCCGCCGTCGGTGAGCGCACGAACCGGGTCCTGATCGGTACCTCGGTGCTGACCCCGACCTTCCGTTACAACCCGGCCGTGATCGCGCAGGCGTTCGCGACGCTGGGCGTGCTCTACCCAGGCCGGATCATGCTCGGCGTCGGCAGCGGCGAGGCGCTGAACGAGATCGCCGTCTCCGGTCGCGAGTGGCCCGAGTTCAAGGAGCGGTTCGCGCGGCTGCGCGAGTCCGTCGACCTGATCCGGGCACTGTGGACCGAGGAGACGGTCAGCTCCGACGGCCCGTTCTACAAGACCGTCGAGGCGTCGATCTACGACCGGCCGGAGACGCCGCTGAAGATCTACGTCGCCGCGGGCGGACCGCTGGTCGCCAAGTACGCCGGCCGCGCGGGCGACGGGTTCATCGCGACCTCGGGCAAGGGCATGGAGCTGTACAACGACAAGCTGATGCCGGCTGTCCGCGAGGGCGCCGAGAAGGCCGGCAAGAAGTTCGAGGACGTCGACCGGATGCTCGAGGTCAAGGTCTCCTACGACCGCGACCCGGAGCACGCGCTGGAGAACACCCGGTTCTGGGCGCCGCTGTCGCTGACGCCCGAGCAGAAGCACAGCGTCGACAGCGCGACTGAGATGGAGCGGCTCGCCGACGAGCTGCCGATCGAGCAGGTCGCCAAGCGCTGGATCGTCGCCTCCGACCCCGAAGAGGTCGTCCGCCAGTTCCAGCCGTACCTGGACGCGGGCTTCAACCACTTCGTGGTGCACGGGCCCGGCCACGACCAGGAGCGCTTCCTGACCCAGCTCACCGAGGACGTCGTACCGCTGCTGCGCAAGCTCGGCTGAGTCACTGGTGGAGCGCTGGCCGGAAAGTCCGTACCGGATCGGGATCTCGGGGTGGCGGTACGCGCCCTGGCGCAAGGTCTACTACCCGGACGGGCTGCCGCAGCGCGCCGAGCTGGAGTACGCGTCGCGGCGGCTGAACTCGATCGAGCTGAACGGCTCGTTCTACGCGCTGCAGCAGGTCTCGTCGTACCGGCGCTGGTACGACGAGACGCCGCCCGGGTTCGTGTTCGCGGTCAAGGGGCCGCGGTTCATCACGCAGATGAAGAAGCTCGAGGATGTGGCGACGCCGCTGGCGAACTTCTTCGCCTCGGGCGTGCTCGCGCTCGGCGAAAAGCTCGGGCCGGTGCTCTGGCAGCTGCCGGGGACACTCGGGTACGACGAGGACCGGCTGGCGCGATTCTTCGAGCTGCTGCCGCGGACGACGGGTGAGGCGGCGAAGCTCGCGCGCAAGCACGACGAGCGGATGAACGACCGATCGTTGCTGGAGGCAATGGTCGACCAGCCGGTCCGGCACGCGCTGGAGGTGCGGCATCCGTCGTACGAGCACGGTCGGTTCGTCGATCTGCTGCGCGATCACGACATTGGGCTGGTGTGTGCTGACACGGCGGGGAAGTGGCCGATGCTGGACGACGTCACGGCGTCGGACTTCGTCTACGTGCGCCTGCACGGCGCCGACGAGCTGTACGTCAGCGGCTACGACGACGCCGCCCTCGACCGCTGGGCCGGACGCATCAAGACCTGGCACGGCGGACGCACACCGACGAACGGCCAACGCGTCGGCACCCCGGCGCCGCGCCGGCAGCGCGAGGTCTACGCGTACTTCGACAACGACGTGAAGGTCCACGCGCCGTACGACGCGGAGGCGCTGGCGCGGCGGCTGGGGATCAGCAAATGAAGTACGAGGTGCTCGGGTACGTCGTGGAGGAGCGCTGGCGGTCGTACGCGCCACCCGCGGGCTGACTCAGGTCGGGATCCACTCCGGCCACCACGGGGGCACGTTGGCGGGGCAGATCGGGGCGGCCAGGCCGGCCGGCGTACCGGCCCAGGAGAAGAGGGCCAGGTCGGCGATCGCGATCGCGACCAGCGCGCCGATGAGCGGCATCAGGAACTTGCCGCCGCCGCCCTTCTTCATCACCCGCCAGACGACGCTGAACAGGATGATGTTGACCACCAGGGAGACCGGCAGGCCGACGAACAGCAGCGTCGGGCCGTTGCCGACCGGGCCGGTGAGCTTGACGCCGCAGTCGTCCCAGGCCCGCCGCGTGATCCACAGCAACCCGAAACCCGCCGCCCCACCGATCACCAACGAGAAGAACGACAGCCGGTTGCCTTTGCCCATGGTCCAACCGTATGGGCTCCCGGCCCCGGTCGCCTCCCGCAACGCCTGTCCGCGGGGACCCGGGGGCATCTACCATCCGGTCATGAAGGCGAAGGCGTGGCTGTTCGCGGTGGTGGCGGTGCTGGCGCTCGGGCCGGCGGTGGCGGCGCTGGTCGAGCAGAACTGGGTGAGCGCGCTGATCCGGCTCGTGCCGACCGTCGTGTTCGGGACGATGGCGGTCAAGGAGTATCGGACGCCGGCGCCGCCGAAGGCGTGGACGCGGCGGCAGACCGTGCTGACTCTGGTCTTGATGCTGCCGCTGACCTTGCTGTTCCTGGGACTCGTGGTCTGGATGGCGGTGGCGAGCGACGACACGGTGATGCGGGTCGCGTTCGGTGGGGTCTTCCTGCTGTTCGTCGGGCTGCTCAGCGCGGGCGCGTGGGTCGTGCGCAAGGAGCACCTGCAGGCGACGGGTGCGGCGGCGTCCTGAGCGTCAGGTGTTGATGGTGACCGGGCGCTGCGGAGTCTCCAGCGGGTCCGAGGCGAGGCGGGCGTGCCGCTCGACGTCGTACCGGGTGCCGTCGTAGGCGAGGCGTTCGCGTTCCAGGCCCTCGTACAGGAAGCCGGCGCCCGCGGCGACGCCGCAGGAGGCCGGGTTGTTCGTCCGGTGACCGAGCTCGAGGCGGTAAAGGCCGGCGTCGTGGTGCGCCCAGTCGGCGAGCGCGCGCAGCGAGTCGCGGGCGACGCCCTGGCCGCGGACGGCGGCGATCGTCCAGTACCACGTCCAGCCGACCTGGTGGCGGTCGATGTTGGTCACCGCGACACAGCCGACGGGATGGTCGTCGGCGTCGGCCACGGCGTACACGTGCCCGTTGTCGAGATCGGCGACCCGGCCGATCCAGTCGACGGCGCTTGCGGTGTCGCGGATACCGCCCTGGTTCGCCATCTCCGGGTCTGCGTGCGCCGCCGTCAGGCGCAACGCGTCAGCCACACGCCACCGCCGCAACTCGAGCGTCGCCAGGTCGTAACCCATTCGTCGAACATACCTCCGGGGGTGTGAGCGCATGGTGTTCACCGGCCTGTCCCGAGGCTTCGGGGGGTGTGCTCCGGCTGTGTTGTTTGGCATCGACTTCGTCGCCGCGGGTTTTGGGGCTTTTTCGCCCGCTCTTCCCTCGTCGTTCGGTCGCTGCGCTCCCTCTCTCCTCAGTCCAGAGCGGGCGGCCCCAAAACCTTGGGGGGATCCTCGGCGGGATGGAGGTTGGGGGGCTCGCCTGGGTCGGCGGGTTGGGGCGTCGTCCTGCAGGATGGGGGAATGCGATTTCTCGACTTCTCGGACCAGGTTGTGCTCGTCACCGGCGCCAGTAGTGGGATCGGGGCGGCTGCGGCCGTCGGGTTTGCGGAGGCGGGGGCGACGGTGGCGTTGCACTTCCACGCGAACGAGTCCGGGGCGAAGCACACGCTCAGCGCCGTGCAGACGGCCGGTGGTGACGGGTCCGTCCATCAGGCCGACCTGGCCGATCCGGAGGCGGCGACCAGCCTGATCGACGCGGTGCTGGCCAAGCACGGGCGGATCGACGTACTGGTCAACAACGCCGGCGACCTGGTGAAGCGCTCGCCGGTGACCGACGTACCGGACGACGAGTTCCGCCGGATCATCGACGTGAACCTGACCTCGGTGTTCGCGATGAGTCGCCGGATCGTGCCGGTGTTCCGCGCGCAGGGCAGCGGGGCGATCGTGAACGTCACCTCGATCGCCGGCCGGCACGGCGGAGGCGGCGGGTCGGTCGTGTACGCGACCAGCAAGGGCGCCGTCAGCACCTTCACGCACGGCCTGGCCAAGGAGCTCGCGCCCGACAACATCCGGGTGAACGCGATCTCCCCGGGCGTGATCAGCACCCCGTTCCACGACCGGCACACCGGCGAGGAGCAGCTGAAGGCGATGCTCGGCACGATCCCGATGGGCCGCACCGGTACGCCGCACGAGTGCGTCGGCACCATCCTCTACTTGGCCAGCGACGCGATGAGCTCGTACGTCACCGGCCAGATCGTCGAGGTCAACGGCGGCCAGTTGATGCCGTGAGCGACCCGGAGATCGTCAGCGGGATCGAGCGCTCCGGGTTCTTCGACATCGCCTCCGGCGCGTACGACGGCGACGGCATCGGCTGCCTGCTGATGCCGGTCTTCGCCGCCGCCGGACTACTCGTCCACCTCGTCTTCCGCGGGCTCGGCGCCGGCTGGACCTTGCAGGTGTCGGTCGGTGACGACGTGCACCGCAAGGTCCGCTACCGGACGAAGTCCGCCGCGGAGGCCGACGAGTCGGTCCAGCGCGCGCGGGCGCTGGCCGACTACCGCCTGGCGCACCCCGAGTAGGCCATCACTCGAACGAGTGGATCGGGCGGATCTCCACCGTCTCGCCCGGTCCGGCGAAGGCCTGGCCGACCTCCTCGGCGCGCTCCGGGGAGACGTCGATCAGGAACAGCCCCGCGAGGTGCTCCTTCGACTCCGAGTACGGCCCGTCGGTGACCACAGCGCGCCCGGACCAGCGGTAGAGCTTGGCGGTCGCGGGGTCGCCGAGGGCCTCGCCGCCGAGCAGTTCACCCTTCGACTGGAGATCGCTCAGCACCGTCTCGAAGGAGCTGTTGAGCTGGTCGCGCTCGGCCTGCGGGAGGGCTTGGTGCTCCGGCATGAAGTCCCCGGTCGGGTGGCCCCACGGCTGCGGGCTGGAGTAGATCAGTACGACGTACTTCATGTGGACTCCTGAACGAACGAGCGGCCGCTGATCGGCCTTCCGACGCTACATCGGATCCGGTCAGCGGCCCTCGACATTTCTAGTTGTTCAGCAAGTCCTCGAACGGCGTCGGGTTAGCGAAAGGGTCGACAGCACCCGTCGCCGGCCGCTGCGTCACCAGGTCGACGAGCTCGGTCGCCGCCCGCTCGACCCGGGTCTTCAGCGCGGCCGCGTGCGGCCCCCAGTCCGACGACGCGGCGTACACACCGGTCGGTACGACGACCGCCTGCAGGTACGCGAACAGCGGCCGCAGCGCGTACTCCAGCACCAGCGAGTGCCGCTCGGTACCACCGGTCGCGCCGATCAGCACCGGCTTGCCGACCAGCGCCTTGTCGTCGAGCACGTCGAAGAACATCTTGAACAGCCCGTTGTACGACGCGCTGAACGTCGGCGTGACCGCGATCAGCGCGTCGGCCTCGACGACCGTCTCCAGCACCTCGCGCAGCGCCGCCGACGGGAAGCCGGTGAGCAGGTTGTTGGTCAGGTCGTGCGCGTGGTCGCGCAGCTCGATGACGACGACCCGGTGCGGCACCCCGCGGCCGTCCAGGGTGTCCCGGACGGCGGCGGCGAGCTGGTCGGCGAGCAGCCGGGTCGACGACGGGGTCGTCAGCCCGGCGGTCACCACCGCGATCGTGCGTTCGCCGGCGGGGCGGGGCAGCGCCTTCATCGCTCGACTCCCTCCGTGACCGACTCCGGCGTGGACAGCGACTCCAGCGAGTGCGCCCGCTCGGCCGCGGTCTTCAGCGACTCGTGCGTCGGCGCGTCCGGTACGTGCGCCGGCTTCAGCGCCGCGAACTCCTTGCGCAGGACCGGCACGACCTCCTCGCCGAGGATGTCGAGCTGCTCGAGCACCGTCTTCAGCGGCAGGCCGGCGTGGTCCATCAGGAACAGCTGGCGCTGGTAGTCACCGAACTGCTCGCGGAAGCCGAGCGTCCGCTCGATCACTTCCTGCGGGCTGCCGACGGTCAGCGGCGTCTCGCGGGTGAAGTCCTCCAGCGAGGGCCCGTGCCCGTAGACCGGCGCGTTGTCGAAGTACGGGCGGAACTCGCGGACGGCGTCCTGGGAGTTCTTCCGCATGAAGACCTGGCCGCCGAGGCCGACGATCGCCTGGTCGGCGGCGCCGTGCCCGTAGTGCTCGAAGCGGCGGCGGTACAGGCCGATCATCTGCGCGGTGTGCGAGGCCGGCCAGAAGATGTTGTTGTGGAAGAAGCCGTCACCGTAGTACGCCGCCTGCTCCGCGATCTCCGGTGAGCGGATCGAGCCGTGCCACACGAACGGCGGGACGCCGTCCAGCGGCCGCGGGGTCGCGGTGAAGCCCTGCAGCGGGGTGCGGAAGTTGCCCTCCCAGTCGACGACGTCCTCGCGCCACAGGCGGCGCAGCAGGGCGTAGTTCTCGACGGCGAGCTGGATGCCGTTGCGGATGTCCTGGCCGAACCACGGGTAGACCGGGCCGGTGTTGCCGCGACCCATCATCAGGTCGACCCGGCCGTCGGCCAGGTGCTGCAGCATCGCGTAGTCCTCGGCGATCTTCACCGGGTCGTTGGTGGTGATCAGCGTGGTCGAGGTGGACAGGATCAGCTTCGAGGTGCGGGCCGCGATGTAGCCGAGCATGGTGGTCGGGGACGACGCGACGAACGGCGGGTTGTGGTGCTCACCGCTGGCGAAGACGTCCAGGCCGACCTCCTCGGCCTTCAGCGCGATCGTCACCATCGCCTTGATCCGCTCGGCCTCGGACACGGTGGTGCCCGTGGTCGGGTCCTGCGTCACGTCGCTGACGCTGAAGATGCCGAACTGCATCAGGGTTCTCCTCGAAGTAGGTAGTTAATTATTGAACTATTTCCAGCTCTTGTCTATTCCGGTCCGCCCAGTGAAACTTGGTCCCACCCTGCGAAACCCCTTCCGCCCCGAGGAGTTCGTTCATGATGCTCTCCCGCCGCCTCGTCCTGGGCAGCGCCGCCGCGATCCCAGCTGCCGGACTACTCTCCGGCACCCCGGCCCAGGCCAGCCAGTCCGGCCGACGCGACGCCTCCACCGAACTGCTCGCCGAGTGGGCCGAGACGCCCGGCACGCACCCGCTGATCCCCGACATCTCCCACGCCGGCTACCGCGGCGGCGAACGCCCGAACCGCCCGCGCAAGGTCGTCAAGGTCACCGACTTCGGCGCCCGCCCCGGCAGCAGCACCGACGCGGCCCCCGCCTTCAACGCCGCCGTCCAGTACGCCGGTACGCACGGCGGCGCGACGGTCCTCGTCCCGCCGGGCGTCTACCGCCTGGACTCCCCGATCTGGATCCACTGGTCGAACGTCGTGCTCAAGGGCTCCGGCCGGGACCGCACGATCCTGCACTTCACCCGGCCGCTCGAGGAGAGCTACCGCCCGAACCTTCAGCCGAGCCTGCAGAGCCGCTGGTCGTGGACCGGCGGCCAGATCTGGGTGATCGCGCCGGAGCGCAAGGCCAAGTCGGAGGCGGAGGACTTCGCCGCGTCGGAGGGCTGGCTGCTCGGCGACACGCTCGCCGAGGTCGGCGCCGCGTCGCGCGGCCAGCGGACGCTGCTCGTGTCCAGCACCGCGAGCCTGAAGGCCGGCGACCTCGTCGTACTGGAGACCGACAACCCGGCCGACGCCGGTGTGCTCAAGCATCTGGCCGGCGACGTCCCCGGTACGGCGGCGTACGACTGGCCGGTCAAGGCGCCGCAGCTGACCACCGGGTCGGCCGGTCAGTACATCCAGTACGCGACGCTGCAGTGGCCGGTCCGCATCGCGAAGATCCTCGGCGACCGCCTGATCGAGCTCGCGCAGCCGCTGCGCTACGACCTCAGGCCGAGCTGGCCGTCACGGCTGCGCGAGATCGGCCCGACCGTGCACGACGTCGGCGTCGAGTCGCTGACCATCCGCAACGAGCTGAAGCCGATGACCATCCACAACCGCCATCCCGGCGCGAACGGCCTGTGCTTCCAGGCGGTGCACGACTGCTGGGCCGACGATGTCCGCGTCGAGAACTGCGACCTGGGCTTCGGGTTCACCACCACGAAGGCGGTCACGCTGACCGACGTCGTGGTCGGCGGCCGGTCGGCGCACCACAGCTTCGCCTGCCGGATGCAGGCCCACGACAACCTGGTCGACGGGTTCGAGATCGAGGCGTTCACGGTGCCGCTGCCGTCCGGCGCGCTGCACCACGGGCTCAACCTCGAAGGGCTGTCCGCGGGCAACGTCTGGCGCCGCGGCCGGATGGCCGAGGGCACGTTCGACACGCACCGGGCGATGCCGTTCGAGAACGCGCGGACCGACATCACGCTGGTGAACAACGGGCGGGTCGGCGGTTCGGCGGCGTCCGGGCCGCTGTTCGGCGCGCGGATCGCGCACTGGAACGTGCGGATCACCAGCGGTACGCCGTACGCGATTCAGCTGGCCGACGTGGCACCCCGCAGTCTCACGGTCGGGCTGCAGGGGCTCACGTCGGACCCGAGCGGGTTGCCGCGCGACTTCCAGGGCGACCTGGAGAACGGCACCTTCCTGCTCGGCGCGCGGCCCGGCGTACAAGATCTGTACGCCGCGCAGCGCTCGCTCAAATAGTGTGCGTGGCCAGGTGACTGTCGTCGCCGGTCAGTGCCGCCACGATCCGGCGGTGCTTGACCGCCTCGTCGGCCCGTGACTGCCGCTCGAGCGTGCGCGCCATCATCAGGTGCGCGTAGTACTCGGTCGGCTCGCGGGCGATCACCTCGGTCAGGTGCTCCTCGGCGGGCTTCAGCAGCGCGGAGTGGTAGTAGGCGCGGGCCAGCAGCAGCCGCGTGCCCACGTCGTCCGGCGTCTCGTCGACGACCGGCTTCAGCGCCTTGATCGCCCCGCGGTAGTCCTTCTCCTCGAAGTACTGCCGGCCGAGGCCGTAGCTCAACGCACGCATGTCTTCCATCAGCAGACCTCCCGTCGGGGTGGGCGAACATCCTTCCGAACGCCCGCCCCGACGGCGGTATTCCTAGGCGGCGTCCAGCTCCGCGACCTGCTCGGCGGTCAGCTCCAGGTCGACCGCGGCGTAGGAGTCGCGGATCGTCTCCGGTCGGCTCGACCCCGGGATCGGGATCACGTGCGGCGACTTGGCCAGCATCCAGGCCAGCGTGAGCTGCTGCGGGCTGACCTGCAGCTCCTGGGCGATCCGGTGGAACGCCGGGTGCTTCTCGCCGAGATCCGACGCCTTCGAGATCCCGCCGAGCGGCGACCAGGGCAGGAACGCGATGCCGAGCTCGTCGCACAGCTCCAGCTCCGGCTCGCTCGACCGGAACGCCGGGGAGAACTGGTTCTGCACCGAGACGAGCCGGCCGCCGAGGATCTCCTGCGCCTGCTTGATCTGCTCCGGGTTCGCGTTGGAGATGCCGGCCTGCCGGATCTTGCCCGCGTCGAGCAGGTCGCGGATCGCACCGATCGAGTCGGCGTACGGCGTCTTCGGGTCCGGCCGGTGGAACTGGTAGAGCCCGATCGCCTCGACCCCGAGCCGCTTCAGCGACGCGTCGGCGGCCTGCTTCAGGTACTCCGGCGACCCGTTCAGCGTCCAGGATCCGTCCCCGGGCCGCAGGTGCCCGCCCTTGGTCGCGACCAGCACGTTCGACGTGTCACCGCCGTACGACGCCAGCGCCTTCGCGATCAGCGACTCGTTGTGCCCGACGTCGGACGCGGTCAGGTGGTAGGCATCGGCGGTGTCGATCAGCGTGATCCCGGCGTCCAGCGCGGCGTGGATCGTCGCCACCGACCGGCTCTCGTCGTCCGGACGGCCCTCGATGGACATCGGCATCCCGCCGAGCCCGATCGCACTGACCTCGACGTCACCGATCCTGCGGTTCTTGTGGGTAGCCATGCGTTCCAAGTTCCCGCACCGGCGGTCAGAAAACCAACAGGAAATCGCACTGGCAGTGATCACCCGTGGTACTGAATTCATCGAGTGGTAGTCAAAGGGTTACCTGCTGCCATCAACTCAAGTAAGAATATGACGATGGATGCCGAGCTGCCCCGCAGATCCTTCCTCCAACTCAGCGGTCTGAGCGCGGCCACCGTCGCGTTCGGGGTCGCGGCCCCGGCGAGCGCGGACGCCACCCCGCGCCGGCCGGTCCCGGACGGCGCGTTCGCGCTCGGAGTCGCCTCCGGCGATCCGACGGCCGACAGCGTCGTGCTGTGGACCCGGCTCGCGCCGCGGCCGCTGGCCGTCGACGGGCACGGCGGCATGCCGCCGGACGACGTACCGGTGCGCTACGAGGTCGCCGAGGACGAGCGCTTCCACAAGGTGGTCCGCACCGGGACGGCGATCGCGTCCCCCGAACTGGCGCATGCGGTGCACCCCGAGGTCCGCGGCCTGAAGCCCGGTCGCGAGTACTTCTACCGCTTCCGGGCCGGCACCGTGATCAGCCCGGTCGGCCGGACCAAGACGCTGCCGGCCGGCCGGGCCACGCGCTTCAGCTACGCGCTGGCGTCCTGCCAGGCCTGGTACCACGGGTACTTCGCGGCGTACCGGGACCTGGCCCGCCGGGACGTGGACGCCGTCGTGTTCCTCGGCGACTACGTCTACGAGTACGGGATCGTTGCTGGCGGCAACTTGTGGCGCCAGGGAGTGAGCGTCGGGCCCGAGCACGGGGTCGAGATCGAGACCCTGGAGCAGTACCGGCTGCGGTACGCGCTGTTCAAGACCGACCCGGACCTGCAGGCCGCGCACGCGGCCGCGCCCTGGCTGCACATCTGGGACGACCACGAGGTGCAGAACAACTACGGCGCCGACAACTCGCTCTACGGCATCCCGCCGGAGCTGTTCGTGCACCGGCGCGCGGTCGCCTACCGGGCCTTCTACGAGAACCTGCCGCTGTCGCTCCGCAGCCTGCCGAGCGGTCCGGACAGTCAGGTCTACCGCCGCTTCGACGTCGGCGACCTGGCCCGGATCAACCTGCTCGACACCCGGCAGTACCGCGACCCGGTGCCGGTCGACGAGGCGGACCGGCTCGCCGAGCAGCGCACGATCATGGGCGCCGCCCAGGAACGCTGGCTGTACGACGGCCTGACCCGGTCGCGCGCCACCTGGAACCTGGTCGCGAACGGCGTCGTCGTCATCGCCGTGAGCGACGACCGGATCGAGCAGTGGGACGGCTACCCGGCGAACCGGCGGCGGCTGCTCGACGCGTTCGGCCGGACCAGCAACCCGGTCGTTCTGACCGGCGACATCCACCGGCACGTCGCGGCCGAGCTCAAGGCGGACTTCGCCGATCCGGCGTCGCGCACGGTCGGGGTCGAGCTGGTCTGCTCGTCGATCGGCTCCGACGGCGACGGCGCGGACACCGACGCCTACGCCAAGGACTGGCTCGGGCACCCGTACGTGAAGCTCTACAACGCCCGCCGCGGCTACGTGCACGCGACGCTCACCCCGCACGAGATGACGTCGGAGTTCGTCACCGTTCCCTACATCGAGGCCGACGCGAACGCCGCCGCCACGACGGTGGCGCGGTTCCGGACACCGGCCGGCGCTCCCCGACTGGAGGCACTGTGAAGCGCGTTCCCGCTCCGGCCCACCTACGCGGCAGCGGCCAGCTCGGCGCGGTCACGCTGGACTGGACGGCGGTCCCGTGGTCCACGATGGTCGACCACTACGCCGTGTACGCCGCCACCGGCGGGTCGTCGTACGAGCTGGTGGGCAAGACCGTGTACCCCCACTTCGTGCACCGCGGCCTCGGCTTCAGCGGAGTGCGCCGGACGTACCGGGTGGTGACGGTCGACGCGGCCGGTGCGACCTCCGCGCCGTCGCCGGCCGTGGCCGTCACCAACCTGACGTCGGTGACCGTCTCCGGTCGCCCGATCGCGCGCGTCGGCCAGTACGACGGCAAGGGCTCCGAGTTCGCCCTGTCGCCGAACCACAGCGCCGACTACCCGAAGACGTTCCCGGCCGACGTCGACTACACCTACGGCACCTCGGTCCCGAACCAGGACTGGTGCTACCTACTGCCCGGCCCGTCGGACAAGTGGGCCGGCTCGAAGAACCACCGGGTGCGCTTCCGGTTCGACCTGGACGCCGTACCGGCCGGGGACCTCGATCTCGCCCTCTGGCTGATCGACTCGCACGCGACCATCCCGGGCTCGGCGGTGCTGTCGGTGAACGGGCGCGAGGTGGAACGGCTCACCTTCCCGGCCGGTGCCACCAAGGGCTCGCTGATCGCCGACAGCACCTACCCGGGCTCACCGCTGAAGCCGGCGTACCTGGAACGGCCGCTGCCCCGGTCCCTGTTCGGGCCCGGCCAGAACACGGTCGAGCTCGTCAAGGACCAGGGCTCCTGGATCGCCTTCGACGCCTTCGGGGTCTACGGCCGCGGCTAGCCCAGGTGCACGTTCGCGCGCCGGTCCTCGACGACGTACGTCGCCCGCGTGCTGACCGGAGCGTCCGGCTTGCTGACGAACGGGACGACGCGGAAGTCGGAGCGCCACTGGTGCTCGTCGACGGTCACCCGGACGTAGCCACGCTGGGAGTTGAAGAACTTCAGGTGCGGGTTCGCGGCCAGGAACTGCTGGCCCTGGTCGGTGCTGTCGGCGCCGTCACCGCCGCTGGTGATCGACGTCCCGACGAACTCGGTGCCGACCGTGCGCGAGTCCGGGTCGGCGAAGTCGCGCTTCAGCTCCAGCGCGTAGTTCTGGTGCCGGTCGCCGGTGATGACGACCAGGTTGCGGACGCCGCTGTCCTGCGCGGCGGCCAGCACCTTGTTGCGCTCGGCAACGTAACCGTCCCACGGGTCGAGCCAGACGTGGGTCTCCGGGCCGGGCGTCCAGTCGGTCTGGCCCATCGGGGTCTGGTTGCCGAGCACCTGCCAGCGGGCCCGCGACTGCCGGAAGCCGTCCAGCAGCCACTTGCGCTGCTTGCCGCCGAGCATCGTGTTGTCCGGGTCGAACCGGCCGTCGCAGGTCGACGAGTCGCCGTCGCCACAGGGCTGGTCCGAGCGGTACTGCCGGGTGTCCAGGATGGTGAAGTCCGCCAGCCGGCCGTACGGCAGCCGCCGGTGGTAGCGGATGTCCGGGCCGGACGGCATCTGCTCGTGCCGCAGCGGCAGGTTCTCGTACATCGCCTGGAACGCCTGCGCCCTGCGCTGCTTGAAGATCACCGGGTCCTGGTCGGGTTCGGTGTCGGCCTGGGAGAGATCACCGGCCCAGTTGTTCTCCACCTCGTGGTCGTCGAAGGTGTGGATCCACGGGTGTGCCGCGTGCGCGGCCTGCAGCGGCGCCTCGGACTTGTAGAGCGAGTACTGCAGCCGGTACCGGGCCAGGTCGAACGTCTCGGTGTGGAACCGCGGGTCGGTCTCGACGCCGCGCTTGTTGGTCTTCACACCCGACTCGTACAGGTAGTCGCCGAGGTGCACGACCAGGTCGAGGTCCTCGTGCGCCAGGTGCTCGTACGCCGTGAAGTAGCCGTCCTGCCAGGCGTTGCAGGACGCGAACGCGAACCGCAGGTTGCGCGGCGTGGTCAGCGGGTGCGGGGTCGTCCGGGTCCGGCCGGTCGGCGAGACCTCGTGGCCGGTGCGGAAGCGGTAGTAGTACTCGCGGTCCGGCAGCAGCCCGTGGACCTCGGGGTGCACCGAGTGCCCGAGCTCCGGCGTCGCGAGCACGCTGGAGCGCCGTACGACGAACCGGAAGCGCTCGTCGAGCGCGACCTCGTACTCGACGCGGACTGGCTTGTTCGGCATCCCGCCCTTGCCGTCGACGGCGAACGGGTCGGTGGCCAGCCGGGTCCAGAGCACCACGCTGTCGTACTTCGGGTCGCCGGAGGCCACACCGAGCGTGAACGGGTTGCCGGCCCGGCCGGGAACGGCGTAGGTGGTCGAGGCGTCCCAGACACCGGTGCCGAGCAGCACCGCGGCGGTGCCGGCACCGCCGTACCCGAGAAAACGCCGTCGGGAGACAGACATCACAGATCCTCCTGGAGCGGGGAGAGGGGGTCCGGATCAGCCTTCAGCCGGTGGATGACGGCGCGCGGACGCCGGTGCGACGCCGAAGTGAACGAAACTGCTCGATACGCTGGGCACCGCCCACCGAACACGCAGGAGTGCTGAGATGACGTACGAGCCGTGCCGCTACGCCCGCCGCTGGCCGGAACTGTTCGAGCCGCTGGACGACGCGCAGAAGCAGCGCGTCAGCGATGCCCTGGCGAGTGGGCGGCTGGACGGGTGGGAGCCGGACCGCGAGGACGTCTCCGACCTCGTCGACCGTGAGCTCGGCCGGATCGACGCCGCCGAGTACATCCGGCGCACGATGGCGAAGGTCGGCAAGCCGGCTGAGGGTGAGGCGTGACGCAGCCTGCCCCGGAGCCGACCCCGATCGAGCGGTGGAACCGGTTGCTCACCGAGCCCGGTGGCAACGTCCTGCGCAACAAGCTCGGCCTGACCGACGCGGACCGGCTGCGCGCGGCCGAGTACCGGATCCGCGCGATGCGCCAGGGCGAGCTCCAGCGTGGTGAGGTCGACATCCCGCGCACCTCCGACCTGCCGCACCTGCAGGCGATCCATCAGCACCTGTTCCAGGACGTCTACGAGTGGGCCGGTCAGACCCGCGACGTCGACCTGGTCAAGGACGGCCAGCCGTTCGTCGAGCACGGCTGGGCGCCGCAGTGGATCGAGAACACCGGCAGCAAGATGCGCGGCGTCGACTGGCCGAACATCTCCCGGGAGGACTTCGTCCGGACCGCGGCCACCGCCTACGCGGAGCTGAACCTCGCGCACCCGTTCCGCGAGGGCAACGGCGCCAGCACCAAGCTGTTCCTGCAGCAGATGACCGAGGGCGCGCCGTACCGGATCGACTACGACCGGGTCGAGAAGAACGCCTGGAACCAGGCCTCGATGGACTCCCGGGTGCAGTCGCTGCAGACCCGGACGGTGCAGCCCGGCCAGCTGGTCCAGGTCTTCGACCAGATCGTCGTCGACCGTGAGCAGCCGGCCGCCGCCGCGGTGGACCCCGAGCTGGCGAAGGCGATCGCGCTGCAGAACTCGACGTACCAGAACCTGGGCACGCACCGCAGCGGCCCGACCGCTGAGCAGTCCGCCCCGCGGCCGCAGACCGTGAGCCTGGCCAAGGCGCCCGAGCGCGAGGTCTGACCCCGGCATCGAGCGTTGACCAGGCAGGATGACCTCATGCAGATCGATGAGCGGATCCGCCGCGCGCGGCCGGACGACGTACCGGCGATCGTGGAGCTGGTCTACGCGCTGGCGGAGTACGAGCGCGAGCCCGACGCCTGCCGGCTGACCGCGACGCAACTGGACACCGCGCTGTTCGGCCCCACGCCGGCGGTGTTCGCGCACGTCGCCGAGCACGACGGCGAGATCGTCGGCTGCGCGCTGTGGTTCCTGAACTTCTCCACCTGGCGCGGCGTCCACGGCATCTACCTGGAAGACCTGTTCGTCCGCCCCGAGCAGCGCGGCTCCGGCCTCGGCAAGGCGCTGCTCACCGCACTGGCCCAGGAGTGCGTCAAGCACGGGTACGAGCGCCTCGAGTGGTCCGTGCTCGACTGGAACACTCCGGCGATCGACTTCTACGTCGCGCTCGGCGCCCGCCCACAGTCGGAGTGGACGACCTTCCGCCTCACCGACGACGCGCTCACTGCTCTGGGGTCCTAGCCGCGCGGCTGCGCTGCTTGGCCTGGTACATCTCGTGGTCGGCGGTGCGCAGCAGCTCGTCGAGGTCGGCGGTGTACGGGCTGACCACCGCCGTGCCGATGCTGGTCGTGACCGGGACGTCGATCCCGGTCAGTGGGCGGTTGACCGAATCCTCGATCCGGCGCATCAGCGCGGCCAGGTCGGCGCCGTCGATCTCCTCCGCCAGTACGGCGAACTCGTCGCCGCCGAGCCGCGCCACCGTGTCCCCGTGCCGTACGGCGGACAGCAGCCGCCCGGCGATCTCGCGCAGCGCCTGGTCGCCGGCTTCGTGGCCGTACTTGTCGTTGACCAGCTTGAAGTGGTTCAGGTCGCAGAACAGCAGCACCCCGCGCCGCCCGCTCTGCCGGGACCGCTGCAGCGCCGTCGTGAACCGGTGCTGCAGGAGCCGCCGGTTCGGCAGGCCGGTCAGCGCGTCGTGCGCGGCGTGGTGCTGCAGCTCGCGCTCGGTCTCCTTGCGCGCGGTCACGTCGTCGATCTGGATCAGCACGATCCGCGGCTGCTCTTTGTTGCCCTGATCAACGATCGCGGCGGTGCCGCCGAGCCAGATGTCGAGGCCGTCGGTACGCCGGAAGGTCCGCTCGAACCGGTACGGCCCGCGGCCCTCGGTCAGCTCGGCGACCTCGCGCTCGGTCTGGCCGGCGTTCTCGTCCTCCAGGTAGTCCATCAGCGGCGACCCGACCAGCTGCGCCGCGGTGTAGCCGGTGATCCGGCAGAACGCCTCGTTGACCCGCAGCACCCGGCCGCGCTCCGGCCCGTCGAGCGCGATCGTGGCCATCCCGTTCCCGGCGCCCTCGAAGACCAGCCGGAACGTCGTCTCGCTCGCCTCCAGCCGGGCCTTCTCGGCGAGCAACTGGTCGGTCAGTCGGGCCTTGTCGATCGCGAGCCCGGCCTGGGTCGCGAAGATCTCCAGCAGCTCCCGGTGCACCGGCCCCGGCCGCCGCTGGTCCTCGGGCAGGTCGACCGACAGCATCCCGACCAGCTCGCCGTCGGAGGAGTGCAGCGGCGCGAACAGCGCGTCCAGCGGGTGCCACGCGTCCGGATCGGTCGAGATCGGTACGTCGGGCACCCAGCCGACCACCTCACCCTCGGGCAGCCGCTCGTGCGGCACGAACCGCAGCCCGCCCCAGACGTCGGCGATCTCGAACTCGCCGTCGAAGATGTCCGCGGCGCTCACCGTCCCGAGCAGCGCCTCGCGCGCCTCCGGCGAGCCGGACACTGCGATCACCTCGAACTTGCCGTCCGGCTGCCGCAGGTTCAGCACGGCGATGCCGAACCCGAGACCGTCGACGACCCCGTCGACGACGGCCTGCAGGGTCTCGGCCAGGCTCCGGCCGGCGCCCATCCGGGCACTCACCTCGTAGAGACGGCGCACGGCCGTCAACCGTACGGTGGGCTCGTTCTGCACTGCGCTGCTCCGGCGTCACGGCGTCGGCGGCCTCACGGGAACCCCGCCGTGGTGAGGGCCCCCTCACAGAGTGACAGATCGCGCCCGGAGAGCAACGTCCCCAGAATGCCGTGGCACGATCGTGCTGACCTCGGGCGGCGACCGTTCACGTACTGCCAGTGACGACTGTACGCCGTACGCCGGTCAGAACCGCATCTGCGCCAGGGATTGATAGCTGGTTCGCGCGGAGACCCACGGATCCGTCGGCGCGTCGTGCTCGACCAGCCACTGCCGCACACCGCCGCTGTCCGCGTGCGCGAACATCGCCGGGAAGTCGAGCGTCCCGGCGCCGACGTCCTCCCAGGAACCGTCCGCGGCCATGTCCTTGACGTGCAGCGCGGGGAAGCGGCCGGGGTGCTGCTGGAAGTAGTCGATCGGGTCCTGGCCGCCGTTCACCACCCAGTACAGGTCGAGCTCGAAACCGAGCAGCTCCGGCTCGACCTCGTTCAGCAGGATGTCGAACTTCACCTGCCCGTCGACGACCTCGAAGTCGTGCCCGTGGTTGTGGAACAGCAGCTTCAGCCCCGCCTGCTTGGCGGTCTCGCCGGCCTTGCTGAACGCCGCCGCGGCCTCGCGGAACCCGTCCAGCGTGCGCAGCTCGTCGGGCAGCGACGGGACCACGATCCACTCTCCGCCGAGCGTCCGCACATCCTCGAGCGCGCCCTCCCAGTCGTCGGTCAGCCGCGAGTAGCCGACGTGCTCGAGCACGATCTTCAGCCCGGCGTCGTCGGCGAACCGCCGGATGTCGGCGGCCGAGTGGCCGAACCGGCCGCTGACGCCGACGGTCCGGTAGCCGATCCCGGCCAGCTGGTTCAGGGTGCCGGAGTAGTCGTCCTTCAGGACGTCGCGCATCGTGTACAGGTGCATGCCGATTCCGTCGGCGGGAATGCTCACGAGACGTGCTCCTTCAGTTGGGGGCTTCAGGCAACGTGCTCTTGGTAGCGGGCGAGCGCCAGGTCGAACACCTGTTGGCCGGGCGCGTCCCACAGCTCCTGGTTGAAGATCTCCACCTCGACCGGCCCGGCGTACCCGGCCGCGTCACAGGCCTCGCGCAGCCGGCGCAGCTCGATCGCGCCGTCGCCCATCATGCCGCGGCCGAGCAGCGTGTCCGCGGGGAGCGGGACGGTCCAGTCGCTGACCTGGTACGAGCAGATCCGCGCGCCGGCCCGCTCGATCTGGCGGTAGACGTCGGCGTCCCACCAGAGGTGGTAGGCGTCGACGATCACGCCGACCTGCTCGACGGGGAACTGCTCCGCGAGGTCGAGCGCGCCGCCGAGCGACGAGACGACGCAGCGGTCGGAGCAGAACATCGGGTGCAGGGGCTCGATCGCGAGCCGGACGCCGTGCTGTTCGGCGTACGGCGCGAGCTCGGCCAGGCCGTCGACGATCATCTGGCGGGCGCCGTCGATGTCGCGTGAACCGGGCGGCAGTCCACCGCTGACCAGCACGAGCGTGTCGGTGCCGAGAGCTGCCGACTCGTCGATCGCCCTGCGGTTGTCCTCGATCTTCGCTTTCCGCTCAGCGGGGTCGGTCGCGGTGAAGAAGCCCCCGCGGCACAGCGACGAGACCTTCAGCCCGGCGTCCTGCACGAGCTTCGCGGACTTCTCGACGCCGTACTCCTGGATCGGCTCGCGCCACAACCCGATCCACTCCAGCTCCGCCTTCGCGCTGGCCGCGACGACGTCCTCGAGCGGCCAGTACTTCGTGGTCGCCTGGTTGAGGCTGTAGCGGTTCATGCGTCGATCCCGTACGTCGCGAGCAGCTGCGTGAACCGCCGCGTGGCGAGCTCGGGGTCGGTGAGTACGCCGGCCTGGTCGGCGAGCCGGAAGGTCTCGGCCAGGTGCGGGACCGAGCGGCCGGTCTGCAGGCCGCCGACCATGCCGAAGCCCGGCTGGTAGCCGTTCAGCCAGGCCAGGAAGGCGATCCCGGTCTTGTAGTACGGCGTCGGCGCGGAGAAGATGTGCCGGGCCAGCGGGACGGTCGGCGCGAAGACCTCGTCGTACCGGGTCAGGTCGCCGTCGTCGAGCGCCTTCAGCGCGGCCGCGGCCGCGGGGGCGATCGCCGCGAAGATGCCGAGCAGGGCGTCGCTGTGGCGCTGGTCGTCACCGCGGATCAGCTCGGGGTAGTTGAAGTCGTCGCCGGTGTAGAGCCTGGTGGTGATTCTGTTGCGCAGAGCAACTTCCTTGGCGGCGTCGAGGAGCGAGACCTTGATGCCGTCGACCTTGGCGGTGTTCTCGGCGATCAGGTCGACCACCACGTCGGCTGCGGCATCGAGATCGTCGGTGCCCCAGTAGCCGTCGAGCGCGGGGTCGAACATCGAGCCGAGCCAGTGCAGGATCACCGGGCGGGTCGACTGCGCGAGCAGGTGGTCGTAGACCTTCCGGTAGTCGTCCGGCCCGGCCGCCGCCGCGCACAGCGCCCGGCTGGCCATCAGGATCGGCTGCGCGCCGGCGTCCTCGGCGACCGCGAGCTGCTCCTCGTACGCCTTGATCACCGCGTCGAGACTGTGCTCACCGGCTGGGAGTTGGTCGGTGCCCACGCCGACGGCGATCCGCCCGTCCGGCGCCTCGGCGGCCGATCGCCGGATCAGCTCTTGCGTGGCGACCCAGTCGAGGCCCATCCCGCGCTGTGCCGTGTCCATCGCCTCGGCGACCGACAGCCCGAGCGACCAGAGGTGGCGCCGGAAGCCGAGAGTGTGCTCCCAGTCCACCACCGCGGGGGCTCCGGGGGCGTTGTCGCCGAGCGGATCGGCCACCACGTGAGCGGCCGCGAACGCCAGCCGGCTGCGCGCCGGCTGGTAGGTGCCGTGGGCAACCGATTCGCCAATCAGCCGGTACTCGGCGAGCCCGCCCGGCCCGGCCCCGCTCCCCCCACCCTTTTCCTTCCCCCCGCCGAAGGCGGGGAGCCTGAGCGAGAGGCTCATGCCCTGTTCTCGATCGCCAGCGCCGGGACCTCCAGCTTGCGGCCTTCCTTCCAGGACTGCAGCCCGAGCTCCGCCAGCTGCACGCCCTTGGCGCCCTCGACGAAGTCCCAGGTGAACGGCGCGTCGTCGACGACGTGCCGCAGGAACATCTCCCACTGCACCTTGAACCCGTTGTCGAACACCTCGTTGTCCGGCACCTCGGCCCACTGGTCGCGGAACGAGTACGCCGCCGGCAGGTCCGGGTTCCAGACCGGCTTCGGCGTCGCCGACCGGTGCTGGGCGCGGCAGTTGCGCAGCCCGGCGACCGCCGACCCCTCGGTCCCGTCGACCTGGAACTCGACCAGCTCGTCGCGGAACACCCGGGTCGCCCAGGACGAGTTCAGCTGGGCGATGATCCCGCCCTCGAGCTCGAACACGCCGTACGCCGCGTCCTCGGCGGTGGCGACGTACTCGTCACCCTGCTCGTCCCAGCGCTGCGGGATGTGCACCGCGCCCTGGCAGTAGACCGACTTGACCGGCGCGAAGATCTGGTCGAGCACGTACCGCCAGTGGCAGAACATGTCGACGACGATGCCGCCGCCCTCCTCGGACTTGTAGTTCCAGGCCGGCCGCTGCGCCTCCTGCCAGTCGCCCTCGAACACCCAGTACCCGAACTCGCCGCGCACCGACAGGATCTTCCCGAAGAACCCACCGTCGACCAGCCGCTTCAGCTTCCGCAGCCCCGGCAGCGACAGCTTGTCCTGGACGACCCCGTTCTTCAGCCCCGAGTCGCGCACCAGCTTCGCCAGGTCAACCGCCGCGTCGAGCCCTTCGGCGATCGGCTTCTCGCAGTAGATCGCCTTCCCGGCCTCGACCGCGGCCCGGACCCCCTTCTCGCGCAGCTGCGTGAGCTGGGAGTCGAAGTAGATCTCCACATCCGGCTCGGCCAGCGCCGCGGACAGGTCGGTCGTCCACCGGGTCAGCCCGTACTGCTCGGCGATCCGCCGCAACTTCAGCTCGTTCCGCCCGACCAGGATCGGGTCCGGAACGATCATCGACCCGTCGGCCGCGGGAATCCCGCCCTGCTCCCGGATCGCCACGATCGACCGCTCCAGGTGCTGGCGCAGTCCCATCCGTCCGGTGACGCCGTTCATCACGATGCCGACGCGTCGTTCGCTCACAGTTACTACCTCTCTTCGGCGCGCTGGTACTTGCTGCGCAGGTTCGGTCGGGGCGGACACCGCCGGGCACGCGCAACGCCTCCCGACTCCCGCTCGGAAAGCCCTTTCCAAGCGCGTGCTCGCAACCTTAGGTCGACCACCACCCCGAGTCAACCGCCCGCCGAAACCGACCGGAAAGCGATTGCTGCAGAGCACACACAGCAACCCACCCACGCACCCCCGACGCCCACCACCCACCAACCCCGCCAACCCCCACCACCCACCCGCCCCTAAGCGTGCCGACCACCACACCACCCCACTTGGTGGGTGGTGCACGTCGCCGCCCCGCGGACCTCCACCACTCACTAACCCCGACCAACCCCGCCTCGCCCGGCGGGGCTGAGCGTGTCGGCAGCGACCGAGCGTGGGGTTGGTGAGTGATGCACGTCCGGTTGGGTACGCAGCCCCGGTCCGCCGACCTCCGCCACTCGCCAACCCACCCGCCCACGCCCCACTCGACCCGGCTCCACCCCGAGCCCCACCCGTCCCCGCTCCACCCCGAGCCAGCCATCTCGCGACACAACGCACTTCCGCCGGCAGCGGCGGGACGCTCAACCAACGTGCCCCGGCGGAACAACGGCGACCAGCCCACCCGCCCCTCAGGGTTCCTGGCTCACGTCCTCCCCGGCCCAGCGACGCCCACCACCCACCAACCCCCGCCAACGCCCACCACCCACGCGTCCCCAAGCGCGCCGACCACCACGCCACCCCGCTTGCTGGGTGGTGCACGTCGCCCGGTCCGCCGACGTCCACCACTCACCAACCCCGGCCGCCCGCACCGGTCCGCGGACCTCCACCACTCACCAACCCCGACCACCCCCGCCTCGCCTGGCGGGGCTGAGCGCGCGAGCAGCGACCAACCGTGGCTTGGTGAGTGATGCACGTCCGGTTGGGTACGCAGCCCGGTGGGCGTTAGCGTCAGGGGACGAGAGGAGCACGGTGTCCGAGGGTGAGCGCGAGGTCGGCCAGATCCACGAGGTCGGGCGGGACATCCACGACGCGCGTCCGCCGGGCGTCGTGCAGGATCGCCTGGCGGATGCCGTCCGCGAGGATCAGGCGGTCGAGCGCCGCCGAGGTGGGCGGCGGGCCGAAGACCAGCGGGCCGCCGAGGAGCAGCTGGCGCGCGACGAGCAGCGCGAGCTCTACAGGACCCTCGACCTGGCCCTCCGGATCGGCGAGGTCCTGCTCTCCAGCGGCGCCGGTACGGCGGACGCCACCGCCACCATCCTCGGCGTCACCGCGGCGGGCGGACTGCGCGGCTGCGAGGTCGACATCACCTTCACCTCGATCGCGATCTCCTACCAGGCCGCCCCCGACGTCGCACCCGAGACGCACATGCGCGTCGTCCGGTACCGGAGCCAGGACTTCTCGCGCCTCACCGACGTCGACCGCCTGGTCCGGCACTTCGCGCGCGGCGAGCTGACCCGCGAGGAGACCAGCCGCGAACTGGCCCGGATCGTCTCGGCCGGCCCGCCGTTCCCGCGCTGGAGCTCGGTGCTCGCGTGGGGTGTGATGGCCGGCGGCGCGACGCTGCTGCTCGGCGGCGGCTGGCTGATCACCGCGATCGCCGTCGTCACCGCGGTCCTGATCGAGCTGAGCAACCGCTGGTTCAACCGCCAGCGCCTCCCCGCGTTCTACCAGCAGGTCGCCGGCGCCTTCGTCGCGACCGCCGTCGCGCTCGTCCTGTACGCCGTACACGCGCCGGTCAAACCATCCCTGGTCGTTGCCGCCGGCATCATCATGCTGCTGGCCGGGATCGCGCTCACCGGTGCCGTGCAGGACGCGATCACCGGGTACTACGTGACCGCGGCGGCGCGGCTCCTGGAGGCGATGCTGCTCACCGGCGGCATCATCGCCGGGGTCAGCCTCGGCCTCACGCTCGGGCTGAAACTCGGTCTCCCGGTCGCGATCGAGGCGCAGACGATCCAGCTCGCGAACCTCCCGGTGATGGTCACCTCAGGCGCCCTGATGGCCGTGGCGTTCTGCTACGCGTCGTACGCACCGCTGCGCTCGCTGCTCCCCGTCGCACTGGTCGGCGCCGCCGGTTCGCTCGCGTACACGCTGATGGCCGAGGCCCAGTTCGGCCCCGCCTGGTCGACCGCCGTGGCAGCCTTCGTCGTCGGCCTCGCCGGCTACTCGCTGGGTCGCCGTACGGGCGTCCCGCCGCTGGTGGTCGTCGTCTCCGGCACGATCCCGCTGCTCCCTGGCCTGACGATCTACAAGGGCCTCTTCGAGCTGATGGGCAGCGGTCAGTTGATCGGCATCGTCAGCCTCGCCACCGCGGTCGCGATCGGCGTGGCCCTCGCGTCCGGCGTGATTCTCGGCGAGTACGTCGCCCAGCCCATCCGCCGCGAAGCCCGCCGCCTGGAAGACCGCCTGGCGGGCCCGCGCCTGGTGGGCCCGCGCCGCCCGATCCGCCCCCGCCAGCCGCGCCCTCGCCGTACGACGTCCCGCCGTTCCCGCAGATCTAAGTCGTTGTGAGGCCGAGCTCGGCCAGCGCGGCGTTCCCTCGTACGGCGTCCTCCCCGCCCGCGAGCACCAGCGTCCGCGCTGCCTGATACCCGCACCCAGCGGCCTCGAACGCCGCGACCGTCGCCAGCACCGCAGCTCGATCGCCGTCCAGCAACGCCTCAGCCCGATCCACCATCGCCGCAGCAATCGGGTTCCCAGCAACGACAGCCCGCGCCTCACTCACCCGCTCACGAGCATCCGCACCACCCGCCAGCACCGCCGTCTCGGCCCGCAGCGCGACGTACCAGTGGTGCCAGATCCACGTCACCCACTTCCACACCTCGTCCGGCTCCCGCGACACCCGCTGCAGCGCCGCAGCAATCTCCCCGTCGTGCAGCAGCAGCAACGTGTCGAACACAGCGCCGTACCCCGAGGCCTGCTCAGCCGGCGTCCCCAACTGCTCGAGCACCGCCAGCCACTCCCGCTGCGCCTCGCGATCTCCCCGCATCCCATGCACCATCGCGACCGCCGTCACCGCCGGACTCAACGACGACCCCGCCGGCCGCCCAGCCCGCTCCCACGCGTCGAGGAACCGAACGCTCCGCGCCAGCACCTCATCGACATTCCCCGCAAAGGCGTCAGCAACCAGCAACCAGTTGGTCGCCCGATGCCCGACCTCAGCCAGCAGCGCATGATCCGCCAGCTGCCCCGCCCACCGCCGAGCCGCCTGCAGATCCCCCGTCCCGAGGCTCGCCTCCGCAGCCTCCGCCAGCGCCTCGATCAGCTCATGCGTCGCCGCCGGCGTCGGTGCCGCAGACGCCAGCAACTCCATCCGCCGCTGCGTCGTCGCAGCCGCCGCGAACGTCTCCCCAGCCCAGCTCAACGCACCAGTCAGTACGTCGAGCGCAACCGACTCCGCCAGCCGATCACCCGCCTGATGCGTCAACTCCACAGCCCGCTCAGCCAGCGCGATCGTCGCCGCGACGGTGTCGCCCGGATGCCCCTCCACGGTCATCACCGCAGCGTTCAACGCCTGCCCAGCCTCAGCCACCGCAACGGTCGCCCGAGCAACCTTGGCTCCATTCGCAGCCTCGTCCACCAACCCCCGCGCCCGCGCGATCAGCGCATCCGTCTCCTCCAGCGCCAGCCGCCGTACGAAGTTCCCCGCAAACCGGTACGACGTCAGCGCCACCGTCGCCAGATCCCGCGCCGCCCCCGCCGAATCACCCGCCCCGAGCGCAGCCTCAGCCGCCGCCCGGTACAGCCGGTACACGTCATCCCCGCGCATCCGGCACCCCGCTACCGCCGCCGCAAGCCGCAACGCATCCGCGGCCAACCGCGGATCATCAGCCAGCGAAGCAGCCTGCTCGTACCGCTGCTGCGACTCGCCGATCAACGTCCGCGTGAACGTCAGCTCCGCCAACCCCAGCGCGAGCCGGTAAGCATCCGACCGCTCAGCCTCAGCCGACCACGCCAACGCGGCCCGCAGATCATCCGCCACCGCATCAAACCCAGCCCGCCAGTCAACCCGCACCGCAGCCAGCGAGTCAGCCTGCCGCAAGCACCACCGCAGATGCCGCGCCCGAGCATCCGCGAGCTCGCCCGCCTCACTCAACCGCTCAGTCGCGTACTGCCGAATCGTCTCCAACGCCCGGTACGCCGTACCGCCGCCAACCGCGGTCACCACCAGCAAACTCTGCTCCGCCAACCGAGCCAGCCCTTCAGCGACGAGGAAGTCCTCAACCCCCGTCACCTCCGAAGCCGCAGCAACGGTGAACGGCGACACGAACACCGACACCCGCCGCAACAACGCCTGGTCCTCGGCCTCGAGCAGTGCATGACTCCAGTCGAGCGCCGCCCGCACCGACCGATGCCGCTCGTCAGCCCGCGACCCGCCGGTCAGCATCCGCAACGGATGCGACAGCGCCGCCGCGATCCCGTCCAGCCCGAGCGTCTGGTACCGCGCCGCCGCCAGCTCGATCGCCAGCGACATCCCGTCCAGCCGCTCACAGATCGCCGCGACCCGCTCACGATCCACCTCCGCCAGCGGCGAGCCACCGGCGGCCGCGCGCTCCATGAAGAGCGTCACCGCGTCCGACTCCCCGTCAGCGGGCAGCGACAGCGGCGGTACGGCGTACACGCGCTCGAACGGAACCATCAGCCGAGCCCGACTCGTCGCCAGTACGGCGACCCGCGGGCACGCCGCGAGCAGTCGCTCGAGCAGCAGCGCGACACCGTCGACGACGTGCTCGCAGTTGTCCAGCACGAGCAGCGCCTGCCGGTCGGCCAGCGCGGCAACCACCGACTCGGTCATGTCCCGCCCAGGCTGCTCCCCGAGCCCGAGCGCCCCGGCGATCGCGGTCGCGATCATGTCCGCGTCGGCCACCGGCACGAGATCGACGAACCAGACGCCCCCGTCGAACTCGCTCGCAGCCTCAGCCGCCACAGCCAGCGCCAGCCGAGTCTTGCCGACTCCGCCGGGCCCGACCGCAGTCACCTCACGATGTGCCTTGAGTAGCTCGAGCAATGCAGCCTTCTCGCCACTCCGCCCTACAAACGAGGTGAGGGGCGAAGGCAGCACCGGAGCTGGTCGAGACGGGCGTGCGTCCGTTGTCTCCTCGGCAAGCGACCCCCGACGGTCGGCAGAACCCTGCGCGAGCGCCCGGCGATCGGACACCCCCAGCTTCCGCAGCAGCGACGACACGTGGCTCTCCACCGTGCGCACCGAGATGTGCAGCCGCGCCGCGATCTCCGCGTTGGTGAGGTGGGCGCCGACCAGCTCCAGCACCTCCGACTCACGGAGCGAGATCTCGGCGACGGCGGTCATGCGGGTCATCTTCCCTCATCCGGGGACCCACCACGGAGCGGTTTCCGTACCGCGTCCCCGTGGTCGCTTTCCGTACCGGAATCCGTGCTCAGCACGGATGTGGACCAGTACCCCGAACCGAAAAACTGAGGTCACGAACACAGCGGGCCGCACCGGCCCCCGACCCCCAGGAGCCACCGTGACCAGCACCCGCGGCATCTTGACCGTCCTCCACCCCGTCTCCGACCTCGGCAAGGCCAAGACCGTGTACGCCGCCCTGCTCGGCCTCGAGCCGCAGACCGACTCGCCGTACTACGTCGGCTTCGACGCCGAGGGCCAGCACATCGGCCTGGTGCCGGACGGCGGCCCGCAGGGCATGACCTCGCCGGTCGCGTACTGGCACGTCGCCGACCTCGACGCGAAGCTCGCCGAGGTCACCGCGGCCGGCGCCATCGTCCACGAGGCCCCGCACGAGGTCGGCGCCGGCCGCCGCGTCGCGACCGTGGTCGACCTCGACGGCAACGTCCTCGGCCTGCTCCAGGACAGCTGACCCCGGCATCCGCCACGACCACCGACCCGCTCACCTTCTCCCGCAAAGGAACCCCGTCATGACCACGTTCGACTCCGTCACCCTGGAAGTTTCCGACACCGCCGCCGCCACCGACTTCTACCGCGTCACCGGCCTGGCGGACCACGTCACCGTCCGCCCCGCCGAGGGCCCGTCGACCGGCTTCCGCGGCTTCGCGATCTCGCTGGTCGTCGCCCAGCCCGGCAACGTCGACGCGATCGTCGAGACTGCGGTCGCCGCCGGCGCCACGGTCCTGAAGCCGGCCGTGAAGTCCTTCTGGGGGTACGGCGGCATCCTGCAGGCGCCGGACGGCACGATCCTGAAGATCGCCACCTCGCAGAAGAAGGACACCGCCCCGGTGACCCGCGAGATCGACCAGGTCGCCCTGCTGCTGGGTGTGGCCGATGTGAAGGCCAGCAAGCGCTTCTACGTCGAGCAGGGTCTCCCGGTCGGGAAGAGCTTCGGCGGCAAGTACGTCGAGTTCAGCACCGAGTCGCCGGTCACGCTGGCGCTGTACCCGCGGCGCGCCCTCGCCAAGGACGCCGGCGTCCCCGCGGAGGGCAGCGGCTCGCACCGCATCGTCCTCGGCAGCGACGCCACCCTGACCGACCCGGACGGCTTCGTCTGGGAAACCACCGCCGCCTGACCTTCACCGCCACCCCGAAGACGATTCCTGAAGGAGAACCGCCGTGACCGCGACGTACGAAGGTTTCACCGCCGAAGAGCGAGCCGCGATGAAGGAGCACGCCAAGGACCAGAAGAAGGCTGCCCGCCGGACCAGCGCTGCTGAGAAGGCCGCCGAGGCCGCCCGCGACGTCCTCACCAAGATCGCCGAGATGAGCGACACCGACCGCGTCATCGCCGAACGCGTCCACACTGTCATCACCACCGCCGCTCCCCAGCTCGCCCCGAAGCTCTGGTACGGCATGCCCGCCTACGCCCTGAACGGCAAGCTGGTCTGCTTCTTCCAGTCCGCCGACAAGTTCAAGTCCCGCTACCCCACCCTCGGCTTCACCGACCAGGCGGCTCTCGACGACGGCACCATGTGGCCCGCCGCCTACGCCCTCACCGCCATCACCCCCGACACCGAGTCCAGCATCACCGCCCTGGTCAAGCAGGCCGTCAACTGACCCCGCCACCCCCAAAGGCCCAGGCCCAGATCCCCACGGATCTGACCTGGGCCTTGGCACGTTCAGCGCAGGAAGCCGAGCTCCTCGACCACCTGATCCGGCGCACCGAGAAAGGCCTCCGCACCGACGTCCCCGTAGCCGACGTTGAACGTGTCGAGTGAGTACACCCACCCGGCGTTCCAGGACTCGCGGTAGTTGAGCTGCCACCGCAGCCACTCCCCACGCCCCACCCGAACCGCCGGAGGCCGCCGCCCCCGCGGCGGCATCGGATACCGAAGCTGTGGGTACACCCGAAGCAAGTCGCCTTCATCCGTCAGCTCGAGCCCCGTCGCGAACAGCACCTTCCGCGGCGTCCCCGCCAGCTCGACCACCTCGTCGAACGGCTCGAACGCGTTCGCCTCGGTCTGGACGATCGAGTGCAGCATCGGCCGCGGCGCCCGCGGCACCGGGAAGGCGATGGGTACGGCGTTCCGGACCGTCGCGGCGGCTCCTCCGCGTGACTGTGTGGTCCAGCTCGTCCGTACCCGCTGTACGACGACGTCCATGAGCCGATCGTCGCAGGAGCCCGCAGCTCACCGCCATCAAGTTTCAGCGTGGTTCCAAGCGCCACGTCTGGGGTTGCAGGTTGTTGCAGGTCCAGGTCGCAACGTTGGCGCCAGGGGCGGAAGAGCCGCCGGCGACGTCCAGGCACAGGTTGCTGTTCTGGCCGATGAACTTGTAGTAGTTGCGGCCTACGTTGACCGCTCGCCAGCGTTGCCAGCCGCCGTCCTGGCAGGTCCATTGCTGGACGTTCGCGCCAGGAGTCGAGGAGTTGCTGGCGACTTCGACGCAGAGTTGCGAATTCTGGCCACGCAGGCGGAAGAAGCCGTTGCCCTCCGAGGTGAACTGGAAGTTCTGGGGGCCGAGGTTGTTGCACGTCCATTGCTGGATGTTTCCGCCGGGGACGCGGGAGTCGGCGGCTACGTCGAGGCAGTGGCCTGACTGGGCGCTCACCAACCGGTACGTCGCATTCGCCACGCCCGCCGCATCCTGGGTGCCGATCGCCGACCCGGAGGCGTAGTACGTCTTGCACACCGAGCCGTCCCAGTCGCTGGCCAGCTGAAGCACCCGCGAACCGTCCGCCGACGGGACGAGCGGCGAGCTGTAGTTGGGGCAGAAGTTGTTCACCGGGTTGTTCACCGCCACCGGTGCCGGGATCTCGTACCAGAGCCCGTTCGACCCCTCGGTGTTCACGAAGACCGTGCGACCGTTGTCAGCAGCAACGGATCCGTTCGCGTTCTGCAGGATCTGCCCGACCAGCAGCAGCTTCCCGTTGGGTGCACCGGCGCTGGAAGACCAAGCAAGCGTCGGCGCGTGCGTGAAGTACTTCCCGTCCGGCGTTTGCGCCCGTACGCCGAGCGCCGCCGGCGATCCCCAGTTCCACCCGTCACCAGAGGTCCGTGTGTGCACCACGCAGTCGTACTGCCCGCCGAGCCCGCAGATCTCGTACACCATCACGTACGTCCCGCTCGGCTGCTTCCGTACGACGGGCATCCCGGGCCGGTGCCCGAACGTCGGCGAGGACACCGTCGGGCTCCGGTCCGTCCACGTGATCCCGTCGACGCTGCGCGTCTCCATCAGCTTCTGGCTGTGCGCCGCATCCGTCTCGTCGGCGTAGTGGCACACCAACCGCCCGTCGGACGAAACGGAGAACTCCGGCTCCCACAACCCCTTGGTGTTCGGCGCCGTAGCGCAGTTCGACAGGTACGACCAGCTGCGCCCGAGATCGTTGCTCTTCCAGATCTTCAGCGCCATCGGCCGCGCGTCCGCGCCGACCGACGCGGCCCACAGCATCGTCCCGGCCGGCATCGCGCCGATCTGCCGCGGCAGCTCGTACAAGGTCGCGCAGCACAACCCCTTCCCGCCCGCCGACCCCGGATCGGCGACCGTCCCGACCTGAGCGAACGTCGCGCCGCTGTCGGTGCTCTCGTAGATCGCCCCGAGCCCGTCGTTCCCGCTGAAGGTCACGACGCTCGCGAGGATCCGCCCGTTCGCGGCCCCGTTGTGCTCGAGCCGTACGGCGCGCGGGTAGAGCCCGGTGTCGTTGCGCAGCAGCTGCCCGGTCGCCTCGACCTGGGCGGAAGCGCTCGCCGAACCGACCAGAACGCCGGCCAGCAGAGCGATCGCCAACAGCACGCGGCGCATCACCGGATCTCCTCGAGCACCACGTCGTCGAGCTGGAACCACACGTCCTGCCCGTGCCCGGTGAACCCGGCGTACACCTGCACCAGCGACTCACGCCCCGAGGCGAACTCCACGCTCACCTTCTCGTACGCCGGATGCGCGCCACCAGTCTTCAAAGCCACAGACCGACCGGACAACGTCCGAACCCCGACCACCGTGTCCCGGTTGTTCTCCGCCGTCCGCACCCAGGCCGACAACCGGTACCGGTGCCCCGGCCGTACCGCCACGTTCTGCTGCACCGAGTGCGCCCCGATCGAGTCCCGCAGGTAGGCGTTCCGCGACCCGCTGTGCCCCAGATCGGTGGAGTCGATCCCGCCCCGCCCGTTCAACTGCCACGGCGCCGACGGCGTCGCCCCCGCCTGCTCCTCGAACCCCGGATCGGTCACCAGGTTCGTCACCGGCCCGTCGTCGGTCAGCTTGGTGTGCATCAGGAACACGTTGTACGGATCCCACTGCGACATCGTGAAGTACAGATCCGGCCCCGACGACCAAGGATGCATGAACGTCCCGTAGAGCCCCGGAAAATCGGTGCCCTTGACAACGACTTTCTCACCGCTCCACGGCCCGGTCAGCGCTGCCGCGGACCGCAGTACGACGGACGCCCGCTGCTCGTCCAGGTACATCATCAGCCACTTCCCGAGGTGCGCGTTCCACTGCACCGACACCTCGCTCACCGGCCCGATCGCGATCGGCGCGGCCGCGCTCTCCCGCGGCGACCACGACCGACCGTCCCAGTACCGCCAGGCGCCCTTGCTCAGCACCTGCTTCTCCGGAACGCGCGCCAGGTGAGCGTTCCCGAACCGCCCGTTCGGCGTACCGACCATGTAGACGTAGCCCTGGGAGCGCACCAGCGCGGTCATCTGGAAGTTGCTCGACCAGGTCTTGTCGTTGACCCAGCGCGCCTTCGGGTCCTTCGTCCAGGTCTCGCCGTTGTCGTCGGAGTAGGCGAAACCCGAGTAGTTGGTGAACCAGCTGCCGGCCGGCCCCCAGTAGTTGACCGACATGTACTGCACGTACTGACGCTTGCCCACGGCAACACCGGCGGTCGGGATCACGGTGTGCTCGTCGCGGTCGATCTTCTTGCAGCCCAGGAACTCCTTGGCGTGCCTGGGCCGGTCCTCGGCGGCGCTGTCCAGCGTCATCCCGTCGGCCAGGTTCCGGTCCTTGCTGCGGAACAGCAGGTTGCACCGCCAGTCGATGGTCGCCGGGTCACCGGCACCACCACCCGGACCGGTCCAGCCGCTCCCGTAGCTGTCGCCGAACGCGGTCAGGATCTCGCCGGACCCGTTGTCCCAGAGGATCCCGAGATCGGTCGCCTTCAAGGCGAACCGGGCCTCGGTGTCGTTGATCGAGCCGGGACCGGTCAGCTTGGCGACCTGGGTCGCAGGCGCCGGTACGGCGGACGCGCGCGCGGCCGGCGGGGAGGTGCCGGGCAGCAGGGCGGCGCCGAGCACGAGCGGCAGGAGGAGGACGAGACGCTTCGGCATGCGGATCTCCTAGCGGGGGCGGACGCGAGAGAAATCGATTTCCCAGCCAACGTAACCGCCGACCAGCGACAGGTCAACGGTTGAAGTCCTGGTGAAATCAGGACGCACGTTCGATCGCGTCCGCGGTCTGTACGGCGGCCCGCTCCGCCCGCAGCCGCGCTCCGATCTCCGCCGCGCGATCCCGGAAACCCTCTGTGAGCACGGGTTCCAGCGCGTCGAGCAGCGTGAGCTCGGTGAGCTGGGTGAAGGGCAACGTCGTCCCCACGCCCAGGCGCCCGAGCTGCGCACCCCAGAACGGCTGGTCCGCGAAGATCGAGCACACGACCGTCGGCAGCCCGGCGCGCAGCGAGCTGGCCGTCGTACCGGCTCCGCCGTGGTGAACAGCCGCGCGGCACAGCGGCAGGACCGCTTCGTGATCGAGCTCGGCGACGACGCGGAGCTGTCCGTCGTCGGACGCTCCGGCCGCAACCTCGCTCCACCCGGCGCCGACCAGCGCGCGCACCCCGAGCGAGCTGCTCACCTTGCTGATCAGCGTGAGCGCGGCCTGCGGGTCGAGCACCGGCATGCTGCCGAACCCGAAGTAGACCGGCGCTTCACCCGCGGCGATCCACTCCGGCAGCCCGTCGTCGACCGATTGGTGCAGCACCGAACGCTGCGATTCAGAAGGCGTCAGAAACCCCGTCAGCGGACGCCGTACGTCCCACTCCGCCAGCTCCGGTACAACGAACGGGCTGTACGCCTGCACCTCCAGCGCGCCCGCCCGAGCAAGCCGTCGCGACGAAGTCTCCGAGGTGCTCGCCAGCCCGAGCTTCGCCCGCAGGTCGTTCACGAACGGCGCGAACAGCGGCCAGCTGTTCCGCTCGACCTCGTCGTACGTCGCCAGGTTCTCCTCGGGGGAGAACACGTCGGTCGACACCAGCAGGTGCGGGAACGCCGCGTTCCGGCGCATCGGCGCGTGGTGCACCGCGACGTACCGCAGCCCACGGCTCTCCGCGATCACGACGCCCTCGAGCTCGGTCGCCGTCCCCGACACCAACACGTCGGCGCCCTCGACCAGGTCGAGCAGCGACGCGTGCAGCTGGTCCGCGATCTGGTGCTTGTGGTCGATCAGCCAGCGCACGTACGACGCGACGTCGCCGGCCGCGAGCCAGCGCCGCCCCTGCTCCGACTCCAGGAACTCGCGTGCACTCATCTCCATGTCGACGGTCGGTACGCCGAACGCCGGCCCGATCCACGCCAGGTCCGACGACGTCGCCAGGACGACCTCGTGCCCGCGCGCCATCAGCTCGGCGGCCAGCACCGCCATCGGCTGCGCGTCCCCACGGCTTCCCATCCCCACCAAAGCGATTCGCACGAGCCCACCCCAGAGCCAGTCGGCACACGAAGCACCGATGCTAGCCGTCTAGACCGGTTCAGTACGCCGGACTCCCGGCGTGGTTTACTGCTGCTGGTGCGATTCCAAGGTGTGACGGCGGGGAGCTGATCCCCGGCCCGTCGGCTTCGTACGGCGTACGGAGTGACCCGGTCCGACCGGGGCCACGCGGTGATACCCCGCTCTCGTGCTCGGACCCTGCCGGGTCCCTGGTCATCTCTGGACGCGGGAGCTGACACATGTTCACAGGAAGAATCGAGCGGACCGCGGTCGTCGCGGAGGTGGGCGCCGAGGCGCTCCGGGTCACCGTCGACGCCGGCGTACCGCTCGCCGAGGGTGGTGCCGTCTGTCTGGACGGCGTACGGATGACGATGCAGGCGGCCGCGCCGGGTGCGCTGGTCGCGACGCTGACCGACGAGACGCGCCGGCGGACGACGTTCGACCGGGTCGAGGCCGGCGCCGAGGTGCACTTCGAGCTGCCGCTGGCGGCCGGGGACCGGATCGACGGGCACCTGGTGCAGGGGCACGTCGACGGCGTCGGCAAGGTGCTGCGGATCGACGACGAACCGGCCGGGCGCCGGGTGTGGATCAAGCCGGCCGACCGGCAGCTGGCCCGCTTGGTGGCCAAGTCGTCGGTCGCGCTGAACGGGGTGAGTCTGACCGTCGCCGAGGTGCTGAAGGACCGCTTCTCGGTGGTGCTGGTGCCGAACACGCTCCGGCGTACGACGCTCGGTCGGCTCGCGGCCGGCGACCGGGTGAACCTGGAGAGCGACCTGCTCACGCGGATGGCGCGGGAGGGGCACGGGCCGGAGCTGCTGCGGGCGGTCGCGCGGCTGCCTTGGGCCGGGCAGCTGAGCGGGGAGGTCGGCGTACAGAAGGTGGTCGCGCAGTTGGCGGCCGGGGGTGGGGTCGTGGTGTGGGACCCGACGCTCGAGGGGGAGGGGGACGTGGTGTTCGCGGGGGAGCGGTTCCGGCCGCAGGCGATGACGTTCCTGCTCACGCAGGTGTGTGGGCACACGACGATCCCCTGTGCGGCGAGCGTGCTGGAGCGGTTGGAGATCCCGCCGATGCCCGGCGAGGGGGATCGGCAGGGGACGGCGATGCATGTTCCGGTCGATCTTGCGTCGCTGCCCGGGACCGGCGTGAGCGCGGCGGATCGTGCGGCGACCGTTCGGCGGCTCGCTGCGCTGGATGCCGTTGCTGCGGACTTCCTGCGGCCCGGGCATGTCTTCCCGCTGGCCGCTCGACCGGGCCTGCTCGCCGAACGCAAGGGGCACACCGAGGCGACGGTCGCGCTCTGTGAAGCGGCGGGGCTTGCGCCGGTCGGGGTCTGTTGCGAGGTGATGCGGCCGGACGGCGTGATGGCGGACGCGACCGACCTGGAGCAGTTCGCGCTGCGCTGGGAGCTGCCGATGATCGACGTCGACGACCTGGCCCGCTGGCTGTGACCGCGCTGTACGACGACCCGGACTTCCTGTCCGGCTACCGCGAGCTCCGCCGCAGCGGCCGCGGACTGAACGAGGACCTGGAGATCCCGGCGATGAACGCGCTGCTGTCGCCTGGCGGGCGCGGGGACGAGTTGCGGGTCGCGGATCTCGGCTGCGGCGAGGGTGAGCTCGCCCTCCGGCTGGCCTCGGCCGGTGCCTCGGTGGTCGCGATCGACGCGTCGGCCGCCATGCTCAGTCGGACCACCGAGCATCCTCAGATCCGTTACCTGCAAGAGGATCTGGCGCGACTGGACCTACCGGCGTCGTCCCTCGATCTCGTGGTGAGCAGCCTCGCACTGCACTACGTCGAGGACTTCATCGGCCTGGTCTCCCGCGTCGCCCACTGGCTGGTCCCCGGCGGCCGCTTCGTCTTCTCCGTCGAGCATCCGGTGATCACCGCACCACGCGACGCCGCCGACCTGCTCGTCGACGACTACGCCGATGAGGGCCCCAGGCAACGAACCTGGTTCGTCGACCACGTCGTCAAGTACCACCGCACGACCGGATCGACCGTCGAAACCCTCCTCGGGCAGGGCTTCACGATCGAAGCCCTGCGGGAACCGCAACCAACCCGCGCGCAGGTGGCAAGCAAGCCCCACCTGGCCATCCACCGCCGCCGCCCACCGATCCTGCTGATCGCGGCGCGGCTGGTCAGTCCACGGCGTACCGGGCCGCCCTGACGAAAGCCGCCGGCCACCTGATCGCGGTGAAGGGTGGTCGGTCTGAGCGTGGATCCCGGGTGCGGGTGACCCTCGGGCGGTTCAAGCGTTAGAGTTACCGACGGGAAACATCATCTGTGGCTCGGAGGATCGACGTGGCGTTTGGTAGGACGTCCCCCAGGGATCTGCCGTTGTTCGCGGACCTGTCCGGCCGTGAGATCAAGGACATCTTCCGGGCCGGCGAAGAGGTCTCGGTCCCGGCGGGCTGGTCGCTGATCCTGGAACAGACGCCGCCGGACGCGGCGTACCTGATCCTGGCCGGTACGGCGTCGGTGCGGGTCAAGGGCGAGGAGATCGCCGAGCTCGGCCCGGGCGACATCGCCGGCGAGGTCGCGGTCCGGCAGAACCGCTTGCGCACGGCAACGGTCACGGCGCGCTCCCGGCTGCAGCTGCTGCACTTCACCCGGGAGAAGTTCGACGACCTGACCACCCGGCTGCCCAACTTCCGCGACGCCATCGACGCCACCATCGCCGAACGCCGTGGCCCCCAGCCCGACGCCTGAGCCCGCCGCGGCTCCGCCTGACCTCGGAGCGCTGGCGAAGGAGTTCGAGCGCACCCTGCTCGGTGGCGAGCGGACGTTCACCCGCCTGCAGGTCTCCGAGCGCGCCGGCATCTCGTACGAGCGCGCCGAGCGGATGTGGCGCGCGCTCGGGTTTGCGACCGTCCCGGACGACGAGGTCGCGTTCACCGCGGACGACGTCGAAGCGCTCCGGCTGGTCGCCGCGCTGGAGGACGACGGGTTCATCGACCCCTCGGTCGAGTCCTCGCTCGCGCGCAAGCTCGGCCAGACCCAGTCCCGCCTCGCGTCCTGGCAGTCGGCGATGTTCCTCGACTTCCTGGCCCACGCGAAGCTCCCGGCCGACGAGGCGATCGAGGTCGCCGGGATGCTGCTGCCCGCGATGGAGAAGCTGCAGACCTACGTCTGGCGGCGGCATCTCGCGGCCGCGGCCGGCCGCTCGGTGGCCGGCTCCGACGAGCTGGCCCGCGGCATCCGCGCCGTCGGGTTCGCCGACATCGTCAGCTACACGCGTCTCACCCGCCGCCTGACCGAGGCCGAGCTCGGCGAGCTGATCGAACGCTTCGAGGGGATGGCCGCCGATGTCGTCGCGCAGAACGGCGGCCGGGTGATCAAGTCGATCGGCGACGAGGTCCTGTTCGTCACCGACACCGCCGCGCAGGGTGCCGCCGTCGCGCTCGCCCTCCAGGACCACGTCGCCTCCGTCGAGGACCTGCCCGACCTGCGGATCGGCCTCGCGTACGGCGGGATCCTGATCCGCCTCGGCGACGTGTACGGCGAGACCGTCAACCTCGCCGCCCGGCTCACATCGGAGTGCAAGCCCGGCCGGGTCCTGGTCGACCGCGAGCTGGCCGCCGCGCTGGACGGCCACGCGTCGTACCACCTGCGTCGCCTCCGCCGGGTGAGCGTCCGCGGCTACCACCACCTCACGCCGTACGCGCTGCAGCACAACCACTGAGTCGATCCCTGGTGATTGTTGGGACAATGGTTGAGTGCGCGAAATCTTGAGCCCGGCGGAGTTGTCCACGGCTGCCGACGGCGACGCGAAGGTCCTGTGGGCCGCCCAAGGCCTCACCGACGGCCACCGGGCCTGGTCCGCCGGGGACGCGGTCGCCGTCGTGGCGCCCGATCTGTCCCGGCACGACCGCATCGTCGTCCACGGCCCGGTCGACGATGCGGCACCGCTGGTCCGGGACGTCCTCGGGATCGTCGGTACGGCGTACCGGCCGTTCGGTGACGAGGAGCTGATCCGCGGCCTCGTCGACCGCATCCCGGAGCTGAACCTGCGCGCGACCTTCGGCTGGATGGAGATCGACGAGGCGCCGGTCGAGACCGTCACCGCGCGCTGGTTCCCGGATGACGCGGGCGTCGCCGAGCTGCTCGAGCAGGCCTCGCCGACGTCGTACGCCTGGCCGGGAGACCGTGGGATCAACCGCTGGGCCGGCATCGAGGAGTCCGGCGAGCTGCTGAGCGTCGCGGCCGACGCCTGGAGTGCGCCGGAGATCGGCTTCGTCGCCGGGGTCGCGACGCGACCGGCGGCGCGCGGCCGCGGGCTCTCGCGGCAGGTGTGCGCGTTCGTCACCGCCGAGCTGGTCAAGCGGCACGGACGGGTCGCGCTGATGGTTGATGGCAGCAACGAAACCGCGATCGGGCTATACCGCAAGCTGGGCTACCGGTACCACCCGGTCGGGGCGGCGCACCTGTAGCCCAGCGAGACGTCAGCGGGTCGGCGGCGGGACGGTCAGCGTGACACCGGTCGACGGCTTCGCGCTGGGGGTCGGCGTCGGCTTGGCGGTCCCGGACGTCGGATTCGGCGTCGGCGTCGGATTCGCGCTCGGCCCACCGGTCGGCCCGGTCGGTGTCGGCGTCGGTGCGGTCGGCGTCGCGGGCGCCGGCGGCGGCACGAACGGCGCCTTCGTGCTGTCCTTGCAGCCCATCTCCTCACCCGTGTCCGGGTTGTACTCCCCGGTCGGGGAGTCCGGCTCGATCACCGCCTGCGGGTACAGGTTGCTGACCGTACTCCCGCCCCGGCCGTAGGTGTTCGCGCAGTCGCTCAGCGGCAGGTTGAGCGGCTGCCCGTTCTCCGTGTACAGCCGGACGCTGACCTGCCGCCCCTGCTCGTCGAACGGGTACAGGTTGTTGATCGGCTCGCCGTCGAGCACCAGCCCGTTCTGGTACGACGGGCCGCCGCTCCGGTCGTCGTAGGTGCGCAACGAGAACAGCCCGTTCGACGCCCCGACGAAGCTCCCGGCGAGCGCCGCCGGCACGGCGAGGATCGCGATCACGTTCAGCGGTACGACGTACCAGAGCCACCGGCGGTCCTGCTGGCTGCGCCGCCCGATCCAGATCGACACCCCGGCGCCCGCGATCGCGCCCACGACCGCGACGGCCCCGGCGCCGAACAGCGCGAAGAACCCGCCGCCGCCCATCGCGCCGCGGAACACCCACCAGACCGGCTGCCCGACGCTGACCAGCTCGGTCCGCACGTTCGGGGGGATCTGCGCGATCAGCCCGCGGACGAACTCCGCACCCTGCGCACCGCGCGGCGTGTCCAGCACCGCCCGCGGGCTGTTGTTGCCCAGAGCCCGTACGCCGAGGAACGCGGCGGCGAACAGCACCGCCAGCCCGATCAGCCCGAAGAAACCGGCCGGCCCGGGAGACGAGGTCAGCAGCCCGACCAGCACCAGGAACGGCCCGGCAGTTCCGGCGATGATGCCCCAGCGCAGTGCTTTCTCGGCGGCGCTCTTGTTCAGCTCCGGCGGCCGCGAGGACGCCGGGTACCCGGCCGCGGTGCGCAGTTGGTCGGCGTACTGGCGGGGAGTGCCGAGGCGTTCCCACAGCTGGCCCTCGGTCGGCTCCTGCTGGAACTCGGCCGCGACCTCGGTCAGGTGGCTCGCGACGTCGTCGAGCACGTCCTCGAGCTCGCCCGGCGGCAGGTCGGACAGCTCCGCCTTGACCTGCGCCAGATAGGTCGCGATCGTCCCGGTCAAGGTGCTGTTCACGCTGCCTCCTCCTTGGTGGTCAGCAGGCCCGCCATCGTGCCGGCGAAGTGGTTCCAGGTCTTGGTGGACTCGGCCAGCAGGGTGAGGCCGATCGGGTTCAGCCCGTAGTACTTGCGGTGCGGGCCCTCCTCGCTCGGCTGCACGTACGACGTCAGCGCGCCGGCCGCGAACAGCCGCCGCAGCGTCCCGTACACCGAGGCGTCGGCGACGTCCTCGAGCCCGGCGGCGCGCAGCCGCCGGAGCACGTCGTACCCGTACCCGTCGGCGTCGCGCAGGACGGCGAGCACCGCCAGGTCCAGCACGCCCTTGAGCAACTGACTCGGATCCATCGGCCTCTCCCGCTCGTCCACGTCCGGCGCACCGCCGCCCCGGGCCCCTCAGACCGGACCGGCGGTGCTCTGCCGTTCACACTACTCCACATCCCGGAGTAGTGCACATCATCAACATCGGGCGGGTTGCGCAAGTTCGATCAAGTCCATCCCGGCGTCCAGGCCGCACAGTGGACCCATGACCGACGTGTACGCCGACTTCGTGGCCGCCGTCGCGGAGAGCCTGGACGGCTCCGCCCCGGCGGCGACCGGTACGACGCTCGCCCGCCGCGCCTACCTGTCCCGGTTCCACTTCGACCGGGTGATCAGCGCGGCCGCGGGCGAGCCGCCCGCCGCGTTCCGGCGCCGGCTGCTGCTCGAACGGGCGGCGTACCGGCTGCTCGCGGAGGACGTCGGCGTGCTGGAGATCGCGGTCGACGCGGGCTACGGCTCGCACGAGGCGTTCACCCGGGCGTTCGCGCGGGCGTACGGGATGTCGCCGCGCAGCTGGCGCGGCGAGCCGTCCCGGGTGTTCTTCCTGGCCGCACCGAGCGGCGTGCACTTCCAGCCACCGGCAGGGCTCCGGCTGCCGGCGAGGAGAAAGGTGAGAGGGATGGACGTTCTGGTCCGGATGGTCGAGCACCACGTGTGGCTCACCGGTGAACTGATCGAACGCGGCGCCCGGCTCGACGCCGCGGCGCTGGACCGGCCGATCGAGCTGTCGGTCGAGGGAATCGACGACGACACCTCGATCCGGTACCTGCTGGACCGCTTGGTCTGGCAGGAGGAGATGTGGCTGGCCTCGGTCGAGGACCGCCCGTTCCAGGTGCCGGAGTGCGGCCGCGACGTGACCACACCGATCCCGGAGCTGCGCACCCGGCACGCCGACGCCGGCGCCCGGTTCGTTGCCCTGGTCAACCGTCTGAACGACGAGGGCCGCTTCGACGAGAGCTTCGTCGACACAACCTGCGAACCGCCGCGAGTCTTCACGTACGGCGGAATGGTCGCGCACGTGCTCACCTTCGCCGCGCACCGGCGCTGCGTCCTGGTCGGCGCTTTCCACAGCGCCGGCGTCACCGACCTCGGCTTCGGCGACCCGATGGAGTTCGTCGCCGGCTAGTCGCAGCGGGCAGGGGCGAACTCGTCGAGCGACGTCACGCGGTAGTCGTCCTTGTAGTCGGGCGATCCCTGCTGTACGCCGTACCGGACCTCGCCGGGCTTGAGTGTCTGCAGGTCCTCTGGCGTGAAGACCGTCAGTCCGCCGAAGGACTGGTGCTTCTCGGCCCAGCTGCGGATCTTGTACGACGTCCCCGCTCGTAGCTCCGGTACAGCGGTGACGGGCTTCCAGCGCGCGTCGCCGGTCGCCAGGGGGATCTGCTGGACCGATTTCGCGCCCTTCGATGTTGTGTACTGGGCGATCGGCAGCTTCGTGTCCTTGCGGGACTCGTCGAACAGCTGCAGCTCGACGAGCTCGCCCTTCCTGCAGTCCTCCAGGACGATCACCGGGCGGCCGGTCGAGTCGACGGTGAGGCCGACCTGGGAGGGGATGTAGCCGGGGCCGCAGCCGGTCAGAGTCGCCGCCGTACAGAGTGCGGCGGCGACCAGACCGATCTTCAGCATTTCGTCAGCGTAGAGCTCGACAGGTCTAGGCGATGGTGATCCGGGCGGTCTCGCCCGGCTGGAGGTCCAGGTCGACCAGCTCGTCACCCAGCCGGACCTGCTGCGGCGTCGAGCGCTCCGCGGCGGTGATCTCGGCTGCGGTGAGCTTCCCGTCCGCCCAGGCCAGGTCGACCGTGTACCCGCCGCGCGCCCGCAGCCCGGTGACGCTCCCGGTCGGCCAGCTGCTCGGCAGCGCGGGCAGCAGCTCGATCTCGGTCCCGGTCGACTGCACGAGCAGCTCGGCCATCGCGCCGGTCCCGCCCGAGTTGCCGTCGAAGGCGTACACGTTCTCGTTCACGCCCGCGATGCCGGCCACGGAGTACGACAGCAGGTTCGCCTCGCTCGCGTCGGCGATCAGCGACCGGACGTGCTGCAGTGCGAGATCACCCTTCTGCAAGCGCGCGTAGAATGCGATCAGGTTCGCCTCGACCCACTCGGTCTGCTCCCAGCCGTCCGCGCCCTGCCGCCGGTCGATGATCACCTCGGCCGCCTGGGCGAGCTCCGGCGTGGTCCGGGGTGTGATCTGCCGCTCGGGGTAGAGCGCGATCAGGTGCGAGGTGTGCCGGTGGTTCGGCTCGGCCTCGTCGAAGTCGTGCAGCCACTCCTGCAGCTGCCCGTGCTTCCCGATCTGGAACGGCGGCAGCTTCTCGCGGGCCTTGGCGGTCTCCGCGCGGAAGTCCTCGTCGACGTTCAGCAGCTCGGAGGCCTCACCGCAGATCCGGAACAGCGCGTCGATCAGCACCCGGTCGGTCGTGTTGCCCAGCGAGAGCGACGCCCTCTCGCCGTCGGGCGTCAGGTACCAGTTCTCGGGGGAGTCGGACGGGCCGCTGAGCAGGTAGCCGGTCTCCGGATCCTCGGTCAGGTACGCGAGGAAGAACTGCGCCGCGTCCTTCAGGACGGGGTACGCCCGGGTCGCGAGGAAGTCGAGATCTCGGTGGTACTCGAAGTGCTCCCACAGCTGCAGCGAGATCCAGATCCCGCTCGTCACGTGCAGACCCCAGCCGAGCCCCCAGCCCGGCGCGCTGTAGCTCCACGCGTTCGACACGGTGTGCGAGACCCAGCCCGGCGCGCCGTACATCTCGGCGGCGGTCTTGCTCCCGCTCGCGCGGAGCCGGTCGATCAGGCCGAACAGCGGCGGGTGACACTCGCCGAGGTTGGTGATCTCGGCCGCCCAGTAGTTCTGCTGGGTGTTGATGTCGAGGTGGTAGTCGTTCGTCCACGGACCGCCGGAGGCGCGGCCGTCGTTCCACAATCCCTGCAGGGCAAGGGGGAGTGGTGAGTTTGCGCGCGACCCGGCGATCGTCAGGTACCTTCCGTACTGGAAGTACAGCGCGATCAGATCCGAATCATCGTTGCCTTCAGCAAGTAGTCTGCGCCGCTCGTCGGTCGGCTTCGCGTTGGTGTCGCCTCGGAGGTCGAAGCTCACCCGCCCGATCAACTCCGCGTGATCCTCGACGTGCTCGCGCTTCAGTACGTCGTACTCCGGCACCTCGAGCAACGCTGCAGCCTGCGCCGGGTCCGCCCCCAGCCAATCGGTGCCCACAGCAACCACAACGGTCACCGTGGTCGCGCCGGTGACCCGCAGCCCGTCCTCGTCCTCCTCGACCACCCCGTCGGTGATCACCCGAGCGTGGATCTCGACGGTCGCGCCGACCTTCCCGTTGCTGTGCAGCTCCTCGTACGCCTGCCCGCGCAGCACCAGCCGATCACCGTCGACGGTCACCTCAGCCGGAATCGCGTCGTCGCTGAAGCCCACCCGATGGTCGACCGGTGCGCTGCTCGTCACCTTGACGACAAGCACCCCCGCGACGTTGCTCGCGAACACTTCCCGCTGGACGCTCACGCCGCCCTTGCTGAACGCCGACCGCACGATCGCGTCATCCAGCTCCAACGACCGCTCGTACCCGTCGACTTCCCCGTCGAGCCCGTGCTCGACCACCAACTCCGGCAACGCCACGTTCGTCCCGAACGCCGAAGGCCGCCCCAGCAGATGCTCCCCCGCCAGCGCCTGCGCCTCGGCGTACTCACCGCTCAGCAGGAGCCGCCGAATCTGCGGCAGGTACTTCAACGCCGTCGTACTCACATCACTGTCCCCCGGCGCCCCCGACCAAGCAGTAGACGCCGACAACCGCACCCGCTCGGCCTCGACCCCGGAGAACACCATCCCCCCAACGCTCCCGTTCCCCACCGGCAACGCCTCGAACCACCGCTCCGCGGCCCGTTCGTACCAAAGCCGCCCCGCCGACTTCCCGGCACCCGCGACCCGCTCAACCACCTCACGCTTAAGCACCGCCACACCCTAAGCGCGCCACTCGACCGGTGGCTGCGGCCCCTCGGATCCTGGACGCCGCAGCGGTGAGATGCTCGGCCTCATGCACGAGCCGACCTGGCGCCACCTGCTGACCGCCGACGTGCAGCTCCAACCACCCGCCACTCCGGCCGAGCTGAGCGCCGCCGAGCGCGACCTCGGGACCGCACTCCCGCCCGCTCTCCGCGAGCTGTACGCCGTGACCAGCGGTATCTACGACCCTGCCGGCCAGTGGTTCGTCCTGTGGCGGCTCGCAGACCTCGCACCCCGGAACCTCGACGCCTGGTCGATCGAGACCGAGGCACGCCGCGACCTCCTCGCCTTCGGCGACGACGGCACCGGCGACCCGTTCTGCCTCGCCCTCACCGGCGACCCAGCCGTCCACACCTGGTCCCCGATCGACCAGCAGGCCTGGCCGCTCGCCGCGACCCTGCACGAGTTCTGGGCGGGCTGGATGACGGGCGAGATCAAGGCCTGACCCTGCCCCTCAGCCGTGCAGCGTCGGCCGGTAGATCAGCTCCTGGGTGTTGCCGTCGAGCGTGTGGCTCTCCAGCAGCTCGAGGTCGAAATCGGCGGCGCCCGCGAACACCGGGACCTGGCCGGTCTGCCCGGTGAGCACCGGGAAGATCGTCAGCTGCACCCGGTCGACCAGACCGGCGGCCATCAGCGCACGGTTCAGCGACACGCTCCCGTGCGAGCGCAGCGGTACGTCGGATTCCTCCTTCAGCCGCCTGACGACCTCGACCGCGTCCCCGCTCTCCAGCGTGGCGTCGGGCCAGTCGAGCGGGCCTTCGAGCGTGCTCGACACCACCGTCGCCGGCAGCGCCTTCATCCGTCCGATCCACTCGTCCATCCCGTCGGCCCCCGCGAGGATCGCCGCGTTCAACCGGTACGTCGCCGCGCCGTACACCATCCGCTGCGGTACGCCGTACTGCGCGGCCCGCCGCGCCAGGAACTCCGGCCCCTGCTTGCTCCAGTACCCACCCCAGTCCCCGGTGTGCGACCCGAAGCCGTCGAGGCTGGCGAAGATGTCATAGGTGTAGCTGACCGTCACTGTCGTACTCCTTGTCCCCGGCGGCCGTCGGTCGGCCGCTCACCAACCCGACGAACCCCGCACCCCCGATCCGACACCCGCGCCGAAAATCCTTTGCCCACCAGCGTCGCGCTTCGCAGACTCGAAACCCATGGACGAAGCCGAGCTGACCCACCTGCTGCGCAACGACCGCTACCCCCGCTCCGCCACCTACTCCGCCCGCCGGGCGGTCGACGCCGCCATGGGCCCCAACCCCCTCTGGCAAGCCGAAGCCCTCACCTCACTGATGTCCCTCCGCCCCGGCCAGCGAGTCCTCGACCTCGGCTGCGGTACGGCGCTGAGCTCGATCTTCCTGGCCCGCGAGTTCGGCGTGGAGGTCTGGGCCACCGACCTGTGGATCCAACCCGACGAGAACCTCCGCCGCATCACCGAGGCCGGCCTGGACGATCGGGTCCACCCCATCCACGCCGAGGCCCACGCCCTCCCGTACGCCGACAATTTCTTCGACGCCGCCATCAGCATCGGCGCCTACCACTACTTCGGCACCGACGACCTCTACCTCGGCTACCTCACCCGCCTCCTCAAACCCGGCGCCCACCTGGCCATCTCCCAGCCCGGCCCGGTCGAGGACTACGAATCCTTCCCGCCAGCCCACCTCACGCCGTACTGGAAATGGGACTTCTGCGCCTGGCACAGCCCTCAGTGGTGGCACCACCACTGGACCAAGACCGGCCTGGTCACCGTCGAGGTCGCCGACCAGCTCGCGCACGGCTGGCAAGACTGGCTGCAATGGAACGACGCCTGCGACCGCTACCGAGGCGCCCCCGACCAGGAAGAAGCCCAGATGCTCCGCGCCGACGAAGGCCGAACCCTCGGCCTCACCCGAGTCATTGCCACCCGGAACCCGGCGTGAAGTACATCCTCGTCCCCGGCGGCTGGCAGGGCGCCTGGGCCTTCGACGCCGTCACCGCAGAACTCCGCTCAGCAGGCCACGAAGCAGAAGCGATCACCCTTTCAGGCCTCGACGACGACCGCCCACCCGTCCCACCCAACCTGACCACCCACATCACCCAACTCACCGACCTCATCGCCGGAGTCGAAGGCCCGCTGACCCTCTGCGGCCACAGCTACGCCGGCCTCGTCATCGCCGGCGCCGCCGCCCGCCTCCCCGAACGCCTCACCCACCTGGTCTTCATCGACGCCTACGTCCCCACCGACGGCGACTCCTGCTGGTCCCTCACCACCGACACCTTCCGCAACCTCTTCATCACCGGCGCCCACCCCGACGGCCGCTGGGTCGCGGTCCCCGAGGGCATGGACCCGAGAGCCCGCCCCCACCCGCTCCCCAGCTTCCTCCAGTCGATAACCCTGCCGCCGCCCACCACCCCGCCGTACGCACGAACCTTCATCAGCGGCGGCGACTGGCCCGGCACCCCTTTCACCGCTCTGGCCGCCCGCCTCCGCAACGACGCGACGTGGAACTTCCACGAGATCCCGGTCGGCCACAACATCGCCCGGCGGGATCCAAGCGCGCTCGCGGCCGTCCTCGACGCGTTGCCGCCTCACTGACCGATGATCAGCTCTGGTGGCGCGGCAGCGTGCGTGACGTGCTGAAGAGCAGAACACCCGCGCTGATGCACGCGCCGCCGACGGCGAGGATCACCGGGCGGTACCCGGCGGCCACGGCCAGGACGCCGAGCAGGACGCCGAAGGCGTAGTGCAGAACGCCGTACCCGACGGTCTGGGTGACGGCCAACGCTGCCACCAGGCGGCGAGGGACGCCGGAACGGACGCCGCTTCCGGTCGTGCCGGTCGCGGCGACCCTCGCAGGGCCCATCAGCCGCAGCAGCCCGAGCTCGACGAGGCCGGCTGGTCGTCGATCACGGTTAGCAGGCCGCCGCTGATGCCGGTCGCGAGGCCTCGCCCGGCCGGGGCGGAGCTTGCGGCCGTTTGTGGCGCCGGTCCGCAGCATCCGCCGGCGGTCTCCGCGGTGGAGTCCCCGTAGGCGAGGTTCGAGGAGCAGACGCCGGTCTCGGGAAGGTCGAGCTGTACGTCGCGTGCCGCCGCCCAGTCCCCGGCGAGCGCGGCGACCACGGAGCGAGCCTGCTCGTACCCCGTGGCCAGCAGGAACGTCGGCGCCCGGCCGTAGGACTTCGCGCCGACCGCGTAGTACCCCGGTTCGGGGTGGGACAGCTCGTCGGCGCCGTGCGGCGGGACCGTCCCGCAGGAGTGCTGGTTCGGGTCGATCAGCGGCGCCAGAGCGCGCGTCGATCCCATGATCGGGTCCAGGTCCAGCCGCAGCTCGCCGACCATCTCGTGATCGGGCCGGAAGCCGGTCGAGTTGACCACGGTGTCCGCGACGACGCGCTGCTCACCGGCGGCCAGCTCGATCCGGCCGTCCGCCGTACGGGAGGCGCCGTCGATGCGGAAGCTGCTCACCAGCTCGACGTGACCGGACCGGACGAGCTTCTTCAGCCGGCTGCCCAGAGCGCCGCGCGCGGGCAGTTCGTCAGCGTCGCCACCGCCGTACGTGCGTGCCTGGTCGGCCCTGCGGACGACCCACACGATCTCGGTGCCGGGCGCCTGCTCAGCCAGAGCCCCGAGGTCGAGAAGCGTCGTTGCGGCGGAGTGGCCCGCTCCGACGACAGCGGTACGGCGTCCGGCGTACCGGTCGCGGTCGCGGCCGAGGACGTCGGGCAGCGCGTGGGCGATGCCGTCGGCGATCGCAGCTTCGCCACGGGCCGGGATCCCGGAACCGCCGAGCACGTTCGGGCGCCGCCAGGTGCCGGCCGCGTCGATCACCGCGGACGCGAGGATCTCGGTACCGTCGGCCAGCCGGATCAGGAACGGCGCCTGCTCGCGTCCAGCGGTGCGGACCCGGTCGAAGCCGTCGCGGGTGACGGCGACGACGGCCGCGTCGTACCGGATCCGGTCGTTGAGCGCGGGGGTCTTGGCGAGCGGTTCGAGGTAGGAGTCGATCAGGTCACCGCCGGTCGGCAGTGTGCCGAGGTCGGGCTGCACCCAGCCGGTCTGCTCGAGCAGGCGGCGGGCCGCGCTGTCGATGTCGTAGCGCCACGGGCTGAACAGCTTGACGTGCCGCCACTCGTCGATCGCGGCGGCGACTCCCGGTCCGGACTCGAGCACCAGGAAGTCCAGTCCTCGTTCGGCCAGGTGCGCGGCGGCCGCCAGACCGATCGGTCCCGCTCCGATGACCACGACCGGTCCCGCCGGCGACACGGCGGTGTTCTGCTCACTCACGATCCGTCCCCACTCTCGCTGTATCGAAGTTCATCTAATCAACGAGCCCCACCTTGCCTCTTGATTCGACAGGAGTCAAGATAGACGCATGTCGAAACAGAAGACCGCCCCGCCGTCGGCCGGCGGCTGCTGTACGCCGATTTCCGAGGCCGCGCTCGACCCGGCCCGGGCGGCCGAGGGGGCGGCTCTGTTCAAGGCCCTGGCCGACCCGATCCGCCTTCGCCTGCTGTCGATCATCGCCGCGTCCGACGGCGAGACCTGCGTCTGCGACCTCACCCCTCACTTCGAAGTGAGCGGCCCGACGATCTCCCACCACCTGAAGATCCTCCGCGAAGCAGCCCTGGTCGACTGCGAACGCCGCGGCACCTGGGTCTACTACTGGCCCGTCCCCGAAACCCTGCACCACATCGCGTCCCTGGTGACCATCCCGGCCAAGGCTGCCCGGTGACCAAGCCAGTCGTCCTCTTCGTCTGCATCCACAACGCCGGCCGCTCCCAAATGGCCGCCGGCTGGCTCCGCCACCTGGCCGGCGACACCATCGACGTCCGCTCCGCCGGCTCCGAACCCCGCGCCCACCTCAACCAGGTCGCCGTCGAAGCCATGCACGAAGTCGGCATCGACATCACCACCGCCGTACCCCAGCTCCTGAACACCGAGACAGTCCGCGAAAGCGACGCCGTCATCACCATGGGCTGCGGCGACACCTGCCCGATCTTCCCCGGCAAGCACTACGAAGACTGGGAGCTCACCGACCCTGCCGACCAGCCGATCGAGGTCGTCCGCGAAATCCGCGACGAGATCCAGGTCCGCGTCCAGACGCTGATCAGCAAGCTCACGCAGTGATCAAGTCACACGCAGGACGAAAACGTTGACCTGCACCAGGTAATCCGGTGTCTGCGCGACAACGTCGTCCGGATCGAGAAATGGATGCAATCCAAGGCTCTGGCAGGGCCTCAACCCTCCCCCACCTAGGTGGCTCCTCGCCGGCATCCTCGAATCGCAAGTGGTCTCGCCCTCGTTCGATCTATTGGAGCAGCCAGGGCGACACAGCGGTCAGGGCACGGCTTACGTGCCGCCCTGGCTGGTCTAGGGGATCGGGAGTTCTCGGCCGTCCTGGTGTGTCCAGAGCTGCGGCAGGCGCTCGACGAAGACACGATCGTGGGTGAACCAGCGGGCTGTGGTTCCCTCGAGCAGAGGTCTGTCCCACACGACCTGTACGTCGGATCCGGACACCGCGACGATCGTCCCTGGCCCGTAGTCCGGCGAGCTCACCCGCCGGCCGATCCGAAGCTCCGATGGTCGATGCTCTCTGATCGTCAAGGCCGGCTCCCGTTCTCGTCACGCCGCTGGAACCGTGCCAACGCTAGTGATCGAAAGGCCGCCTCAGGAGAGAATTTCTCCGGATTTCTCGACGTCCGGCAACTGCCCTCGGAGTGCAGAAATCAATCGCTCGGAACGTCTGACTCCGCCGCGAGATCGTTCATCACCCGGCCGATGATCTGACGTGCGCCACGGCCGTAGCTTGCGACCCCGGCGAGTTGCTCGAAGGTTTCGGAGTACAGCTCGATCTCCTGCGGCTGACGCAGATCCAGCTCCGCGCTGAACGTCTCCAGCACGACCCGCCGGTCGTCGTACATCCAGAAACCGTGCCAGGGCGAGACGGTGTACTCGGTCTCCGTCGCGATGATGCCAACCCGTACGTTGCGCAGGTGCGAGACAGCCGCGAGCCGGTCGAGCTGCCCGAGCATCGCGTCGATCGAGCACAGCCGAAACCGCAACGCGGCCTCGGTCAGGACGAAGTGGAACTGCTTCCCCGGGCGGTACAGGATCTCTTGACGCCGGAGCCGGGCGGCCACGGCTTCGTCGGCGTCGTTGACGATCTTCAGCCGACGCACCGACTCCTCGAACCGCGCTCGGGCGTACTCACCGGTCTGCAGCAAGCCCGGTACGACGGTCGCCTCGAACACGCGAAGCAGCCGAGTCCTCTGGTCCCACTCGTAGAGCTGCTCCTGCTGCGGCCGTAGTCCGGCCCGCATGAGATGCCGCCACTCCGCGAACTGCAGTTCCAGCGTGTGCAGCGACGCCAGGAGCGCATCCAGCTCGGACGCGTGACCGCTAGCCAGCACCCAAGCGCGGAGGTCGTCGTCGCTCGGAGTCTGCTTGCCGTTCTCGAGCTTCGAGACCTTCGACGGCGCCCAACCCAACGACTCCGCGAACTCCCGCCCACTCGATCCGGAGGACTGTCGGAGATCGCGGAGCCGTCGGCCGAGCGCAGTACGCGCTGCGTGGACGTTAGTCGCGTCCGCGGTGTTGTTGTCCGGCAAAGTCGTCCCGTCGTACGGCGTGATGCCAGGCGGCATCTCGCCAGCCATTGTGCTGCACGACCTCACGAGCGTCGGTGACCAGCTCGCTGCCGGCGAAACGATCGGAGTCGTCGAAGTTCATCCGCACCAGAGTCGTCGAGTCGAACAGCCAGTAGTCGTGCTTCGGTACGCCGACGGCGTCGGCCTGATCTCTCGCCAGGTACCGGATGTCCTCGCCGGCCGCGGTGGTGAACTGTGCACACCACATCCCGAAGCGGCTGTAGTCGGACAACGGCACCGTGACGACCCGAACCCGGCTGAACCGCCGCCCGGCCGCATCTGCGTCGCGAACCAGCTCCAGCCACTCCTGCAGCCAGGGTAGGTCGTCCGGCTCGCCCGTCAAGAACTTCGCGAGCGACCCAGCCTCGTCGTCCTCGTCGTACCGATCACGAACTTCGAGCCGGAAAGCCGTGTGCTCGAACGAGTTGAGCAGCTCCCACAACGACGGACCGGACGCGGCGCTCAGCTCCCCTCCTGCTGCTCCAGGTACCGAAGCGCGTACATCTTCAGCACCTCCTCGGGAATCTCGATCAAGGTCTCGTGCGCGGGCACCGGCGCGACGGCGTTCACATCGGCCAGCACCTGCGGATCGGTCACCTTCCATCCTTGCGCGATGTAGGTGACCCGATCGGTCCGATCGGTCGCGAACAAGGTCGGTGAGTTCTTGGTCTGCGAGTCGGGATCCTTACCGAGGAAGCGTGCACGCATCGCGGTCTCCCTTGCGAGAAAGTGATCGAAATTTCTCACCATCGTCCCGCCGTCGTGCGTCGAGGTCAACAGCGCTCGGCGAGTTCGGATCATCGAGCCGTGTCAGGATTTCCTCATGGACTCAGCGGTGACCGCTGCGCGGCTCGAGTGGTGGGCGAATCGTTGGACGTGCTTCGGTGCGTTCTCGGTGTCGGTGAACATCTCAGTCGACGAGCAGGGATGGGCGGCGACGGGACAGCTCGCGCAGGCCGAGGAGTACGCGGATGTAGCAGCCTTGTGCGAGTTCGACGAGGCGTTCGAGCTTCGCTTTCCGGATGACAGCACGGTGGGCGTCCTGGTGAGCGACTTGACGCGGACGGGGAGCTTCACGCTGACCGAGGTGCGGTAGGCGCGATCGTCTGCTGTCGCTTGAGGGCGCCAGCCCGCACCCCAGGGCGCAAGCCCGCGTGGGAATGAAAACTAGCCGAGGGGGTCGTGGAGATTCGGTCGCTGGGTCGGCGTGGTGATGTCGACGTCGAGGGGTACGACCTTCGAAGGCGCAGGGACCTTGCCGGCAGTCACAGGCAGGTTCAACCGGCTGTGGGCGAGGTCGATGTCGACCGTCGCTCCCGTGTCGTTCGGGGTCGTCCACTCGGTGTCCGACAAAGTGACCGCGAGGCCGAGGGTTCGGCCCTTGGGGATGACCTCGTCCTGGGCTCGCAGAGGCACAGTGACCGTTGTCCACTTGCCAGGCACTAAAGGCTTGGGATGCGCCAAAGAAGAGCTGTGGGCAGCGTCGATCCAACCCCGGCTGACGATCCCATGGTCGGACGGCGCGGTGAGCTTCTCCACGGTGAAGTAGCACGAGTCGTCGTACTCGACGCTTTCGCCTTCGCAGGTCGACTGAGACGTACGCCGGATGCCCGTGTAGCGCTCGGCGTCGCCGTACTCGATCAGGCGGGCGGTGACCGGAGTGGTCTCGGAGTCGGCCTTGACGCGCAGCGTGACGGTGGGCGTCCCGCTGAGGCGGATGGTTGCCGGGAGCGGCGCGGAGAGGAACATCTGGCGGCCGGCGATCTCCTCGGTGGGCGTCGCGACGATCGTGTCCTCGGTCAGTGAGGGATCGTCGGTGACGGTCACCGTTCCCTTGCCGTAGGCACCTAGTTTGCCGGCGGCCAGGGGGACGGGGACGGTCCGCGAGACGGCAGGCCAGGAAGCGTAGGAGCGCCACACGTCGGGGGCGACCTCCACGGACGCCTGCGGTGAACGCATCACTCCGTTGGGCAAACCCTGAAGCCAGTAGTCGAACCATGCATGCAGTTCGTCGACCCACTCGTCGCGCCGGAACTCGAAGGGGTCGACGTGGTCCTCGAGGCCGAGCCAGATCTTCCGCGGTACGCGGTTCTTGGCGAGCGCGTCCCACCACTGCGCGAAGTGGTTGGTCTGGACGTTGTAGTCGCTGAGCCCGTGCGTCACGAAGACCGACGCCTTGATGTTGCGGGCGTCCTTCACGTAGTCGCGTTCGGCCCAGAAGCGGGTGTAGTCGCCGGTCTCGTCGTCGTCGGACTCGCCGAGATCGGCCCGTACGGCGTCGCACGCGGGCGTGTCGTGGCCGACGTACGCGCCGAGCCAGGGCATGTAGTCGACCGAGTAGGGCACGCCGCCGGAGCGCGAGTAGTCGTACCAGGAGGAGATCGCCGAGATCGGCACGATCGTCTTCAGCCCCCGTACGCCGGTCGCGGCGACCGCGTTGGCCAGCGTGCCGTCGTACGACTTGCCGATCATCCCGACGGCGCCGGTCGTCCACGAGGCCCGCACCGGCGAACCGTCAGCCAGAGAAGCCGTGTTGCGCCCGTTCAGCCAGTCGATCACCGCGACGACCGAGTCGACCTCGTCCTCGCCGCCGACGTCGCCGCAGCCGGTGGAGCGGCCGGTGCCGACGATGTCGACGCCGACGACCGCGTAGCCGCGCGGGACGAAGTAGTTGTCGTAGTACAGCGGCATCTTCTGGATGACGCCGTTCGCGTCGTAGGTCTTCTTCTCGCTCTCGTTCCCGCGTCCGCAGCAGGAGTAGTACGGCGAGGCGTCCATGATCACCGGGATCCGGACGCCGGCGGCGTCGGTCTCGCGGGGGCGGACGATGTCGACCGCGATCTTGTCGTCGACGCCGTCGGAGTCGGTGTCCATCCGGGTGTCGACGTAGACCGACTCGCGGATCGCGCCCGCGTAGTCGTAGACCGGCTTGGTGCTCTTCGTCTTGGTGTCGACGTGCTCCGGTACGCCGCCGGCCAGGCTTGCCTCGAGCGCGGGGGCGGCGACACCGCCGGACGGGCTGGGCGTTCCGTCGGGAGCCGGCGCGGCCGTCGAGGTACCGGTCACCGCAACGAGGCAGAGCAGGGTGGACGAGGCCAGGACGGTCACCCTGGCGCGGACGGTCGTCATGGCTCGGAAGGCTAGTCACTCGTACGCCGAGAAGCCAGGCTCTGGCGACATTCCCGGGTACTTCCCGGGCACTCAGCGTGATCGACACCACTGGTCCGATAGGGTGACCGCCACCCGGGGGGAGCCAAAGGAAGGTGGGTGGCCAGTGAATCTGCGAGCGCCGGTGACATTGCTGGACGTCGCGCAGCGGGCAGGTGTGTCCGTCGCGACCGCCTCCCGCGTGCTGAACGGCGGCGACCGGGTACCACGCCCGGAGCTGCAGGAGCGGGTCCGCGAGGCGGCCGCGGAGCTCGGCTACACGCCGAACGCGCAGGCCCAGGCGCTGGCCAAGTCGTCCACGAACGTGGTCGGCATCCTGGTGCACGACATCGAGGACCCGTACTTCGCGGCGATCGCGAACGGTGTGATGCGCGCCGCCGACGAGCGGCACCTGCTGGTGATGATGGCCAGCACGTTCCGCGACGCCGAGCGCGAGATTGCTTACTTGTCGTCGCTGCGCGCCCAGCGGGCCCGCGCGGCGGTGATGATCGGCTCCCGCCGGACCGACGCCGACCAGCTCGCCCGTACGGCGAACGAGATCGAGTCGTTCCTCGGGTCGGGCGCGGGGCTGGCGCTGGTCAGTCAGGCCGGGATGCCGGCGCACACGATCGAGCCGGACAACCGGGCGGGCGCTGCGCAGCTGGCGCGCGAGCTGGTCGGTCAGGGCTGGCGGCGGTTCGGCGTACTGGCCGGGCCGGAGGAGCTGGCGACGGCGCGGGACCGCAAGGACGGGTTCGTCGCGGGGCTCGCCGAGGCCGGGCTCGAGCCGGTGGCGTCGCAGCCGGGGGACTTCACCCGTGACGGTGGCCATGCGGCGGCCACCGAGCTGCTGGACCGGGAGCCGGAGCTCGACTGCTTGTTCGCGGTGAACGACGTGATGGCGGTCGGCGCGATGTCGGCGTTGCGGCAGCGCGGGATCGACGTACCGGGCCGGCTCGGCGTCGCCGGGTTCGACGACATCGCGACGCTGCGAGACGTCTGGCCGGGGCTGACCACGGTCCGGCTGCCGCTGGAGCAGATGGGCCGCCGGGCGCTGGAGCTGGCGATCGAGGGCGGCGACCCGCGGACCGAGACCTACCCGCCCGAGGTGGTACTGCGGGAGAGCACGACCAGGCACTGAGCCTTCGACCGGCTCTGAAATATGCTCGGCCGGGTGACCGAGCCTGTGAACGTCAGCGAGATCTTCGACCCGTCGGCGTGGAAGCAGGTCGACGGCTTCGACCTGACCGACATCACCTACCACCGCGCGGTGGACGCCGGGGTGGTGCGGATCGCCTTCAACCGCCCCGAGGTGCGCAACGCGTTCCGCCCGCAGACGGTCGACGAGCTGTACCGCGTGCTCGACCACGCGCGGATGTCGAGCGACGTCGGCTGCGTGCTGATCACCGGCAACGGGCCGTCGGCCAAGGACGGCGGCTGGGCGTTCTGCTCCGGCGGCGACCAGCGGATCCGCGGCAAGGACGGTTACAAGTACGCCGAGGGCACGACGGCCGACTCGATCGACCCGGCGCGCGCGGGCCGGCTGCACATCCTCGAGGTGCAGCGACTGATTCGGTTCATGCCAAAGGTCGTCGTGGCCGTTGTTCCGGGCTGGGCCGCCGGTGGCGGGCACAGCCTGCACGTGGTCGCGGACCTGACGCTGGCCTCGGCCGAGCACGCGCGGTTCAAGCAGACCGACGCGGACGTGGCCTCGTTCGACGGCGGCTTCGGTTCGGCGTACCTGGCCCGGCAGGTCGGGCAGAAGTTCGCCCGCGAGATCTTCTTCCTGGGCGACGAGTACTCCGCCGAGGACGCGTTCCGGATGGGCATGGTGAACAAGGTCGTCCCGCACGCCGAGCTGGAGCAGGTCGCGCTGGAGTGGGGCAAGAAGATCTGCGCCAAGTCGCCGACCGCGCAGCGGATGCTGAAGTACGCGTTCAACCTGGTCGACGACGGGCTGGTCGGCCAGCAGCTGTTCGCCGGCGAGGCGACCCGCCTGGCCTACGGCACCGACGAGGCCGCCGAGGGCCGCGACTCCTTCCTGGAGAAGCGCCCCGCCGACTGGTCGTCGTACCCCTACGCCTTCTAGAAACCCGTCCAGGTCAGGACTGGGTCCACTTCTGGCTGCCGTCGCCGGTGCAGCCGCGCAGGAACAGCAGTCCGCCGTTGTCGGCCTTGTCGACCGTGACGCACTTGCCCTCGGCGGCCGGGTTGATCAGCTGACCCTTCTGGGTGACGCGGAACTGCTGGGCGGCGCTGCCGTTGCAGGCGACCAACTGGACCGCGGTGTTCTCCGCGATCGAGCCCCAGGCGAGATCCATGCACTGGCCCAGCGCGCGGACCGTGCCGTCGGAGTTGAACGTCCAGGCCTGGTTCGCGCCGTCGTGGCAGTCCCAGACCTGCAGCGGGGTGCCGTCGGTGCCCGCGCCGGCCCGGCCGTCCTTCACGTCGATGCAGCGTTCGGCGCCCTCGCTGCGCATGGTCGCCGGGGTGCTCTTCATCGCGCGCAGCTGGTTCGAGTCCTGCTTGACCGAGTCACCGCCGGTCTGCTGCTGGCCCTTCTCGGTCACCTTCGTCGTCACGGTGGTCGTGGCCTTGGGCAACGTCACCGTCGTACCGGGTTTCACCACGGTGACTTGGCCGCCCGGCGCCGTCACCGTGGTGGTGGCCCCAGGCAACGTCACCGTCGCGCCGGGCCTGAGCACGGTCACCTGGCCGCCCGGCGCGGTCACCGTCACGGTCGCCGTCGCCACCGAGACCCGCGGCGTGCCGGTCACCGTCGTGGTCGTCGTCGCGGTCGGTACGGCGCTGGGCGTGGTCGTGGCGCGCGAGGTCAGCGGCGCGTCGACGGCGACGATCGTGTCTTGTGGTGAGTCTCCGCCGAGGTGGGTCAGCAGGGGGACCGCGACCGCCGCCCCGGCCACGAACGTGGCGACGAACGCCGTCGTCATCCAGGCCCGGCGGTCGGGCAGGTTCGCCACCCGCGGCGTCAGCGGACGGCGGGCGAAGGTCCCGGCGAACCGGGTCGAACCGGGCCCGTCGGAGCGGCGCGGACGGGAGAATCGGGAGGGCGGCACGTCAACTCCATGGCTTCTAGGGCGATCAGCCGGCTGCCTCCGGCACGGGCAGCCTCCCCGAGGATCACCCGCGTCCGTGGCCGGAGTCAAACATCTCCGGGAGATCACTCGTTGGTCACCAGATGAGCGGCAGTCGTTACTCATCGTTCACCGGAAGCGATTGCGCAGCTTGTCTTCAAGAGTTAAATTGAGGCCCGAATTCGGGTCTCTGCCTCTTGTACCGCCCCAATCTGTGAGGTCCGTCATCAACGACATCAGCCCTGGCCGACTGCACGCCATCGAGCTCTGTCTGGCCGAACGTGACAGCCTGCGCCGCTACGTGAAGAGTCTGATCGGCGGGGACGCGTTCGCTGTCGAGGACGTGGTCCAGGAGACGTTGCTGCGCGCCTGGCAGCAGGCCGAGACGCTGGACTGGGAGAGCCGGCCGATCCGGATGTGGCTGTTCCGGGTCGCCCGCAACCTGGTCGTCGACCTGCACCGCCGGGAGCGCCGCGCGGTCCCGAGCGGGCTGTGCCAGGCGGACTTCGAGACGACCATCAGCGCGCCGGACCCGGCCGAGGAGGTCGCCGGGCGGCACGTCCTGGTGGACGCCCTGAGACGTTTGTCACCCGCGCACCGCGAAGTGGTGATCCGGGTGCACCTGTGCGGCCAGCCCGGCGAGGATGTTGCCATGGCTCTCGACGTTCCCCTCGGCACCGTGAAGTCGCGGACCCACACGGCGGTCCGCGCGCTGCGGGCCGACCTGCTGCGTCGCGGGTGGGGCGAGGCCGCTGCATGAGCTCGTTGGGAAGCGGCAGCAGCACGCACCAGGTGCTCGGGTACATCGGCCTGGCGCTGCTGTTCCTCGTCCTGCTCAACCTGCTGGTCCGCAAGCTCGGTGGCTGGAAACGCCTCGGTCGCTGGATCAAGCGGGAGTCCAGCAACACCTTCCACGCGTTCTACGACCCGGTCGCGGACCGCGTCCGGTATCGCCGGCGCGTGCGGTTCCTGACCGGCGTACTGCGGAACCGGAACGCGTGGGCGCAGGCCGAGCAGGCGATGAACCACGCGGCGGCGATCGATCGCGCGATGGCGCCGTACGCGCTGGCGCTGACCAAGCGCCGGATCGGTGTCCTGGTCGCGGGTCCCGCGGCTGAGCGGCCGCTGCCCGAGCCCTGGGAGAAGGACGAGCACGACCCGAGGCTGTGGTGGATCGAGCGCTCCGAGCTCGCGGACTACGCGCTACCGATCGGGTACGCGCCGTCCCAGACCCCGTTGCTGATCTGCCTCGGGACCGGCAGCGACGGACAGAGCGCGCTCCTGATCGACCTGCTGGCCGGCCCGTCGTCCCTGTCCGTGTACGGCGTGCAGCGCACCGCCCAGGCGGTGGTCCAGGCGGTGGCGGCGCAGCTCGACGTCCGGCTGCCGGCCGGCGCGGTGGAAGTTGCCGCGGGCATCCATGACCGGCACGACGGGATGCGCCTGGACGAAGCGATCCGGCGGATCGGTGCCTGGTTCGTCGTCGGCGCCGAACGGCTCGATCAGCCGATCCCGTCCGGGGTGCGCCTGATCAGCCTCGGCGTGGCGCGGGGCAGTTCGCGCCTGGTCGAGGCGACCGAGGAACACGGGCTGCGACTGCACGGTGGCGCTCCCTGGCTGGAGATCGACCCGTTGCCGTTGGCCAGGGCCGTCGCTCGTTCCGTCCGCCGGATGCCGCCGCACGACTTCGAGACCCGTGGTCCGGCCCGTCCCGCGACCACCACGACCGACGACCTGGACGACCTCGAACTGCCGGTCGGCGTGGCCGGCGTCTCGGTGCTGCACCCCGCCGGGGCCCGGGCGAACGACGTACCGACCGGGAAGGCGACATCGTGGAGCTGAACCTCACGACGGTCGAACAGCAGGGCAAACGGCGGACCGACCGGGTGGTGAAGCTCCCGAAGGGGCTCTCCGTCGGAGCGCTGGCCGAAGGCCTCGGTCAGCCGGGACAGACGTTGTTCGTCGGCAGCCGGAAGCTCAACCCCGCCGCGCCGCTGGCCGGATCCGGCGTACGCGACGGCGGCGTGCTCGGGATCGGCGCTCCGGCCGAGATGCCGAACCTGTTGCAGCGGCCGGCCGGCCCCGCGCCGGTCACCGTCGAGCTGCACGCGGTCTCCGGTCCGGAGGCGGGCCGGATCTGGCGGATCGGGCCCGGCAGCCACGAGATCGGCTCCGACCCGCTGTGCTCGATCCAGCTGAACGGTTCCGGCGTCCCTCCCCGCGGCCTGTGGGTCACGGTCGGCCCGGGCGGTGAGACGTACTGGCACCAGACCGAACCGATGAACGGCAAGGTGATGAGCCGGCGGATCGGCCCGCCCGACGACGACGCGGCGACCAGCGCGATCCGGATCAGGGACCTGGAGAACCCGGCCGCCGACGAGTCGTCGCCGGCGATCGACCCCGGCGAGAGCCCGGTCGGCCAGATCAACGAGTGGCTGCCCGAGGAGGACCTCTCGGTCGGCTCGGTGCTGCTGCGCCGCAGCGGCGCGCTGGAGCCGGTCGCCGCGGTGCGGTTCTCCGACGACGGCTTCGGCCTCGACTACAACCGGCCGCCGCGGATCGCGCCGCACCTGGACGACGAGAAGCTTCGGTTGCCCACGGCACCGACCCCGCCGGCCAAGCGGCCGTTCCCCTGGCCGGTCGTGATGGCACCGGTGGTACTGGGCATGGTGATGGTCTGGTTGCTCAACTCCTACTACTTCCTGATCTTCACGATGCTCAGCCCGATGATGATGGGGATGAACTACTTCAACGGCCGGAAGACCAACCGGGCCGAGCACATCGAGGCGATCCGCCGGTACAACGCGCGGAAGGCGGCGCTCGAGGAGGAGATCAGCGTCGCGGTCGCCCGGGAGCGGGTGATCCGCAACGTCACCGCGCCGGACCCGGTCCGGGTCGCGCAGCTCGCGACGATGCCGGGCAGTCGCCTGTGGGAGCGTCGCCGCTCCGACCCCGACTACCTGTTGCTCAGACTCGGTACGGCGGACCAGCCGTCGCTGAAGGAGCTCGACGACCAGAGCCGCGAGGAGAACCACCGCACGATCCGGTGGACCATCCCGGACGCGCCGGTCGCCGTCCCGCTGCGAGGGCACGGCGTCGTCGGGATCGCCGGCCGCACCGCGGAGTCCCGCGCGCTCAGTCGCTGGATGGTCGTCCAGGCCGCGGTGATGCACTCGCCCCGGATGCTGCGGATCGTCGTCCTGGCCGAGCCCGACCGGGCCGAGGACTGGAACTGGGTGCGCTGGTTGCCGCACCTGCGGCCGGAAGGCGCGCCGGCGGCGGTCCTGATCGCGAACGACGAGGCGACCACCGCGGCCCGCGTCACCGAACTGATCTCGCAGGTCCAGGGCCGGCAGCGCCGGATCGAGGCCTCCGGGCGGAACGGGCAGCTCAACGATCCCGAGGTCGTCGTGATCGCGGACGGCGCCCGCCGGCTGCGCGACGTACCGGGGTTCATCCAGGTGCTGACCGACGGCCCGGCCGTCGGCGTCTACAGCATCTGCCTCGACCGCGACGAGCGGCTGCTGCCGGAGGAGTGCGGCGCCGTCCTGGCGACCGGGCTGCAGAGCCTCACCGTGAAGCGCCCTGGTCTGCCCGACCTGAACAACGTCCGTATCGACCTGGTCTCGGCGCAGTGGTGCGAGCAGATCGCCCGCGCGCTCGCGCCGGTCCGCGACGTCAGCCCCGACCACGACGCCGGTCTGCCGAAGCGGGTCAAGCTGCTCGACGAGCTGGACCTGGAGCCGCCGACGGCGGAGACGCTGCTGAGTCGCTGGCAGCGCCGTCCGGGCAGTACGTCGTTCGTCCTCGGTGCCGATTTCGACGGCCGGTTCAGCGTGGATCTCGTTGCCGATGGCCCCCATGGCCTGATCGCGGGAACCACCGGTTCGGGCAAGTCGGAGCTGCTGCAGACGATGGTCGCGTCACTGGCGGCCGCGAACCGGCCGGACGAACTGACCTTCGTCCTGGTCGACTACAAGGGCGGTAGCGCGTTCAAGGAGTGCGCCGGACTGCCGCACACGCTCGGCATGGTCACCGACCTCGACTCGCACCTGGTCGAGCGAGTGCTGGAGTCGCTCGAGGCCGAACTGCGCCGCCGGGAGCGGATCCTCGCCGCGGCCGACGCCAAGGACCTTCCCGACTACCAGGCCAAGCGACTGGTGAACCCGGAGCTCGGCCGCCTGCCGCGGCTCGTGCTGATCATCGACGAGTTCGCGGCGATGGTGCGCGAGATCCCCGAGTTCGTGCCCGGGCTGATCGGCATCGCCCAGCGCGGCCGGTCGCTCGGCATCCACCTGATCCTGGCAACCCAGCGGCCCGGTGGGGTCGTCACCGGTGACATCCGGGCCAACACCAACCTGCGGATCGCGCTGCGGGTCACCGACGCGGCCGAGAGCATGGACATCGTCGACGTCAACGAGGCGGCCTCGATCAACCCGTCGCTGCCCGGCCGTGCGGTGATCCGGCGCGGGCCCCGGCTGGCCGACCTGTTCCAGACCGCGTGGGTCGGCGCCGAGCGCGACGCGGGTGACGACCTGATCGAGCAGGGCCCGGTCGAACCGTCGAACGTGCACGTCACCGATCTCGACTGGGAGTCGCTCGGCAGGGCGGTCGCCCAGGACGACGCGCCCGTCGTACCGGACCAGACGCCGGCCAAGCTCGCGGTGACCGACCTGATGGCACTGGTCGAAGCGATTCGCCAGGCGGCCGAGCAGCTGGACGACTTCACTCCGCAGCCGCAGCCGTGGAGGCCGGCGCTGAAGGAGCAGATGCTGCTGTCGGAGCTGCCGGACACGAGCCACCAGAAGATGTTCGCGCCGTACGCGCTGGAGGATCTGCCCGCGCTGCAGCAGCAGCGGGTGGCCGGCGTCGACTTCGAGACCTTCGGCCACCTGTACGTGATCGGCGCACCGCGCACGGGCCGGACCCAGATGCTGCGGACGCTGGCCGGTTCCGCGGCGAAGAACCTCAGCGTCGCCGACCTGCACATCTACGGCATCGACGCCGCCGGTGGCGGTCTGGCTGTACTCGAAGCGTTGCCGCACTGCGGTGCGGTCGCGTCCCGGCACGACATGGAACGGATGGCCCGGGTCCTGCGCCGACTGAACCTGGAGATCACCCAGCGCCAGGAACTGGCCGGCAAGCACAACGCGACCGGTCTGACCGAGCTGCGCAAGGTCCTGCCGAAGGCGGAACGGCCCGCGCACATCCTCGTCCTGATCGACGGCTGGGACGCGCTGTCCGCGACGCTGGACGACCACGATCAGGGCCAGATGCTGCAGGACGTGATCCGGCTGCTGCGCGAGGGCGCGGGGGTCGGGGTCCACGTCGTGGTGACCTCGGAGCGCTCGCTGCTGGGCGGCCGGTTGGCATCCCACAACGACCACAAGCTGCTGCTGCGCCAGGCCGAGCGGACCGACTACCAGGCGGCCGGTCTCCGGCTCACCAAGGTGCCGGCCAACGTGAACGCGGGTCGCGGCTGGCACGTGCTGACCGGCAGCGAGACCCAGATCGCGGTGCTGGCCGAGGGCGGCGGCGCCGAGCAGGTCGAGGCGATCCGCGAGATCGCGGTCGAGGCGCGGAAGCGGGACGCGAAGGTTCCGGCCGTACGCCGTCCGTTCCCGGTCGCCGAGCTGCCGACCTCGGTCGAGTTCAACGCGGCGTACGAGCGGGTGCCCGCGGAGAACCGGCGACCGCTGTGGGGTCTGATCGGCCTCGGCGGCGACGACGCCGGGCCACTGGGCGTCGACCTGGCCGGCTCGGCCTCGTCGTTCGCCGTCCTCGGGCCTCCTGGGTCGGGGCGCACCAACACCCTGTCCTGCTTGGCGGTTTCGCTGCTGGCGGGCGGTACGTCGCTGGTCGTGATCACGCCGCGAGACAGTCAGCTGCGAACGCTCACCAGCCACCCGCAGGTCGTCCTGATGAGCAACGGGGATCCGAGCGAGGACCAGCTGCGGTCGACGCTCGACCAGATCGCCGGCCCGAAGGTCGTGATGATCGACGACGCCGACCTGATCATGTCGGCGGCGGCGGACAAGGTCCTCAAGGAGATCATCGTCTCCGGTCGCGACCACGGCATCGGCCTGGTCTTCGGTGCCTCCACCGACGGCTTCCAGTCCGGCATGGGCGGCTGGCCGACGGCGGCTCGCCGGGCGCGCCGCGGAGTGGTGACCGAGCCGCACTCCTTCGGCGACGGCGACCTGATCGGCGTCCGGCTCAACCACACGATCACGCGGGCGGCACCGAAGCTCGGCCGGGCCTGGACCACCGGTCACGGGTCGACGCCGATCGCCGTCCAGCTGCCGATCACGACGCTGCGGGTCTGAGCAGCGGCAGCGGCACCAGACGCACGCGAAGAGCCCCGGAGGAACGCGTCTCCGGGGCTCTTCGGCGTACTGGAACGGGCTGCGTGAGGTCGCCCTACTTCGTCTGGTTCAGGCTGTCGGTGATGCCCTGGTCGAACTCCTCGGCGTTCTTCTTGATGCCGTTGAACATGTCGGAGAAGTCGTTGATGCCCTTGACCGCGGCCTGCAGGCTGGAGTCGAAGTTGTTGTAGGTGCTGCGGATGACCTCGCTCGACTGCTTGAAGACCATGCCGTCCTCGACCAGCGTGTTCACCCGGTCCCGCAGGGTGCCGATCAGCGGCACGATCTGCTCGTGGGCGTTCTTCATCAGGTTGGTGACGTCGACGATCTTGCCGTAGTCGAGATTGATGCCGTCTTGCGCCATGGCGGGTTGCTCACTTCCTTGGTTGGCTGGAAAACGTGGGAACAGTCAGGAGGGCAGCGCGTCCTTGATGCCCTGGTCGAAGTCCTTCGCGTTCTGCTCGATGCTGTCGAACATCAAGGAGAACTCCTTGATGCCCTGGACCGCGTCCTGCAACGAGGAGTCGAAGGTGTTGTAGAGGTTGCGGATGGTGTCGCTGGAGGTCTTGAAGACCATGCCGTCCTCGACCAGCGTGTTCACCCGGGTCCGCAGGTTGGCGATCTGCGGCACGAGCTGGGCGTTCGCGTTGCTCAGCAGGCCGGAGACCTCCTCGATCTTTCCGTACTCGAGGTTGATGCCGTCTTGCGCCATGTGTCGGTTCCGCTCGCTTGTCGGGGAGGTCAGACCTTGCTGCCGGTCCAGCCCGGGTAGTCGGTGTCGTCGTTGTCGTCGGTGTTGTTGTCGTCCACGCTCTCCGGCGTCTCGACCCACTCCTGGCTGGTGCCACGCCAGTCGTCCGGCCCGCGGGTGAACTCGTGCACGGTGCCGTCGGAGTTCGTCACCGTCTGGGTCCCGCTGCCGTCCTTGGTGATGTTCGTCTCGGTGACGTCCTTCTTGCCGTCGGTGTCGGTGCTGGTCGACACGCTGTGCGACGTCTGGTCCTTCGGGTCGCCCGACACGGTGGTCTCGTTGTGGACGGTGCTGCCGTCGGGGTAGGTGCTGTCGGAGACGATCTTGTTGCCGCCGTCGCTGTAGTTGGTCACCGACGTGTAGGTCTTGCCGTCGTAGGTGACGGTCGTCTCTTCCTTGATCACGTTGCCCTGGTCGTCCAGCGTCAGGTGCGTGTTCACGTTCCCGCGGTCGGTGACGATCGTCTGGTCCAGCGGCGGCGCGTCACCGGGGTCCGTGGCGCTGCAGAAGTCGGGCTGGTCGTCGCCGACGCACTGGTCCTTGTGCTCCTGGTAGTAGTCCCAGGTGGACTTCTCGCGCTGGTAGTTCGACAGCGCCAGGTTGCTGTTGGTGGCGTGCATGCCCTGGGCGATCTCGGCGTCGAACTGCAGGAACGCCTCACCGACCGAGCCGAAGGAGTCGCCGAGCTTGGTCAGGCCGTCCTTGGCCTTGCCCATCGTGTACTCGGCGTTGGAGTGCAGGGAGTAGACGGCCGACGAGATCTCGCTGCTGCCCAGTTCGTCGTCACCGGTGCCGTTGCCGAGCGACTGAAAGACCTGGTCGTCCATCGAGGGGATCAGCCCCTCGGCCAGGTCGTGCAGGTCCTTCTTCGCGTCGTTGAGCAGGTTGTAGTCGATCTTGATGTCGGCCATGGTGCCTCCCGCTGTCCAGCCGGTTCCACCCAGACCACGTCACGGGGCGGTCGCAGGTTCAGAGAAGTTTTCCGCTGCCCGGAATGAACCGTGGAGCGCTCTCACGCGTGGACTGTCGGAGGGTCACTTCAGCTGGAGGGGGTTGCGATGCCACGGCCGGGCGACTGGGACGCGATCGGTCTCGGCGGCGACCCCACGCCCGGGGACCCCGAGAAGATCAAGGGTCTGGCCGACGGCCTGCAGAAGATGGGCGGCAAGGCGCGGGAGATCATCACCGCGATCGAGGCCGTGATGAACAAGAACTCCGACAGCGTCTTCGTCGGCAAGACCGCGGACGCGCTGCGCGGCAAGGTGGACGGCCGGCTGCGCGGGCACGTCGAGGACGTGGCGTCCGCGTTCGAGACCTCGGCCCAGGCGCTGCGCGACTGGCGTGACGTCGTGATCGAGCAGCAGCGCAAGGCCGACGGGGCCCTGGCCGCGGGACGCGGCCTGGCCGAGGACGACCCGAACCGCGACACCCACAAGGAGACCGCCCGGTCGGCCGGTGAGTACCAGTCCGACCAGGCCTCGGGCTTCGCCGGCAAGATCAACGGCGTCTCCGACATCCAGCTGCCGATCTCGGAGTGCGAGGCGTTCTGGGAGGCCTTCAAGTGGCTGGCGATCATCCTGATCATCCCGGCGCTGATCTTCGGCGGCCCGATCGCGCTGATCGCGCTCGGCGTGAACCTGGCCCTGTTCATCAAGACCATCGTCGACGTCGCCAAGGGTGACGCGAACTTCCTGGACCTGTTCCTGGCCGGCCTCGGCCTGATCGCGCCGACCACCAAGGCGCTGCCGATCTTCAGCATCATCAAGGCGGTCGGTAGCGGCATCGGCGCCGGGGTGAAGGGCATCACCCAGGGCATCAAGAGCATCTTCAGCGGCACGTTCACGTTCAAGGGGCTGATCACCGGCCTCAAGGGCCTGAGCTTCGTCGGCCGGATCAACATCGCTGAGACCGGGCTCGCCGTGGTGACCGGGATCCGGAACTTTCCACTCACCGTGGTCAACTTCACCACGAACTTCGGCAAGCTCGCGCTGAACGGGATCACCAAGCTGAGCACGGCGATCGGCGCCATCCCGCCGGCGCTCGGCCGCGGCTTCTCGGCGATCGGCAACGGGCTGAAGACCGGCCTGACCGGGACCTGGAACTTCACCAAGGCGCACTTCGGCAACCTGCAGTGGACCCGGATCTTCCTGCCGGTCGCCGCCGACGAGATCCGCGCCTTCAAGGCCCTCGGGCTGACCAACTTCCAGGCCTTCACGCAGGCGCTCAAGGTCGGCGTGATCGGCCGTGGTGTCCTGGGCAAGGACGTGTTCGGACTGCCGATGAAGGTCGCGCCGCTGCGCGGGATCAGCGGCGCCCCGATCGACACCGGTGGCAACGGCGGGTTCTGGAAGAGCTTCCAGCAGCAGCTGGTGGACCCGATCCGGATGGAACCGCTGCACATCAAGATGCCGGACCTCGCGATCGGCGCCGGCTTCCGCGGCGGCAACATCACCTCGCAACTGCCGGACCTGGTCCCGCTCAAGACCGGCGACTTCGGCAAAACCGTGGCACCGACCATCACCACCCCGGGCGGCCTGGAGATCCCGAGCAACGCCGGGGTGCAGATCCCGAACGTCCCACCGGCCACAGTCATCGGTACGGCGGGCGTCAACACCCCCTCGCTCCCGTCGACCGCGCTCGGCAACGTGTCGCCGCCGCTGCCCAACGTGGCGGTCAAGCCGATCGACGTCGCCACCGGCGCGACGCCACCCGCCGTCCAGGTCAACAACGTGGCCATCGGCAACATCGGGGTCGGCAACATCCCGTCGCCGCACGTCAACAACGTGTCGATCGGCAGCACCGGGCTCACCGGCGTACCCACCCCGCACATCGGTACGCCGGAAGTCGGATCGGTCCATCTCGGCGGCACCAGCGTGCAACCGCCGGCGGTCAGCAACCTCGGCTCGTTGCACATCTCGAACCCGCAGGGCGCGAACCTGACCGACCTGACCGGCTCCTCGATCCGCGGCAACCCGCCGGCCGTGCCGACGCACCTGGCCAACCAGATCTTCGACGGCGCCGCGAACGGGTTCCAGGCCGGACAGATCCGGTCGATCGCCCACGAGCTGTTCAACGCGCCCAACGGCCCGACCTTCAGCGCGACGCACGGGGTGACCTCGCCGGGCCTCGACAAGGTGAACGCCGCCCTCGACCTGGTGCACAACCCCACCGTCAGCTCGCAGGGGCTCACCCCGCCCGCGGTCCACACCGCGAAGGCCGGCGGCGACGTGCACGTCAACCCGAGCCTGGCCGGTGCCGACCTCAAGACACCGACACCCGCCACGATCAAGGTCGACAACCCGGGCCTGGCCGGTTCGCAGAACGCGCCGGTCGTTCCGACCGTGAACGTGCAGCCGGTCGCCGTACCGCAGCGGGCCGTGGACCTGAACGTCCAGCCGACGACCGTGCACACCTCCGGTCAGAGCACCGTCACGCCGCCGGTCAACCTGAAGCAGGACCTGCCCGCCAACGCGGGGTCCAACCAGCACACGCCGACGATCCTGGTCGGCGACAAGCCACTGCCGACCAGTACGACGCCGGTCCAGAACCTCGGCCAGGCAGGCGTTCCCGGCCACGCGCCGGTCCAGGCCCTGGACACCCATCTGATCCCGGTCACGCCGCGGCCCGTGCACGACCCCGGTTACTCGCTGGCCAAGGGCGGCGACATCGCCACCTCGGGCGTCGGCACGAACACGATCGCCAGCCGCGCGGAGATCACCCTCAACGGCATCCCGGACCGCCCGGACGTGATCGTCAAGGTCACCCGCACCGAGGGTGGCGTCAGCAACTACCACCTGTACGGCGGCGGCCCGAGCGGCCGGATGGAGGTGAACGGCGGGACCATCCGCTTCACCGACACCGCGACCGGCAACAGCATCCGGTTCGACACCAACGGCGTGAAGCTCGACGAGGGACTGCGGCTGACCCGGGCCGACGGGATACTGCGGCCGGACGACCACATCGTGATCCCGGCCGGCGCCGGCAGCGACCTCCGGGTGACCACGGTCGCCGGTGACGCCGTACCGGCCGGGGTGACGGTCAAGCAGCTCGACACCGGTCAGATCCAGGTGGTCGACAGCAAGGGCGTTCGCTCGGTCTACACCGCGCAGGGCAAGTTCGAGAGCCAGTCGCTCGCCGGCACCTGGGAGAACGACCTCGCGGCCAAGGCCGGCGTGTTCCGCAAGCCGGGCGACACCGACGCCGTGGTCGACGCCAGGATGGACGACTTCGGGCAGGTCCTGCGGGCCCAGGCCAAGTACGACGCCGCCGCCGACGACGTCGCCGTGAACGGCCTGCGGATCGACGGCCCGTCGACCGGGCCCTCGGTCGGCGACAAGGCGCACGTCAACCTGCAGGCCGCCGAGGCGGATCTGAACGTGGCGAAGGCCGAGTTCGCGGGCAAGCACGGGATGGATGCCGACGGCCTCCAGCAGCAGTTGGACAACCTGACGCTGGACTCGCTGAAGGAGCGGCCGCGGCTGCTCGGTGGCATGGACGGACGGGCCACCGACGCGCCGACGCCGGCCGGCACGCACGTCGCGCCTCCACCGCCTCCGCCTCCCGCGCAGCACCTCGCGCCGCCTCCGCCGCCACCCCCGCCGGCCGCGCACCTCGCGCCGCCTCCGCCTCCGCCGCCCGCCACGGTGAACCGCGGGCCTGCACCCGGCGTCTCCGCGGTCGACCGGCCGGCCCAGGTCCCGGCGCCGAAGTTCAGCAAGGATTTCGACAGCGCGTCGTTCGGGCACGAGAGCGAGCTGCGCGGTTTCGTCGTGGCGATGCCGGAGGGCACCGACCGGGTGTTCGCGTTCGTGAAGCGGGTCGACACCGGCGACCCGCTGATCATGGTCACCAAGGACATGAGCAACGGCGCCTACCGCGCTCCCGAGGGGATGCCGGGGGTCGCCGGCAAGTGGAACACCCACACCGTCGAGCTGGTCAGCTATCCCGGCAAGGTCGGGGACCAGGCCGGCGCCAAGCTCGGTGACGACGCCACGAACTTCCTGCTCGACACGTTCAAGAAGCAGCTCAACGACGCGAACCACCAGCCGATGAAGGTGGTGACCAGCCCGGACGGCCGGTTCGAGCTGAACATCACCAACCACAAGCACATCCTTGCTGGTGGCAACGGCCTGGGACTGGACGACGTCGGCTCGGTGCACATGCCGCCGACCGGGCAGCAGATCACCGTCGGGGTGAAGGCCTCGGACTTCGGCAGCGGCGCGAGCAACGAGCTGCGGCTGCTGGCCGACAACCCCTGGTACCAGGCGGAGTTCCGCAACGACAGCGCGCTGGTCGCGATCAAGGAGGGCCTCGACAACCCCGCCGCGGTCGAGGGCTCGTACGCGTACCTGAAGTCGATCATGACCTTCACCGGCAAGCAGGTGGACAAGCACGGTATCGCGATCGGCGAGTACCCCGGCGGCGTACCGCACCGCGGTCTGACCGACCCGGCGGTGAAGAACGACTGGGGCGTGCTGCCGCGCACGCAGCCGAAGGTCGTGCTCGAGACGCTGACCGACGCCGACCGGCTCGCGACGCTGAAGCTGCTGCGCGACCTGCCCACGCCCGCGGGGGGCAACGACTTCGCCTGGACGCAGGTCAAGGCGTACATCCTCGGCGGTGGCGAGGTCGCCGGGCACGGCATCAACGACGCGGTCATCGCCGGCGAGAAGGCGCTGCTGTTCGAGTTCCGCGAGGTTCCGGACGGGCTGAAGCACCTGGTGCCGCACGAGAAGGCGCCCGCCGTCTCGGTGACCGGCAGCCTGAACGACCTCGGCACCGGGCGTCCGCAGGCGGTCCGGGACATCAACGCGTTCGTCCGCGATCCCGACCGGGCCGACGCGTTCGGCGACTGGTACCGGGGCAGCTTCCCGGACAAGGCGGACTGGTCCACCACCAAGATCCTGAACGTCTCCGCGGCGCAGCAGAAGGCTGACTGGGTGGTCGCGACCCACCCGGAGAAGTGGGCGGACATCACCGGTACGGCGGCCCCGCGGCCGCTGGACGACCTCGGTGGGTCGGTGCACGTCGACGTCAAGGGCAAGGGCCGGGCGGTCGACGACCTGGGTGGATCGACTCCTTCCAGCATCCAAGGCAACGCCGCCGACGACCTGCTGCTCGACCCGTTGAAGGAGCTGCCGCGGCCGGTCCGGCCGAACACCCAGTCGTTCAGCGACGCCTGGGAGACCGACCTCGCGATCAAGACCACCGTGTTCCGCAAGGCCGGCGACACCGACGCGGCGTTCAACGGCCGGATCGACGACTTCCGCGAGGTCCAGGTCGCGCAGACCAACGTCAAGCTGGCCCTGGAGGACCTGGCCGCGGGCGGTCAGCGGATCGACGGTTCGTCGACCGGACCGGCGGTGGGCGCCGACATCGGCGCCGGGCTGCAGCGCGCCCAGAACGAGTTGCACACGGCGACGCTGACGTTCGAGGCCAAGCACGGGCTGAAGGTCGACGCGCTGCAGCAGCAGCTGGACGACCTGGTGATGGACTCGCTCAAGGACCGGCCGCGCCTGCTCGGTGCCGGAGGCAAGGAAGTCGTCGTCCCCGGCGGCGGGGTCACGTTCAGCTTCGACGGGACGCGGGCCAACTTCATGGGCGCGCGGGCCGGCGAGTACGACAGTGTGCTGACCGGCAGCACCCTGAAGGTCTCCAGCGACGACGGGTTGCGGACGCTGACGTTCCAGCTCAACCGCCGGACCGGCGAGCCGATGCTGGTCGCCGACGAGCTGGTGCTCGGGCCGGGTGGCGGCGCGGGCGGGCAGCGGCTGACCACGGACATCAGCCTGGGCCTGCCCGAGAACGCGATGATCCCGGACGCTCACGGCGGACGGGTCACGGTCAGCTTCTCCAGCTCCACGGGCGAGTTCCGGGTGCCGGGTGCGCAGGGTCCGGAGTTCTACGACCGGGCCGGAAACTTCCTGCGGGTCGAACCAGGGGTGGCCGGGCCGCGGCCGGACCTTCAGCTGCCGAGCCGGCTGGACGGCGACGAGCTGGGCCAGGCCCAGTGGAAGGCGCAGGTCGACCTCTCGCGCACGCACATGGCCGCGATGGACGAGATCGACGGCGTCCGTCCGATGATGCTCAAGATCCGCGAGGGTGCCTTCACCAACCAGCGGTACTACGGCGGGTTCGTCGACCCGGACGTGCTGCGCGGCCGCGGCGCCGAGCGGCTGATCGGGGACGTGGACGACTTCAACCGGATCGCCGACGACCTGCTCGGCCAGGGCCCGGTCGGACCGACGAAGGTGTACCGCGGCGTGAAGCTCGACGCCGACGCCGCGAAGGCGAACGAGTTCGTCGAGCGGCTGCCGATCTCCACGTCGAGCGCCTGGGACTTCCAGCCCAAGGAGTGGGCCAAGAGCGCGAACGCGCCGGGCAGCCGGGTCGTCTTCGAGATCGAGGTCCCGCCCGCGCACGGCAAGCTGGCGATGTCGTACCCGGACGGCTACCACCCGGGCGCCGGTGAGATCAGGGCGCTGAACCAGGAGCAGTTCGAGGTGACGCTGTCGCCGACGGTCCTGAAGCGGACCGGCGACTCGTTCCAGAAGGACGGGCTGACCGTCATCCCGGTCCGGGCCGAGCAGATCAAGCCGTACGACGTCGAGGAGCTGATCCTCGAGCGCTGGGACGGGCTGTCGTCCAAGCAGGCGTTCGACCAGTTCGCCGCGGCGTTCGACGAGGTCCCGCTGCGGAAGTTCTCCGCGATGGGCGACGTCACGGCGACCTCGAAGCTGAGCACCAACGGCCTCGTGAACACGATCACCGTCAGCAAGCCGGGCTTCGCCGGCAACGACCTGACCATCACGGTCACCCGGTCCGGCGACTCGGTCACGGTGACCACCACCGCGGACGGCATCACGAGCGTCAAGGGCACCTGGTCCGGTGACGAGTTCGGCCACCTGGCCACCGACCTGCGGGCCGGGACCCTGTACGACAACGACCTGTTCGTCGGGATGTCGAAGCCGGCGGCCTGGAACCAGCAGCCGTCCTTCAACCCGCAGTGGGAGCAGGACCTGGCGGCCAAGCTGCAGGTGGTCCGGCAGCCGGGCGACTCCGACGCGATGCTCGACGTCCGGATGGAGGACATCGCGCGGCTGCAGCAGACGCAGACGAACCTGCGGCGCGCGGAGCACAACTTCGACCTGCACGGTGGCCGCGGCGACGGCCCGGCCTCCGACCTACCGGTCGGCGAGCAGGTCCGGATCGACCTGGACGCGGCCCGCGCGGACCTGGATGCCGCGAAGACCAGCTTCAAGCGCAAGCACGACGTGGAGTTCGACGACGTCGCGGCCACGATCGACAAGCTGCCGAAGCGGCCCAAGCTGGACGGCGCCGGCCGCTCCTTCGAGGTCCCGGGCGGCGGGGTCTCGTACGAGGTCAGCGGTACGACGGTGACGTTCCAGGGCAGCCGCGCGGACTCGTTCACCGGCTCGGTCGCCGGCCGTGAGGTGACCGTGAGCGAGCTCGGCGCGGGCGGCGACGCGGTCCGGAGCTGGACGTTCCGGCTGGGCTTCGGCCGGCCGAACCTGATCGGCCAGAGCTTCCACCTCGCCGACGGCCCGCTGGCCGGGCGCTTCGGCACCGCGACCGGGATGGCCGGCAAGCTGGACGGCGTACTGGACAGTGGTCTGCCGTTGAAGGTGTCGGGCGACGACATCGTGGTCGCGGCACCGGGCGGCGTCTTCAAGTACGACCGGAGCGGCACCTTCCAGGGCCAGGTCACGCACCTCGGCGACGATCTCGGCCGGCCGGTGCCGCCGCCGGACGTGTCCGACGCGACCCGCTGGACCGCGCAGGCCGACCAGTCCCGCGTGCATCTCGGCGAAGCCGCGGTGAACAAGCAGGTCGAGAACCTGATGAAGGACGTGATGGGCGGTTCCTTCACGTCCAAGCGCGGCTACGAAGGCTTCGTGAACCCGGGCGCCCTGGCCGACGGGACGCTGGTCAACAAGGTCCGCACGTTCCACTCGGTCACGCAGGACCTGCTGACCAAGGGGCCGGCCGACAACATCACCGTGTACCGCGGGGTGTCGATGGACCCGGCCGCGGCGACCGCGGGCAGGTTCACCGAGCGGTTGCCGATCTCGACGTCGAGCACGCTGAAGTTCCAGGACGATTGGGCCAAGAACGGTGTCCTGAGCAACCGGGTGGTCTTCGAGATCGACGTACCGCCGGCCCACGGCAAGCTGGCGATGTCCTACCCCGACGGCTACCAGCGCGGTGCGGCGGACGCGCGTGCGTGGAACCAGGACCAGTTCGAGATCACGCTGGCCCCGACCACGCTGGTCCGCAACGGCGAGCCGCGGCTGCTGGACAACGGGCTGACGATCATCCCGGTCAAGGCCGAGCAGATCCCGCCGTCGCTGTACGACGAGGTGATCACCGCCAAGTGGTCCGGCCTGTCCGGCGAGGTCGCGTTCGACGACTTCGCCAAGGCCTTCTCCGAGGATGCCCTGCGCAAGTTCGACGGGATGGCCGACGTCACGGCCCACTCGACCCTCAGCACCGACGGCCTGGTCCGCACGATCACGGTCAGCAAGCCGGGCGTGGCCGAGCAGATGGTGATCACCGTGACCCGCGAGGGCGACTCGGTCCGCGTCACCAGCGGGCAGCTGCACGGTGACGTGGTCTTCGACCAGGCCTGGAGCAAGGCGGAGTTCGCGCACATCGCGACCGACCTGCGCGGCGGCGTCCTGCACAACAGCGAGCAGTTCGCCGGGCGGATCGAGCCGGCCGCGTGGAAGAACGCGCCCGAGACCCGGCCGATCGGTCAGGTCTGGGACGCCGAGAACGCCGCCCGGGTGGACCTGTTCCGCCGGGCCGGCGACACCGAGGCGGACCTGACCTCTCGGATCGACGACTTCAGCAAGGTCCAGAAGGCGTACGACGACTACCGCGCGGCCGGCGCGAACTACGACAAGTTCGGCGGCCGGGCCGACGGCTCGTCCAAGGGCCCGTCGGTCGGTGACAGCGCGCTGCAGGACCTGCGCGCGACGTACGACGAGTTCACGGCGGCCAAGCAGCTGTTCGAGTCGAAGCACCCGGGGACGCAGTTCGACTCGCTGCGAGGACAGCTGGACGATCTGCTCGCGACCTCGATCCAGGAGCGGCCGCGACTCGTCGGCGGCGGGCCGGACCGGCCGGTCGGTGGCCCGTCGGCGCGGATCAACCCGATGGCCGACACGACCCTGAAGACGCACGACCTGCCGAACGACGTACGGATCACCGTGCAGGGCAGCACGGTCACGTCGGTCGACGCCCCGCGCGGTGGCCTGATCGAGGTCCAGCACTCCGGCACCTCGGTGTCGGTGACCAAGCTGACGCCCGAGGGCAACGTCGCGCACACCTGGGAGTACCAGCCGATGCGCCGCGGCGGTCTGCGCCTGACCGGTGAGTCCCTGCAGCTGGACGGCAACGCCTTCCACGGGCAGTGGCTGCGGATGACCGACGAGGGCCTCACCGGCAACCTGTACGCCGGAACGATCGACGACCTCGGCGGCGTCCGCTGGCCGGTCAAGGCGAACGGCGACACGATCTCGATCGCCTCGGCGGCCGGCACCCTCAAGTACGACCGCGCGACCGGCGCGTTCCGCGGGCTCGACGAGGGCCTCACCGCCGACGCGCCGGCGCCGGTGGCCACGCATCTCACCGACCCGGTCGAGGCCCAGCGCTGGCCGACTCGGTCCAGCTGTCCCGGACGCATCTGACCGCGGCGGCGAGCGACGACTCGATCCGCGCGCTGATGGACGACGTGGCGAACGGCTCCTTCACCTCGCACCGCGGCTACGGCGGGTACGTCGACCTGTCGATGACGGACGCCGACGACCTGATCAGCAAGGTCGACGACTTCGTCACGACCGCTTCCCAGACGGCCTTCCACGGCCCGAACCCCCGGGTCACCCTGTACCGCGGCATGTCGCTCGACCGGACGGCCGCGCAGGCCGACGAGTTCGTCGAGCGGCTCCCGTCGTCCACCTCGAACGGGATGGACTTCCAGCGCACCTGGGCCGACAACGGCGTCCAGGGCAGCCGGGTCGTGTTCGAGATCGACGTACCGCCGCAGCACACCAAGCTCGCGATGGCCTACCCGGAGCGCTACACGCCGGGCGCGGGCGACGCGCGGGCGGTCAACCAGGCCCAGTACGAGGTGACGCTCGCGCCGACCACGCTGATCCGGACCGGCGAGAACCGGCCGCTGGGTGACCTGACGATCATCCCGGTCCGGGCCGAGCAGCTGCCGGCATCCCGGTACGACGACCTGATCCGCGAGGAGTGGACCGGTCTGCCGTCCGGGACGGCCTTCGACGACTTCGCCGCCGCCCTGTCGACCGAGCGGCTGCAGAAGTTCCAGGGCATGACCGACGTGCACGCGACGTCGACGATCAGCGCGGACCGCCTGGTCAACGTGGTCAGGGTGACCAAGCCGGGGACCACCGACGAGCTGGTGATCACCGTGACCCGGAACGTCGACGCGGACTCGGTCGCGGTGTCGGCCCGGTTCAACGGCGAGCGCTTCTTCGGTGGCTCCTGGAGCGGGACCGACTTCGCCCGGATCGCGACCGACCTGCGGGCCGGCGTACTGCACAACAGCGACGTGTTCGCGGGCAAGCTGCAACCGCTGGCCTGGCGGCGGATGCCGGAGCCGACGCTCACCGACGACGCCGTCGCGCACACGAACCTGTTCCGGCGTACCGGTGACTCCGACGTCACGGTCGCGCAGCGGATGCACGACTTCAAGGCCGTCCAGAAGGCGTACGACGAGTACGTCGCGGCGGGCAAGGCCGGCGACACCTTCGGCGGGCGGACCGACGGGCCGTCGTCCGGGCCGTCGATGGGGCAGCGGGCGGACCTGAACCTGCAGCTCGCGCAGCAGCGGTTCGACGCGGTCAAGGACGCCTTCCAGGCCAAGCACCAGCTGTCCGCCGACGACCTGATCCGGCAGCTGGACGAGCTGCGGATCGACTCCCTCAAGGAGCGTCCGCGGATCGTGGCCAAGGGCCGGCCGAAGACCGCGGGCGTGCCCGGCGTCGAAGGCCTGCAGGTCAGGCTGGCCGACGAAGGCCTCTCGCTGAGCGGCGCGGGAGCCGCCGGGTTCCGCACCGACCTGACGCCGGACGGCCTGGTCGCGGTGCACCGGCTCGGTCAGAACGGCGTCGACAGCACGCAGACCTGGCTGTTCAAGCCGTTCATGGGCAAGCTCGTGCACGTCGGCGACGGGTTCCCGCTGGTCAACGGCGCCTTCGACGGCCGCTCGGTGATGATCACGCTGAACAAGGGCGTGCCGGAGTCCGGCCAGGTCGTCGACTCGCTCGGCCACCCATGGCCGGTCAAGCTCACCGACGACAGCCTGGTGATCGCGACGCCGGACGGCCCGCAGGTCTACAGCCGGACCGGCAGGTTCCAGGCACCGCACCCGACGACCACCCACCCGGCCCCGGCGGCGCTGCCGGACGGGTTCACCGGCGACGCCGCGCGCTGGAACAACGCGGTCGACGCCTCCCGCCTGCACCTGACCGAGGCGCTCGACAAGGCCAGCGGCGTGCACGCGCTGATCCGCAAGGTCCAGACCGGCGCGTTCACCGGTAAGCGTGGGTACGGCGGGTTCGTGAAGAACGCCTCCGACGACCTGATCAAGGACACGCTGCACTTCGACCAGGTCACCAAGGAGCTGCTCTTCAAGGGCCCGGACCGGCCGATGACCGTGTACCGCAGCGTCGACATGGACCGGGCGACCGCGCAGGCGACCGAGTTCGTCGAACGGGTGCCGAGCTCGACCTCGCAGGACCTCGCGTTCCAGGTCGAGTGGACCCGCAAGGGCCTGCCGGAGAACACCTACGTGTTCGAGATCGACGTACCGGCCGGGCACGGCAAGCTCGCGATGTCCTACCCGCCGGGCTACACCAAGCTCGACGCCGACGCGCCCGCGCTGAACCAGGCCCAGTCCGAGGTCACGCTGGCCCCGACCAAGCTGGTCCGGACCGGCCCGGACAAGGAGGTCGTGGTCGACGGGGTGACGCTGAAGGTGATCCCGGTCGAGGCGGTCCAGATCCCGGCCGACAAGCTGCGCGGGTTCATCCGCGAGCCGTGGCAGGGGATGCCGACGGCCACGGCGTACGACGACCTGGTGCGCGCCTTCGACGAGCGCTCGATCGCCAACTGGCACGGCTACAAGTACGCCGACGTCCAGGCCGTGAAGAGTGCCGACGGCAACCTCACCACGCTGACCGTGAGCCGGCCCGGCTCGACCGACCAGCTCACCGTCACGATCACCCGCAACACCACCGACGACACCGTGGCGGTGACCTTCACCGGCGGCGGCCGGGAGATCACCAAGGGTCCTTGGCAGCCGACCGATCTCGGGGACATCGCGGCCAAGCTGCGCAGCACGATCCTGCACGACAGCGACGAGTTCGCCCCGCTGCCGCGACCGGCGTCGTGGCCGCAGGACACGGTCGAGGTCCAGATCCGGCAGCTGCCCGGCGACGTGACGGTCAAGGTCGAGAACAACGGCCTCACCACCACCCACGAGCTGCTCACCCAGAACCCCGGCACCAAGCTGGAATCCCTGCCAGGCGGTCACTTCCAGGTCGCCGAGGGCAGTAAGGCCTACCGGTACGACGCGACCGGCGAGCTGCTCGACACCCGGATCACCGTGGTCGGCGCGCAGGGCGAGCAGTTGACGGTCGTGCACGGCGTCGACGACGTGGTGACGATCCGGACCGGCACGGATCTGCCGGTCGACGGGCGCACGGTCACCTTCGCCGGCGGTGAGTACACCGTGACGCGGACCGGCGGGCACGACGTGTTCGATCTCCAGGGTGCGCTGCTGCGCGAGGTCACCGACCTCGATCCGCTCGGCGCCGGGCAGCTCGGGTCGCGGATCACCCGGGCCCAGGACGGCACGATCACCTGGACCGACCTGCACGGTACCGCCGTCCCGGTCCCGCACCGCGCGACGATCGATGCCCAAGGCAACATCAAGGTCGAGCTCACGCTCAACGGCAGCCCGCGCAACGGCGAGTACCACCAGTACTCGAAGACCGGGCAGCTCACCGAGCAGGGCTTCCGGGTCGTCGACAACGGCCGGGCGACGGACTACACCTACGTCGTCGACCGCGTGGCCGGCACCTGGAGCCGCAGCGGCGGCGTGACGGACAACGTCGCCACCGGTGGCTTCCTGCACGGCAAGCTCGACGTGACCGGCGCCGGGAACGGCAACCTCAAGCTGCTCAGCTCGACCGCCAAGGAGGTCCAGGTCTTCGAGCGGCGCTGGCTGGCCGGTGGCACCGTCCTGGACAGCTTCCGCCGCACCGACACGCTCGGCTTCGGCACCTTCGAGCGGCGGACCACCTGGGCGACGTACGACGCGACTGGTGGCGGCCTCTCGAACTGGGGCAAGCGCGAGTTCGACACCGGTGGCTACTCCTGGCGCGACGTCGACCACAACGGCCGGTCGGTGCACCACTTCCAGCAGGGCCTGCAGAAGTACGACAACCCGGTCGCCGAGCAGCTCACCCCGATCATGGGCAAGGCCGAGAAGGAGATCGCCGGCCACGTCCTGGCGATCCGGGGCGCGGACAACACCTGGACCTGGAACCGGTACGACGCCGACGGCGGCCTGGTCGCGTCCGGCTCGCGGACCTGGGAGAAGGTCGGCGACGGCTTCACCGACCGGGTCCGGATCGGGACCCAGGACGAGATCGCGCAGCAGAAGTGGGGCGCCTTCAACGGCGTCGACACCGCCCGCCGGTACCAGGAGTTCAAGCTCGAGGTGGACGCCGGCGTCGTCACCCGCTCCGGCGAGTTCGACGTCCGCGGGACCGGCGACAAGTCGATCGGCAGCGCCAAGTTGCTGGACAACGGCGACATCGTGTCGGCGAGCCGGGTCGGGGAGCAGCGGCCGCCGCTCTGGTTCCGCGAGTTGGTGCAGGACAACAACCGGACCTTCGACGGCTTCACCGCGCACATCGCGAAGGACCCGCAGTACCAGATCCACCGCTGGGAGACCTCCGGGGCCGGGGGCAACAACCGCGGTGTCCGCTACCAGGCCGGCGACGAGTCGATCACCGACGTGGACATGGCCGGCAACCTGGTCCGGTTCGAGGGCAAGCTGCACGACGGCAGCAAGCTGAAGGTCGGCGACCAGGTCAAGCCGCCGGAGACCGCCCTGCCGAACCTGAACGGCCGGACCGTGAAGGCGTGGGACAACGAGACCTCGCGCGGCTGGCGGGCCTTCGACGGGACCAACAACACCTGGGAGGACTTCGTCCGGCTGCCCGGTCCGAGCCGTCCCGGCCAGGGGCCGGACTGGGTACTGGTGCGCAGGAGCGAGCCGGGTGGACAGGTGCGGGAGTTCCCCGAGCCGGGCAACACGAACGTGTGGTTCCAGCGGGACCCGCACGGCAACCTGGTCGGCGAGCAGCACCTGGCGCCCGGCGTACGGGGGAATCAGCCGCAGCGCTACATCGAGTCGAACGGGCCGGCCGACTCGTCGTCGTGGACCTGGCGCGAGCTGGACGCGAACGGCGTGCCGACCGGTAACCACGGCGACCGGTTCCATTTCAAGGGCTCCCGCGAGGAGTCGATCAGCTGGGACAACTCGTTCCGCGACTTCGACGCCGGCGGCAACCTGATCCGCGACCGGCACATGCTGGACGAAGGCCGGTACGTCGAGTCGTGGAAGTCGGCGAACAACAACTGGCACAGCGCCGAGTTCGACAAGTTCGGGCAGCGGGTCGACGGTGCGATGACGTTCGACCGGCGCTGGGGCACCGGCGACGGGACGTGGTCGCCGCGCTGGAGCCAGAACGCCAAGTACCACGTGGACTTCCAGCCCGGTACGCCGCAGTTGACGCGCCAGGTCCGCTTCGAGACGCCGCAGCACGTCGGCGACGGACGGCCGGTCCGGGTCCGCGAGTACACGGTGGACGAGGCGACCAAGGTCAGCGACCGGGCGCAGTGGAAGGAGTTCGACTTCGACAAGATCGTCCGGGAGCGGGTCAAGTCCGGCGACAACTTCCTGGAGACCGACAAGATCCACGGGCAGTGGAAGCTGTGGGACGAGACCGGCGGAGTGGTCGGCGAGCGGTCCCAGAACGGTCTGGTCTTCGAGCTGCGCGACGGCCGGCTCCGGCTGACCGGCAACGAGTACGACTTCCGCGGCGCGATGACCGAGTTCCGCGGCTGGAACTCGCGGATCGGCGACGCCCAGCGGCAGCCGTGGCTGATGCACTCGGACTGGTCGCTCGACCCGAAGGTGTTCCGGCCGGGTGGCAGTGCGGGCCGGGCGGAGGCCGGCTACGCGTCGTACAGCCGGCTGCTGTTCCAGAAGATGCTGCTCACCGCGTCGACCGAGTTCGTGCTCGACTACGCGGCCAGCGTAATCATCCTGGCGATCATCGCCGAGGCGCAGAACAAGCCGTTCACCGGCACCGACGCGCTCAAGGCGCTGATGAACGCCGCCGTCGGGACGACGCTGCGCACGGTGGCCGGCACCGCGCTGACCGAGACCCGCCTCGGCGGCTCGCTGCGCGACCTGAAGACCACGGCCGGCAACCTGGACGGCGGCAAGCTGGTCACCAACCGGCCGACCAACAACAACGCCAGTTGGGGTGTCGAGTGGGCCGGTCACACCGGTGTGGCCAAGTGGCGTGGCGGTACCTTCGACTACGGCTTCGGCATGCTGATGCTGCCGCTGACCGGGTTCGTGAACGGCACGATGAACGCGGCGATCTTCGGCGTCACCGGGCCGGACGGCAAGCCGCTGAAGCTGACCGGCTGGCAGGCGATGGCCGAGGGCGGCATGTCGGTGGCGACCGGATTCGCGGTGGCCAACAGCCTGGGCATGCTGCGCACGATCGGGATGGGCTTCGGCGCCGGGCGGTACTTCCAGAAGGGCGGGATCGCCGACATCGCAGCCGGGTTCGGGCTCAAGTTCTTCGAGAAGGGCCTGTCGATCGCCTTCCTCGGCCCGGCGATCCGCGCGTCCATGGACCCCGCGTGGTCGCGGCCGCTGGTGCTTCCGCCCAGTGTTACCGTGCCACCGATGGAGACCACGAACTCGGGTCTGGTGCTGCCGCCCGGTACGCAGCAGGGAGCTCAGTGACTACGAGGTATGTGGCCCCCAAGGGCGGGCGTGGCACGTTCCGGCGGATCTCCGACGCGGTCAAGGCCGCGACCCCCGGCGACGTCGTCCTGATCGCCGCCGGCCGGTACGACGAGCAGGTGGTGCTGGACCGCTCGCTGGCGCTGGTCTCCGAGCAGGGCCGCGGCAGCGTCGAGGTGGTCGGCGTCGCCGGCAGCGGTGAGCCGGCGATCGTCGCCGAGGGTCTCGAGTGCGCGCTGCGCGGCCTGGTGGTCGGGGCCGCCGACGACAGCGGGACGCCGGCGATCGGGATCGCGCCGGGTGCCGGGCTGCTGGTCGAGGACTGTCTGGTCACCGGCAGCCGGATCCATGCCCGCGGCAACGAAGGCGGTCAGAGCCAGGACCTGACCGGGTACGGCGTGACGACGGTCCTCGTCCGCCGGTCGGCGCTGAGCGACGGCCGGCTGGCCGCCATGCACCTGTCCGGCCGGGTCCGCGCGAGGATCGAGGACTCCAGCATCGACAAGATCGACGGCATCGGCGTCGTACTGTCCGGCGGGGCGCAGGTCGAGGCGGAGCGGCTCCGGATGACGTCCACCGCGGGCTACGGCTTCCGCTCGCGCGGTGGCGGCAAGGTCACGATCACCGACTCGGTGCTGCGCCGGACCGGGATGGCCGGCGTACTGCTGGAGGACGGCTCCACCGGCGTACTGACCGAGGTGGCGATCGACTCGTCCGGTGCGGCCGGTGTGCACGCGACCGGGACGGCGCGGGTCGAGCTGACCGACTGCCGCGTCCGTACGCCGAAGGCCAGCGCGCTGGTCGTCCAGGACCAGGCTGAACTGACCGCGAAGGGCTGCACGGTCTCCGACTCCGGGGCGAACGGGCTGCTGATCTCCGACGGGGCCGAGGCGACCCTGACCGACACGCGGTTCGACCGGTCGGCGTACAGCGCTCTGCACCTCACCGGTACGGCGACCGTCAGGCTGACCGACTGCCTGATCCGCGGCGGCAACGAGCACGGCGTGCACGCGACCAGCACGAGCCGGGTCGAGCTGGCGGCCTGCGGGATCGCCGACGTCGGCCTGACCGCACTGTCGGTCGTCGACGACGCCGTACTGCGGGCCGAGGACTGCCGGATCTCCGGCGGCTCGGTCGGCGTCCACCTGGAGTCGAACTCGGTGACCAGCCTGGACGCGTGCTCGGTGACCGCGACCAGCGGGACCGGGATCGAGCTGTCCGGGGCCGGGATGGTGCGGATGGACGCCGTCCGGGTCAGCCGGACGAAGGCGGCCGGCATCGTCTTCGGCTCCGGGACGAGCGCCGAGCTCGCCGGCAGCACGATCGAGAAGTGCGAGGGCTCGGGCCTGGTGGTCTGGTCCGGCGTCGCACCGACCGTCACCGGCCTGCGGGTGACCGGCGTGGCCAAGAACGGGATCTACCTCGCCGAGAAGGCCGCCGGGACGTACACCGACTGCGACGTGGTCGGCACGCAGTACCCGGCGCTGCATCTCAGCGCGGGCTGCTCGCCGGTACTGCGGCACGTGCGGATCCGCGACTGCGCCGGAGCGGCCGGGCAGGACGACGGCGCGAACCCGGTGTTCGACGACTGCACGGTCGACGGTGCGCCGATGGCGCCAACCGCTGCGCCGGCCGCTGTGAGCGCTGCGGCTGCCGCCAACGACCCTGCCGTCGTACCGGCGTCCGCGCTGGCCGAGAGCATGCCGCCGGAGGACGAGCTGCTGGAGGACGTGCTCGCCGAGCTGGAGGAGCAGGTCGGCCTCGACCGGGTGAAGCGCGACGTCCAGTCGATGGTGAAGCTGATGCAGACGGTCCGGATGCGGCAGGAGGCCGGGCTGCCCGCGCCGCCGCTCAGCCGTCACCTCGTGTTCGCGGGCAACCCCGGTACCGGCAAGACGACCGTGGCCCGGCTGTACGGCCGGGTGCTGAAGGCGCTCGGCCTGCTCCGCAAGGGACACCTGATCGAGGTCGACCGGACCGCGCTGGTCGGCGAGTACGTCGGCCACACGGGTCCGAAGACCACAGCGGCGATCAACCAGGCGCTCGGTGGCGTGCTGTTCATCGACGAGGCCTACTCGCTGGCACCGGTCGGGATCGGCAACGACTTCGGCACCGAGGCGATCGCGACGCTGGTCAAGATGATGGAGGACCACCGCGAGGACCTGGTGGTGATCGTGGCCGGCTACGTCAACGACATGGGCCGGTTCATCGGCTCCAACCCGGGCCTGTCGTCGCGGTTCACCCGGACGATGCTGTTCGACGACTACACCTCCGACGAGCTGGTGCGGATCTTCGAGTACCACGCGAGCGAGCACCAGTACCAGCTGAGCGGGGACGCCCGGGCGGCGCTGGCGCACCTGTTCGAGGTGATGCCGCGCGACGAGGGCTTCGGCAACGGGCGGACCGCCCGGCAGATGTTCCAGCAGATGACCGAGCGGCAGGCACACCGGCTCGCCGAGCTCACCGCGCCGACCGCCGACCAGCTCAGCTCGCTGGAGGCCGCGGACATCCCGCAGATCCGTTAACAGAAATTAATGGGAAGTGAGCTGCTGACAGTGTGAATTCAGCCGCTTACTCTCACACGCATGACTCTTTCCCGTCGTGGGCTGCTCGCCGGGACCGGTGCGATCCTCGCCGCCGGTGCCGTCGGAGCCCCGCCCGCCTCCGCCCGGACCACCGCCCTTCCCGCCACCAAGCGGTTCAAGATGAGCGCGACCACCAACGAGTTCTTCCGGCACAAACCGCTCTGGGGCCCGACGGTCATGCAGTCGATGGCCTTCGACACCCCGAACAACCGGATCTTCACCGCTCAGCTGCGCTCCGGCACGGCCGCGAACAGCGGGACGCTCACGCTGAGCCAGCTGAACTTCTCCGGGACCGTGCTCGGGCACATGTACCTGACCGGCTTCGGGCACGGCGTCTCGATCGGCGCCCAGGGGGTCGGCAGTACGTCGTACCTGTGGACCGAGACCGACGTCGACACCGCGAACGGGCGCGGCCGGCAGATCTGCCGGTTCCCGTGGCAGAACGGCGCGACGCTGACCAAGGACTCGGCCTCGCTGACCAAGTGGAAGCCGGTCGCGAACGGGTCGGTGTTCACGCCGGCGGTCGACCAGCGGTACGGGCGGCTCGGCGTACGGCACTCGCTGGCCGACGGGATGCACATCAACATCTACTCACTGGCCGCGGCGCAGGCCGGCGATTTCAGCAACGTCCTGGCCAGCTTCAAGCAGCCCGCCCTGACGCCGGGGATCGACTTCCAGGGCTGGGCGCTCTACGGCTCGTACTGCTACTTCTGGGAGGGCGAGGCCTACCCGGGCGAGCCCGACGAGACCAAGGCCAACTCGAAGCTGTGGTGCTACGACATCAACCGCGGCGAGATCGTCGACTCGTTCCTCACCCTGGCCGGCAAGAGCCTGACCTACCGCGAGGCCGAGGGGATGGCCGTGTACGGCGCCACCGACGCGACCGCGCGGCTCTACTTCGGCTTCGCCTCCGGGGTCACCGGGGATCGCCGGGCCAACTTCTTCTACCGCAACACGCTGGTCTAGCCGGACTACTGGGCGACGCCGTACAGGCGGTCACCGGCGTCGCCCAGGCCGGGGACGATGTAGCCCTTCTCGTTCAGGTGCGAGTCCATGCCGGCGATCACCAGCGTGCACGGGACGTTCAGGTCGGCGAGCTCGCGCTCGATCCGCTCGACGCCCTCCGGGGCGGCCAGCAGGCAGATCGCGGTGATGTGGTCGGCGCCGCGGTCGACCAGGAACTGGATCGCGACCGCCAGCGTGCCGCCGGTGGCCAGCATCGGGTCGAGCACGTAGCACTGCCGGCCGTGCAGGTCCTCGGGCAGGCGTTCGGCGTACGTCGACGCGGTCAGGGTCTCCTCGTTGCGGATCATCCCGAGGAAGCCGACCTCGGCCGTCGGCAGCAGCCGGGACATGCCTTCGAGCATGCCCAGACCGGCCCGCAGGATCGGTACGACGAGCGGCTTCGGCGAGGTCAGCTTGATCCCCTCCGCCTCCGCGACCGGGGTCTGGACGGTGATCGGGCCGGTCCGCACGTCCCGGGTCGCCTCGTAGGCGAGCAACGTGACGAGCTCCTCGGTCAGCCGCCGGAAGGTCGGCGAGTCGGTGCTCCGGTCCCGCAGCGTGGTGAGCTTGTGGGCGACGAGCGGGTGGTCCACGACGAGGATCTGCATGGCCGGAACGCTACCGCGTCGGCGATTCGTCCCGGGAAACCTCGGGCCCCGATACGGTTGGGGTGCAGTCGATTTTGGTTCGTGCCCCCGCCCGCCCCAGGGCGCTCCGACCTCAACCGACCCGGACGGACGTGCGCCCGTGACCGAGAACTCCGGTAAGTCGCCCGAACAATCGGACCGTCTGCGCCGCCGCGCCGCCTTCCTGCGCGAGCTCGAGGAGGCCAAGGCCCTTCGCGACCGGGTGCTGCCCCGGCGGGCCCGGATCCGGCAGATCCGGGCGGCGATGCGGCGGGCGACGTACCACCACTAACTTTTCGCCCCTGGCGTGCATCTGGCTGAGCAAGAGACCTTCTGCTCAGGAGCGACGCCATGAGAATCCGTTCGAAGCTGCCGGTCGCACTGCTGGCCGTCGCGAGCCTGGTCACCGCGGGGATGAGCGCCGCCGCGCTCGATGCGGACGCGGCCGACGACGAGTGTCTCTACAACCAGCCCACGATCAGCCAGGACACCTCGCCGGTCCAGACCATCGTGCTGGACGCGTCCGGGAGCGTGCCGATCGAGATGCACGCCAACCGCGACTCGCTCGACTGCAGCGGGATGGTCGCGTACGTCCAGAAGAAGGACGGCTCGCAGCAGCAGACGGTCGCCCTGCCGAACGAGGGTGGCCGGGGGATGCCGCCGAGCTGGACCTGGTACGGGTTCCTCCCGCTGACCGCCGCGACCGGTGAGGGCGACTGGGTCATCACCAAGGTCACCCACGGCGCGAACGTGCTGGAGACCAACGTGCCGTTCCACGTGTACCGCGGCAGCGTGCTCACGTTCGACCAGCCGGCGCGGACCAGCGGCACGGCCCGTACGACGCTGTCCGGCCAGCTGCGCCGGTACTCCAAGACCGGCGCACTCGTCCCGGCCGCCAACACCACGGTCAAGCTGCTGCACCTGACGCAGGACCTCCTGGTCGCCACCGCGAAGACCGACGCGACCGGGCGGTTCCGGACCACCGTCGCGTTCACGCAGAACACCACGCTGCGGGCCTACACCGCGGCCAGCGGCAACCACGTCGAGCAGATCACCGACTACCGGACCGCGCACAAGCTGATCGCGATGAGCTACCTGAGCGCGCTGCCCACGGCGTACGCGAACGGCTGGTGGAAGGTCTCCGGGTCGGCGTACCCGGGCAAGCTCGACGCGGATCTGCAGGTGTTCAACGGCAGCGCTTGGGTCACCACTCCGTCGTACGGGCCGATTCCGGCCAACGGCGTCTACTCCCGCTACTGGATGCCGACGAAGCCCGGGACCTACCGGCTGCGGGTGTGGGTGCGCGGCCAGCGGGTCGACAACTCGCCGTCGCGCGAGGTCAGCGTCAAGGTGACGACGTTGCCGAAGGCTCCGACGTACATCGTGGGGGCGACGGTCGCGCCGACGGCGGGGCAACCGATCCACTGGGACTCGACGATGTCGACGTACGGCACGCTGAAGTACCGGCGGGCGGACGGAACGCTCGGCCCGGTCTACAACCAGGTGGTCGAGGTGCACGCGCGCGAGGTCGGCCAGACCGGGTGGGCGCGGGTGGGCACCGCCCGGACCACCGTCAGCGGGTACTTCTTCACCCGCTGGGGCGTGAACGTCCAGCCCGGCCGGACGTTCCAGGTGATGCTCACCTACCCGGCGATGCTGCCGACTTTGGCCAGCAGCGCGACCGGTGTCGTCGGTCCGTTCGCCGTACAGCCCTAGGAGTTGTGCCATGCAGCGCAAGCTGATCAGTTTCGCGGTGGGGGTGTTCGTCACCGCCGCCTCCCTGACGTACGCCGAAGCCGCCGCGGACCCGTGCCTGGCCGGGCCGCCGATGCAGTCCTACGGCGGGGACCCGAACGAGAACGTGCTCACCACCGCGGACCTGCGGGTGCCGGTCGAGATGCAGGTACCGGCCCCGGAGTCCGTCGCCTGCGACGGGATGACCATCACCGTCGAGCGGCCCGACGGCTCGCAGCGGGTCGTGGTGCCGCTGACGGAGAAGGTCCACAACGAGTTTCCGACCATCGACACCCGGACGGGCTTCCTCACCGCGACTCTCGCCGGCGGCGCCGGCCGGTGGGTGATGACCAAGGTGACGCACGGCGCCAACGAGCTCGCCGCCAGCGTCTCGTTCCAGGTGCAGCGCGGTGCCACGCTCGTGCTCGACCAGCCGGCGCGCACCAGCGGTACGGCGAAGACGGTGGTCACCGGACTGGCCCGCCGCTACTCGACCACCGGTGCCCTGGTCCCCGCGGCCGGCGTCACCGTGCGCATCCTGGGCCTGAACCGCGCGACCGTCTTGGCCACCGCCAGGACCGGATCCGACGGCCGCTACTCCGTCCAGCTCGCCCTGACCAAAGCCACCGAGCTGTTCGCCAACCTGCCATCCGTGGGTGACTACGTCGAGCTGACCACAGCCCCGGCGGTCGCACACAAGCTGCTCTCGATGAGCTACCTGACGTCCTCCCCGACCGCAACCGTGAACAACTACTGGAAGGTCAGCGGGACAGCCTTCCCTGGGACGCTGTTCACCACCTTGGACTTCTGGAACGGCTCGGCCTGGCAGTCGACGCAGTCGTTCGGCAACACGGCGGCCAACGGCTCGTACGCGCGGTACTGGAAGCCCGACCGGCCCGGGACGTTCCGGATGCGGGTGTCGGTCTCCGGGGCAGGCATCGACAACTCGCCGTGGAGCCGGGAGACCACGGTCACGGTCAAACAGTTGCCGCAGGCGCCGACGTACTTCGTGGGGACGGTGGTCGCGCCGACGGCTGGGTTGCCTGTGCTCCGGGATTCGACGTTCTCCAGCTTCGGGACACTCAAGTACCGGCGCGCCAACGGGACGTTGGGTCCGGTTGGAAACCAGGTGGTGCTGGTCCACGCGCGGCGGGTCGGGGAGACCGCCTGGACGGTCGTCAGCTCGGCTCGGACGGCGGTCAGCGGGTACTTCTACACGCGGTGGGGACACATCTACGACGCCGGCCAGAGCTTCCAGGTGATGCTCACCTACCCGACCAAACTCCCGCAGGCCGCCAGCAGTGCGACCGGGGTTTTCGGGCCGTTCACCGTCCAGCCCTGATCGGTCGCGCAGCGTCGCCGTACGGTAACTGCCGGGGCACCGATACCGGCTCGAGATCGGGGATCCCTCCCGCCGGACGCCTGATTCTGCGACGATGAGGCCGTGTCTGATCCCACGGCCTCGCCGATGACGAGCACCGAGCTCGACTTCGCGCTCGCGGCCTACACCGAGGACGGGGTCTGGACGGTCACGCCACTGGTGCTGCGCGGCGAGCCGGATCTGTCCGCGCTGGTGTCGGCGCTGCGCCGCTACCCGGGCGAGTCCGGGGTGATCGGGATGATCTCGGTCGACGAGGACTTCTTCGTGCTGGTCCGGGTCGACGGCGGCCGGGCCCGGCTGCTGATGTCCGACGTCACCGCGGCGACCGAGTGGCCGCTGGCCAAGCAGGTCGTCGACGAGCTGGACATCCCGCTGGCCGAGGACGACGACGAGCAGGTCCCGGCCGGCGACCTGGCGATCGTGGCCGACCTCGGGATGACCGCGATGGATCTGGGCGCGCTGATCGACGACGTCGACCTGTACCCCGAGGAGATGCTCGAGGAGATCGCCGAGGCGCTCGGCTTCGCCAACCAGTTCCACGAGGCGATCGAAGCCATTGGCTGACCCGGCCCGCCGGGCCTGGGCCCGGCTGATGGAGCTCGCCCTGGCCGAGGCCGAGCAGGCCCGCGGCAGCGCCGACGTACCGATCGGTGCGGTGGTGGTGACCGCCGACGGCGAGGTGATCGGCCGCGGCCACAACGAGCGCGAGGCGACCGGCGACCCGACCGCGCACGCCGAGGTGCTGGCGATCCGTCAGGCCGCCGCGGCGGTCGGCGAGTGGCGGCTGACCGGCTGCACCCTGGTGGTCACGCTGGAGCCCTGCACGATGTGCGCGGGCGCCATCGTGCTGTCCCGGCTGGACCGGCTCGTCTTCGCGGCGTACGACGAGAAGGCGGGCGCCGTGGGCTCGCTCTGGGACGTCGTCCGGGACCGCCGGCTGAACCACCGGCCCGAGGTGATCGGCGGCGTGATGGCCGACGAAGCGGGCGCCCGGCTCCGCGATTTCTTTATTGGGCACAGGTCTTGATAGCCTCTGCGGCGGTGGCGTGTCCGAGCGGCCGAAGGAGCGCGCCTCGAAAGCGCGTGAAGGGTACCCCCCTTCCGAGGGTTCAAATCCCTCCGCCACCGCCAACCGGCTCCGGCCGGGAGTTACGCCGAGGACCCTGATGCTGTGTGATGCGTCAGGGTCCTCGTTCTTTGTCCGGCGAGATGATTCGTTGCTCATAGCTCGGGTCAATTAAGCTGCAGCCCCCGACCCTGAGGGGCCGAGCCTGTGGACGTGCACGAACTCGACCGGATCCTGCTCGCCGGCGCCGCGGTGCTGCTGGTGGCGATCGTCGCCGTGCGGCTGTCCGGCCGGCTCGGGCTGCCCTCGCTGCTGATCTACCTCGGGATGGGCCTGCTGCTCGGGGAGTCCGCGCTCGGGATCCAGTTCGAGGACGCCGAGCTGGCGCACGCGCTCGGGTTCGCCGCGCTGGTGATCATCCTCACCGAGGGCGGTCTGACCACCCGGTGGAACGAAGTGCGCCCGGTGATGCCGCTCGGCGTCGTGCTGGCCACGCTCGGGGTCGCGGTGTCGGTCTCGGTGGTCGCCTGCGTCGCGCACTTCGTGCTCGGCGCGGACTGGCAGATCGCGGTCCTGCTCGGCGCGGTGACGTCGCCGACCGACGCCGCGGCGGTGTTCTCGGTGCTGCGCCGGGTCCCGATCAGACCACGGTTGCGCGGCGCGCTGGAGGCCGAGTCCGGTCTGAACGACGCGCCGACCGTGCTGCTCGTCACGATTGTCAGTACGGGCTCGATCGGCGAGCACGGCGTACCGTACTTCGCCGGACTGGTGCTCTACGAGCTGGTCATCGGCGCACTGTTCGGTTTCCTGGTCGGTTGGGTGAGCGTCGGCCTGCTCCGCCGGGTCGCGCTCGGCTCCGCCGGTCTGTACCCGCTGGCGATCGTCTCGCTCGCCTTCATCTCGTACGCCGGGGGCACGGTCCTGCTGCACGTCTCCGGTTTCGCGGCCGTCTACGTGACCAGCCTGATCCTCGGCCGCGCCGAGCTGCCGCACCGGATCGCCACCAAGTCGTTCGTCGACGGGATCGCCTGGCTGGCCCAGATCGGGCTGTTCGTGATGCTCGGCCTGCTCGCCTCGCCCGGCCGGATCGGCCTGGACGACGTCGTGGTCGCGCTGGTGATCGGGATCGCGGTCACCGTGGTCGGCCGGTTCGCGGCGGTCGCGCTGTCGGCGACACCGTTCCGGATGCCGTGGAAGGAGCAGACCTTCATCGCCTGGGCCGGCCTGCGCGGCGCCGTACCGATCGTGCTGGCGACGATCCCGCTCGCCGAGCACGTGCCCGAGGCGGATCGGGTGTTCGACGTGGTGTTCGTGCTGGTGCTGCTGTTCACGCTGCTGCAGGGACCGTCGCTGCCCTGGCTGGCCCGGCGGCTCGGCGTACTGGACGACAACGCGGCGCACGAGGTCGACATCGACGTCGCGCCGCTGGAGTCGCTCGGCGCGGACATGCTGCAGGTGCAGATCCCGAGCGAGTCCAAGCTCGCCGGGGTCGAGATCGGCGAGCTGCGGCTGCCGGCCGGGGTGTCGATCTCGCTGGTGATCCGGGCCAAGCAGGCGTTCGTACCCGATCGCCGGACCGTGCTGCGGGCCGGGGACGCGATGCTCGTGGTGACGCCGAACCCGCTGCGCGAGAAGACCATCCGCCGGCTGCGCGCGGTGTCGCGGGCCGGGCGGCTGGCGGGATGGTTCGGCGAGCGCGGCCGCGAACAGGTATAGGGCGTGTCTCCCAGTTCCCGCCTACTGCGCGGCACTCGGCACGGCACCTCGGAGCACTGGAGCAAAGGCCACGATGGAAAAACATCGAGGCCTTCACTCCAGCACTC
>NZ_JBFAYT010000017.1:0-131374 GCF_040681455.1 Kribbella sp. NPDC051770 | reverse complement strand
GCATCCACCGGCACGTACGCCGCCCCGGCCTGCAGCGTGCCCAGGATCGCGACGTACAGGTCGTTGTGCCCGGACGCGGGGCCCTCGCCTTCGGCTGGGCGCGGGGTGATCGTGGCCCCAGGGCCCTCGCCTTCGGCTGGGCGCGGGGTGATCGTGGCGATCCGGCCGGCCTCGATCTGCACGTCCGCGGCAAAGGCCGGGGCGCCTGTTCCGTCCAGCACCGTGGCGTTGGTGATGTGCATCAGAAGAACGTCCTCACCAGGTCAACGACGACCGGGTCCGCCGCGTCCGGGTCGTCGATGACCGGGATCAGGCCCCACTTGTCGAACGCCGTACAGGGGTGGGAGAGGCCGACCCGGAGCTCGTCGCCGATCACCACCGGCGGCTCATCGTCAGCAGAGAAGCGGAGGAAGCCGTGCTGGTCGTTGAGCTTGGTGACGGTGAGGCCGGACAGGACGGTGGGGGACTCGCCGGCACTGCGCGGGCGGAGGAGTTGCGGCTCGGGCATGCCCTCGTCGAAGGGGAGGTCTCGTTTGCCGGCGTCGAAGATGGCCAGGCCTGGTTCAGGCTGGGAGGTGATGCGAATCCAGCCGTGCATGGACGGGATCAGGCGGTCGCCGTCGGTGCGTGGCGCGGAGCCGAGGGGCGAGATCTCGCGGTAGTAGCCGTCGTCGTGGGCGATGTATGCGCCGGACCGCAGCACCACCCGTGCACCAGAAGCCGACAACGGCCCCAACACCTTGGCGACCTGCTCGAAGTACGCGCTGCCGCCCGCGCTGACCACCGGAACGATGTCGGCCGGGTAGAGGTCAGCCAAGGCAGCGTGCACGTCGGCGAGGGTCTGCAGGTACGCGCAGACGTGTTCGAGCCCGGCCTCGTCGGCGCCGTGGGCGATGGCTCCCTCGTAACCGGCGACGCCGGCCAGGCGGAGAGTGGAGGACGCGGCGATCGCTTCCCCTACCGCGAGGGCTGTCTTCAGGTCCCGCGCGCCGGTGCGGCCTCCAGCACCACCCATCTCAACCAGTACGTCGAGCGGCCGCGCATCCGCACCGACGTGCGCGGCCCGCGCTGCCTCCAGTTGCTCGACCGTCCGCACCGAGTCGGCCCACACCAGCACCTCGAACGCCGGGTCCGCGGCGAGCTCGTCGGCGATCCATCGCAGCTGCAACGGGGAGATCACCGCGTTCGCGACCATCACCCGCCGTACGCCGAACGCCCGCGCGACGCCGAGCTGGAACCCGTTGGCGAGCGTGATCGCCCACGCGCCCGCGTCGAGCTGAGCCGCCCAGAGCGCCGGCGCCATCGTGGTCTTGCCGTGCGGCGCGAGCTCGACGCCGTGCTCGGCGCACCAGCGCGCGAGCGTCGCGAGGTTGTGCTCCATCCCCGGGCCGGACAGCGTCAGCAGCGGGGTCGGCAGCTGGGACAGCCGCGGCCGGTCGGCGAGGATCTCGCGGACGGTCCGGCCCCACCACGCCGGGGGCAGCGCCTTGTCCTGCCAGCTGACCGGCTGGTCCGCGAGGGCGGCGACCGCGGCGGCGTCGTAGGAAGCTGTCATCAGCTGATTCCTCCATGATTGCAAGGCGTGCAACGGGCGTTGCGCATTCTGACCACTCGGTTGTAGCATCGCGCCAGAACTCCCGTCAACGGACTGCGAGAGAGGACACCCGATGGTCGACCTGGTGCCCCGTGCGGTCTGTCTCGGCGAGGCGATGATCATGCTCGCCGCCGATACGGGTGCCCCGCTGGAGGATGTCGAGACGTTCCGGCGGTCGGTCGGCGGTGCGGAGTGCAACGTCGCCGGTGGGCTGGCCGCGCTCGGTGTTCCGACCGGCTGGATCTCGCGGCTGGGCGCTGACGGGTTCGGGCGGCACGTGCTGCAGGACCTGCGCGAGCGCGGCGTCGAGGTCGGTGGGGTCGAGGACGATCCGGTGCGGCCGACCGGGCTGTACGTGAAGCACAGCCGGGCAGGGCGGACGCGGATGCACTACTACCGGTCCGGTTCGGCGGCGTCGGCGATGGATCCCCACTTCCTCGATCGGCCCGCGGTGCGGAACCGGCTGGTCGGCGCCGAGCTGGTGCACACGACCGGGATCACCGCGGCGCTGTCTGATGACACGGCGGCGATGCTCGATCGGCTGGCGGCGCTCCGGGAAACGCTCGGTTTCGTGCTGAGCGTGGATCTGAACTGGCGGCCGGCGCTGTGGCGGGAGAAGGATCTGGCGCCGCTGTGGCGGTTGCTGCGGGCGGCGGACGTGGTGCTGATCGGGGCGGACGAGGCGGTGCTGTTCGCGGGGACGAGTGACCCGGACGAGCTGCGCGCATTGTTGGGGCCTAAGGCAACAATCATCATCAAGTCGGACGCGCACGTGGCGACGGCTCTGGAGCCTGACGGTCACCAGACAGAGGTCCCGGCGCTCACCGTCGACGTGGTCGAGCCGGTCGGTGCGGGCGACGCGTTCGCGGCCGGCTTCCTCGCCGCCACGCTCGAAGGTCTCCCGATGGAGCAGCGCCTCCGCTCGGGTCACTTGAGCGCGGCCGCCGTGCTCACAGTGCCGGGCGATCATGCGCAGCCGCCCGAGCCGGCGGTACGGCGTACGTTGCTGGAGTGCTCGCCCGGCGACTGGGCGGCGGCGAGCTTCGGGCCGAGAGGAGTGCTGGTGTGAGTCAGAGTCTGGGTCGTGCCCTGCAGATCCTGGTCAGCCTCGGCGAGGGCGACCGGTCGCTCGACCAGTTGGCGACCGAGCTCGACGTGCACAAGACGACCGTGCTCCGGCTGCTCCGCACGATGGAGGCCGAGCGATTCGTACGCCGGGACGGAGCGCACCGCTATCGCCTCGGCTCCCGGCTCTTCTCGCTCGCCGACGCGTCCCGCGAGCAGCACGTCGTCCGGGACGTCGCCGCGCCGCACCTGCGCACGCTGAACCAGCGGACCGGGCAGACGGTGCACCTGGCGGCGTACGAGAACGGGCAGGTCATCTACATCGACAAGCTCGACAGCGTGCAGTCGGTGCGGATGTACTCGCAGGTCGGCGTCCCGGCGGCGCTGCACTGCACGGCCGTCGGCAAGGTGCTGCTCGCGGCCCAGCCGAAGCGGCAGCGCGAGGCGCTGCTCGCGACCATCGAGTACCACCGGTTCACGCCGAACACGATCACCGGGCCGGACCAGCTGCGCGACGAGCTGGACCTGGTCCGGGCGCAGGGCTGGTCGCACGACCGGGCCGAGCACGAGTCGTTCATCAACTGCATCGGCGCACCGATCACCGAGCGCTCCGGCCGGGTGGTCGGGGCGGTGTCGATCAGCGTGCCGGACGTCCTGCTGAACTACGACCAGGTCCTGGAGCTGCTCCCGGACCTGCTCACCACCACCGCCGCCATCGGCGCCGACTACTCCTAGAGAGGCCTTCATGTCCGACAAGACCGCCGTGTCCACCACCGACGCACCCGCCCCGATGCCCGTGTTCTCCCAGGGGGTCCGCAAGGGCAACCTGCTGCAGGTGTCCGGCCAGGGCTCGGTCGACCCGGCGACCGGTCAGTTCGTCAACGAGGGGGACGTGAAGGCGCAGACCACGCGGGTGCTGCAGAACATCGAGGCGATCCTGAAGGCCGGCGGCGCCACCTTCGACGACGTCGTGATGCTGCGCGTCTACCTCACCGAGCGCGAGCTGTTCGCCCCGATGAACGAGGCGTACGCCGAGTTCGTCGGCCCGCGCTGCCCGAGCGGCGTACTGCCGTCGCGGACCACGGTCTTCACCGGCCTCCCGCTGGAGCCGATGCTGGTCGAGATCGACGCCCTGGCTGCGCTCTAATTCATTCGGGAATGAAACAATAGGCGGGATGGCAGATCCCGTCAGTCTCTGGAAGATCGCCCCCTCGGTCTACCTGCCGGCGCTGCTCTACGGCATCGGCCAGGGGGCGATCGCTCCCGTGGTCGCACTCTCGGCCCGGGATCTCGGAGCGTCGTTCGCGGTGGCCGGTCTGGTCGTCGCGGCGGCCGGGGTCGGCCAGGTGATCGGCGACATCCCGGCCGGCACGCTGACCACGAAGGTCGGTGAGCGGCGCGCGATGCTGCTCGCGACCGTGCTGGTCTCGGTCGCGCTGGTCGCCTGTCTCGTCGTACCGAACGTGTGGGGGCTCGCCCTCGCGATCGGCGCGACCGGTCTGGCCGGCTCGGTCTGGGGACTGGCCCGCCAGGCCTATCTGAGCGAAGCGGTTCCGCTGGAGCTGCGGGCGAGGGCGCTGTCGACGCTGGGCGGCGTGCAGCGGATCGGTTCGTTCATCGGCCCGTTCCTCGGCGCGCTCGTGATGCGCTTCCTCGGCACCGACGGCGCGTACTGGGTGCACCTGGTCGCCGCCGCGCTCGCGTGCGTCGTCCTGCTCAGCCTGCCCGACATCGAGTCCGTACGCCGTAACCGCCTGGCCCGTCCGGTGGTCGTGCAGTCCACCCGCGCGGTGATCCGCGAGCACTTCCCGGTACTCCGGACGCTCGGCGTCGGCGCGCTGCTGGTCGGCGCGGTCCGGGCGTCGCGGCAGGTGGTGGTCCCGCTGTGGGCCGAGCACATCGGGCTCGATCCGCAGACGACCAGTCTGATCTTCGGCGTCTCGGGCGCCGTCGACATGCTGCTGTTCTACCCGGCGGGCTCGGTGATGGACCGCTTCGGGCGCAAGTGGGTCGCCGTACCGTCGATGACCGTGCTCGGGATCGCGCACCTGCTGCTGCCGCTGACGCACTCGGCGGGCGCGCTGACCGCGGTCGCGCTGCTGATGGGCGTCGGCAACGGGCTCGGCGCCGGGGTGATCATGACGCTGGGCGCCGACGCGTCGCCGCCGGTCGGCCGGGCGCAGTTCCTCGGGGCGTTCCGGCTGTTCGCCGACTCGGGCAGCGCGGGCGGTCCGTTCCTGCTCGCCGCGGTGACGGCGGTGAGCGCGCTGGGCCCGGCTATCGTGGTGATGGGCCTGACCGGAGGCGCCGCCGCACTCGCGATGCGGCGCTGGATTCCACCCCGTCCCTAACCGATTTGGTAGGACACGCAGGGCCGGTTACTCTTGACACTGCCGAAGACCGCTGGTTGTCGCTTCCGAGCGACTGAAGGTCCCACGAAGGTGGGCGGCCCGCGCAGGTGACTTGGAAGTGTGACAGTACGACGTATGTTCACGCCCTTGCGCCTGCGCAAGGGCGTTTTCGTTTGTGGGTCGGCGGCATGGCAGACAAGTCCAACTCTGTCGGAAGACAGAGCGGAAGGAGACCCATGGCGAGGCCGGACAAGGCTGCCGACGTCGCGGAGCTGACTGAGAACTTCAGGAGCTCCACCGGCGCCGTGCTGACCGAGTACCGCGGACTCACCGTGGCGCAGCTGCGGCAGCTCCGCACTACGCTCGGTGACGACGTGAACTACGCCGTGGTGAAGAACACGCTGACCAAGATCGCGGCCAAGGACGCCGGGGTGGAGTCGTTCGACTCGCTCCTGCAGGGTCCGTCGGCCATCGCCTTCATCAAGGGCGACGCGGTGGTAGCGGCCAAGGGGCTGCGTGACTTCGCCAAGGCCAATCCCCTTCTCGTCATCAAGGGTGGTGTGCTGGACGGCAAGGCACTCAACTCTGACGAGATCAACAAGCTCGCTGACCTGGAGTCGCGTGAGGTCCTCCTCGCGAAGCTCGCAGGTGCGATGAAGGCGGCCCCGCAGCAAGCGGTGTCGCTGTTCGCTGCTCCGCTGTCGCAGGCCGCGCGCCTGTTCGCGGCGCTGCAGGACAAGCTGCCGGCCGACGCCGCCCTCGTGGCGGACGAGGCTCCGGCCGCCGAAGCGGTGCAGGACGCACCTGCCGACGCGCCTGCCGAGGCGAGCACCGAGGAGACCGCGCCGGCCGAGAGCTGACGCGTTCGCTTCACGCAGTACCCCATCAGTGATCACCCGTTTGACGTTTAGGAAGGACCGCCACCATGGCGAAGCTCAGCACCGAAGAGCTGCTCGGCCAGTTCAAGGAACTGACCCTGCTGGAGCTCTCGGAGTTCGTTAAGGCTTTCGAGGAGGAGTTCGGCGTCACCGCCGCCGCCCCGGTTGCCGTCGCTGCCGCCCCGGGTGCCCCGGGCGCCCCGGCCGAAGAGGCCGCGGAGCAGGACGAGTTCGACGTCGTTCTCGAGTCGGCCGGCGACAAGAAGATCCAGGTCATCAAGGAGGTGCGTGGCCTCACCAGCCTCGGCCTGAAGGAGGCCAAGGACCTCGTCGAGAGCGCGCCGAAGGCCATCCTGGAGAAGGTCGACAAGGCTGCCGCGGAGAAGGCCAAGGAGGCCCTCGAGGGCGCCGGCGCCACCGTCACCCTCAAGTGACCTGTGCGGCGTGAGCCGCACACCAGCAGTGAATCGAAGGGCGGTCCCGCAAGGGGCCGCCCTTCGGCACGTCCGGGGGAGATCAGCGGGCGGGTGAGCGCCGGTCGATGCGGCGGGCGATCTCGAGGACCGCACGACGGGCCGGTACGCCGACGTACCGGTGGGCGCCCTCGGCGATCAGCACGGTCAAGCCGATCCAGCACAGCGCCAGCAGCGCGTTGGAGAGCGTGCCCGCGTGCACCGGACCGAAGCCGTGGATGACCAGCGTCTGCAGCAGGAACAGCGGATAGCCGATCACGCCGATCCGGACCAGGAACGCCGGAGCCGGCCACGAGAGCGAAGGCAACCGGGCGAGGACGAAGCTCAGCGGCCGGTTGAGCAGCGGGAACGCCACATAGAAGAGGACAAGCGCCGCGACGAACCAGGTCTGGTCCGACCAGACGGCGCGGACCCAGTCACTGCCGTTCAGCTCGCCGAGCAGCAGGACGACCAGCCCGACGACGAGGTACAGCGGAACGATGCGCGCCACGCGGGCCGCGGCGTACCGGCCGAGCACGCGCCGGCCCGAGGCGTAGGACAGGCCCGGGTAGTTGTAGGTGAGCACGAACGCCGACAGGACGAAGAAGAAGACGGCAGCCACCGAGGCCGTCACCTCGACCAGGTCCTGCAGGTACCCCGGCGCACCGCGCCAGACTCCGACCGTCGACGCGACGACCGCGAGCCCGGCCAGACCGCGCAGCGCGGTGACGCCCAGGAGCTCGGGTCTCGGATGCGAGAGAGCGGCGCCTTCGGTGACCGATGTGAGCCCGCTCACGCTGAGGCTCCCGACGTCGTACGCTCAGTGACCGCGGGGCGCGACCGGGGCACCAGCCTCAGCACGGCGCGCCGGGCGGGGACCTCGATCAGCCGGTGCGCGCCCTCGCCGATCAGCAGGCACAGCGCGGCAACGACCACGACACCGGCGTACGACGCCCAGACCGCGGGGTGGTCGAGCATGCTGCCGCGGTCCTTGCCGAGGAACGACAGCAACGGCCGGTGGGTCAGGTAGACCGCGTAGCTGGCCGTACCGAGCGTGACGAGCGCGCGGGTCGCGAAGAACCGCGACAGCCAGGCGCCGGGCGCCGCCGCGAGCGCCAGCAGCAGTACGGCGAACGGCATTGTCCACATCGCGCCGTAGAACGCGGGCAGCATCCAGCGCGCGTGCGAAGGCCCGGCCGCGGCGACCACGAGCACCACCACGACGCACGCCGCCTGCACCCAGCCGGCGACCCGGGTCCGCAGCTTGAAACCGCGCAGCAGCAGGAACGCCAGCGACACCCCGATCACGAACTCCGACAGCCGCGGCAACGGGTTCCGGTAGAGCCAGCGGTGCCCCGACGACGGATCCTTCACCGACAGGAACGCCCAGCCCTCAGCGGTGAACAGCGCGACCAGGAACACCTGGACGGCGAACGCGAACGCGATCAGCCCGACCAGCCCGGCGGCGCCGAAACGCTTGGACAGCAAGGCAACCAGCGGCACCGCGAACGGGAACACGGCGTACAGGAAGAGCTCGACGCAGATCGACCAGCCGGGCGGGTTGTAGCTGGCCTGGCCGATCGCGTAGTCGCCCGACCAGGCCTGGATCGCGAGCAGGTGCCGCCACAACGACTCCTGCGGTACGTCGTGCGCCGCGCGCTGCAGGACCAGGTAGAGCAGCACGACCCAGTAGAGAGGCATCACGCGCGCGATCCGGGCGACGTAGAAGCGCCACAGCCGGCCGGGGGAGGAGACGGTCAGCGTCGAGTAGTTCCAGGCCAGCACGAGCCCGGACAGCATGAAGAAGAGCGGGACGCCGATGTAGCCCGACTGGACCAGGTTGCGTAACGGTTCGGGAGCGGAAGTTGGTAACCCGATGTGATGAAGCACCACGGCGAGTGCTGCCGCGGCGCGGACTCCGGTCAGCGCTAGGATCTCCGAGCGCGGGTGCGGGAGCCGGTCCCCGTGCTGCGGCGAGGTGAGACCTTGCGGCGGCCTGCGCCGCAGCCGGTTCAACCAGGTAGCTGACCGCGGCACGACTTCCTCCGGCACCTGGAACTCTCTGTGATGGCACACAGCACGACGTGCAGGACTGTACCCCGAACCGTTGTCATCACCTGGCAGACAGGGGTTACGGAAAAAGGTACTCGTGCGTAACCTAGGGCACCGCGCCCTCGTTGAGCCGGTGGAACGTCGTCGGTCGGGGGCCAACATTTCCCGTGAGGAGGACCGGTGGGCGTAGAAGTCCGCGTCGAAGGACTCACGAAATCCTTCGGAAAGCAGCTGATCTGGGGCGACGTGTCCCTGACGCTGCCGGCCGGCGAGATCTGCGTGATGCTGGGCCCTTCCGGTACCGGGAAGTCCGTATTCCTCAAGACCCTGATCGGATTGCTCAAGCCCGACAAGGGTCATGTGCACATCGAGGGCGTCGACATCGCCACCTGCCGCGAGCGCGACCTGTACGAGATCCGCAAGCTGTTCGGGGTGCTGTTCCAGGACGGCGCGATGTTCGGCTCGATGAACCTGTACGACAACGTCGCCTTCCCGCTGCGCGAGCACACCCGCAAGTCCGAGTCCGAGATCCGCTCCATCGTGATGGAGAAGATGGAGATGGTCGGGCTGGTCGGCGCGGAGAAGAAGCTGCCCGGTGAGATCTCCGGCGGGATGCGCAAGCGGGCCGGGCTGGCCCGCGCGCTGGTGCTGGAGCCGGAGATCCTGCTCTTCGACGAGCCCGACTCCGGACTCGACCCGGTCCGGACGGCGTTCCTGAACCAGCTGATCATCGACCTGAACGAGATGACCCAGGCCACCTGCCTGATCGTCACCCACGACATCAACACCGCGCGCACGGTGCCGGACAACATCGGGCTGCTGTACCACCGGCACCTGGCAATGTTCGGGCCGCGCGAGATGCTGCTGTCCAGCGAGGAGCCGGTGGTCCGCCAGTTCCTGAACGCGCAGCGCGTCGGCCCGATCGGCATGTCCGAGGAGAAGGACGCCGACGAGCTGGCCCGCGAGGCCGACCAGGAGCTGCCCCCGCTGCCGCCGATCCCGCTGCAGCAGCTGCCGAGCAGCGGAACGCAACGGCCCACCCAGCGCCCACCGGGTGAATGGTGCGAGGAGAACGGAGTGACTCCGCCTCCAGGCTCCTTCGCCTCCGACGTGGTGGGAGCAACGTGACCGTTTCGACCACCGCCCCCCTGAAGGCCGCCGGTTCGCTGTTCGCTTTCGCGCTGGACACTGCCCGCGCGTCCGTACGGCGGCCGTTCCAGCTGCGCGAGTTCCTGCAGCAGGCGTGGTTCGTGGCCAGTGTGACGATCATTCCGACCGCGCTGGTGGCGATCCCGTTCGGTGCGGTGATCGCGCTGCAGGTCGGTGGGCTGATCAAGCAGTTCGGCGCGCAGGCGTTCACCGGGTCGGCCGCCGTGCTGGCCGTCGTCCGGGAGGCTTCGCCGATCGCGACCGCGTTGCTGATCGCGGGCGCCGGTGGTTCGGCGATCTGTGCCGACCTCGGCTCGCGCAAGATCCGTGAGGAACTCGACGCGATGATGGTGCTCGGCATCGATCCCATCCAGCGGCTGGTGGTCCCGCGGGTGCTGGCGACGATGCTGGTGGCCTTCTTCCTCAACGGTTTCGTCAGCGTGGTCGGCGTGATGGGCGGCTACGTCTTCAACGTCGTGCTGCAGGACGGCACGCCGGGCTCCTACATAGCCAGCTTCACCGCGCTCGCGCACCTGCCCGACCTGTGGCAGGGGCAGGCGAAAGCCCTGGTGTTCGGGTTCATCGCCGCGGTCGTTGCCTCGTACAAGGGTGTGAACGCCGGCGGCGGCCCGAAGGGCGTCGGGGACGCGGTGAACCAGTCGGTCGTGATCACCTTCATGCTGCTGTTCGTCGCGAACTTCTCGATGACCGCGATCTACTTCCAGCTCGTTCCGCCGAAGGGGGCCTGACGTGTCGGCCCTGGACTACCTGATCAAGAAGCCGCTGAGCTCGCTCGACCACCTCGGCGAGCAGTTGGCCTTCTACATCAAGGCGCTGGCGTGGTCGGGCAAGTCGATCACCCGCTACCGCAAGGAGATCCTGCGGCTGCTGGCCGAGGTCACCCTCGGTACCGGCGCGCTCGCGGTGATCGGCGGCACCGTCGGCGTGATCACGTTCCTGGCCTTCTTCACCGGCACCGAGGTCGGCCTGCAGGGCTACTCGGCGCTGAACCAGATCGGCACCTCGGCCTTCGCCGGCTTCGTGTCGGCCTACATCAACACCCGCGAGATCGGCCCGCTGATCGCCGGGATCGCGCTGGCCGCGACGGTCGGCTGCGGCTTCACCGCGCAGCTCGGCGCGATGCGGATCAGCGAGGAGATCGACGCCCTCGAGGTGATGGCGATCCCGTCGCTGCCGTTCCTGGTCACCACCCGGATCATCGCGGGGCTGATCGCCGTCGTGCCCCTGTACGTCGTCGGCCTGCTGTCGTCGTACTTCGCCACCCGGCTGACCGTCACCACGTTCTACGGGCAGAGCACGGGCACCTACGACCACTACTTCCATCTGTTCTTACCACCCGGCGACGTGCTCTGGTCGTTCGGCAAAGTGCTCGTGTTCGCCGTGCTGGTGATCCTCGTGCACTGCTACCACGGGTACCACGCGACCGGCGGCCCGGCCGGCGTCGGCGTCGCGGTCGGCCGCGCGGTCCGGACCTCGATCGTGGTGATCAACGTGGTCGACCTGCTGCTGTCGATGGCGATCTGGGGTACCACGACCACTGTGAGGTTGGCCGGATGACCAGACGAGTGCTCGGCGTCGCGTTCATCGGCGTGCTCTGCTTCCTGCTCTGGCTGACCTACGCCTTCTACGCCAAGGTGTTCACCGACACCGTCGAGGTGCGGCTGAAGACCAGCCACATCGGCCTGCAGCTGAACACGCACGCCGACGTGAAGCTGCGCGGCATCATCGTCGGCGAGGTCCGGTCGGTCTCGACCGACGGCGACGAGGCGACGGTTAACCTGTCGCTCAAGCCCGACCAGGTCGAGGAGATCTCCAGCGCGGTCAGCGCGCGGATCCTGCCCAAGACGCTGTTCGGCGAGAAGTACGTCGCCCTGGTGCCGCCGCCGGGCAACGAGAACGCCCGGCACATCCGGGCCGGTGACGTGATCGCCCGGGACAAGACCGCGATCGGCATCGAGATCGAGAAGGTGCTCAACGACGCGCTGCCGCTGCTGCAGGCGGTCGACCCGGCCGACCTCAACGCGACGCTGAACACGCTGGCCACCGCGCTCGAGGGCCGCGGGACCGAGATCGCCGAGACGCTGACCCAGCTCGACGGGTACCTGAAGAAGCTGAACCCGAGCGTCCCGAAGCTGATGGAGGCGCTCACCAAGCTCACCCAGGTCTCCCAGCTGTACGGCGACGTCACGCCCGACCTGGTCCGGGCCCTGCGCAACCTGACCATCACCGGCAACACCGTGGTGGAGAAGGAGCAGCAGCTGCAGAAGTTCTTCACCGACGTCCAGACCCTGTCCGGGACGGCGAACGGCTTCCTGCGCGAGAACGAGGACCGGGTGATCCGGCTCGGCGAGGTCAGCCGGCCGGTGCTCGACCTGCTCGAGCGGTACTCGCCGGAGTTCCCGTGCTTCCTCAAGGTGATGACCGACACCGCCCCGATCCTGAACGACACGTTCCGCGACGGCGCGCTGCACATCAACCTGGAGCTGATCACCAACCAGCCCACGCCGTACCAGCCGAACGAGCTGCCGGCGTACAAGGACAAGCGTGGGCCGACCTGCGTCGGCAAGAACTACAGCCACCCGGGGGAGAAGCCCGGGCCGTACACGCAGCAGAACCCGGCGCCGTACATCACCGGTGAGGACGGCGTGATCGGCGACCACAACAAGCTCGAGCGCTTCCCGCTGAACCTGCAGCTGAACCGGGCCGCGCCCGGCTTCGCGCTGGACACCGGCGGCGCCGGGACACCGGCCGAGCAGAAGGTGGTCAACTCCTTCGCCGGTCCGGCGATGGGCGTCCCGGCCGGCGACGTACCGGACCTGACCACGCTGATGATCGGCCCGCTGGTCCGCGGAGGGCAGGTGAACCTCAAGTGAAGCTGCTCGACCGCAAGACCTCGATCGACAGCGTCCGGCTGGCCATCTTCGTGGTCGTGACCACGGTGGCCACCGCGCTGCTGGCGGTCACGATCGGGAACATCAGCTTCACCCCGACCACGAAGTACAAGGCGGTCTTCACCGACGTCGTCGGCCTGAACAAGGGGGACGACATCCGGATCGCCGGGGTCCGGGTCGGGCAGGTGGACAAGATCGCGCTCAAGGACGACACGCTCGCGCTGGTCACCTTCAGCGTCGACTCCAAGCAGGTGCTCGACACCGCCACCCACGCCACGCTGCGCTACCGCAACCTCGTCGGCAACCGGTACGTCGCGCTCACCGAAGGTGTCGGCGGCGGTCAGCGGATGAAGGAGAACGACACCATCGACAAGGACCGGACCACGCCGGCCCTGGACCTGTCGGTGCTGTTCAACGGGTTCAAGCCGCTGTTCACCGCGCTCACCCCGGCCGACGTGAACCAGTTCGCGTTCGAGGTGATCAAGGTCCTGCAGGGCGAGGGCGGCACGATCGAGAGCCTGCTCGCCCGTACGGCGTCGCTGACGACAACGCTCGCCGACGCCGACCAGGTGGTCGGCGACCTGATCACCAACCTGACCTCGACGCTGCAGATCGTCTCTCAGCGGCAGCAGAACTTCTCCCAGCTGCTGGTCAACCTGCAGCAGTTCATCACCGGCCTGAGCAAGGACATCCAGCCGATCCTCGGCTCGCTCGGCTCGATCAACTCGCTGAACACCAAGACGGCCGGCCTGCTGCAGCAGACCCGGGTGCCGATCAAGGCCGACCTGGACCGGCTGCGGCAGGTCTCGACCACGCTCGACGACACCCAGGCGATCTGGGTGAAGACGCTGCAGAAGATGCCGGACAAGCTGAACACGATGACCCGGACCGCGTCGTACGGCTCCTGGTTCAACTTCTTCCTCTGCGGTTTCGACGGCAACGTCACGCTGCCGCTGGGCACCCGGATCCCGGTCTCGTACGACAACAACTCCGCAAGGTGTGATCACCGGTGAAGCCGTTCCGCGAGCAGAACCAGCTGACCATCGGCGTGGTCGGCCTGACGGTGATCGGGCTGGTCATGCTGGCCGCGTTCAAGGCGCAGGACCTGCCGCTGATCGGCGGCGGGACCAAGTACTCCGCGCAGTTCTCCGAGGCCGGCGGGCTGAAGAAGAACGACGAGATCCGGGTCGCCGGGGTGCGGGTCGGGCAGGTCCGCGGGGTCGAGCTCGAGGGCACCCACGTCCGGGTCGACTTCGTCGTCGACCGCGGCGTGAAGCTCGGCGAGCAGACCGGCGCCGAGATGAAGATCAAGACGCTGCTCGGGCAGAAGTACCTCAAGCTCAACCCGGCCGGCGGCGGCGAGCTGAAGGAAGGCGCCGAGATCCCGCTGGCCCGCACGGTCTCGGCGTACGACGTGGTGGACGCGTTCACCGATCTGGCCAACACCACCGAGCGGATCGACACCGCGCAGCTCGCGCGGGCCCTGGACACGCTGTCGGCCACCTTCAAGAACACGCCGGAGGAGGTGCAGGCGTCGCTGACCGGGCTGTCCCGGCTCTCCCGCAACGTCGCCAAGCGTGACGAGGAGCTGAAGACGCTGCTCAAGCACTCCGACACCGTCACCAAGGTCCTGGCCGACCGCAACCAGCAGCTGATCAAGCTGATGAAGGACGGCAACACCGTGTTCCAGGCGGTGCAGGCCCGGCGCGCGCTGATCCACCAGCTGCTGGTCTCGACCCAGAAGCTGTCCGCGCAGGTGACCGCGCTGATCCGGGAGAACCGCAAGGACCTGACACCGACGCTGCAGAAGGTGAACGCGGTGCTCGCGATCCTGCTGAAGAACCAGAACGCCCTGGACGCCAGCATCAAGGGGCTGGCGCCGTACGCGCGGGTCTTCACGAACACGCTCGGCACCGGGCCGTGGTTCGACACCTACGTGCAGAACCTGGCGCCGGTCCCGGAGATCCCGCTGCCGCCGCTCATCCCGGGGCTGCCGCCGATCCTGGGCGGTGGTGGGCGATGAAGCTCGCGTCGTTCTCCCGGCTGATCGCGATCGGTGTCGTGCTGGTCGTGCTCGCTGTCAGTGTGGTCTCGCTCTGGCCGAACCCGGAGCGGGTCAGCGCCACGGCGTACTTCCCGCGCGCGGTCAGCGTCTACCCGGGCTCCGACGTCCGGATCCTCGGCATCAAGGTCGGCGAGATCGAGAGCGTGACGCCGGCCGGGCGGACCGTCCGGGTGAAGTTCTGGTGGGAGGCCAAGCACAAGGTGCCGGCCAACGCCAAAGCCGTGATCGCGTCGCCGTCGATCGTCGCCGACCGCTACATCCAGCTGACCCCGGCGTACTCCAAGGGCGACGTGATGGCCGACGGGGCGCAGATCCCGCTCGAGCGCACCGCCGTACCGCTGGAGCTGGACCAGATCTACCAGAGCCTGAACGACCTGTCGGTCGCGCTCGGCCCGAAGGGCGCCAACGACCAGGGCGCGCTGTCGCGGCTGCTGGACGTCTCGGCCGCGAACCTGAACGGCCAGGGCACCAAGCTGAACCAGACCATCACCGACGTCTCCAAGCTGTCCCAGACGCTGGCCGGCAACTCCAAGAGCCTGTTCGCGACCGTCCGGCAGCTGCAGACGTTCGTCTCCTCGCTGGCCGCGAACGACGCGCTGGTGAAGCAGTTCAACACGAACTTCGCCGCCACCTCGACGACGCTGGCCGGGGAGCGCAAGGACCTGGCGGCCGCGCTGAACCTGCTGGCCACCGCGCTCGGCGAGGTCGCGTCGTTCGTCAAGGACAACCGGTCGTTGCTGAAGACGACGATCTCCGGCGCCACCGACATCTCCCAGATCCTGGTCAAGGAGAAGGCCGCGCTGGCCGAGATCATCGACACCGCGCCGCTCGGCCTGGGCAACCTGGCCCGGGTCTACAACCCGCAGTTCGGCACGCTCGACCAGCGGATCAACCTGGCCCAGCTGGACGACCCGGCGACGTTCATCTGCTCGCTGCTGATCCAGGCCAACCAGCCGCTGTCGGCCTGCTCGGCGCTGAAGCCGATCTTCGACGCGCTGCCGAAGCTGCCGCTGCTCAGCCAGCTCACCGGCGGTGCGCCGGCCAGCGGCGGCCCGGCCGGTACGCCGTGGGCGCCCGCTCCGGCGCCCAAGATGCCGACGCCCGACCCGGTCGACCCGTCGCTCGGCGGGCTGTTCCCGGAGGGCACGCGATGAGGCGGCGGACGGCGTTCGTGGCCGGCGTGGTCGCGATGGCGACGCTGCTGTCGGGCTGCGACTTCAGCGTGTACTCGCTGCCGCTGCCCGGTGGCGCGAAGATCAAAGGGCCGTCGTACACGGTGACGGTGGAGTTCACCGACGTGCTCGACCTGGTCCCGAAGTCGACGGTCAAGGTGGACGACGTCACCGTCGGCACCGTCGAGAAGGTCTGGCTGGACGGGTTCGTGGCCAAGGTCCGGATCAAGCTGCCGAAGAGTCTCGACCTGCCCGACAACGCCCGCGCGACGATCCGCCAGACCAGCCTGCTCGGCGAGAAGTTCGTCTCGCTGGCGCCGCCGACCGGCGCCGAGAAGCCGCACGGCAAGCTGGAGAACGGCGAGCTGATCCCGCTGTCGCGGACCACCAGCAACGTCGAGGTCGAAGAGGTCCTGTCGGCGCTGTCGCTGCTGCTCAACGGCGGTGGCGTGGCCCAGCTGCAGATCATCACCCAGGAGCTCAACAAGGCCCTGACCGGCAACGAGCCGGCCATCCGCAGCGTGCTCACCCAGCTGAACACCTTCGTCGGGACGCTGGACACCAACCGGCAGAAGATCGTCACCGCGATCACCGCCGTCGACGCGCTGGCCAAGAAGCTGAACGCGCAGAAGACCACGCTGGCGACCGCGATCGACTCGCTGCCGAAGTCGATCAAGACCCTCGACCAGCAGCGCGCCGCCCTGGTCAAGACGCTGCAGGCCCTGGCCACGCTGGGCAACACCGCGACCCGGGTGATCACGGCGTCCCAAAAGGACCTGGTCGCCAACCTGCAGTCGCTGTACCCGGTGCTGACCAAGCTGGTCGAGGCGGGGGAGAACCTGCCGAAGTCGCTGGAGCTGCTGCTCACGTACCCGTTCCCGGACGCCGCGGCGGACGCCGTACAGGGTGACTTCACGAACCTGGTGATCACCCTCGACGTGGACACCCAGAAGGCGCTCAAGGGCCTGATCGGGCTGGACCTGCCGACCGTCGGCCCGACCGCGCTGCCGACGGCGAACCTGAGCCTGCCGTTCCGCAACTCGCCGAAGTTCCCACCGAAGTCCGGCGGCCTGCCGCCGCTGCCGCTCCCGACCGGTACGGCGACCAGCTGCATCACGCTGCTCGGTCTCCCGGTCTGCACCCCGACGCTGAACCGGCCGGCCTTCGACCCCGAGCTGGCCAAGGTCCTGATGCCGGGGGTGGCCAAGTGATCTCCAAGACCGTCCGGGTCCAGCTGATGGTGTTCCTGCTGATCACCGTCGTCGGCATCGCCTACGTCGGCGGCAAGTACGCCCAGATCGACCAGCTGCTGTTCGACGACGACTACACGGTCAGCGCGAGCTTCGCCGAGTCCGGCGGGATCTTCACCGGCGCCGAGGTCACCTACCGCGGCCAGCCGGTCGGCCGGGTCGGGCAGCTGACGCTGCTCGACGACGGTGTCGAGGTCGACCTGGACATCGAGAAGGACCAGAAGATCCCGAACGACCTGGTCGCCGTGGTGGCCAACCGGTCCGCGATCGGCGAGCAGTACGTCGACCTGCAGCCGCGCCGCGACGGCGGGCCGTTCCTGCAGGACAAGTCGAAGATCGCCCGCGCCGACACCGCGCTGCCGATCGACACCACCGAGCTGCTGCTGAACCTCGACCAGCTGGTCAACTCCGTCGACAAGACCAGCCTGAAGACCACCGTCAAGGAGCTCGGCGACGCCCTGCGCGGCAAGGGCAGCGACCTGCAGAAGATCATCGACAGCTCCGGGCTGCTGATCGACGACGCCGACGCGAACATCGCCCAGACCATCAAGCTGATCAACGACGGCAACACCGTGCTGGCCACCCAGGTCGCCAGCGGTGACGCGATCCGGACCTGGGCGAAGAACCTGGCGCTGCTGTCCGACACCCTGGTCAGCTCCGACGGCAGCCTGCGTAAGGTGATCGACCAGGGCTCCGGCGCGTCCGAGCAGCTGACCGGGCTGATCTCGGAGAACCGGGCCGACATCGCCGTGCTGCTGGGGAACCTGCTGACCGTGAACGAGCTGACCGCCGTCCGGCTGGACGCCGTGGAGCAGCTGCTGGTGGTCTACCCGGCGGTGGCGATGGGCGGGTACGTCGTACCGGCCAAGGACAAGGGGACCGGGCACTACGACGCGCACTTCGGTCTGGTGCTCGGCTTCTCACCACCGGCCTGCCGCGCGGGCTACAACGGGACGGACAAGCGGGTGCCGCAGGACACGACCGACAAGCAGGCCAACACGAAGGCCTCGTGCACGGCCGGGCCGAGCACCGGGCAGAACGTCCGGGGCGCGCAGAACAAGCCGTCGCCGTCGTCGCGCGAGGGGCTGAACCGGACCGGGTACGGCGTGGGCTACGACCCGGCGACCGGCGAGGCCGGCGGCACCGGCGGGATGCCCGAGCTGGTGCTCGGCTCGACCGGCGGCCAGGCCGACTACCTGGGCGCGGACTCCTGGAAGGCCCTCATCCTCGGACCGGTGACCGGCAAGTGACCGACTCGACTTCCTCGGTCCGTTCCCGCCGTGGCCCGCTGATCGTGATGTGGGCGCTCAGCGTGCTGCTGATCGTCGCGCTCGCGGGCGTCACGGTCTCGGTGCTGGCGCTGCGCCGGCAGGACGTCCGCGACGAGAACCGGGTCGGCGCGATGCGCGCCGCCCGGCAGCTGGCGCTGGACTTCACGACGTACAAGTACGAGACCTGGGACGCCGACGCGCAGCGGGTGCTGAACGACTCCACCGGGCAGTTCAAGGAGGAGTTCCAGGCCGGGTCGAACTCGGTGAAGACCGAGGTGGTGGCGAACAAGGCGACCTCCAAGGGCGACGTGAAGGAGGCCGCGGTGGTCTCGAACGACAAGGACTCCGCGCAGGTGCTGGTGATCGTGAACGCCGTGGTCACCAACACGGCCGCCAAGGACGGCGTCGAGCGCCGGTACCGGATCAAGCTCGACCTGGTCCGCGACGCCGACCGCTGGCTGACCGCCGACCTGCAGGTGGTCGGCTGATGCCCCGCAAGATCGCCGGCCAGCGCCGGCACGAGAAGCCGGTCACTGTCAGTGAGGCTCCGGAACCGGAAGAAGTCGTCGTCGAAGCGAAAATCGACGAAGAGAAGACAGAGAAGACAGAGAAGCCTGCAGCAGGTCGGACGAACCTGGTACTGACAGTGAGCTTGTCCGTACTCATCGTGCTCGTTCTCGCCCTCGCGGGAGTGCTGGGCGTGAAGGCCTGGCGCGGCCAGCAGGCCGAGGACGCCCGCTCCCAGGCTGTCAACGCCGGCCGTCAGGCCGCCGAGACCGCGCTCAGCTACGACTACCGCACGCTCGACAAGAGCTTCGCCGCCGCCCGCGCGACGATGACTCCGGAGTTCGCCGGCAAGTTCGACGAGACCGCCAAGGTCGCCGGGGAGCTGGCCACCAAGACCAAGGCGACGGTGCGCGCCGAGGTCCGCGAGGTGGGCGTCCGGGACGGCGACGCGGACCGCGTCACGCTGGTGATCTTCGTGAACCAGACCACCACCAGCACGATCACGCAGGGTAAACCCAGGGTCGATCTGAACCGGACCCGGTTCACGATGGTGCGAAACGGCTCGCGATGGCTGGTCCAGGAGATCGCCGGACTGTAGTCTGCTGGTGACTGAGGAACGGATCGACCGGACGGCTCGCGGGTGTCTTCCCGCTCGAGATCCCGGGTCGGTTCTTGACTCAGTAGGTGGTCCGACGGCATAGTGTTGGACCCCATTGGACAGTCTTGCCCTCATCGGGTAGCCTATTGCTTTGCGCTGCCTTTACTCCTCACCCTGGCTCAGGTCAAGACTTGACTAGGGGAGTTCGGCGTGCGCTCCCAGCACCGAAGTTTGCGAGCCCGTGGAAGGACGCCCCTTGGTCGCCTCGCGCAACCCCCAGTCCGACAGCATTACCGACGTTTCCGGCTCACCACGCCGCATCTCCTTCGCCAAGATCTCCGAGCCTCTCGAGGTGCCGGACCTTTTGGCGTTGCAGGTGGACAGTTTCGACTGGCTGGTCGGGAACGAAACCTGGCAGGGCCGTGTGGCCGCCGCCGAGGCCGAAGGGCGGACCGAGCTGTCCGGCCCGTCCGGCCTGGAAGAGATCTTCGAGGAGATCTCCCCGATCGAGGACTTCAGCGGCACCATGTCGCTGTCGTTCCGCGACCACCGGTTCGAGCCGCCGAAGAACACGGTCGACGAGTGCAAGGAGCGCGACGTCACCTACTCGGCGCCGCTGTTCGTCACCGCCGAGTTCATGAACAACGAGACCGGCGAGATCAAGAGCCAGACCGTCTTCATGGGCGACTTCCCGCTGATGACGCGCAAGGGCACCTTCGTGATCAACGGCACCGAGCGTGTCGTGGTCTCGCAGCTGGTCCGCTCGCCCGGTGTGTACTTCGAGCGCACGCCGGACAAGACCTCCGACAAGGACATCTTCACCGCCAAGATCATCCCGTCGCGCGGTGCGTGGCTGGAGTTCGAGGTCGACAAGCGTGACCTGGTCGGTGTCCGCCTGGACCGCAAGCGCAAGCAGAACGTCACCGTCCTGCTCAAGGCGCTCGGCTGGACCGACGCGCAGATCCTCGAGGAGTTCGGCGAGTACGAGTCGATCCGCCTCACCCTGGAGAAGGACCACACCTCCGGGCAGGACGACGCGCTGCTGGACATCTACCGCAAGCTGCGCCCCGGCGAACCGCCGACGCGCGAGGCCGCGCAGGCGCTGCTGGACAACTACTACTTCAACGGCAAGCGCTACGACCTGGCCAAGGTCGGCCGCTACAAGATCAACAAGAAGCTCGGCCGTGACGAGCAGCACGACACCGCGGTGCTGACGATCAACGACATCGTGGCGACCATCAAGTACCTGGTCGCGCTGCACGAGGGCAAGACCGAGCTGGACGCGCCGCAGGGCGAGATCGTCGTCGAGGAAGACGACATCGACCACTTCGGCAACCGCCGGCTGCGCACCGTCGGCGAGCTGATCCAGAACCAGCTCCGCACCGGCCTGGCCCGGATGGAGCGGGTGGTTCGCGAGCGGATGACGACCCAGGACGTCGAGGCGATCACGCCGCAGACCCTGATCAACATCCGTCCCGTGGTGGCGGCGCTGAAGGAGTTCTTCGGCACCTCCCAGCTGTCCCAGTTCATGGACCAGACCAACCCGATCGCCGGTCTGACCCACAAGCGCCGCCTGTCGGCGCTCGGCCCGGGTGGTCTGTCCCGGGAGCGGGCCGGCTTCGAGGTCCGCGACGTGCACCCGTCCCACTACGGCCGGATGTGCCCGATCGAGACCCCGGAAGGCCCGAACATCGGTCTGATCGGCTCGCTCGCGACGTACGGCCGGGTGAACCCGTTCGGCTTCGTCGAGACGCCGTACCGCAAGGTCATCGACGGCCGGGTCACCGACCAGGTCGACTACCTGACCGCCGACGAGGAGGACCGGTTCGTCATCGCGCAGGCCAACGCCGCGCTGACCGACGACGACGCCTTCGCGGAGGACCGCGTGCTGGTCCGCCGGCGCCACGGTGAGGTCGAGCTCGTGCTGGTCGAGGACGTGGACTACATGGACGTCTCGCCGCGCCAGATGGTGTCGGTCGCGACGGCGATGATCCCGTTCCTCGAGCACGACGACGCCAACCGCGCGCTGATGGGCTCCAACATGCAGCGCCAGGCCGTGCCGCTGATCACCGCGGACGCTCCGCTGGTGGGTACCGGCATGGAGTACCGCGGTGCGGTCGACGCCGGTGACGTGCTGGTGTCGGACAAGGCGGGTGTGGTCAAGGAGGTCTCGGCCGACCTGATCGAGATCGCCGCCGACGACGGCACCTACCAGACCTACCGGCTGGCCAAGTTCCGCCGCTCGAACCAGGGCACCTGCATCAACCAGCGTCCGCTGGTCGACGCCGGTCAGCGGGTCGAGGTGAACAGCCCGCTCGCCGACGGTCCGTGCACCGACGAGGGCGAGATGGCGCTCGGCCGGAACCTGCTCGTGGCGTTCATGCCGTGGGAGGGTCACAACTACGAGGACGCGATCATCCTCAGCCAGCGCGTCGTGCAGCAGGACCTGCTGACCTCGATCCACATCGAGGAGCACGAGGTCGACGCCCGCGACACCAAGCTGGGCCCGGAGGAGATCACCCGCGACATCCCCAACGTCTCCGACGAGATGCTGGCGGACCTGGACGAGCGGGGCATCATCCGGATCGGCGCCGAGGTCACCACCGGTGACATCCTGGTCGGCAAGGTGACGCCGAAGGGCGAGACCGAGCTGACCCCGGAGGAGCGGCTGCTGCGCGCGATCTTCGGTGAGAAGGCCCGCGAGGTGCGCGACACCTCGCTGAAGGTCCCGCACGGCGAGAACGGCACCGTCATCGGCGTCCGCGTCTTCGACCGCGACAACGGCGACGAGCTGCCGCCGGGCGTGAACCAGCTGGTCCGCGTGTACGTCGCCCAGAAGCGCAAGATCTCGGTCGGCGACAAGCTGGCCGGACGCCACGGCAACAAGGGCGTCATCTCGAAGATCCTGCCGGTCGAGGACATGCCGTTCATGGAGGACGGCACCCAGGTCGACATCATCCTGAACCCGCTGGGCGTGCCCGGCCGGATGAACGTCGGTCAGGTCCTCGAGACGCACCTGGGCTGGGTCGCCAGCCGTGGCTGGAAGGTCGACCCGGACAGCCCGGAGGAGTGGGCGCAGCGGCTGATCAAGATCGGCGCCGGCGAGGCCGAGCCGATGACGAACGTCGCCACCCCGGTCTTCGACGGCGCCAAGGAGGAGGAGGTCACCGGCCTGCTCGGCTCCACGCTGCCGAACCGCGACGGCGACCGGATGGTCGACAGCACCGGCAAGGCCAACCTGTTCGACGGCCGCTCGGGTGAGCCTTTCCCGGCACCGGTCGGGGTCGGCTACATGTACATGCTGAAGCTGCACCACCTGGTGGACGACAAGATCCACGCCCGCTCGACCGGTCCGTACTCGATGATCACGCAGCAGCCGCTGGGTGGTAAGGCGCAGTTCGGTGGTCAGCGGTTCGGCGAGATGGAGGTGTGGGCCCTCGAGGCCTACGGTGCCGCCTTCGCGCTGCAGGAGCTGCTGACGATCAAGTCGGACGACGTGGTCGGTCGCGTCAAGGTGTACGAGGCGATCGTCAAGGGCGAGAACATCCCGGAGCCGGGCATCCCGGAGTCCTTCAAGGTTCTCGTCAAGGAAATGCAGTCCCTGTGCCTGAACGTTGAGGTGCTCTCGTCCGACGGAAGCCGGGTCGAGATGCGCGACAGCGAAGAGGACGTCTTCCGCGCTGCGGAGGAGCTGGGGATCGACCTGTCCCGGCGGGAGCCGAACAGCGTCGAGGAGGTCTGAGCGGCCTGCCGCTCGACATCAACAGCCACTCGGACCTTCAGTACATCTTTAGGAGATAACACATCGTGCTCGACGTGAACTTCTTCGACGAGCTTCGGATCGGCCTGGCCACCGCGGACGAGATCCGCCAGTGGTCGCACGGCGAGGTCAAGAAGCCGGAGACGATCAACTACCGGACGCTCAAGCCGGAGCGTGACGGTCTGTTCTGCGAGAAGATCTTCGGTCCCACCCGGGACTGGGAGTGCTACTGCGGTAAGTACAAGCGCGTTCGCTTCAAGGGCATCATCTGCGAGCGGTGTGGCGTCGAGGTCACCCGCCAGAAGGTGCGCCGCGAGCGGATGGGCCACATCGAGCTGGCCGCGCCGGTCACCCACATCTGGTACTTCAAGGGTGTCCCGTCGCGACTGGGCTACCTGCTCGACCTCGCCCCGAAGGACCTGGAGAAGGTCATCTACTTCGCGGCGTACATGATCACCGACGTCGACGACGAGGCGCGGCACCGCGACCTCGCGTCGCTGGAGGGCCGGACCGACGTCGAGCGCAAGCAGCTCGAGAACCGGCGCGACAACGACATCGAGACCCGGATGAAGAAGCTGGAGGAGGACCTGGCGCAGCTCGAGGCCGAGGGCGCCAAGGCCGACGTCCGGCGCAAGGTCAAGGAAGGCGCCGAGCGTGAGGTCAAGCAGCTGCGCGACCGTGCGCAGCGCGAGATCGACCGCCTCGACGAGGTCTGGACCCGGTTCAAGAACCTGAAGGTCCAGGACCTCGAGGGTGACGAGATCCTCTACCGCGCCATGAAGGAGCGGTTCGGCAAGTACTTCGAGGGCGCGATGGGTGCGGCCGCGATCCAGCGCCGGCTGCAGACCTTCGACCTGAAGGCCGAGGCCGACAACCTGCGCGAGACGATCAAGACCGGTAAGGGCCAGCGCAAGACCCGCGCCCTGAAGCGGCTCAAGGTCGTCACCGCGTTCCTGGCCACCAACAACAGCCCGATGGGCATGGTGCTCGACTGCGTCCCGGTGATCCCGCCGGACCTGCGGCCGATGGTCCAGCTCGACGGTGGCCGGTTCGCCACCTCGGACCTGAACGACCTGTACCGCCGGGTGATCAACCGGAACAACCGCCTCAAGCGGCTGCTCGACCTCGGCGCGCCCGAGATCATCGTCAACAACGAGAAGCGGATGCTGCAGGAGGCCGTCGACGCGCTGTTCGACAACGGCCGCCGCGGCCGTCCGGTCACCGGCCCGGGCAACCGGCCGCTGAAGTCGCTGTCCGACATGCTCAAGGGCAAGCAGGGCCGCTTCCGTCAGAACCTGCTCGGCAAGCGCGTCGACTACTCCGGCCGTTCGGTCATCGTGGTCGGCCCGCAGCTGAAGCTGCACCAGTGCGGTCTGCCGAAGGCGATGGCGCTGGAGCTGTTCAAGCCGTTCGTGATGAAGCGGCTGGTCGACCTCAACCACGCGCAGAACATCAAGTCCGCCAAGCGGATGGTCGAGCGTCAGCGCGCCCAGGTCTGGGACGTGCTGGAAGAGGTCATCACCGAGCACCCCGTGCTGCTGAACCGTGCGCCCACCCTGCACCGGCTGGGTATCCAGGCGTTCGAGCCGCAGCTGATCGAGGGCAAGGCGATCCAGATCCACCCGCTCGTCTGCTCCGCGTTCAACGCGGACTTCGACGGTGACCAGATGGCGGTGCACCTGCCGCTGTCGGCCGAGGCCCAGGCCGAGGCGCGGATCCTGATGCTGTCGACGAACAACATCCTGAAGCCGGCCGACGGCCGTCCGGTCACGATGCCGACCCAGGACATGATCATCGGCATCTACTTCCTGACCATGCTGAAGGACGGTGCGCTGGGCGAGGGCCGGGCGTTCGGTTCCGTGGCCGAGGCCCTGATGGCCTTCGACCGCAAGGAGCTGTCGCTGCAGGCCAAGATCACCCTGCGCCTGGACGAGGCGGCCGCGCCGGAGGGTGCGCTCGAGCTCACCGACGGCGGGTTCTCGCTGGAGACGACGCTGGGTCGCGCCCTGTTCAACGAGGCGCTCCCGGCCGACTACACCTTCGTGGACGCCGAGGTCGGCAAGAAGCAGCTGGGCTCGATCGTCAACGACCTGGCCGAGCGCTACTCCAAGGTCCAGGTGGCGAACTGCCTGGACGCGCTGAAGGACCTCGGTTTCCGCTGGGCCACCCGTTCGGGTGTCACGGTGTCGATCGACGACTTCAGCACGCCGCCGTCGAAGCCCGAGATCATGGCCCGCTACGAGTCGCAGGCCGAGAAGGTCCAGAAGCAGTTCGAGCGGGGTCTGATCACCTCGTCCGAGCGGCGTCAGGAACTGATCGAGATCTGGACCGGAGCCAACGCCGAGGTCGGCAAGGCGATGGAGGAGAACTTCGAGAAGGCCAACCCGATCTGGATGATGGTCCACTCGGGTGCCCGAGGCAACATGATGCAGATCCGGCAGATCGCCGGAATGCGTGGCCTGGTGGCCAACCCGAAGGGCGAGATCATCGCCCGGCCGATCAAGTCCAACTTCCGCGAGGGCCTGTCGGTGGTCGAGTACTTCATCGCCACCCACGGTGCGCGGAAGGGTCTGGCCGACACCGCGCTGCGGACCGCCGACTCCGGGTACCTGACCCGTCGTCTGGTGGACGTCTCGCAGGACGTCATCATCCGCGAGGAGGACTGCGGCACCGAGCGCGGCCTGCCGAAGAAGATCGGCGAGCCGGGTCCGGACGGCCGTACCGTGCACGCCGAGAACGTCGAGACCAGCGCGTACGCACGCACCCTGGCCCAGGACGTGACCGGTCGCGACGGGACCGTCGTACTGACCGCGGGCAGCGACCTGGGCGACGTGTCCATCGCGGCCCTGGTCGAGGCCGGTGTCGAGGAGGTCAAGGTCCGCTCCGTGCTGACCTGTGACGCCAAGACCGGGACCTGCGCCAAGTGCTACGGGCGTTCGCTGGCCACCGGCAAGACGGTCGACATCGGCGAGGCGGTCGGCATCATCGCGGCCCAGTCCATCGGTGAGCCCGGTACGCAGCTGACGATGCGGACCTTCCACACCGGTGGTGTCGCGGGTGATGACATCACCCACGGTCTGCCGCGTGTGGTCGAGCTCTTCGAGGCCCGCCAGCCCAAGGGCAAGGCGCCGATCTCGGAGGCCGCCGGCCGGATCTCGATCGAGGACACCGACAAGACCCGGAAGCTGGTGCTCACCCCGGACGACGGTTCCGAGGAGGTCGCCTACCCGGTGTCGAAGCGTGGCCGCCTGCTGATCGAGGAAGGTCAGCACGTCGAGGTCGGTCAGCAGCTGACGCAGGGTACGCCGGACCCGCAGGAAGTGCTGCGGATCCTGGGTGTGCGCAAGGCGCAGGAGCACCTGGTCGACGAGGTCCAGGCCGTGTACCGGTCGCAGGGTGTGGCCATCCACGACAAGCACATCGAGATCATCGTCCGGCAGATGCTGCGCCGGGTCACGGTGATCGAGTCGGGCGACGCCCAGCTGCTGCCGGGTGAGCTCGCGGACCGGATCATGTTCGAGGCGGAGAACCGCCGCGTCGTGGCCGAGGGCGGTACGCCGGCCTCGGGCCGTCCGGTGCTGATGGGCATCACCAAGGCGTCGCTCGCGACCGAGTCGTGGCTGTCGGCCGCCTCCTTCCAGGAGACGACCCGGGTCCTGACCGAGGCCGCGATCCACGGCAAGTCCGACTCGCTGGTCGGTCTGAAGGAGAACGTGATCATCGGAAAGCTGATCCCGGCGGGTACCGGCATGGACCGTTACCGCAACATCCGGGTGGAGCCCACCGAGGAGGCGAAGGCCGCGATGTACTCGATGGTCGGCTACGAGTCGTACGACTACGACTTCGGGCCGTCCGCCGGGCAGTCGGTCCCGCTGGACGACTTCGACCTCGGTTCCTACCAGAACTGAGCCGAAGCACCACACACCGCCGAGGGCGGCATCCCCACCAGGGGGTGCCGCCCTCGCGGCGTTCCGGGGGTGCCGGCGGCCGGCGTACGGCGTACCTCAAACGCTTGTCCACGGTCGTTTCCGGCGTGTCGGAACAGGTCTGGCCGAGCCTCGCGGGGTGGCGGCTGCAAGTGTCCGTGGGATAGGCCAAGATGACTCCATGACGGATCTCCCGCCCTACCTGCGGCCCTTTGTTCTGCCGGTCGCCGACACCGGGGAGGTGCGGGTGGAACGGGTCGGTCAGGTCGACCTCTACCACCCGGCCGGTACGGCGCGGACGGGTGCGATCCTCTTGGTGCACGGGGGTCCCATGCCGCCCGATCTCGAGGTGCTGCCTCGGGACTGGCCGGTGTTCCAGGGATACGCGACCGCGGCTGCCCAGCGCGGTCTGGTGGCTGCTGTGGTCGACCACGGACTGATCCGTGGCTACGACCAGCTGGTGGCCGCAGCCGACGACGTGGAGGCCGCCGTCGGTGTACTGCGGGCCGACCCTCGGGTGGATCCGGGGCGCGTCGCGCTCTGGTTCTTCTCCGGCGGCGGACTGCTCGCGGGGGAGTGGCTGGACAGCCGGCCGGACTGGCTGCGCTGCCTGCTGCTGACCTACCCCCTGCTCGCCACCCCGCCCGGCGTCGACGTACTCGTCGACGCCACCGAGGTGATCGGCAAACACAAGGATCTGGCCGTACTGCTGACCCGGGTCGGACGCGAGCGTGAGGAACTCGCGGGCCCGGTCGAGGAGTTCGTCTCCGCCGGCGGGACCGCGCTGGACATCATCGACGTACCGAAAGGGCAACACGGCTTCGACATGCTCGACCACACCGAAGAATCCCGCGCCGCGGTCACCAAGGCGCTGGACTGGGCCATCGCCCACCTGGGCGAAGACCCCACCGCGACCTCCACCTCCACCCTCCCGATCCCCACTCCCACCACCGAGCCGGCTCCGCGGAAGACCGCGCCCGAAAGCCGGAAGCCTCCCCGGGCGACCACGTCGGCCGGGGCGACGACCTCGGCCGGCGCGACCACGTCGGCCGGGGTGACGACCTCGGCCGGCGCGACCACCTCGGCCCGCGCGACCACCGCCGAAGGCGGTAGGTCTTCCGGGGCGGCCGGCTCATCCACTCCCACCTCCACCCCCGTTCCGTCAGTGGCGCCTGATCTGACGGCTGTGGTGGCGACTGCGTTCTCGTTCGACACTCCCGCGACGCGGGTGATCGATCGCGAGCACTCGACGTACGCCGCGCACGACCTCGAAGCGTTCCTCGCGCTCTACTCGCCGACCGCGCAGCTGCAGTTCGCGGACGGCGCGGTGCTGCGCGGGCGGCGGTCCCTGCGCGAGTACTACCGGCCGCTGTTCGACGCCGGCAGGTGCAAGACCGAGCTGCAGCAGCGGATGATGCTGGGCGAGTGGGTGGTGGAGCAGGCCGTCCGCCACGACACCGACCAGGGTCCGCTGCCGACGATCGTGCTGTACCGCGTGCAGGACGGGCTGATCGTCGAGGTCCGTTTCCTTGCTTGACCTGCTCGGGGAGCTCGACCGCACCGCGGCGGAACTGGCGGAGGTCTTCGACTCCGTCGACCCGTCCGCCGCGGTGCCGAGCTGCCCGGGCTGGACGGTCGCCGACCTCGCGCTGCACATCGGCTCCGGCCAGCGCTGGTCGGCGTCCGTCCTGCTGTCCGGTCGCGAGCAGCAGCGCCCGGAGGTGCTGCTGACGACGATCTCCTGGTCCGACTGGTACGCCGGTACGACGGCCGCCCTGCTCGCCGCGATCCGCGCGGTCGACCCGGCCGAGCCGTGCTGGAACTTCGCGCCGGTCGACCAGCGGGCGGCCTTCTGGCCGCGGCGAAGGCTGCACGAGACGACCATCCACCTGGTCGACGCCCACCAAGCAGCGGGCAGAACAACCGACGGGATCTCCCCTGTGGTTGCTGCTGATGGGGTCGACGAAGTGTTCGAGGTGTTCATGCCGCGGGTGCTGGCGCGGGGGTTCGCGCCGGCGGTGACACGGCGGATGGGTGTGCTGGCTGTCGACACCGGGGACGCGTGGACGCTGACACCAGGGGAGGGCGCTCCGGGTGTCGAACGAGGCCGCGCCGACGGCGACATCGTACTCAGCGGGCGGGCTGAGGACCTTCTACTCGCGTTGTGGAAGCGGATCCCACCGGCGCAGTTGACGATCGAGGGCGATCAGCAAGTAGCCGCTGACTTCTTCGCTCAGCGCGTGACCTCCTAGCCCATCAGCCCCAGCGGCTTCGGCTTCCAGCCCGGGAACACCTTCCCGGCCTGCGCCTCGCTCAGACCGAGCCGGCCCATCACCACGTCCGACAGCACGTCGCGGTAGTCGTTCGTCCCCGGCACGTCACCCTGGTCGAGCACCTTCGGCGACAACCCCTCCCACCGCCCGTGCACCCCACCCTTGACCCGGCCGCCGAGCACCAGCGCCACCCCGCCGTGCCCGTGGTCCGCGCCGCTGTTGCCGTTCTGCTCGACCCGCCGGCCGAACTCGCTCATCGTCACCACCGTCGTGTTGTCGAGCTCCGGCCCGAGCTCCGCGGTGAACGCCGCCAGTCCCTCGGCGACCGTCTTCAGCGACCGTGTCAGATCGCCGTTCTCGACCGTCCCGATGTCGGTGTGCATGTCCCACCCGCCAAGATCCACGGCCGCCACCCGGACGCCCGCCTTGTTCCGGATCAGCTGCGCGAGCGTCGCCAGCGACGCCCCGAACTCACCGTCGGGATACCCGCGGTCCTTGGGCGCGGTCTGGATCGCCTGCTGGTAGCTCTGCGCCTTCGCCGACGCCTGCAACGCGGCCAGCCCTTGGACGCCGAGCGGATGGTCGATCCCCGTGTACAACGTCTCCAGCGCCTTCAACGTCTGCGGCGCCACCCCGTCGATCCCCTTGACCGAGAAGTCCTTCAGCGACGTCAGCATCACCGGGTTGGTCGGCCCGAGCAGCGACCGCGTCATCCGCGCACCGATCCCGAGCCCGCGGAACGTCGTACCAGGCCCCAGCTGGGCGATCACCCGGTCGAGCCACCCGGACTGCACCGACGACCGGGCCGCACCACCGCGCTCGAGACAGTCCTGCGCCTGGAAGTGACTGCGGGTCAGGTCCGGCGTCGACACCGCCGGTACGGCGGCCAGCCGGCCGGCCGCGATCAGCGGCGTGAGCGGCGCCATCGCCGGGTGCAGCCCGAAGTCCCGCCCGAACTCGATCAGCGAAGCACCCCGTACGGCGATGCCCGGCCGCGCCTTCAGCAGCTGCGGGTCGTCGGCCGGGACGAGGACGGACAACCCGTCCATTCCGCCGCGCAGGAAGATCACCACCAGCGTGCCCGTCGACTCGGCGCCGGGCGCGGCCCAGGAGATCCGGGTCGTCACCAGCTGGTCGGCGACCGCCGCGACGCCGACGCCGAGGCCACCCGCGAGCAGCCGGCGCCGGGTGAACCCGTGGCTCCACTTCTCCCGGCGCTCGTCGGACTCGCCGGCGACGGCGGCGGCCTGCGCACGGACGGCGGCGTCGGCGGGAGTCGGGCCGAGCCGCTGCCAGTCGGGGCAGTCGGGGTGGAGTGAGGAGAGATTCATGGGCGAGGACTCCTACGAGGTGGGAGGTGGCCCGGCCGCAGGGGCGGTCGCGGCCGGGCCGGGTCAGGAGGACCGATCAGCGAGCGAGGAACTGCGGCGAGTCGAGCACCAGCGCGACAACGTGACCGGCTTGCCAGTCCATCCGTCCTCGGTCCACACGCGAGGTCGTCTTCGCGCCGACGAAGGTGGCCAGCGCAGTGCGTTGCCGCGCGTTCGGCCGCTGCCCGATCAGCCGCAACCCCAGCCGATCGAACCAGTCGCGGTACGTGTCACCGGACTTCGGCCGCAGGTCGGCCGGCAGCTTCTCGCGCTTCAGCCCGTCCCACCACCCGTACGACAACGCCCGGTGCGACGACCAGCGCTCCAGCATCTGCCCGGCCGACGACCAGGCCGGCGCGACGTCGGGGTAGCCGTTCGGCGACGGCCAGGCCAGCGGAGCATGGCCGAGGTTGTTCAGCTGCCAGTACATGGCTTCCAGGCCCTTGCCGGTGGTCGGACCGAACGGCAGGTCGAGCGCTCGCGCGGTCCCGACGACGTCCTCGAGCGGCCGTTTCGTCTTGCGCCCAAGGGAGTTCCAGAACTCGCCGCTGCGGAACAGCGCGGTCAGCACCGGCAGGATCGCGGTGTTGTTCTTCAGGTAGACCTGCGCCAGCCGAGCGACCAGTTCCGGCGGCGGCACGTCGTCGACGAACCGTACGACGAGCTTGCGCGCGATCGTCTTCGCCGTCGCCGGGTGCTTGGCCAGGTAGTCGAGGTACTTGTCGCCCAGCGCCAGCCCGCCCTTGGCGGAGGTGTTGGCAGCGGACCAGTCGAGCACCTTCACCCGACCGGTCCGGTGCCGCTCCGGCTTGTAGTCGAACTCGCCGTCGTCGTTCGACCCGCGTCCGCTCAGCACGTACGCGCTGCTGCGCATGTCCTGCTCCGTGTAGCCGGACGAGACGCCGACGGTGTGCAGCTCGAGCAGCTCGCGGCCGAGGTTCTCGTTGACGCTCTCGCGGGTGGAGGTGTCGTTGTCGAGGAAGTGCAGCATCGCCGGGTGCCGCATCGCGGCCTTCAGCATGTCGGCGTACCGGCCGAAGGCGTGCTTGCGGATCACCGCGGCGGCGTAGTGCGGCGCGACGTCCCAGCCGCGGTCGGACGGCGTCGCGACGTGCAGGTGGTTGGCGAAGACGTCGACGACGACCTCGAACAGCTGCCGCCGGCCGAACACCTGCCGGCCCAGCGTGGCGAAGCCGGTCTGGAACATCGCGTCCCAGGAGTACTGACCGATCGACCGCCGGACGGTCCCGACGTCGGCGCCGGCCAGCTTGAACGCCCGCCAGGCCTGGTCGCCGGACGGGTCCGCCGCGGTCGGCGACAACTGCGCAGCGAGCCAGCGGTCGATGCCCAGCTTGGCTAGGCTCTCCACATCCGACGGCCGCGGCCCGAACGTGACCCGATTGAGCAGGTGCCGCTGGGCCTGGGCAGTGGTGAGCGGCCCGGCTTTGTCGACCAGCAGGCCCGGTACGACGCGTCCCGCCTTCGCTGCCTCCGCGTAGCCGGCGTAGTCGCGAGTGGAACCGGTCTGGGCCGGTGGCTTCGGTCGCTGGTCACCAGCGACGTAGCTGGAGTCCCGGTCGTCTTCCTGGGCGGCCAGACCCGGCCGCTCGGCTACGGCCGACCTGCTGGCAGCCGTACCAGAGCGGTGGGGGACACCGGTCGCGGTGACGCGTTCACTCAGGCTGCCGCGCCGCGACAGCAGTTCGACGCCGAGCCCGCCGGCTGCCAGGACACCGGCGACGGCGCCGATGGCAGCTCGCCGGACGACAGGGCTCGGGGGAGTGGGGACAGGCTCCACGGAAGTCTCCAAGACGCGTGCGAAAAGGGCTCCCCGTTATCAGGTCGTTACTCCCGATGGCGGTGACTATGCCGCAGCGCCCGGACGCCCAAAACAGAGCGTCGCGGAGATTTACGCCGATCAGACATTCGTGATCGTGATGGCGGCCGGGGACACTGGCTTGGACCGTGTCCGGAGTCCGGTAGACTGAGGAGGCGGCCTAGTCCCCTTGCCGCACGGTGGTCTGTTTTGACCGTGCTTGGGGCAGCCGCTAGTCTTAACGATCGTGCCCGGGTCATCCTGGGCCGTCATGCGTGCCCCTCGTTTCGCGGGTTTGCGCGCGTGGCACGGGACATCTGCCGACAGTCTGAAAGATTACGGCTCCGGTACACCCGTGCGCACGCGACACACCCGACCGCGGGGGTCAGGCGCGCAGCAACCGACCGGACGACAGAAAGAGACCTACGCGGTGCCCACCATTCAGCAGCTGGTCCGCAAGGGCCGCCAGGACAAGGTGTCGAAGAACAAGACGCCGGCCCTGAAGGGTTCCCCTCAGCGTCGTGGTGTTTGCACGCGCGTCTACACGACCACTCCGAAGAAGCCGAACTCGGCGCTTCGCAAGGTGGCCCGAGTCCGCCTCACCAGCGGCATCGAGGTCACCGCGTACATCCCGGGTGTCGGCCACAACCTGCAGGAGCACTCGATCGTGCTCGTGCGTGGCGGTCGTGTGAAGGACCTTCCGGGTGTCCGGTACAAGATCATCCGCGGTTCGCTCGACACCCAGGGTGTGAAGAACCGGAAGCAGGCTCGCAGCCGGTACGGCGCGAAGAAGGAGAAGAGCTAATGCCGCGCAAGGGTCCCGCCCCGAAGCGGCCGGTCATCATCGACCCGGTCTACAGTTCGCCGCTGGTCACCCAGTTGATCTCCAAGATCCTGGTGGACGGCAAGAAGCAGATCGCGCAGAGCATCGTCTACACCGCCCTCGAGGGCACCCGGACGAAGACCGGCACCGACCCGGTCATCACGCTGAAGCGCGCTCTGGACAACGTGAAGCCCAGCATCGAGGTGAAGAGCCGCCGCGTCGGTGGTGCCACCTACCAGGTGCCGATCGAGGTCAAGCCCGGTCGCTCGACCACGCTCGCCCTGCGCTGGCTCACGTCGTACTCCCGTGCGCGTCGCGAGAAGACCATGGCCGAGCGCCTGATGAACGAGATCCTGGACGCGTCCAACGGTCTCGGTGCATCGGTCAAGCGCCGCGAGGACACGCACAAGATGGCCGAAGCCAACAAGGCTTTCGCCCACTACCGCTGGTGACGCGGGGCCCGAACCGGGCCCCCAGCTCACTTTCTTTGACGCAATACAGAAGCGAGAGGTAGACCACCGAGGTGGCCGTACAAATCACCACCGACCTGGCCAAGGTCCGCAACATCGGGATCATGGCCCACATCGACGCCGGCAAGACGACGACGACCGAGCGGATCCTCTTCTACACCGGTATCACCTACAAGATCGGTGAGGTCCACGAGGGCGCCGCCACGATGGACTGGATGGAGCAGGAGCAGGAGCGCGGCATCACGATCACGTCCGCCGCGACGACCTGCACCTGGAAAGACCACACCATCAACATCATCGACACCCCGGGCCACGTCGACTTCACCGTCGAGGTGGAGCGCTCGCTGCGCGTCCTCGACGGTGCCGTCGCGGTGTTCGACGGTGTCGCCGGCGTCGAGCCGCAGTCCGAGACGGTCTGGCGGCAGGCGGACCGGTACGGCGTACCGCGGATCTGCTTCGTCAACAAGCTGGACCGCACCGGCGCGGAGTTCATGCGCTGCGTGGACATGATCCGCGACCGGCTCGCCGCGACCGCTCTGGTCATGCAGCTGCCGATCGGTGCCGAGTCCGACTTCATCGGTGTCGTCGACCTGATCGAGATGCGCGCGCTGACCTGGCGTGGCGAGACCGTGATCGGTGAGGACTACACGATCGAGGAGATCCCGGCCAGCCACACCGAGGCGGCCGCGGAGTGGCGCGACAAGCTGATCGAGACGCTGGCCGAGGCCGACGACGAGATCATGGAGCTCTACCTCGAGGGCGAGCAGCCGACGGTGCCGCAGCTGAAGGCCGCCATCCGGCGCGCCACGCTGGCCAGCAAGCTGACCCCGGTCCTGACCGGTACGGCGTTCAAGAACAAGGGCGTCCAGCCCCTGCTCGACGCGGTCAACGACTACCTGCCGAGCCCGCTCGACGTCCCGGCCATCGAGGGCCACGACGTCAAGGACTCCGACCAGGTCGTGCTGCGCAAGCCCGACGACAGCGAGCCGTTCTCGGCGCTGGCCTTCAAGATCGCGGCCGACCCGCACCTGGGCAAGCTGACCTTCATCCGGGTCTACTCCGGCAAGCTCGAGGCGGGTTCGCAGGTGCTGAACCCGACCAAGGGCCGCAAGGAGCGGATCGGCAAGATCTACCGCATGCACGCGAACAAGCGTGAGGAGATCGCGTCGATCGGCGCCGGCCACATCGTCGCCGTGATGGGTCTGAAGGACACCACCACCGGTGAGACGCTGGCCGACCCGAACAAGCCGGTCGTGCTGGAGTCGATGCAGTTCCCGGCCCCGGTCATCTCGGTCGCCATCGAGCCCAAGTCGAAGGGCGACCAGGAGAAGCTGGGCGTCGCGATCCAGCGCCTGGCCGAGGAGGACCCGACCTTCCAGGTCCGGACCGACGAGGACACCGGCCAGACGATCATCGCCGGGATGGGTGAGCTGCACCTCGAGGTGCTGGTCGACCGGATGAAGCGCGAGTTCCGCGTCGAGGCCAACGTCGGCAAGCCGCAGGTCGCCTACCGCGAGACGATCAAGAAGAAGGTCGAGAAGATCGACTACACGCACAAGAAGCAGACCGGTGGTTCGGGTCAGTTCGCGCGTGTGATCATCAACATCGAGCCGACTTCGGTCGAGGCCGGTGGCGAGGGCGGGTACGAGTTCGTCAACGCCGTCACCGGTGGCCGTATCCCGCGCGAGTACATCCCGTCGGTGGACGAGGGCGCGCAGGAGGCCATGGAGTTCGGTGTCCTGGCCGGCTACCCGATGGTCGACGTCAAGGTGACGCTGACCGACGGTGCGTACCACGACGTCGACTCCTCCGAGCTCGCGTTCAAGATCGCCGGTTCGATGGCGTTCAAGGACGCGGCGCGGCGGGCCAGCCCGGTCATCCTCGAGCCGATGTTCGCGGTCGAGGTCACCACGCCCGAGGACTACATGGGTGAAGTGATCGGCGACCTCAACTCCCGTCGTGGCCAGATCCAGTCGATGGACGAGGGCCCCGGTGGCAGCCGGGTCGTGAAGGCCCTGGTGCCGTTGTCCGAGATGTTCGGGTATGTCGGTGACCTGCGGTCGAAGACCCAGGGCCGCGCGTCGTACTCGATGCAGTTCGATTCCTACGCCGAGGTTCCGAAGAACGTGGCGGAAGAGATCATCAAGAAGGCCCGCGGCGAGTAATCTCGCCCCGGACCAACCAACCCACAGCGCGTCGGCGTACGGCGTAAGTCAACATTTTCCCAGGAGGGCCCCAGTGGCTAAGGCGAAGTTCGAGCGGACTAAGCCGCACGTCAACATCGGCACCATCGGTCACATCGACCACGGTAAGACCACTCTTACCGCGGCGATCACCAAGGTGCTGCACGACAAGTACCCGGACCTGAACGAGGCCTCGGCCTTCGATCAGATCGACAAGGCGCCGGAAGAGCGCCAGCGCGGTATCACCATCTCGATCGCGCACGTCGAGTACCAGACCGAGGCCCGGCACTACGCCCACGTCGACTGCCCGGGTCACGCGGACTACATCAAGAACATGATCACCGGTGCGGCCCAGATGGACGGTGCGATCCTGGTCGTCGCCGCCACCGACGGCCCGATGCCGCAGACGCGTGAGCACGTGCTGCTCGCCCGTCAGGTCGGCGTGCCGGCGATGGTCGTCGCGCTGAACAAGTGCGACATGGTCGACGACGAGGAGATCCTGGAGCTCGTCGAGCTCGAGGTCCGCGAGCTGCTCTCGGAGCAGGAGTTCGACGGCGACAACGCGCCGATCGTCCGCGTCGCCGCTCACCCGGCGCTGCAGGGCGACGCCAAGTGGGGCGAGTCGATCATCGAGCTGATGACCGCCGTCGACGAGTACATCCCGCAGCCGGAGCGCGAGATCGACAAGCCGTTCCTGATGCCGGTGGAGGACGTCTTCACCATCACGGGTCGCGGTACGGTCATCACCGGCCGGATCGAGCGCGGTGTCGTCAAGGTCAACGAGACCGTCGACATCGTCGGCATCCGTCCGGAGAAGCAGACCACCACGGTCACCGGCATCGAGATGTTCCGCAAGCTGCTCGACGAGGGCCAGGCCGGTGAGAACGTCGGTCTGCTGCTCCGTGGCACCAAGCGCGAGGACGTCGAGCGCGGCATGGTCGTGATCAAGCCGGGTACGACCACCCCGCACACCAACTTCGACGCCTCGGTCTACATCCTGTCGAAGGAGGAGGGCGGCCGGCACACGCCGTTCTTCCAGAACTACCGCCCGCAGTTCTACTTCCGCACCACGGACGTCACCGGCGTCGTCACGCTGCCCGAGGGCACCGAGATGGTCATGCCGGGCGACAACACCGACATGTCGGTCGAGCTGATCCAGCCGATCGCCATGGAAGAGGGCCTGAAGTTCGCGATCCGGGAGGGTGGCCGTACCGTCGGCGCCGGCCGGGTCACCAAGATCATCAAGTGATCTCATGAGGTCCGCGAGGGCTCGCAGGTTGAGCCTTCGCGGACCTCTGCTTTGTGCCTGATCCGGCACCCAGGTGGGGCCGGATCGGGCGTGAAGCCCCCCGATTGGCATTCCGGTGCCGATCGATGGCACAATATTCAGGTTGCTCAGGCGAGGCCGCCGGGGCGCTCCCCAGACTTCTGGTCTGGCTGGTGGCGCCGGACCGGAGACCATGCCGAGGTTCGGTCCGAGACCGAACCCCGATCACATCCCAGGATCGAAGAGTTGCTGCTGGCGCACGTATGTGCCCGGTTCGCGACACACCCGACCGCGGGGGTCGGAGCAGCGAAGGCGAAGACGATAGAGAAGGACGAAGCGAAGCGATGGCGGGACAGAAGATCCGCATCCGGCTGAAGGCCTACGACCACGAGGTCATCGACAGCTCGGCGCGCAAGATTGTCGACACGGTGACGCGTACTGGTGCGAAGGTTGCTGGCCCGGTGCCGTTGCCGACGGAAAAGAACGTGTTCTGCGTCATCCGCTCGCCGCACAAGTACAAGGACAGCCGCGAGCACTTCGAGATGCGCACCCACAAGCGGCTCATCGACATCATCGACCCCACGCCGAAGACCGTCGACTCGCTGATGCGGCTCGACCTCCCGGCCGGTGTCGACATCGAGATCAAGCTCTGAGGGAACGCTGACCTATGAGCAAGCAGAAGAACACGCGAGGGCTGCTGGGCACCAAGCTCGGCATGACCCAGACCTGGGACGAGAACAACCGAGTCGTCCCCGTCACCGTGATCCAGGCCGGCCCGTGCGTGGTGACCGAGGTGCGTACCTCGTCCACCCACGGCTACGACGGCGTGCAGATCGCGTTCGGCGACATCGACCCGCGCAAGGTGACCAAGCCCCTGCGCGGCCACTTCGACAAGGCCGGTGTGACCCCGCGCCGGCACCTGCTGGAGCTGCGCACCGCTGACGCGAGCGAGTACACGCTCGGCCAGGAGATCAAGGCCGAGGCCTTCGAGGCCGGCGAGGTCGTCGACGTCTCCGCCACCAGCAAGGGCAAGGGCTTCGCCGGTGTCATGAAGCGGCACGGCTTCCACGGTCTGCGCGCCACCCACGGTGTGCACAAGAAGCACCGTTCGCCGGGCTCCATCGGCGGCTGCGCCACCCCCGGCCGGGTCTTCAAGGGCCTGCGGATGGCGGGCCGGATGGGTCACGAGCAGGTGACCACGCAGAACGTGAAGGTGCACGCGGTCGACACCGAGCGCGGCCTGATCCTGATCAAGGGTGCCGTTCCCGGCCCCAAGGGCGGCCTCGTGCTGATCCGCAACGCCGCGAAGGGAGCTGCCAAGTGAGCACCGTCGACGTGACCGTCGTCAAGGGCGACAAGGTCAGCAAGAAGGGCTCCGCCGAGCTTCCCGCCGAGCTGTTCGACGTTCAGGTGAACGTGCCGCTGATCCACCAGGTCGTGGTGGCGCAGCTGGCCGCCGCTCGTCAGGGCACGCACAAGGTGAAGCGCCGCGGCGAGGTCTCCGGTGGTGGCGCCAAGCCGTACCGCCAGAAGGGCACCGGCCGCGCCCGCCAGGGTTCGACCCGGGCGCCGCAGTTCACCGGTGGTGGCGTCGTGCACGGCCCGACCCCGCGCGACTACAGCCAGCGGACCCCGAAGAAGATGATCGCCGCCGCCCTGCGCGGTGCGCTCTCCGACCGGGCCCGTGACGGCCGCGTCTTCGTGGTCGAGCAGTTCGTGGACGGCGACACGCCGTCGACCAAGTCGGCGCTGAAGGTGCTGGCCGAGGTCACCGAGTTCGTCAAGGTGCTGGTCGTTGTCGACCGCAACGACGAGCTGACCTGGCTGAGCCTGCGCAACGTGCCGACCGTGCACCTGATCGCCGCCGACCAGCTGAACGCGTACGACGTGCTCTGCAGCGACGCGGTGGTCTACACCAAGGCCGCGCTCGACGCGTTCGTCGCCGGCGCGCCCAAGGGCAAGTCCGTCAAGGCTGTCGCGACGTCGACCGAAGCCGAGCAGGAGGTAGAGGCATGAGCCACGGAGTCAACAAGGACCCGCGGGACGTGCTGCTGCGGCCGGTCGTGAGCGAGAAGAGCTACGGCCTGCTGGACGAGCAGAAGTACACGTTCGAGGTCGCCCCGGACGCCAACAAGACCGAGATCAAGCTCGCGGTCGAGAAGGTGTTCAAGGTCCGCGTGACCAGCGTCAACACGATCAACCGCAAGGGCAAGCGCCGCCGCACCCGTGCCGGCTGGGGCAAGCGCCCGGACACCAAGCGAGCGATCGTCAGCCTGTCCGGCGACGACCGCATCGACATCTTCGGAGGCCAGTCGTAATGGGTATCCGCAAATACAAGCCGACGACGCCGGGCCGCCGTGGCTCGAGCGTGGCCGACTTCGTCGAGCTCACCCGTTCGACCCCTGAGAAGTCCCTGCTCCGCCCGCTGCCGAAGAAGGGTGGCCGGAACAACTCCGGCAAGATCACCACCCGGCACCACGGTGGCGGTCACAAGCGGGCGTACCGCCTGATCGACTTCAAGCGCTACGACAAGGACGGCGTCCCGGCGAAGGTGGCCGAGATCGAGTACGACCCGAACCGCACCGCGCGGATCGCGCTGCTGCACTACGTCGACGGCGAGAAGCGCTACATCCTCGCCCCGTCGAACCTGAAGCAGGGCACGATCGTCGAGAACGGCCCGGCCGCCGACATCAAGGTGGGCAACAACCTGCCGCTGCGCAACATCCCGGTCGGCTCCACGGTGCACGCCGTCGAGCTGCGCCCGGGTGGCGGCGCCAAGATGGCCCGTTCCGCCGGTGCCAGCGTTCAGCTGGTCGCCAAGGAGGGCCGGATGGCCACCCTGCGGATGCCGTCCGGCGAGGTCCGGATGGTCGACGTGCGCTGCCGCGCCACCCTCGGTGAGGTCGGCAACGGCGAGCAGTCGAACATCAACTGGGGCAAGGCGGGCCGGATGCGCTGGAAGGGCAAGCGTCCGACCGTCCGCGGTGTCGCGATGAACCCGGTCGACCACCCGCACGGTGGTGGCGAGGGCAAGACCTCGGGTGGTCGTCACCCGGTGTCCCCGTGGGGTCAGCCTGAGGGCCGCACCCGCACCCGCAAGGAAAGCGACCGCATGATCGTCCGGCGCCGCAAGGCCGGCAAGAAGCGCTGATAGGGAGCCGGACAGAGATGCCACGCAGCCTCAAGAAGGGCCCGTTCGTCGACCACCACCTGATGAAGAAGGTGGAGGTGCAGAACGAGAAGGGCACCAAGAACGTGATCAAGACCTGGTCCCGCCGGTCGATGATCATTCCCGACATGATCGGCCACACGCTCGCGGTGCACGACGGCCGCAAGCACGTGCCCGTGTTCGTGACGGACGCGATGGTCGGGCACAAGCTCGGCGAGTTCGCCCCGACCCGCACGTTCAAGGGTCACGAGAAGGACGACCGGAAGTCACGGCGTCGCTGACCTCGGTCAGTCGATGACGCGAAAGCAACCTACGGAGAGATTCGAACATCATGAGCGTTCAAGAGCGTAGGGCCGTCAGTGCCCGTCGCGAGAGCCTGCTGGGCGACGAGCCCGGGGCCTTCGCGGTCGCGCGCTTCGTCCGCGTGACGCCGATGAAGGCGCGTCGCGTGGTGGACCTGGTGCGCGGGATGGGTATCGACGATGCCCTCGCCACTCTGAAGTTCGCCCCGCAGGCCGCTGCCGCGACCGTGTACAAGGTCGTCGACAGCGCCGCGGCGAACGCCGAGGGCACCGAGCACCTGAGCCGCGCCGACCTGGTCGTGGTGAAGGCCTTCGTGGACGAGGGTCCGACGCTGAAGCGTCACCGCCCCCGTGCGCAGGGCCGGGCCACCCGGATCGACAAGCGGACCAGCCACATCACCGTGGTCGTGGGCCCGCGCGCCGACGAGGAGCAGCCCGCCAAGAAGGCCGAAGGCAAGAAGGCCGCTGAGAAGAAGGGCAGGACCCGCTAGTGGGCCAGAAGGTAAACCCGCACGGGTTCCGCCTCGGTATCAGCACGGACCACAAGAGCCGCTGGTACGCCGACAAGCTGTACAAGGACTACGTCGGCGAGGACGTCAAGATCCGCCGTCTGCTGAGCAAGGGCATGGAGCGCGCCGGCATCTCCCGCGTGGAGATCGAGCGCACCCGTGACCGCGTTCGGGTCGACATCCACACCGCCCGTCCGGGCATCGTGATCGGTCGCCGCGGCGCCGAGGCGGACCGGATCCGGGGCAGCCTCGAGGAGCTCACCGGCAAGCAGGTGCAGCTGAACATCCTCGAGGTCAAGAACTCCGAGGTCGACGCCCAGCTGGTCGCGCAGGGCGTGGCCGAGCAGCTGTCCGGCCGCGTGGCGTTCCGCCGCGCGATGCGCAAGGCGATGCAGACCACCATGCGTGGCGGCGCCCTGGGCATCCGGATCCAGTGCTCCGGCCGGCTCGGTGGCGCCGAGATGTCGCGGTCGGAGTTCTACCGCGAGGGGCGGGTGCCGCTGCACACGCTGCGCGCGGACGTCGACTACGGCTTCTACGAGGCCCGGACGACCTTCGGCCGGATCGGCGTGAAGGTCTGGATCTACAAGGGCGACGTGTCCGGCTCCCGCGCCGAGCGCGAGGCCCAGGCCGCGGCCCGTGCCGCCAACCAGCAGCGTCGTCCGGCTCGCCGTGACGACCGCGGTGGTCGCGGTGGCGAGCGGGGCGGCCGTCGTGACGACCGTCGCGACAACCGCAACGAGGCCCCGAAGGCCGACGCCACGACGGCCCCGGCCGCCGACAAGCCGGCCGAGACGACCGGAACGGAGAGCTGAACCGTGCTCATCCCCCGTAAGGTCAAGCACCGCAAGCAGCACCACCCGAAGCGCTCCGGCGCTGCCAAGGGCGGCACCACGCTGGCCTTCGGTGACTTCGGCATCCAGGCCCTGGAGAGCCACTACGTCACCAACCGGCAGATCGAGTCGGCGCGTATCGCGATGACCCGGCACATCAAGCGTGGCGGAAAGGTCTGGATCAACATCTACCCGGACCGCCCGCTGACCAAGAAGCCTGCCGAGACCCGGATGGGTTCCGGTAAGGGTTCGCCGGAGTGGTGGATCGCCAACGTCAAGTCGGGCCGCGTGATGTTCGAGCTGTCCGGTGTCGACGAGAACACGGCTCGCGAGGCGATGCGCCGCGCGATCCACAAGTTGCCGATGAAGTGCCGCTTCATCTCCCGAGAGGCAGGTGAGAACTGATGGCTACCCTGACCGCCGCCGAGCTGCGGAACCTGGGCAAGGACGAGCTGCTGAGCAAGCTCGGTGAAGCCAAGGAGGAGCTGTTCAACCTCCGGTTCCAGGCTGCCACGGGTCAGCTGGAGTCCCACGGCCGGCTGCGCGCCGTCCGTAAGGACATCGCCCGCATCTACACGGTGCTGACCGAGCGTGCGCTCGGCATCACCGAAGAGGTGGACGCTCCGGTCGCCGCCACCGACGCCGAAACTGAGGCCGACGAGACGGCAGACGACAGCGAGAAGGCTGGGAGCAAGGCATGACCGAGAACACTGCGAAGGACGAGACCGTGGGCACGACCGAGGCGCGAGGCCGCCGCAAGACCCGTGAGGGTCTGGTGCTGAGCGACAAGATGGACAAGACCGTCACCGTCGAGGTCGAGGACCGGGTCAAGCACAAGCTGTACGGCAAGGTCATCCGCCGCACCAGCAAGCTCAAGGCGCACGACGAGCAGAACGCCGCCGGCATCGGCGACCGCGTCCTCCTGATGGAGACCCGGCCGCTGTCGGCCACCAAGCGGTGGCGCATCGTCGAGATCCTCGAGAAGGCCAAGTAACTCCGGCCTCGAGGTCACGGCAACGCCCAGCTGTACCCAATCGAAATCATTCGTTCCGCAAGGCTCACCGCGGTGAGAACCAGCGAGACAACCAGGAGATCAACAGATGATCCAGCAGGAGTCGCGACTGAAGGTCGCCGACAACACGGGTGCGAAGGAAATTCTTTGCATCCGCGTGCTCGGTGGCTCCGGTCGGCGCTACGCCGGTGTCGGGGACACGATCGTCGCCACCGTCAAGGACGCGATCCCGGGTGGTGGCGTGAAGAAGGGTGACGTCGTCAAGGCTGTCATCGTGCGGACCGTGAAGGAGCGCCGGCGTCCGGACGGCTCCTACATCCGCTTCGACGAGAACGCCGCCGTCATCCTCAAGGCCGACGGTGAGCCGCGTGGCACCCGTATCTTCGGGCCGGTCGGCCGGGAGCTGCGCGAGAAGCGCTTCATGAAGATCATCTCGCTCGCTCCGGAGGTGCTCTGACATGGCAGACAAGGCGCAGCGCAAGCTGCACGTGAAGAAGGGTGACCTCGTCCGCGTGGTCACCGGCAAGTCCAAGGGACTCGAGGGCAAGATCATCTCGGTCCAGCCCGACGCCGAGCTCGTCATCGTCGAGGGCGTGAACCGGGTCAAGAAGCACACGAAGGTGCAGCAGGCCCAGCGCGGCGGCACCACGGGTGGCATCGTCACCCAGGAGGCCCCGATCCACGTCTCCAACGTGATGCTCCTGGTCGAGGTCGACAAGGACGGCAAGAAGCAGAAGGTGACCACCCGCGTCGGGTACAACCGCGTCGAGGTGCAGAAGCGGCGCCCGGACGGTTCGACGTACACCGGTTTCCGGAGCGTCCGGATCGCTCGGCGTACCGGCGAGGAGATCTGATGACCACCGCAGTGACCGAGGCGAAGGTCCAGCCCCGGATGAAGACCAAGTACCGCGAAGAGATCGTCGGCAAGCTGCAGGAGCAGTTCCAGTTCGAGAACGTCATGCAGGTGCCCGGCCTGGTCAAGATCGTGGTCAACATGGGTGTCGGCGAGGCGGCTCGGGACTCCAAGCTGATCGACGGCGCGATCAAGGACCTGGCCGCGATCACCGGCCAGAAGCCGCAGGTCACCAAGGCCCGCAAGTCGATCGCGCAGTTCAAGCTGCGCGAGGGGATGCCGATCGGCGCCCACGTGACGCTGCGCGGCGACCGGATGTGGGAGTTCCTGGACCGGCTGCTGGCGCTCGCGCTGCCCCGGATCCGCGACTTCCGCGGCCTGTCCGCGAAGCAGTTCGACGGCAACGGGAACTACACCTTCGGTCTGACCGAGCAGGTCATGTTCCACGAGATCAACCAGGACCGGATCGACCGGGTCCGGGGCATGGACATCACCGTGGTGACCAGCGCCAAGAACGACGACGAGGGGCGCGCGCTGCTGCGGCAGCTCGGCTTCCCGTTCAAGGAGAACTGACGTGGCGAAGACAGCACTCAAGGTCAAGCAGGCCCGGAAGCCGAAGTTCGCGGTGCGTGGCTACACGCGCTGCCAGCGCTGCGGCCGGCCGAAGGCGGTCTTCCGCAAGTTCGGCCTGTGCCGGATCTGCCTGCGGGAGATGGCGCACCGGGGCGAGCTGCCCGGCGTGACCAAGTCCAGCTGGTGACCGAGCTCTTCAGCACCGAACTCTTCTCCACCCACCATCTAGTCACCGTAGGTCGCCGAGCGGCGAAACCACGGCGGGAAAGAGGCCCCAGGCCATGACGATGACCGACCCGATCGCAGACATGCTGACGCGTCTGCGCAACGCCAACCAGGCGTACCACGAGTCGACCTCGATGCCGTACAGCAAGATCAAGCAGGGCATCGCCGACATCCTGCAGCAGGAGGGTTACATCTCCTCCTACCAGGTCGAGGAGCCCAAGGAGGGCACCGTCGGCAAGACCCTGATCGTCGACCTGAAGTTCGGGCCGAGCCGGGAGCGCTCCATCGCGGGCGTGCGCCGGATCAGCAAGCCCGGACTGCGGGTCTACGCGAAGTCGACCAACCTGCCGAAGGTGCTGGGAGGCCTGGGCGTCGCGATCATCTCGACGTCGCAGGGTCTGCTCACCGACCGGCAGGCCAAGAACAAGGGCGTTGGCGGGGAAGTCCTCGCCTACGTCTGGTGACGAAGAACCGGAAGGAGGACCACATTCATGTCTCGCATCGGTAAGCTCCCGATCTCGGTCCCGTCCGGCGTCGACGTCACGATCGACGGCCAGACGGTCACCGTCAAGGGTCCCAAGGGTCAGCTCTCGCACGTCGTGGCTGAGCCCATCGTGGTCAACCGGGACGAGGACGGCACCATCGCCGTCGCGCGTCCGGACGACCAGCGCAAGAGCAAGGAACTGCACGGCCTGTCCCGCACCCTGATCGCCAACCTGGTGACCGGCGTGACGGACGGCTACGAGAAGAAGCTCGAGATCGTCGGCGTCGGGTACCGCGTCCTGGCCAAGGGACCGACCCAGCTGGAGTTCTCGCTCGGCTACAGCCACACGATCACGGTGGACGCGCCGGAGGGGATCACCTTCGCCGTCGAGACGCCGACCAAGTTCTCGGTGCAGGGAATCGACAAGCAGTCCGTCGGTGAGGTCGCCGCGAACATCCGCAAGCTGCGCAAGCCCGAGCCGTACAAGGGCAAGGGCGTGCGGTACGCCGGCGAGCAGGTCCGCCGCAAGGTCGGAAAGGCTGGTAAGTAATGGCGATCGGTTTGCGGCACAACAAGCACGCCGCCAAGAAGACCGCGTCGCGGCTGCGTCGTCAGATCCGCGTCCGCAAGAAGATCAACGGCACGGCCGAGCGGCCGCGCCTGGTGGTCAGCAAGTCCTCGAAGCACCTGTTCGCTCAGGTCATCGACGACGTCGCCGGCGTGACGCTGGTGTCGGCCTCCACGATGGAGTCCGACCTGCGCGGTGCGGAGGCGAACAAGACCGACAAGGCCAAGACGGTGGGCGGTCTGCTCGCCGACCGGGCCAAGGCGGCCGGGATCGACTCGGTCGTCTTCGACCGGGCCGGCAACAAGTACCACGGCCGCATCGCGGCACTGGCCGACGCCGCCCGCGAGGGCGGGCTCGGCTTCTGATGACGGCGACAAGGGAAGAAGGTAGTTCGAAATGAGCGGAGGCCAGCAGCGTCGCGGAGGCGGCGCCGGTGGTGAGCGCCGTGGCCGCGACGGTGGTCGCGGTCAGGCAGCTGACAAGACCGCCTACATCGAGCGCGTGGTAGCCATCAACCGGGTCGCCAAGGTCGTGAAGGGTGGTCGTCGCTTCAGCTTCACCGCCCTCGTGGTCGTCGGCGACGGTGAAGGCACCGTCGGTGTGGGATACGGCAAGGCCAAGGAGGTGCCCGCGGCGATCGCCAAGGGCGTCGAGGAGGCCAAGAAGGCGTTCTTCAAGGTCCCGAGGATCCAGGGCACCATCCCGCACCCGGTGCAGGGTGAGAAGGCTGCCGGCGTGGTCATGCTGCGCCCGGCCGCTCCTGGTACCGGTGTGATCGCGGGTGGCTCGGCGCGCGCCGTGCTGGAGTGCGCGGGCATCCACGACATCCTCAGCAAGTCGCTGGGTTCGTCCAACGCCATCAACGTGGTTCACGCCACCGTCGAGGCGCTGCGCAGCCTGGAGACCCCGGAGGCCGTGGCCGCGCGCCGTGGCCTGCCGGTCGAGCACGTCGCTCCGGCGGCTCTGCTGAAGGCGCGGGCGGAGGTCGCATCCTGATGGCACGCCTGAAGGTGACCCAGACCAAGTCCGGCATCGGTGGCAAGCAGAACCAGCGCGACACGCTGCGCACCCTGGGCGTCAAGCGGATCGGCGACACCGCCGTCCACGAGGACAAGCCCGAGGTTCGCGGTATGGTGCGCGCGGTTCGCCACCTCATCACCGTCGAAGAGGTTGACTGACATGGCGCTCAAGGTTCATCACCTGCGTCCGGCGCCCGGAGCCAAGACCGCCAAGACCCGCGTGGGTCGCGGTGAGGGCAGCAAGGGCAAGACGGCCGGCCGCGGTACCAAGGGCAGCAAGGCCCGTAACAACATCCCCGAGTGGTTCGAGGGTGGCCAGATGCCGCTGCACATGCGGCTGCCGAAGCTCAAGGGCTTCAAGAGCAGGAACCGAGTCGAGTTCCAGGTCGTTAACCTGGACAAGCTCGGAACGCTGTTCCCCGAGGGCGGTGAGGTCGGTGTGGCCGAGCTCGTCGCGAAGGGCGCGGTCCGGGGTGGTCAGCCGGTGAAGGTGCTGGGTGACGGCGAACTGACCGTGGCACTGCAGGTTTCGGTGCACAAGTTCTCCAAGACCGCCAAGGAGAAGATCGCGGCGGCCGGGGGAACCACCACCGAGGTGTGAGTGCCAGGGCTCGTCCGGCTGTAGCGCTGATATTGTGCGCTGGTCGTCGGACGAGCCCTGGTTCGTCTCTTGCCCAGCTGCTTTGCTAGGCCCCTGCCCTGACCGGGCACGGGAAACTTGTGGGAGGACAGGGTGTTAGGCGCCTTTGCCAACGCGTTCAAGACTCCGGACCTGCGCCGGAAGATCTTGTTCGTGCTCTTCATCGTCGTGATCTTCCGAATCGGTTCGGTCGTGCCGGCGCCCGGTGTCAACGTCAAGGCACTGGACATCTGCCTGCAGGCGTCGAAGACGGGCGAGAACGCGAATCTGTACAACCTGATCAACCTGTTCTCCGGCGGTGCCCTGCTGCAGCTCGCGATCTTCGCGCTGGGCATCATGCCGTACATCACCGCCAGCATCATCCTGCAGCTGCTCACCGTGGTGATCCCGCGGCTGGAGTCGCTGAAGAAGGAGGGCCAGGCGGGGCAGGGCAAGATCACCCAGTACACCCGGTTCCTGACCGTCGGCCTGGCGATCCTGCAGGCGACCGCGTTCGTCGCGCTCGCCCGGACCCCCGGCCGGCTGTTCAACGGCTGCAACGAGCAGCTGCTGCACAGCGACAAGTGGTTCCCGGTCGTCGTCATGGTGCTGACCATGACCGCCGGTACCGGTGTGGTGATGTGGCTCGGTGAGCTGATCACCGACCGCGGTGTCGGCAACGGCATGTCGATCCTGATCTTCACCCAGATCGTCGCCACCTTCCCGACCCAGCTCTGGGCGATCCGCAAGAGCCACGGCGTCGCGACCTTCCTGGCCGTGCTGGCCGTCGGTCTGGTCATCATGGCCGCGGTCATCTTCATCGAGCAGGCGCAGCGCCGGATCCCGGTGCAGTACGCCAAGCGGATGGTCGGCCGGAAGATGTTCGGCGGCACCTCGACGTACATCCCGCTGAAGGTGAACCAGGCCGGGGTCATCCCGGTGATCTTCGCCTCCAGCCTGCTCTACCTGCCCGTGCTGGTCAGCCAGTTCCGGCAGGACGAGAAGTGGGCGCAGTGGATCCAGGGCAACCTGGTCAAGGGCGACCATCCCATCTACATGGTGACGTACGTCGCGCTTATTATCTTTTTCACGTACTTCTACGTCTCGATTACCTTCAACCCGAAGGAAGTTGCTGACAACATGAAGAAGTACGGCGGCTTCATCCCCGGGATCCGGGCGGGGCGGCCGACCGAGGAGTACCTCTCCTACGTTCTGTCCCGCATCACGCTGCCCGGCGCGATCTACCTGGCGATCATCTCGATGATCCCGCTGATCGCACTGGTCCTCTTGAACGCCAGCCAGAGCTTCCCGTTCGGTGGTACGTCGATCCTGATCATGGTCGGCGTCGGACTGGACACGGTGAAGCAGATCGAGAGTCAGCTGCAGCAGCGTAACTACGAAGGGTTCCTGCGCTGATGAGAATGTTGCTGATGGGTCCGCCCGGGGCGGGCAAGGGCACGCAGGCAAAGGTGCTTGCGGAGCGTCTGAACATCCCGGCCGTGTCCACCGGCGACATCTTCCGGCAGAACGTGAAGGACGAGACGGAGCTGGGTCTCGAGGCGAAGCGGTACATGGACGCGGGCAACTACGTCCCCGACGAGGTCACGAACGCAATGGTGCGGGACCGGCTGTCCGAGGCGGACGCCGGCGCGGGCTTCCTCCTGGACGGGTACCCCCGGACGCTGCCGCAGGTCGGCACGCTGGACGACATCCTGGCCGAGCACGGCCACAAGCTGGACGCGGTGGTGGCGCTGGTCGCCGACACCGACGTACTGGTGGACCGGATGCTCAAGCGGGCCAAGACCGACGGCCGCTCGGACGACTCCGAGGAGGTCGTCCGGCACCGCCAGGACGTCTACACCGCCGAGACCAAGCCGCTGCTGCAGGTGTACGCGCAGCGCGGCCTGCTGGTCGAGGTGGACGGCGTCGGCGAGATCGACGAGGTCAGCGAGCGCGTGCTGGCCGCCCTGAAGTCGATCAGCGAATGATTTCCGGGTCCGCCCGGCGACAGCTCTGTCGCCGGGCGGACCTTTTTGCTGCACACGAGGCGGAGTACGGAGCGAATGATCTTCAAGGACCGCGGCATCGAGATCAAGACCCGCGAACAGATCCTGGCCATGCGCAAGGCCGGCCTGGTGGTCGGCCGGACGCTGGAGCTGCTCCGGGCCGCGGTGAAGCCCGGCATCACCACCGGTGAGCTGGACGCGATCGCCGAGGACCACATCCGTTCCTCCGGCGCGACACCGTCCTTCCTGGGCTACCACGGCTTCACCGGGTCGATTTGCGCCTCGGTGAACGACGAGATCGTGCACGGCATCCCCGGTGACCGGGTGCTCGCCGACGGCGACCTGATCTCGATCGACTGCGGCGCGATCGTCGACGGCTGGCACGGCGACGCGGCGATCTCGGTCGGCGTCGGTACGGCGTCCGAGGAGCTGCTCGAGCTGGCCCGGATCTGCGAGGAGTCGATGTGGCGCGGCTTCGCCGCCGCCAAGCTCGGCGGCCGGCTGACCGACATCTCGGCCGCGGTCGAGGCGCACGTGCGCACCAACTCGTCGTACGGGATCGTCGAGGACTTCGTCGGGCACGGGATCGGGTCGGCGATGCACCAGCCGCCGAACGTGCCGAACTACGGCAAGGCCGGCAAGGGCCCGAAGCTGGTCGAGGGCCTGGCGCTGGCGGTCGAGCCGATGCTCACGCTGGGCAAGCAGGACAACCACACCCTCGAGGACGACTGGACCGTGGTCACCGACGACGGCACCGCGGCCGCGCACACCGAGCACACCTTCACGCTGACCCCGCAGGGCCCGTGGGTGCTGACCGCCCTCGACGGCGGCGAGACCGAGCTGGCCAAGCTCGGGGTGAAGTTCGGCCCGCTGGCCGACTGAGCTGCTCGCCCGGGCAGACTTCGGGGCAGCCGTCCGGTGGACGCGCGGATCAACCCATCGGGGGACGCCGCGCGGTCCGGCACTGAGGCACACTGGGGGCATGCCCAGCTCGTACCAGCCCCACCAGCGCTTCACCGAGGCCGACCGCGACAAGATCGCCGGACGGCTGCGGGACGCCTTCGCGGACGGGCGGCTGGACCAGCCGGAGTTCACCCGGCGGCTCGACGACCTGTACGGCGCGCAGACCTACGGCGAGCTCGAGCCGCTGGTCCGTGACCTGCCGCCGGTGCGCACGTACCAGACGCCGGCCGTGGTGCAGAACGCGCAGCCCGCGCCGGAGCCCGGGAGCTTTCCGGAGCGCAAGCCGGCCAACCAGCCCCAGCAGCGCAACCTGCAGGGCCTGCTCGGCGGCTTCACCGGGATCGTGCTGATCAACGTGCTGATCTGGTTCGTGATCGGCGTCTCCCGCGGCGGTGACTGGCCGAACTTCTGGCCGGTCTGGCTGCTGATCCCGTGGGCCCTGATGGGCATGGGTCACTTCGGAAAGCGGCGGTGAGCGAGACCGGTCGGGGCGGTGCGGGTCCGCGGCTGCGCCCGGACTGGGCCTGGCAGCTGCGTCAGGGCTCCGCACTGGTCTACGTGCTGTGGTTCCTGATCGCGATCCCGCTGGTCGTCGTGGGCCTGCTGGTCGAGCCGCGCTGGGTCGGCTGGCTGGTGCTCGCGTGGTTCCTGGTGCTGGTCGGGCTGACCGCGGCGTTCCGGATCTCGGAGAACCGTCAGCGCCGGGGCTGGTCGGAGATGGCCCGGCAGCTGGGCTGGCAGGTCAGCGCCGGTGATCCCGACCTGCTCGACCGCTGGCCGTTCCCGCCGTTCGACGTCGACCCGGCCGCCGAGGTGTACGACGTGACCACGGGCCGGCACCGCGGCCGGGAGCTGATCGCCGGGCGCTTCCGGCACAAGGTCCGGCGCCGCCAGCTGGGCTTCGACTTCCTGGACCTGGAGGTCGAGCGGCCGCTGCCGCCGATGCAGCTGCTGCCCGAGTCGCTGGCGCCCGTCGCCGCGGCCAGCCTGGTGCCGCTGAAGCTGACGGTCGACGGGCTGCCGGAGAAGTACTGCCTGTTCAACGGCCGCGAGGACCTGGCGCTGGAGGTGCTGCACCGGCGGGCGGTCGACGTACTGGGCCAGGTGCCACCGTTCGGCTTCAGCTGCGAGGGGCGCCGGTTTGTGGCGATCTTCCCGGCGTACCGGGAGGCGTCGGTGGTGCTGGCGCACCTGGAGGCAGCCTGCGACCTGCTCGCACTCGTCCCCGAGCACGTCTGGCAGACCGGCGAGCAGTGGGCGGCTACGCAGCAGTCCTGAGCAGCCGTACGACGGCCGCGAGGTCCTCGTCGCCGCGGCCTTCACGGACCGCGCGGGCCAGTAGTTCGCCCATCGGCGCGAGCAGCGCCGGGTCGACGCCCTGGTCGCGGGAGGCGTCGAGCAGGTTGACGAAGCCGGCCGACTGCATCGCGAGGTTGGAACCGGCCTCGCCGTCGGCGCCGTGCTCCAGATCCTTCGCCAGGGCAGGGATGCTGCCGAGCATCGCGGTGAGCCAGGGGACCAGCAGCTGCTCGGCGAACGCGGTGGGGGAGACCTTCTCGCTGGAAGTCAGCGCGAGGGCGTGGACCGCTCCGGAGAACATGCCGTACATGCCGCTCAGCAGGGCGAGGTCCTGCAGTGCGGCGAGGCCGGGATCGGTACCGACGAACTGCGGACGGGCCAGGTCCGAGAGGGTTGCGGCGTGCTGCTCGAAGGCGGCCTCGGACCCGCTGTAGAGGATGAACGCGGCCGGGCCACCGATCATCGCGGGGACGGCCATGATGCCGCCGTCCAGGTAGTCCGCGCCCTGCTGCGCCGCCCAGACGGCCGTACGCCGGGCGTGGGCGGGAGTGCCGTTGGTGAGGTTCACCAGGGTCCGGCCCGCGAACTCGGTGGCGGCGGGCGCCAGGGCCTCCTGGACGGAGGCGTCGTCGAGCAGGCAGGCGACGATCAGCGGGCTCGCGCTGACGGCGTCGGCGACGGTGTTCGCGCGGGTGACGCCGGTGAGGCCGGGCGCGCGGCCCGGGGTGCGGTTCCAGACGGTGGTCGGGTGGCCGGCGGCGGTGAAGGCCCGGGCGAGGGCGGTGCCCATCGTGCCGAGGCCGAGAACGGTCACGGGTGTCTTCATGCCCACCAGCCTCACCGCCACGGTTTAGAATCGGCAAGTACCGACTAAATAGTCAGGTACTCACCGAAAGGTAAGTATGAAGCCGTACACCTGTGGTCTGGACGCCGCCGCCGACGTGATCGGCGGGAAGTGGAAGCCGCTCATCCTGTGGGCGCTCAGTCACGGACCGCACCGGTTCGGGGAGCTGCGCAAGGCGATCTCGGGCGTCACCGAGAAGATGCTCATTCAGCAGCTGCGTGAGCTGGAGAGCCGCGGGATCGTGCACCGCGAGGTCTACCGGCAGGTGCCGCCGAAGGTGGAGTACTCGCTGACGCCGCTCGGTGAGACCCTGAACACGGCGCTGGCGCCGCTCGATCAGTGGGGCGCGGAGCACATCGCGGAGCTGGAGTCCAGCCGGTGCTGAGGCCCGATTGGGTTTCTCACCGGTAGGTGGCGTACACTCTTTCCTTGGCTCTTTGTAGCCTCTGGTTGTTATGCCCAACGCTCGTTCCGGGCAGCGCGACCGTGCGGTACCAATCATTCAGTACGTCGTCTACAGAAGTGCGAGGACATGCCCAAAAAAGAGGGAGTCATCGAACTCGAGGGCACCATCGTCGAGGCTTTGCCGAACGCGATGTTCCGTGTTGAGCTGTCCAACGGGCACAAGGTGCTCGCGCACATCAGCGGCAAGATGAGGCAGCACTACATCCGGATCCTCCCCGAGGACCGGGTCGTCGTGGAGCTGTCGCCGTACGACCTCACCCGGGGTCGGATCGTCTACCGGTACAAGTAACCACAGCCACCTGTCGAAGAAAGAAGCTCGATGAAGGTCAATCCGAGCGTCAAGAAGATCTGCGACAAGTGCAAGGTGATCCGCCGCCACGGCCGGGTCATGGTGATCTGCGAGAACCCGCGGCACAAGCAGCGGCAGGGCTGATCCAAGCCCTACCTCGCGACACAGCACTGTCGCACCACAGCGCGCACGCTCGTCCAGCACGGCAACAGGCTGGACGTCGCCCCCGGAACAGAGGCCGGGGCCTTGCCGGTGAAGGAAACATCACCGAGGCGGGCAAGGACGCGGCGCGCCACCACACCTCTGCCGACGAAAGGAACACCGCCACATGGCACGCCTCGTAGGCGTCGACCTCCCGCGCGACAAGCGCATCGAGGTCGCCCTGACCTACATCTTCGGTGTAGGTCGTACTCGCGCCCTGAAGACGCTCGAAGCCACCGGCATCTCCGGTGACAAGCGCGTCCACGAACTGGGCGACGAGGAACTGGTCAAGCTCCGGGACTGGATCGAAGGCAACTACAAGATCGAAGGTGACCTCCGTCGCGAGGTGACCGCGGACATCCGCCGCAAGATCGAGATCGGGTCGTACCAGGGTCGCCGGCACCGCAGCGGCCTGCCGGTGCGTGGTCAGCGCACGCGGACCAACGCCCGTAGCCGGAAGGGTCGCAAGAAGGCGATCGCCGGCAAGAAGAAGAAGTGACCCGGATGACCGTCGACCCCAGGAGCAACTGACTTATGCCTCCCAAGAGCCGCACCGCGGCCGGCGCGAAGAAGGTGCGCCGCAAGGAGAAGAAGAACGTGGCCGCCGGCCACGCGCACATCAAGAGCACGTTCAACAACACGATCGTGACGATCACCGACCCGACCGGCGCGGTCATCTCGTGGGCCTCCGCGGGCACCGTCGGTTTCAAGGGTTCGCGCAAGTCGACCCCGTTCGCCGCGCAGATGGCCGCCGAGGCCGCCGGGCGCCGGGCGATGGAGCACGGCATGCGCAAGATCGACGTGTTCGTGAAGGGTCCCGGCTCCGGCCGTGAGACCGCGATCCGTTCGCTGGGTGCGGTCGGCCTCGAGGTCGGCACCATCCAGGACGTCACCCCGACCGCCCACAACGGCTGCCGCCCTCCCAAGCGGCGCCGGGTCTGATCCCAGGAAAGGTAGGCAGCGAAAATGGCCCGTTACACCGGACCCATGACCAAGAAGTCGCGCCGTCTCGGGGTCGACCTCGTCGGTGGCGACAAGGCGTTCGAGCGTCGTCCGTACCCGCCGGGTATGCACGGCCGCGGCCGTCCCAAGGAGAGCGAGTACCTGCTCCAGCTTCGTGAGAAGCAGAAGGCTCGTTACGCCTACGGCGTGCTCGAGAAGCAGTTCAGCCTGTACTACAAGGAGGCCTCGCGGCGTCCTGGCAAGACCGGTGACAACCTGCTGATCATCCTCGAGTCCCGCCTCGACAACGTCGTGTACCGCGCCGGTCTGGCCCGGACCCGTCGTCAGGCCCGTCAGCTCGTCGTGCACGGTCACTTCACCGTGAACGGCATCAAGGTGAACATCCCGTCGTACCGGGTCGCGGCGCACGACGTCATCGACGTCCGCGCCAAGTCGGCCGAGATGACGCCGTTCATCATCGCCCGCGAGACGCACTCCGAGCGGGTCGTCCCGGCGTGGCTCGAGGCGCTGCCCGAGCGGCTGCGGATCCTCGTGCACCAGCTGCCCACCCGGGCACAGATCGACACCCAGGTCGCAGAGCACCTGATCGTCGAGCTCTACTCGAAGAACTGATCCGCTTCCCGCCGGCGGCCTCCGGGCCGCCGGCGGGATCGGTCGTTCTTCACCTCGCGGCCTCAAATAGTGGTCGTCGCGAACGAAGAAGGAAGTAGCAACAGTGCTCATCGCACAGCGTCCCACCCTGACCGAAGAGGTCGTCGGCGAGCACCGCTCGCGGTTCGTCATCGAGCCGCTGGAGCCGGGCTTCGGCTACACCCTCGGCAACTCCATCCGCCGCACCCTGCTGTCGTCCATCCCGGGCGCCGCCGTGACCAGCATCAAGGTCGACGGCGTGCTGCACGAGTTCTCGACGGTCGCGGGTGTCAAGGAAGACGCCACCCAGCTGATCCTGAACCTCAAGGACCTGGTCGTCTCCTCCGAGCACGACGAGCCGGTCACCATGTACCTGCGCAAGCAGGGCCCCGGTGACGTCACCGCCGCCGACATCGCGCCGCCGGCCGGTGTCGAGGTGCACAACCCGGACCTGAAGATCGCCACCCTGAACGAGAAGGGCCGGCTCGAGATGGAGCTGGTCGTCGAGCGGGGCCGCGGTTACGTGTCGGCGATCCAGAACAAGTCCGCCGACGCCGAGATCGGCCGGATGCCGGTCGACTCGATCTACTCGCCGGTCCTCAAGGTGACCTACAAGGTCGAGGCGACCCGTGTCGAGCAGCGCACCGACTTCGACCGGCTGGTCGTCGACGTCGAGACGAAGCCGTCGATGCTGCCCCGCGACGCCGTCGCGTCGGCCGGTAAGACCCTGGTCGAGCTGTTCGGCCTGGCCCGCGAGCTGAACGTCGAGGCCGAGGGCATCGACATCGGCCCGTCGCCGGTCGACGAGCAGATGGCCGCCGACCTGGCGCTGCCGGTCGAGGACCTGCAGCTGACCGTCCGGTCCTACAACTGCCTCAAGCGCGAGGGCATCCACACCGTGGGTGAGCTGATCTCGCGCAGCGAGCAGGACCTGCTGGACATCCGCAACTTCGGCTCCAAGTCGATCGACGAGGTCAAGCTGAAGCTGGCCGAGATGGGCCTGTCGCTGAAGGACTCGCCCCCCGGCTTCGACCTGCGCGCCGCTGCCGAGGCCTACGGCGACGACGCCGAGGACGAGGACGAGAGCTTCGCCGAGACCGAGCAGTACTGACCTTTCGAAGGCCACCCGGCCTGTTCCCAAGGTCCGCACCCGGGCCTGAGATTTCTGGAGTTGGACAATGCCTACCCCCACCAAGGGAGCCCGCCTCGGCGGCAGCCCGGCGCACGAGAAGCTGATCCTCAGCAACCTCGCGACCTCGCTGTTCGAGCACGGCGCGATCACCACCACGGCCGCCAAGGCCAAGCGCCTGCAGCCGCTGGCCGAGTCGATGATCACCAAGGCCAAGCGCGGTGACCTGAACTCGCGCCGTCAGGTGATGAAGCGGATCAAGGACAAGAGCGTCGTGCACGTGCTGTTCACCGAGCTCGGTGAGCGCTACGCCGACCGTCCGGGCGGCTACACCCGCATCATCAAGCTCGGCCCCCGCAAGGGCGACAACGCCCCCATGGTGAAGATCGAGCTGGTCGAGGCGCTCGCCGACTCCCCGAAGGCCAAGAAGGCCGCCGCCCCGGCGAAGAAGGCCGCCGCCAAGAAGGCCCCGGCGAAGAAGGCGGCCGCCAAGGCCGACGACGCCGAGGTCCAGGACGAGGTCAAGGACGAGAAGGTCCAGGACGTCGTGGCCGGCAAGTACGACGGTTCGGCCGCTCCGCTGGCCGACGGCTCGGCGCCCGCGGGCTTCGACATCAAGGGCAACGAGAACTCGATGAAGTTCCACACCACCGACTCGCCGTGGTACGACCAGACCGAGGCCGAGGTCTGGTTCGCCACCGAGGAGGCGGCCGCGGCCGCCGGCTTCACCAAGGCCGGCGAGACCGAGGACAAGTAACACCAAGTACGTCACAGCGCCCCCACGCCCGTCAGGGTGTGGGGGCGCTGTTGCGTTAGATTGCCCTGTGCGTTGGCGGATCGATCTCAGGTACGACGGAACCGGATTCCACGGCTGGGCCCGTCAGGACGGGCTCAGGACCGTCCAGGGAGCCCTGGAGGAGGCGCTGGGTACCGTCCTGCGGCTCCCGGAGCGTCCGTCGGTCACCTGTGCCGGCCGGACCGACACCGGCGTGCACGCGCGCGGCCAGGTCGCGCACGTCGACCTGGAGGTCGAGACCACCGGCCGCGACCTGCTGCGCCGGCTGAACGGCGTACTGCCCGAGGACGTGTCGGTGACCGCGGTCGCCGAGGCTGCCGAGGGATTCGACGCGCGGTTCGCCGCGCTGGAGCGCCGGTACGTCTACCGGATCTGCGACGACCCGGTCGGCTGGGACCCGCTGCGACGCCAGGAGGTGCTGCGGGTGATCCGGCCGCTGGACGTCGACCGGATGAACGCGGCCGCGGCCCAGCTGCTCGGTGAGCACGACTTCGCGGCGTTCTGCAAGAAGCGCGAAGGCGCGAGCACTGTCCGGGCGCTGCTGCGCTACGACTGGACCCGTACGGCGCCAGGCCTGCTGGAGGGCACAGTGATCGCCGACGCGTTCTGCCACTCGATGGTCCGCGCACTGGTCGGCTCGCTGATCCCGGTGGGCGACGGGCGGCGCGAGATCGACTGGCCGGCGACAGTGCTCGCCGGGAAGGTCCGGGACTCGGCGGTCGCCGTACTGCCGGCGCACGGGCTGACGCTGGAGGAAGTGCGCTACCCCGCGGACGAGGACCTGGCCGCGCGGGTCCAGCTGGCCCGCCAGGTCCGTGGGGAGGTGCACCGGCGTGGCTGACCACTTCTTCTCCGCGGACCCGGCCTCGGCCGACGTACGGCGTACTGTGCAGGCCCGGATCTGGGACCGCGACTACGAGTTCACCACCGCGAGTGGCGTCTTCTCCCGCGACCGGCTGGACCCCGGTACGTCGATCCTGCTGCGCGAGGTCCGGCCCGTCGCGGGCCCCCGGACCGTGCTCGACCTGGGCAGCGGCTACGGGCCGATCGCCTGCGCGCTGGCGGTGGAGCTGCCGGAGGCGGTGGTCTGGGCGGTCGACGTGAACAACCGGGCGCTGGAGCTCACCACGCTGAACGCCGCGGCCGCCGGGGTCGCCGAGCGGGTCCGCGCGGTGCAGCCGGACGACGTACCGGACGATGTGGTGTTCGACGAGCTCTGGTCCAACCCGGCCATCCACATCGGCAAACCCGAGCTGCACAAGATGCTGCTGCGCTGGTACGCCCGGCTCAAGCCCGGGGGAGTGGCCTGGATGGTGGTCGGCAAGAACCTCGGCGGCGACTCGCTGCAGCGCTGGCTGACCGAGCAGGGCTACCCCTGCGAGCGGGTCGCCAGCGCCAAGGGGTTCCGCATTCTGAAGGCAACTGCAACGAATCCCGGCGGAGCGCCGTCCTGAGGGCATGGAGGCAGCCTTGGCCGAACCGGTGACCAGTGCGCCCGCGCTCGACTTCGAGACCTTCGTCGGCGAGCGCGCCGACGCGCTGCTGCGGTTCGCCTACGTGCTGACCGGTGACCGGGCGCTGGCCGAGGACGCCGTCCAGGACGCGCTGACGACGGCCTGTGCGCGCTGGGGCCGGGTCAGCCGGGCCGACGACCCCGAGGCCTACGTGAAGCGGATGGTGGTCAACGCGCACATCTCCTGGTGGCGCCGGTTCCGCCGCCGGGAGGCACCGGTCGCCGAGCCCGACCGGTCCTCGGCCGCCCCCGACGGTGCGGCGGACCGGGCGCAGGCCGAGGCGGTCTGGGAGCTGTGCCGGACACTGCCCGACAAGCAGCGGGCCGCGGTGGTGCTGCGCTTCTACGAGGAGCTGTCGTACGCCGAGATCGGCGCGCTGCTGCACTGCGCCGAGGCGACCGCCCGGTCGCACGTGCACCGGGCGCTCGCCGTACTGAAGAAGACGCTGACCAGGGAAGGAGCCGACGATGCCTGAGTACGACGAGCAGGAGCAGGAGCTCGGCCCGGCCGTGGCGGACGCGTTGCAGAACAAGGCGGACGGCTCCTTCAGCGGTCACGGCCGCCGGATGGCGGCGGAGGCGCGGCAGCGGGTGCGGCAGCGCCGGAAGAACCTGCTGGCGTCGGCGGCCGCGGTGGTCGCTGTGGCGGTGGTCGGCGGCGGACTGTGGAGTGTCGGCGGGATGCCGACGGAGACGGCGAGCAACAGCGCGGGCAGTACCGAGGACCGCGGCAACGCGTCGGAGTACCAGCCGGACAGCAAGTCGACCGGGCAGCCCCCGGCGGACGCAGCCACCGGCTGCACGGTGCCGGAGGCGATGGTCCGCGGGGACATGAGTCCGGCAGCGGCCGTCGGACTCGACCTGGCGACACCCGTGACAGGTGTCGAGGCCTGCCGCTACCGGCTGTCGCCCAGCCCGCGGGTGGTGCTGGGTTCGCAGCGGTTCGACGGGCTGGTCGCGCAGCAGATCGTCGACGCGATCAAGGTGCTGCCCGAGCGGAACCCGGACCTGCCGGTGTTCAAGTGCACGCCCGAGGCGGCCCGGCCGAAGGAGTCGATCGTGCTGCGGTTCGGCACGGCGCAGGGGATCCGCCAGATCTGGGTCCAGTACGACGGGTGCGCGACCGCCGGATTCCTCAACGGCACCACGACGTACGGGCTGTTCGCCGCGCCGCTGAAACTGTTCATGACCGGGTCGGTGCGACCGTCCGGCGGCATCTACCTGGACCACCTGACCGGCTGGTAGGCGATAACCGTTCGCTGTCCGGGCGGCGGGCGCGTCAGACTGGGGGACATGGGTCATGTGGACGTGTCCGGGATCGGGTTCGAGCTGCCGGACGGGCGGGTGCTGCTGGACGACATCACGTTCCGGGTCGGCGACGGCGCGAAGGTCGCGCTGGTCGGCGCGAACGGGTCCGGCAAGACGACGCTGACCAAGATCATCGCCGGCGACCTGAAACCGCACAGCGGCAGCATCGCGCGCTCCGGCGGGCTCGGCGTGATGCGCCAGTTCGTCGGCTCGGTGCGCGACGAGACGACGGTCCGCGACCTGCTGCTGAGCGTCGCGCCGCAGGCCGTCCAGGACGCCGCGGCCACGCTCGACCAGGCCGAGCTGAAGATGATGGAGGCCGACGACGAGAAGACCCAGTTGCGCTACGCCCAGGCCGTGGCGGACTGGGGCGAGGTCGGCGGGTACGACGCGGAGGTGCTCTGGGACGTCTGTACAACGGCCGCCCTCGGCATCCCGTACGACAACTGCCGCTGGCGTGAGGTGAAGACGCTGTCCGGCGGCGAGCAGAAGCGGCTCGTGCTGGAGGCGCTGCTGCGCGGTCCGGACGAGGTGCTGATGCTGGACGAGCCGGACAACTACCTCGACGTACCGGGCAAGCGCTGGCTGGAGGAGCAGCTCAACGCGACCACCAAGACCGTGCTGTACATCAGCCACGACCGGGAGCTGCTGGCCAACACCGCGACCCGGATCGTCACCGTCGAGCTCGGTGCCGCCGGCAACACGATCTGGACGCACGGCAGCGGCTTCAAGACCTACCACGAGGCCCGCAAGCACCGGTTCGAGCGGCTGGAGGAGCTGCGCCGCCGCTGGGACGAGGAGCACGCGAAGCTCAAGGCGCTGGTGCTGATGTACAAGACGAAGGCGGCGTACAACGACGGCCTGGCGTCGCGGTACAAGGCGGCGCAGACCCGGCTGGCCAAGTTCGAGGAGGCCGGGCCGCCGCAGGCGATCCCGCGCGAGCAGAAGGTCAGCATGCGGCTCACCGGCGGTCGCACCGGCAAGCGCGCCGTCGTGGCCACCGGGCTGGAGCTGACCGGGCTGATGAAGCCCTTCGACCTCGAGGTCTGGTACGGCGAACGCGTGGCGGTGCTCGGCTCCAACGGCTCCGGCAAGTCGCACTTCCTGCGGTTGCTCGCCAACGGCGGCTCCGACCCGGACGTCGAGCACCAGCCGGTCGGCGAGGTGGAGATCCCGCCGGTCGCGCACACCGGCAACGCCAAGCTCGGCGCCCGCGTGCGCCCGGGCTGGTTCGCCCAGACCCACGAGCACCCGGAGCTGGCCGGCCGCACGCTGCTGGAGATCCTGCACCGCGGCGACGAGCACCGCGACGGCATGGGCCGCGAGCTCGCCTCCCGCAAGCTCGACCGCTACGAGCTCGCGCACGCCGCCGAACAGTCCTTCGACAGCCTGTCGGGCGGCCAGCAGGCCCGCTTCCAGATCCTCCTCCTGGAGCTCTCCGGCGCGACCCTGCTCCTCCTCGACGAACCCACCGACAACCTCGACGTCGAGTCCGCCGAGGCCCTGGAGGAAGGCCTCGACTCCTTCGACGGCACGGTCCTCGCGGTCACCCACGACCGCTGGTTCGCCCGCGACTTCGACCGCTACCTCGTCTTCGGCTCCGACGGCTCGGTCTACGAGTCGACCACCCCGGTCTGGGACGAAGGCCGCGTGGAACGCGCCCGCTAGGGCTTCACCCAGCCGGTCCTGTACGCCGTCCAGTGGGCTTCCGTGGCGGTGAAGTCGACGTAGATCGCCAGGCCGAAGTTCTGTTTCGGGTTGGTGCCGAGGCCGAGGCGGGCGCCGCGGACGGCGGCTTCGACGGTTTCGGCGCGGCCGCGGTGGCTGAAGTTGTCCTCCCAGTACGCCGGGAGGCCCATCAGCAGGTCGACGTGGGCGGGGGTGACCTCCAGGGCCAGGCGGGTCTGCTTGGCGACGTAGCCGCCGTACAGGGACTCCAGGGGCATCGCGGTGTCGTACGACATGACTGCGATCTGCTCGACCCGGCGGGCGACCTCGGCGAAGTAGTCCTGGGACCACCACTTGCCCTCGTCGGCGACGGCCAGGGCGACCGAGTTCAGCGACCAGAGCGGGTCGATCTGGGCCGCGGCGACCGACAGCGGGACGCCGCGCTCAGCGGCCAGGCGGTGCACCTGGTCCAGTACGGCGAGGAAACCCGCCGACCCGGAGTGGACCGGTTCGAAGTCGAAGTGGATCCCGTCGAAGCCCTGGTCGAGCACCGCCGCGGACGACGCGGTCACCCGGTCGCGGACCGCCGGGTCCTCCAGGTCCATGCCCGGATTCTTGGCCGGCTGGACGATGTCGCCGAGCCACGCCTGCACCCGTACGCCGGGAGCCGCCTCGCCCATCGCGTCGGTGAACCAGCGGGCAGTGGGGGAGACCTTTGTCACCGCCAGACTCCCGTCGTGCTCCAGCGGCCCGGCGTGCACGTACAGGTCTCGCACCCCGGTCGTGGCGAGGCGCTCGGCCAGTGCGGTGACGTCAGCGGTGGTCTTGCGTCCGTCCACCCAGGCGTGGCCGAGCCAGACGGCGTCGCGGCCGCGAGTGAGCGCCCGCGGCGCCGGATCGCCGGTGTAGTGGAGCCGGAGCGACACGGCGTACGCGCTGAGCGGTAGGGGGATCGCGAGCAGGGCGACCAGCAGCAGGACGGTGATGACCCGGCGCCTGCGTGACCAGCGGTGCCAGCGGCGCCTCACCGGCGTTGCCGCAGCCCGTCGTACAGGATTGCGAGCATGCGGTCCCGGACCTCCAGATCCAGCCCGGTCGCCGTCGCGCCACGGGAGGCGCCGACCAGCAGGGCGTACACCTCGGGGAACTGGGCGTCGGCCCGGACGGCCCCGCTGCGCTGAGCCTTCACGAGCAGCTCTCCGAAGGCCTGACGCATCTCCTGCCCGGCCTGGCGGGCGTGCTCGCCCGGCGCGCTGCCGGCCGCGACCAGCGCCTCCGCGATCGCCAGCTTGGACCCCGCCTCGGCGACCACCTGGTCGAAGAACTCGAAGAACGCCGTACCGGGGTCGCTGCCGCCCGCCAGCTCGGCGGCCGTGTCGCGCAGCCGCTGCAGCCGCAGCGTCAGCACCGCCTCGAGCAGCTCCACCTTGGTCGGGAAGTGCCGGAACACGGTCGCGATCCCGACCCCGGCCAGCTTCGCCACGTCGTCCGTCGACGCCGCCGTCGACCGCCCGAAGACCTGTTCGGCCGCGGTCAGGATCCGTTCCCGGTTGTCCCGCGCGTCAGCTCGCACCCGCCCACCCTCCTTCGTCCCGCACAGCGTAGAAGACGCCCGCCGAGCCATTTTGGTTGTAACCGAAGTTCGTACTCCATATATTCGGAGTCATCACTTCGCTTAGGAGGCGATCATGACCCCGTCCGAGGTCTTCCTGCGCCTGGTCCACGGCGTCGCGGCCGGTGACTACGCGAGCCTGCCCGCCCTGTACGCCGAACCGACCGACGTCCGGCACCCGATGGCGCCCGGTGGCGACCACCCGCTGCTCACCCGCGCCGCGCTCCGCGAGCACTTCGGCGGCACCGGCCCGCGGGTCGCCTCGGCCATCAGCTTCGTCCCCGACAACGTCCGCGTCCACGAGACCGCGGACCCCGAGGTGATCGTCGCCGAGTTCGAGTACGCCGGCACCCGCACCGCCGACGGCGCGACGTTCCGCGTCCCGTGCATCTTCGTGCTCCGGGTCCGCGACGGCCTGATCGTCGAGTCCCGCGACTACGTCGACCATGTCGCGATGGCCCGCGCCCGTGGCCGGCTCGACGAACTGTTCGCCGCCGCCCGGGAACCGCGCACCCCGGCCGCCGCGTCGTAGCCGGCAGAAGCACAGCACGACCCCGGTCCGTGGCTCCCCTGCCGGACCGGGGTCGTCCCAACTCCGGCCCGGGAACGGCGAAACCCCCACCGGCGCCGGGACGATGGGGGTTTCGTTGCTTCAGGCAATGACTAGCGGTCGCCCATCGGGACGTAGTCGATGCCGCGGGCGCCGGTGTAGATCTGCTTCGGGCGGGCGATCTTCTGGTCGCTGTCGCCGAGGCTCTCCAGCCACTGGGCCAGCCAGCCCGAGGTGCGCGGGATGGCGAACAGCACGGTGAACATCTCCGGCGGGAACTGCAGGGCCTCGTAGATCAGGCCGGAGTAGAAGTCCACGTTCGGGTAGAGCTTGCGGGAGACGAAGTACTCGTCCTCCAGCGCGATCTTCTCCAGCTCGACGGCGATCTTCAGCAGCGGGTTGATCCCGGTGACCTCGAAGACGTCGTCGGCGGCCTTCTTGATGATCTTGGCCCGCGGGTCGTAGTTCTTGTAGACCCGGTGGCCGAAGCCCATCAGCCGCTCTTCGCCGTTCTTGACGCCCTCGATGAACGACGGGACGTTGTCGACGGTGCCGATCCGGCGCAGCATCTTCAGCACCGCCTCGTTGGCGCCGCCGTGCAGCGGGCCGTAGAGGGCGGCGATGCCACCGGTGACGGCGCTGTACGGGTCGACCTGGGTCGAGCCGATCGCGCGCACCGCGTTGGTGGACGCGTTCTGCTCGTGGTCGGCGTGCAGGATGAACAGGATCTCCAGCGCGCGCACCAGCCGGTCGTCGGCGGCGTACTTGGGCTCGCTCATCTTGAACAGCATCGACAGGAAGTTCGCCGCGTAGCTGAGCTCGTTGTCGGGGTAGACGTACGGCTTGCCCTGCGCGTGCCGGTACGCGAACGCGCCCAGCGTCGGCATCTTCGCGATCAGCCGGCGGATCTGCAGCGCCCGCGACTCCTCGTCGAAGATCTCCCGGGACTCGGGGTAGAAGGTGGACAGCGCGCCGACCGAGGCCAGCAGCATGCCCATCGGGTGCGCGTCGTACCGGAAGCCCTGCATGAAGGTCTTCAGGTTCTCGTGCACGAACGTGTGATACGTCACGTCGTGCGCCCAGCCCTCGTACTCGGCCTTGTTCGGCAGCTTGCCGTTGACCAGCAGGTAGGCCACCTCGAGGTAGTTCGACTGCTCGGCGAGCTGCTCGATCGGGTAGCCGCGGTACTCCAGGATGCCCTTGTCACCGTCGATGAAGGTGACCGAGGAGCGGGTCGAGGCGGTGTTGACGAAGCCGGGGTCGTAGGTGGCCAGGCCACCGTCTCCGTCGGTAGCGCTGATCTGCTTGAGATCTGCGGCACGGATGGTGCCGTCGGTGATGGCAAGGTCGTAGTCCTTGCCGGTCCGGTTGTCCCGGACGGTGAGCGACTGTTCGGTCACGGTGCCCTCTTCGGAAGCTGGCGTCATCGCCGGAGCCAGTGAGGGTGATCGTCAGCCGGCGGGACGCGGTGCGGACTTCTGTTCTTCACGGCTAAACTAGTGCGGTCGGAGTTCGGTTCCAACCCGGGGTCCCCGGGCCGTTCGCGCTCACTTTGACCCCGACGTGTCCCCGCCGGTATTCTGGGCTGCTGTTGTGCGTTTCAGGTCTGCACCGGTCCTCGGTGATACCGCTCGCCGACGCCCCACTTTTGTCAATCTCTGAGAAACGAAGGTCAACGACCGTGCGCACGTACAGCCCGAAGCCTGCTGACGTCACTCGCGAGTGGCACGTGATCGACGCCACCGACGTCACGCTCGGTCGGCTCGCCGTCCAGATCGCAACTCTTCTGCGTGGCAAGCACAAGCCGACCTTCGCCCCGCACGTTGACGGAGGCGACTTCGTCGTCGTCGTCAACGCCTCCAAGGTCGCCCTGTCCGGCAGCAAGCGGACCGACAAGCTGGCCTACCGCCACTCGGGTCACCCGGGTGGTCTGACGGCGACGCCGATCGGTGAGATCCTCGACAAGGACCCCCGTAAGGCCGTCGAGAAGGCTGTCTGGGGGATGCTGCCGAAGAACCGTCTCAGCCGGAAGCTGCTCACCAAGCTGAAGGTGTACGCCGGTCCGGAGCACCCGCACACGGCCCAGCAGCCGAAGCCTTTCGAGATCACCCAGATCGCCCAGTAGAGCGATCGACGAGCCAGGTAAACGAGGATTTCCAGCGTGAGCGACGTCACCACCACCGAGACCGCCGAGTTCGACCCCGAGGTCCCCATCGACAGCGAGGGCCCGGTCGCCTACACCTCCGAGACGAACCCGAGCCCGGAGCAGCGCGCCGAGTCCGGCCGCGTCGCGGTGATCAACCCGGCCGGCGCGACCGGTCGCCGCAAGGAGGCCGTGGCGCGCGTTCGCCTGGTCCCCGGGACCGGCAACTGGACGGTCAACGGCAAGCCGCTGGACGTCTACTTCCCGAACAAGGTGCACCAGCAGCACGTGAACGAGCCGTTCGTCGTCGCGGGCCTGGAGGGCTCCTACGACGTGATCGCCCGGATCAACGGCGGTGGCATCACCGGCCAGGCCGGCGCCCTGCAGCTGGGTGTCGCCCGCTGCCTGAACGCCGCCGACGAGGAGGCGAACCGCCCGGGTCTGAAGAAGGCCGGTCTGCTCACCCGCGACGCGCGGATCAAGGAGCGCAAGAAGGCCGGTCTCAAGAAGGCCCGTAAGGCTCCGCAGTACAGCAAGCGCTGATCATCTGATGGCGCGTTTGTTCGGCACGGACGGCGTCCGTGGCCTGGCGAACGTGGACCTGACCGCGGAGCTGGCGCTCGACCTCTCGGTCGCCGCCGCTCACGTACTCGGCGAGGCCGGTGCCTTCGAAGGGCACCGGCCACGCGCCGTTGTGGGCCGGGATCCGCGTGCCAGTGGTGAGTTCCTGGAAGCCGCCGTCGTGGCCGGTCTGGCCAGCGCCGGCGTCGACGTCTTCAAGCTCGGCGTGCTGCCGACCCCCGCGGTCGCGTACCTGACCGGTTCGACCGGTGCCGATCTCGGTGTGATGTTGTCGGCCAGCCACAACCCGATGCCGGACAACGGCATCAAGTTCCTGGCCCGTGGCGGGATCAAGCTCGACGACCCGATCGAGGACGCCATCGAGGCCCGGATGGGCGAGGAGTGGCAGCGCCCGACCGGTAAGGCCGTCGGGCGGGTGCACGACGACGGTCAGGGGTTCGAGACCTACGTCGCGCACCTGGTCCGGTCCGCGCCGAACCGCTTCGACGGCGTCAAGGTCGTGATCGACTGCGCGAACGGTGCCGCGTCCCTGACGGCACCGGAGGCGCTGCGCCGGCTCGGCGCCGAGGTGATCACGTACGCCGCCAGCCCGGACGGCCTGAACATCAACCTCGAGTGCGGCTCCACCCACATGGAGGGGCTGCGCCGTGAGGTGATCGGGCACGGCGCCGACCTCGGCATCGCGCTCGACGGCGACGCCGACCGCTGCCTGGCCATCGACGGCACCGGTGAGCTGGTCGACGGCGACCAGATCCTCGCCGTGCTGGCGCTGGCGATGCGCGACAGCGGCCGGCTGTCCAACGACACCGTCGTGGCGACCGTGATGAGCAACCTCGGCTTCGTCCAGGCGATGGTCCGGGAGCAGATCGCGGTCGAGCAGACCAAGGTCGGCGACCGGTACGTGCTGGAGGCGATGAAGGCCGGCGGCCACAAGCTCGGCGGTGAGCAGTCCGGGCACGTGATCCTGTCCGACCACGCCACCACCGGCGACGGCACGCTGACCGCGATCAACCTGCTGGCCCGGGTCGCCGCGACCGGCAAGTCGCTGCGCGAGCTGGCCGCCGTGATGACGCGGCTGCCGCAGGTCCTGGTCAACGTCCCGAACGTCGACAAGACCCGCGCCGGCACCGACACGACCGTCCAGACCGCGGTCACCGCGGCCACCGAGCGCCTCGGTGACACCGGCCGGGTGCTGCTCCGCCCGTCGGGGACCGAGCCGCTGGTCCGGGTGATGGTCGAGGCCGAGTCCTCCGACACCGCCCACGACGTCGCCCACTCGCTGGCCGACGTCGTCGCGGGAGCCCTGAAGCTCTGAGTACGGTGAAACGCCCCGGCCTGCTCCGCACCTGGAGCCTGGCCGGGGCGTTTCTGTTCGTCGGTCTCGCGACGTCGGCCAGCCAGTTCCTGGCCGGCCGCTGGGTGCTGGCCTGCTGCGAGCTGATCGCCTTCGCGGCGGTTGGTGCCGTGCTGTCCCCGTTGGTGTTCCCGCGGTCGACGCCGGCCGCCGAGGCCGAGCGCCTGGCCGCCGCCGACGGCCGCCCGATCATCTACTGGCGCCCCGGCTGCTCCTTCTGCCTGCGCCTGCGCCGCAAGCTCGGCCGCCGCGGCCGCGACGCCCACTGGGTGAACATCTGGTCCGACCCGGCGGCCGCCGCCACCGTCCGCGCCCTCACCGGCGGCGACGAGACCGTCCCCACCGTTGTCGTAGGCAACGACCACCGGGTGAACCCGGACCCGCGCTGGGTCCGTGAGCAGCTCGGCTGAGGTTTCGGCGAGGAACGAATACCTGGGCCGTTGGCCCGGACGGCTGATGTGATCTGCCCATGCGTAGATTCCGCCGCCTGCTCGTCGCCGTCACTGCCCTGCTCGTCGTGACGCCGGCCGTCGCCGTCGCCCAGCCCCGCGCGGTCGTGACCGTGCCGGTGCTCACGTACAACATCCATCACGGGCAGGGCGTCGACGGCGCCCTGAACCTCGAGCGCATCGCCACGGTGATCAGCCGGTCCGGTGCCGCGGTGGTCGGCCTGCAGGAGGTCGACGTGCACTGGAGCGAGCGCAGCAACTGGGTCGACCAGGCCGCCTGGCTCGCGAACCGGCTCGGCATGGAGTACCGCTTCGCGGCGAACCTCGACCTCGACCCGCTCACCCCCGGCGACCCACGCCGGCAGTACGGCACCGCGATCCTGTCGCGCTACCCGATCAAGGACTTCAGCAACACCCTGCTGCCCCTGTACGCCGGCAGCGAGCAGCGCGGCCTGGCCGTCGCCACGCTCGACGTCAACGGCCAGGACGTGCGCTTCGCGAACACCCACCTGTCGAAGCTCACCTCCGCCGAGCGGGTCGAGCAGGCCCAGAAGATCACCCAGCTCCTGGCCGGCCCGACCACGCCCACGCTGCTCACCGGCGACCTCAACGCCGTACCGACGTCCCCGGAGATCAAGGCACTGACCGCCACCTGGAAGGACACCTGGCCCGAGGTCGGCTTCGGCCTGGGGCTGACCAACCCGGCGATCTTCCCGCTCTCCCGGATCGACTACGTCCTGCACTCGGCGGCCTTCAAGGCCAAGTCCGCAAGCACTCCCATCACGCACGCCGCCGACCACCTCCCGGTCGCCGCGACGTTCGAGCTCTAGACGTTCGAGCTCTGGGGCAACTGCGACACCTGGTAGTGGGCGATCTGCCAGGTGTCTTCGACCTTCCGGACGAGCAGGCTGAGGTTGAGCGTCCTGGTCGGCCGGTCGGTGAAGGCGAAGTCGACGGTCAGATAGCCGAGGATCAGGTCGTCGGCGAGCTGCCGGGTCTCCAGTACGGCGTACTCCGCGGTCATGCCGAGCGGCTGGGCGGCGTAGTACGCCGCGACGCCTTCCGGGCCGACCGAGTACGGGTGCAGGCCCTGGAAGATCGCGTCGTCGGTGAAGTACGACGCGACCAGCTCCGGGTCGTGGGCGTCGACCGCGCTGCGCCAGCGGTCGGCGACCGCGGTCAGGATCTCGGTGGCGGACATCAGTGGCCGGCGCTCTGGCCGCCGTCGACGTGCAGGACCTCGCCGGTGACGAAGGCCGCGTTCTCCAGGTAGGTGACCGCGTCCACCACGTCGGCGATCGCGCCGATCCGGCCGACCGGGTGCAGGGTGGCCAGCGTCGCGTGCGTCTCGACCGGGTGCATCGGCGTCTCGATGATGCCGAGGGCAACGGTGTTGACGCGGATCGCGCGGGCGGCGTACTCGATGGCCAGCGACTTGGTGACGGCGTTCAGGCCGCCCTTGGTGAGCGAGGCGAGCGCGGACGGGACGGCGGTGTTGGCGTGGTCGACCAGGCTGGTCGAGACGTTCACGACGTGCCCGCCGCCGGTGGCCAGCATCGCCTTGACGGCCTGCTGCGAGATCTCGAAGAAGCCGCGCAGGTTGACCCCGGTGACCAGGTCGAAGTCCTCGTCGGAGTAGTCGGTGAACGGCTTGGCGACGAAGACGCCGGCGTTGTTGATCAGGGTGTCGACCCGGCCGAACTCGGCCAGCGCGGCCTCGATCACCCGGGTCCCGGTGCCGGGCTCGGCGAGGTCGCCGGGCACCGTGAGCACCATCGGGTCGCCGGAGCGCTCGATCGAGCGGGAGTTCGCGACCACGGCGTACCCGAGCTTGCGGTACGCCGTGACCAGTCCTTCGCCGATGCCCTGGGACGCTCCGGTGACGACGGCGACTTTCTGCGTGTTGTTGTCCATGCCCCGAGGGTTGCGCGCCGCCGGGGGTTTCCGAACGACCGAGATCCTCCCTGCTGGGAGGCCGCGGCTCCGAGGCCCGGCGCCGTACGATCGTCGGGTGGAGCTGCGTCAGTTGCGGTACTTCGTCGCGGTCGCCGAGGAGCTGAACTTCGGGCGGGCGGCCGCCCGGTTGCTGATCGCCGGGCCGTCGCTGTCCCAGCAGATCAAGGCGCTGGAGCGCGATCTCGGGGTGCAGCTGTTCGAGCGCGACCGGCGGTCGGTGACGCTGACCGCGTCCGGGCAGGCGTTGCTGCCGAAGACGCGGGAGCTGCTCGAGCAGGCCGACGCGTTACGGCGTACGGCGGCTGGGCTGGAGGGGGCCGACTGTGTGCGGCTCGGGTACGTGAGCTGGCACCCGAAGGATCTGGTCGCGCGGACGACCGGGGTCGCGCATCTCGTCGTGGACCCGTGGGTGATGCCGTCGCACACGCAGGCGAGCCGGGTCGCGGACGGGAGCATCGACCTGGCGATCTGCTGGGTGCGGACGCCGGACCTGGAGGAGCAGGGGCTCGCGGCGCGGTTGGCTGGGGTGGACCGGCTGCACGCGGTGAGCGTCGGGGAAGCGGGGCCGGTGCGAGCCGAGGACGTGGTGGTGCTGGTCGACGCGGACAGCGCTGCGTGGTCGTCGTGGAACGTGTACGCCGAGGAGTTCGCGGCGGCGACCGGCGCAGGGGTGGAGCGGATCGAGGACGAGGGGATCACCGGGCCGGCGTTCTTCGAGCACGTACGGCGGCTGCGGCGGCCGGTGATCAGCTCGCCGAAGCGGACCGGGATCCCGTTGCCGCCCGATCTCGTCCGGCGCCAGGTCGAGCGGCCGGCGCCGTACTGGACGTGGGCGCTGGTGTCGCGCGCGGACGAGACGAGAGCGGCGGTGCTGGGGACGATCGAGGCGCTGACTCACGGGGTGGAACTGCCGGAGGAGAAGGAGGCTTGGCTCCCGGAGACTGATCCGTTCCGCTGATGCGATCGGGCGGAAGACTTGGGCTAGGGGACGGGACCGACTGACTCACCCGGGACGAGCTTGGCGGGAACGAGCTGCGGGGGCAGGGGATCAGCGCCCTCCAGGTGGCGGATCAAGGACTGCGTGCCGAGTCGCCCGAGCTCCGGGCCAGGCGTTCGCATGATCGTCAGCTCCGGATTACTCATCGCCGCCGTGTCCGGAACCATCAGCAGCGGCAGCACCGACAGGTCGCCGGGAACGTCACGCCCGAGACGCTGCAGCCCGGCGGTCACCCCGAGCGCGGCGAACTCGTTCATCACCAGCACGGCCGTCGTCTCCGGATGCTCGCGCAGGATCTGCCCCGCCGCCTCGTGCCCGGCGCGGGTCGAGTCGCTGCACTCGATCACCACGATCTCCAGCCCGTGCTCGGCCGCGATCCGCCGGTAGGCGTCGCCGATCCGCACCCACGGGCCGTACTCGTGGAAGCGCGGGTCGTCCAGGTCGCCCGACAGCAGCACGAGCCGCCGGTGCCCGAGCCCGTGCAGGTACGACACCGCGTCCGCGACGGTCGTGTCGAAGTCGATGTCGACGTGCGTCAGCCCTTCGAGCTCCGTCGTCCGCCCGATCATCGCGAACGGCGTACCGGTCTCTCGCAGTACGCCGACCCGCGCGTCGTCGAGCTGGACCTCCATCAGCACCACCCCGTCGACCAGTCCCTGCCCGAGCAGCTCGCGCAGCTCGACGCCGTCGTTGCCGACCGGCCAGAGCACCAGGTGGTAGTCGTCCTCGCGCGCGGCCTCGGCCGCGCTGGTGAAGAACTCGGCGGTCGACGTCCCGAACCGGTGCTCGAGCGCCGGGTAGGCCATCGCGATGATGTGGGTCCGCCGGCTGGCCAGCGCCCGCGCGACCACGTTGCGCCGGTATCCGAGCTCGGCCATCGCCTGCTCGATCCGGGCCCGGGTCGCGGCGCCGACCGGTTTGGTGTCGTTCAGCAGGAACGACACCGTCGCGATCGAGACCCCCGCGCGGTCCGCGACCTCCTGCATCGTCGCCATACGTCCCCCTCGAACCCTTGACAGCAGTGTGACCCAAGGAACATAGTCCTAGCCAATTCAGTTAAGCGCTTTACCGCAGCGTCGGCAAGTGCGGCGCCGGTCATTGGTCAAGCGCTTTGATCGTCGATTCCCCGAAGGAGTCCGATGCCATGATCAGCAAGCGGATCACCGCCCTGGTGGCGGGTGCGACCGCGCTGCCACTCCTGCTGGCCGCGTGCGGCGACAACGGCGACAGCCCGTCCGCCTCGGGTGCGTCCGTCAGCAGCCTCACCGTCCTCGACTACTACAACAACGACCCGGACAAGGCCCTGGTGCAGAAGGGCCTGGACGGTTGCGCGACGCAGCTCGGGATCAGCATCCAGCGGGAGACGGTGCCTGGTGACACCTTGATCCAGAAGGTGCTGCAGCAGGCGTCGTCCAAGACGCTGCCCGACGTCCTGATGCTCGACAACCCCGACGTCCAGCAGATCGCCGCCACGGGGGCGCTCGCTCCGCTGAACGACCTGGGTGTCACCTCCGAGGGGTTCGCACAGGGCATCGTCGACGCCGGCTCGTACGACGGCAAGCTCTACGGCCTCGCGCCTGTGGTGAACACGATCGCGCTGTTCTACAACACCCAGATGCTCACCGAGGCGGGCGTCCAGCCGCCGAAGACCTGGGACGAGCTGCGGGCCGCGGCGAAGAAGCTGACCAAGCCGGGCCGGTACGGGATCGCGTTCAACGCCAACGCGACGTACGAGGGTGCTTGGCAGTTCCTGCCGGCGATGTGGACCAACGGCGGTGACGAGACCGATCTGACCAGCCCGCAGGTGGCCGAAGCCCTGCAGCTGTGGACGGATCTCGTGCAGTCCGGCTCGGCGTCGAAGAGTGTCGTGAACTGGACCCAGGGCGACGCGAAGGACCAGTTCGCCGCGGGCAAGGCCGCGATGATGGTGAACGGTCCCTGGCAGATCCCGTCGCTGCAGACCACGCCGAACGTGAAGTGGGACGTCGTCCAGTTCCCGGTGAACAAGGCCGGGCAGACGCCGGTCGCGCCGCTCGGCGGTGAGGCCTGGACGGTGCCGCTGAACAAGGACCAGGCCAAGCAGCAGAAGGCCGCGGACTTCGTGAAGTGCCTGACCTCGGACGAGAACGAGCTGACCTGGGCCAAGGCCCGGTTCACGGTGCCGACCCGGACCGCGCTGCTCGACACCTACGTCAAGGACGTGCCCTCGATGGCCGCGTTCACCGAGCAGGTCAAGAACGCCCGGTCCCGGACCGGCAAGCTCGGGGAGAAGTGGCCGGACGCCGCCAAGGTGATCTACCAGGCCGTCCAGCTCGCCCTGACCGGCAAGGCCTCTCCCCAGGACGCCTTCAAGCAGGCCTCCGGCGGCTGATCGCGATGGCGGACGGAACGCTCACCCGCACGTCCGTACGACGGCTGCCGCGCGCCCGGGGGCGCGGCCGCCGGGGCGAGGAGCTGACCAAGATCCTGTTCGTGCTGCCGGCCGCGGTCGCGATGGTCGCGCTGTTCGGCTACCCGGTGGTGAAGAACCTGCTGATGAGCCTGCAGGACTACACGCTGCGGACCTTCTTCACCGGCGAGGCGCCGTTCGTCGGGCTGGCCAACTACTCGGCGATGGTGAAGCACCAGCTGTTCTCGCAGGCGATGGTGAACACGGCCCTGTTCACGGTCGGGTCGATCGCGTTCCAGTTCGTGATCGGGCTGGGACTGGCGCTGTTCTTCCGGCGCCGGTTCCCGCTCGGCGGGGTGCTGCGGTCGATGCTGCTGCTGCCCTGGCTGCTGCCGCTGATCGTGTCCAGCGCGACCTGGCGCTCGATCCTCGAGCAGGACAACGGGATCCTGAACCGGACGCTGATCGGCGCCGGGCTGCTCGACGACCCGGTGCCGTGGCTGAACTCGCCGTCGGTGGCGCTGATCGCGGTGATCGGCGTGAACATCTGGATCGGCATCCCGTTCAACGTGACGCTGCTGTACTCCGGGCTGACCGAGATCCCCGACGAGCTCTACGAGGCCGGGCAGCTCGACGGCGCGACCGGGTGGCGGGCGTTCGTCCACATCACCTGGCCGAACCTGCGGGCGGTGGCCAGCGTGGTGCTGATGCTCGGGGTGGTCTACACGATCAAGGTGCTGGACATCATCCTCGGCCTGACCGGTGGTGGTCCGGCCAACGCGACGCAGACGCTGGCGACGCAGTCGTACGAGCGGTCGTTCGTCGACTTCAAGTTCGGTGAGGGCGCGGCGCTGAGCAACCTGCTGATCGCCCTGTCGTTCCTGTTCGCGGTCTTCTACCTGCGCGGCACCCGCCGTGCTGTGGACGAGTGAGGCTCCATGACCGACTCAACCGTCCGGCGCGCGATCTTCAGCGTGCTCGGCGTCCTGATCCTCGTGGTGATGCTGTTCCCGGTGTACTGGATGGTGAACGCGTCGCTGCAGCCGTCCGGCAACACCCTGACCGCGGGCCTGCTCCCGCTCGACCCGAGCTTCGCCGGCTACCGGCGGGCGCTCAGCGAGCAGGGTGGGCACCTGGTCACCAGCCTGATCATCGCCAGCGGGACCGTCGTACTGAGTCTGGCGATCGCGACGCCGTGCGCGTACGCGCTGTCGCAGTTCCGGTCCCGGTGGGTGTCGATCGGGCTGCTGGCGATCCTGATCTCGCAGATGATCCCGGGCATCGTGATCGCCAACGCGCTCTACCAGGCGTACGAGAAGCTCGGGCTGCTGAACTCGATCCCGGGGCTGATCGTGGCCAACTGCAGCAGCGGGATCCCGTTCGCGATCCTGATCCTGCGCTCGTTCATGCTCTCGCTGCCGCCGTCGCTGGTGGAGGCCGCGCGGGTGGACGGCGCCGGGCTGGTCCGTGCCTTCGTCGCGATCGTGCTGCCGATCTCGAAGAACTCCCTCATCACCGCGGGCCTGTTCAGCTTCCTGTTCTCCTGGAGCGACTTCCTGTTCGCGCTGACGCTGACCACCAAGAACGGCGTCCGCCCGGTGACGCTCGGGATCTACCAGTACCTCGGCACCCAGGTGCAGAACTGGAACGCGGTGATGGCCACCGCGGTGCTCTCGGCGATCCCGGCCGTCGTGCTGCTGGTCGCCGCGCAGAAGTACATCGCCGCCGGCGCCGTCGGCGGAGCGGTCAAATAATCCTTAAGGACAAGACGTATGAGCTTGAAAGTACTGGTCTGGGGCGAGAACCGGCACGAGCAGGTCGAGCCGCACGTCGCCGAGCTCTACCCCGACGGCATGCACGGCGCGATCGCCGCCGGGATCGCCGAGAACCTCGGCGACCAGGCGGTCGTCACCACCACGACCCTCGACGAGCCCGAGCACGGCCTCACCGAGGAGGTGCTGGCCAACACCGACGTCCTGGTCTGGTGGGGTCACGCCGCGCACGGTGAGGTGGAGGACAAGGTCGTCGACCGCGTTCACCAGCAGGTGCTGTCCGGGATGGGCCTGGTCGTGCTGCACTCCGGCCACTGGTCGAAGATCTTCGGCAAGCTGATGGGCACGTCGTGCACGCTGCGCTGGCGCAGCGAGCGCGACCGCGAGCTGGTCTGGACGGTCGCGCCGACGCACCCGATCGCGCAGGGCGTCCCGCACCCGATCGAGATCGAGCAGCAGGAGATGTACGGCGAGTACTTCGACATCCCGGTGCCCGACGAGCTGATCTTCGTCTCGTCGTTCTCCGGCGGCGAGGTGTTCCGCTCGGGCTGCACCTGGCGGCGCGGGCACGGCAAGATCTTCTACTTCTCGCCCGGCGACCAGGACTTCCCGGTCTACCACCACAAGGACGTCCGCAAGGTGATCGCCAACGGCGTCGCTTGGGCGCACACCGATCGGCCCGAGCGTGCCGTACCGACGTTGCTCCGCTACGAGACCGGTGACTTCTTCCACGGGCACGGCTACCAGGGCGCGATCGAGGAGCCCGCCGATGCCTGACCCGTTGCGGCTCGTGCAGGTCGGGGCCGGCGGGATGGGCCGGGCCTGGCTGCGCACGATCGCCGCGAACGACGACGTCGTGCTGGCCGGCCTGGTCGATCTCGACCTGGACACAGCCCGTACGGCGGCCGCCGAGCACGGCTACGCCGACGTACCGGTGGCCAGGTCCCTCGAAGACCTGGCCGTCGCGGCCGACGCGGTGATCGACGTGACCGTCCCGGCCGCGCACCCGGCGGTGAGCATCGACGCCCTGCTGCGCGGGCTGCCGGTGCTCTGCGAGAAGCCGCTGGCCGAGACGGTCCGCGAGTGCCTGCCGATGGTCGCCGCGTCGGAGGTGAGCGGCAAGCTGCTGATGGTCTCGCAGTCCCGCCGCTACTTCCGGGCCGGTACGGCGTTCCGCCGGCAGCTCGCCGAGCTCGGTCCGGTCGGGTCGCTGGCCTGTGAGTTCGCCAAGGCGCCGCACTTCAGCGGGTTCCGCGAGCGGATGGCCGAGCCGCTGCTGGTCGACATGGCGATCCACCAGTTCGACCTGGCCCGGACACTGATCGGTTCCGAGCCGGTGTCGGTCTACTGCGACTCGTACAACCCGGAGTGGAGCTGGTTCGACGGGAACGCGGCGGCGAACGCGATCTTCACCTTCGCGAACGGCGCTCGCTTCTCGTTCACCGGCAGCTGGTGCGCGCCAGGGCTGGAGACCTCGTGGAACGGCCGGTGGCGCGCGAGCGCCGAAGGCGGAACCGCGACCTGGGACGGCGACAACGCGCCGGTCGCGGAGCGGGCCGGCGGCGAGTCGATCCCGGCTGACCTCCGGGAGGATCCGGAGGAGATCGCCGGCTCGCTGGCCGAGTTCGTCGCGGCGGTCCGGTCGGGGACGACCCCGCAGTCGGAGGTGCACTCGAACCTGATCAGCGTCGCGATGGTCGAGGCCGCGGTGCGTTCGGCCGCGCTGAAGTCACCGGTCCGGATCGCCGACGTGGTCGGCGACGCGTTCACCGAAGCGCTCGACACGGTTCAGCGGCCGGAGCTGCTGGCTGCCCTCAAGAGCTGGGAGGATGACTTGCCGTTTCCCCTTGACCCATCTGCGTGACGTGGGTAACTTTCGCGTGCGGGGGAGACGCATGTAATTCACTTACCTGAGGGGTCGGTCATGTCCTCGTTGCGCCGCTCTGTCACTGCCAGTCTCGCTGCCGCGACCGCGGCCGCTCTGATCCCGGCGGCCGCGGTCGCGGCACCACCACCGCCCGAACCGAAGGCTCCGATCACCAGCCTCCAGCAGGCCACCAAGGCGATGCGGGGGATGAGCCTGGAGGAGAAGATCGGGCAGCTGTTCGTGCTGTTCGCCTACGGCCCGGACGCGAGCAAGCCCGACCCCCGCAACACCGCCCTGTACGGCGTCGCGACGCCGGCCGAAGTCGTCGCGAAGTACAAGCCGGGCGGCTGGATCTACTTCAACGCCCGCGACAACGTGCAGAACCCGACGCAGCTGGCGACGTACTCGAACCAGCTGCAGTCGGCTGCGATCAAGACCGGGCTGCACCTGCCGCTGACGATCGCGACCGACCAGGAGCAGGGCGTCGTGGTCCGGATCGGTCCGCCCGCCACCCAGTTCGGCGGCAACATGGCCCACGGCGCCACCCGCAGCACCGCCGACGCCCGGACCGCGGCCGGCATCACTGGCCGCGAGCTGAAGGCGATGGGCATCCGGCAGGACTACGCGCCGGACGCCGACGTGAACGTGAACGCGCTCAACCCGGTGATCGGTGTCCGCTCCTACTCCAGCGACCCGAAGCTCGTCTCCGACATGACCACCGCCCAGGTCCAGGGCTACCAGCGCGACGCCGGGATCACCGCGACCGCGAAGCACTTCCCGGGCCACGGCGACACCCGCGACGACAGCCACACCTCGCTGCCGACGATCAACCACACGCTGGCCGAGTGGAACACGATCGACGCACCGCCGTTCAAGGCCGCGATCAAGGCCGGCATCGACTCGATCATGACCGCGCACATCTCGGTCCCGTCGCTGGACCCGTCCGGTGACCCGGCGACGCTGAGCAAGCCGATCATGACCGGGGTGCTGCGCAACCAGCTCGGCTTCAAGGGCCTGATCATCACCGACGCGCTGGAGATGGCCGCGGTCCGGGCCAAGTACGGCGACGCCGAGGTCGCGGTCCGCGCGCTCGAGGCCGGCGCCGACCAGCTGCTGCTGCCGCCGGCTCCGGACGTCCAGTTCAAGGCCGTCGTGGACGCGGTGAAGTCGGGCCGGATCAGCGAGCGCCGGATCGACGAGAGCCTGCTGCGGATCCTGCTGGTCAAGCTGAAGAACGGCACCCTGCTGTCGCCGTTCTCCGACCCGGCGCAGATCCCGAACAAGGTCGGTACGCCGGCCAGCCTGGCCACCGCGCAGAAGATCGTCGACAAGTCGATGACCCTGGTCAAGAACGACACCAGCACGCTGCCGCTGAGCAACACCGCGCGCAAGATCCTGGTCACCGGCTGGGGCGTCACCACCACGCAGTCGCTGGCGAACAGCCTGACCACCCGCGGCGCGACCACCACCGTGGCGCAGACCGGCGCGGCCCCGACCGACGCGGCGATCGCCGACGCGGTGACGAAGGCCCAGGCCAACGACGTCACCGTCGTCCTGACGCAGAAGGCGTGGGACACCACAGTCACCGACAAGCAGGCCAAGCAGCAGAAGCTGGTCAACGACCTGCTGGCCACCGGCAAGACCGTGATCGTCGTCGCCGTCCGCGACCCGTACGACATCGCGTACTTCGACCAGGCGCCGACCTACGTCGCCACCTACGGCTACCAGGCGGTCTCGATGGAGTCGCTGGCCAAGGTCCTGTACGGCGAGATCAAGCCGGCCGGCAAGCTCCCGGTCGACATCCCGGTGGCCGGTGACCCGGCCACACCGCTCTACCCGTTCGGCCACGGCCTGAGCTGGTGACCCGGATGGAGCTCACCCGACGCCAGACCCTCGGCCTCGCGGCGGCGGCAGTCGCCGGTACGGCGTTGAGCGCGGCTCCGGCCCAGGCAGCGGGCAACCGCTGGGTCCGCGAGACGCTGCGGGCGATGACGCTGGAGCAGAAGGTCGGCCAGCTGTTCGTCTGCTACGCCTACGGCCCGACCGCGAGCACCGCCGACCCGCGCAACACCGACCTGTACGGCGTCGCGACGCCGGCCGAGGTGGTCCGCAAGTACCACCTCGGCGGTGTCATCTACTTCGCTTGGACCGACTCGGTGAAGGACCCGCAGCAGATCGCCCGACTGTCGAACGGCCTGCAGTCCGCGGCGATCGGCAGCGGCGGCGTACCGCTGCAGATCAGTACCGACCAGGAGCACGGTGTCGTGTTCCGGGTCGGTCCTCCGGCGACGCAGTTCCCGGGTGCGATGGCGCTCGGCGCGACCCGCTCGACGCAGTTCGCTCGCCAGGCGGGCGGGATCGGTGGTCGCGAGCTGAAGGCTGTCGGCGTCACGACCGACTTCGCGCCGGTCGCCGACGTCAACGTGAACCCGCTGAACCCGGTGATCGGCGTCCGGTCGTTCTCGTCCGACACCAAGCTGGTCGCGGACCTGACCGCGGCGCAGGTCCAGGGCTACCAGCGCGACGGCCGGATCGTCTCGACCGCCAAGCACTTCCCGGGCCACGGCGACACCGCGACCGACAGCCACACCGGCATCCCGGTGATCAACCACACCGTGCAGGAGTGGAACGCGATCGACCGGCCGCCGTTCGAGGCGGCGATCCGGGCCGGGATCGACTCGATCATGACCGCGCACATCGTGGTCCCGGCGCTGGACCCGTCCGGTGACCCGGCGACGCTGAGCCGGCCGATCCTGACCGGCATCCTGCGCGAGCAGTTGCGCTTCGACGGCGTGGTCATCACCGATTCGCTCGGGATGCAAGGCGTTCGCGACAAGTACGGCGACGCCGAGATCCCGTTGCGGGCGCTCGAGGCGGGCGTCGACCAGTTGCTGATGCCGGTCGATCTCGACCTCGCCTACAACTCGGTCCTCGACGCCGTGCGCAGCGGCCGGATCAGCGAGCAGCGGATCGACCAGAGCGTCGAGCGAGTACTCAGCCTGAAGCTCAAGACCGGTGTCGTCGACCGCCCGTACGTCGAGCTCGCGCAGGTCGCGAAGGTCGTCGGTACGCCGGCCAACTACGCCGTCGCGCAGCAGATCGCGGACCGTACGACGACCGTGCTGCGCAACGACGCCGGGCTGCTCCCGCTGTCACCCGCGCCGCGCACGATCCTGGTCGCGGGCTACACCCCGGCCGTGCTCGGGACGGCGTTGCAGGGCCGCGGCCACACGACGGTCGTGAAGGACACCGGCGCGACGCCGACCGACGCGAAGATCGCCGACGCGGTGGCGGCGGCAGCAACCGCTGACCTGACCGTCGTACTGACGATGAAGGCGTGGGACACCGCCGTCACCGACAAGCTGGCCAAGCAGCAGAAGCTGGTCAACGACCTGCTCGCCACCGGCCGCCCGGTGATCGTGGTCGCCGTCCGCGACCCGTACGACGTGTCGCGCTTCCCGACCGCGGAGACGACGCTGGCGACGTACTCGTACGCCGCGGTGTCGATGGAGGCGCTGGCCAAGGTCATCACCGGCGAGATCGCGCCGACGGGCAAGCTGCCGGTCGACGTCCCGACGGTCGACGACCCGGCGACGCCGCTGCATCCGTTCGGGCACGGGCTGACCTGGGACGCCCGCGAGACCCGGCTGACGGTCGCGTCGTACAACATCCACGCGGGCGCCGGCGAGGACAACGTGTTCGACCTGGACCGGACCGCGCAGGCGCTGAAGGCGCTCGACGCGGACGTGATCGGCCTGCAGGAGGTCGACGTGCACTGGGACGCGCGCAGCCAGTGGCTCGACACGCTCACCGAGCTGGCGACGAAGCTCGGGATGCACGCCGGGTTCGCGCCGATCTACGACCTCGATCCGCCCGCGGCCGGGCAACCCCGCCGGCAGTACGGCGTCGGGCTGCTGTCGCGTTTCCCGCTGGTGCGCACGGAGAACCACCCGATCACCCGGCTGTCCACGCAGGACCCGAACCCGGTCCCCGCGCCTGCGCCGGGCTTCCTGGAGGCCGAGCTGGACGTTCGCGGTCGCCGGGTACACGTCTACGTGACGCACCTGGACTACCGCGCCGATCCCGCCGTCCGCCGGGCACAGGTCGACGACACGCTCAAGATCCTCGCCCGCGACAAGGCGCGGGATCTCCAAGTCCTCACCGGCGACTTCAATGCCGAGGCGAACGCGCCGGAGCTCGCCAAGCTCTGGCGGCGGCTGACCGACGCCTGGACGGCCGCCGAAGACACCACCGGCGGGCCGTTGACCTATCCGGCCGGCGTACCGGTCAAGCGCATCGACTTCGTGACCGTCGGCCGTGGCTTCCACGTCCGGCAGGCAACCGTTCCTCCCGAGTCCGCGGCCAGTGACCACCGCCCCGTGGTGGCCGACCTTCACTTCCGTCCGTAACCGAAGGAGACCCCCCTCATGAAGCGCCGCAGTCTGCTGGCGGGTGCCGGAGCCCTGGCCGCCACCCCGCTGATCTCCACCCAGGCCGCCGCTGCCGCCGAGCAGCCCAAGCACGGTGGCAAGAAGGTGACCACCGGCGCCCAGGCGCTGGCCAAGGACAACTGGAAGGCGCTGGCCGGCCAGAAGGTCGGCGTGATCAGCAACCCAACCGGCATCCTCGACGACCTGAACCACGTCGTCGACACCATGCACGCCTCCGGCAAGGTGAACGTGGTCGCGGTCTTCGGCCCCGAGCACGGTTTCCGCGGCAGCGCCCAGGCCGGCGGTTCCGAGGGCGACCACGTCGACCCGCGGACCGGGATCATGGTCTACGACGCGTACGGCGCGAACGCGGCCAAGCTGGTCACGCTCTACCAGAAGTCCGGGGTGGAGACCGTCGTCTTCGACATCCAGGACGTCGGCGCCCGGTTCTACACCTACATCTGGACCATGTACGAGGCGATGCTGGCCGCCGTCCAGACCGGTGCGAAGTTCGTCGTGCTGGACCGGCCGAACCCGGTCGGCGGCTACGCCCGCGGGCCGATGATGAAGCCCGGTTTCACCTCCGGTGTCGGCAAGGAGGAGATCATCCAGCAGCACGGCATGACGGTCGGCGAGCTGGCCCGGATGTTCAACGCCGAGTACCTGCCGCTGGACGCGAACGGCGCCCGGCTCAAGGAGCTCCAGGTGATCAAGGTCGAGGGCTGGAAGCGCGACCAGATCTACTCCGACACCGGCCTGACCTGGGTGATGCCGAGCCCGAACATGCCGACCCCGGACACCGCGCTGCTCTACCCGGGCACCTGCCTGTTCGAGGCGACCAACATGTCCGAGGGCCGCGGTACGACGCGGCCGTTCGAGCTGATCGGTGCGCCGTACATCGACTACAAGTGGGCGCAGGCGCTGCAGGCCAAGAACATCCCGGGCGTCGACTTCCGGGAGGCGTACTTCACGCCGTTCATCTCCAAGAACGCCAACGTGCTCTGCGGCGGCGTCCAGGTGCAGATCACCGACCCGCACAAGGTCGAGGCGATCGTCGCGGCCACGCACATGATCGTCGAGGCCAAGCGGCTCTACCCGGGCTTCGCCTGGCGGACCGGCGACAATCCGCCCGGCCGCTGGATCGACCTGCTGTCCGGCTCGGACCGGTTCCGCACCATGCTGGACGGCGGCGCGAGCGCCGAGCAGATCGTCGCGGCCTGGAAGTCCGAGACCGACGCGTGGACCGCGCGCCGCGCCAAGTACCTGCTGTACAAGGGAGACCACCGGTGATCAAGACGGTACTCGGTGTGGCGGTAGTGTCGTCCCTGATGCTCACCATGGCCGCCCCTGCAGTTGCTGGGGGCAACAAATCCGGACGTTTCGACGAGCCGTTCAGCGGCTACGCGCCGAAGGGAACGCTGCTGCGCGACTCGACTCCCGCCAAGGCCGGTCTGGACCCGGCGCCGATCGACGCCGCGCTGGCCCAGGTGGCCGGCTGGACCAAGCCGAACGGCACGGTCAAGCCCCTGTACGCCGGAGCCGTCACGCTGCTCGGCCACGACGGCAAGATCGTCACCCGCAACGCGACCGGGATGGCGCTCAAGTACGCCGACGGCAGCGGCACCGAGCTGCCCGCCGACCAGCAGATCCCGATGCGCACCGACACGATCTTCGACATGGCCTCGGTCTCGAAGCTGTTCACCTCGATCGTCGTGCTGCAGCTGGTGGAGAAGAACAAGGTCTCCCTGGACGAGCCGATCGCGACGTACGTGCCGGAGTTCGCCGAGAACGGCAAGGCGGCGATCACCGTCCGGCAGGCGCTCACCCACACCACCGGGCTGCCCGCGTTCCTGCCGCTGTGGAGCGCGCAGCCGGACCCGGCGTCGCGGATGAACATGGCGCTGACCGCCAAGCTGGTCAACCCGCCCGGCAGCACCTACCTGTACAGCGACCTGAACCTGATCTCGCTCGGTGAGCTGGCGCACCGGGTGACCGGCAAGACGCTGGACAAGCTGGTCGCCGACGGCATCACCAAGCCGCTGCAGATGAAGGACACCGGCTACAACCCGGACCCGAAGAAGAAGCAGCGGATCGCCGCGACCGAGTTCCAGGTCGCGCCGGACCGCGGCATGGTCTGGGGCTCGGTGCACGACGAGAACGCCTGGTCGCTCGGCGGCGTCGCCGGGCACGCGGGCGTCTTCAGCACCGCGGACGATCTCGCCGTCCTGGCGCAGGCCTTCCTGAACGGCGGCAGCTACCGGCACGCCCGGATCCTCAAGGAAAGCTCCGTCACCGCGATGATCACCAACTTCAACCAGGGCTTCCCGGGCAACGACCACGGTCTGGGCTTCGAGCTCAACCAGCGCTGGTACATGGGCGGCCTGTCCGGTCCCCGCGCGGCCGGCCACACCGGCTACACCGGGACGTCGGTGGTGATCGACTTCGACTCCCGCTCGTTCGCGATCCTGCTCAGCAACCGGGTCCACCCGAGCCGGAACTGGGGCAGCAACAACCCGGCCCGGCGTGCGGTCGTGCAGGGCCTGGCGCTGTCGCTCGGCGTCGGCCCGCGGCATGGCAAGGACGCCTGGTTCTCCGGTACGACGGACGCCGCGACCACCACGCTCGCGCTGCCCGTCGCCGTACCGGCGGCCGGGGCGAAGCTGGCCTTCGACCTGTTCGTGGACACCGAGGACACCGACCTGCTGTACCTGGAGAGCTCGACCGACGGAACGACCTGGACGAAGGTTCCGTTCACGGTCCGCGACCGGGGGACCGTCACGGACTTCGACGGCTCGATCAGCGGCTCCGGCGACCGGAACTGGCACCAGGTGTCGGCGGACGTTCCCGGCGGCAACCAGACGCTGCGCTGGCGCTACACCTCCGACCCGCTGTACCAGGGCCGGGGCGTCTACGTGGACGGTGTGAAGCTCACCGACGGCCGCAAGGTCGTGTTCGACGGTGAGCGCAGCCCGGAGGCTTTTACCGCAACAGGTTGGAGACTTTCGCGTCGGTGACCCCTTCGGGTGCTCATTCGCCGTACCGTGGCGTCATGACTTCCACGACCTCTCCAGAACCCACGGGGCCGCTGCTGGTCCGGGTCCGCGCGGTGATGCCCGCGCTGGCCCCGGCCGAGCAGCGGGTGGCGAACGCGGTCCTCGCGGACCCGGGCGGCGTGGCGGCGATGACGATCTCCGAACTGGCCGAGGTGGCCTCCACCTCGGAGACCACGGTGATCCGGTTCTGCAAGCAGATCGGCGTCCCCGGCTACCCGCAGCTGCGCCTGCAGCTGGCGGCGCAGTCGGCCCAGGAGATGGTCCGGCCGGAGGTCGGCGGCGACATCGAGCCGGGTGACTCGCTCGACGACGTGGTCGGCAAGGTCGCGTTCGCCGACGAGCGGGCGGTCCGCGAGACCGCCCAGCAGCTCGACGTGGACCAGCTCAGCAAGGTGGTCGCCGCGGTCGCCCGGGCGCCGCGGGTCGACCTGTACGGCGCGGCGGCGAGCGCCTTCGTGGCGCTCGACCTGCAGCAGAAGCTGCACCGGATCCGCCGGGTCGCGTTCGCCTGGTCCGACGTGCACGTGATGCTGACCAGCGCCGCGCTGCTGAACACCGACGACGTCGCGATCGGGATCTCGCACACCGGGACCACGGTCGAGGTGATCGAGGCGCTCGAGGAGGCCAAGCGGCACGGCGCCACCACGGTCGCGGTGACCAACTTCCCGCGCTCGCCGCTGGCCCAGACGGCCGATCTGGTGCTGACCACGGCCGCGCGCGAGACGACGTACCGGTCCGGGGCGATGTCGAGCCGGATCGCGCAGCTGATGGTGATCGACTGCCTGTTCATCGGGGTCGCCCAGTCGGTGCTGCCGGACGCCCGCAAGGCGCTCGAGGAGACCGCGACCGCGGTCCGCGGGCACCGGGTGAAGACGTCCGTCAACGATCAACAGAATTGAAAAACCTTCAGTAGAAAACTAACATCGAGATGTGACGACACCCACGGAAGCGCGCAACCCCCGGACGCTCGCGATCGATGCGGTGGGGACCGCCGAGATCCTGCGGATGATGAACGCCGAGGACGCCCGGGTCGCCGACGCGGTGGGTGCCGTCGTGCCGGAGATCGCCAAGGTCGTGGACGCGGCCGTGGCCGCCGTCCGGGCCGGTGGGCGGGTGCACTACTTCGGAGCCGGTACGTCGGGCCGCCTGGCGGTCCTGGACGCCGCTGAGCTGCTGCCCACCTTCCACGCGCCCGACGATCTCGTCGTCGCGCACCACGCCGGCGGCATGCCGGCGCTGCTGCGCGCCGTCGAGAACGTCGAGGACTCCGAGGAGGGTGGCGCCGCCGACGCCTCCGGGGTGACCGGGCTGGACGTCGTGATCGGCCTCGCGGCCTCCGGCAGTACGCCGTACGTCGCCGGTGCGCTGAAGTACGCGCGCTCGGTGGGCGCGAGCACCGCGCTGATCACGTCGAACCCGCAGGCGCCGCTCGCGCCGCTGGCCGACGTGCTGATCGCCGCCGACACCGGGCCCGAGGTGATCGCCGGGTCCACGCGGCTGAAGGCCGGCACCGCGCAGAAGATGGTGCTGAACGCGTTCTCGACCACGCTGATGATCAAGCTCGGCCGGACCTGGTCGAACCTGATGGTCGACATGGTTGCCACCAACAACAAGCTGCGCGGCCGGATGCTGCGGATCCTGGCCGAGGCCACCGGTGCCGACCAGGACGCGTGCTCCGCGGCCCTGGCCGAGGCTGACGGCGAGCTGAAGCCGGCGCTGGTGCATCTGCTGACCGGCAGCCCGGTCGCGGCCGCCCGCGAGGCGCTGGCCGAGGCTGACGGACGCGTGGCTGTGGCCCTGGGCAAGCTGGGCGCACCCGCTTAAACGGTTGGCTGGCCTGCTGCCGGGCTCCCTAGAGTGAATCGGGTGAGCACACCGGAGCGAGTGGACCAGCACGACGGCAGGGCGTTCGACGAGTGGTACGACGTGTTCAGCGTCGCCGCGGACGACGGGCGGCAGTACCCGGTGGGGTGGGCCCGGGAGGAGTTGCGCGTCAGTATGACCCGCGACGACGCCTACTGGGCGCGGGAGATCTGGGCGGTGCGCGACGAGGCGGGCGCGATCGCCGGGGCGATGCAGGTGGACGTGCCGCTCGCCGACAACACGTTCCGGCTGGGCGCGGTGATCGGCGTCCGGGCCGACGTACGGCGGCGTGGGTACGGGCGGGCTCTCGGGCAGCTGCTCGACCAGCGGGCGGCCGAGTTGGACCGGTCCGTGCTGGTGTCGCAGGTCGAGGTGCCGATCGAGGCGGCCGGGCCGACCGCTGGGCAGGCCTTCGCGACGTCGCTGGGTTTCGCTGCGGCGAACTTCGAGGTGCACCGGGTGCTGGAGCTGCCGCTCGCGGACGCCGTGCTGGACGGGCTGGCGGCGGAGGCTGCCGAGCGGCACTCGGCGTACGAGCTGCGCAGCTGGCGGGATCGTTGCCCCGACGACCTGGTGGACGCGTTCGCGGCGCTGCAGAGCATGTTCGTCCTGGAGGCGCCGCAGGGTGAGCTCGAGGTCGAGGCCGAGCGGTGGGACGAGGCGCGGATTCGGCAGGCCGAGGCCCAGAACGCCGCCCAGGCCCGGCACTCCTGGACCACGGTCGCGGTCGCGCCGGACGGGACGCTGGCCGGGCACACCGAGCTGGTCAGGAGCGAGCACGACGCCGGCAAGGTGTTCCAGTGGGGCACGCTGGTCGCGCCGGCGCACCGCGGCCACCGGCTCGGGTTGGGGCTCAAGGCCCGCAATCACCGCGAGCTGCAGCACGACCACCCCGAACCGCTGGTCGTGCACACCTGGAACGGCGAGCAGAACACCGCGATGAACGCGGTCAACGCCCAGCTCGGCTTCCGGCCGGTCGAGCGGCACGAGGAGTGGCAGAAATTTCTCGGGGAGCGGACCCTTGCCGAGCACTGAGGGCAGGGCAAAACCTAACCGGTAGATCTATTTTCTGTGGTTTGTTTGTCGATTCAATGTTTGCTTTCTGAGACGTTCTGCAGGGCCGAAACTGCAGGTCGCTTTCGGTAGTAGGGCTATCACTGTGGGTCTGTAGCGCACCCGTCACCCGGTGTCGTATCGTCACGGCATCGCCAGGCCTTGGTGGGGGTGCTGGTGCTTCGAATCCTTTGTACTCAAGGCGAACTCGGAGCCCTCATGACCATGGACGGTGCTGTCGTGGTGCCCGGAACCACTGTGGGCGCCCAGTGGGTCGACGATGTGCTGCTGGCCGGACCCGCCAGTGACGTGTGCTTCTCGCTGCCGACCCCGGTCGACCGCGGAATGCTGCGCCGGCTGGTCCGCGACCGGCAGGTGGAATTGGCCCAGTCCGGTTTACGGGCCGGCGGTGCCGCCGCATTGCGTTTACCACCGTCAATGGCCTTTGTGACGCATTTGCTGGCGGTCTGGCGCAGCGGCGGGCAGGCGATCCTGCTCGACCACCGGCTGACCGACTACGAGGTCCGGCGGGCGATCGAGCGGCTGGTCCCGCAGGTGGTGGTCCAGCCGCAGCGGCCGGTCCCGTCGGGGCTGCGCACGTTCGTCGACATCGACACCGACGTCGCGTCGTACTCCGGACATCCGGCCGGGACGTCGCACGCCGTCGTCCAGCTCAGCTCGGGGTCGACCGGGCCGTCGAAGGTGATCGGGCGGACCGCGGAGGACCTGGTCGAGGAGGTCTTGCGGTACACGCAGATCGACGGGGTTCCGGAACCGGGCGAGCGGATCATCCTGCTGCCCTCGATGGTGCACGTGCTCGGGCTGGTCGGTGGGCTGTTGTACGGGCTGCACGCCGGCGTCGAGCTGGTACCGCCCGCGCGGCTCACCGGGGACGCGATCCTGCACGCGATCGCGGGCGGGAAGAAGCCGGCGACCGTGCTCGGGGTGCCGTTCCACATCGGGCTGCTCGCCTCGGTGGAGGAACCGCCGTCGCTGCCGCAGTTCAAGCGGATGACCACCGGTGGAGAGCTGGTCCCGGCGTCGGTGTCGTCGGCGTTCGAGGACAAGTACGGCGTACCGCTGGGCAACATGTACGGGATGACCGAGGTCGGTGTCATCGGCACCGATCTGTTCGGGGCGCACCGGCCGCAGATCCGGCCGGCGCCGGGCATCGAGGTGCGCGCGGTCGACGGCGAGCTGCGGATCCGGCGGCCGGAGTCGCCGTACCTGGGGCTGTCGGACCCGGCGCGCTGGGCCGACGGGTGGTTGCACACCAAGGACGCCGGGGTTGTCGACGAGGCGACCGGGTTGGTGTCGATCCGGGGGCGGCTGGACTCGCAGGTGTCGGTGGGCGGGCTGAAGGTCGACCTGACCGAGGTCGAGTACACGCTGAACACGTTGCGCGGGGTGGAGTCGGCGGTCGTCGTGTACGACGGCGCGATCACGGCGTACGTGCAGCTGAACCAGCCGCGGGAGATCCCGTCGCTGGAGGCGGAGCTGGCGCAGCAGCTGGCGTCGTACAAGCGGCCGCGGGTGCTGCGGTTGCTGGATCAGATGCCGCGGACAACGACCGGGAAGCTGGTGCGGGATCTGACGGTGCTGCGCAAGGCGGTGCCGTGATGGAGCACGAGCTCACGCGCGACGGCTGGGAAGGCCACCGCGAGCACCACGTCGCCGGGGATGTGAACGACTGCCAGCTCGCGTTCGGTGGGGACTACTTGGGCGATCAGCGGCATTTGGTTGCTGCTGGTCAGCAGGTCGGCGGGCATTTTGCGGCTCAGGCCGCTGCCTCTCAGACCTCGGCCGAGGGCCTTGCCGACTGCTTCCTTGGCGGTCCACAGCTTCAGGAACGTCTCGGGGTCGTCGGTGTGCTCGGCGGGGGCGAACCAGCGGCGGGCCATCGCGCTGACCGGGAGGTCGCGGCGCAGCTCGGCGTCGATGCCGACCGGGCCGAGCCGCGTGGCCGCGACGGCGGCGACGCCGGTGGTGTGAGTGAGGGAGACGTGCAGACCGTCGACCGTGGGTTGGCCGGTGGCGGTGTGGTGCAGGGGGGCTGGGTGGCCGAGGGAGGCCGCGAGCTGCTCCACCAGCCGGTGGGCGGTCGCGCGGGGATCCTCGCCGGTCGTGGTCAGCCAGACGTGCACGGGCTCCGTCGGGGAGTCCGGGGGTTCATTCACAGGGAGAAGGTAACGCGATGAGGGACGAGGTTCGCGAGTTCGTGCTCGCGCAGCTGGTGGACATGAACTACGACGTCGAGGGCGTCGACGACAGCACGACGCTCGGCCCGGCCGGGGTGGACCTGGAGTCGCTCGCGCTGGCCGACCTGTCGGTGCGGGTCGAGGACCGGTTCGGGGTGCGCTTCTCCGACGACGAGTCCGAGCAGCTGGCGCTGATGACCGTCGGCGAGTTCACCACCGAGGTGGCCGGCCGGGTTGCGCAGCAGGTCTGATGAGCCAGACCGTCCCCCTCCCACCCGGTCGCGCGGAGATCGTCGACTGGCTCTCCGGCCTGGGCGAACGCCCACCCGGCAGCAACCGCATCGACTCGATGGAGCTGGCCTGGCTCGTCCACCAGATCGAGCAGCGTTACGCCGTCGAGCTGACCGACGACCAGCTGGACCGGATCAAGACGATCGACGACGCGGTCGCGGTGCTGGCGGAAGTGCTGAGCTCTCATGGGTGAGTCCCGGCCGGTGGCTGTCACGGGAATGGCTGTCATGAGTGCGTTGGGGCGTGGCCCTGAGGCTCAGTTGGCCGGGGCTTTGACGGGGGCTTCCGCGTTCGCCGACGTGTTGCGGTTCGACACGTCGGGGCGGCGGGTTGTGCGGGCGGCAACTGCCAGGGACGCCGGGGTGTTGGAGGAGGAACTACTTGAAGCCGTGGCTGGGGCCTGTGCGGGGTTGACGCCCGGACAGCGGGCGGGGGCGCCGCTGATGTTGGCGGTGCACAGCCGGGCCGACGTACGGGCGTTGGCTTCTCGTGCTGGACGGATCTACACGAGTGCCTGCGTCTCAGCCAGTACGGCGGTCGCCGACGCCGCCTCGCTGATCAGCCGGGGGCTGGTCGATCGCGTGGTGGTTGCCGCCGGCTACCTGGTCGAGCCGGATCAGTTCGCGTTGTTCGACGCGGGACGGGCGCTTGCTGACGACGGGGTCGTTCGGCCGTTCAGCCTCGGCCGGCGCGGGCTGCTGCTGGGCGACGGCGTCGCGGCCGTCGTACTGGAAGCCGGGGAGGGGATCGCGGAGATCGCCGGGTGGGGACGGGCGGGCGACGCCTACCACCCGTGCCGCCCCGATCCGGACGGGCGCGGTCTCGCGCGGGCGATGAAGTCCGCGCTGCAGAGGGCCGGGCTCCCGCCCGAGGTCGTCGGCTACCTCAACGCCAACGCGACCGGTACGACGTACAGCGACGCCTCCGAGGCCGCCGCGATCAACCGGGTGTTCGCGGCCGACGTACCGGTCAGCTCGACGAAGTCCGTGCACGGGCACGCGCTCGAGGCCTCCGGGCTGCTGGAGCTGGTCCTCACCATCCAGGCGCTGCGCGAGGGCAAGCTCCCGGTGACCGCCGGGTTCACGACGCCGGACCCGGACTGCGCGCTGGACGTGATCACCGTCGCCCCGCGACCCGCGGGGTCGGCGTACGGGATGACGCTGAACGCCGCCTTCGGGGGCGCCAACACCGCGCTGCTGGTGCGTGCTGCATGAACCTCACGCTCGGACTCCCGGACCCCGTCGTGGTCACTGCCAGTCACTGGCCGCAGCCGGGTGACGACGCCGTGGCAGGCCCGCCCGCGCTGCCGGGATTCGTCGGGTCGACGTTCAGCCCGATGGTCGCGGTCGTCGCCGAGCGCTGCTTCGCGCAGACCACGCCGCTGGAGAGCACGGGCATCGTCCTGGTCAGCCGCACCGGCGACCTGGACAGCGCCCAGCACGTCCACGAGTCCGTTGCCAATGGCAAGCGCATCGGGCCGCTCTACTTCTTCCAGTCCGTGCCGAACTCGGTTGCCGGGTACGTCGCCAGCCGGTTCGGGCTGCACGGTCCGGTGGTCTGCGTCAGTCCGTCGTCCGACCCGCACCGCACCGGTCTCGACGAGGCCGCGCTGCTGCTCGCCGACGGGGAAGCCGAGCAGGTCCTGATCGTCCTGGTCGAACAAGCAAGTACCGGCGACACAGCGGTCGCCCTGTTGGTGAGTGGGGGAGAACAGTGAAGAAGAGCCTCCGGGCCGAGCTGGCCGCGGATCCGTCCGTCGGCACCGGCAACGTGCTGGCCACCGTGATCGCACGCGGCGCCGACCTGAACGGGCCGGGCCTGACGTTCGACACCGCGGTCGACCACTTCCCGGCCGAGCACCCGCTCACGCTCGGCGAACTGGACGACCGGGTGCAGGCCCGGACGGCCTGGCTGCACGCGCACGGGATCGGCCGCCGCGACGTGGTCGCGATCTGGGCGACGGACGCGGCCGACATCGTGCTGAGCTTCCTCGCGCTGACCCGGGTCGGCGCGATCCCAGCGCTGCTGAACGGGAAGATGGCGCCGGAGATCGCCGAGGAGTACATCCGCCGGCTGCGGGTGAACGGAGTCCTCGCCGACGCCGCGCATCAGAAGTTGCTGGCAGGACCGTTCCTCGGCGCGCCGAAGGATCTGGGCAGCGGCGACCCGGCCAAGGCACCCGAGCACTACCGGCACCACCGCGACGACCCGGTCGTCATCACGCACACCAGCGGGACGACCGGCGTACCGAAGGCCGTGCTGCACACGCACACCACCTTGTATGCCGCCCTCAAGCACCTGCTGACGATGCCGCAGGCGCAGGGCACCGACAGGATCCTGAACGCACTGCCGATCCCGCACACCGCGACGATCCTGATGGTCAACCAGGTGCTCGGCAACCGCGCCGAGATGCTGCTGCTGTCCAGCCAGGACGCGCCGGTGGTGCTGGCGGCGATCGAGCGGTGGAAACCGCGCGGTGTCTACGGGTTCGCGGTGACGTGGGCGGGGCTGGCTCGCGAGGACCTCAGCCGGTACGCCGTGGAATCGGTGCGGATGTGGTTCAACACCGGCGACTGCGCGCACGAGCCGCACATCCGCAAGCTGGTCGCCGCCGGGTCACGGGAGACGGTGACGCGCGAGGGCCGGGTGCTGGTGCCGGGGTCGCACTTCGTCGACGGGCTCGGGTCGAGCGAGATGGGGCACAACGGGTTCCACGTCACGCACACGCCGGACAGCGAGCACTACGGGCGGTGCATCGGGAAGCCGTACCAGTTCGCGACGGCCGTCGTACTGGATGCCGAGGGCAACGAGCTGCCGGACGGTACGCCGGGGCTGCTCGGGTTCCGGTCGCCGTCGGTGTCGCCGGGGTACTGGAACGACTCGGTGAACACGTACCGGTTCCGGCTGAACGGGTGGTTCCTGACCGGGGACCTGGCCTATCGGGCAGCGAGTGGGAACTACTTCCACCTGGACCGGATTCCTGACGCGGTGGCCGGGTTCGACGGGCCGCAGCTGTACACGTCGATGTCCGAGGAGCGGATCCTGGCGGCGCTGCCGGAGGTGCAGGACTGCACGGTGATCGTGGTGCCCGAGGGCGATGGGTTCGTGACGGATGTGCTGCTGGAGTCGGACAGTGCTGGTGACTTCGAGGCGGCGGTCCGGACGGCTGTCGGTGAGGAGGTCGCGGGGACGATTCGCCGGGTGAGCGTTGTCGGGCGGGATGAAGTTCCGGTGACGGTGACCGGGAAGGTTCGGAAGGTGGCGCTTCGGGAGGACCGGCTTGCGGAGGTCGGACCGTGACGGGGGCCGGTACTCGGGGTGGGGTGACCATCACCGGGATGGGCCTGCTGACGCCCGTCGGGCGTGGGGTCGAGGAGGTCTTCGACGCCTTGCTGCACGGGCGTTCCGGGATCAGCCGGCCGCCGGAAGGACATCCGGTGGCGGGGTCTGTGGAGCTGGCTGGGTTCGTCGGCGAGGTGGACCCGGGCGACATCACCAAGGGCCCGGACGGGAAGGTGATGGACCGAACGGTGATCCTCGCGCAGCTGGCGGCTGAGGATGCTCTCAAAGATGCAGGACTCGTCGTGGGGGAGAACGTCGCCCCGGATCGGATCGGCGTCATCATCGGCGGTGTCGGCGGGATGGCGACGCTGGAGAACCAGGTGCTGGCGCGCGCCGAGCGGGGGCGGGCTGCTGTCAGTCCCTACCTGCTGACCGGAATCCTGCCCAACATGCCCGCCGCCCGGGTCGCCATCCGGTTCGGCTTCCGCGGCTACACCAGTTCGGTCGGTACGGCGTGCGCCTCCGGGGCGCAGGCGATCGCCGACGCGGTGCGGCTGATCCGGGCCGGCGAGGCGGACGTCGTACTGGCCGGAGCGAGCGAGGCGCCGCTGTTCCCGACGTTCGCGGAGACCTTCGCGAACGCCAGAGCGCTGGCGCGCGGCTGGGATGACCCGACGCAGGCCAGCCGGCCGTTCGACCTGCGGCGCAACGGGTTCGTGCTCTCCGAGGGCGCCGGGCTGCTGGTACTGGAGAGCGCCGAGCACGCCCGGGCGCGCGGCGCTCGCGGGTACGCCGACCTCGCCGGGTACGGCGTCAACTCCGACGCCCACCACCCAACGGCGCCACGTCCGGACGGCACCGGTGCGGCCGCCTGCATGCGGGCGGCGCTTGCCAACGGCAACATTCAGCCGGAGCTGGTCGGTTACGTGAACGCCCACGGGACCAGCACGAAACTCGGCGACGTCGCCGAGGCCACCGCGATCGGACTGGTCTTCGGCGCGGCACAACCCGCGGTCAGCTCCACCAAGGCGCTGACCGGCCACCTGCTCGGCACCTCCGGCGTGGTCGAGGCCGCCGCGAGTGCGCTCGCCGTCCAGCGGGGGCTGCTGCCCCCGACGTACAACCTCGACGACCCGGACCCGGCATGCCCGCTGGACCACGTCCGGAAGGAACCGCGCGCCGCGCGGCCGCGGTACGCGCTGTCGAACTCGTTCGGGTTCGGCGGCCAGAACGTGAGCCTGCTGCTCGGTGCGCCGAGCACAGAAACCGAGTGAGGGGATGGGATGGAGATCTACGGGATCGACCATGTGGAGCTGTACGTCGGTGACGCGAAGCAGGCGGCGTTCTACCTGACGCACGCCTTCGGTCTGCAGGTGCACGGTCACGGGGGGCCGGAGACCGGGCTCGACGGGCAGCGGTCGCTGCTGCTGCGGGAGAGCGCGGTGCAGATCGTGCTCACCTCGGGACTGTCCTCGGAGCACCCGGCGGCCGAGTACGTGCAGCGGCACGGGGACGGGGTCGCGGTGGTCGGCCTGGAGGTCGACAACGCGGCGGTCGCCTACACCGAGCTGCTGGGCCGCGGTGCGGAGTCGGTCGCCGAGCCCACGACGTACACCGACGAGCAGGAGACCACCGTCGTGGTCGCGGAGGTCGCGGGCTTCGGTGACGTGATCCACCGGCTGGTCGAGCGGCACGGGCCGCGGCGCGAGTTCCTGCCCGGCGCGTACCAGATCAGCGAGCCGTCGGACGGACCCGACGAGAAGCTGTTCAGCGAGATCGACCACCTGGCGATCTGCGTGCCGTCGGGGCAGCTGAAGCCGACCGTGGACTTCTACGAGCACGTCTTCGGGTTCCTGCCGATCTTCGACGAGTACATCGAGGTGGCAGGCCAGGGGATGGAGTCGACGGTCGTCCAGAGCCCGTCGAAGCACGTCACGTTCACGCTGATCGAGCCCGACCCGAACCGCCGGCCGGGGCAGATCAACGACTTCCTGACCTGGCACGCGGGCGCCGGCGTACAGCACATCGCCTTGCGGACCAGCGACATCGTCGAGGCGGTCGGCACGCTCGCCGAGCGCGGGGTCAACTTCCTCGCGTCGCCGTCGACGTACTACCAGGCCCTGCCGGACCGGGTCGGTGAGGTCGAGACGCCGATCGAGGACCTGGAGAAGCTCGGCATCCTGGTCGACCGCGACCACTGGGGCCAGCTGCTGCAGATCTTCACCGAGTCGATGCACGTCCGCCGGACGCTGTTCCTGGAGATCATCGAGCGGCGCGGCGCGATGACGTTCGGCAGCGGCAACATCAAGGCGCTCTACGAGGCCAAGGAGCGCGATCTGCAGGGAGTCGAGGTATGAGCACGCTGGAGTTCCGGCTGTCCGAGGAGGAGGTCGCGCTGCTGCCGACCGACGAGGACGTTGCCTTCTACAACGAGCACGGCTGGTACCTGTCCAAGAAGCTGCTCACCGACGACGAGACCGACGAGCTGGTCAACGCCAGCGAGCGGTACTACGCCGGCGAGCGGGACCGGACGCTGCCCACGGCGCCGCCGAAGCTGGCGTACTGGGACCCGTCGAAGGGTGACGTGCAGCGGCACAACGACTACGTGCACTACGAGCACGACGGGCTGGCCAAGATCCTGCGCAAGCCGCTGATCGGCGCGGTCGCGGCCCGGCTGGCCCAGGTCGACGAGATCCGGATCTTCCAGTCGACGCTGATCTACAAGCCACCGATCTCCGGTGAGCCGTCGAACATCGTGCCCTGGCACTTCGACAAGCACTACTGGTCGTCGTCGTCCTCGGACCGGATGCTGACCGCGTTCATCCCGTTCCACGACTGCCCGCCCGAGATGGGCACGATCACGATGGTCGACGGCAGCCACCGGTGGCAGGAGATCGGCGCCAACGACACCGTGGTCCGGCACTTCGCCGAGCGGGACCGCTCCGAGCTGGACGAGATGCTCGCCGAGAACGCCGCGCACAACGGCGTCGAGGTGGTCAAGATCCCGATCACCATTCCGCGCGGGCACATGAACTTCCACCACTGCCGGACCTACCACGGCTCGGGCGCGAACGTCAGCGACCGCCCACGCCGCGCGATCTCCCTGCACCTGCAGGACGGCGGCAACTCCTACCGGGAGTTCCCGCTCAGCGACGGATCCCTGGCGGCGTACAACCACGACGCCGTCGTCCGCCGCACCTCCGACGGGCGGCCCGACTACGCCGACCCGGACTTCTGCCCCACCCTCTGGGCCGACCGCTAACCAAGGAGCACATCATGTCTCGTTACGACTGGGGTCAGACCCACCCGGGGATCGAACGGCTGGAGAAGGCCGTCGGCGAGGCCCGCGACATCGTCGTCCAGCACCCGCTGTACGGGAGCCTGGACACGCACGAGTCGCTGGTCACGTTCATGGAGCACCACGTCTTCGCGGTCTGGGACTTCATGTCTCTGCTCAAGTCGCTGCAGCGCGAGCTGACCTGCGTCACGGTGCCGTGGGTGCCGACGGCGTACCCGGGCAGCCGGCGGCTGATCAACGACATCGTCATGGTCGAGGAGTCCGACGAGCTCGACGGCGGGTTCATCAGCCACTTCGAGCTGTACGTGAACGGGATGGAGGAGGCCGGCGCCGACACCACGGCGATCAACCGGCTGGTCGAGCTGCTCCGCGAGGGCGGGCCGGTGATCGAGTCGCTGCACGCGGCCGGCGTACCGCAGGCGTCGATCGACTTCGCCGGGACCACCTGGCAGATCATCGAGCAAGCACCCGTGCACTGCCAGGCGGCGGCGTTCGCGTTCGGCCGCGAGGACCTGATCCCGGACATGTTCACCCAGGTGGTCGCGGTGAACGAGCGGTCGAAGAAGCTGAACACGTTCGTCGACTACCTGGAGCGGCACATCGAGGTGGACGGCGAGTTCCACACCCCGATGGCGATGCAGATGGTCGCCGACCTGTGCGGTGACGACGACACCAAGTGGGACCAGTGCGCGGACACCATCAACACCGCGCTGGCCGCCCGCGCCCGGCTCTGGGACGCCATCCACACGGCGATCAAGGGCTGACATGACCGCCAGGGATCTCTACCGGACCGTGCGTTTGATCCGGCGCTTCGAGGAACGGGCGATGGAGTTCGTCCGGTCCGGGGAGATCGTCGGCGGCATCCACCCGTACGTCGGGCAGGAGGCGATCGCCGCGGGAGTCTGCGCGGCGCTGCGTCCGGACGACGTGATCACCAGCACCCACCGCGGGCACGGCCACGTGCTCGCCAAGGGTGCGGACCCGGCCCGGATGCTCGCCGAGCTGATGGGCCGGGAGACCGGGCTGAACCGGGGGCGCGGCGGCTCGATGCACGCGGCCGACTTCGGCCTCGGCATCCTCGGCGCGAACGCGATCGTCGGCGCCGCCGGGTCGATCGCGACCGGCGCCGCGTGGGCGTACCGGCGGCAGGGCAAGGACGTCGTCGCCGCGAGCTTCTTCGGTGACGGCGCCATGAACGAGGGGATGCTGCTGGAGGCCTTCAACCTGGCCGCGCTGTGGCGCGTTCCGGTGGTCTTCGTCTGCGAGAACAACGGGTACGCCACCACGATGCCGGTGGCGTCGGCGGTCGCGGGCAGCATCACCGGCCGGGCCCAGGCGTTCGGGATGCCGGCCTTCACCGTCGACGGCCAGGACCCGGAGAAGGTGCTCGCGGCAACGACTGCCGCGGTCGCCCGGGCCCGGGCCGGGCGCGGTCCGACGTTCCTGGAGTGCACGACGTACCGGTTCGACGCGCACCACACGTTCGAGCACCGGACCAGGCTGAACTACCGCAGTACCGACGAGCTCTCGACTGGGCGGTCGCGGGACCCAGTGGAGATCCAGGGCGCACGGCTGGCTGCCGGGGAACGGGCAGCCGTGGAGGCCGAGATCGAGGCCCTGCTCGACGCGGCGGCCGGGTTCGCGATGGGTTCGGCCCATCCCGACCCGGCTGCCGCTCTCGAGTTCCTGTACGCGGGGGTGCGGCCCTGATGCCGAAACTCTCCTACCTGAAGGCGCTGAACCGGGCCCTCGGCGACGAGCTGGCCGCCGACGAGTCGGTGTTCGTGCTCGGCGAGGACGTCCGGGTGGCGGCCTCGAACCTGACCGCCGGGTTGTTCGACCGGTTCGGTCCCGAGCGGGTGCTGGACACCCCGCTGTCCGAGCAGGCGTTCACGAACTTCGCCACCGGTGCGGCGCTGGCCGGGCTGCGGCCGGTGATCGAGTTCCAGATCCCGTCGCTGCTGTTCCTGGTCTTCGAGCAGATCGTGAACCAGGCGCACAAGTTCTCGCTGATGACCGGTGGGCAGTGTCGCGTCCCGGTCACGTACGTCGTCACCGGGTCGGGGTCGCGGACCGGGTGGGCGGGGCAGCACTCGGACCATCCGTACAACCTGTTCGCGCACGTGGGGGTGAAGACGGTGGTGCCGTCGTCGCCAGGTGACGCCTACGGGCTGCTGCGGTCGGCGATCCGGGATGACGATCCGGTGGTGGTCTTCGCGCCGGCTGGTGCCTTGGGGATTCGGGAGGATGTCGAGTTCGCCGACTTGAAGGCGGTGGGGCTCGGGAGCGGGCAGGTGGTGCGGGAGGGGAGCGATGTGACTGTCGTTGCTCTCGGCCACTTGGTGCAGGAGGCGCTGGTGGTGGCCGACGAACTGCCGGGGCGGGTGGAGGTCTTCGACCCGCGGACGGTCTACCCGTTCGACGTCGACGGGCTGGCCGCGTCGGTGGCGAAGACCCGGCGGCTGGTGGTCGTCGACGACTCGAACCGGACCAGCGGCTTCGGCGCCGAGGTGCTGGCGATCGCGGCCGAGCGGTTCGCGCTCGACGTGCCGCCACGCCGGGTGACCCGGCCGGACGGCGCGGTGCTGCCGTTCGCGCTCGGGCTCGATCGCGCGGTGCAACCCGGCCGGGACCACCTGGTGGCCGCGGTGCACGCCGTACTGGAGGGGGAACGATGACTGCACGACCGTCGGCGGCTGAGCTGTGGCCGGAGCTGCCGGAACCGGTCCGGGCGAAACTACTTGCCTACGGCCACAAGTACGCGGAGCAGGTCTACGACGACGTGGCCCTGCAGAACCAGAACTGGATCCCGCTGCGGTCGCCGGTCGCCACGCACGCGGCGTACGCGGAGATGAACCGGGTCACCCAGCAGGTGTCGCGGCTCGTCCTGGAGTGCTGCCGGCGCCGGGCCCGGACGGCGGGCGAGCTGCGCAAGGTGCTCGGTGTGGCCGAGGGCCGGATCCAGCTGCTCGACGACAACGAGCCGCTGACCGGGCGGCTGATCAACGCGATCCGCTCCGACCTGCTGCTGGAGCGCGGCGTCCCGCGGATGGTCGAGTGCAACGTGGAGAGCGCGCTCGGTGGGGTCCTGGACGCCGACGGTGTGATCAAGCGGTGGATGGACGTGTACGTCGGCGAGCAGATGTTCCGCGACCTGAAGGCCGCGGCGCCGCCGTCGGCGGTGGACGCGCGGTTCGACGCGATCCGGGCCGACGTCGGCGCTGGCAAGGTGACCGCGATGCTGTTCACCGCGGGCGGCGGCTACCCGGGCGCGGACCGGCCGAACTACATGATCAACCGGCTGCAGCCGTTCGCCGACCGCGGCCGTGAGCTGGGGGTCGACCTGGTCGTCTACCCGATCGAGTGGCTCGAGCAGGACGCGGACGGGCGCCTGGTCGCTGGGGAGCTGACGCTGGACGCGGTCTGGCGGATGTACGTCCCGACGTACGTGAACGACAGTCCGGGGCTGGCCGCCGTCCACGCCGCTCATCACGCCGGGACGGTTCGCACGTACCTGCCGAGCGCGGTGTGGCTGCTCAGCAACAAGACGATCTTCGCCTGGCTGTGGGAGGACGTCGACAGCCTGCCCGCGGAGGACGCCGAGGTGATCCGGGCGCACATCCCGCGGACCTGGGTCTACGGGCCGGAGCTGCGGCAGCGCGCGATCGACCACCGGGAGCGGCTGGTCCTCAAGCCGACCGACGACTACGGCGGGCACGGGGTGTTCATCGGTCCGCTCACCTCGGACGAGGACTGGGTGGCCGCGCTCGACGCGGCGACCGGGCCGCACATCGTCCAGGAGCTGATCGAGGCCGACCCGCTGACCATGCAGTTCCTGCAGCCGGCCACCGGCGACGTGGTCGAGGCCGATGTCTCGTACTGCGTCTCGACGTACCTGTTCGACCGGATTCCCGCGGGGGTCTTCACCCGCTTCTCGCCACCCGGAGCCGGTGGCGTCGTGAACCTCACCCAGGGCGCGCTGACCGGCGGTCTGCTGCTCGTGGACGAAACGGAGCTGAACCGATGGACCTGAGCTACGACTGGCGGGCCGAGCCGTTCGACGCCTGGGAGAAGGTGCCGGCGGCAACCCGCGAGAAGGTGATCGCCGCCGGCAACGAGGACTGGAAGCGCGTCTTCGACCGGGTCCTCACCTTCAACCGGGACTGGCGGCCGCTGCGCCCCGTGCTGATCGACCGCACCCGGTACGACGAACTCGGCCGCGTCATGGACCGGCTGCTCGGACTCGTCCTGCAGACCGCGCTGCGCCGGGCCACCACCGCCGGTGAGCTGCGCAAGCTGCTCGGCACCCCGGACGGCCTGATCGAGTACCTGGACGACGACGAGCCGCTCGGCGAGCACCTGCTGCAGTCCGGCCGGCCGGATGTGCTGATCAGCGACGGGATCCCGAAGTTCGTCGAGTTCAACATCGGCAGCGAGGTGGGCTGCGTCTGGGACACCGAGGGCGTCTCGACCCGGTTCCTGCAGATGTGGCGCACCCACGGGCTGGACTCGCTGCTCGCGGTCGACGCGCCGCCGTCGCCGGTCGACCAGCGCTACCGCGCGATCGTCGACCTGCTCGGGCTGGAGCCGGGCAGCCGGCTGACGATGGTGCTGCGGACCGAGGGCGAGTACCCCGGCAGCGACAACATCCCCGCGATCCTCAAGCTGCTCGACCCGTTCATCGAGCGCGGCCGGGCGTTCGGGCTCGACGTCGACGTGGCGCCGGTGCACTGGCTGGCGAGCGACGACGAGGGCCGGCTGGTCAACCAGGGCCGGCTGGTCGAGTCGGTGTTCCGGCTCTTCGTCTGCACCGACATGCCGCAGAACCCGGGCCAGGCCGCGCTCAAGGCGGCGGTCGCGTCCGGGCAGTCGAAGCTGTTCACCTCGTCCGCGGGCTGGCTGCTGGCGAACAAGCTGCTGCTGGCCTGGCTGTGGGACGACTTCGACCTGCTGCCGGCCGACGACCAGGAGGCGGTCCGGCGGCACGTGCCGTGGAGCCGGGTGATGACGCCCGAGCTGGTCGAGATGGCCACCGAGCGGCAGGCCGAGCTCGTGCTCAAGCCGGCCGACGAGTACGGCGGTTCCGGCGTACTGGTCGGGCACGAGTGCCCGGTCGAGGAGTGGCGGGCCGGGCTGGCGGAGGCTGTGTCGGGCACCGGGTCGTACCTGCTGCAGGACTACGTGCGGCCGGACCGGCTGACGATGGACTTCGTCAACGTGCAGACGGGCGAGCAGCTGCAGGCCGACGTCCCGTACTCGGTCGGGCAGTACACGTTCGGGCGGCAGGCCGCCGGGTGCTTCCTGCGGGTCGGGTCGCACGAGCACGGCGAGGTCCTCAACCTGAAGCGGGCCGTGCACGTGACCGGCCCGCTGCTGGTCGAACCGTGATCAGGCTGTGTACTCGAGCGCGCGGGGTCCAGCCGGCGGGGTGTGGATGCCGGTCCGGCGCAGGCCGGCGGCGGCCGCCAGTTCGTCGTACTGGGCGAGCGTGCGTTCGCGGCCGTGTCCGAGCACCAGCACGATCAGGTCCATCGTCGTGAAGGCCGCCTGATGGGTGTCGGCCGCCTCGGCGACGAAGACCGAGCCGCCGGGCCGCAGCGCCCGGCGGCAGCGGGAGAGCACGTCGACGGCCTGGTCGTCCTCGAACGAGTGCAGCAGCATCCGGAGCAGAAAGGCGTCGGCGGTGGGCAGCTCCAGCTGGAGCACGTCACCGGACAGGATGTCGCAGCGGCCGGTCAGGCCGGCCTGCTCGAAGCGCTGGCGGGCGCTGTCCACGCTGGTCGGCAGCTCGACCAGGGTGCCGTGCATCTGGGGAGTGGCGGCGAGGATCGCGGCCAGCTGGACGCCGGTGCCGCCGCCGACGTCGACCAAGTGCTCGAAGCGGCTCCACTCGATCGCCCGGACCAGCAGGACGGACTCGTTGCGGGTGTTGGCGGCCATCAGCTGGTCGTACGACGCCGCGGCGACCGGGTCGAGGCTGGTCTTGTTGGCGGCCTGGACCGGGCCACCACGCCGTACGACGCCGAGCAGGTCCAGGTGGGCCTGGTCCATGGTGGCGCCGTACCCGTCCTGGTCCAGCCAGCGGCGGGCGGCGCTGGGGTCGTCGTCGAGCAGCCAGCGGGCCGTCTCGCCGAGCGCGAAGCGGTCGCCGTCGAGGGCCTCGAAGATGCCGCGGGCGGCCAGGTAGCGCAGGACCCGCCCGAGAGCGTCGGGGTCCGCGCCGGTGGCGACGGCGAGTTCTTTCAGTTCTTTTGGTTCGGCCGCCAGCTGATCGGCGATGCGAAGAGTCGCGACGGTCCGTAGTGCCATCGGGGTGACCAGGTCGGTCATCGCCCAGAATTCGAGCAGTCCGAGCTGTGTCATTCCTGGCCTCCTCGTGCTGAATTGTTCCGTGGGTATTTCCGCGTGCCCAGAATGCGAATTGTCTCGGCCGCGGCAATTGCGTCGCTGCGGGCATTTCCGTGCCGCCCGTCGCTGGAATACAGGCCGGGGTCGGTGGACAACGGGTGCGTGGTCAGGTGCACGTGGATCGTGCCGTGCTGTTCCGCCAGCTTTCGGGTGCGCTCGGACAGCTCGCGCATGCGCTGGTGCAGGCCCGGGCGGAGCCAGCCCTGGATCGCCGGGCTGGCCGAGACGTCGAACATGCCGAGCGTGAGGACGTCGGCGCCGGCGGTCTGGAGCGCGGTGATCATCGCTGCGAGCTCGCGGTCGACGCGGTCGGCGTCGTACCGGGCGCTGAAGGCGTCGTTGCCGCCGCCGACGACGAGGGCCAGGTCGGGCTGGAAGCCCAGCGCTGGTTCGAGCTGGGTGGCGTGGATCTCGTGGGCGCGGAGGCCGCTGACGCCGAGGTTGAGGTACTCCAGCTGGGGCGCTGCGGCGGTGAGTTCGGCGGCCAGGCGGTCGGCCCACTGGAGCTTGCTGTAGCCGTCGAGCGGCTCGCAGAGGCCCTCGGCGACGCTGTCGCCCAGTACGACGAAGCGGCGCCACGGATGGTCGGCCAGCAGCTCGGCGCTCTCGCCCGGCTTGAGGCAGTAGGGGTCGGTGTCCTCGGTCAGCCTGTGGTCGGTCAAGCGGGCTCCTGGGTCTTGGCGGCCCCGAACTGCGGGCTGGAGTCGGGGCGGCGGTACAGCTGGACGACGGGGATGAGGGTGGCGAGCAGGAAGAGGCCGCCGGAGAACAGGAGGGCCGGCCGCAGGCCGAGCGCCGCGGCGCTCCAGCCACCGAGCAGGCTGCCCACGGGGATCCCGGCGAAGGTCAGTGCGCCGATCACGCCGAACACGCGCGTCTGCAGCGCGGCGGGGACCCGCTCGAAGAGGGTGGCGCCGATGACCGGGTTGAGGGACGCGTTGGCGATCCCGCAGAGGAAGCTGACCGAGACGACGAGCCAGACGGTGTCCGACAGGCCCATCGTCAGGAGGCGGGGTGCACCGCCGATGAGCGCGCCGATGACGAACGCGCGGTACGGCGGGATGCGGTCGGCGTACACGGTGAAGATGACGTTGCCGAGGAGCGCGCCGCCGGCGAAGCCGCCGAAGAGCAGGCCGAGGACGACCGGGGTGCCGACCACTTCCTCGACCCAGAGCGGCGTGTAGACGGTCGCGCTGGCCTGGCCGAAGACGTTGATCGCGAAGGTCATCAGCATCATGCCGATCAGCACCCGGTCTCCGCGCAGGAAGCTGAAGCCACCCCGCAGAGCCGTCCAGTAGGGCTCGGTCGGGGTCTTGTCCTGAGGAGCGGTCTCTTCCGGAAGGTGGACCATCGTCGCGATGATGGCGGCGCACGCTGCGAACGTGAACGCGTCGGCCCACAGCGCGCCGTGGGTGCCGAGCCAGGCGATCAGCAGACCCCCGAGGGGTGCACCGACCAGCGTGGAGGCTCGGCTGAGGCCCTCGTACAGGCTGGTGATGCGCAGCATCGAGACGTCGCACTGCTCGGCGAGCGGGCGGAGCATCACGTGCTTCACCCGGTCGCCGATACCGCGCAGGGAGCCGCCGACGGCGACCAGCAGCGCGAGCTCGAGGAACGACGTGCCGGGGAGGACGATGATCGCGATCAGCGCGAGCGCACTGCCGGTGTCGGCGATGATCGACGTCCGGCGATGGCCGAGGCGGTCGGCGACGGGTGCGGCGAGGACGCCGGTGAGCGCGTACGGGAGCATCTCGCAGGCGGCGATCACGCCCATCTTCGCGGCGCTGCCGGTCGAGGTCAGCACCAGCCAGGGGATCGCGACCGCCGACACCCGGGTGCCCAGCGCGGACAGGATGTCCGCGGTGAACAGGCTGATCAGAGCGCCCCGGGGCGACGGCCGCAGCGAGCGCCGGCCGGGCTCGCTCATGGCGTACGCCGGGCGCGCAGCGCGACCTTGTCGACTTTGTGGGCCGAGGTCAGCGGCAGCTCGTCGAGCAGCTCGATCGTCCGCGGCACCCACATGTCGTTGAACTCGCCGCGGACGACTTCCTGCAGCTCGGCCTCGTCCACGACAGCCCCGGCGTACGCGACGACGTACGCGTGCGGGACCTCCCCGAACTCCGCGTCCGGCACCCCGATCACCGCCGCCGCCCGCACCCCCGGCTGCGCCGCCAGCAGGTCCTCGATCGGCCGGCAGTACACGTTCCAGTTGCTCGCCCCGGTGACGATCGTGTCCTGCACGCGGTCGACGACGTACAGGTACCCGTCGGCGTCCAGGTAGCCCAGGTCGCCGGTCCGCACCCAGCCGTCCACGATCGCTCGCTCGGTCAGGTCCGGCCGCCCCCAGTAGCCCGCGAAGCGGAGCTTGCTGGTCGCGTAGATCTCCCCGGTCTCACCCGCGGCGAGTGCCTGCCCGTCAGCGCCTCGGATCTCCACCTGCACATCGCCGTACGGCGTACCCGACGACCGCAGCCGCTCCGGATGCTCCGGGTCCTCGGTCAGCCCCGGCTGCGCCGTCACGACGATGACCTCGCTCAGCCCGTACACGATCCGCAGCACCGGCCCGAACCGCGCGATCGCCTGCCGCAGCCGCGACGGCGCCGCCGGCCCCGCACCGACGTTGAGCATGAACATGCTGCTCACGTCGGTCGTGGCCAGGTCCGGGTGGTCCAGCAGCTGGTAGAGCAGCGGCGGCGACACGTACGTCGAGTTGATCCGCTCCCGCTCGATCGTCGCCAGCGCGCGCCCGGCGTCCCACTGGTCCTCGACGTACAGCACGCCGCCCTGGAACAGGTTGAAGAAGCTGGTGATCTGGCCGCTCGCGAACGCCATCGGCGAGTGCGACAGGTGCCGCAGCACCGGCAGCCCGGCGGCCAGGTAGTCCGCGGCCAGGGTCAGGATCTGCTCGTAGAACGCCTGCCGGTGGTGCACCAGCTTCGGCTCGCCGGTGGTGCCGCTGGTCTGCAGGCAGGTGGCGGGCTCGGCGTCGTCGTACTCGGCGGTGAAGCTCCCGGACGGCGGCCGCAGCAGGTCCGGCCCGAGCCCACCAGGACCCAGGCAGTGCACCGGTACGCCGAGCTGAACGGCCAGCCGCTCGCCCAGCACCGCCTTGGTGCTCGCGTCGTACACGAACACGTCCGGCTGGGACAGCCGCGCGAACGCCTCGATCTCACGCCGCCCGGCGATCGGCGCGATCCACATGCTCCGCGCACCGACCAGGTGAAGCGCCAGCTGGAGCGCCGGCAGTTCGAGCGTGTTCCCGGCCAGCACGAGCACGCCGGTGCCCGCACCGATGCCGCGCTCCTGCAGCGTCGCCGCCAGGTCGAGCACCTGGGCGCGCAGCTCGGCGTAGCTGAGCCGGCGGTCGCCGGCCACGATCGCCGGCCGGTCGCCGTAGCTCGCGAACAGGCCGAGCGCGGTCACCACGTACGAATCGGAATGCTCCAGGTTTTCGCCCACCACGAGATCGACCGACATGGCACCCCACCCTTCTCGATCCGGGCAGGATCGTACGTCCGGAATTACCCGGCGACCAGGTTTCGGGTGAATTCAAGTGGGCGATTAAAAGTCTCCGTTGACGCGCTGAGTTTCCGGAACTAGGTTTCGGACACCGCCACTCGCGCCGGGTATTTCTTGCCCGCGCGCGCTTCAACCCAATGGGGGGTTGTTCCAATGCGCATTTCCAGTACCGTCCGATCGGCCGCGCTCGCCGCGGCCGTCTCGCTCGCCGGGTCGGCGCTGGTGTTCACGGGCTCCGAGGCCCAGAGCACCAGTGCGTCGTCCGGCCACCAGGGGAGCAAGACGACGTGGGTCGGCAGTTGGTCGGCCGGCATCACCAAGCCCGAGACCGCCGGCTTCAGCGCCACCGGCCTGACCGACCAGAGCGCCCGGTACGTCGTCCGCCCGTCGGTGGGCGGCGACAAGGTCCGGATCCGGTTCACCAACATCTACGGCGACCGGCCGGTCCAGATCGGCGCCGCGACCGTGGCCAGGGCCAACGCGGCCACCCCGGCGATGTCCGACCTCGATCCGGCCACCAAGCGCACGCTGACCTTCGGCGGCAAGACCACCGCCAGCATCAACAAGGGCGCCGAGCTGCTCAGCGACCCGGTCAACCTGCGGATCCCGGACCTGGCGACGCTGGTGATCAGCGTCTACTACCCGACCGCGACCGGCCCGACCACCTGGCACGCGCAGACGTTCCAGGAGAACTACTACGGCCCGGGCAACCTGACCAACGAGACCGGCGGTACGGCGTACACGACGACCCGGGCGTGCTGCTGGACGTTCCTGGCCGGCGTCGACGTGCAGACCGACGAGGCCGACGGCGCGGTCGTCGTGCTCGGTGACTCGATCGCCGAGGGCGTCGGCAGTACGGCGAACGCCAACAACCGCTGGTCCGACCAGCTCGCCGAGCGGCTGGCCGCCGACCACCGCCGCGGCAACGCCGGTGTCCTGAACGTCGGCCTGTCCGGCAACCGGCTGACCCGCGACGGCACCGACCCGATCCTGGGCACGCCCGGGTTCGAGCAGCTCGGACTGAACGCGCTGGCCCGGCTGAACGAGGACGTGCTGGCCCAGACCCGGCCGAAGACGGTGATCACCCACCTGGGGATCAACGACCTGTGGATGGACGGCGTCTCGTCCGAGCAGATCATCGCGTCGCTGCAGCAGATCAACGCGCAGCTGAAGGAGCGCGGAATCCGCAGCCTCGGGGCCACCATCACGCCGTACGAGGGCTTCACCACGCCCGGCGGCTGGACCGCGGAGAAGGAGGCGAACCGGCAGGCGGTGAACTCCTGGCTGCGCAACTCGCACACCTTCGACGGGGTGATCGACTTCGACAAGGTGGTCCGCGACCCCGCGGCTCCGACCAAGCTGAACGCCGCCTTCGACTCCGGCGACCACATCCACATGAACGACGCCGGCTACCAGGCGATGGCGAACTCGATCCCCCTGCAGCTGGTCCGGTGAGTTGAGATGACCACCGCCGCCCAGGTGCTGCAAGGACTGTTCAGCGCAGAAGGTCTCGAGGACCCCTACCGGTACTACACCGAACTGCGCCGGCACGGTCCGGTGTCCCTCATCGGGGGCACCAGCCCCTACGCGGCGGTGGTCACCGGGTACGACGCGGTGAACCAGGTGCTGCGCGACCCGCGGATCCGGGTCACCGACGACGCGTTCAGCGACTCGCACGGTGGGTCCGCGTGGCGCGGGCACCCAGTGCTCGCCGCGCTCAACAACTCGATGATGTACAGCAACGGCGACCAGCACACGCGGGCCCGGAAGCTGTTCCAGCAGGTCTTCACCCCGCGCCGGGTGCAGGAGCTGGAGCCGGCGATGACCGGCCAGATCGAGGCCCTGATGGACGGTCTGGCGGCGCGGCTGGCGACGGACGGGGAGGTGGACTTCATGGCGGAGTTCGCCTACCTGCTGCCCAGCAGCGTGGTCGCGGCGCTGCTCGGCATTCCGGCCGAGGACCTGGAGTGGTTCCGGCCGCGGGTGCAGCGGATCAACGAGTTCCTGGACGTGACGGGTAAGACCGCCGAGGTGCTTGCGCGGGCCGGCGAGGCGACGGTCGAGCTGAGCGAGTACTACCACCGGTTGATCGCCGTACGGCGTGCGGAACCGGCCGACGACCTGATCAGCCGGTTGGTCGCGGCCGACCACGAGGTGTCGGACGAGGAACTGGTCTGCAACCTGCTGGTGCTCTTCAACGCGAGCTTCGTGACGACGATCCACCTGCTGGGCAACGGGATGTCGCTGCTGCTCGACCGGCCGGAGCTGCGGTCGTGCCCGGCGGAGCCGTTCGTCGAGGAGGTGCTGCGGTACGAGGCGCCGGTGCAGTTCGTGGCCCGGTACGCCGACGACGTGATCGAGGTCGCCGGGGTGACGGTGCCACCGAAGGAGGTCCTGCTGATCGTGCTCGGGGCGGCCAACCGGGACCCGGCGAGCTTCGCCGATCCGGAGCGGTTCGATCCGTGCCGGTTCGCGCCGGACTCGCGGACCTGTACGGCTGAGCGACGGGCTGCTTCGGTCGGAGCGCGGCCGTTGAGTTTCGGTGCCGGCCCGCACTACTGCCTCGGGGCCTCGCTGGCCCGGGCAGAGGCTCGGCTGGCGTTTCCCCTGCTGCTGCAGCGTTTCCCAGGCCTGCGGAAGGCGCGACCTGCGGTGCGCTACCCCCAGCAGTTCCTGCGTGGCTACGAGTCGATGCCAGTGGAGGTCTGAGATGCCCCTTGATCCCCAGGTCGAGGCGATGCGGGCGCAGCGCGCGGCCGACGACGTACCGCAGCTGTACACGCAGACCCTCGCCGAGGCGCGCGCCGCCGATCTCGCGTCGATCCAGGCGGTCGGCGGTGAGGTCGAGCCGGTGCACTCGGTCGAGGACGTGTTCGTCGACTCGCTGGGTTTGCCGCTGCGGATCTACCGCCCGGCCGGCGAAGGGCCGATGCCCACGCTCGTGTACTTCTTCGGCGGCGGGTGGACCCTGGGCAGCATCGAGACGGCGGACGGGATCTGCCGGCGCCTGGTGAACGCCGCTGGGTGCCAGGTGATCACCGTGGGATACCGGCTCGCGCCGGAGCATCCGTTCCCGACAGCGGTCCACGACTGCCACCGCGCGACCGTGTGGATCGCGGCGGCGCCGTTCGTCGGTTCGGTGGTAGTCGGCGGAGACAGTGCCGGAGGCAACCTCGCGGCCGCGGTGACATTGCTTGCCCGCGACAACGGTCCTGCGCTGGCCGGCCAGTTGCTCGTCTACCCGAACACGCTGTACGGGTCGGACACCGCGTCGATGCGCGCGGGCGACGACCCGTACCTGTTCAACCGCACGTCGGTGAACTGGTACTGGCAGCACTACCTGTCGGACCCTGCCCAGGGCGCTGATCCGTTGGCGTCGCCCATGCTCGCACCGTCGCACGCCGGGCTCCCGCCTGCGCTGGTGATCACCGCCGAGTACGACCCGCTGCGCGACGAGGGCGAGTTCTACGCGGAGAAGCTGTACGCCGCGGGGGTGCCGACGACCTTGTCGCGGTACGACGGGATGGTGCACGGGTTCTTCGCGATGTCGGGGGCGCTGGACGGTGGAAAGCGCGCGATCGCGGAGGCGGCGGAGTGGTTGCGGAAGACCTTCAGTGATGGTTGATGCGCTGAGGGACTACGAGCAACTTGCTGTTGATCGGTTGGCTCAACCAGTTGCCGACTTCATCGCCGGTGGCAGCGGCGACGAGCTGACGCTCCGCGCCAACCGCCGCGCGCTCGACCGGGTGCAGCTTGTACCTCGGGTCCTGGCGGGGGTGGAGGCCGCTGTGACAATCGACCGGTTGGTTGGTTCGGCGGCGGCGATGCCGGTTGCAGTGGCGCCGATGGCGTACCAGCGGTTGGTGCATCCCGAGGGGGAGCTGGAGCTGGCGCGGGCGGCCGCGGCGGCAGGCGTGCCGTACGTGATCTCCACGTTGAGCAGCGTGCCGTTGGAGAAGATCCCGGGCGACTGCTGGTTCCAGCTGTACTGGCTGCGCGACCGCGGGGTCGTCGAGTCGCTGGTCGAGCGGGCTGTCGCCGCGGGGTGCTCGGCGTTGGTGGTGACCGTGGACGTGCCGGTGATGGGGCGCCGGTTGCGCGACGTACGGAACGCGTTCGCGCTGCCGGAGGGGATCGTCGCGGCGAACCTGGAGACGACCAGACAGGCCCACACCGCCGTGCCCGGGCTCTCCGCGGTCGCGGCGCACACGGCCTCAGCCTTCTCGCCGACGGTCTCTTGGGCCGACCTGGAATGGTTGCGGTCGAGATGCGACCTTCCGCTGGTGGTGAAGGGAATCCTCGACCCGCGCGACGCCCGACGAGCAGCCGCGATCGGCGCCGAGGCGGTGGTCGTGTCCAACCACGGCGGGCGGCAGCTCGACGGCGCTGTCGCCTCGATCGACGCGCTGGTCGATGTGGTGGGCAACGACATCGACGTCCTGCTCGACAGCGGGATCCGCAGCGGCACCGACGTACTCAAAGCCCTCGCGCTCGGCGCGAGCGGCGTACTGATCGGAAGACCGTTGCTCTGGGCACTCGCCGTGGACGCCTGCGACGAAGCCTTCGGCCTGCTGCGCCGCGAGCTGACCGACGCGATGCTGCTCGCCGGCTGCGCGGATCTGCAGGCCGTCAAGGAACTGAGCTGGAGGAACGATGGCTGACCTCGATCTGACCGACCTGCACGGCGCGCTCACCGACCGCGCGCTGAACTCGATGAACTTCCTCAACGAGGTCGCCCAGCACTACCCCGACGCGATCTCGCTGGCCGCCGGCCGACCGGCCGAGGAGTTCTACGCGGTCGAGGACCTGCACTCCTACCTCGACACGTTCTGCGCGTACCTGCGCGACGAGCTCGGGTACGACGAGGCGGCGGTGCGGCGGACGGTCTTCCAGTACGGGCGGACGAAGGGCATCGTGCACCGGCTGGTCGCGCGCAACCTGCTCGCCGACGAGGGGATCACGGTCGACCCCGAGGCGCTGGTGGTGACGGTCGGCTGCCAGGAGGCGATGGTCCTTGCCCTCCGCGCCCTGCGCAAGGACTCGAACGATGTGCTGCTCGCCGTAGCCCCGACGTACGTGGGGATCACCGGCGCGGCCCGACTCCTCGACCTCCCGGTGCTGCCTGTTGCTGGGGGCAACGATGGGATCGACCTGGAGGACCTGGTCGCTGTCATGAAATCCGCTCGCGCCGAGGGCCTCCGTCCCCGGGCCTGCTACGTGATGCCCGACTTCGCGAACCCGTCCGGCCTCAGCCTCGACCTGGAGACCCGGCAGCGGTTGCTGGAGATCGCCGCCGCCGAAGACCTCCTGCTCCTCGAGGACAACCCGTACGGGCTGTTCCCTGCCGAGGGCGTCGAACGCCTCCCCACCCTCAAAGCCCTCGACACCAACCGCCGCGTCATCTATCTCGGATCCTTCGCCAAGACCGCCCTCCCCGGCGCCCGCGTCGGCTACGTCGTCGCCGACCAGCTCGTCGCCCACCCCGACGGCACCACGACCCTGCTCGCCGACGAGCTCTCCAAGATCAAGAGCATGCTCACCGTCAACACCTCCGCGATCGGCCAGGCCATCATCGGCGGCAAACTCCTCCAGCACGACTGCAGCCTGATCGAGGCCAACCGCCGCGAGCAGGCGACGTACGCCACGAACTTGAAGGCACTGACCGACGGCCTGACCGACCGCTTCCCGGACGGCGAGGTCACCTGGAACGTACCGATGGGCGGCTTCTTCCTGGTCGTCACCGTCCCGTTCCCCGTCGACGACACCCTCCTGGCCAAGTCAGCCCAGGACTACGGCGTCCTCTGGACCCCGATGAGCCACTTCTACGACAAGCCGGTCCAGGCCCTGCGGTTGTCGTGCAGCTCGGTCCGCCCCGAGGAGATCACCCCCGCCCTCGACCGCCTAGCCGCCCTGATCCGCGACCAGCTCTGACCGCCCAACCACTTGGACCGGTACCGAACGACAGGACGTGTCCCTCAGCGCCAACCGAGTCGTCCCTCGCCTCAGCCGCGGATCCAGTCGCTGGAGGGTCCCGCGCACCAATACCTCCTGTCGCTCGGTACCACCCACCACCCACCACCCACCGCCCGCTTCCCCCAGCGCCCACGTCCCACCGCCCGGGCCGTCCGACTTTGAGCACGGGTCAGCCACCAAATCGCCGCAGAAGTGACTGGCCGGTGCCCAAAGTTGAGGTGTGGGCGGGCCGGGGAGGGGTGGGGGCGGTGGGTCGACGGTGGTGGAGGCGGTGGGCTCGGGGCGGCGGTGGGCTGGGGTGCTTGCCTAGGTGGCTTGGTCAGAGCTTGCGGAGGCGGACCCACCGGACCGCGTGGTCGGCGCCCTTGCGGAGGACCAGGGTGGCGCGGGAGCGGGTCGGAAGGATGTTCTCGCGGAGGTTCGGGCCGTTGATGCCGTCCCAGAGGGACTCGGCCTTGGCGACCGCTTCGGCGCGGCTGAGTTCGCCGTAGCGGACGAAGTAGGACTCGGGGTTGCGGAACGCGGTCTCCCAGAGCTTCAGGAAGCGGTGGACGTACCAGGAGCGGATGTCGTCGGCGGCGGCGTCTACGTAGACGGAGAAGTCGAAGAAGTCGCTGACTGCGAGGCCGCTCTTGCCGTCGGCGTGGCGGGGGGCCGGCTGGAGGACGTTGAGGCCCTCCAGGAGGAGGATGTCGGGCTGCTCGACCGTCGTCCGTACGCCGTCCAGGCGGTCGTAGTGCAGGTGTGAGTAGACCGGTGCGCCGACGTTGTCCATCCCGGACTTCACCTCGACGACGAAGCGGAGCAGCGCCTTGCGGTCGTAGGACTCCGGGAAGCCCTTGCGCAGCATCAGGCCGCGGCGTTCCAGTTCGGCGTTCGGCCAGAGGAAGCCGTCGGTGGTGACGAGCGCGACCCGCGGGTGCTCGGGCCAGCGGGCCAGCAGCTCGCGGAGCAGCCGGGCGGTGGTCGACTTGCCGACGGCAACCGAGCCGCCGATGCCGATCACGAACGGGGTCCGGGTCGCGGTGTGGCCCGACGCGGTGTTGCCGAGGAACGCCTCGGTGTCGTTGTGCAGCGCGCGGGCGTGCCGGACGTACAGCGACAGGATCCGCGACAGCGGCAGGTAGACCTCGCGGACCTCGTCGATGTCGATCTCGTCGCCGAGGCCGCGCAACCGCTCGATCTCCTCGGCGGTCAGCGGTGACTCGGTGGTCTCGGCCAGTTGCGCCCAGGCGGCCCGATCCAGCTCGGTGTAGGGAGTCACCTCCCGCGGCGGCTGCAGCATGGGCCCCATTGTTCCCACATCACCGCGGGCTACGCTGACCGGCATGTGCGGCACTGACTCTGCGGGTGTGGTAGTTGTCACATCAGGAACCCCGTCCGGAACCGTCTCGTGATCGTCGGCGTGGGCATCGACGTGGTCGACGTCGAGCGCTTCATGAAGACCCTGGAGCGGACGCCGGGCCTGCGCGACCGGGTCTTCACCCCGGCCGAGGCGGTCCGGCCGCCGGCGTCGCTGGCGGCCCGGTTCGCGGCCAAGGAGGCGCTGGCCAAGGCGCTCGGCGCCCCCGGCGGGATGCACTGGCACGACGCCGAGGTGCGCAGCGACGAGACCGGCCGCCCGTGGCTGGAGGTCACCGGCACGGTCGCGGCCAAGGCGTCCGAGCTGGGGGTGCAGAGCCTGCACCTGTCGCTGAGCCACGACGCGGGCATCGCGTCGGCGGTCGTCGTCCTGGAGGGCTGAGATGCGTCACGCGCACACCGTCGAGCAGGTCCGGGCCGCCGAGGCCGAGCTGATGGCCAAGCTCCCGGAGGGGACGCTGATGCAGCGCGCCGCCACCGGGCTGGCAGTTGCCATCGGCAACTTCCTGGGCCGGGTGTACGGCGCGCGCGTGGTGCTGCTGGTCGGCTCCGGCGACAACGGCGGCGACGCCCTGTACGCCGGGGAGAAGCTGGCCCGGCGCGGTGCGCTGGTGATCGCGGTGCTGCTGTCGGACAAGGTGCACGCGAAGGGTCTGCAGGCGCTGCGGCTCGCCGGGGGACGGGTCGGTGCGGTCGAGGAGATCGCGAAAGCCGACGTGGTCGTGGATGGCGTGGTCGGGATCGGGGGCAGGCCCGGGCTGAAGCCGGAGGCGCTGACCGCGGTCCGGCTGGCCGAGAAGCACCGGGTGCCGGTGGTCGCGGTCGACGTCCCGTCGGGCGTCGGTGTGGACACGGGCGAGGTGCCGGAGCGCGATGGGGCGGCGGCTGGGTTCGTCCAAGCTGATCTGACCGTCACCTTCGGAACCCACAAGATCTGCCACTTCGTCGACCCGGCGGCCTCCGCCTGCGGCCCCGTGCACCTGATCGACATCGGGCTCGACCTGCCGGCGCCCGCGGCCGAGGCCATGCAGGCGTCCGACGTACGGGCGCTCTACCCGGTCCCCCGCGGCGAGTCCGACAAGTACTCGCGCGGCGTCCTCGGCCTGATGGCCGGCTCGAAGCAGTACCCCGGCGCAGCCGTGATCGCGACCTCCGGCGCGCTCGCCGGACCGCTCGGCATGCTCCGGTACGTCGGACCCGACGCGGTCGCCGAAGCCGTCCGGGCCGCCCACCCCGAGATCGTCGCGGGCGAGGGCCGGGTCCAGGCGTGGGCGATCGGATCCGGCCTCGGCGAGGAGCTCGACGTCGCGAAGGTTCGTGAACTGCTCGACTCCGAGGAGCCGGTCGTGCTCGACGCGGACGGGCTGAAGGCGCTCGACGACTCCGGCGACCACACGAACGTGCTGATCACGCCGCACGCCGGGGAGCTGGCCCGGCTGCTCGACGTCGACCGCGCCGAGGTCGAGGCCGCGCGCCTGAAGCACGCCCGCGCGGCGGCCGAGCGGTACGACGTCACGGTGCTGCTCAAGGGCTCGACCACCGTCGTCGTCGCCCCCGACGGCCGGACGCGGGTCAACACCAACGCGACGCCCTGGCTCGCGACGGCCGGGTCGGGCGACGTACTGGCCGGACTGTGCGGTGCGCTGCTCGCGTCGGGGCTCGATCCGTTCGATGCCGGAAGCGTCGGCGCCTACCTCCATGCGGCAGCTGCGCAGCTCGCGTCAGAGGCCGGGCCTATCACCGCGACATCGATTGCCCGAGCGTTGCCGGTGGCGACCGGTCAGATCTTGAACTAGTGCCGCTCCCGGGATAGGACGGTGGTGTTGGTGTCCCCACCGCCCTGGGAGTTCGCCCGTGAGACGTCTTGGTGTGCTGCTCGCCGTTGTCGCTCTGCTGACCGTCGGACTCCCGGCGACAGCGCAAGCCCGCAGTACGCCGTACGTGGCGGACCGGGCGACCAAGATCGACGTGATGGGGGAGTGGGCGCACCCCGACGACGACACCAGCATCATCGGGCCGTGCGGTGTCTGGCACCAGCGGTACGGCGTCAAGTGCGGCGTGATCATGGTGACCCGGGGTGAGGGCGGCGGCAACGCGGTCGGCACCGAGCTCGGCCCGGACCTCGGGCTGCGCCGGGAGAACGAGGACCGGGTCGCGCACTACCGCTCGGGCACCGTCGATATCTTCAACCTGGACCGGATCGACTTCTTCTACAACCAGAGCGCGCCGCTGACGCAGTACTTCTGGGACGAGGAGGAGACGCTGCGGCGGGTCACGCGGTTGATCCGCACGACGCAGCCGGAGATCTACATCGGCTTCACGCCGACGCTCGCCGCCGGGCACGGCAACCACCAGCAAGCCGGGCGGCTGATCTGGGAGGGCGTGCTCGCGGCCGCGGACCCGACCCGGTTCCCGGAGCAGTTGCGCGGGAAGGACGCGCTGAGCACCTGGCAGGTGAAGAAGGTCTTCTCCGGTGGAAGCACCGCGGGGACCGGCGGTACGACGACGGCCGCGCACTGCACGACCGGGTTCGTCCCGAGCAGCCAGGACACGGTCGCCGGTGTCTGGACCGGGTACGACTCGCCGTACAAGTGGCCGGCGGGCAACGTCCAGGGGCAGCCGGCCGGTACGGCGAAGATCTGGCAGCAGGTCGCGGACGAGGGGCGGGCGGCGTACCCGACGCAGAGCCGGGTGATGTTCAAGGGGACGTCGGTGCCGGCCTGCTCGCGGTTCGGGATGACGCAGGCGTTCGTGCCGTTCCAGCCGAACACGCTGCCGGGTGGCGCGCCGAATCCGAAGGCCGGTCTCGACGACGCGATCCTGTTCGGCGCGACGAAACCTGATCCCGGTGGGCTGCCGGTGGGCACGCTGCAGTACCTGACCTTCTCGCGGTTCGCGAACGTCGCCGGGGCGCCGTTCCAGGCGACCGTTCACCTGAAAGCGCCCCGCGGAAAGCTTGCCAAGGGCAACGTTGCGCTGACCGTCCCCGCGGGCTGGACCGTGGACGGGCCGAAGCCGGTCCCGAGCCGGGCCGACGCCGCCGTCACGTTCACGGTGACACCGTCGGCGACCGCGCCGGTGAACCAGCTCGCCAAGATCTCCGCGCTCTACAGCACCGGCAAGGCGACCGGCTACACCGACAACGTCGTCCGGATCGTCTCCGCCGCCGAGGGGCGCTTCCAGCGCTGGGGCAACTGGCAGGAGTACGACGAGTGGCTGGCGCAGACCGCGCCGCAGGCGGCGCGGCTCGGGCGCTCGGCCGCGATCCAGTCGATCGGCGTCGGGCGGACGCTCGACGTACCGGTCGTCGTGCACAACTGGTCGACGACGCCGCAGAGCGGCGCGGTGGCGCTGACGCTGCCGCCGAACTTCACCGCCGACGCGGTCAGCAAGACCTACTCCGGGCTGCAGCCGGGCGCCGACACGACCGTCACCTTCCAGGTCACCAACACCGACACGGCGCTACCCGCGACGCAGAACGTGGACGTTCCGATCACCACGACGTTCACCGGCGGGACCGGTAGCGAGACGCTGACGCTGTCCGTCGTACCGACGACCGCGATCGCGCAGACGACGACCGCGCCGACGGTCGACGGGACGGCTGCGGCCGGGGAGTACCCGGGGCCGACGCTCGACCTCGGCCGGATCTGGCAGGGCGCGACCGGCTGCACCGGCGTCGACGACTGCGGCGTCTCGGCGACCGGCGAGGGCAGCACGGCGAAGGTGAGCTGGTCCGGCGACGCGCTCTACTTCTTCGTCCACGTCCGCGACGACTACCAGTCGTACGCCGTGACGCCGGCCGAGTGCGTCGGCCACTGGCAGGCCGACTCGGTCGAGATCCTGCTCGACCCGCGCGGGACCGCGTCGCAGGCGCTGATGGACACGGCGAACACGTTCAAACTCGGAATCTTCCCGTTCAGCAACGACGCCGCCGGTGGGAACGGGCCGTGCTGGTCGCGGGACGCCGACAACCACCAGGGGTACTCGAGCGGCGACCTCGACACCGGGAACGCGCCGGGCGTCGAGGTCGCGTCGACGGCGACGTGGGTCGGCAGCAACGAGACGACCACGCCGCACGCCTACGCGGGGTACGACCTGGAGGTGAAGATCCCGCTGGCCGCGCTGCCGGCGGCGGTCGACCCGGCGAACCTGGGGCTGAACATCACGCCGTACGACAACGACGACACCTCCGCGCCGGGGACGACGACGTTGCGGCACATCGACCAGAGCACGCGGCTCGGGTGGTCGGCGCTGGGGTCGGTGCAGTCGGACCCGTACCGGTGGGGTCGCGCGACGATGCCGGGCTACACGCCGCCGGCCGATCGGCCGACGACGCCGGCGCCGCCGGATGTGTCGAACCCGAACCTGAACGGGGCGCTGTCACCGCAGACGATCGCGCAGTCGGCGCGGAACCACGTGCCGATCTCCGGCCGGGTGCCGACAGACGACTTGAAGATCCTGTACGCCGGTCTGCGGCCGGGTGCACTTGATGTCTTCACCTCGTCGCGCGGCTCCGGCACCGCTCGTGCCTTCCTCACCACCGGGGAGCTCGGCGCGATCCCGGTCTACACGACCAGCTGCCTCAGCGACCCGCCGCCGGACTACGGGCTGACCCCGTGCGCGGTGACCGACGGTGGCATCCCGCCGTGGGCGCCGGACATGAGCCGACACCTGGTGACGCAGTCCACCAAGCAGCTGACCCGCGGCGTACAGCACTGGTCGGTGCCGCTGACTCCAGCCCAACTCACCAAGCTGAAGGCCAGCGGGCGCTTGCTGCTCTCCTACGAGACCCCCGACAACAAGGTCCAGGCGTTCGACCTGAAGCTCAGCCGGCGGCCTTGAAGTCGAGGCCGTCGTCGGTCGGGCTGCGGAGCTGCAGCTTGTCGGCGTCGATCGTGTAGCTGACCTCGCCGTTCAGCGTGCCGAGGATCCGCTTCTCCAGCTCCGCGGCCGGGCCCGAGCAGGCCCGGCGCGTGGTCCCGATCGAGCCGAACGTCAACTTGTCACCGGTCCGCGCGACGACGCCCTGCAGCTCGTTGCAGCTCGTCGAGCCGGTCACGCGGTCGCCGTTGATCTTCAGGAACGCGCCGCCGTTGCCCGGGGTGGAGACGGTCTCGCCGGTGACGATGCTGTCCAGCACCCACTTCGTGCTGTCGAGCGCGACGTCGGGCTGGGCTGTCTCGCGGTCCTGCAGCACGATCACCCGCTGGTCCGCGGTGATCGTCAGCTGATCCCCGTCGACCTTCCAGGCCGGCTTGCTGTTCAGAACCGAGAGCAGCCACTCCTCCTGCTGCTGACGCGGTCCGTCGCAGGCCATGTTGGTCAGGTTCAGGTCCTCGACGCTGAGCTTGCCGCCGCCGCTGGAGAACTTGCCGCCGATCGAGTTGCAGCCGGCGTTCGCGGACAGCGAGCCGTCGTCCTTGAACTGCAGCGAGATCCGCGTGCTCGGCGCGACCTGCTTCGGCGCGCCGTTCTCGGTCAGCGCGGTGGACAGGTACGTCTTCCCGCTCAGCCCGCCCGCACCCGCGCCCGACTCGTCACCGCACCCGGTCAGTACGACGAGACCGGCGGCCGCCATCACCATCATCGATGTCCTCACGCAGTACGGACGTCACTGCGGGCCGCGGCGTTGCACTTTGTAGGGTGCTGATGTGAAGGGACTGGTGATCTTCGACAACGACGGCGTACTGGTGGACTCCGAGCGGCTGGCCAACACGATCCTGGCCGAGCTGCTCACCGAGGCCGGGCTGCCGTACACGTTCGAGGAGGCGGTCCGCGACTTCATGGGCGGCAGCATGGTCTCGATGCGCACCAAGTCCGAGGCCAAGCTCGGCCGGCCGCTGCCCGCCGACCTGGAGGACCGCTACCACCAGCGACTCTTCGACGGCTTCGCCCACCTGCAGGCCGTCGACGGCGTCGGCGCGGTGCTCGACCAGCTGGACGCGAGCGGTACGACGTACTGTCTGGCCTCCTCCGGCACCCACCAGCGCATCCACACGGCGCTCACCGCGGTCGGGTTCTGGGACCGTTTCGAGGGCCGGATCTTCAGCTCCGAGGACGTCGAGCACGGCAAACCCGCGCCCGACCTCTTCCTGTACGCCGCCCGCACGCTCGGTGTCGATCCCGCCGACTGCGTCGTCGTCGAGGACAGCCCGCTGGGCGTCGCGGCGGCCAACGCGGCCGGGATGAAGGTGTTCGGCTACGCGGCCATGACCGACCCGGCGAAACTGGCCTCGGCGGACGCGATCTTCCACCAGATGACCGCCCTCCCGGCGCTGCTCGAGGCTGCCTGAGACACTGGACAGGTCATGTCCGAGTCTGTGGAGCCCCCCATGCACCGAACACAGCCCCGTGCCGAGGCGGTTGTGGACCTCGCCGCGATCCGGCACAACGTCGCCACGCTGCGTGCCCGGCTGAGCTCGGCCGAGCTGATGACGGTGGTCAAGGCCGATGCCTACGGCCACGGAATGGTCCCGGTCGCCCGGGCCGCCCGGCAGGCCGGTGCGGACTGGATCGGCGCCGCCGTGCTCGAGGAGGCGCTGCAGCTGCGCGCCGCCGGGGACAACGGCCCGATCTTCTGCTGGCTGACCACCCCGGGGGAGCCGCTGGCCCAGGCGATCGAGAACGACATCGACCTGTCCGCCGGGGCGCCGTGGGAGATCGCGGAGATCGCCGCGGGCGTCACCGAGCGGCCGGCCCGGGTACACCTGAAGGTCGACACCGGGATGAGCCGCGGCGGCGCCGTCGCGGAGGAGTGGCCGCAGCTGATCCGGGCCGCGCTCAAGGAGCAGCAGAGCGGGCGCGTGGTGATCACCGGGATCTGGTCGCACCTGGCGTCGGCCGACGAGCCGAAGAGCCCGGCGAACGAGTACCAGGTCGAGGCGTTCCTCGCGGCAGTCGACGTGGCCGAGTCGTTCGGGGTCGACCCGGGGTTCAAGCACCTGGCGAACTCGGCCGGCACGCTGGCGCTGCCGGAGACACACTTCGACCTGGTCCGGCCCGGCATCGCGACGTACGGGCTCTCGCCCTTCGGGCACTCGCTGCCCGCCTCGGAGCTCGGCTTGCGCCCGGCGATGACGCTGAAGGCGCGGCTGGCGATGGTCAAGCGGGTCCCGGCCGGCGCGGGCGTCTCGTACGGGCTGACCTGGACGGCGCCGCGGCCGTCGACGCTGGGGCTGATCCCGGTCGGGTACGGCGACGGCCTGCCGCGGCACGCGTCGAACGGCGGACCGGTGCAGGTGCACGGTCAGCGGCGGACTGTCGTCGGGCGGATCTGCATGGATCAGTGCATGGTGAACCTCGAGGACGACCCGCGCGAGGCGGGGGACGAGGTCGTGCTGTTCGGGCCGGGGGTTGATGGTGAGCCGACGGCTGACGACTGGGCGGATGCCGCGGGGACGATCAACTACGAGATCGTCACGCGGCTGGGCCCGCGGATCCCGCGGCGGTACGTGAACGAGGACATGGATGTCTAAGGCTGGGCGGACCGCCGGCCTGATCGGCGCGGCGGTCGGGGTGCTGGCCGCGGGCGCGGCCGCCGGTGTGGCTGTCGAGCGGCAGGTGATCGGCCGGCGTTCCGGGCAGCGGGCGCAGCTGGAGGCCGAGCCGTTCGGGTCGCTGCGCGGGACGCCGCACGTGTTCACCGCCGACGACGGCGTCGAGCTGTACGTCGAGGTCGACGAGCTGAAGCGCTCCCGGCGGCCCGAGCCCCCGAAGCGCCGGCTGCGCAAGAAACCGGCCGCCGCCGAGGACCTGACGCTGATCTTCGCGCACGGGTACGGCCTGAACATGGACTGCTGGCACTTCGAGCGCCGCGACCTGGCCGGGATCGGCACGATGGTCTTCTACGACCAGCGCTCGCACGGCCGGTCGGGGCGCTCCCCGAAGGAGAACGTCAGCATCGACCAGCTCGGCCGCGACCTGTACGGCGTACTGGAGAAGTACGCGCCGACCGGTCCGGTGATCCTGATCGGGCACTCGATGGGCGGCATGTCGATCATGGCGCTGGCCGAGCAGCACCCGGAGCTCTTCGGCGACCGGGTGATCGGCGTCGGCCTGTGCTCGACCAGCGCGGCCGGGCTGGACTCGGTCCCGATCGTGTTCCCCGGCCGGGTCGGCATGCTGGCCCGCGCGCTGGCCACGCCGACGGTCGCCGCGCTGGCCCGGATCCCCGACGTCGTCGAGCGCAGCCGCAAGGCCGGGACCGACATCAGCTACCTGCTCACCCGCAAGTACTCGTTCGGCTCCGAGGTGCCGCCGGCCTTCACCGAGTTCGTCAACGAGATGATCGCCGCGACCCCGATCTCGGTGATCGCGGAGTTCTACCCGATCTTCGCGCTGCACGACAAGACCGGGTCGCTGGAGCCGCTGCAGAAGGTGGAGTGCGTGGTGATCGGCGGCGACGCCGACCACCTGACGCCGTTCGAGCACTCCGAGGAGATCGTCCGGCACGTACCCGGCGCGGAGCTGGTCGAGGTCCGCAACTGCGGGCACCTCGGGCTGATCGAGCACCACCGCGAGTTCACCGCCGCCCTGCTCGGGATGATCGAGCGGGCCGAACAATCCTTGGGACACAGATGACCGACCTGCACGTGGTGGACGCCACGGCCGAGCACGTGGACGAGATCGTCGGCGTGATCCATCACGCCTTCGCCAACCGGCGGACCCTCGACCCGCCCTCGACCGCGCTGTCGGAGAACGCGGCGACGGTCGGCGAGACGGTCGCGGCGTACGGCGGACTGCTGGCCCGGATCGGCGGCGAGCCGGCCGGGGCGATGCTGTTCCACGTGTCCGGTGACGTGCTGGAGCTGCGCCGGGTCTCGGTGAACCCGCGCTTCCAGAGCCGCGGTGTCGCGTCGGCGATGGTCGGGTGCGCGGAGGACGCGGCCCGGGCGCGCGGGCTGGGCCGGGTCCGGCTGGTGGCGCGGGTCGAGCTGCCGGAGACCGTCGAGTTCTGGCGCCGCCGCGGGTACTCGATCGTCGCGGAGGAGGGACCGAACCTGATCCACGCGAAGGCGCTGCCGATCGAGCTGACGGTGCCGACCGCGGAGGAGATGCGGGCGATCGCCGAGGAGCTCGCGGGGCAGCTCCGGGCGGGCGACGTACTGGTGCTGTCGGGCGATCTCGGCGCGGGCAAGACGACGTTCACGCAGGGGCTCGGTGCCGGGCTCAAGGTGCGCGGTGACATCACGTCGCCGACGTTCGTGATTTCGCGGGTGCACCCGTCGCTGGTCGGCGGGCCCGCGCTGGTGCACGTGGACGCGTACCGGATCGGTGGGATCGCCGAGCTGGACGATCTCGATCTCGACGCGTCGCTGGACGAGGCTGTCACCGTGGTCGAGTGGGGGCACGGGCTGGCGGAGTCGCTGGCGCCGGACCGGCTGGACCTGACGCTCACGCGGGGCGACGACGACGGCGACGAGACGCGGGCGCTGCGAATCGCGCCGGCCGGCGCTCGCTGGGCGGCGACCGGTGTTCGTTTGACTGCTACTTCCGAGGTGAACTGATCGTGCTGCTTGCTTTTGACACCTCCAGCGCGGCCGTGACCGTTGCTCTGGCCGACCCGGTCTCGGGTGCGGTCGTCGGGTCGTCGACCGCCGTGGACGCGCTGCGGCACGGCGAGCTGCTGGCGCCGGCGATCGCCGAAGTACTGGCTGCCGCTGGGGCCGGGGTGAAGGACCTGACGAAGATCGCGGTCGGCGCCGGGCCGGGCCCGTTCACCGGGCTGCGGGTCGGGCTGGTGACCGCGCGGACGATGGGAGACGTGCTCGGCATCGAGGTCGTCGGCGTCTGCAGCCTCGACATCCTCGCGAAGCAGTCGAATCTCGCGCTGCCGGTCGCCGTTGCGACCGATGCCCGGCGCAAGGAGATCTACTGGGCCCTGTACGACGGCCCGGCCGCTGACGGTAGTCGGCGCCGGCTCGAGGGCCCGGCGGTCGACAAGCCCGCGGATGTCGCCCACGTGCTTTCGGGCCTGCCCGTGATCGGCCGCGGCGCAGTTCTGTACGGCGAGGTGCTCGGCGTCGACACCACCGATGTCCTCGAGTACCCGTCGGCCGAGGTCCTGGCCACCGGTGTGGCGACCGGGACGCTGCAGGTCACCGCGCCCGACCCGCTCTACCTCCGCCGCCCGGACGTCACCATGTCCGGCGGCCCGAAAAGCGTGCTCCCCAAGTGACCCGCCCGGCCAACCTGTCCGACCAACCGGCTGTCGAGGCGCTCGACGCCGCGTGCTTCCCGAAGGACACCTGGAGCAGCAGCTCCTGGAGCGACGAGTTCACCCGGTCCGACCGGCGAATCCTCGTCGCGGAACGCGGTGCGCTGGCCGGGTACGTCGTACTGCTGGTTCCTCCGCTGGAGGACGAGCCGGTCGACCTGCTGCGAATAGCCGTGGACCCGGCGTACCGGCGTACGGGGGTGGCCAGGGAGTTGCTGGAGGCAACACTCGGCGACCGGACCGTGCTGCTGGAGGTGGCCGCGGGCAACGCGGCGGCGATCGGGTTGTACGCCGGGTTCGGGTTCGAGGAGATCAGCCGGCGGCGTGGGTACTACGGCGGCGGCGAGGACGCGATCATCATGCGACGCGCAGGAGAAGGACAGTGACTGAGAACGAACCGTTGATCCTCGGGATCGAGACGTCGTGCGACGAGACCGGCGTCGGCCTGGTCCGCGGGCACACGCTGCTGGCCGACGCGATCGCGTCCAGCGTCGACGAGCACGCCCGCTTCGGCGGCGTCGTCCCGGAGGTGGCCAGCCGCGCGCACCTGGAGGCGATGGTCCCGACCATCCGCCGCGCCTGCGAGACGGCCGGGGTGAAACCGTCCGACGTCGACGCGATCGCCGTCACCAGCGGCCCCGGCCTGGCCGGCGCGCTGCTGGTCGGCGTCGCGGCCGCGAAGGGTCTGGCTCTGTCGTTGGACAAGCCGCTGTACGGCGTGAACCACCTGGCCGCGCACGTCGCCGTCGACACCCTCGAGCACGGTGAGCTGCCGAAGGGCGCGATCGCGATGCTCGTCTCCGGCGGGCACTCGTCGTTGCTCGCTGTCGAGGACATCACCGACGGCGTCGAGCCGATGGGCAGCACCATCGACGACGCCGCGGGCGAGGCGTTCGACAAGGTCGCGCGGGTGCTCGGGCTGCCGTTCCCCGGTGGTCCGTATGTCGACAAAGCGGCACGCGACGGCGGTGACCGGGCGTACGTGACGTTCCCGCGCGGGCTGACCAGCCAGCGCGACCTCGAACGGCACCGGTTCGACTTCTCGTTCTCCGGGCTGAAGACGGCCGTCGCGCGCTGGGTCGAGGCGAAGCGGCGGGACGGCGAGGACGTGCCGGTGAACCACGTCGCGGCGGCCTTCCAGGAGGCGGTCTGCGACGTGCTGGTCCGCAAGGCGATCGACGCCTGCAAGGACCGGGGCTACGAGCACCTGCTGATCGGCGGCGGTGTGGCGGCGAACTCACGGCTGCGGCAGATGGCCGAGGAGCGCTGCTCGGCGGCGGGCATCGCCGTACGGGTGCCGCGGCCGGGGCTGTGCACGGACAACGGCGCGATGGTCGCGGCGCTCGGGTCGGAGCTGGTGCGAGCCGGGAAGACGCCGTCGCCGCTGGGGCTCCCTGCGGACTCGTCGATGCCGATCACGACGGTTCTGAACTGACACCTGCCTAGGCTGGGACGCAACGAGTGGGGGAGAGCTGATGCAGTGGACTTCAGGTGACTTCGTTGCCGACGACAACCCGGAGCGACTCGACCTGGACGTGATGCACGGGTACCTGCGGACGTCGTACTGGTCGCCCGGGGTGCCGCGCGAGGTGGTCGAGAAGGCGGTCGCGAACAGCCTGTGCGTCGGGGTGTACGCCGCCGACGGTGCGCAGGTCGCGTTCGCGCGAGCGGTGACGGATCGGGCGACGTTCGCGTGGATCGCCGACGTCTTCGTCGTCGAGTCGGCGCGCGGGCACGGCCTCGGCCGGTTCGTCGTGTCGACGCTGCTGGAGCACCCGGAGCTGCAGGGGCTGCGGCGGACGATGCTGGCCACGGCGGACGCGCACACGCTGTACGAGTCGTACGGCTTCACCGCGCTGGAGAAGCCGGACCGGTTCCTGCACATCGCCCACGACCCGACGGTCCTGTACCAGTGAGTGCCCCGGGCATCGACCTGGTCGCCGCGCCGCGCGGTGCCCGTGATCTGGTCCTGCTCGCGCACGGCGGCATGGAGAACTCGACCGCCGACCCGCACAGCTGGCGGGCGCCGATCCTGCGGATGTGGCCGTTCGCGGCGGTCGCCCGGAAGGCGGCGCCGGGGGTTGCGGTGGGGTTGATGCGTTACCGGTACCAGGGGTGGAACGGTGCGGCGGCGGATGCGGCGGCTGATCTGCGCACGGTGCTCGACCGGCTCGTGTCCGGCCCGCCGCGGTTCGATCGGGTCATCCTCATCGGCCATTCCATGGGCGGCCGGGCAGTAGTTGCTGCAGGCAACCACTCGCTGGTCTCCGGCGTCCTCGGCCTGGCCCCCTGGCTCCCCGAAGGCGAGCCCCTGGTCCGCCTCCGCGGCCCGGTAGCGTTCGCCCACGGCAGCGCCGACCGGATCACCTCACCCCACGGCACCGCGGCGTACACCAAACGCCTGCGCGCCGAGGGCATCCCCGTCGCCCTCCTCACCCTCCCCGGCGAGAAGCACGCGATGCTCCACCGGGCCCCCGACTGGAACCGGATCGTCCGCGACTTCGTCACCCACACGGTGAACGGCACCGAATCGACCGGCATGTCCTTCACCACCGCCGACCACACCGACGAGGTCCCCCACCCGCACTCCGGCGACGCCGCCCCCGCCGCGATCGCCGACATCGCCCGCACCCGCCTGACCCTCCGCGTCACCGAACGCCTCTAGGGCCGGAGCTTCCCGAACAGCTCCCGCAGCAGCCCGTAGTACTCGTCGTCGTCCTCCCCACCGAACGCCGTCACCTCGGCTCTGAGCCGATGCCGAATCAGCTGCACGAGCGTCTCGTCGTCCAGCTCACCAGCCGTCCCGCCCTCGTCGTGGTACCAGGCAACGAGCTGCTTCGCCCGCGTGAGATCCGTCGACCAGTGCTCCCCGAACTCCCGCGCCGCCCCAGCCAGCTCGACCTCCGGAGCGCCCACCCACGCCTCGTCCCAGTCGATCAGCCCGGTGATCCGCCCACGGTCGACCAGCAGGTTCCCCCGGTAGTAGTCCCCGTGCAGCGGTTGCCGGCGCCTGCTGAATGCTCCGAGCCACCGATCGAGCTCCTCGTCCGGCAGCACACCAGTGGTCGCCTCCAGGTACGACGGCTCCGGTCTGACCGGCAGCGCCACGTCCCGCAACCCGTAGTGCAGCCGCGCCAGCAACCGCGCGGCCTGCTCCACCTCGGCCGGCTCGTCGTTGTCCAACCAGCGCCCAGCCACCAGCGGCCACACGCTGACCGGCCGCCCAGCAACCCGTACGACGCTCGCGCCGCTGGTGGTCCGGAGCGGTACCATCACCTCGTCGACCCCCGCAGCGGCCGCGACCTGGTGGCACCACTCCATCAGCTCGCTCCCACGCGAGACCGGCCCGATCCGCACGACCACACCGCCCGTGTCCATCCTGTAGGCGGCTGACTCCTCCCCGCCCGTCAAGCGCTCCACCGCGCCTGCCGAGAGCGCCCACTCGACCTCCACCGCGCGGGCGATCTCCGGCGTCCACGGGACCTCGGCGTACGTCATCTGTTCGCGAGCGCCAGCACATGCTCCAGCTGCGGCAGCCCGTGCTCGACCTCCGGGTCCGGGAACAGCCCCACATGGTGCACCCCGGCAGCCTCCAGCGCATCCAGGTGCGCAGCCGCGTCGTCGAGCGTCCCGATCGGCCCGAGCTCCACCCACCAGTCCGTCGGCATCGACACCAGCCCCGGCACGCCCAGCTCGTCGTACCGACGCAGCAGATCGTCGTAGAAGGGCAGCGACGGCAGCGCCGGGTTCCGCTCCTCGATCAACCCGGCCAGCCACGGCGCGGTCCACTCGTACGCGGTCTTCCGGTCGCGCCGCACGCAGAACGCGCTGAACGCCGCCACCACGAAACCCTCCGGCGACCCAGCATGCTCCACCGACGCCCGCACGTACGACGGCGACGCAGGCTCCGCCAGCACCACCCCGCCGGCGACCCGTCCGGCCAGCGCCAGCGACTTCGGCCCGCGGACACCCAGCAGGATCGGCGGCGCCTCGGTGGGAGGAGCGTCGAGCTTCACCTTGTCGAGGAAGACGGTCTTGCCCTCCATCGACACGTTCTCCCCGGCGAGCAGCCGGGTGACCGCGACGGTGACCTCGTCGAGCGCGGTCAGCGGCGACTTCGGCCGGACGCCCATCTGGCCCATCCACTCCTGCACGCCGTGCCCGATGCCCGGCAGGAAACGGCCGGGCGCGAGCGCGCAGAGCGTCGCGATCTCCATCGCCGTCACAGCCGCCGTACGGGCGACGGCGGGCAGGATCCCGAGCCCGATCGTGAGCCGCTCGGTGACGCTCAGCGCGGCCGCCGACAGCGACGGCCCGGAGGTGTAGAAGCAGTCCTCGATGATCCACAGCTCGTCGGCTCCGCCGGCCTCGAGCCGGCGCGCGACGTCGGTGACCAGCGCCGCCGGCCAGGTCCGCGGGAAGCACATTCCGATCGATGTCATACCGGGAACGTAAAGGTCTGCACCGACAGCCGTCCCGGCAGGCGTATCAGACCTGTGGACGGGTAGGTTCGGGACATGGCCCGTCCGCACTACTCCTCCCGGCTGGAGGACTGGTTCAACCTCGGGGTCGGCGCGCTCCTGCGCCGGCGTGGCTGGCGGGAGCGGATCATCCCGCACGTCGGCTACGGCAACGCCGAGTACGTCCGGGTGCTGGCCCGGGTGGTGCTCAGCCGCGACCCGCGCAACCAGCCCCGGTACGACGAGGACCAGGTGGTGCGCGGCTGGCGGGTGTTCGTCACCGCGCCGGCCACCAAGGTGAAGGTGTCGGTGACGGTGGCCGGGCAGAGCTTCGACGCGCTGACCGACCGCGGCGGGTTCGTCGACCTCGCCGTACCGGTGGTGCTGCCGCCGGGCTGGCACGAGATCAGCCTCGGCGTGCACGGCGAGCGGCAGGCCCGCGGCAAGGTCTTCGTCCCGGACCCGGACGCCACCTTCGGGCTGGTCAGCGACATCGACGACACGGTGATGCTGACGATGCTGCCGCGGCCGCTGATCGCCGCGTGGAACACGTTCGTCCGCGAGGAGCAGGCGCGTCGCGTCGTACCGGGGATGGCGGAGATGTACGCCGAGCTGCTGACCGACCAGCCGGGTGCTCCGATCTTCTACCTGTCGACCGGCGCCTGGAACACCGCGCCGACGCTGACCCGCTTCCTGGCCCGGCACGGGTACCCGGCCGGCCCGCTGCTGATGACCGACTGGGGGCCGACCAACACCGGTTGGTTCCGCAGCGGGCAGGAGCACAAGCGCACCGCGCTGCGCCGGCTGGCCAAGGAGTTCCCCGCGGTCCGCTGGGTGCTGGTCGGTGACGACGGGCAGCACGACCCGCAGCTGTACGGCGACTTCGCGCAGACGCACCCTGACCACGTCCGGGCGATCGGGATCCGCCAGCTGACCCCTGCCGAGCAGGTGCTGTCGCACGGTCTCCCGGTGCCCAACCCGGACCCGGGGGCGCACGACCCGCAGCGGCCGACCGCCGCCACCGTGCACGGCCCGGACGGGCACGCGCTGGTGGCGCAGTTGCGCGCCGTACTGTCGCGGCCGGAGGCCATGTAGGCGGACCGCTCGTGCCGGGCGCGACCGCGCCTGGCAGGCTTGGGTTGTTCCGACGTACCCGAGGAGAGAACCGACAGTGACCGACAGCGCAGCCCGCACGCAGGTGCTCGACGACCTGGACAGCCGCGGCCTGATCGCGCACTCCACCGACCGGGACGCCCTGCGGGCGTCGATGGCGGAGGGACCGATCACCTCGTACGTCGGCTTCGACCCGACCGCGCCGAGCCTGCACATGGGGAACCTGCTGCAGCTGCTGACGCTGCGCCGGCTGCAGCTGGCCGGGCACAACCCGATCGGCCTGGTCGGTGGGGCCACCGGGCTGATCGGTGACCCGAAGGAGACCTCCGAGCGGTTGCTGAACCCGAAGGACGTCGTCCAGCAGTGGGTGGAGCGGGTCCGCGGCCAGGTGGAGCGGTTCCTGGACTTCGACACCTCGCTGCCGAACCCGGCGCGGATGGTGAACAACTACGACTGGACCAAGGACCTCAACACCCTCGACTTCCTCCGGGACATCGGCAAGCACTTCCCGGTGAACCGGATGCTCGGCCGCGAGGTCGTGAAGGCCCGGCTCGAGCAGGGGATCAGCTACACGGAGTTCAGCTACGTGCTGCTGCAGTCGCTGGACTACCTGGAGCTCTACCGGCGGTACGGGTGCACTCTGCAGACCGGAGGCAGTGACCAGTGGGGGAACCTGACTGCTGGGGTGGAGCTGATCCGGCGTACGGAGTCGGGGAAGGCGCACGCGCTGGCGACGCCGCTGGTGACCAAGGCGGACGGGACCAAGTTCGGCAAGACCGAGTCGGGGACCGTGTGGCTGGACCGGGAGCTGACGTCGCCGTACGCGTTCTACCAGTTCTGGTTCAACACGGACGACCGTGACGTGATGCAGCTGGTCCGGTACTACACGTTCCGGACGGCGGACGAGATCGCGGAGCTGGAGAAGGCCACCGCTGACCGGCCGTTCGCGCGGGAGGCCCAGCGGGTGCTGGCCGAGGACGTGACGACGCTGGTGCACGGAGCGGGGGAGACCGCACAGGTGCAGCTGGCCGCGAAGGCGCTGTTCGGGCAGTCGGACCTGCGGGAGCTCGACGGGGAGACGCTGGTCGCTGCGCTGAAGGAGGCGCCGCACACGGAGGTGTCCGCCGCAGCGATGCCGACAGTGGCGGACCTGCTGGTGCAGACCGAGCTGGTGGCGAGCAAGTCGGCGGCGCGCAGGACGGTGTCCGAAGGTGGCGCGTACCTGAACAACGAGAAGGTCAGCGACGCCGACTACGTGCCGACGGCCGACGACCTGCTGCCCGGTGGCGCTCTGGTGCTGCGGCGCGGGAAGCGTTCGTTCGCAGGGGTTCTGGCCGGCTGACGTATCCCACGCGGTCGATGCCGGAGGCAAATTACACCGCTGTGATGCTGGCCACCGGACGCCGATTTGACCGGCCACCTCGTCGCCACGTACTGTTCTTCTTGTTGGAGCGAGGCGCGGGACGCGAAAGCGGCCGGTCGCTCCGAACCCCCCAGAAGTTAGCGCAGTCGAAACGCGTCTCCGGACTCGGGTCGGCCCATCTGGCGCGGGGGATCTGATCAGAAAAATCAAGTCTTGACTTGGTCGATCTGGTCCGGTAGAGTAACGCAGGTTGCCCCGGGGTCCTGGCCGAAAGGTCACGGACGCGGTGTGCGTCCGATTCTTGAGAACTCAACAGCGTGCCGAAAGTCAATGCCGAAATTTAGCATTAACCCCCATTCACAGGCCATGGTTCATGG
>NZ_JBFAYT010000016.1:0-143364 GCF_040681455.1 Kribbella sp. NPDC051770 | reverse complement strand
CCCGCCCCCCGCCGCCGCCCGCCGGCGCGCGCCCGCGCGCCGCCCCCCCCGCCCCCCCCCCCCCGCCGCCGGCTCCCGCGCCGCCGGCTCCCGCGCCGCCGGTTCCCGCGCCGCCGGTTCCCGCGCCGCCGGTTCCCGCGCCGCCGGTTCCCGCGCCACCCGTCCCCGCGCAACTGGCCGCCGCGTCACCGGCTTCCTCGCAATCGACCCCTCGCTACCGGTCCGCTCGCCATCGGCCTCCGGGCCAGCGGCCCCCGCGCCACCGGCCCTCTCGCCACCCGTCCCCGCGCAACTGGCCGCCCCGTCACCGGCCTCCTCGCAACCGACGCCTCGCTACCGGTCCGCTCGCGATCGGTCTCCGCGCCACCCGTCCCCGCGCGACCCTTCACCGCGCGACCGGTCACCGCGTGACCGGTCCCCGCGCCACCGGCCCGTCGCGACCGGTCCCCGCGCCGGCCCGCTCGCCATCGGCCTCCGCGCCAGCGGCCCCCGAGCCACCCGGCCCCGTGCGACCGGTCTCCGTGCGACCGATCCCGCGCGACCGGCCCGTCGCGACCGGTCCCCTCGCCACCGGCCCCCTCCGCTACCGGTCCACTCGCCATCGGCCTCCGCGCCAGCGCGCCTGCGCCACCCGTCCCCGCGCGACCGGTCACCGCGCCACCCGTCCCCGCGCGACCGGTCCCCGCGCGACCGGTCACCGTGCGACCGGCCCCCTGACGACCGGTTTCGCGCGGCCGATCAGCCGAAGTAGTGGCTCTGGGCAAGGTCTTCGAGGAGTCCGATCTCGGTGGGCTCCCAGTCGAGCAGTTCGCGGGTCCGGGTCGCGGTGGTCGGGTTGTCGATCGTGACGAAGTGGGCGAGGTAGCCGACGTACTCCGGTGCCTGATCCTTGCTGATCGAGCGGGCCGGGAGACCGAGGCCGCGGCCCAGGGCCTCGGCGATCTGGCGGAACTCGACCCCACCGTCGTGCACGGCATGCAGTCGAGCGCCCGCCGGTGCCGACTCGAGCGCCAGCCGGTAGAGGCGGGCCGCGTCGAGGGTGTGCACCGACGACCAGCGGTTCGTGCCACTGCCGACGTACGCCGAGAAACCGTTCCGGCGGGCGAACCCGATCAGCGACCGGATGAACCCGGTGTCGAGCGGCCCGTGCACGATCGGCAGCCGGACGACTGACGAGCGGATCTGCTTGGCGGCCAGGTCGACGACGAGGTTCTCGGCGTCGATGCGGTAGCCGCCGGGCAGGGTGTCGTCCTCGGTGCCCGGGCGGTCGAGCCCGGCCCCGGCGAGCAGGCCGGTGCCCGACGTACCGAGGAACGGTTTGCCGGTCCCGGCCAGGACGTCGGCGATCGCGCGGACGGCGGCGAGGTCGGAGTCGGCTGCGCCGGTGAGGTCGCCGGCCTCCATCGCGTCGTGGCGGAACGCGAGATGAACGACGCCGTCGGCGGCATCAGCCGCGGCGCGCAGGGTGTCGAGATCGTCGAGGTCGCCTCGGACGACCTCGGCGCCCCAGCCGGCCAGGCGGGCGGCGGAGGCATCCGAGCGGGCGAGCCCGACGGCCTGGTGGCCGTGCCGCTGGAGCTCGGGGACGAGGGCGGAGCCGAGGTGGCCGGTAGCTCCGGTGACGAAGACGCGCATGGTGGTGTCCTTCCAGTGATGTCATCGTGTGACATCACGGAGCCTACACCTGTGATGTCACACGATGACATCACATAGGATCGACCCCATGGTGCGCTGGGAACCGGACGCTGCGGGTCGCCTCCGCGAGGCCGCGATGGCCCTGTACGCCGAACAGGGGTACGACGGCACGACGGTCGCGGAGATCGCCGACCGGGCCGGCGTGACCGCGCGCACGTTCTTCCGCCATTTCGCGGACAAGCGTGAGGTGCTGTTCGCTGGTTCGTCGGAGCTGGAGGAGCTGATGGTCGCGGCCGTTGCCGCGGCGCCGGCCAGTGCCGGGGCGATGGATGCAGTCGCGGCCGGTGTCCTCGCGGCGGGTGAGGTCTTCGAAGGGCGTCGCGATCATTCGCGCCGGCGTCAGGCGCTGATCGTGGCGACACCGGAGCTCCGGGAGCGCGAGTTCATCAAGTTGGCTGCGCTGGCTACGGCCTTCACCGCGGCCCTGCAGGCGCGTGGGATCCCCGCGCCCCGCGCGGCGCTCGCGGCTGAACTGGGTGTCACGATCTTCCGGGTGGCGTTCGAGCGCTGGGTCGACGGGTCGGAGGGCGACCTGGAGAAGGTGCTGCGATCGACCCTCGCTGAACTGGCCGACCTGACCGCCTGAGTCGAGGACGTGCGCGAACCAGCCCTGCCAAGCGGGCCGACCTGAGTCGCGGACGTACCCGACCCAGCCCTGCCAAGGCGAGCAGCGGGCGCGCTGGGCGGGATGGGACGCATACGCCGTACCGGCCGATGGCTCGGCGAGCCGCGGGTGGTCGCGCCCGGTGCACTCCAGCTGGCCCTGCTCCGGCTCGTGCCCGAGTCGGGGACAGGTGCATCCGTGTCGATCGGCGCCAGGGCAGGTAGTCACTCGGGCTGCGGAGGCGGACCTGCCTTCGGCGATCGACGGATCCTGCGGATCAGGCTCTTGAGCATCGCCGGCGTCTCCTGCGGCGGTGGAATCGTCGCCGCGAGGGTGTCGAGGATCTTGGTGTAGGCGTCGACGTCGTCTCGTTTGTCCAGGTACAGGGCGCTGGTGAGGTGTTCCAGGTAAACCACGTCCGGGAGGTCCGGCTTGGGAAAGCGCAGGACCGTGAAGGCGCCGCCGGAGGCTGCGTGGCCGGCGCTGCTGGTGGGGATGATCTGGAGGGTGATGTTCGGACGCTGAATCGCGTCGAGTAGAGCGTTCAGCTGGGCGCGGAGGACATCGGGGCCGCCGATCGGGCGTTGCAGGGCGGATTCTTCGACGATCGCCCAGAGCTTCAGTGGGGGTTCGCGGTCGAACATGACCTGGCGGGTCCGGCGCAGGGCGACGAACTGCTCGATCTCGGACTCGGTGCGGTGGCCGGTGGCGGTGAGCTGGGCGACGGCTCGCGTGTACTCCGGGATCTGCAGCAGCCCGGGAACGTACTGGATCTCGTACGTGCGGATCAGCTCGGCCGCCGCCTCCAGGCCCAGGTAGGCGTCGAACCAGTCGGGGGTGACGTCGCCGTACTGGTGCCACCAGCCGGGGTTGTTCGCGTCGCGGGCCAGCTGGACCAGGCGGTCGCGCTCGGCTTCGTCGCGGACGTCGTACAGAGTGAGGAGGTCGAGGACGTCGCGTTCCTTGAAGCCGACGCGGCCGAGCTCGAGGCGGCTGATCTTCGACTCCGAGCCGCGGATCGCCCAGCCGGCGTCGGCGCGGCTGACCGCGGCGCGCTCCCGCAGTCGCCGCAGGTGCGCGCCCAGCATGATGCGCAGGGCCGTCGGCCCCGGCTCGTTCCGCCCGGCCATGCGGCCAGTTTACAGGAAGTTCGAACAGATGTTCGAGTCGGGTCAGAATCTGTGACGGATGGGACGAATGAGGTCAGCGCAGCGTTTTGGTGAACATGAGGACGGCGTCGTCGTCGAGGCGGACGAGCTCGCCGGGTGGCACCTGCCGGTGGTCGTAGATGACGCCGCGACCGTCGGGGACGTAGCCGCGGCGGACGTACATGCGCTGGGCGGTGCCGTAGTCGGCGTACAGACCGACGCCGAGGCCGACGACGGCGGAGCGCTCGGCGACCAGGGCCTCGGCCGCGTCCATCAGGCTGCTGCCGATCCCGCGGCGGCGGTACGCAGGCACACGTTGAAGTCCTGGATCTCCGGCATTCCCTCGAAGGGCTCGTACGGCGATCGCCAGTTCACCGTCACGTAGCCGACGATCTGGTCGTCGACGGTGGCGATGAACGTGCTGCGGCTGCCGGCCTGCTCGTCGGCGAGGTACTGGTTGAACGTGGTGATCGGCTTGTCCCAGCCGGCCGCGGCGAAAGCGGCGAAGAGGTCGGCGGGGTCGGTGTCGACCATCGGACGGATCGTGGACGTCATGAGGCTCCCCAGCAGCTGGACGATCCCGCGAGCGTACGGCGTGCGCCGCGTCTAGGTCGCGCGAATTTGGCGGCCGGCATCGAGAGTTGGGAACGGCTCACGGTCCTGGCGTGCACCGAAGGACAGGACGTCTCGCGGAGGGCTCGGTCGTGCGCGCGGGGCCGCATGCGCCGAAGGCGGCCTGATGCGGACTCCTCCTGTCGTTCGGTACGCCGATGGCCATCGATCGTGCAGGGGCATCCGGCGCCCGACGTCGTCCACCGCGCGCGAGAGGTGGCGGGGCGGGGCCGTGCTGTGGTGGCGTGGGCGGCTGTGGATTGGCTCAGCTGCCAGGCCTCGCCGCGGTGAGGCGTCTGCTGAGCGGCCGCGGGTGCCTGGGAAGTGGTTCAGTCGCGGAGGTACTCGGCTCGCCAGCGGATCGCGGTGGGGTCGGTCGGGCTGGGGGCCTGGTCGAGCTGGATCAGGCGGAGGTCGTTCTCGGCGAACGCGTTGATGCCGGCTCGGGTGAGGGGCCAGGGTGGGCCTTCGACGGCGGCGTCGGGGACGTCGTCGGGGCGGGCGAAGGCGATGACGACGAGGGTGCCGCCGGGGCGGACCTGTTCGCCGACCTGGTGGGTTGCTTCCGGCTGGATCGCGATGGGGAGCGCCTGGACGGTGAAGATCTCGATGACCAGGTCGAAGGCTCGGTGCCAGTCGGCGGGTGGGTCGAGGAGGTCGGCCACTTGGTAGTGGGCCTTGGAGTCGGGGTGAGCCTGCTGGGCCGCGGCGACCGCGGTGGGGGAGACGTCGAAGGCGATGGTGTCGTAGCCGAGGTCCGCAATCAGTTCGGCGTCCCAGCCGGTGCCCGCGCCGACGATCAGCGCGCGCTTGCCGGTGCCGTCGGGCTGGGCGGTGGAGATCCAGTCGGCGAGCAGCGGGTGGGCCATGCCGCGGTCCCAGGGGATGACGGCGCGGCCGTCGGCCGCCGCGGAGTACAGCTCCTCGAACCAGCCGGTCGGGTTGTCGGCGTCGAGCGCCTCGTGAGCGAGCAGGCGCGACGCGGCGTCGGGGTCCGGCGCGCCCGCGGCGGTGGATGAGGAAACAGGGGAGTCGGCACTCGGTGCCGCCACGGCGGCGCCCGGAGAGACTTGGGCACCGTCCGGCGAGACCGATGCGGCGGGGGAGTCAGCGCTCGCCGCGACCGAAGTATCCGCCTCCGACGAGGCCGAAGAAGTGCTGTCCTGCGCGGTCATTGAGCCTCGTCCGGTTGGTGGATGTTCTGAAGGGTCTGCACAGTGTCCGCCTCGGCGGGGGTCTTGTCTTCGCGGTAGCGGAGGACCCGGGCGAAGCGGAGGGCCATGCCGGCGGGGTAGCGCGGGGACGTCTGGACGCCGTCGAAGGCGATCTCGACGACTATCTCGGGGCGGAGGTAGACCGTGTAGTTGTCGCGGCTGGTCTCGATCTGCTGGAAGCGGTCGGTCTGCCAGCGCAGCAGCTCGTCGGTGAGGCCTTTGAAGGTCTTGCCCATCATCACGAACTCGCCGGTGGTCTCGTCGCGGGCGCCGAGGTGCAGGTTCGACAGCCAGCCGGTACGGCGGCCGTGGCCCCACTCGGCGGCGAGGACGACCAGGTCGAGGGTGTGGGTCTGCTTGACCTTCACCCAGCCCGAGCCGCGGCGGCCTGCTTCGTACGGGATCGACAGCGACTTCACCATCACGCCCTCGTGGCCGCGTTTGACCGCGTCGGCGAAGAACGCCTGGCCGGCCTCGGGATCGTCGGTGACGAGCCGGGGGATCCGCCGGTGCTCGGGGACGAGTTTGCTCAGCCACTCGTGCCGTTCGGCGCCGCCAAGGCCGATCAGGTCCTGGCCGTCGAGGTGCAGGATGTCGAAGAAGTACGGCGTGAGCGGGACAGTCTCCGGGCCGGTCGCGGCGCGGGTCGCCGTACGGGAACCGGTGACCTGGAAGGCCTCCGGGCGGCCGTCAGGGCGGAGCGCGATCAGCTCGCCGTCGAGCACGACCTGGTCGGCCTTCAGCTCGAGGGTCGCGGCGACGACCTCGGGGACGCGGCTGGTGATGTCGTCGAGGGTGCGGGTGTACACGACGACGTCCGGTCCGTTGCGGTGGACCTGGATGCGGATGCCGTCGAGCTTCCACTCCAGCGCGGCGGGCGAGCCGGTCTTCGTCATCGCCTCGGCGACGCTGGTCGCGGACTGGGCGAGCATCGGCTGCACTCCGCGGCCGACCTCCAGGCCGAACTGGGCGAGACCGGCTTCACCCTCGGTCAGTACGGCGACGGCGACGGGCGCGGCGGCACCGCGGAGCATCGTCGCGGCGCGGATCTTGTCGAGCGGGATGCCGGTGGCTCTCGCGACCGCGTCGGCCATGACTCCGTCGAGCGCGCCTTGGCGAAGCTCGCCGGCGACGAGCAGGCGGAGGAACGTCTGCTCGGCTTCGGTGGCGCGAGAGAAGAGCGCATCAACCGCGGCGCGTTTGCGAGCCTGGGAGCCGGCGCCGGACATCTCGGAGAGCTCGGCGAAGGCGCGGTCGACCTCCTCCACGGTCAGCGACGGCTCGGTGGCCGGCGCGGGAACGTCGGTGAGCGTGCGCCAGCCCACGCCGGTACGCCGCTGGCGCAGCTCGCCGGACAGGTAGGTGACGACGACCTCGGTCTCCACGGGGTCGGTCACGGCTGAGAGCAGCTCGGCGATGAAACCGGCCTTGGCCAGCCGTGACCTGGTCCCGCTGAGAGCGGTGGAGGTGGCAACCACGTCGGCGAGCAACATGAGTTCAGTCTTACTCATGCCACCGACAGAATCCGGGACTTCGGCCCGGCTCAGGGGAGCTTGGGCAGGTCGTCCAGGAAGTCGGCGGACGGGGTGAAGAACAGGGTGCCGGTGGCGGCGGTGGAGAATTCGAGGATCCGGTCGTAGTTGCCTTCGGGCTCGCCGAGGAACATCCGGTGCAGCATCAGCTCGGTGACGGCCGGGTCCTTGGCGTAGCCGATGAAGTACGTGCCGTACTCGGCGTCGCCGATCGAGCCGAAGGGCATGTTGTCGCGCAGGATCTGCAGCTCGTTGCCGTCCTCGTCCTCGATGACGTTGAGGGCGATGTGCGAGTTGGACGGCTTGACGTCGTCGTCGAGCTCGATGTCCTCGAGCTTGGTGCGGCCGATGACGAGCTGCTGCTGCTCGACGGTCAGGGCGTTCCAGGCCTTCATGTCGTGCAGGTACTTCTGGACGATGACGTAGCTGCCGCCGGCGAAGTCGGGGTCCTCGGCGCCGACCAGCACGGCGTCCTCGGCGTCGCGGCCGGTCGGGTTCTCGGTGCCGTCGACGAAGCCGAGCAGGTCGCGCATCTCGAAGTACTTGAAGCCGTGCACCTCGTCGACGACCGTCGCGGCGCCGTCGAGGACCTTCATGATCTGCTGAGCCAGCTCGAAGCACTGGTCGAGGTGGGCGGCGCGGATGTGGAACAGCAGGTCGCCCGGGGTGGAGACGGCCTTGTGCTTGCCGCCATTCAGCTCGATGAAGGGGTGCAGGGCGCGCGGGCGCGGGCCGGAGAACAGGCGGTCCCAGACATCGGAGCCGATGCTGGTGACGCAGGACAGGTTGCCCGCCGGGACGCGGAACCCGACCGAACGGGTGAGACCGCTGACCCGCTCGAGGAGGTCACGGGCCGTCTCCTCGCCGCCCGGCTCGATGCGGACCACGAGAAAGATCGCCGAGCCGGTCAACGGCATCAGCACCGACTGCGGCAGTGCGCGCGTCGAGGCGGTCGGACCAGGGGTCGGGTCGGTCACCATCACAGGCTCCTCAGGGGTTCGTACGACGTTCGGACAGCAGGATGCCGGACGGGTGTTTCGGGACGGAGCGGCGGGGTGGGCAGGCGAACCCGTCGGGTGGTGAGGGAAGGCGACCAGCCGACGCCGAGCAGCGCGGTCGGGGATCGGCTGGGCGGGCGCATGAGGCCGCCGAGGCGGACGATCAGGTCGGGCGCATCAGGCGGTCCAGGAAGGCGATCAGCAGCGCCTCGCGCAGCGGCGGCGGAGCTACGTCGAGGAGGGCGTTGACGGGCGCCATCCGGGTGGGCAGCGTCCCGGACGACGCGGTGTCGCCGAGGCCGGCGATGGAGAGGAGGCCGTCGAAGGCTGCGTCGTCGAGGGTCGAAGGGTCGAGCGCGACCGCGGCCGCGGCGAGGTCGGGGGAGACCTGGACGGGGCCGGACTTCTGGGCTGCCTGAGTCGCTGTCGTGAGGGCGGTGACGAGGTCGTCGAGGCGGGGTGCGGTTGCTGCGCTGACTGTCAGGTGGAGCGACGGTGGCTGGGCGCCGAAGCTCAGCTGCGGCTGGACGAACCAGCCGAGTGCGGCCATCTCGTCGGCGATGGTGAAGACGTCGGCGCGGGCGTCGGAGCGGAGGGCGACCAGCGTGGTCGCTGGAGGGGCGAGGACGGTGAGGCCGTCGAGCTCGGCTGCTCGCGCGGCGAGTGAGAGCGTGGCGTCGTGGGCGGCGCGGGCCAGCCGGGTGTAGCCCTCGTCGCCGATGTGGTTGATGACGGCCCAGGCGGCGGCGAGTGGAGCGCCGGATTTCGTGGACTGCATGGTCGAGTTGAGCATCGTGTAGCCGGGCCAGGCGGCGCTGGCGAAGTACTGCGGGCGGCGCAGCGCCGGATCGCGGTGCAGCAGGATGGAGGCGCCCTTGGGGGTGTACGCGTACTTGTGGAGGTCGACCGAGATGCTCGTGACCCCCGGTACGGCGAAGTCGAAGGCCGGTACGGCGAGACCGTCAAGGCGCAGGTAGGGCAGGATCCAGCCGCCGATGCAGGCGTCGACGTGGCAGCGGGCGCCGCGCGAGGCTGCTGCGGCGGCGATCTCGGGGATCGGATCGATGACGCCGTGGGCGTACGAAGGAGCGCTGGCGACGACGAGGACGGTCTTGTCGTCGATGGCTGCGGCGACGTCGGCTGGGCGCGGGGTGAAGGTCAGTGGGTCGACGTCGACCACGATCGCGCGGACGCCGAAGTAGTGCGCGGCCTTGTGGAACGCGGCATGCGCGGTCGACGGGATGACCATGTTCGGAGACGAGACAGCGACGGCATCACGGGCGGCCTGTACAGCAAGCAGCACCGATTCCGTGCCGCCCGAGGTGACCGTGCCCACCGCCGACGGCCCGTTCAGCAACCGCCGCGCCCACCCGACGAGCTCGTTCTCCAGCGTCCGCAAGCTCGGAAACACCGTCGGATCCAACCCGTTCGTCGCCCCGTACTGCGCGAGCGCCGCGCGGCCGATCTCGTCGGCCTCGGCCAACCCCGAGTCGTACACGTACGCCAGCGTGCTCCCGCCGTGCGTCGGCAGGTCGCCCTCCTGCAGTGCGCGCAGCCGGGTGAGGACGTCGGTCATCGGGCCTCCAGGACTTCGTCGGCGGTCAGTCGGTAGCGGGTCAACGAGAAGAAGCTCAGGCCGATCAGCACAGCGGGGACCAGCGACAGCCCGATCACGATCGCAGTCACGGCAGATCCCGGCTGCACAGCGCTCTGGTCGGTCGACGACACATAGCCGCCCAGAGCGAGCACGACGGCGTACAGACCAGGACCGAGAGCCAACCCGAGCGTCTCCCCGGCCGTCCACACCCCGGTGAACACACCGGCCCGCCGTACGCCGCTGCGCGCGGAATCGACCGCCGCGACATCCGGCAGCATCGCCAGCGGGAACACCTGCGCGCCCGTGAAGCCGATCCCGACGATGCCCGTGGCGACGTACACGCACCATGTCGGCACGTGCTGGGCCGTCGCCAAGGCCAGCGACCCGATGCCGAGCACAGCCGAGGCCGCCAGGAAGCCGGTGCGCTTGCCGAACCGATTCCCGAAAGCCAGCCACAGCGGGCTCACCAGCAGCGCCGGGCCGACCACGCACACGAAGCCGATCGTCGCCGCACCCGGATCGCCCAGCACGTACCGCGCGAGGTAGTCGATGCCCGCGAGCATCGAGCCGATCGCGAGCGCCTGGAGCATCAGCGTGATCAGCAGCCAGCGGAAGTCGCGGACCGAGGCCACGAGCCGCAGCTGGTCGCGCAGCGTTCCGGTCGTCTCCTGCGGGCGGCCGATCGGCGCGCGCCGCGTCCCGACGTACGCCCCGGTCGTCCCCAGAGCCAGCAAGACCGCGACGGCCAGACCCATCACCCGGTACCCGTCGCGACCGCCGATCGCGTCGCGGATCGCGGGCGATGCGCCGCCGCTGATCAGGATCGCCAGCGTCAGGAACGCGACCCGCCACGACATCATCCGGGTGCGCTCGGCGTAGGAGTCGGTGATCTCGGCCGGCATCGCGATGTAGGGCACCTGGAAGAACGCGTACGCCGTCGCGCAGGCGACGAACGCGAACAGCACCCAGGTCGCGTTCAGCGCCTTCGAGCCGAGGTCGGGCGCGGCGAACAGCACCGCGAAGCAGACCGCCAGCGCGAGCCCGCCGCGGAGCAGGAACGGGCGGCGCGGACCGAGCGGCGACTGGTGGTGGTCGCTGATCCGGCCGGCCACCGGGTTGAGCAGGACGTCGAGCGCCTTCGGGAGCAGGACAATCGCGCCGGCCGCTCCGGCGGCGATGCCCAGGGTGTCGGTCAGGTAGGGGAGCAGCAACAGGCCCGGGACCGTGCCGAACGAACCGGTCGCGACCGAGCCCAGGGCGTAGCCGATCCGCACTCGGCGTTGCTCGTGGTTCGGCATGACGGAAGCATGTCAAACAACAGCGATCGCGTGTCGAGCTTCGTCCACAGGGGGCGGACTTGAGCCGATCTCATAGAGTCACGGCATGGCGTCGCAGGGAGGACCACCGCAGGACCAGCCGCAGCAGCCGGGCTACGGCCAGCCGCCCTTGCCCGGAGGCCAGCAGCTGCCCGGCGAGCCCGGCTTCTGGTCACCCCAGCAGCCCCCGCCGTGGACCGGCCCGCAACAGCCCTACCCGCCGCAGCCCTACCCCCAGCAACAACCCCCGTACGGCCAACCGCCCTACGGTCAACCGCCGTACGGTCAGCACCCGTACGGTCAGGTCCCGTACAACATGCGCCCGCCCGAGCCCCGCCAGATCCCCGCCCCACCCGGCACCCCGTTCCACCAGCTCGCCCGCAACGCACCGCACAAGTGGTGGCGACCGCTCCTCGGCACCCTCGCTCTGGCCGCTTTCGCGTTCTTCGCGACGATCGCCGTCTTCCTGGTCTGGAGCATCGTCCACGGCGCGATCACCGGCGACTTCCCCGACGGTGAAGGCGACCAGCTCTTCCCGACCGACCTCGAGAACCTCGCCAGCACCTTAGTGATGCTCGCGATCCTCACCCCGGCCGTCGTTTTCACCGCCTGGGCGATCCAGCGCCGCCCACCGTGGAGCGTCGCCTCGGTGCTGAACAAGATCCGCTGGAAGTGGCTCCTGCTCGCCTGTCTGCCGGCCCTCGGCTACCTCGCGGTCTCGGTCGCCCTGACCGCGCTGGTGGACCAGCTCTTCCCGAACGCCGACCCAGCCGCGGCTGACGACGGCAGCTGGATCGGCTTCGCCGCGTTCATCGGCCCGGCGCTGCTGATCCTGTGCCTGGTCCCGTTCCAGTCCGCCGCCGAGGAGTTCGTGTTCCGCGGCTGGCTGGTCCAGGCGATCGGCGCGTACGGTCCGCGCGGCGAGTCCGGCAACCTGTTCACCAGACTCTTCCGTACGCCGTGGCCGGCGCTCGTGATCAGCAGCGCGCTGTTCGTCTCCGCGCACGGCTACACCGGCTGGGCGCTGATCGACATCTTCCTGTTCGCGATGACGGTCGGCTGGCTGACCGTGCGCACCGGTGGCATCGAGGCCGCGATCGCGTTGCACGCGCTGAACAACCTGCTCGCGTTCCTGTTGCCTGCGGCAACGGGTGACCTGGGCAGCTGGGCCGACCAGGGCGGTGCGCCGTGGACGCTGCTGCTGTCCGACATCCCGGCGCTGGCGTTCTTCGCGGTCACCGTCAGCTGGCTGGCCAAGCGCCGCAAGGTGGAGACCGTCAGCCGGTAAACCAGCGGAGATTGTCGGTGCGATCTGGCAACCTGTGCGCCGTGACGAACAGCGCAGAACCGATCGAGGCCGTCCTCTTCGACTGGGGCGGCACCCTGGCCACCTGGCACGACATCGACCTGTACGCCGTCTGGCGCTCGGTCGCCGACCTGATCGACGAGGCGCGCGCCGACGAGCTGGCGGCCAAGCTGCTCGCGGCCGAGAACGCGGCCTGGCTGCGGTCCCGCGACGAGCAGGTCAGTACGACGCTGGAGGCGGTCTGCCTGGCCGCCGAGGTGGTGATGACGCCGGCCGCGCTCGCGGAGTACGAGCGCCAGTGGCACCCGCACACCGAGCTCGACCCGGACGCGATCGACATGCTGAAGCAGCTCCGCGACCGCGGCTACCGGATCGGCGTCCTGTCGAACACGATCTGGTCGCGGCAGCGGCACGAGGACATCTTCGCGCGCGACGCGGTGCTTGAGCTGCTCGACGGCGCCGTCTACACCAGCGAGGTGCCGTGGACGAAGCCGCACCCCGAGACGTTCCTGGCCGCGATGCGGGCGGCCGGCGCCACCGACCCGGCGCGCTGCGTGTTCGTCGGCGACCGGCTGTTCGACGACGTCTGGGGCGCCCAGAACGTCGGGATGCGCGCGGTGCACATCCCACACAGCAACATCCCGTCGAACCAGGTCGGCCACACCGAGGGCACACCGGACGCGACCATCCAGCGCCTGTCCGAGCTCCCCGGCGTACTGGACGGCTGGAGATAGACAGAACCCCCGGGCCTGGAGAGGCCCGGGGGTCCTGAGTGGGGTTTTGGTTGGCTACGGCTGCCAGGTGGCTCAGACCTAGGCGGCCAGCGTCGGGTCGGCCATCAGGCGCAGGCGCCCCAGTGCCTCGCGCTCGATCTGCCGGACCCGCTCGGCGGAGATGCCGTGCACCGCGCCGATGTCGGCCAGCTTGGCCTGGCGGCCGTCGTGCAGCCCGTAGCGGCGACGGATCACGTCGGCCGACCGCGGGTCGAGCTGGTCGACCAGGCTGAACAGTCCGGACCGGTCGGAGGCGTCGGCGACCAGCTGGTCCGGGCCCGGCGCGGTCTCGGCCGCGATCAGGTCGCCCAGCGAGGTCTCGCCCTCGTCGTCGATCGGGTTGTCCAGGCTGATGTGGTCCCGGCCGATCCGGATCAGCTCCGTGACCCGCTCCGGGTCCAGGTCCAGCTCGGCGGCGATCTCGTCGACCTCCGGCTCGCGCCCGAGCTTGCGCTCCAGCGTGCGCCGCGCGGACCCGATCTGGTTCAGCTGCTCCACCACGTGCACCGGCAGCCGGACCACGCGGGCCTGCTGCGCGATACCGCGGGTGATCGCCTGCCGCACCCACCAGGTCGCGTACGTCGAGAACTTGAAGCCCTTGCGGTAGTCGAACTTCTCCACCGCGCGGATCAGCCCCGTGTTGCCCTCCTGGACCAGGTCCAGCAGCGGCATCTGCGAACGTCCGTACCGGCGCGCGATCGAGACCACGAGCCGCAGGTTGGCGGTGACGAACCGCTGCTGGGCCTTCTGCCCCTCAGCCGCCAGCCACTCCAGCTCCTCCTGCGTCGCGTACTTGGGCGCGCCGCCCTTCTTGCGTCCAACCCGCCCCTCGGCCAGCAGCTGCTCCGCCAGGAGTCCTGCCTCGACCGTCTCAGCGAGCTCGACCTCTTCCTCCGCCGTCAGCAGCGGAGTGCGCGCGATCTCCTCCAGGTAGAGACCGACGCTGTCCTTGCCGTCGATACCTTCGTCCGTGGACCGGACACGAGCCATGCGAGCCACCGAAACTCCCTTCGTCGTTACATGGAGAGCAACGCTCGAGTGAGGTTCAAGATTCCACGACGAGTGTGTAAACAGCCTGAACGTTCCCTGAGAGTTCCCAGCAGCTCCACGTTCAGGAAGCATTGTGTGTCCCACCACACATCGCCTTTCGTTGCCACCCAGCGCAACGCACCCGGTACCCGCCGGATTCCCGAAATAACAGGACAACCGGGGGCCGGGTGCGCGCGTCTACCAGGGTTGGGCTCAGGCGAGACCGAGGGTGTCCAGCTCCCAGGCCAGCGTGAAGGCGACTTCTCGCCACGCGTCGTACCGGCCGCTGCGGCCGCCGTGACCGGCTTCCATCTCCGTTTTCAGCAGTACGTCGACGTCACCGGCGGCGGTCGCGCGCAGTTTCGCGACCCATTTCGCCGGTTCGACGAAGAACACCCGGGTGTCGTTCAGGCTGGTGATCGCCAGAATGCGCGGGTACTGCTGCGCACTGACGTTCTCGTACGGCGAGTAGGACTTCATGTAGGCGTACACCTCGGGGTCCTCGAGCGGATTTCCCCACTCCTCCCACTCGATCACCGTCAGCGGCAGCGACGGGTCGAGAATGGTGGTCAGCGCGTCCACGAACGGCACCTCGGCGACGATCCCGCCGAACGCCTGCGGCGCCAGGTTCGCGACCGCACCCATCAGCAGCCCGCCGGCGCTGCCGCCCTGCGCGACGATCCGCTCGGGCCGGCTCCAGCCGTCCTTGGCCAGGTGCTCGGCGACGGCGATGAAGTCGGTGAACGTGTTCCGCTTGGTCAGCGTCTTGCCGTTGTCGTACCAGCGCCGGCCGAGCTCGCCGCCGCCGCGGACGTGCGCGATCGCGAACACGACGCCGCGGTCGAGCAGCGACAGCCGCGGGATCGAGAACCACGGGTCCATCGAGGACTCGTACGAGCCGTAGCCGTACAGCACGACCGGTGCGTTGCCGTCCTTGGCGACGTCCTTGCGGGCGACGATCGAGATCGGCACCTGCGTCCCGTCGGCGGCCGTCGCCCACTCCCGGTACTGCGTGTAGGCGCTCAGGTCGACCCCGCCGAGCACGGGCTGCTGCTTGAGCAGCCGCCGCTCGCCGGTCGCCACGTCCACGTCGTACGTCGAACCGGGCGTGACCAGTGAGGTGTAGCCGAACCGGTAGCGGGTGTCGTCCCACTCGTCGTTGCGGCCCGGGCTGACGGTGTAGATCGGCTCGTCGAAGGTCAGCACGTCAGGAGCGGCGAAGGTCTCGCCCTCGCGGCGCATCACCGCCAGCTCGGTCAGCGCGTCGCGCCGCCGGTACAGCACGACGTGCCGCGCGAACGCGTCGACGCCGAGCAGCCGGCTCGACTCGTCGCCCTCGATCAGCGTCGTCCACTCACCGGGCGCGTCCAGCGGAGCGCTGGCCAGCGAGAAGTTCTCCGCGTCGGCGTTGTGCGTGATCAGCAGCTGGTCGCCGGCGTGCTCGACGTCGTACTCGACGCCCTCGACGCGCGGCCGGACGACGACCGGCGTTCCGGCCGGGTCCTGCGCGTCGAGCAGCCAGACCTCGCTGGTCAGCTTGCTGCCGAGGGCGATCTGGATGGCCTGCTCGTTGCGGGTCAGGTCGACGCCGATCCAGTACCGCTCGTCGGCCTCCTCCATCACCAGGACGTCGTCGCCGGAGGCGCCGAGCGCGTGCCGCCAGACCTGGAACGGGCGCCACGCGTCGTCGACCTTGGTGTAGAAGATCGTCGAGCCGTCGGCCGACCAGGCCGAGCCGTAGTGCACCTCGGGCAGCTCGTCGGGGAGCAGCTCGCCGGTGCGCAGGTCCTTGATCCGCAGCGTGAACCGCTCATCGCCCTTGAGGTCGACCGAGTAGGCGAGCAGGTTGCCGTCGGGGGAGACGTCGACGGTGCCGAGCGAGAAGAACTCCGAGTCGCCGGCCAGCACGTTGCCGTCGAGCATGACCTGCTCGCCGGGGATCTCGCCGTCGGTGGCCGGCGGCTGGTCGCCGTCGGCGAGCACGCGGCAGCTGATCGCGTACTGCTTCCCCTCGACGGTGCGGGTGTAGTACCAGTAGCCGCCGTGCCGCGCGGGCACGCTCAGGTCGGTCTGCAGGGTGCGCGCGGAGATCTCGCCGAAGATTGCCTCACGCAACGGTTCCAGGTGCGCCGTGCGGGCCTCGGTGTAGGCGTTCTCGGCGCGCAGGTGGTCCAGCACCTCGTCGTTCGACTTGTCCCGCAACCACTCGTAGTCGTCGACGAAGACGTCGCCGTGATGGGTGCGTTCGATCGGCTTCTTGGCGGCGACAGGGGGTGTCAACTCAGGCATGTGGGGAGACTACCCGGCACCTCCGTCAGAGGCTGTACGTCGCCACAACGGGGGCGTGGTCGCTCCAGCGCTCGGCGTACGTCGGGGCGCGGTGGATCTCGCAGCCGGTGGCCGCGCCGGCCAGCTCCGGTGATGCGATCTGGTAGTCGATCCGCCAGCCGGCGTCGTTGTCGAACGCCTTGCCGCGCCACGACCACCACGAGTACGGACCGGGTCCGTCGCCGCCGAACCGGCGGCCCAGGTCGACCCAGCCGGCCGCGAACAAACGATCCATCCAGGCCCGCTCCTCGGGCAGGAAGCCGCTCTTCTTGCGGTTCGCCTTCCAGGCCTTCAGGTCCTCCTCGCGGTGCGCGATGTTCAGGTCGCCGCACATCAGCACGTGCCGGCCGTCGGCCCGCAGCTCGGTCAGCCGCGCGGTGATCGCGTCCAGGAACGCGTACTTCTCCTCCTGCCGCGGCGGCGTCTCGAACTCGCCGGTGAACACGTAGGTGCTGACCGCGGTCAGCGTCGAACCGTCGTCCAGGACGACGTCGGCCTCGACCCACCGGCCGGACCCGGCGAACCGCTCCGGGCCTATGTCGGTCCGCTCCACCTTGATCGGCCGCCGGCTCGCGATCGCGACACCCGCGCGGCCCTTGCTGCCGTCGATCGTCGGCTCGGCGTGGGCCAGGTGCCAGTCGCCGCCGAGATGGTCGCGCAGGACCTCGTCGGTCGCGCGGACCTCCTGCATCAGCAGCAGGTCCGGATCGGTCTGCTCCAGCCACGGAGCCATGCCCCGCCGGTACGCCGCCCGAACCCCGTTCACATTCACCGTGGCAACCTTCAGCACCGGGCAACCCTAGGGCATCACCTCACAGCGTCGTGAGTACGGCGGCCAGCGACCGCTCGCAGAGGTCCTCGAGCTCGTCTCCGGTGACCGTCGGGTTGTCGATCCAGGTGAGCAGGATCTGCTCGACGTACCCCTGCCAGCCGAGGCAGACCAGCTCGACCCGCGGTGTCGTCTCGACACCCTGCTGCGCGAGGGCGTCGATCACCCAGCGGCTGAACACCTGGCGGATCTCCGAGTGGAGAGCGCGAACTTCGGGATCGCCGGCCGCGGACATCAGCAGCGTCGCGCGGTAGAGCTGCGGCGCCTGCAGGACCGCGCGGACGAACGCCCGGATCCCGGTGCTGAGCTGCTCGTCGGGCGGCAGGGAGAGATCGGGCGCCGTCCGGAGCATCAGCTCGGAGGCCGCCTCCTCGATCACCGCGAACTGGAACTTCTTCTTCGAGCCGAAGTAGTGGAACAGCAGCGCGGGGGAGACCTGGGCCTCGGCCGCGACCTTCTCGACGCTCAACTCGCGGTGCGGGTCGGCCTCGAGGACCCGGCGAGCGGCATCGAGGATCTGCGCCCGGCGCGCATCCGGCCGCAGCCGGGCCCCGTCGCGCGGCCGCGTCCCGGGGCCGGCCGGGTCCGGAGAGGCATGGGTCATACGGACAGTCTATTGAGTATCGGCTCAACAAGCACTTACTGTTGAGTATCGACTCAACAGACGGAGGTCCCGATGGCCGGCAAGGTCGTACTCATCACAGGCGCGTCCCGGGGGATCGGTGCGGCGGTGGCCCGCCGGCTGGCGAGCGAAGGCGACAAACTGGCGCTGGTCGGGCTCGAACCCGACGAGCTGAAGCAGGTCGCCGAGGACTGTGGCCCGGACGCCGGCTGGTGGGAGGCCGACGTCACCGACCTGGAGTCGCTGCGCGGCGCGGTCGAGGGCGTCGTCGCGCGCTACGGCCGGATCGACGTCGTGGTCGCCAACGCCGGCATCGCGGCGCCCGGCTTCACCCGCAGCATGGACCCGGCCGTCTGGGAGCGCGTCCTCGACGTCGACCTGTACGGCGTCTGGCGGACCGTGCACCTGACCCTGCCGCACCTGATCGAGTCCAAGGGCTACCTGCTGCTCGTCTCGTCGCTCGCGGCGGTCGTCCACATCCCCGGGCTCGCGTCGTACAACACGGCCAAGGCCGGGGTGGAGGCGATGGGCAACACGCTGCGCGCCGAGCTGCGGCACCTCGGCGTACGGGTCGGCGTCGCGCACATGACGTTCGTCGACACCGACATGGTCCGCGGCGTCGACGACCACCCGGTGTTCGGCAAGGTCCGGACCGGGATCCCGTTCGCCAGCCGGGTCTACCCGCTGGAGCTGGCCGTCGAGAAGTTCACCGCCGGCATCCGGAAGCGCTCGCGGGTCGTGCACGTGCCGGGCTGGATCGGCCCGATGAAGATCTTCCGCGCGCTGATCCCGCACATCGTCGAGCTGGGCAGCCGCGTCTCGGTTGCGAAGGCCGACCGCGCCGCGCTGGCCGACATCGAGGCGCGCGGCGCCGACATCTCGTCGCGCGCGTCCGGCGCCGGGGGCCTGGCCGACACCGCGAAGGCGAAGACGGCCGCCGAGGCCCGTGCCGCCGAGGCCAAGGCCGAGCACGGATGAGCGACCGCCCGTACGACGTCGTCCTGTTCGGGGCGACTGGGTTCACCGGCGCGCTCACCGCGCAGTACCTCGTGAAGCACGCGCCGCCGGGCCTGAAGCTCGCGCTCGCCGGGCGGAACAAGGCCAAGCTGGAGCGCCTCCGCTCCGACCTGGACGCACCGCAGCTCGACCTCCTGATCGCCGACGTCGAGGACGCCGGCTCGCTGCGCGCCGTCGCCGAGGCGACCCGCATCGTCGTCACCACGGTCGGTCCGTACATCCGGTACGGCGAACCGCTGGTCGCCGCCTGCGCGGCGGCCGGTACCGATTACCTCGACCTGACCGGCGAGCCCGAGTTCGTCGACAAGATGTACGTCGCCCACCACGCGCAGGCCGTCGCGACCGACGCCCGGCTGATCCACTGCTGCGGCTTCGACTCGATCCCGTACGACCTCGGGGTGCAGTTCACCGTGGAGCAGCTCCCGCACCGCGTACCGATCAAGGTCGACGGGATGATCCGCGCCGGCGGCAAGCCCTCGGGCGGGACCTGGGAGACCGCGATCACCGCGTTCTCGCGCGGCAAGCAGAACCTGGACGCGCACCGCGCGCGGCGCCGGCTGGAGGAACGCCCGGCCGGCCGCTCGGTGAAGCTGGCCGCGGGCCGGATCCACCGGCTGCAGGGGTTCTGGGCGGTGCCGCTGCCGACCGTCGACCCGCAGATCGTCCGCCGGTCCGCGCTGCTGCTCGACTCCTACGGCCCGGACTTCACGTACTCCCACTACGCGGCCGTGAGGCGGCTCCCGATGGTTGCCGGAGGCATCGTCGGGGTCGGGTTGCTGGTCGCGGCCGCGCAGGTCCCGCCGGCCCGGCGGGCGCTGCTCGACCGGATCAAGGCCGGCGACGGGCCGTCGCCGGAGCGGCGCGCGAGGTCGTGGTTCAAGGCGCGCTTCGTCGGCTCGGGCGGTGGCAAGCGCGTCGTCACCGAGGTGTCCGGCGGCGACCCGGGTTACGACGAGACGGCGAAGATGCTCGGCGAGTGCGCCCTCAGCCTGGCCCTCGACGACCTGCCGAAGACCGCGGGCCAGGTCACCACGGCGTCGGCGATGGGCCCGGCACTGCGTGACCGACTGGTTGCCGCGGGCATCGGGTTCCGCGTGGTCTCGACCGAGGAGTACTGAGCGTGCGCCGGGTGAGATCGGCCGACGGAACGCAGATCGCGCTCTACGAGTACGGCGAGCACACCGCCCCGGTGCTCGTGTGCGTGCACGGCTACCCGGACAACGCGCGCCTCTGGGAGCCGGTCGCGGAGCGGCTGGCCGAGCACTTCCACGTCGTCACGTACGACGTGCGCGGCGCCGGGCAGTCCGACCACCCGCGCGGGCGGTCGGCGTACGAGCTGGATCGGCTGGAGCAGGACTTCACCGCGGTGATCGACGCGGTCGCGGGAGACCGGCCGGTGCAGCTGCTCGCGCACGACTGGGGATCGATCCAGTCCTGGCACTTCGTGACCAGTGAGCGGCTGCGCGGGCGGATCGAGTCGTTCGTGTCGATCTCGGGGCCGTCGCTGGACCACGCGGGCTACTTCTTCCGGCGCCGGCGGCCGCTGCGGGAGAAGCTCCGGCAGCTCGTGCACTCCTGGTACGTCTTCTACTTCCAGCTGCCGTGGCTGCCTGAGCTCGGCTGGCGCAAGGGGTGGGGGCAGCGTGCCACCGCCAGGTTGGAACTGAGCGCGGGAGGACGGCTGGCGCCGCAGGGGGAGCGCAGCCTCGCGGACTACGTGAACGGGCTGCAGCTCTACCGGGCGAACGTGATCCCACGGCTGCTGCGGCCCCGCGTACGGCGTACCGACGTCCCGGTGCTCGCGGTGTCGCCCGAGGGTGACGCGTTCGTGACGACGCCGCTGCAGACCGACGTCGCGCGCTGGGCCCCGAACCTGAGCGTCCAGGTGGTCAGGGGTGGGCACTGGATGCCCCGGAACGATCCCGGACTCGTCGCCCGGCTGACCCTCGAACACACCCGGAGGGTGGCAGGCTGGCAGGTATGAGAACGCTCCTGAACCTGATCTGGCTCGTGCTGGCCGGTTTCTGGCTGGCCGTCGGCTACGCGGTCGCGGGTCTGATCTGCTGCATCCTGATCATCACCATCCCGTTCGGCATCGCCTCGTTCCGGATCGCCGGGTTCGCGCTCTGGCCGTTCGGCCGCACGATCGTCGACCGGCGCGGCGCGGGCGCCGGGTCGGTGCTCGGCAACATCATCTGGGTGCTGCTGGCCGGCTGGTGGTTGGCGCTCGGCCACCTGGTCACCGGGATCGCGCTGTGCATCAGCATCATCGGGATCCCGCTCGGCCTGGCGAACTTCAAGCTGATCCCGATCTCGCTGCTGCCGCTCGGCAAGGACATCGTGTCCACCGACCAGGCGTTCGGCGCGCGATGAGGACGCTCACCGTCCTGGGATCGTGCGGCGCCTGGCCCGAGGCCGGGCGCGCCTGCGCCGGCTTCCTGCTCGAGTACGACGGGTTCAAGGTCGTGCTCGATCTCGGCTACGCGGCGCTGCCGCGCCTGCTGGAGCACTGCGCCGACGGCGCGGTCGACGCCGTCGTCGTCACGCACCGGCACCCCGACCACTGCGTCGACGTCAGCGCGCTCGGCCGCGTCCGCCGCTTCCAGGCGCCGGACGCCGAGCCGGTCCCGCTGTACTGCCCGCCGGGCGTGGTCGACGTACTGCGCGCGCTGGAACCGAATCCCGACCCGGAAGACGTCTTCGCCGTCCACGACCTGGTGTCGACTCGCGAGATCGGGCCGTTCCAGCTGGAGACCGTCGAGTTGCCGCACTTCGTCCCCAACCACGGCGTGCGGCTCAGTGCGCCCGATCTCACGGTCGCCTACACCGGAGACAGCGGGCCGTCGGATGATCTGGCGAAGCTCGCGGAGGGCGCTGACCTGTACATCTCCGACGCGACGTTCCAGTCGGCGTCGACCGCATCGCCGTTCCTGATGAAGGCGGCCGAAGCCGGGATCGGCGCTGCCGGGGCGAAGCGGCTGCTGCTGCTGACGCACTTCTGGCCCGGCTCGGATCGCGCTCTCTCCGTTTCTCAGGCGCAGGAGACGTTCGCAGGTGAAGTGATCGCGGCCGAGGAGGGCTTGGTCATCGACCTGAGCTAGAGGATGGGCCTGGTCTAGCCGGTGAGCCTCGCGTGCCGGAACGCCGAGCGATGCAGCAACACCGCCTGCAGGACCATCCCCGCCACACCGATCCACAACGTCTCCCGATGCCCGAGGTGCTCGGCGAGCACGCCGCCGAGCACCAGCCCGACCGTCAGCGACGCCCGGTTCACCGACCGAAGCGTGGCATGCATCCGCCCGAGCAGCCCGGTCGGCGTGATCGACTGCCGGTAGCCCATCTCGATCGGGCTGTCGATACCGATCGACAGCCCGAACGCGAACTGGCTGACGCACAGCAGCACGACACCGAGCGCGTCGTCCCCGGCCAACGGGATCAGCAGATACCCCGCCGGCGTCATCCACCGGCACAGGATGATCGCCGGCCCGACACCGAGCCGCCGCCCGAACCATCCCGACGCCGTCGCGCCGATCACCGACCCGGCGCCACCGATCGCCAGCGTCACGCCGACCGCGCCGACGCTCAGCCCGAGCGTCTTGTACGCGAAGACCGTGTACGCCGTACTGATGATGCCCTGGAACACGAACCAGACGTGCCCGGTCACCGCCAGCGGCCCGGTGGTCCGGTCGCGGTAGACCCAGGCCAGACCGTCGCGGATCTCCCGGCGCAGGTCGCGCCGAACATCCTTGCCGGGGGCAACTTCCGGGGCGAGCGGCCGGACGGTGAGCAGCAGGAAGCCGGAGATCAGGTAGGAGAGCGCGTCCAGCAGGATCGCCAGCGGCGCGCTGATCAGCTGGACCAGGAACCCGGCGAGGGCCGGCCCGCCGGTCGAGGCGACGGCGTTGGTCTGCTCGAGGCGCGCCCACGCCGGCGTGAGCAGCGCGGTCGGGACGAGGACGGGCGGGAACGACTGGTGCGCGGCGTCGTACCCGAGGGAGAGCGCGCCGAAGACGAGCACGATCGCGATCAGCAGCGGCAGCGAGAGCAGGTCCAGGGCGGCGAATAGCGGGATCAGCGCGAGAACGAAGCCGCGGGCGAGATCGGCGGTGACCAGGATCGGTTTGCGGCGGTGGCGGTCGACGAAGACGCCGGCCAGCAGTCCGAGCAGGAGGTAGGGCAGCCAGCGGGCGGCGTTGAGCAGACCAACCTCGCTGTCGGAGGCGCCGAGGGTGAAGATCGCGATCGCCGGCAGCGCGACGGTCGTGATCGACGTACCGGCCATCGAGATGGCGTCGGCGGCCCAGAACCGGAGGAACGCCGGGTAGCTGAGCAGCGGCCACCGGCGGTTCATGGCGGGACCCTACCCAGCAGGCCGTCCCCGGGACCTGGGGCACGGGCCAGTCGCGCTCACGCCGAGTCTGGCGACTGGCCCGCGCTCTTGGTCGCGGGGACGGTGGGGCGGCGGCTCAGGAAGACTTGTCCTTCTTCTTGGCGGCCTCGACCAGCTTGCGGACGTTCTCGATCGAACCCGCGCCGGACTCGATCAGCCGGGCCCGCTCGGCCGCGAACTTCTCGCCGAGGTCGTCGCGGACCTCCTGCGAGACGTCGGTCCGGGCCGGGTTCAGCACGTCGCGCTCCTCCTCGTCGAGGTGGTGCGACAGGGCCTCGGACAGCTCGTGGGTCTTCTCGCTGAACTCCTCCGACGCGGTGTCGCCGACCTCCATCAGCTCGAGCAGCGCCTCGTTGCCCTCGTCGTGCTCGTGCTCGGAGTGCTCGACCTCCTCGGCGTCGATCGCGTCCTTCTTCCGCAGCTGGGGATAGACCTTCGACTCCTCGGCCTCGGCGTGCGCGATCAGCACGGTCGCGAGATCGGCGAGCACCGCGGCCCGGTCGCTCTCGACGTCCCGCAGCTCGCGCAGCGCCTCCTCGAACCAGCGGTGATCGGCCAGGATCACCTCGACCACGTCGCCGCCGGTGTGCTGCAGAATCTTCGGCATCGAACCCTCCAGATCAGCGCCCGGTCACCACACCGGGATCGTCCAGCCGGTACCCGCCGGGCGCCGCCGCATGCATACGACTCCAGCGCCCGCGAACCATCGGATCGTTGCCGCCGTCCCGGATACGCTCCGCGTATGGCCACCACCCGCGCGCTCGTCCGCCGCCCCAGCCCGCGTCTCGCCGACGGTCTGCTGACCCACCTCGACCGGGTTCCGGTGGACGCCGATCTCGCCGTACGGCAGTGGCAGCGGTACGTCGACGCCCTCACCGGCGCCGGTTGGGAGACCGTCGAGGTCCCGCCCGCCGACGACTGCCCCGACGGCGTCTTCGTCGAGGACACCATGGTCGTGTACGGCGACCTCGCGGTGATCGCCCGCGCCGGCGCGACCGAGCGCCGCCCCGAGGCCCAGGCCGCGGCCGAGACCGTGGAGGCCCAGGGCTACCGCCTCGCCCACATCGATGCCCCCGGCACCTTCGACGGCGGCGACATCCTCAAGGTCGGCAGCACCGTGTACGTCGGCCAGGGCGGCCGCACGAATCGCTCCGGCTACGACCAGCTCCGCGCCCACCTCGAACCCCTCGGCGCCCAGGTCGTCGCCGTACCGGTCCGCAAGGTCCTGCACCTCAAGTCCGCCGTCACCGCCCTGCCCGACGGCACCGTCATCGGCTACGAACCCCTCGTCGACGACCCCGCCGCCTTCCCCACCTTCCGCGCGGTCCCCGAGGAGCCCGGCGCCCACGTCGTACTCCTCGACGACGACCATCTCCTGATGGCCGCCTCCGCGCCGCGCACCGCCGAGCTCTTCACCGACCTCGGCTACACCCCGGTCCCCGTCGACATCACCGAGTTCGAGAAACTCGAAGGCTGCGTCACCTGCCTGTCAGTCCGCCTCCGCGGCTGATTCCTCCGGTACGACGCGCTGCAGCTTGGTCAGCTCCGGGTCGTCGATCGCGAACGTGCGGATCGGGCCGCGGGTGTCGGGCGTCTCGAAGCGGACGGTGACGCGGCCGCGGCCGGCGCCCCAGACCCAGCCTTCGCCGTACGCCGGGTGGGTGACGTCCTGGCCGGGCTGGTAGCCCGGATCGCGTTCACGGGGGCGAACGGGGACATCGGGGACGTCGACCGCGGCGGCAGCGGCCTCGTCGGCCTCGGACTCGGTGAACAGGTCGTCCTGGATCCAGTCGGCCAGCGAGGAGACGCCGACGCCGAGCAGGCGGATGCCGCCGGAGATGTCGCTGTCCTCGAGCAGGCGGCGGGCGACGCGGGCGACCACGCGCGGGTCGTCGGTCGGGCCGGCCAGGGTGGAGGAGCGGGTGTGGGTGGTGAAGTCGTGCATCCGCGTCTTCACCGTGACGGTGCGGCCGGACAGCTGGGCCTTTCGGAGGCGCTCGGCGACCCGGTGCGCCATCCGTTCGCTGATCGCGGTCAGCAGCGAGCGGTCGATGATGTCGGTCTCGAAGGTGTCCTCGACGCTGACCGACTTCGTCTCGCGGTCGCTGACTACTGGCCGGTCGTCGGCGGCGACGGCGAGCCGGTGCAGGCTCGTGCCGTGCGCGGAGCCGACCTGACGGATCAGCTCCTCCTCGTCGAGCAGCTGCAGGTCGGCGACCGTCCGGACGCCGGCCATGCTGAGCCGCTGCGCGGTCGCCGGCCCGACGCCAGGGATCACCGTCACCTGCATCGGCGCCAGGAACTCCGCCTCCGTCCCCGGTGGCACGACGACGACACCGTCGGGCTTGTCGAGGTCGCTGGCGATCTTCGCGATCAGCTTCGACGTCCCGGCGCCAACCGACGCGGTCAGGCCGCCGCTGGCCTTCTTGATCGCGTCCTTGAGATCGTTCGCGATCGCCTCGACGTCCTCGACGGTCAGGTCGCGCAGCCCGGTCGCGGCCAGGTCGATGAACGCCTCGTCCAGCGACAGCGGCTCGACCAGCGGCGACAGCGCCCGCATCTGCTCCATCACCGCGTGGCTGGTCGCCCGGTACACCTCGAACCGCGGCCACAGGTACGCCGCGTGCGGGCAGCGCGAGCGCGCCTCGGCCGTCGACATCGCCGAGCGGACGCCGTACTTGCGAGCCTCGTACGACGCCGTCGAGACGACGCCGCGCAGGCCGATCCCGCCCACGACGACAGGTTTGCCGCGCAGGGAGGGCTTGTCCCGCTGCTCGACCGCCGCGAAGAACGCGTCCAGGTCGACATGCAGGATCGAGGGATCAGCACGCACCCGACCAGTCTCCCCGCCACCACCGACAATCGCCCGACCCGGGTGACAGGATCACCACATGAGCTTCCCCGCCCGCTGGGACGACGGCACCACCGCGACCGGCCCCGACCACCAGGTCCACCGGTACGACGAGCGCACGGTGATCATCCGCCAGGCGCTGCGCACGAACTTCGAAGGACCGTTCCTCTATCTCCTGCTCGGCACGGAACGCGCTCTCCTGCTGGACACCGGAACCGGCCACGCCGACCTCCGCCCGGTCGTCGACGAACTGATCGGCGAACGCGAACTGGTCGTCGCGCACACCCACGCGCACGGCGACCACGTCGGTGGCGACGACCAGTTCGACCAGGTGGTCGGGCACAGTGCCGAGGAGGTCGCCGCGTTCTTCGGGATCGCCGACTGGCCGCACGGCATCGGACGGATCGACCTCGGAGAGCGCGTTCTCGACGTGATCCCGATCCCCGGGCACCAGGGCGCGGACATCGCGCTCTACGACCGCGAGACCCGGCTGCTACTGACCGGCGACTCGCTCTACCCGGGTCGCCTGTACGTGCCCGACTGGACGGCGTACCGGGCGAGCATCCGCCGCCTGGCCGGGTTCGTTGCCGCGGGCAATCCGGTCGAGCACGTGCTCGGCGCGCACATCGAGATGCCGGACCGGCCGGGGGAGGACTACCCGATGGGCGCGGTGGCGCACCCCGACGAGCACCCGCTGCAGCTCGCGCCGGAGACGCTGACCGAACTGGACGAGGCGCTGACCAAGGCCGGGCCGGAGCCACGCCGCCTGGTCCACGACCACTTCATCGTGTACCCCCGCTGAGTCCACGACGCGATCCAGGTCACATCAAGGGCCCGGTTCAGGCAGACTGTCGCCAGGTACTGGGAAGTACGCCGTACCCACGGCAGTACCGGGACAGGGGAGGCCAGATGGGCGAGGAAGTCGACCGGGTCGAGTTCACCCGGGCGGACCGGACAGCGTTCCGCAACCAGGTCCACCGCAACCTGGACGCCTTCGCGCGGATGCTGCGGGAGGCGCGGTTCGACGCCGAGCGGCCGATGACCGGGATCGAGATCGAGCTGAACCTGGTCGACGACAAGTGCGACCCGGCGTTCAAGAACACCGAGGTGCTGAGCGCGATCGAGGACGACGCGTTCCAGACCGAGCTCGGCCAGTTCAACGTGGAGATCAACGTGCCGCCCGGCCAGATCGACGGCGACGGGCTGGACACGATGGAGGCCTCGATCCGGGCCAGCCTGAACGCGGCCGAGGAGAAGGCGCAGCGGACCGGCTCGTCGATGGTGGTGGTCGGGATCCTGCCGACGCTGCTGACCGAGCACATCCGCCGCGACGCGCTCAGCACCAACCCGCGGTACGCGTTGTTGAACGACCAGATCTTCCAGGCCCGCGGCGAGGACGTGCAGATCTCGATCGACGGCGTCGAACGGCTGGCGGTCACCGCCGACAGCATCGTCCCCGAAGCCGCCTGTACGTCGACGCAGTTCCACCTGCAGGTGACGCCGGAGGCGTTCCCGAAGTACTGGAACGCCGCGCAGGCGATCTCCGGTGTGCAGCTCGCGGTCGGGGCGAACTCGCCGTTCCTGTTCGGCAAGGAACTGATGCGCGAGACCCGGATCGCGCTGTTCGAGCAGGCCGCCGACACCCGCACCCACGAGCTGAAGACGCAGGGCGTTCGGCCGCGGGTTTGGTTCGGTGAACGATGGATCACCTCGATCTTCGACCTGTTCGAGGAGAACTCGCGCTACTACCCGGCGCTGCTCCCGGTCACCTCCGACGAGGACCCGATCGCCGTGCTGGACCGCGGCGACGCGCCCGCTCTTTCGGAGCTCCGGCTGCACAACGGGACGATCTACCGCTGGAACCGCCCGGTGTACGACGTTGTCCGGGACAAGCCGCACCTGCGCGTCGAGAACCGGGTGCTGCCGGCCGGCCCGACGGTCGTCGACACGATGGCCAACGGCGCCTTCTACTTCGGCCTGGTCCGGGCGCTGGCCGACGACGAGCGGCCGATCTGGTCGCAGATGTCGTTCAGCGCCGCCGAGGAGAACTTCCACGAGGCGGCCCGGCAGGGGATCGACGCCGAGGTGTTCTGGCCGGGCGTCGGTACGGCGCGGGCGACCGAGCTGGTGCTGCGGCGGCTGTTGCCGTTGGCATCGCAGGGGCTGGACGCCTGGGGCGTCGCGCCCGACGTACGGGACCGGTTGCTGGGGATCATCGAGCAGCGGTGCCTCACCCATCGCAACGGTGCCTCCTGGCAGGCCGACGAGTTCCACCGCCTGTACACCAAGGGCTCGCACGATCGTCGTGACGCTCTGCGAGGAATGTTGCGCCGCTACCGCGACCACATGCACGAGAACCTGCCGGTGCACGAGTGGCCGGTGGACTGAGCCGGTTTTTCCACGACGTGAAGAAAACCCGCCGGGCCGCCGACAACGTAGGACAGCGGTCCGGCCGCTTGCCAAAGGCAACGGCATGGGACTGGCGCGGTGGCCCCGGACCCTGCGAGGGTGTCCGCCACGGCCCGACATCGGGGGAGGGTTAGAAGCCGCTACCGCGGGTATGCAGGTTCCAACCGAACTGCCTGCCCGCCAGCGACACGGTCTCGTTGCGGACACAACTGCCTAACGGTCACGGTCGCGACACAGATGGTGCTTTTCCACAGATGCCGGTAGCGGTTCAGGGCAGTATCGTTCGGAACGGGTCGACAGACACCCGGAGGTGAGGCAAGTCGATGACGACCATCGTCGTGGGTTATGTGCCGAAGGCCGAAGGGCGCGCAGCCCTTCGGAGGGCGGCGGAGGAGGCGAAGCTTCGCGACGCCAAGCTGGTGGTGGTGAACTCCCACCGTGGCGGACGCAGCTTCGACAGCGACGAGGCGGAGGCCAGTGAGGCCGCGCTGACCGAGGTGCGCGAGCAGCTGGACTCGACCGGGGTGCCGTACGAGGTGCGGCAGCTGGTGCGTGGACTCGACCCGGCGGAGGACCTGGTGGCCGTCGCCGAGCAGGTGCACGCGGAGTTCATCGTGATCGGTCTGCGCCGGCGGTCGCCGGTCGGCAAGCTCATCCTCGGCAGCAACGCCCAGCGGGTGCTGCTCGACGCTCCGTGTCCGGTGCTAGCCGTCAAGGCTGAGGAAGGGGAGGACTGAGGTGACTTCGACACGCAGCAAGAAACTGTGCCTGGCGCAGCAGCCCGACGCCGACGAGATGCTGAGCAGGGACCCTTTCGCGCTGATGGTCGGGATGCTGCTCGACCAGCAGATCCCGATGGAACGGGCCTTCGCCGGCCCGGTCCTGATCGCCAAGCGGATGGAGGGCTCGTTCGACCCGTGCACGGTCGCCGCCTACGACCCGGACGGTTTCGTCGAGGTGGTGACCGGACCGCCCGCGGTGCACCGGTTCCCGACCGCGATGGCGGCCCGGATCCAGACGCTGGCCAAGCACCTGGACGAGGAGTACGGCGGGAACGCCTCCGGGGTGTGGGCCGACGTGAAGTCCGGTGACGACTTGCTGGCCCGGCTGTCGGCGCTGCCCGGCTTCGGTGCGCAGAAGGCGAAGATCTTCGTCGCGCTGCTCGGCAAGCAGCTCAAGGTCCGCCCGCGCGGCTGGCGCGAGGCCTCCGAGCCGTACGGCGAGGACGGCGCGTACAAGTCGGTCGCCGACGTCATCGATGTCGCGTCTCTGGTGAAGGTGCGGCAGTTCAAGGCGGCCCAGCAGGTGGCCCAGCAACGGGTCGTCGCGCGGCCGTTGCGGCAGACCAGGAACAGCTGAACGCGAGCTGTTGAAGGCTCAAGAGCAGGACCGGTGCCGGCCCGCGGGGGCGTGCGGGCACCGGGTGTGCCACGCCGGGACGGGGGTCGCGCGTGGGTTCGGGTTGCTCCGCGGATTACAATGTAGTGTTGCTGCCGCCTGACGGGCACCCCGGTGATTAAATGCTGACCAGCGAACACGATCGCAGACGAGCACAGAAGCCGGCGAGCAGCGCACAACTCGTTGCACCACCCGAGCAGTACCAGCACCACCAGCATCGCCGTACAGAAAACCCTGCGTCAGACGAGAGGTAATTCGTGTCGTCCAGCTCGTCCGAGAGTCTTCCCGCCGAGTCAGCCCGGGCCGTGGCCGCCACCGCCCGCAGCACGGCTCCGAGGACCAGCGCCAGAGTGCCTGACCCTGCCGCCAAGAAGGCCACCGTGAAGAAGGCCGCCCCCGCGGCCAAGAAGGCTGCTGCATCCAAGGAGGACGGTATCCCCGCGAAGAAGGCCGCCGCGAAGAAGGCGCCGGCGAAGAAGGCCGTGTCCGAGGCGGGTCTGTCGATCGACCCGAAGACCGGGAAGCCGCGCGCCCTGGACGACGTCGACGAGGCGGACTTCCAGCCCGACGCCGTCAAGCCGCTGGAGAAGGAGCTCACCGAGGACCAGGGCTTCATCGTCTCCGAGGCCGACGAGACCGACGAGCCCGAGCAGCAGGTGATGGTGGCCGGCGCGACCGCCGACCCGGTCAAGGACTACCTGAAGCAGATCGGCAAGGTCCCGCTGCTGAACGCCGAGCAGGAGGTCGAGCTCGCCAAGCGGATCGAGGCCGGCCTGTTCGCCGAGGAGCAGATCGGCGACGAGGCGACCAAGCTCAAGGACAAGGTCAAGGACGAGTACGAGTGGATCTCTGAGGACGGCCGGCGGGCCAAGAACCACCTCCTCGAGGCCAACCTGCGACTCGTCGTCTCGCTGGCCAAGCGCTACACCGGCCGCGGGATGCTGTTCCTGGACCTGATCCAGGAGGGCAACCTCGGTCTGATCCGTGCGGTCGAGAAGTTCGACTACACCAAGGGCTACAAGTTCTCGACGTACGCGACCTGGTGGATCCGGCAGGCGATCACCCGCGCGATGGCCGACCAGGCCCGGACCATCCGGATCCCGGTGCACATGGTCGAGGTCATCAACAAGCTGGCCCGCGTCCAGCGCCAGATGCTCCAGGACCTCGGTCGCGAACCCACTCCGGAAGAGCTCGCCAAGGAGCTCGACATGACCCCGGAGAAGGTCATCGAGGTGCAGAAGTACGGCCGGGAGCCGATCTCGCTGCACACCCCGCTCGGTGAGGACGGCGACTCCGAGTTCGGCGACCTGATCGAGGACTCCGAGGCGATCGTGCCGGCCGAGGCGGTCTCGTTCACGCTGCTCCAGGAGCAGCTGCACGCCGTCCTCGACACGCTGTCCGAGCGCGAGGCCGGGGTGGTCTCGATGCGCTTCGGTCTCACCGACGGCCAGCCGAAGACGCTGGACGAGATCGGCAAGGTCTACGGCGTGACCCGCGAGCGGATCCGCCAGATCGAGTCCAAGACGATGTCGAAGCTGCGGCACCCGTCGCGGTCCCAGGTCCTGCGCGACTACCTCGACTGATGCACCAGGTGATCGCCGACGCGCTGTCGTCGGTGATCCCTGCGCTCGACGCGCCAACTCTGGCCGCCGCCGTGTTCACGGCGGCGGCCTTGCTGTTCACGCTGATGCTGGCCGCCGGGTCCGCGTCCCGGCGTACGCCGGTGGTGACGCCGCTGGTCGCGCTGACCCTGCGCGAGCAGTCGGCGCGGACGTCGTACGTCCCGCTGCGTGATCCTGACACGGCCGGCCGGCCGCGTCCCAGAGCTCCCGGGCTGTAGTCGCACTTCCTCGCGACCAGCCCGAATCCTCTTGTTCTGATGGAGCTCTGTCATGCCTTCGTTTCTCGAGGCGCCGATCACCGGCGCCTACCAGCTCGTGTCCTTCGTCGCCTCCGCGCTCGAACCCGTCGGTGGCCCGTACGCCGCCGCGCTGGCGATCGTCGTCTGTACGCTCGCCGTCCGGTTGCTGCTGCTGCCACTCAGCCTGGCGGCGGTGCGCGGTGAGAAGTCCCGTGCGGTGCTGATGCCGCAGATCCAGGAGATCAGCAAGAAGCACGCCAAGAACCCCGAACGCGCGCAGCAGGAGATCGCCAAGCTGCAGGCCGACTCCGGGACGACGCTGCTCGCGGGCTGTCTCCCGATGTTCGCCCAGCTGCCGTTCTTCTGGGTGCTGTACACGCTCTTCACCCGCGCGGTTGTCGGCGGCGAACCGAACGACCTGCTCAGCGGCACGCTGTTCGGTGCGCCGATCGGGGTGCACTGGCCGGTCTTCGCGACCACACCGGCGTACGTCGGACTCGCGCTGCTGCTGGCCGTCGTCGCGTTCTTCTCGGCCCGCCGCCAGCTCGCGCGGCTCGACGCGAGCGCGACGCCGATGAGCCGGAACCTCGCACGCCTGCTGCCGTTCGGCACGCTGCTGACGGCGGCCTTCATCCCGCTGGCCGCCGGGCTCTACCTGCTCACGACGACCACGTGGACGGTGGTCGAGCGGACGATCCTGCTGCGCTGACGCTCACCGGTGCGGGCCGCGGTGGCCCGGCCCGGACCGGTCGGACTGCTGACCGGGCGGGCGGCCGCGGCCCGACTGCCGGCGATGATCGGGCGGCGAGCCCTGCGATCCCTTGGATCCCTGGGAGGCCGACCACATCTCCTCGACGGTGAAGGCGTCGACCGCGGCCTGGGCCTTCTCCACGGCTTCCTTGGCCTTCCGCACCATCTCCTCGGCCAGCTCCGGTGGCCCGGCCGCCGCGGCTCCGCCGGCCGCCGCCCCACCGGCCGCGGCCCCGCCGCCGGCACCTGCACCTGCGGCGGTCGCGCCCTTGACCGGCGGCAGTCCGCGCTCCATCGCTCGACGCGTCTCCGCGATCCGTGCCGCTTCGTCCCGCTCCGGAGTCGGTTCGCCAGGTTCTGCCACGCCGCGACCCTAGTCGCGCGCCGGGGTCAGCCCCGCAGGCGCAGTTCCAGCCCGTCGAGAATCCGTTCCAGGCCGTACCGGAACGTCTCGTCGGCATCCGACTCCGGCTCGCGTTCCCGGTACGCCGCGTACAGGTCGCGTAGGTGCGGGTGTTGCTGCGCAGCGGCCTCCCCGGCCGGCCAGGACTTCGCCGTCCACTCCTCGACGGCCTGCCCGGTGCGCTTGAGTCGCGTCAGCGTCGCGGCCTCGTTGCCGGCCACGCCGAGCACGAAGCCGACCACCGTCTTCGACGCCTGGTCGGCCTCGATCACGCCGAACCCACCGACCCGGTAGAGCGCGAGCATCCGGTCCGAGACCGCCATCAGGTTCGGCCCGATGTAGGTCAGCCCGACCTCGGCCAGAGTCGTGGCCACCCACGGGTGCCGCTGGATCAGCGAGCGCAGGCTGTTCGCCGTCGCGACCGCGGCCTCGCGCCACTGCGGGGGCTCGGTGATCTCGGGGACCTCGAACTCGCCGTACACCGCGTCGACGCACAGCTCGAGCAGGTCGTCCTTGGTCGCGACGTGCCAGTAGACGGCGGTGGCGGCGGCGCCGACCTCGGCGCCGAGCTTGCGCATGCTGAACGTGTCGACGCCGTCGGCGTCGAGCAGCTTCAGCGCCGCGCCGACGATCTGCTCCTGGCTGAGGGCCGTCTGCTCACGCCGCCGCCCGCGCCTGGGTCGGGTTCCGACCTCTTCCGCCACCGTTCCACCTCCGCCGTTGGTGCCGTCATCGTACGCCAGGAATTGAACACCGTGCAGGACTTGACCACTGTTCAATTTTAATTGCACACTGTTCAAGCAAGCTGAACAGCGTTCAATAAACGTGAGGGGACCCCCGATGAGCACCGAACCGCACCCGCGCCGCTGGCTGATCCTGGTCGTGCTGTGCCTGAGCACCTTCGTCCTGGTCCTGGACAACGGCGTGCTCAACGTCGCGATCCCGGCGCTGACCCAGGATCTGGGTGCGACCGCGCAGGACATCCAGTGGATCGTCGCCAGCTACATCCTGGTCTTCGCCGGCCTGCTGCTCACCGCGGGCAGTCTGTCCGACCGGTACGGCCGCCGCCGGGTGATGATCGTCGGCCTCGCGATCTTCGGTCTCGCCTCCCTGGTCGCGACGTACGCCGGTAGCCCGGAGCTGCTGATCGCCGGCCGGGTGCTGATGGGCATCGGGGGAGCGGTGGTGATGCCGAGCACGCTGTCGATCCTCATCACCGTCTTCGACGACGCCGAACGCCGCAAGGCGATGTCGATCTGGAGCTCGGTGCTGATGGTCGGCCTGATCGGCGGCCCGGTGCTCGGCGGCGCGCTGATCGCGCACTTCTGGTGGGGCTCGGTGTTCCTGATCAACGTCCCGGTCGTCGCCCTGGCGATCGCCGCCGCGCTGATCTGGATGCCGGAGTCCAAGGGTCCGTGGCGCAAGCCCGACCCGCTCGGCGCGGTGCTGTCGACGGCCGGTCTGGTCGCGCTGGTGTGGTTCATCATCGAGCTGCCCGAGCACGGCGTCTCCTGGCCCGCGCTCGCCGTCGCCGTCGTCGGCCTGACCGCGTTCGTCGCTTGGGAGCTCCGTACGCCGGAGCCGATGGTCCCGCTGCACCTGTTCCGCGACCGCAACTTCAGCGGCGGATCGCTCTCGCTGGTCCTCGTCCAGGTCGGCAACGGCGGCCTGATCCTCGCGCTGATGCAGTACCTGCAGCTCGTGCTGGGCTTCTCCGCGACCAAGGCCGGCCTGGCGCTGGTCCCGATGGCGATCGCGGTGATCGTGGTGAACGGCCTCGGCGCGACGCTCGGCCAGAAGATCGGCAACCGGCCGATGACGGTCGCCGGCCTGGTCCTGCTGGCCGGCGGCTTCGGGTTGATGGCGATGCTCGACGCACACGACAGCTTCGCCAAGGTCACGCTCGCCCTGCTCGTCCTCGGCGCGGGCAGCGGCTTCGCCCAGCCCGCGGCGACGGCCGCCCTGATGGGCGCCGTACCGCACGAGCACGCCGGAGTCGGCTCCGCGCTGAACGACACGATGCAGCAGGCCGGCGCCGCACTCGGCATCGCCATCCTCGGCAGCGCGATGGCCGAACGCTTCACCTCCGGCATGCCCGCCGGTACGCCGGACGCCGCCCGCGGCTCGATTGGCGAAGCGCTCGCTGTCGCCGCCGCGACTGGCGACGGCGCCCTCGCCGAGGTCGCCAAGACCACCTTCGCCTCCGCGATGTCGAGCACCTTCGTCGCCGGCGCCGCGGCCGTCCTCGGCTCGGCCGTCCTCGCCCTCGTCCTGCTCCGCGACACGAAGCCGGCCGACGCCACGGTGGACGTCGCCGCCCTGACCACCGCGAAAGGCTGACCACCATGAAGCTCGATTTCCAGGCCGCCGAAGCTCTGCTCCGGCACAACCGCTCGAAGCTCGTCGAGGCCGGCAGCATCTCGCCGCAGTGGGTCGACGACGGCTTCGTCTACCAGGTCACGCGCGGCGGCGAGGAGAAGACCTATCGCGTGGACCCGACCGCCGGCACCCGGGTCGAGGCCACCGGCCTGCCCGACCGGCCTGGTACCGGCGACTTCCTGGCCGTCGTCTCGCCCGACGGCAAGTACGAGGTGATCCGGCACGGACCCGACCTGTGGCTGCGCACCGTGGCCGACGGCACCGAACGCCCGCTGACGACCGACGGCGAGACCGACAACGCCTACGGCACGAACTCGTTCTCCGTCGACGTGCTCCTCGGCAAGATCGGCCTACCGCACCTGCCGCCGGCTGTCGCGTGGTCCCCGGACTCGACCCGCGTCCTGACCCACCAGCTGGACCGCCGCGAGGTCCGCGAGACGCACCTGATCGACGTACTGCCGGAGGGTGAGGCGGCGCCCGAGCTGCTGACCCAGCGCTACGCGTTCCCCGACGACGAGCACCTGCCGCTGCAGCGGTACGTCGTACTCGATCTGGACGGCGGCGCGGTCCGCGCTCAGGGCGAGCCGCAGTACGTCGGTGTGCTGTCGCCGATCACGCTCGAGTGGGTCTGGTGGTCCGGGGGCGACGTCTACTTCATCGAGCAGCCGAGGGACCAGCGGAGCCTCACGATGAAGCGGCTCGACACCAGGACCGGCGCGACCGAGGTGATCCTGACCGAGACCGGCGACACCCGCCTCGAACCCAACCAGTACGGCCAGGAGCGCGCCGTCACCCGCGCCGCCGGCGACGACTTGCTCTGGTACAGCCAGCGCGACGGCCGACCACACCTCTACCGCTACGACCTCCGCACCGGCGAGCTGCGCAACCAGGTCACCTCGGGGGAGTGGAACGTCCGCCGGATCCTGCACGTCGACGACACCGTCGTCTGCTTCACCGCCGTCGGCTTGGTTGCCGAAAGCCCCTATCGCGAGACCCTCTGCCGCGTCCACCTCGACGGCACCGGCTTCGCCCGGATCACCGACGACGACCTGCACCACGACGTCGCGGTCCCGCCGAACGGCAAGTACTTCGTCGACACCGCGTCGACCGTCGACCGGCCGCCGGTCATCACGGTCCGCTCCTGGACCGGCGAAGTGCTGATCGAGCTGGAGCGTGCCGACGTCACCCGCCTGCTCGCGACCGGCTGGCAGCCGCCCGAGGAGTTCCGCGCGCTCGCCGCCGACGACGTCACCGAGATCTTCGGCCTGCTCCACAAGCCGCACGGCTTCGACCCGGCCGCGAGCTACCCGGTGCTGAACAGCCCGTACCCCGGCCCGCACGTGAACCGCACCGCCCCCAGTTTCGACCCCGGCCACTTCGGCCCGGACGCCGAGGCGCTCGCCGCGCTCGGGTTCGTCGTGATCGCCGTGGACGGCCGCGGGACGCCGGGCCGGACCAAGGCGTTCCACGACGCGTCGTACCGCCACCTCCAGACCGCCGGGATCGTCGACCACGTCGCCGCGATCAAGCAGCTGGCGGAGTCCCGGCCCTGGATGGATCTCGACCGGGTCGGCGTGTACGGCATGTCCGGCGGCGCGTTCGCCACCGTTCGTGCGATGGGCGAGTTCCCCGGCTTCTTCAAGGCCGGCGTCGCCGAGTCCGGCAACCTCGACAACCGCATGTACCTGCAGCAGTGGGGCGAGACGTACGCCGGCCCCGTCGGCGAGCAGGACTACGCCGAGGTCTCGCTGCTCGACCTCGCCGACCGGATCGAGGGCCGCCTGCTGCTCGTCCACGGTGGCCTGGACGACAACGTGCAGCCGCACCACACGCTCCGCTTCGTCGAACGACTGATCGCCGCGGACCAGGACTTCGACCTGCTCATCGTCCCGCGCGGCGAGCACGTTCTGCTGGGTTACGAACATCACGTCGTACGGCGTCGCTGGAACCACCTGCTGCAGCACGTCGCTGGTGTCACCCCACCGGCGTACCGCCTGAAGCCGGCCGAGATCGACCTCGCGGTGATCGCCAAGATGTTCGGCTGAGCGCGTTCCGGACTGTGGCACGCATGTCGTGACAAACACGCGCCGATGGGTAACGTGTCGACGATCCGCCATCGATCGGAGGCAGACCGTGACCACCGCCCCAGTGGTGAAGGCCCCGCCCGGAGCCAGCCGCACCCGTTACCTGATCCTCGCGCTCGCGTTCGTCGGGCTCTCGCTGAACTACCTGGACCGCGCGAACCTGAGCGTGGCGCTGCCGTTCATCGAGGACGACCTGCACCTGGATCTGAGCAACGCCGAGAAGGGCCTGATCCTCGGCGCGTTCTTCTGGGCGTACGACGGCGCGATGCTCGCGGCGGGCTGGTTCGCGGACAAGGTCGGGTCCCGCAAGGCCTTCACGTTCGCCGCGGTCTGGTGGTCGGTGATCACCGCGCTGACCCCGCTGGCCCGCGGGTTCTGGTCGCTGTTTCTGTTCCGGTTCGCGCTCGGCGCGGGAGAGGCACCGGCGTACCCGAGCGCGACCAAGGCGTCGTCGCGCTGGTTCCCCAAGCACGAAAGGGCGTTCTCCACCGCGGTCATCGACTCCGGCTCGCGGGTCGGCACGGTGCTCGCGCTGCCGGTGGTGACGGCGCTGATCGCGCTGGTCAGCTGGCACTTCTCGTTCGTCGTCCTCGGTGTGGTCGGGCTGATCTGGGCGTGCGCCTGGTACTGGTACTACCGCGACCCGATGGAGCACAAGGGCGCGAACGCCGAGGAGCGCGAGTACATCGCCGCGCACGGCGCCCGGCTGGAGGAGAACGACGACCGGGACGCCGTCGAGGTGCGCTGGCGCGACCTGTTCCGGTACCGGACCGTGCGCGGCATGATGCTCGGTTTCTTCTGCCTGAACTTCGTCATCTACTTCTTCCTGACCTGGTTCCCGTCGTACCTGAAGGACGCCCGCGGGCTCGACCTGGCCGAGCTCGGCACGCTCGGGACGCTGCCCGGGATCACCGCGATCGCCGGCGCCTGGATCGCCGGCCTGACCGCCGACCGGTTCATTCGGCGCGGTGCCGACGTGACCCGGGTCCGCAAGACGGTGATGGTCGGTGGGCTGCTCGGTGGCGCGGCGATCGTGTTCGCGGCGCCGGCGTCGTCGGTGTACGTCGCGCTGCTGTTCCTGGCGATCTCGTACGCGAGCCTGGCGATCGCGGCGACCGGGATCTGGTCGCTGCCCGGCGACGTGGCTCCGAGCTCGCGGCACGTCGCGTCGATCGGCGGCATCCAGAACTTCGCCTCGAACATCGCGGGCATCATCAGCCCGTTCCTGTTCGGGCTGCTGCTCGACCTCAACGACGGCTCGTACGGGCCGTCCTTCGCGGTCGCGGCCGGGGTCGCCGTGGTCGGCGCGCTGACCTACGCGTTCGTCGTCGGCAAGGCCGAGCCGCTGCCGGCGCTGCGCCGGTAATTGCCGAAACGGCAAGGAAGTTTGCGCGCCTCGGTCCGACGTCACATGATCGGAGCATGACGACAGAAGAACTCCCCGCCGACCACTGGAACACCTTCTACGCCGAGCGGGACCAGATCTGGAGCGGCAAGCCGAACGTCGTACTGGTGGCCGAGGTCGCCGGGCTGACGCCGGGGCGTGCGCTCGACCTCGGGTGCGGTGAGGGCGCCGACGCGATCTGGCTCGCGCAGCAGGGGTGGACGGTGACCGCGGTGGACATCTCGACGGTCGCGCTCGAGCGCGCGGCCGGGCACGCGAAGGACGCCGGCGTCGGCGACAAGATCGAGTGGGAGCAGCACGATCTCGGGTCGTCGTTCCCGGAGGGCTCGTACGACCTGGTGTCGGCGCAGTTCCTGCACTCCAAGACCGAGCTGGCCCGGGAGGCGATCCTGCGCAGCGCGGCGGGCGTCGTCGCGCCCGGGGGAGTGTTGCTGATCGAGGGGCACATGGGCTTCCCGCCCGGTGAGCACAACCCGCACCCGGAGATCCGCTTCCCGTCACCCGACGAGGTGATCGCCGACCTTGCGCTGCCAGAGGACGAGTGGGAGGTCCTGGTCAGCACGATCCACGACCGGGCGCAGATCATGCGCGACGGCGAGCAGATCAATCGCCGCGACTGCACGGTGAAGCTCCGCCGCCGCTGACGGCACTGTTCATCACGAGGATCCCTCAGGTTCATCGCTCGCGGTGAACCTAGGGATCGTGAACACCCCTGACCTGGTCCAAGAGCTCGGCTTTCGCGTCCTCGACGAGGAGGACGACGACCCGGTGCTGCTGCGCGCCGACGGCACGCCGGTCGACACTTGGCGCGAGGGCTACCCGTACGGCGAACGCCTGAGCCGCGAGGTCTACGACCGCGACAAGCGGCTGCTGCAGATCGAGCTGCTGAAGCTGCAGTACTGGGTGAAGCGCTCGAAGAAGAAGCTGGTGATCGTCTTCGAGGGCCGCGACGCGGCCGGCAAGGGCGGCACGATCAAGCGGTTCATGGAGCACCTGAACCCGCGCGGCGCCCGGATCGTCGCGCTGGAGAAGCCGACCGAGCGCGAGCAGACGCAGTGGTACTTCCAGCGCTACGTCGAGCACCTGCCGGCGGCCGGCGAGATGGTGCTGTTCGACCGGTCCTGGTACAACCGGGCCTGCGTCGAGCGGGTGATGGGCTACTGCGGCGAGGACGAGTACCTGGAGTTCATGCGGCAGGCGCCGGCTTTCGAGCGGATGCTGGTCCGGTCGGACATTCTGCTGGTGAAGCTGTGGTTCTCGGTGTCGCAGGCCGAGCAGCAGACCCGGTTCACGATCCGGCAGATCGACCCGGTCCGGCAGTGGAAGCTGTCGCCGACCGACCTCGCGTCGCTAAACAAGTGGGCCGACTACACCGAGGCGAAGGAGGCGATGTTCCACTACACGGACACGCCGGACGCGCCGTGGACGGTCGTGAAGAGCAACGACAAGAAGCGCGCCCGGCTGGAGGCGATGCGGCACGTGCTGTCGCTGTTCGAGTACTCCGACAAGGACCACGAGCTGGTCAGCCACCCGGACCCGAAGATCCTCGGCCCGGCCGCCGAGGTGCTGGAGCACGGCGAGTCGGCGAACCGGAGCTTCCCGGAGCTCTAGTCGATCAGCGGCAGTGAAACGGTGAAGGTCGCCCCACCTCCTGGTGTGTCGGTGACGGCGACCTCCCCACGGTGCGCGGCAACCAGCGCGGCGACGATCGAGAGTCCGAGACCTGATCCGCCGGTGACCCTGGTCCGGGCCGAGTCCGCACGGTAGAACCGCTCGAACACGCGCGCCTTCTGCTCGGCGCTCAGCCCTTGCCCGGTGTCCGCGACCTCCAGTACCGCGCGCCCGTCGCGCGTCCCGACCGACACGGTCACCGGCGCGTCGACGGGGGTGTGGTGCAGCGCGTTGCTGACGAGATTGCCGATGACCTGCCGCAGCCGCGCCTCGTCGCCCTCGACGACCGGCGCACCGGAGTTCGGCAGGATCTTCAGGCTGACCGTGCGCTCCGGCTGCACAGCCTCCACGTCATGGACGGCGTCGCCCGCGAGCGTGAGCAGGTCGACCGGCTGGTACTGCAACGGCCGCTGCTGATCGAGCCGCGCGAGCAGCAGCAGGTCGTCGACGAGCAGGCCCATCCGTTTGGCTTCGTCCTCGATCCGCTTCATCGTCGCGGGCTCCATCGCGCCGCCACGCTGCCGGGTGAGTTCGGCAAACCCACGGATCGAGGTGAGCGGCGTCCGCAGCTCGTGACTGGCGTCCGCGACGAACCGCCGCATCCGGTCCTCGGACTGCCGCGCGTGCTCCTCCGACTGGCGAGCGAGCTCGGCCGAGCGCCGCGCCGACTCCTCCGAGCGCCGGGCCGCCGACTCCGATGCCGTGCGTTGGGCGAACGCCGTCTCGATCTGTCCGAGCATCTGGTTCAGCGCCAGCGACAACCGGCCGACCTCGGTCCGCGGGTCGCGCTGCGGGACCCGCCGGCTCAGGTCTCCGCCGGCGATCGCGACGGCTGTGTGCTCGACGTCCTCCAGCCCGCGCAGACTGCGCCGTACGACGTACGTCGCGACGCCGGCCAGCAGGACGAGCAGTATCACTCCGGCGGCGATCTGCACGCCGACCAGCTGCTCGATCGTGTGGTCCATGTCGGCGAGGCTCTGGCCGATCATCACGTAGCCGTCACCCGCGCGCAGCGGGACGGCGAGCACCCGCCAGGTGTCGCCGCCGGAGACCGCGCCGGTGTCGAACGGGTGATTGCCCTTGGCAACCACCTGGGCGAGGGTCAGCTCCGGCAGCGCCGGTTCGCCCTCGGTCTCGCGGAGCGGCTGGTGGAAGGGCCCGCCCTGGACCTCGGAGCCGTCGGACTGGAACCGCTGGACGAAGAAGGCACTCGGTAGCCGTCCCGCCCCGCGCGGTGGGCGGTCCGGGCCCGGGCCCGGTGGCTGTGCGGCGAACTGCTTGGACGCCTCGGTGAGCTGGCTGTCGACCCGGTCGATCAGGTAGCCGCGCATGATCGTGGTCGCGACCAGGCCCGACGCCACCAGCGCGGCGGTGACGAGGGTGAGCAGGACGATGACGATCGTGATCCGCAGCGGGTAGCGCTCGGTGAAGCGGCGGTGCGAGAAGAAGCGGCGAGCCCCGGCACCGAGCCGGACGCCGTTGCCGGTCGACATCAGTTGGGTCCTCGCGGCGTCCGCAGCACGTAGCCGACGCCGCGAACGGTGTGCAGGAGCTTCTGGTCGCCGGTGTCGACCTTGCGGCGCAGGTACGACATGTACGACTCGACGACACCGGCGTCGCCGGCGAAGTCGTAGTTCCAGACCGCGGACAGGATCTGGCCCTTCGACATCACCCGCTCGGCGTTCTCCAGCAGGCAGCGCAGCAGCTTGAACTCGGTCAGCGACAGCTGCACCGCCGTACCGGCCTTGAAGACCTCGTAGCTGTCCTCGTTCAGCTCCAGGTCGGCGTACTTGAGGACGGCCGGCTCGGTCGCGGTCTGCTCGCGGTGCCCGGAGCGGCGCAGCAGCGCGCGGACCCGCGCGACCAGCTCGTCCAGGCTGAACGGCTTGGTGACGTAGTCGTCGCCGCCGGTGTGCAGGCCGAGCACCTTGTCCTCGACGGCGTCCCGGGCGGTCAGGAAGAGGACCGGCACGTGCCGGTCCTCTCCCCGCAGCCGCCGGACCACCTCGAACCCGTCCAGCCCGGGCATCATCACGTCCAGCACCACCAGGTCGGGCTCGACCTCGCGGGCCTTCTTCAGCGCCTCGGCCCCGTGCGTCGCCGTGGTCACGTCGTACCCGGCGAACCGCAGGCTCGCGGACAGCAGCTCGACGATGTTGGGTTCGTCGTCGACCACCAGAAGATGCGGGCTCATGGACCCCAGTCTGCCCCCGGGACCCGTGCGAACCCTGGCACCTTCCTGGCAGTTCGCTGTGAAGGTCAGCGCGGGCCGCGCTTGAAGCCCCACTTCTCGCGCGCCGCGTCCCGGGTGGTGCCGTCGTTGACGGTGGTCGCCGTGGCGACGTTGTTGGCGACCACGGCCGACACGGTGACCTGGTTGCCGACCTTCACGTCGTCGATGCCGTCCCGGGCAGCGTTCACCAGGGTGTCCTCGGTGAGCGTGTACTCGCGGCTGTAGCCGTCCGCACTCTTCACGGTGAGCTTGTCCTTGCTGACCGCGGTGACCTCACCGCGCTGGGTGGCGACGGTCTGGTAGCCGCCGCCCTCCTTCTCGACCACGAACTCGCCGTGCAGCGCGCCCATCCCGAGCCCGAACTCGCCGCCGTGCCGGCCGGGTCCACCCGGGCCCGGCTTGCCCGGCTCGGCCGGAGCCGAGGGGTCGGCCGGTGCCGACGGCGATGCCGACGGATTGGCTGACGGCGTGGGGGACGGGTCGGCGTTGGTGGTGGCCCAGGCGACCCCGCCGGCGGCCGTGGTGACGACCACCGCCGCGACGGTCCCGACTAGCCGCCACGGTTTGTCGGAGAGCTTCTCGAACGACGCCATCTGCAACTGCCTCCCGGTACGACGTACCAGGCCGTCACCTGGTACTGGTCGTCCCACCCTGCGCGGCCGACCTGAGACGGGCCTTGGGCGAGGCTGGCAAAACCCTGGCAGTCGTTCAGATCACCAGGAGACTCAGACCAGCCAGAGCACTGCGACCAGCCAGACCGCCGCCGCGAGCGCCGTACCGACGAACTCGATCAGGATCGACAGCCCGGTCGCGCGCAGCGCGTGTTTCGTCGACGCCCAGGCGGCCGGGTGCGTGCCGAGCCGCTGCCGCTCCGACAGGTACACGCCGAGCGGGAACCCGACGAACATGCCGACCACCGGGATCACGAAGAACCCGACGATCCCGAGCAGCACGCCGACGAACATCGACCGTCTGGGCACGCCGGACTCGCGCAGCCGGCGTTCCGGTACGACGTACTTGACCACCTGGCTGGCACCGATCAGGACCACGGCCGCGGCCAGCACGACCCAGCCGGTCGGGCTCTGCACCTCCAGCGCCCAGATCAGGATCGCGGCGAGACTCAGCAGGGCGCCGGGCAGTACCGGCACCACGATGCCGAGGATGCCGACGAAGATCGCCACACCGACCAGGAACGTCGCAACGGAGTTCACGCCCCCAACTCTGCCGCAAAACGGTCCGCTTAGTGTGGACGCATGGCTGACTCACTACCTGCCCTGCACGAACTGGTCACCACGCTCGCCGCGCCGTGGGAGGTCCTGTCCCCGCGGTCGGGCCAGCTGACCGGGTCCGGCGCCGAGGGCGTCTTCGCCCGGGACCGCCGGGTGCTGTCCCGGCTGGAGGTGTCGGTCGACGGCCGGGAACCGCTTCCGGTGCACGTCGACGAGCGGCCCGGTACGACGATCTTCGGCGCGGTCCTGGTCGGCCTGGGCGACGCCGGCCACGACCCGACGGTCCGGCTCCGGCGGACCCGCACGGTCGACGGGGACGGGTTCACCGAGCGGTTCACGGTCGTGAACAACTCGCACCAGACCGTCGCGTGCCGCCTCTCGGTTGCGATGGGCACCGACCTGGCCGGTACGGCGGAAGTCCGCAGCGGCGCCGCCGCGGAGCTTCCGGCGCTGGTCCCGAGCGCGGACGGCCCGGCGCTGGTCTGGGAGAACGCCGCGGGAACGCGGGTGAGCGCTCTCTGCGATCCCGCGGCCGTTCTCGGCGCCGACGGCTTCGAGTGGCCGCTGCAGCTGAAGCCCGGCGACGAGGTCACCTTCACGCTGCGCGTCACCGCCACGTTCCCGGCGGCCACCGGCTTCGAGATCAAGGCGCCCGAGCGGCGTCCGGCGTACGGCGAGATCGCGCTCTCCTGCGACGACTCGCGCGTCGACCGCTGGTTCCGCCGGTCGCTCGACGACCTCGCCGCGTTGCAGCTGGGGACGGGCAGAGAGCGCTATCTCGGGGCCGGCCCGCCCTGGTACCTGACGCTGTTCGGCCGCGACTCGCTGATCTCGTCCGGCATGCTGATCCCGGTCGACCCCGAGCTCGCCGCCGGAACGCTGCGCGCGCTGGCCGCGTGGCAGGGCACCAAGGTGGACGCCGACGCGGCCGAGCAGCCGGGCAAGATCCCGCACGAGCTGCGCGCCGAGGTCGCCGACCACGGGCACGGGCTGGTGCTGCCGGCGGCGTACTACGGGACGCACGACGCGACCCAGCTGTGGATCACGACGCTGCACAAGGCGTGGCGGTGGGGGATGCCCGCCGACGAGGTCCGGGAGTTGCTGCCGAACCTGCAGAGAGCGCTCACCTGGATCCGCGACTTCGCTGATCCCGACGGTGACGGGTTCCTGGAGTACATCGACGAGTCCGGGCACGGGCTGGCGAACCAGGGCTGGAAGGACTCGAGCGACTCGGTCCAGTGGCCCGACGGCACGATCGCGACCGCGCCGATCGCGCTCTGCGAGGTCCAGGGCTACGCGTACGCCGCGGCGGTCGCCGGCGCGGAGCTGTTGACCGCGTTCGGCGCCGAGGGCGCCGACGAGTGGTTGGAGTGGGCGGCCGCGCTGAAGACCCGGTTCCGGGAGAAGTTCTGGGTCGACGGGTACCCGGCGATCGCGCTCGACGGCGAGAAGCGCCCGGTCGCCGGCCCGGCGTCGAACATCGGGCACCTGCTCGGCACCGGACTGCTCGACGCCGACGAGGAGGCGATCGTCGCGGACCTGCTCGGCGAGCACCAGCTCGACAGCGGCTTCGGCCTGCGCACCCTCACGATCGAGATGACCGGTTTCAACCCGCTCGGCTACCACACCGGCAGCGTCTGGCCGCACGACACCGCCATGGCCGTCCAGGGCCTGTACGCCGCCGCGCGTCCTGCGGTCGCCGGCTCGTACGTGCGTGGGCTGGTACAGGCCGCCGAGGCGTTCGGCTACCGGCTGCCCGAGCTGTACGGGGGAGCGGGTATCGGCGAGGAGAGCACGCCAACGCCGTACCCGCTGTCCTGCCGGCCGCAGGCCTGGGCCGCGGCCTCGGCGGTCGCGGTCGTCGTCGCGGCGCTCGGGATCGAGCCGAACGTCCCGGCGGGCACGCTTGACATCACGCCGGCGAGCGACTTCCCGTGGCGTTCGCTGAAGCTCGACGGTGTGCGCGTCGGCGAGCGCCTGCTGTCGATCGAGTACACGGACGGCAACCTCACGCTGAGCTAGAGCTGGTTCGGGCTCGACGTGAGGTTGAGGTTCAGTGCGCGAGAGCGCTGAGAGCCGCGACCAGAGCGACGGCGAGATAGCTTCCGCCGGCCAGGTAGCGCTGGATCTGGGTGCTGCGCGGTGAGCGGAAGCGCCGGCCGATCGCGTCGGCACCGACGGCGTAGCAGAGGTCGAGGACGAGCCCGATCACCAGCACGGCCAGCCCGAGCAGCAGCATCTCGCTGCGGACCTGACTCGCGCCCGCGTCGCGCGTCGTGAACTGCGGGAGGAAGGCGAGGAAGAACAGCGCGGCCTTCGGGTTGAGCAGGTTCACCAGCACCCCCGCGCGGAACACCTTGCCGAGCGGCTCGGTGTTCAATCCGCCGAGCCCCGACGAGCTTCCGGTACTCCGCAGCGTCTTGATCCCGAGGTACGCCAGGTACGCGGCGCCCGCGAGCGAGATCACCGTGAACAGCTCCGGCGACGCCTCCAGCACGGCGACCAGCCCGAGCGCGGTGACCAGGATGTAGACCACCGACCCGGTCTCGATCGCGAACGCCGACACGACACCGGCCCGGCGGCCCTGGGTCAGGCTGCGCAGCGAGATGTAGATGTTGTTCGGCCCCGGCATCCCGACCAGCACCACGGTCGCTCCGACGAACCCGAGCAGCTGCCCGATTCCCATCCTCACCCCTTCAACTGGACTGCGTACCGGACTAGCCTGTCGGCTCCACGCCCAGTCCACCCGAGCCAATCCGAGGAGAAGTGGACCGTTCCGGAGATCCCGCTGTCCTGGCCGACCTGATCGGCCGCCGGCTGACCGGCCGCGCCGGCGGCCTGTACCGCCGCCTGGCCGACGCGCTCGCCGCGCTGATGGGTTCGGCCGAGCTCCCGGTCGGCGCCAAGTTGCCCGCCGAGCGCCGGCTCGCGGAAGCGCTCGCCGTCTCCCGCAGCACGGTTGTGGCGGCGTACGACGAACTGCGCGCCCGCGGCCTGGTCGAGCGCCGCCGCGGCAGCGGGACGACGGTCGCCCGGTCCGCGAGCCGCGGCCGGTCGACCGCCGACAAGCGGATGCCGATCGGGTACGGCGAGTCGCTGTTCCACCGGATCACGGTCGGGCCCGGCGACGTGATCTCGATGACGTACGCCGTCGACCCCGGCATCCCCGACCTGGCCGCCGAGGTCGAGGACCTCGCCCGCACCGACCTGCCGGCGCTGCTGCAGGACGTCGGCTACCACCCGCGTGGCATCGAGCCGCTGCGGACGCGGATCGCCGAGCACTTCGAGGAGTCCGGGCTGCCGACGAGCGCCGACGAGATCGTCGTCACCAGCGGCGCGCACCAGGCGATCGCGCTGGTCACCGCGATGTACCTGCGGACCGGCGCCGCGGTCGTGATCGAGCAGCCGAGCTGGCCGGGCTGCTTCGACCTGTTCGGCGCCGCGGGTGGGCGCGTGGTCGGCGTACCGCTGGACGACGCCGGGATCCGGCCGGACCTGCTCGAGGCGGCGCTCAAGGAGCACCAGCCGGCGATGCTGTTCGTGATGCCGACCTTCCACAATCCGACCGGCCGGCTGATGTCACCGGCCCGGCGTCGCCAGGTCGCCGAAATCGCCGCCCGGTACGGCGTCGTGGTGGTCGAGGACAACGCTTATTCCGCCGGCGATCCGGCCGGACCGGAAATACCGCCGCCGCTGGCGGCGTACGCACCAGGGAATGCGGAGGTGCTCACCATCGGCTCGGTGTCGAAAGCGGTCTGGGGCGGTTTGCGGATCGGCTGGATCCGGGCGCCGCGGCCGTTGGCCGACCGGCTCGCGCGGCACAAAGCGCTGGCCGATCTCGGGAGCCCGGTGATCGACCAGGCGCTCACCGCGCGACTGCTTCCGCGGCTTGCCGAGGTCACCGCCGAACGGGCACGGCTGGCGACCGGACGGCGTGCGCACATCGGCGAGTTGCTGCGCGATCGGCTGCCCGAGTGGGAGTGGGAGGAGCCGGCCGGGGGATCGGCGTTGTGGGTCCGGCTGCCGGACACCGACGCGCGGGTGTTCGCGCAGATCGCGTTGCGGCACGGCGTCGAGGTGGTCGCCGGGCACGCGATGGACCCGACCGGTGACCACGACAACTACCTGCGGTTGCCGTTCGCGTACGCGCCGGAAGTACTTGTCGACGCAGTCAATCGCTTGGCTGGTGCTTGGCAGGAACTGCGCCGGCACGGGCCGGAGCCCGGCGTACCGATGGTGTGAGGAAGGCAACAACTCGCCGGACAGGACTGATGGTGGCCACCCGTGAGGGTGACCACCATCGCTAAGTATGTGTGGGGTCTGCGCCGCCGTTGGCGCCTACGAGGCCTGGGGTTACCGCTCCTCGTCCGCGGCGGCGACCGGGGTGGCGTCGAGCCGGCCGGTCTCGTCGTGGATGGTGATCGCGATGTTGCGCAGCTTCTCGGCGTGCTCCCGGCTGTGGTGGGCGCAGAACAGAAGCTCCCCACCGCTGGTCAGGGTGACACGTACGTAGGCCTGCGCGCCGCAGCGGTCACAACGGTCCGCAGCCGACAGGGTCGAGCTCGGGGCGAGTGCTGTAGTCACTTTGAGGCCTCATCTCATCTAGTTCCGTACTCACCAGATAGCAACATCCTGACATGCGGATCGCTTCCCGGTAGGTGCAGCGTGTCCGAATGTGAGACGAACCACCTGTTCCCTTATGACGCATATTGACGGGGAATCGTTTCGGATTCGCTCGATCTGTTGTTTCCGGCGGGTGTCGGGCGTGTCCTCTTTCACTGTGCGCCACCAGTTGTTCACTGTGCGCTGACTTCCGGAGTGTCGGAATTCTTCGTGATCGAGTCCGGATCGATACCTGCCAGGACAACTGTCTGGTGCGAGGTCCCTGTCGATGCTGTTGTGCTGATTCGGTACCCCGCCATGATGCCGGGCAACCCAAACCGGCCACGTGGACCTCCTGCCGGGTTTTGGGGGTGCGGCCTCGTAGGCTGTCACTCGTACGACGGCCGGGCCGTCGTACGGATGTCTGCTTGTGAACCAGTGAAGGAGCCCAGTGGCCGCCCCGACGCCTCGCAGTACCGAGCTCGACCCGACGTACAACGCCCGCAACCTGCTCGTCCTCGAAGGACTGGAGGCGGTCCGCAAGCGGCCGGGGATGTACATCGGCTCGACCGACAGCCGCGGCCTGATGCACTGCCTGTGGGAGATCATCGACAACTCCGTCGACGAGGCCCTGGCCGGGCACGGCGACCGGATCGAGGTCGTGCTGCACAACGACGGCTCGGTCGAGGTGCGGGACAAGGCCCGCGGCATCCCGGTCGACATCGAGCCGAAGACCAAGATGACCGGTGTCGAGGTCGTCTTCACCAAGCTGCACGCCGGCGGCAAGTTCGGCGGCGGCTCGTACAACGCCTCCGGCGGTCTGCACGGTGTCGGTGCCTCGGTGGTGAACGCGCTGTCCGCGCGCCTGGACGTCGAGGTGGACCGTGGCGGCACGGTCTGGACCACGTCGTTCCGGCGCGGGGTCGCCGGTGAGTTCGACGGCGAGGGAGCCTCGGCGGGCTTCACCGCCGCCGGCGGTCTGCGCAAGGCCGGCCGCGCCAAGAAGGGCGTCACCGGCACCCGCATCCGGTACTGGGCGGACCGGCAGATCTTCACCCGCGACGCGACCTTCAACTACGACGAGCTGGTCACCCGCGCGCGGCAGACCTCGTTCCTGGTCCCCGGCCTGGAGCTGGTGATCCGCGACGAGCGTGGTGACGAGGTCACCGAGGAGTCGTTCAAGCACGACGGCGGGATCAGCGAGTTCTGCGAGTTCCTGGCCACCGACCAGCCGGTCACCGAGGTCGTCCGGCTGACCGGGACCGGCCACTTCACCGAGACCGTGCCGATGCTCGACGACGCCGGGCACATGACCCCGACCGACGTCGAGCGCGACCTCGACGTCGACATCGCGGTCCGCTGGGGCGACGGGTACGAGACCGAGGTCCGCTCGTTCGTGAACATCGTCGCCACGCCGAAGGGCGGCACGCACGTGGCCGGCTTCGAGCGGGCGCTGTCGAAGGCGTTCACCGGCGTACTGACCGGGACGCGGCTGCTGAAGAGCGGCGAGGAGATCATCAAGGACGACGTGCTCGAGGGACTCACCTCGGTGGTCACCGTCCGGCTGGCCGAACCGCAGTTCGACGGCCAGACCAAGGAGGTGCTCGGCACGCCGGCCGCGTCGCGGATCGTCGCGAAGGTCGTCCAGACCGAGCTCGAGACGTTCCTCACCTCGACCAAGGGCACGGCGAAGGCGCAGGCGCGCGCCGTACTGGAGAAGGTCGTCGCCGCGTCCCGCACGCGCGTCGCCGCCCGGCAGCACCGGGAGCTCCAGCGGCGCAAGACCGCGCTGGAGTCGTCGGCACTGCCGGCCAAGCTGGCCGACTGCCGCAGCAACGACGTGGACCGCTCCGAGCTGTTCATCGTCGAGGGCGACTCAGCGCTCGGTACGGCGAAGCTCGCGCGCAGCTCGGAGTTCCAGGCGCTGCTGCCGATCCGGGGCAAGATCCTGAACGTGCAGAAGGCGTCGGTCGGCGACATGCTGAAGAACGCCGAGTGCGCCTCCATCATCCAGGTCGTCGGCGCCGGCTCCGGTCGGACCTTCGACATCGAGCAGGCCCGCTACGGCAAGATCATCTTCATGGCCGACGCCGACTCCGACGGCGCCCACATCCGCTGCCTGCTGGCGACCCTGTTCTTCCGCTACATGCGCCCCCTGGTCGACGCCGGCCGCGTCTACACCGCCGTCCCACCACTGCACCGCTTCGAGCTGACGAACCCGAAGAAGGGGCAGGACAAGTACCTGTACACCTACAGCGATGCCGAGTACCAGCGGAAGTCGGCTGAACTGATGAAGAAGGGCGTCCGCTGGAAGGAGCCCCCGCAGCGCTACAAGGGCCTCGGCGAGATGGACGCCGACCAACTCGCGGAAACCACCGTCGACCCCCGCCACCGCACCCTGCGCCGAATGACCGTCGACGACGGCGAGGCCGCGGCCCAGGTCTTCGACCTCCTGATGGGCAACGACGTCGCCCCCCGCAAGGAGTTCATCGTCCAGGGCGCCTACGAACTCGACGAAAGCCGCATCGACGCCTGACCCGTGTCGGTCGCCACGGTCCGGTCCCCATGTCGGGGCCGGACCGTTGTCGTGTGCGCGGAAAATGGGCCGAGGGAGGACCGGGTCGGGTGCGAGGATCGGGGTATGGAGCAACTGACTTTGAAGACGGGGCGGCTGGAACTGGTGCCGTTGGGGGATCGGCACCTGGAGTTGGAGGTGTTGCTGGACTCCGATGCCGAGGTGATGAAGTACCTGGGTGGGAAGGCTCGGAGTCGGGCGGAGGTTGAGGTGGCGCATGCTCGGCGGATGGGGTGTGCGGAGGGTGGGCTGGGGTTCTGGGTTGGGTTCGACGACGTGGGGTTCGTGGGGTGGTGGTTGTTGCGGGGGCCGTACGGGCCGGATCAGCCGCAGGTGGAGGGGGAGGCCGAGCTGGGGTACCGGTTGTTGCGGGATCGGTGGGGGCGGGGGTACGCGAGTGAGGGGTCGCGGGAGTTGTTGCGGTACGGGTTCGACGTTGTCGGGCTGGAGCGGATCTTCGCGCAGACGTTGGTGGGGAATGCGGGGTCGCGGGCGGTGATGGCTTCGGTGGGGTTGTCGTTCGTGCGGGAGTTCCCGTCGTCGGAGGACTTCCCGGGGGCCGAGCTGGGGGAGGTCGAGTACGAGATGACGCGGGAGACCTGGCGCAAGGCGCAGGCGTGACGCGGCTGGCGGCGTTCGATCTGGACAACACGTTGATCGATCGGGACGGCGCGTTCAAGGCGTGGGCCGAGTGGTGGGTCGAGCGGCAGCGGCTGAGCGCCGAGGCGGTGGGGTGGTTGCTGGCGAACGACCTCGGGGGCTATCGGCCGCGGGAGGAGTTGTTCGCTGGGGTGAAGGCGGAGTACGGCGTCTCGAAGTCGGCGGTGGAGCTGGTCGAGGACTACGACCGGGAGCATCCGCTGTTCACGTCGGTCGAAAGCGCTGTGCTGGAAGGGATTGCGAGCCTGCGCGCGGCGGGCTGGAAGGTTGTCGTGATCACCAACGGTGGAGTCGTCCAGCAGCAGCTGAAGCTCGATCACACCGGGATCGGGTCAGCGGTTGACGGCGTGTGCATCTCCGAGGCGGTCGGCGTGCGGAAGCCCGACAGACGCATCTTCGAAGTCGCGGCCGAGACGGTTGGTGCGCAACTCGACGGCGGCTGGATGGTGGGTGACCATCCGGAGTACGACATCGCCGGTGGGATCAACGCCGGTCTGCGAACGATCCAGGTCGGCGACCAGCGCGGCGGCCCGAAGGCGGACCATCACGTCAACTCCGTGGCGGCCGCCTTCGGGCTGATTCTCAGCTGAGCGCCTGCCGCAGCATCGCGTGGGCGCCGCGGACGATGGCGTCGCGGTTGGTCTCGTACGTCGGGTCGGTGATCTCCGTCTTGTTGGCGACGTCGAACTGCAGGACCGGGACGTGCAGGTGCCCGGCGGGCATCAGCGGGTCGAGCAGGTCGCGCTGGAGAGTGTTGCGGTAGGCAACTTCGTTGGAGAGGTAGCCGCCGCCGGCGCCCTCGGAAGCGATCGAGCCTTCGGTCGGGCCGAGGGGCTGGCGGACCGGGAGGGTCTGACCGGCCGGGATCTCCAGCACCGACGTGTTGACGCGGGTGCGGAACGGCGTGACGTCGGCCTGGGCCATCCGGGCGGTCGGGAGGCTGGTGGTCAGCCACTCCGGGCCGGCGGGCATGCTCGGGGAGACGACCGGCGCGTTGATCGTGCCGCCGCCCCAGAGGTTGTTGTTGTCGCCGATCGAGCTGACCGAGCGGCGGCGGCCGTTGAAGACCTCGAGGTCGAAGATGCCGACCCGGCCCTGGCTCGCGGTCATCACCAGGTCCGCGTGCTGCGGCCCCGGGCGGTAGTGCGGCGCGAGTGCGTCCTCGACCATGTTCTGGTCGAAGTCGGTGTACCGGACCGGGAACACCACGGTCTGGATCTCGTACGTCGTCCCGCCGATCTTCCAGCGCTGTCCGTCCAGCGAGAGCGCGTTCGCGCCGGAAGGGTTCCCGATCCGGATGTCGGCGTCCAACGTGAACGGGTCGAAGCCGGTCACCAGGATCTTCCGTACGCCGGGGGAGAACCGCGTGCTGGTGATCCCGCGCGACGCGTACTCCAGGCTCTTCATCAGCTCGGCGCGGTCCCCGGCGCTCAGCCCGAACGACGGCTTCCACTGCCGCAGCGCGAGCGCCATCGAGATCCGCGCCCAGTACAGCCCGCGGTCGTCGGTGGCCGGCAGCGCGGACGCGGCCTGCTGATGCTGGGCGCGATGCGTCGCCGTCCGCCAGAGCGCTTCGGCCTGAGCCCGTACGACGACGCGCGCGACCAGCTTGTTCGGCGCGGCGCAGAGCAGGTGGTTGAACAGTTTCACCTGCTTGTCGAAGCCGGAGCGGGTCAGGATCTGGCCGGGCACCGACGGGCCGCCGGCCACGCCGTTGCCGAGGCGCTGCTCCTCGACGGTGCCGGTGACGGCCGCGTCGAAGCAGGAGCCGTGCAGATCGAGCGGCTGGCTCGGGCGGTCGACGGCGATCGCGGCGGGTGCGGGAGTCGCGGTGAGGACGGTGCCGAGGGCCAGGGCACCGACCAGCAGGGAGCGGGAAAGAGAGCTTGGGCGGAGTCTCATACCGAATTCCTATCAGGTTCTGACCGGTTCGGCCGGAGTTCGTGGGCTGTCGCGGGTATTGCAGACAGTATGCAATGCGCTACTTTCGGAAGGCGGTGCTCGCCCGGCACCGCCGCCCGTGAGGAGAACCCCTGTGAGCATCCCGCCCCCTCCGTCCCGTCGCCGGTTCCTGACCAACGCGCTCGGCGCCACGCTCGGCGCCAGCCTGGGAGCGGTCGTGCTGAGCTCGTGCCAGGACACCGGTACGCCGTCCGCCACCCGCTCGTCCGGTCCGTCGTCGCAGCCCAACAACGCCGCCGCCGTGGTCGAACCGCCGATCACCACCGGCGACCAGGCCCTGCAGCGGCTGCTCGAGGGCAACGCGCGCTTCGTTGCCAACCGCAACGAGGCGATCGACGAGGGTGTCGAGCGCCGGGTTGCCGTGAGCAAGGGTCAGCAGCCGTTCGCGACCGTGATCGGGTGCGTGGACTCGCGAGTGCCGATCGAGCTGATCTTCGACCGCGGGCTCGGCGACCTGGTCGTCGTACGCAGTGCCGGTGAGGCGCTGGACGACTCGGTGACCGGCAGCCTGGAGTTCGGCGTCGCGGAGCTGCACACGCCGTTGCTGATGGTGCTCGGGCACCAGCGCTGCGGAGCGCTGGACGCGACGATCAAGGCCATGGACAGCCACCGCACCGGCGCGCACCCGGGCGGCATCGAGTACCTGGTCGACACCCTGACCCCGGCGGTCCAGCAGGTCGCTGGACAGCCGGGGGACAGGTTGGACAACGCCGTCCGTGCCAACGTCACCCACGTGCTCGGTGAGCTCCGCAAGTCGCCGGTGCTCGCCCCGCTGGAGAAGGCCGGCAAGGTCAAGCTGGTCGGCGCCTACTACGAGCTCGACACCGGCAAGGTGATCGTGCTCTAGACGATCTGGGTCAGGTGCCCGTCGTCCACGTCGTACATGAAACCGCCGACCAGGACGTCGTCGCCGATCAGCGGGTGCTCGCGGACGGCGGCGACGTCGTGGCGCAGGGCCTCGAGCTGGTCGGGGATGATGTTGATCGTCAGGTAGCCGGCCGGCAGGCCGGAGGCCTGCTCGACCTTGGCGCGCATCTGGTCCTCGGTCATCGACGCCATCGCGCAGCGGGTGTGCGGGATGACCATGATGCGGCGGACGCCGAGCAGGTGCACGCCGAGGACCAGGCCGGTCATCGTCAGCTCGGTGACCCGGCCGCCGGCGCTGCGCAGGACCTTGGCGTCACCGGGCTTGAGGCCCAGCAGCTCCAGCGGGGGAATCCGCGAGTCCATGCAGGTGACCACGCCGACGCCGGCGTGGGCGATGCCGTCGAAGCCGCCGTAGGAGAAGTTCTTGGCGTAGTCCGCATTGGCCGCGAGCAGGTCCTCGAAACCGGGGACCGGCCCTTCGGCGGCGCTCATCGGGGACCACCCGGAACTACGGTGCCGGCACGCAGGATCGACATGGCGAAAGGCTCCTTTCCACAGGATTCCGGGCGGGGAGGGTCGGCGGGATCGCTGGTCACCTGGACCTGCCAGGTCCGGCCGTCGGTGTGGGCGACGGTGACGGTGTCCAGCTCCTCCGCGACGACGCTGAGCGCGTCCAGGGCAACCTCGCCAGTGAGGTTGCGGACGGCGATCTCGGCGACTTGGCCGCGCTTGGTCCAGGCGGACCGGCCGCGCAGCGTTTCCACAACAGTTTCACCGCGGTCAGCGGCGTTCAGGACGGCGACGGCCGACTCGACGGTCAGCTTGCCGTGAAGGGTCCCGGCCGGCAGCACCGCCGCGGTCGGGGAGAAGCGGTGCCCGCTCAGGTGCGACGACTCCCACACCCGGCCCGGCGCCGCCTCGGCCGCACCGGCCACGACCGGCCGGCCGAGGATCGCGCAGCACTCGTCGCGCTTGCCGTTGGTGCAGACCAGCAGCACCGGCTGATCAACCGGCGAGAGCTCGGGCAGCGAAGCCCGTACGGCGTCCAGCTCGCCCCGGTGCACCGCGTCGACGTCGAGCGCGTCGAGCCGCGCGGGGTCGTCGACGCGGCCGCCGAGCAGCCAGCAGCGCCCGGGGACGGTGCTCGCGACGTACACCTGGTGCGGGAGCGGTACGCCGTCCGCGTGCTTGCCGGGGCGGCGGATGGTGCCGAAGCGCAGGTCCGCCTTCTTGCACTTGGCGTCGATGCGCGCTCCGAACACGGGGTCGAGGTGACTCTGGGTCGCGACCTTGGCACCCCACGGGCCGGGCTGTTCGACGACGACCCACCCGGCGGCCACGACGGCCGTACCGGGCATCGGCTCGTTCAGGTCCCGGCAGATCGTCGAGCAGAGCCCGGGACGTTCGAGTAAGGGGGCACTCACAACCCTCAACGTTACGCGAGGCCGGCCGGGATCCCCATGACGACCGTCACCCGTGGACAGTCCGGCGCCGTCCGAGCAGCACAACAGCCAGTACGGCGGCCGCGAACGCGCAGACCGCGGCCCCGGCGAAGATCGTGTGCACTTGTGAAATCGCCGCCTCGCGGAGAGCGTCGACGAACGGGCGGCAGGTGCCCGGGCTGGTCGGGCAGAGGTCGTTCGGGGAGGGGATGTCGGCGGCGAGCGCGTAGTACCGGCGCAGGCCGATCGCGGTCAGCGCGGAGACGCCGACGAGCATGCCGACCATGCGCGCGACCACGACGAGCGCGCTGACCAGGCCGTGGGCGTCCTGCGGGGTGGCGGCGAGCATGGCGGTGTTGACCGGGGAGAGGGCGAGACCGAAGCCGAAACCGCAGGCCAGGAGGACCAGCGTCGCCGGGACGGTGTCGAGGGCGTTGCGGTCCCAGAAGGCCATCAGGGTGAACATCAGGCCGGCGAGCGCGAGGCCGGCGGCGGTGATCAGGCCGAGGCCGTACCGGCGGGTGAGCCAGCCGCCGACGACGGCGCCGACGGGAAGCGCGATCAGGAAGCGGAGCAGGACGAGCGCGGCGGCGAGCTGGCCGCCGCCTTGTGTCGTCCGGGCGAAGACGGGGATGTCGACGAGCGCGGCGATCAGGGCGGCGCCGACGAGGAAGCTGACGACGAGGGAGCCCCAGGCGGCCGGGTGGTGGAGGAGGCCCGCGGGGATGATCGCGCGAGCTGTACGGCGTTGCCAGAGGATGAAAAGGAGAGCGAAGAGAGCGGCTGCTACCAGCAGCCATGGGCCCGCGGGGGAGAGGACTTCTTGTTCTGGGTCTGCTGTCGCGAAGGCCAGTACGACGCCCGCCAGGGCCAGCGCGAGGAGCAGAGCGCCGACGAGGTCGATCTCGGCGAGGGCCCGGAGGTTGGTCTTGCGGAGCAGCAGGGCGAGCCAGGCCAGCAGGAGGACCGCGGTGGCGACGCCGATGGGGGTGAGCAGGCGGGAGTCGCCGGTGAAGGGGACGAACGGGAGGCCGAGGGTGATGCCGGTGGCCAGGCGTTCGGGGGCGGTGAGGGTGAGTCCGAGAGCGACGCAGGCGAGCACGCCGACGGCCGCGGAGATCGGTGGGCGTTGGCGGCCGCGGAGCAGCACCGCGAGGACGACCGCGACGATGAGGTTGAGCCAGAAGATCCAGCGCCAGTCAGCGACGGCGAGGACGGCGGCGCCGAGCAGCGGGCCGAGGACCGAGCCGAGCTCCTGGACCGCGCCGACGACGCCGAGCGGGAGCCCGCGTTTGGCGGGCGGCCAGAGGTCGGCGACGAGCGCGAGGGTCGCGGGGACGAGTCCGCCACCGCCGATGCCCTGGAGGAAGCGTCCGGTGACGACGAGCGAGAGGTCGTACGCCGCCGCGGTGATCAGCGAGCCGACGGCGAAGAGCATCAGCGCGCCGACGAGCACCGGCGTTCGGCCGACGACGTCGGTGATGCGGCCGATCAGCGGGAGGACGGCGATGTAGCCGAGCAGGAACCCGGAGACGATCGGCGCCGCCCGCTGGAGCTGGTCGGCCGACAGCCCGACGCCCGACATCATGTCCGGGAGTGCGAGCACCACCACATAGGTGTCCGCTGCTGCAAAGGCAACTGCTACTGAAGCAAGGGTGAGCTTCGTCCGAGCATTTCCCACCGCAGTGGCCTCTGTCACGGCTTGGTGATCTCCACCTGTTCGCCGTACTTGTCGAGGGTGACGTCGTAGCTGCTCGTCGCGCCGTCGTAGAACGGGCCGGTGATCGTCGCCGACACCAGCTGCTTGCTGTCCTTGTCGATCTTGAAGGTGCTCGGGAAGTCCTGGTCGGCCGGCGCCTTCGGGAAGATACCCTGCAGCGTCTTGCCCTGGACCGCGCCGGTGATCTCGGTCAGCACCTTCGCGCCGTCCCGGGTCTCGCCCTTGACGACCGGGTCCTTCAGCGTCGGCAGGACCGCGGTGAGGCCCTTGGCCGGGTCGAGCAGGATCGCCGGGTCGGGCGCGCCGAGACCGGCCAGCTGCGACGGCGGGAGCTCGATGAACTTCGGCGTGAACGGCAACTTGGCGTAGACCTTGCCGCCGACCGCGACCACCTCGGCATCGATCGGCGACCCGGCCGCGCGCACGGTCAGCTTGCCCTTGAACGCCGGCGCGTGGGTCGCGACGCCGTCGCCGTTGGCCAGCGTCTGCGCGGTGTCCGGCAGGTCGCGCCCGGTGAGCACGACGTGCACGCTGGCCGCCTCGTCGATCGTCTTCTTGGCGTCGGTCAGCAGCGCCACCGCGTCGTCGCCGGACTTGCCGTCGCCGCCGCCGTCCTTCTTGTCACTGCAGCCGGTCAGTGCGAGCACGAGCACCGCACCGACCGCGACCAGTCTCTTCATGGGGTCAGCCTGCCAGGTCCGGGGCGCAGGCGGCGATCGGCTGAGCCACCGGTACGCCGGAACCGTCGCGCCGCGGGTCGACCGGCGGCAGGTCCACCGGTGCGCCGCTGGTCGCGCTGGCCTTGACCGGCGCCGTACCGACGAAGCCGAACAGCAGCCCGTCCTCACCCTTCAGCAGCCGCTGGCAGCGGACGCCACCGGTCGCGCGGCCCTTGGCCGGGTACTCGCTGAACGGTGTCACCTTCACCGCGCCGACCTCCGTCCCCGGCAGCGCCGACGAGGAGCCCGCGATCGTGACGACGTGCGCCTCGCGGGCGGCGTCGACCGCGCCGAAGTACACGACCTTCGCGCCCGACGACAGCCGGATGCCGGCCATACCGCCCGCTGTCCGGCCCTGCGGGCGGACCGCCGACGCGGGGAAGTGCAGCAACTGGGCGTCGCTGGCGATGAAGCAGAGCTCCTCGTCGCCGGTGGCCAGCTCGACCGCGCCGACGACCTGGTCGCCATCGGCGAGCCGGATGATCTCCCAGGAGTCGCGGTTGCTCAGGTGGTCGGGCACGATCCGCTTCACGACGCCGGTCGCCGTACCGACCGCGAGGCCGACCGACTCCGGGTCCATCGTGGTCAGCGCGAGGGCGCGCTCGCCGGCCTCGAGCTCGACGAACTCGGCGATCGGCGCGCCACCCTGCAGGTTCGGCGCGCTGGCCGTCGTCGGCACGGCCGGGAGGTCGAGCGACTCCAGCCGGATCAGCCGGCCGGCGCTCGTGACGAGCCCGTACTGGCCGCGGGCCGTGCTCTTGATCGCCGACACGATCGCGTCGTGCTTGGCCCGGCCGTCGGCCGCACCGAACGGCTCGACACCGTTCGTCCGGGCCAGCAACCCGGTCGAGCTCATCAGCACCCAGCACGGGTCGTCGGTGACCTCGAGCGGTACGGCGGCGGTCTTGGCCGCGCCGGACGACTCCAGCAGCACCGTACGCCGCGGCGTCCCGTAGGTCTTCGCCATCTCGGCGAGCTCCTCGGAGACGATCTTCTTGAGCAGCGCCGCGTCGTTGAGGATCGCGGTCAGCTTCTCGATCGTCGCCTCGAGCTCGGCCTTCTCGGTGTCCAGCTCGAGCTTGCTGAACTTGGTCAGCCGCCGCAGGGGCATGTCCAGGATGTAGTTGGTCTGGACCTCGGACAGGTCGTAGATGTCCATCAACCGGGTCCGCGCCGCGGCCGCGTCGTCGCTGGTCCGGATGATCTGGATGACCTCGTCGATGTCGAGGATCGCGACCAGCAGACCGTCGACGATGTGCAGCCGCTCCTCGGCCTTCTTCTTGCGGAACTCGCTGCGCCGCCGGGTGACCGAGTAGCGGTGCTCCAGGTAGACCTCGAGCAGCGCGCGCAGCCCGAGGGTCTGGGGCTGGCCGTCGACCAGGCAGACCGCGTTGATCGAGAACGAGTCCTCGAGCGGGGTCAGCTTGTACAGCTGCTCCAGCAGCGCCTCGGGGACGAAGCCGTTCTTGACCTCGATCACCAGGCGCGTGCCGTGGCTGCGGTCGGTGAGGTCCTTGACGTCGGCGATGCCCTGCAGCTTCTTGGCCTGGACCAGCGTCTTGATCTTCTCGATCACCTTCTCCGGGCCGACCGTGTACGGCAGCTCGGTGACCACGATGCCCTTGCGGCGCGGGGTGACGTTCTCGATCCGGGCGGTGGCGCGCATCTTGAAGCTGCCGCGGCCGGCGGCGTACGCGTCCTTGATGCCCTCCAGGCCGACGATCTTGCCGCCGGTCGGCAGGTCCGGGCCGGGGATGAAGCGCATCAGGTCGTCGAGGTCGGCGTTCGGGGTCTTGATCAGGTGCCGCAGGGCCTGGATGACCTCGACCAGGTTGTGCGGGGCCATGTTGGTGGCCATGCCGACGGCGATGCCGGCCGCGCCGTTGACCAGCAGGTTCGGGAAGGCGGCGGGCAGGACCGAGGGCTCTTCCTCGCGGCCGTCGTAGTTCGGCTTGAAGTCGACGACGTCCTCGTCGAGGCCGTTGGTCATCGCCAGTGCGGACGGCGCCATCCGGCACTCGGTGTACCGCATCGCGGCCGGGCCGTCGTCGAGGGAGCCGAAGTTCCCGTGGCCGTCGATCAGCGGGACCCGCATCGACCACGGCTGCGCGGTCCGGACCAGGGCGTCGTAGATCGCGCCGTCACCGTGCGGGTGGTACTTACCCATCACCTCACCGACGACGCGGGCGCTCTTCACGTGCCCGCGGTCGGGGCGGATGTTGTTCTCCGCCATCGAGAACAGGATCCGCCGCTGCACCGGTTTGAGGCCGTCCCGGGCGTCGGGGAGCGCGCGGGAGTAGATCACCGAGTAGGCGTACTCCAGGAAGCTGGTGCGCATCTCGTCGGAGACGTCGACGTCGAGGATGCGCTCCTCGAAGTCCTCGGGTTCGGCGGTGGTGCTGGTACGGCGTGCCATGCGGGTCTGTGCACTCCTCGGTGGTGCCGGCTGTTAGGCGCCAACCCTACGACGCCGTACCGACAACTCCCGCCAACGACCTGCCCCGAGCCGCGGCGACCCGTGCCGCCCGGATCTGCTCCGGGCGGCACGGGCGGACAGCCGATCAGTCCCGGCGGGTGATCAGATCGTGCCGCCGGTGATCCGGACGGAGCCGGTCTCGTCGCCGGTGATGCGAACCGAGCCGGTCTCGTCGCCGGTGATCCGGACCGAACCGGTCTCGTCACCGGTGATCCGGACCGAGTCGGCCATGGCGACGGCGGGTGTGGCGAGCAGGCCCGCGGTCAGCAGGGCCCCGGCGATGATGCGCGTGCGCATGGGTGATCCTTCCTGTTGGCCGGTCTGCGCGGCCGGTGGAGGTTCCACCGGCCTGGACCGGTGCGACGATCGTCGGTACGCCGGGGGCCGGTACTGCGGGGTTCTCGTGAGATTCGAAGAGTTTGTCCCGAGGGTCCGCGGGTGTTAGCAGGTCAGGTCTTCGAGCCGGACAGCGCGATGCCCTGCACGATCTGGCGCTGGGCGACGACGAACACCAGCAGCATCGGGAGCGCCGCCATCGTGGTGGCCGCCATCAGGCTGGTCCAGTCCGAGGAGTAGGCGCCCTTGAACTGGTTCACGACCAGCGGCACGGTGAAGTTCTCGTCGCTGTTCAGGAAGATCAGCGGCGAGAAGAACGAGTTCCACTGGCCGAGGAACACGAAGATCCCGAGCGCGACCAGCGGTGTCCGCAGCAGCGGCAGCACGATCGTGGTGAAGATCCGGATCCGGCCGGCCCCGTCGATCGCGGCCGCCTCCTCCAGCTCCAGCGGCAGGCCGCGGATGTACTGGCGGAGCAGGAACACCCCGAACGCGTTGAACAGCGCGGGCGGGACGATCAGGGCCAGGTGGGTGTCGATCCAGTGCAGCTTGCCCATGATCACGTAGAGCGGGATCACGGTCAGCTGGAACGGCACCATCATGGTGGCCAGGAAGACCCCGAACAGGGCCCGGCGGCCGGGGAACCGGATCCGGGCGAACGAGTAGGCCGCCATCGAGCAGGTGAGCAGCGTCAGCGCCGTCACCAGGGCGGCGATGTAGACGCTGTTGAAGTAGGCCCGGGCGAAGTCGGCGCCCTGCCAGGCGGTGGCGAAGTTCTCCGGCTGCCAGACCTTCGGGAACAGCTTGGGCGGCTGGGCGAAGATCTCGTCCAGCGGCTTCAGCGCCGAGAACAGCATCCACAGGAACGGGACGAACATCACCAGCGACCCGGCGACCAGGATCAGGTGCAGCGGGATCCAGGACGGGCGGAAGCGGCGAGCGGCGTCGTGCGTCGAGAGTCTCATTCGGTGTAGTGCACCCACCTCTTCTGGGCCAGGAGCTGCAGACCGGTCAGGGCCAGCAGGATCAGGAACAGGTAGATCGCGATCGCCGCGGCGAAGCCGAACCGGAACTCCCGGAACGCGACGTTGACGATGTCGTAGACGATCGTGTGGGCTCCGGCCGGCGCCGTGGTGTCGAAGAAGAAGAAGATGTAGTCGAACACCTGGAACGACCCGATGATCGAGGTCACCGACAGGAACAGGATCGTCGGCGACAGCAGCGGCACCGTGATCCGGCGCAGCTTCTGCCACTCCGAGGCGCCGTCGATGTCGGCGGCCTCCATCAGCGCCGGCGAGATGTTCTCCAGGCCGGCCACGAACATCACGATCATGTAGCCCAGCCCCTGCCAGATCGACACCAGGACGATCGCGGGGATGACGGTCTTCGGGTCCTGCAGCCAGTCCGGCGGGTTCGGGATCCCGAGCGACTTCAGCGCGGCGTTCAGCGGGCTGATCTCCGGATTCAGCAGCCACAGCCAGATCGCGGCCACCGCGACCGACGAGGTGACCTGCGGCGCGAAGAAGAAGACCCGGTAGAACGACTTGAGCTTGTGCGCCTTCTGGATCATGAACGCGAAGAAGAAGCCGGTGAGCATCAGCCCGGGGACCTGCAGGACCGTGAACCACGCGGTGTTCAGCCAGGACTGGCGCAGCTGCGGCGTCTTCCAGACGTCGATGAAGTTCTGCAGCCCGACGAAGGTCCGGGAGCCGAACCCGTCCCAGCTGGAGAACGACAGGATCAGCGCGAAGACCAGCGGCCCCAGCATGAACACGACCAGGCCGATCAGCTGGGGGGTCAGGAACGCGTACCCCCACAGCGCCTCGGCGCGCTGCTTGCGCCGTACGGCGGCAGCGGTCGGCATGCCTCAGCTCCCGTTGTTGATGAACGTGCAGATCTTGTCGGCGAACGTCTTCGCGTTGTCGCCGGCCTTGATCGACTTGTCCATCTCGGTGCCCAGGTTGGCCCCGACGGTGGCCTTGGAGGCGATCGCCGGCGGGATCGCGTACCCGGCCTTGGCGACGTCGGCGAACCAGCCGCCGTGCTCGGGCAGGTTGCCCTCGGTCACCACGTCGTCGAGGCCGGCGGTCGCCGGTACGGCGTTGCCGCCGCCGGACAGGCGGGCCTTCTGGCCGTCCTTGTTGACGAAGCGGGTGGCGAAGTACATCGCGGCCTCGGGGTCCTTGGCCTTGGCGTTCACACCCATCGCCGCGGTGTAGACGATCGTCGAGGCGACGCTCTTGCCGTCCTCGGACGCGAACGGCGCGATGTCGTAGCCGAACTTGAGCTTCTTCAGGTTCGGCAGGATCCAGCGGCCCATCTGGCAGCTGGCCAGCTGCTGGCCGTAGAACAGCGCGTCGACGCCCTGGCCCTTGGGCAGCGTGCCGCTGTAGGTAATCTTGCCGGCCGCGAGTCCCTCCCAGATCCACTCCAGGGTCTCCATCGACTTCGCGTCCTCGTTGAAGACCGCGTTGCGGCCCTCGACGGTCTTGCCGCCGAACGCGGTCATCCAGCTGAACAACGGGCCGAAGCCGCCCTCCAGCACCATGCCGCGCTTGCCGGTGGCCTTGATCTTGGTCAGGAAGTCGTCGAGGGCGTCGCGGTTCCAGGTGCCGTTCTCGTGCCGCTGGGCCGGGTTCTCGGTGATCCCGGCGGCGGCAGCCATGTCCTTGTTGAACCAGAACACGATCGGGTTGCAGTCGACGACCAGGCCGTACGTGCCGGGGCTGCCGTCGGCGGGCTTGCACCACTCCATCAGGTTCGGGTAGAGCGAGTCGAGCTTGAGCGGGGACTCCGGCTTGGAGGTGAAGTCGGTGAAGTCCATCAGGTTCTTGGACTGGATCAGCCGCTGCATCGCGACGTCCTGGACGTAGAAGACGTCCGGCGCGCTGCCGCCGGCCAGCTGGGTGAGCAGCTTGGCGCCGTAGTCGCCGACGACGACCTGGAAGTCGGCCTTGGTCCCGTACGCCTTCTCGTAGTCCTTCGAGATCTGCCGGAACCGCTCGGCCTCGCCGGGGTTGGCCCACGACGCCCAGGTGACGGTGCCGCCCTTGCCGCCGCTGCCGCCCTTGCCTCCTTCGGCCGAGGTACCGCCGGCGCTGCCGTTCGCGCAGCCGCTCAGCAGTGCGCTCGAGCCGACGCCCGCGACGGCCGAGGCGGCCAGGAAGGTGCGCCGCGAGATGGGTCGTCCGCCGGCGGGGTTGGTGAAGATGGGCATGAGGAAACCTCCTGGTGGATGTGGTTGCCTACGGCAACCTCAGCACCTCCTGGCGGGCAGGCCTCGGGCACGTTTCTTCCATCACCGGGGGCGGGAGGCTGCTGGTCGGCGACCAGCCGGGAGGGTTCGGTGTTGCCGTCGAAGGGGTCGGGGGCGGTGCTTGCCGACGATCTTGCGGCGACCCGTGACCAGTGTCAATATTAATTCGTAAATTAGTATCAATCTTTTGTTCTGTCATTCTGCCGCCGCCGACGGATGCGAGTGGCGCAGGATGAACGCGGTCGGTGCCAGGGCGGAGCCCGCGGTCAGGACCAGGCAGATCGTGCCGATGCCGAGCAGCGTTCCCCACGGGACCGTGGTCGGAACATCGGTGAGGCCTTCGCTCATCGCGTGCCGGATCAGGGCGCCGACCGTACCGGTGATGACTGTGCCCAGGGTGAGGGCCACGGCGCCGACCAGCGTCGACTCCCACAGCACCATCCGGCGGATCTGCGCGGGTGTTGCTCCGAGCAGGCGGGACGTGACGAACTCGCGGCCGCGCTGCAGGCTGCCCATCAGGAGCGTGTTGACGATCGCGATCGCGCTGTAGAGGGCGGCCGGGCCGAGCAGCAGGATCAGACCGAGCTGGTTGCCGTCGCGGACGCCTTGGCCCTGCTCGGCTTCCCAGGTGGTGGCCGGTACGGCGTGCGCTCCGGGGATCGCGTTGAGCGCGTCGATCAGCGTGCTGGTGTCCGTGCCCGGGGTGGGCAGTACGAAGTACCGGGTCGGGTCGGCCTTCGGGGCGTGGGCCCGGGCGAGGTCCTGCGAGACGAGCATCGAGGCGTTGAGCTCGATCGCGGTCCGGACGATCGCTACCACCTTCAGCCGGGCCGCGGCGCCGTCGGTGAAGGTGACCGGGATCTCGCTCCCGACCTTGTAGCCCTCGTAGCCGGCCAGCTCTTTGCTGATGGCAACGGTGTTCGGCTCGGAGATCGCGGTGAGATCGCCAGAGAGCGCTTCCAGCCGCCGGGCTTGCGGGGCCACCGTGGTGTCGATGCCCTCGGCGTCCTCGAGGTCGGCGGAGTCGCTGCTGACCCGGATCACGGTCAGCGGGATGGCGGCGTCCACCGCGGCCACGCCGGGCGTCGCGAGAACGCGCTCTCTCGCGCTCCCGGACCACGCCCCCTGGTCCGCCGGGGCGACGACGACCGGCGCGAGCAGGGTGTCGCGGATGCTCGCGGTCGAGGCGTCGGCGGCGAAGCTGAGGGTGAGCACGAGCGAGCCCGCGATCGCCGAGATGGCGAGGATCGGCGCCGCGAGCGACGCCGTACGGCGGGGAGCCGCGACCACGTTGCTCTGGGCGAGGCGGCCGGAGATGTTGGTCCAGGCGACCAGCGGCATCGCGAGCAGGTGGCCGAGCAGCGGCATGATCAGCGGCGCGAGCAGGGTGAGCGCGACGACCAGCAGCATCGGCGTGAACATCGCGAGCGGGACGACGCCCTCGCCGGTGCCCGGTCGGATCAGCGCGAGCAGGACGATCGAGCCGGCCAGGACCAGCAGGCCGAAGACGACGCGGACCGGGCCGATCCGTGGCGGTTCGAGCGCGGCCTCGCGCAGCGCGTCGATCGCGCCGATCCGGCCGGCGCGCCGAGCGGCCGACCGGGCGCCGAGCATCGCGACGACCAGGCCGATCGACATCGCGATCGCTAGAGCGATCCAGGGGCTGGCCGGTTCGAGCTTGACCGGTGCGAGCTCGGTGTACGACGCCTTGGCGAGCAGTAGCGGGGTCGCGAGCAGGGCGAGCGCGGCGCCGGTGACGGACGCGGCCAGCGCGACGACCAGGGCTTCGCCGAGGATCATCCGGCGGATCTGCTTCGGCGTCGCGCCGACGAGTCGGAGCAGGCCGATCTCGCGGCGGCGGGAGGCGACGGCGAAGGCGAATGTGCTGGCGATGACGAAGATCGTGATGAACCCGCTGATCGCGCCGACCATGCTGAGCACGACCTGCAGACCGGAGACGTCCTCGCCGGTCGGGTTGACGTGGACCGTGTGCGGGGCGGTGCCGTCGCCGCCGGGGAGGTGGACCGGGATCGTGGTGCCGGGCGGGGCGTCGTACGCGATGGTGGCGGCGGTGGCCGTCGCGGCGAGGCCGAGGAGGAAGACGCCGACCGCCAGGGCGACGAACGAACCGGCGTACAGGGATCGGTGCCGGCTGACCGTTTGACGGCTGAGGAAGAACATCGGGACTCCAGGTCGATCGGGTCGGCGAGCGGGGATCAGCGTTCGAGGTCGCTCATGGCGGCGGCGATCTGCTGGGGAGTGCCGCGGTCGAGGGAGCCGGCGACGAGGCCGTCGGACAGGAACAGCACGCGGTCGGCGTACGCGGCGGCGACCGGGTCGTGGGTGACCATGACGACGGTCTGGCCGCTGCGGTCGGTTGCTGTGCGCAACAGGTCGAGGACCTGGCGGCTGGTGCTGCTGTCGAGGGCGCCGGTCGGTTCGTCGGCGAAGAAGACGGCCGGCTGGGTGATCAGCGCGCGGGCGATCGCGACTCGCTGCTGCTGGCCGCCGGAGAGCTCGGCGGGGCGGCGCTTGGCCTTGTCGGCGAGTCCGACCTGCTGGAGGACATCGTGGACGTCGGTACGCCGGGGACGCCGGCCGGTGAGGCGGAGCGGGAGGGCGACGTTGTCGTAGACGGTGAGGCTGGGGAGCAGGTTGTAGGCCTGGAAGACGAAGCCCATTTCCTGACGGCGCAGCTTGGTCAGCTCGACCTCGTTGAGCCCGTGCAGGGGGATGCCGTTCAGGACGACCGCGCCGGTGGAGGGCTTGTCGAGGCCGGCGGCGCACTGCAGGAGCGTGGACTTGCCGGAGCCGGACGGGCCCATCACGGCGGTGAACGAGCCGCGCTGGAAGTGGTAGGTCACGCCGCGGAGCGCGTCGACCGAGCCGGCCTTGGACTTGTAGGTCTTGGTGATCCCGTCGAGCAGGAGTGCAGGAGGGTTCGTGGGGTGTTGCATCAGGTGGTGCTGCGGCACGGTCGTCGTCATGGTTCTATCGAAGTACTGAAGGCAGCTTGGTGCGCTGGCCTGCGGAGGAGTTCAGAGGTAGCGCGTGAGCTACCGTGCGGCGGCCTGTTCGGGACCTAGGGTTGCCGTGTGGAGGGACCGGAGTCCGCGTGGGCGGCGTTGACGACCAAGCGGTACCTCGTGTCGTCCTGGCCCTGGCGCGCTTACGCCTACCTGCTCAGCTCGATCCCGCTCGGCATCGTCACGATCGCCGTCCTGCTCGTCTCCGTCGGCATCAGCGCGCTGCTCAGCCCGCTCGTCGTCGGCATCCTGCTGCTCACCCTCTTCCCCCTGTACGGCGTACTGATCGGCAGCATCGAGCGCGGCCGCGCGCGGCTCGTGCTCCCGCGCGGCATCGCCAGCCCGCACGCGAAGATGCCGCCGAACATGACCCGCCGCGAGCGCCTCAAGTTCCGGCGCCGTGAGCAGGCGTCGCTGCGGGCGCTCGGGTACGGCGTACTGCTCGGCACGTTCGTCTGGCTGTTCAGCGCCGCGTTCGCCGGGCTGAGCGCGGCGACGCTGGTCCTCACGCTGCTGGCGCCGATGATCGCGACCGACGACAGCATGGGGATGGGCCCGTGGATCCTCGACACGACCGGTGAGGGGTTCCTGTTCCTGTTCACCTTCGGGCCGGTGTTCTACGTCGTCTCGTCGTACCTGCTCGGTGTGCTCGCTGCTGTCGAGGCGTCGCTGGCCAAGGCGCTGCTGGGCCCGCGGGAGGAGGAGCTGCGTCGCAACGTCGCGGAGCTGCGCCGCTCCCGGCTGGACCTGGTGGACGCTTTCGAGACCGAGCGGGCGCGGATCGAGCGGCACCTGCACGACGGCGTGCAGCAGCGGCTGGTGGGGCTCACCATGACGCTCGGGCTGGCGGAGCTGGACCTGCCGGAGGGCGAGAGCAAGCGGCTGGTCGTCAAGGCGCACGGCGAGGCGGAGGCGGCGCTGGCCGACCTGCGGGAGGCGGTGCGTGGCATTCACCCGCGGGTACTGGTCGACCTGGGGCTGGAGGCCGCCGTACGGGAGGTGGCTGACCGGATGCCGATGCCGGTCTCTGTACAGGTGGCGCTGCCGGAACGGCTGCCGCCGCCGATCGAGGCGGCGGCGTACTTCGTGGTCAGCGAGGCGCTGGGCAACGTGGCCAAGCACGCATCAGCAACCAACTGCCACGTCCAGGCGTGGATCAACCGCGACCGGCTGGTGGTGACAGTCACCGACGACGGTCAGGGCGGCGCCGACCCGGCGCAGGGGACCGGGCTGACCGGACTGGTCACCCGGCTGGACGCCCTGGGCGGCACACTCGACCTGTCCAGCCCACCTGGTGGGCCCACTCGACTACGGATGGAGTGCCCGTGCCGGCTCGTCGACTGAGCATCGTGCTCGCCGAGGACTCGATGCTGCTGCGTGAGGGGCTGGCTAGCATCCTCGACCGGGCCGGGCACGAGGTGCGGGACGCGGTGGGCGACGGGGACGCGCTGGTGGCCGTCGTACGGAAGTCACCGCCGGATGTGGTGATCACGGACGTGCGGATGCCGCCGGGGCACAGCGACGAGGGGCTGCGGGCAGCAGCGGCGATCAGGGCCGAGCTGCCGGCGATCGGGATCCTGGTGCTGTCGCAGTACGTCGCTGACGCGTACCTGTCGTCGCTGCTGGAGACGACGACCGGTGGGATCGGCTACCTGCTCAAGGACCGGGTCGGGCACGTGACGGAGTTCCTGGCGTCGCTGGACCGGGTCGCCGAGGGCGGGACGGTGGTGGACCCGGAGGTCGTGCGGCAGCTGCTGGCGCGGCGGCGGGACGACGGACCGCTGGCCGCGCTGACGCCGCGGGAGCTGGAGGTGCTCGCGCTGATGGCCGAGGGACGGGTGAACGCGTCGATCGCCGCGGAGCTGGTGGTGAGCGAGGCGGCGGTGCGCAAGCACGTGGGCAACATCTTCGCCAAGCTGCACCTCGAGGACGGGCTCGACCGGCGGGTGTCGGCGGTGCTGACCTACCTGAGACGGCAGGCATGATTTCGCCACCTGAGAGAAGATCGGGGTATGGCGAACTGGGCTGACGAGAGCGACATCCGCAAGATCCTGGCCGACTGCCAGACCTGGGCCGTGGTCGGGCTGTCGAACAACACCAGCCGGGCGGCGTACGGCGTGGCACGGTTCCTGCAGCAGCACGGGAAGCGGATCGTGCCCGTGCATCCGGCGGCGGAGACCGTGCACGGGGAGCAGGGGTACGCGACGCTGGCCGAGATCCCGTTCGCGGTGGACTGCGTGGACGTTTTCGTCCGGTCGGAGCTGGCCGGTGCGGTCGCGGACGAGGCGGTGGGAATCAACGCGCGGGCGGTCTGGTTCCAGCTGGATGTGGAGGACCCGGACGCCTACACCCGGACGACGGCCGCGGGACTGACGATGGTGATGAACCGCTGCCCGGCGATCGAGTGGGGACGCCTGGGCCCGCACTGACCGGTCAGCTCAGCGACGAGGGGTTCACATGTTCACGATCGATACGTCGGACGCGTTCGGGGCGCGGATCGCCAAGCAGTTGGCGGGGGAGCAGGTGGTCTGGCTGACCACCGTCGGCAAGTCGGGGACTCCGGCGCCGAATCCGGTGTGGTTCCACTGGAACGGGCGGGAGGTGCTGGTCTTCAGCCAGGCGGGCAAGGCGAAGGTGCACAACGTCGAGCGGTCGCCGCGGGTCGCGCTGCACTTCAACGCGACGTTCACGGGTGGGGACGTGGGGGTGATCTCCGGGGATGCGCGGGTCGACGCCGGGGGTGCTACGGCTGAGGAGCTCGAGGTGTACAACGCGAAGTACGCGGAGGGGCTCGCGGGGCTGGGGATGAGCACGGAGGACTTCCACCGGGACTATCCGGTGCTGATTCGGATCACCCCGGACAAGCTCCGCGGTTTCTGACCGAACATCTTTCAGGTACCGACCACCGATCAGGTGGCCGGTACTTGAAGGTCTGGCTGCTGCTGAAGGTCTGGTTGCTGCTAGTTGAGGTAGCCCTCGACCGTGTCGGCGGAGCGGGACTGGGCGGTGTCGGGGTCCTCGCCGAACTCGCGCTTGGCGCGGCGCTGGCGGAGCAGGTCCCAGCACTGGTCGAGCTCGACCTCGAGGGCGCGCAGGCGGGCCTTCTCGTCGGCGTCGTCGACCTGGCCGGCGGCGTGCTTGGTGCGCAGGTCGTGCTCCTCGGCCACCAGGCCGTTGATGCGGTGGAGGATGCTGTTGTCGTCGGTCATGAGGAAACCGTACGCCCGTCCGGCAGCGCGGCGCGGGCAAGGAGCTCCGTGGTGACCAGGATGGCGATCGCCTCGGCCGCGATCAGGCCGAGCAGGACCACGAGCTGCAGCGCCGCGGCCGCGGTCGGTGACGCCCCGCCGAGCACCATCCCGACGAACGCGCCCGGCAGCGTGACCAGCCCGACCGTGCGGGTCTGGTCGAGCGCCGGCAGCAGCGCGTCGCCCGCGGTCGGCCCGGCGACCAGCTTGAACGCGTCCGGCGGCATCAGCCCGATCGACAGCGCGGCCTCGTACTCGCCGAAGCGCGCGCCGTACTCGTGCAGCAGCCGGCGCCCGGCCAGCGTCGTCGCGTTCATCGCGCCGCCGATGATGATCCCGCCCATCGGCAGGATCGTCTCCGGGTTCCGAGGCACGACCCCGGGCAGGATGAGCAGCAGCAGGACGACGCACGCGCTGCCGCCGATTGCGACCGCGCAGTACGCGAGCTGACCGGGGACCACGGCGGTCGACTGGAGCCGCCGGGTGCTGGTGATCGTCGCGACCGTCAGCATCACCAGCACGAACGCCAGCGCACCCCAGATCGTCTGCAGCGCGAACCCGACGACCGCGCCGACCAGCGCGAGCTGGAGCACGGCCCGGACCGCCGCGGTGACGATGCCCTTGTCGTGCCGCAGTTGCGCCGACCGCGAGGCCAGGACGGCGACCGCCACCAGCAGCGGCAGGACGACGAAGGCGGCGACTCCCAGGCCGGTGTCGGTGGACATCCGGTCATTTCACCACGACTCAGGCCGGCTTGAAGTCCGCCTCGTCGTAGGTGTGCTCGCCGCCGGTGCCGGCAGCAACCTTCTCGGCCTCGTCGGTGCGCAGCTCGACGCGCCGGATCTTGCCCGAGATCGTCTTCGGCAGCTCGGCGAACTCCAGCCGCCGGATCCGCTTGTACGGCGCCAGGTGCTCGCGGCAGAACTGCAGGATCTCCCCGGCCAGCTCCCGCGACGGCTCCCGCCCGGCCGCCAGTACGACGTACGCCTTCGGCACCGCCAGCCGCACCGGGTCCGGCGAGGGCACGACCGCGGCCTCGGCGACCGCCGGGTGCTCGATCAGCACCGACTCCAGCTCGAACGGCGAGATCCGGTAGTCGCTGGCCTTGAACACGTCGTCGGAGCGTCCGACGTACGTGATGTAGCCGTCCTCGTCGCGGCTGGCGACGTCGCCGGTGTGGTAGAAACCGCCGCGCATCACCTCCTCGGTGAGCGCCGCGGCGTCGCGGTACCCGCGCATCAGCGGGACCGGCGGCGGCGCGAGCTCGATGCAGATCTCGCCGTCGTCGCCGACCGCGTCGGTGCTCGGGTCGACCAGGGCGATCGAGTACCCCGGCAGCGGCCGGCCCATCGAGCCGAGCTTGACCGGCTGGCCCGGCGGGTTCCCGATCTGCGCGGTCGTCTCGGTCTGGCCGTAGCCGTCGCGGATGGTGATGTCCCAGGCGTTGCGGACCTGCTCGATCACCTCCGGGTTGAGCGGTTCGCCGGCCGAGATGCACTCCCGGATCGCCACCTCGACCGCGGACAGGTCGGCCTGGATCAGCATCCGCCAGACCGTCGGCGGCGCGCAGAACGTGGTCACGCCGTAGGTCTGCAGGACCTGCAGCATCTTCTCGGCGTCGAAGCGCACGTAGTTGTAGAGGAAGACGGTCGCCCCGGCGTTCCAGGGCGCAAAGACGTTGCTCCAGGAGTGCTTGGCCCAGCCGGGGGAGGAGACGTTGAGGTGTACGTCGCCGGGCTGCAGGCCGATCCAGTACATGGTCGACAGGTGGCCGACCGGGTAGCTGACCTGGGTGTGCTCGACCAGCTTCGGCTCGCTGGTCGTCCCGGAGGTGAAGTAGAGCAGCAGTGAGTCGTCGGCGGCGGTGTCGACCTCGGGCACCGGGCCGTCGTACTGGCGGGTGTCGTCGTAGCTGAGCCAGCCGTCGACCGGCTCACCGATCGCCACGCGCAGGCAGTGGTCGGCGACGCCGTCGTACCGGGTGGCGTCGGCGCTGGCAGTCACGACCACCCGTACGCCGCCACGCGTGATGCGGTCGGCCAGGTCGGCGTCGGTGAGCAGCGTGGTGGCCGGGATCATCACCGCGCCGGCGCGGATGCAGCCGAGCATGACCTCCCACAGCGGCACGGTGTTGCCGAGCACGATCAGCACCCGGTCGCCGGGCTGCAGCCCGTGCTCGGTGAGCCAGCCGGCGACCTGGCGCGAGCGCTCGGCCATCTCGGCGTACGTGAGCGAGTTGACCTCGCCGTCCTCCTCGACGATGGTCAGCGCGGCGACCTCGGGCTGCTCGACCGCGAGCGCGTCGAACCAGTCCCGCGCCCAGTTGAACCGGTCGAACTGCGGCCAGCTGAAGTCGCGGTACGCCGTGTCGTAGTCCTCCCGGTGCGCGACCAGGAAGTCGCGGGCGGCGCGGAAGGTCCGGGTGTTGTCCGAGGTGCTCTGTTCCTCGCTCATGGACCGCACTATAGGTGGAGCGCCAGAACCGATCCGGTCAGCACCAGGGGTGTCAGGACCAGTCCGCGCCACAGGAACGACCACCAGGAGATGTGGACGCCGGCCGCTTGGCAGCGGTCGCGCCAGAGCAGGGTGGCGAGTGATCCCCAGAGCGTCAGCAGGCAGCCGGTGTTGACTCCGACCAGCAGGAGCATCATCCGGTGGCCCTCGGCCGCGGCGACCGGTTCCATCGCCAGGTACGCCGGGAGGTTGTCGAACAGGTTGGCACCGGCTGCTGCCGTGCCGGTGAGCCTCAGGTCTGATGCGAGGCCTGACGAGACGGTGCCGGCGATGTCGCCGAGCAGCTGCTCCAGCCCGTGGGCGGTGAGCGCTCCGACGACCAGGAACAGCCCGACGACCGTGACAACTAGTCGCCAGGGGACCAGGGCCCAGCTGAGCGCTCCCCGGCGCCTCACGGCGAACAGGATGGTGAGAGCCACCGCTCCGATGCTGGCGGGGATAGCTACCTCGACACCGGAGACGAAGGCCGGTCCGAGCGCCAGACAGACCCCTGCCGAGCTCCAGAAGAGGACCTTGTCGTCGACCGCGGGAGTCGCCGGTACGGCGTACTCACGCCGCAGGTCCCGGTGGAACAGCGCAGCGAGCACAGCGACGGTGATGAGGATCGCTGCCACCGCCGGGCGCCAACTGAGGCCCAGGTAGTCGGCCAGGCTCAGCCCGAGCTGGTCCAGGCGGTGCAGCGCCAGCAGGTTGGTCAGGTTGGACACGGGGAGCAGCAGGGACGCCGTACCGGCCAGCCAGACGGTGGTGAAGGCGAACAGCTTCGGCGGGATGTCCAACTGCCTGGCCATCGCCAGCACGACCGGAGTGAGCAGCACCGCACAGGTGTCCAGCGACAGCACGATGGTCAGCGCAGTAGCCAGTACGACGACCAGCAGCCACAGCCGCCACGTCTTGCCGCGCGCCAGGTGCGCCGCCTCCCGCGCTGCGACGTCGAACACCTTGGCGGAGTCGGCCAGCCCAGCGATCACCGTCACCGCGACCAGGAACACCAGCACGGAGGCGATCCGCTCCAGCACTCCCACCGCGTCGTCCAGCCCGAGCAGGCCTGAGCCCAGCACGCTCAGTCCGCCGACCGCGCTCAGCCACCACATGCGCCAAACCCTATGCGGAGCCCTTCCAGCGACCGGAATGGCGTCGTCCGAGGGACTGGGCGGTGAGTACGCTGATCGGGTGACGCCGCCGGAGGAGCCTGACACCGCCGGGCAGACCCTGGCAGGGCTGCCGCTGGCGGGACGACCGCTGGCCGGGCCGCCCGACGGGTACCCGGCCGAGCTCGAGGCGGACGTCGTACTGCGCGACGGTGCGACCGCGCACCTGCGGCCGATCACGCCGGACGACGCGGACCTGCTGGTCGAGTTCTACGCGCGGGTGTCGGAGCAGTCGAAGTACTACCGCTTCTTCGCGCCGTACCCGCAGCTGTCGGACCGGGACGTGGCGCGGTTCACCCAGGTCGACTACCACGACCGGCTGGCGCTGATCGTCACCGTCGCCGACCAGATGATCGGCGTCGGCCGCTACGAGCGGACCGGTCGCCGGACGGCGGAGGTCGCGTTCCTGATCGAGGACGCGCACCAGGGCCGCGGGCTCGGGCAGCTGTTCCTGGAGCACCTGGCGCAGGCGGCCCGGGAGAACGGGATCGCCCGGTTCGTCGCCGAGGTGCTGCCGGACAACCGCAAGATGATCACCGTCTTCACCGAGGCCGGCTACACCGTCGCCCGGGAGTTCGAGGACGGCGTGATCATGGTCGAGTTCGACATCGCGCCGACCGACACCTCGTTCGGGGTGATGCAGGCCCGCGAGCAGCGCTCCGAGGCGCTGTCGATCGCGCGGCTGCTGACGCCGACCAGCGTCGCGGTGATCGGCGCGTCCCGGCGCGAGGGCACGATCGGCAACGCGCTGCTGCGCAACCTGCGCGACGGCGGCTTCCCCGGGCGGCTGTACGCCGTCAACACCGACACCAAGGCCGAGGCGATCGACGGCGTCACGGCGTACGGGACGATCCGGGACGTGCCGGACACGGTCGATCTCGCGGTGGTCGCGGTGCCGGCCGAGGCGGTGGTCGACGTGGTGCTGGACTGCGCGGCGAAGGGTGTGCGCGGGCTGGTCGTGGTGTCGAGCGGGTTCGCCGAGGTCGGGGCCGAGGGGCGGCGCCGGCAGCGGCGGCTGGTCGGGCTGGCGCGCTCGTACGGGATGCGGGTGATCGGGCCGAACGCGCTGGGCGTGATCAACACCGTGCCGGGGGTGTCGCTGAACGCGACGCTGTCACCGCTGATGCCGAGCCGGGGGCGGGTGGCGTTCTTCTGCCAGTCGGGTGCGCTGGGCGTCTCGATCCTGGCCGACATGGTCGGGCGGGGGCTCGGGCTGTCGAGTTTCGTTTCCGCGGGCAACCGAGCTGATGTCTCGGGCAACGACCTGATGCAGTACTGGTACTCCGACGAGTCCACCGAGGTCGTGCTGCTGTACCTGGAGTCGCTGGGGAATCCGCGCAAGTTCAGCCGGGTCGCGCGGCGGCTGGCCCGGCGCAAGCCGGTGATCGCGCTGAAGTCCGGGCGGGCCACCCAAGGGGTGCCGCTCGGCCACACGGTCCGGCGCAGTCATTTGCCAGCGGCAACGGTCGACTCGCTGTTCCGGCAGAGCGGGCTGATCGGGGTGGACACCACCGGTGAGCTGTTCGACGTCGCGCAGCTGATCGCCCACCAGCCGCTGCCGAAGGGCCGCCGGGTCGCGATCGTCAGCAACTCGGACGCGTTGACGCTGCTCGCGCTGGACACGATGGCCGGGTGTGGGCTGGACGTGGCGGGGGAGCCGCACACGCTGAGCGCGGACGCGAGTGCTGCGGACTTCGGCGAGGCGTTGGGCGCGGTCTTCGCTGATGACGAGGTGCACTCCGTGGTCGTGATCTTCACGCCGCCGGTGCAGTCGAACGTCGCCGAGGTCGCGCAGGTGCTGGCGGCGGCCGCCGCTGGGTCGGAGAAGCCGGTGGTGTCGACGTTCCTCGCGTCGCGGAGTGTGCCGGAGCAGCTGCGGGTGCCGGACGAGCACGGGGGAGCGGCTCGGGGGTCGATCCCGTCGTTCCTGAATCCGCAGTACGCCGTGGGGGCGCTGGCGAAGGCGACGCAGTACGCCGAGTGGCGGCGGCGGGCCGATGATCGGACGCCGGAGCTGCCTGGGGTTGATTCTTCGGGCGCGGAGGATTTCGTTGCGGAGTTCCTGCAGCGTCATCCGTCCGGGGCTGACCTGGATGATGCTGATCGGCAGCGGTTGCTGAGCTTCTACGACATCAGTGTGTTGCCGGCGTTCCCGGTGCTGTCGGCCGACGAGGCGGTGGCCCGGGCGGCGGATCTCGGGTTCGAGGTGATTCTCAAGGCGACGGCCGAGCAGTGGCGGATGCGGCCCGACCTGGCCGACATCTGGCGGCACATCCACGACGAGGACGACATGCGGGAGGCCTGGGCGGAGATGACGCGGACCTTCGGGGTCGCGGCTGATCCGGGGCGGGCGCAGTTCGTCGTACAGAAGATGGCGCCGCCGGGGGTGCCGGTGGTGATCTCCGCGCAGGAAGACGTTGCCTTTGGCCCGGTCGTCTCGTTCGGTCTGTCCGGTGTGGCGACGGATCTGTTGGGGGACCGGTCGTACCGGATGCCGCCGTTGACCACCGCCGACGCCGCCGAGATGGTGCGAGAGGTGCGGGCGGCGCCGCTGCTCTACGGCTACCGCGGCTCGGATCCGGTGGACATCGCGGCGATCGAGAACCTGCTGCATCGGGTGTCCCGATTGACGCTGGAGCTGGAGGAGGTCGTCCGGCTCGACCTGCGGTCGGTGCTGGTCGCGGCGGACGGCGCGACGGTGCTGGACACGTCGATCCGGATCGCGCCCAACGAGAAGCCCCGGCAGGACACGCCGGCCCGCCGGCTCACGTGAGTTCTTCGTGCAACTGGCTTCAGCGTTCGGATTTGGTGACGTACTCGGTTTCTCTCGGGTGGCTCGCGGCGCGATGGGCGCGGTGTGGCGACTGGAGACTTCTGCTGGTGTTTTCGTCGCCAAGGAAGCTTTCTGGAAGCAGCCCATGGAGTCTGCCGTGCTCGACGAGGTCGCCTTCCAGCGCGCCTGCCAGGTGCGCAGCCCTCGCCCGTTGACGACCCCGTCCGGCACGTACGTCGCCGACGGCTGGCGCCTGTACGAGTGGATCGACGGCGTCGTACCTTCCCGCGACGACCTCGACACGATGGTCTGGCTGGCCGAGCAGCTCGCGACGATCCACTCCCGCGGCTGGACCGACGGCCCGATGGAGACCAACGACTTCTACCACCGCGTCGACGTCGACTGGCCTTCGCTGGCCGCGCGAGCGCCTGAGCTGGCTGGCTCGGTCCCGCGGCTCACCGAGCTCAGCGAGCTGGTCAACGCGACGCCCCTCGGCGACGTCGTCCTTTGCCACCGCGACCTGACGCCGGACAACGTGCTGATCGGTGCCGACGGCCCCTACCTCGTCGACTGGGACAACGTCGGCCCGCTCGCCCCGACCCAGGAGTTCGGCTTCCTGCTGATCAACCACCTGACCGACGAGCCCGCCGTCCGACGGCTCTCCTCGGCGTACCGGAAGGCCGGCGGCCCCGGCGAGATCACCGGTCCCGACGGCTTCGCGACCGGGCTGGCGATCATGCTGAACTACCTGAACGTCCAGCTCAGCGCCGCGCTCGATGTCACGATGTCCGACGACCACCGCGCGTTCGGCGCCGCACAGGTCCCCGGGCTGATCCGGTCGCTGCCCGCTCCCGGCGTACTGGAGCGTGCGGCTCAGCTGGCGCGGCTGTAGATGCCGTCGGTGCGCGTCAGGTACCAGTAGTCGACCAGCTGCCGCCGGAGCGTCGCGTAGTCGGCGTGCCAGCGCTGGAGGATCTCGTTGACCTCCGGCTCCGAGTAGCTCTTCCCAGGCTCGAAGCCAGCCGCCAGGTACTCCAGCACCACCTGCAGCTTCGCCGGGACCGTCGGGAAGTGCGTCAGCTTCCCGTCGCGGATGAACGCGCGCAGCACGTTGTCCCGCGCGGGATCGGCGGAGAGCGGTTCCCGCTCCGGCCTCCCCGCCCGTACGGCGTCCTTGAACGCGTCCAGGTCGGCGTGCAGCCCGTCCTGATCGGCGACCACGAGCTCGCTCTTGTTGAGCCGCTGCAGCGCCTTGCTCACCACCGCGAGCTCCAGGCCGGTCTGCTCGACCACTTGGCCCGGCGTACCGGCGCCCAGTACGACGGCGGAGTAGACCCGCAGTCGCGTCGGTTCGGCGAGGAGACCACAGAGCTGATCGGCGTTCATGCCATCCACGCTAGTGACGGCGGCAACGGGTTTTCAGCGGCGGCGCGACGCCGGGGCGAGCGCGTCGGTGAACGACATGTTGTCCTCCGGGTGGATCGTCACGCCCGGCGGGACGATCTCGTCGATCCGGTCCAGGAGATCGTCGGAGAGCGCGATCCCGGCGGCCGGGAGCTGGGACTCGAGGTGCTCCATCGTGCGCGGGCCGATGATCGCCGACGTCACCGCCGGGTGCCGTACGACGAACGCGATCGCGAGCTCGATCAGCGTCAGGCCCGCGCTCTCGGCGAGCTTCGCGAGCGCGTCGGCAGCCGCGAGCTTGCGCTGGTTGACCTCGAGCCCCAGGTCGAACCGCGCGGGGAAGCGCCCGGCACGACCCGACTCGGGCTGGTCGGCGCCGAGCCGGTAGCGGCCGGTCAGCCAGCCCATCGCGAGCGGGCTGTAGGTGAGCACGCCCATCCCGTGGCGCCGGGTGGTCGGCAGGACGTCGTTCTCGATCGCGCGGGCCAGGATCGAGTACGGCGGCTGCTCGGTGCGGAACCGCTCCCGGCCGCGCCGCTCGGCGACCCACTGCGCCTCGACGATCTCCGAGGCCGGCACGGTCGAGGCGCCGAACGCACGGATCTTGCCTTGGGCAACGAGATCGGAGAGCGCGCCGAGGGTCTCGTCGATGTCGACCGCGGGGTCGAGGCGGTGGATCTGGTACAGGTCGATCCAGTCGGTGCCGAGCCGGCGCAGCGACCGCTCGACGGACTCGACGATCCAGCGCCGGGAGGTGCCGCGGTGGTTCGGGTCGTCGTCGTACGGGAGACCGACCTTGGTCGCCAGGACGACGTGGTCGCGGCGGCCCTTCAGTGCCTGGCCGACGATCTCCTCGGACTCGCCCGCGGAGTAGATGTCGGCGGTGTCGACGAAGTTGATGCCCGCGTCGAGAGCGCGGTGGATGATCCGGATCGAGTCGTCGTGATCGGGGTTGCCGGCGCCGCCGAACATCATCGCGCCGAGGCAGAGCTCGCTGACGGTGATGCCGGTGCGGCCGAGAGGGCGGTAGTCCATCTGAAGTCCTTTGCCGAGGTATGCTCCGGAGTATGACCGGAGAGGCTATCCACTTAGACAGTAACGGACAGGCTATCCACTTACAAGAGAGCTCTGTTCCGGAGGCGCCGGCCGGTGGCCCCGCGGCGGCGCCGCGGGCTGACGCCGTGCCGACGCAACCTGCTGACGCCGTACCGGCCCGGCGGGCCGACGCGCGGCGAAACCGGGACAAGATCCTCACCGCCGCCCGGCAGGCGTTCAGCGAGGGCGGCGAGACCTCGATGGCCGAGATCTCCCGCCGCGCCGGCGTCGGCATGGCGACGCTCTACCGCAACTTCCCCGGCCGCCGCGAGCTCCTCGAAGCCGTATACGCCGACGAGGTCGCCGCGCTGTGCTCCGCCGCGGCCGACCCCGAGGGGGAGACGCCCGGCGCCGCGCTCCGGAGCTGGCTGCTGCACTTCGCCGCGTTCATCACCGCCAAGCGCGACGTCGCCACCGAGCTCCTGACCCAGCTCGGCACCGACGAGTCCGTGATGCACGAGGGCCGAGCCGCCGGCCTCGCGGCGGGCCGCCCGCTGCTCGCCGCGGCCCAGCAGTCGGGCGAGGTCCGCGACGACCTCACGCTCGAGCAGATCTTCGACCTGGTCGTCGCCGTCGCCACCATCCCCGCCGACGCCGGCTACGTCGACCCCATCCTGCGCGCCGCCCTCGACGGCCTGTCCACCCCACCGCAGGCCTGACCGCGACCGCTTCGCTTCGCCGGGGTGCTAGACAGTTCCCATGCAGCCAGGCCCGTACAACGCGATCACCGACGTCCCCGGCGTACTGGTCGGCCAGGTCGAACGCACCGACCCGCCGTACCTGACCGGTACGACGGTCGTCTACTTCCCCGGTACGGCGGTCGCCGGCGTCGACGTCCGCGGCGGCGCCCCCGGCACCCGCGAGACCGACCTCCTCGACCCGGTCAACTCCAACCCCGGCGTCAACGCCATCGTCCTGTCCGGCGGCAGCGCCTACGGCCTGGACACCGCCGCCGGCGTCATGTCGTGGCTGGAGACTCGCGGCGAGGGAGTCCGCGTAGGCCCCGGCGACCACGACGTCGTCCCGATCGTCCCCGCCGCCGTCATCTTCGACCTCGGCCGAGGCGGCGCCTTCACCGCCCGCCCCACCGCGGACTGGGGCCGCGACGCCATCGCCGCGGCCACCGACGGCCCAGTTGCCCAAGGCAACCACGGCGCCGGCGCGGGCGCCCGGGTCGGCGCCCTCAAGGGCGGCACCGGCACCGCCAGCGTCGTACTGGAGGACGGCACCACAGTCGCCGCCCTCGCCATCGTCAACGCCGTCGGCTCAGCCGTCACGCCGTCCGGCCGCCTCTACGGCGAACCGTCTGCCCTGGCCGAAGAGTTCGGCGTCCTCAACACGCCCACTGAATCCGCCCCCACCGCGCCCGCGGTCCCCGGCATGAACACAGTCATCGCCGTCGTAGCCACCGACGCCCCCCTCGACAAACCAGCAGCCAAGCGCCTCGCGATGATCGCCCACGACGGCCTCGCCCGAGCCATCGACCCCGTCCACACCCTCCTCGACGGCGACTCCATCTTCGGCGTCTCGACAGGCACCGCCCCGAAGCTGACCGTCACCGACCCCACCGCCCTCGCCCGCCTGGAAGCAGTCTTCGCCGCCGGCGCCCGCTCCCTCACCCGAGCCGTCGTCCACGCCGTACTGGCCGCCGAGTCAGCCAACACCCTCCTGAGCTACCGCGACACCTATCCGTCGGCGTTCCCGGGCTGATTCCAGGTAACGTGCTCGCAACCCCGTTCACTCGGAGTCTGCGAGCACGGCGCGTCTGCCGATCTCGAAGGTGTCGATCGCGTCCGGGACCTGGTCGAAGAACTGCTCCCAGAACCCAGGGACCAGCCAGGCCTCGGGTGCGAACGTGAGTGACCCGTCCGCATCGATCGAGCAACACCACACCGAAGACAGCGTCGGATCGACGATTTCGAAGAGCCGTGAGTCGTACAGCCCGGGTCCTTCACCCTCGATGGTCTCGATCCGGAGCTGGTTCGGCCCGTCCACCGAGAAGTACGCCTCGAGAACAGGCCAGACCTGCCCTTCGTGAAACCCGTTCGCACCCTGCCGAACGTGCTGCGGATAGTCCTTCACTCCGACGAACCGCACCTTCATCGCGTACTCCCTCTGTAGTCCATGACGGCCTGCGCTTTCGGTCACGACCCATGCTGTTGCCCGGGGAGCTGTGCGTCGGCGTTCCAGCCTTCTGGGCGGGCTGACGCGGTGAACCACTGAAACCCGGAGGCTTTCCACCGCGCCCGGGCTCGGGTGATTCCGGCGGGGGTCGCGTCGTCGTACCCGAACTCGGTGCCGCAGCAGTCGCAGATCTCGAAGGTGGGGGACTTGCCGTCGTCACCCCACGGTGGCGTGAGCTGCGGGAGGCCGCAGACACGGCAGTGCAGGGGCAGGCTGTTCGGCATCGCGATGCTCCTTGTCGGAGGCGTGGCGGAGTGGGGGGTGTCCGACAGGCTAGATGGCCGAGCGGCTAGCTCGGTGTACGACGTGGGCGCGTGCTCGAGGTGGTTACCGGGAGAGGCTAAGTGGTCGAAGTGAGCGCCAGAGTCGGGCCGTAGTCCTCGGGGTCGTCGGTGACTGTGACGACGAGGTCGAGGGGTTTTGGGGGCGGTCGAACGGCTACGGCGGTGTACGACCTGGGGACTACGGCGGGTCGCCCTGGGGCTACCTAAAGGTGAGGGACAGACCGGTCCGTCGGCCGATTCGCTTCGGGGCGCGGAGTTGGAGAGTTCAGGTATGACTCAGAGCGGGCCTCAGATGGTGCAGATACCTCAGCGGAGCGAGTTTCCGGCGTTGGCCGGGCGGGGGTTGGTGAAGTACTACGGGGAAGTGGTGGGGCTGGCGGGGGTGGATGTCGCGGTCCGGCCGGGGGAGGCGTTGGCGGTGATGGGGCCCAGTGGGAACGGGAAGACCACCTTGCTGCATGTGCTGGCGGGGATTTTGACGCCGGATCAAGGGGAGGTCTGGCTGGGTGGGGAGCGGGTGGATCAGCTCAGTGACGCTCAGCGGACGGTCTTGCGGCGTCGGCGGTTGGGGTTTGTGTTTCAGGACAATCAGTTGCTGGCGGAGCTGCCGGCTGACGAGAACGTGGCTTTGCCGTTGATGGTGGACGGGGTGTCGAGGAGAGAGGCCGTCACACGGGCTCGGGCGATGTTGGCTCAGGTGGGGTTGGCCAACGAGGCGACGCGGAGGCCGGGGGAGCTCAGTGGTGGGCAGGCTCAGCGGGTCGCGATCGCGCGGGCGTTGGTGGGGGAACCGCAGGCGGTGTTCGCGGATGAGCCGACGGGGGCGCTGGACGCGGCGACCGGTGCTCAGGTGATCGATCTGCTGGTCGGTGCGGCGACGCACCGGGGTGCGGCGGTGGTGGTGGTGACGCACGACAACGCGGTCGCGGCGCGGTGCCACCGGGTGGTGCGGATCGTGGACGGCCGGGTGAGTGAGCGATGAATCCGATGACCTCGCTCGGGTTGCGGTTCGTCCGCAGACCCGGGCCGGGCGGTCGGGCCGCGAACCTGGCCGCGTTCGGCGCCACGGCGATCGTCGCGTTGCTGATCACGTTCCTGGTCGCGGGGACGCTCGGCCTGACCGAGCGCAGCGATCGGATCGGCTGGCGGGTCAGTGACGGCGGTGACGCCGGTACGGCGGTCGGCGTCACCAAGAACGTCGACGACATGGTCGACGGGAAACCGTTCCAGCGCCTCGACCTCGCGGTGGTCAACGAGAAGCGCAACGCCGAGCTGCCACCACCGCCAGGGCTCCCTCATGCCCCGAAGCCTGGTGAGGTGTTCGTCTCGCCGGCGCTCGCGAAGCTCTGGGGGCCGGATCTCGCCAAGCGGTACGGCGTCGCGACGCCGACCGGCACGATCTCGAGCGACGGTCTGTCCTCGCCCGACGAGCTCGTCGCGATCCGCGGTCTCGCCGAGAACGCGCCGGGGCTGCAGCAGAACAACCACCCGAACTACCTCGACACCTGGCGCGGTACGTCGACCGACGAGCGAATCGCGACCCTGCTCGCACTCGTTGCCTTCGGCATCGCTCTGGTCCTCTTCCCGGTCCTCAGCCTGGTCGGCCAGGCGGCCGGTGTCGCCGCCAAGCGGCGCGAGCATCGACTCGCCGCACTCCGGCTGGCGGGTGCAACGCGCAGCCAGGTCCTCCGACTCAGCGCGGTCGAGCAAGCCGTCCTCGGTCTGCTCGGCGCGATCGCCGGCCTGATCGGCTACACCGCGCTCAGCCCGCTGATCGCGCGCATCCCGCTCGGCGGCGGCCGCTGGTACGTCAGCGATCTCACCGTCAGCTGGTGGCTCGTCCTGGTCGTGCTCGCCGTCGTACCGCTGCTGTCGGTGCTGAGCGCGCTGATCGGTCTCGGCCGGGTCAGCATCACGCCGCTCGGCGTCGTCCGCGGTCAGACCCGCAAGGGCATCACGCCGTTCCGGCTCGGCCTGCTCGTGGTCGGCCCGGTCATCCTCGGCGTGATCGGCACCGGCGGCGCGCTGCTCCCGCTCGTGATCGGCGTCGGCTTCGGCGCGCTCGCGGTCCGCGTCGTCGGTCCGTTCGCCGTCCAGATCATCGGCAAGATCCTCGCCGGTACGGCGAAGGGCCCGGTCGCGCTGCTGGCCGGCCGCCGGCTCGTCGACGACCCGAAGGCGGCGTTCCGCCCGGTCGCCGCGCTGGTGCTGAGCGGGTTCGTGACCGGGTTCCTCGCGCTGTTCATGCCGTACGGCATCAACGGCGACGGCAAGGACGCCGCGTTCGAGTTCTACACCACCCAGACGGTCGCGCAGGACGCGAAGGACCGACTCGCCCGAGCCGGCCTGAAGGGCGAGGTCAGCACCGGCGACCAGACCGTCGAGATCGTCGTACCGGGCAACAATCGCGAGACCGTCCGGACCGTGCTCTACGACCTCGTCCCCGGCAAGGTCCCGCTGACCGACGCCGAGAACGACCAGCACCAGGCCGGTCTCTACCTCGACATGCGCCTCGGTGTCGCCCTCCTGCTCGGCCTCGTCTTCGTCACCGGCGCTGCTTCGACCGCGGCCGGAGCCGTCGGTACGGCGCTCGACCAGGCCGGCCCGGCCAAGGCGCTCCGCCGATCCGGCGTACCGCTGAGCGTGATCGAGCGCTCGTCGAGGCTCGCGGCCGTCGTACCGGTGGTCGGTGTCGGCCTGCCGGTGGTCGGGTTCGGAGCGCTCTGCGGGCTGCTGCTGAGCGGCGGGCAGGTGATCACGCAGGGCAACTGGGGAGTCCTGCTGCTGTTCGGTCAGGTCGCGGTCGGGCTGATTCTGGTCGCGCTCGCCGGAGCGGCCGGCGCGCCCGTACTGCGCAAGGCCAGCGTGGGTTAGCCGCAGCGAACGGACCGGCGCATGCAAGGATGAGGGCATGCGTGACCTGAATGCGCCGGTCCCGGAGCTCACGGACGCCTCCGCCGCTTTGCGCGAGGCGATCGACCGGTGCGGCTACTACCCCGACGTGGTGACCGACTCGCTGGCGATCGCGATCGCCGGCGAACCGATCCGGGCCTTCGTGCTGCAGCACGAGCCGACCTTCGACCGCGACGAGGTCCGCCGGCACATCACCATCCTGGCCCTCACCCCGACCCGGCTGATCGTCGGGCACACCGACGAGCACGCCGCCGACGACCTGATCCGGGCGCCGTACGCGTCCACCTCGACCGAGGCGATCCCGCTGAACCGGGTGAACGCCGTGGTGGTCAACCGCGTCGTCCCGAACCCGTCGGCCTACGCCTCCGGCAAGGCCGACCCGGCGTCGGCCTCGGCCGGCGGCGAGGTGGTGCTGACGATCGGGTGGGGCATGGTGAACCGGATCGACCTCGAGCCCGCCGTCTGCGCCGACCCGAACTGCGAGGCCGACCACGGCTACACCGGTTCGGTCGCCGCCGACGACATCTCGCTGCGGATCAGCGCGGCCGCCGACGGCCCGGCCGGGATCCAGCAGGTGCTCGACTTCGCGGCCGCGCTGTCCTTCGCGACGACCCGCTAGCGCCGTGAGCGACCCGACGCCGACACTGCCCGCGTACGGCGGGGGGTCGCTGGCCGACGTCCTGCCGTCGGTCGCCGGGGCGCTGTCGGTCCCGGGCGAGCAGAACCATCTCGATCTGCCGGAGGCCCGCCGGTACGCCGTACTGCTGCTCGACGGTCTCGGCTGGAACCTGCTGCGCCGCCACCCCGAGCAAGCGCCGTACCTGAGCTCGCTGACGGCACGCGCGCTGACGGCCGGCGTACCGTCGACGACCGCCGCGAGCCTGACCAGTCTCGGCACCGGCCTGCCGCCGGGCGCGCACGGGATCGTCGGCTACTCGTCGATCGTGCCGGAGACCGGCGCGCTGCTGAACGCGCTGGCCTGGGACGCGCCGGTCGATCCGCGGCGCTGGCAGCCGCACCCGACCGTGTTCGAGCGGGTCGCGGCCGCGGGGGTTGCGACGCGCAACGTCAGCAAGGCGCGGTTCGACAAGTCGGGCCTGACCCAGGCGGCGTTCCGGGGGAGCGCTCACCGGGGCGCTGACACGATCGAGGACCGGCTGGACGCGACCAGGTTCGCGAGTCGCGAGGGAAGTTCGTCGCTGGTGTACGTGTACGACTCCCAGCTCGACTACACCGGGCACATGCAGGGCTGCGAGTCCTGGCAGTGGGGCAAGGAGCTGACCGCGGCCGACTCGTTCGCGCAGCGGGTCAGGTCGTCGCTGCCGCGTGACGCCGTACTGGTCGTCGTCGCTGATCACGGCATGGTCGACGTCGCGCCCGAGGACCGGATCGATCTCGACGCCGACCCGACGCTGACCGACGGCGTCCGGCTGATCGGTGGCGAGTCGCGGTTTCGTCACCTGTACTGCGTGCCTGGTGCCGAGCCGTACGTCGCCGACCGCTACCGCGAGCTGCTCGGCGACCGTGCGCTCGTCTTGTCCCGGTCGGAGGCGGCCGAGCGTGGCTGGTTCGGTCAGGTCGAGGACCGGGTCGCGCCGCGGATCGGTGACGTCGTGGTCGCGGCACTCGGCCCGGTCGCGCTGGTCGCCGGGACGCGCTTCCCGCAGGAGGCCGGCCTGATCGGCGTCCACGGTTCGCTCACCGAGGACGAGATGGCCATTCCCCTGCTGATCGACGCGGGCTAGAAGCTCCAGACGTTCCAGAAGAACGTCGACGTGGCATCCCGTCCGTCGCCGTCCTGTGCGCGGATCGTCACCTTGTAGCGCCCGGCGCCCGGCGTCAGCACTCCGGTGATCCAGCCGCGCTCGGGGTCGATCTTCAGGCCCGGCGGCAGGCCGGTCGCGGTGTAGCCGATCTCGCCCTTGCTGCTCATCCCCTTGATCAGCAGCGGTACGGCGGGCAGCCCGCCGATCCCGAGCTGCTCACCGGGCTTGGTGATCGTCACGCCGGACGACGGCGTCTTGGTCGACGCGCCGACGGCCTCGGCCGCGTCGACCAGGCCCTCGCCGTAGTACGAGTTGTTCGCCTCCGAGCCGGTGCACTCGCCGCCGGAGGTGGCCGGGCAGGTGAGGTCGTTGGCCTGGGCGGTGAGCCGGTCGCGGACCTGCTCGGGGTTGAGTTTGGGGTTGACGCTGCGCAGCAGCGCGACGACACCGGCGACGTGCGGCGAGGCCATCGACGTACCGTCCATCGTCTGGTAGCCGCCGCCCGGGACCGTCGAGTAGACGTCCTCGCCAGGTGCGGCGACGGTGATCTTGCCGGTGCCGAAGTTGGAGAAGCTCGACTTCACGCTGCCACCGTCGACCGAGGCGACCACGACCATGTTCGGCAGCTCGGTCGGCAGGCTCAGGCAGTCGTTGGTGATCGTCCGTTGACCCGGGGTCGAGTCGTTCGGGCTGGTGTCGTCGCCGGACTTCTCGGCCAGGTTGTACTTCTCGTTGCCGGCCGCGGCGACGTTGACGACGCCCTTGCTGTCGGCGTACGCGACCGAACGGCGGACCGCTTCGGCGATGGCGTCCTGGTCGGGGTCGCTCGGACAGGTGAACAGCCACGGGTCGGTGTAGTAGCTGTTGTTGGTCACCGAGACGCCCTTGTCGGCGGCGAAGACGAACGCGCAGACCGTGTTCTCCGGGAAGAACAGCTGGTTGCCGGCCTCGGCGACCCGGATCGACGACACCCGTACGCCGGGAGCGACGCCGACCATGCCCTTGCCGTCCTTGGCTGCCGCGATCGAGCCGGCCACGTGGGTGCCGTGCTCGCCGACCGGCCGCCAGGCGCCGGGCCGGGTGTCGGCCTTGCCGTACGCGCAGGACGCCGACCGGGACGCGTCGAAGTTCGGCTTCAGGTCCGGGTGCTGGTCGTCGACGCCGGTGTCGAGCACGCCGACGGTGATCGACTTCGAGCCCGGGTTCACCGCCCAGGCCTGGTCGGCGCCGATCTGCTGCATGTCCGGCCGCGGGATCTCCGGCGTCTCGTCGGGGTTCTCGGCCGGGGCCGGCGGGATCGGCGGGTTGGCCGCGGCGGCCGGGAGGTCCGACGTACGGGTGGCTCCGACCTTCTGGACGCCGCTCACCCCGCGCAGCTTGGTGGCGAAGTCGGCGGTCGCGGAGTGCACGACCAGGACGCCGATCGCGTCGTACGCCGCGTAGACGGTGCCGCCGTTGCCGGTGATCGCCGACGTCACGGCCGCGGTCTGCTTCGGGGCGGTGATCACGAAGTACGCGCGCAGCCCCGCCTCGGCCCGGACCGGTACGGCGGCGGCCGGAGCCGCGGTGGTGGTCAGCAGCAGGGCGAACGACAGGGCGAACAGCAGAGCTTTGCGCACGACCAAGTAGAACCTGACAAAGGTGCAGAACAAAAGCCGGAGCCCCCCGGCGTTACTGACCCGCAAGCGACTTTGGCAGGATGGGCGCCCGTGGCTGAGCTGCTCTACTTCACCGGGACCATGGACTGCGGCAAGTCCACCCTCGCGCTGCAGATGGATCACAACCATCGGGCCCGCGGCCGGCTGGGGCGGATCTTCACCAGCCACGACCGGGCCGGTGACAACGTGCTGTCGTCGCGGCTCGGCCTGGCCGCCGAGGCGATCGAGGTCCGGCCGGACTTCGACTTCTGGGACTACGTCGTCGGCGAGCTGACCCACGGCGGCCGGATCGACTACGCGGTCTGCGACGAGGCGCAGTTCTACCAGCCCGAGCAGGTCGAGCAGCTGGCCCGGATGGTCGACGAGCTGCAGATCGACGTCTTCTGCTTCGGCATCCTGACCGACTTCCGGGCGACGCTGTTCCCGGGCTCGGCGCGGCTGGTCGAGCTGGCCGACCGGATGGAGCTGCTCCAGGTCGAGGCGCTGTGCTGGTGCGGCGAGCGGGCCACCCACAACGCGCGGACGGTCGGCGGCGAGATGGTCACCGAGGGCGAGCAGCTGGTCGTCGGCGACATCGAGCAGGACGACCGCGAGGTCGCGTACGAAGTACTCTGCCGTCGGCACCACCGGCGCCGGCTGACCACGGCCCGGGCCCGGGCCACGCTGTCTCCCGAGGTACTCCCGTTCGGAGGTTCCGCATCATGAGCCCGTTGATCACCGCTGCCGAGCTGCGTGCCGCGACCGGTCTGGTCGTGCTGGACGCGACGTGGAACCTGATGGGTCCGCCCGGGCGGGAGGCGTACGACGCCGGGCACGTGCCGGGGGCGTACTTCGTGGACCTGGACACCGAGCTGGCCGGGCCGCCCGGTGCCGGTGGCCGGCACCCGTTGCCTTCCGCAAGCGTCGTCGAGGCGCTGCTGCGGCGGACCGGGATCGACGGGGACTCGGCGGTGGTCGTGTACGACGCCGCGAACTCGATGGCGGCGGCGCGGGCGCGGTTCGTGCTGCGGTACTTCGGGGTGGAGAACGTGCGGGTGCTCGACGGTGGGCTCGCGGCGTGGAAGGCGGCCGGGGGAGAGGTCAGCGCGGAGGTGCCGGCGGATGCGAAGGGCGAGTTCGTGACTGCTGGTGGGAGCCTTCAAGTGCTTGATGCCGAAGGTGCTGCGGAGATCGCCTCCACCGGGGTGCTGCTGGATGCTCGGGCTCCGGAGCGGTTCGCCGGTGAGGTCGAGCCGATGGACAAGGTCGCCGGGCACATCCCCGGTGCGGTGAACGCTCCTACGACCGGGAACGTGGCTGAGGACGGGCGGTTCCTGCCGGCTGACGAGCTGCGCGAGCGGTTCGCGAAGCTCGGTGCCGACGGGTCGCAGCCGGTGGCGGCGTACTGCGGGTCGGGTGTGACCGCGGCGCACGAGGCGCTGGCGCTGGAGATCGCCGGGGTGGACGCGCCGGTGTACGTCGGGTCGTGGTCGGAGTGGATCACCGATCCGGAGCGGCCGGTCGCGACCGGGCGGGACTGACGCCTTTCGACCAGGGTGGTAACCCTGAAGTGATCTGTTGACTTCGTTCCGTTCCGGTCGCAGGCTCGTGAGCAATCGATTTCCCGTCCCAGATCGAGGAGCTCACGATGGATCGCAGAACGTTCTTGAAAGCAGCCGCCGGAGCCGGCGCGCTGGCCGCGGCGCCAGGCGCCGCCTGGGCCGCACCGAGCAGCGCGAACGGCGTACAGGCTGTGCTGACCAACAAGGTCGCGGACCTGACCGGCCCCGGGCTGACCGACCGCTTCCGGATGGCCGCGACGGATCTCGGCATCCCGGCGCGCACGCCGGACGGCCGGATGCTGTTCATGTTCGGCGACACCTTCGAGCAGGCGCGGGTCGGCGGCGGCTGGTGGCGGTCGCCGGTCGCGCTCTGGTCGACGACGACCGACCTGAACTCCGGCGTGAAGTGGTCCGGCGCGGTCGGCGGCGCGGCCGCGCAGCAGCTGTGGGACTACCCGCACGACAACCCGACCTTCTCGACCGTGCTGCCGTCCGACGTGATCACCATCGGCGGGTCGATGTACCTGCACGCGATGGTGAACAAGGGCCTCGGCAACGTGGTCTGGACCGAGATCTGGCGCAGCGACAACTCCGGCGCCAGCTGGTACCACACCGGCGCGAAGTTCCAGCCCAACATCGACGGCGGCCTGTTCCAGTGCATCACCTGGGGCGAGGGCAACGACGGGTACGTCTACGTGTACTCGACCGGTTTCCAGCGCAACAAGCCGATCATCCTCAAGCGCGTCCGCAGCAACCAGATCGCGAACCCGGCGGCGTACGAGCCGTGGGGCTTCCGCGACGGCGTCTGGGCCTGGGGCAACCCGGCGACGCCGATCCTGACCGGCAGCTTCGGCGAGCTGTGCCTGCGGCCGCTCGGCGGGAAGTGGGTGCTGACCTGGTTCAACGCCGGTGACTACCGCATCGACGGCATCATCATGGACACGCCCACGTCGAACCTGTTCACGGCGTACCGGCAGACGCTGATCTACGGCGGCGCGTGGGGCCAGGAGAACGACAACCACGTCGCCCAGCTGTACGGCGGCTACGTCATCCCGGGTTCGACGCTGAGCGACCTGCACCTCTCGGTGAGCCAGTGGAACACCTCGGCCGGCTGGCCCTACCGAGCGATGCAGTTCCGCGTCCGCGGCTTCGGCTAGTACGGCAGCGCGACGTAGTCCACGTGCTGGCCTGCGTTCGGGTCGCCCGCGACCTCGCGGGGGACGTCGCGGACGATCAGGCCGGCCTCGGACGCGGCGGTCAGGGCGGCCTGGTCGTAGCGGGTCTTGCCCCAGATGTCGACCATGTACTTGCGGGTCTTCAGGTAGTCGACGTACCGGGCCATGTGGGCGTCGTCGAGGCCGAGGGCGGCGAACAGCGCGATCCGGTCGCCGTCCTTGCTCGCGACGCGCCACTTCGGGTACTTGTCGTGCTCGTGCGGCAGCGGCGCCTTCGACTTCGGGAAGCGCAGCAGCGTGCCGTTGCCGCTGTGCGTCGTGCGCAGGCTCCAGACCGCGACGTCGCCGACCCGGGTCCGGACGTAGACGTTGTCGCCGACGGTCAGGTCTGGCGTGTTGTGCGACTGGTGCCGCAGGTTCAGCCCGCCGGTGTGGCGGTAGTGGTCCTGCAGGTAGATCCCGAAGCGCAGGATCGTGTAGCGGCCGTTCCAGTCCGGGGCGTTCGGGTCGACCCGGTCGGCGTTGTCCTTGTGGAAGCCGCGCTGGACGCCGTTCACGGTGAACGCGCTGTCCCCGGTGTAGACGATCTTGTCCTCACCGAGGATCTGCCGGGCGATCTTCACGAAGTTGCCGTCGGTCAGCACCTCGCGCAGCCGCGGGTTGGCCAGCAGGTCGCCCCCGAAGTTCTTCCGCGACCAGTGCGCGGCCTCCCGGAGCCGCTGCACGTCGCTCGGGGAGTAGACCCCGCGCACGATCGTCCAGCCGTTCTCCCAGAACCCGTTCACGTCGACCTCGTTCACCGCGGACATGGCCCATCCTTCCGATCCGCCCGGCCCGGCGGCCTGGCTCTTACTCGCCACGATGCGAGCGGGAGCGGAAAGGTTGCGAGATCGCGCGGCTATCGTGCCCAGGGTGGAGTTCCTCGACGTGGTCCGCCGCCGGAAGATGGTCCGCTCGTTCACCGACGAGCCGGTCGACCCGGACGTCGTACGCCGCGTGCTCGACGTGGCGCGGCGCGGGCCGAGCGCGGGGTACAGCCAGGGCGTCGAGTTCGTCGTGGTGACCGACCCGGCGACCCGCGCGGCGATCGCCGAGCCGGGCCGGGAGATGTTCGAGCAGCTGCAGCGACCGGACTTCGTCGCGCAGGCGCAGGTGCACGTGGTGATCTGCGTCAGCCCGGAGATCTACAAGGGCCGGTACCGGGAGGCCGACAAGCAGCAGGTGGTCTCCGAGATCGACGAGGACGCGCTGTGGGTGGTCCCGTTCTGGTACACCGACGCGGGCGCCGCGATGACGCTGCTGCTGCTCGCGGCCGTCGACGAGGGGATCGGTGCGGCGTTCGTGGGTGGGCTGGAGGCCGACGATGTGCGCACGCTGCTCGGCATCCCGGCGGAGTACATCCCGGTCGGGATCGCGCTGCTCGGGCACGAGGCGCCGGACGCGAAGACGTGGGGCGACGTCGCGGCCGCTGGGCGGCGGCCGCGACGTCGGTACGACGAGGTCGTGCACCAGGAGCGCTGGTAGTCCGCGCCCGGAAGCGCTGCTGGTCCGCGCGCAGGAGCGCTGGGCGTCCTGGAGCGATCCGCGCCGGTGATCAGCGCGGACCGCTCGCGGACGTCACCCGATCCGGTAGGCGCGGATCGTGGTCTGCTCCACGCTGTTGCCCTCGGCATCGATCGCGGAGGCGCGCAGCGAGACTGAGCCCTCCTTCGGGTGGCTCAGGGACACCTGCCAGCCGGCTCCGGCCGTCGTCAGGCTCGCCTGCTGCCAGTGCACGCCGTCGTCGTACGAGACCTCGACGGAGCGCAGCGTCGCCTCGCCACCGGTCGATCCGGGCTGACGATCGACACGGACCGGAACGGTGAACTGGCGCCCGCCCGGAGCGCGGCCGGACAGGTCGAGCTTCGGGTCGAAGCCGACGGTGAGCAGCGGCAGCGGTGTGGGCTTCGCGGTCGACGCGGAGTGGAAGGTCCACGCGGCGCTGATCTTCGTCCCGAGCGGCCAGTACGGGTGCGTGCGTGTCACCTCCGTGCTGAGCCGGTACGCCGTACGGCCGGCCGGCACCTCGAACGTCCCGGCACCGGGAACGTCGCTGGTCCCGATCGTCGTGCTCCCAGCGGACAGCGTGGTCTTCCCGTGGTCGCCGAAGTTGAAGTCGTCAGGCTCCGGCAGACCGGTGTGTCCGGCGGAGTCCGAGAACAGCGGCAGGAGCACATCGACGACGTTGCCGTCGCGCACCGCGAGGTGCGTCCCGGGACCGGACAGCGGGAAGGCGAAGCCCGGACCGAAGACCGGCTTGTTCCACTCCTCGGTGAGCTTCTCGCCCCGCCGGTAGGAGTGGTTCACGACGCCTTGGTAGCCCTGTTGGACGCCGTCGCCGGCCGGCGGTGCGACGCGGAGCGAGGAGGTCCACTTGATCGGGCCCGGTGAGAAGTACTCCGTCCGGCGCGTCGGCAGGTTGACCACCGACGACCACAGCGACTCGCTGAGCTCCCACCGGCCCGAGGTGCTGGTGAAGTCGCGGTAGCCGGTCCAGCCGGTACCGGGCGCGGAGTAGCTCGCCTGCACGGTCGCCAGGTCGCTGTTGCGCGGCCGGTACGCCGGGTTGCGCGGGATGCCGCCCTCGTACGGAACCGCCAGCTCGTACCGGTACGGACTACCGGCGTTGCCATCGATCGTCACCGTCGCGGAGGTGAGAGCCGCGAGGCGTCCCGCGGTGGCGTCGTCGGCGTACAGCGTCGGGAGCGATGACGCGTCGGCCTCGGAGAGCGAGATCGCCTCGGACACGCGGTAGAACGCGGCCACGGCACCGGCGGCCCGCAACTGCCGCAACCGGTCCCGGAAGCTGTCCTCCTCGCCGGCCGACAAGGTGAAGAGCGCCAGCTTGCCCTTCAGCGGGTGCGTGGCGATCTCGTCCGGTCCGGCATGGCCGACGTCGACGACACCGAGCTGCCGGCGGCCGACGAGCTGCGGCCCGCCTGGAACCCAGTCGACCGGGACCTCGAAGGCGTTGGGCGCTTTGACAGCCAGTCGCACGAGCGGCCGCTCCAGCTGGGGCCTGGTGTAGAAGACGAAATCGGGGTTCGGCCGCTTCGTCGGTACGGCGTACTCCAGCTTGCGGATCGGACGTACGAGGCCTGCGCGCACGTCGCCGTGCTCGTAGAGCATGCCGGTCATCCCGCTCACGATCCGGGCGTCCTCGGCGTCCACCTGGAGGCTGACGGGCCGGCCTTGGCGGGCGTCGATCGCGAGCACGGTGTCGCGGCGCAGGGCGAGCTCCGGCTCGGCGGCGCTGGTCAGCGAGGACTCGACCCGGCCGGGGACCGGGGTCGCGACGTTGCTGAAGACGGCGTACTGGCCCGCGGGCAGGCGGAGCTTCTCGCCGGGGCGGACCGGATAGTAGGTCCCCGTCGGGTCGTCCAGGCTCTGTACCACCGAGAGACCGCTCTCCGGTTTCACCGTGGCACCGTTACGGTCCTTCATGCTCACGGTGAGGTTGTAGCTCTCGGGTTCCTTGGTGACGCCGACCGGGGTCTGGACCACCGTGCGATCGCCGGTGGCGACCAGGCGGCCGCCGTACGTGCCGGGTGTCGCGTCGCCCGGGGTGAGTGTCACCGTGGCGCTCGCCTGACCGCCGGCCGGGACGGTGAGAGTGCTCGGGCTGACCGTGAACAGCCCGGCCGCCTTCCCGGTCGCGTCGCGGACGTCGAGCTTCAGGTCGAGAACGAGGGGAGCGCTCTCTGCGTTCCGGTAGGTGATCTGCTGGGTCCGGGGTTCGGGGGTGCTGCTGGACCACCGAACGGTGTCGAAGCTCAGGCCGGCCGGGGAGCTGGTGACCTGCTGCGTCGTCGCGCGGGCGAGGTCGAGGCGCCCGGCGCCTTGTCCGTAGACCCCGGCGTCGACCGGGTGGGCGCTGTTCATCAGCGCGGTCTTGAGCTGGGCGGCCTTCCAGTCCGGGTGCTGCTGAGCCAGGATCGCGGCGCCGCCGGTGACATGCGGCGTAGCCATCGAGGTCCCCGACAACCGGGCGTAGTGCTCGTCGACGGCGCGGTCGTCGAGCGTTCCCGCAGCGCGGGCCGCGACGATGTCGACGCCGGGCGCGGCCAGGTCGGGCTTGAGCGCGAAGTCGCCGATCCGTGGGCCGACCGAGGAGTCTTCGGCGAGCGTGTCCTGCTTGGTGACCGATGCGACGGCCAGGGCCGCGTCGGCGGTGGCCGGGGAGGAGACCCGGCCGTCGGGGCCATCGTTGCCTGCAGCAACTACGAACAGGGTGCCGGTCTGGGCGGTGAGGCGGTTGATCTCCGCCGACAGCGGGTCGGTGCCGTCGGTGGCGCCGCCGCCGAGGCTCAGGTTCACCACCCGGGCGCCGCTGGTCGCGGCCCACTGCATGCCGGCGATGATCGCGTCGTACGGGCAGCCGTCGGGGTCGCAGACCTTGCCGATCAGCAGGTCGGCCTGCTTGGCGACTCCGACGTACCGGCCGTTGGAGGCGGTGCCGCGACCGGCGATCGTGGAGGCGACGTGCGTGCCGTGGCCGGTCTCGTCCTTCATCCCGGCCGGGTCGCCGGGGATGAAGTCCTTCGTGTCCTTCACGACTCCGGCCAGATCGGGGTGCGTGGCGTCGTACCCACTGTCCAGGACGGCGACCTTCACGCCGGCGCCGGTGAACCCGGCCTGCCAGGCGGCCGGGGCGCCGACCTGCGGGACGCTGACGTCGAGGCTGGGTTTCGCGCGGCCGTTGAGCCAGATCTTGGTCGCTCCACCGGTCAGCGCGGCCTGGTCCGGGGTGGTGAGCTTGTCGTACGTCGCTGCCGACTTGGCGGCGGTCACGGCGGTGAGCTTGGCCGCCGGGAGCTGGCGGGTGATGCGGCCGACGGGCGCGGACTTCCGGGCGGCGCCTGACGACTGGATCAGGAGGGGCAGCTCCTTGGTGTGCTCGTCGTCGAGCTTCTGGCGGATCAGTCCGGTGACGTCGAACAGGGCCTTGTCGAGGGCGCCGGAGCGGACCAGCGGGAGAGCTTCGGCGGGGATCACGGTGACGCCGTCGGGGCCGGTGTGCCGGAAGAATCCGGCGGTCGGGGCGCCGGTACGGCGTACGGGGTGGATCTCGATGTCACCTTGGGCGGTGACGGTGACCTTGTCGCCGGTGATGAGGGTGACTGTCGAGGAGCGGGGCTGAGGCTGCGCGGCGCTGGGCTGGGTGGCGGACGAGGGTGCGGACAGGAATCCTGTCGCCAGCACTCCGAGCGCCGCCACCGGGGCGGCCAACCAGTATTTCTTCTGTGCCATGCACGGTATTGCCCGCTGACGTTCTCGGCGTTCACACCGCGTCTCGGACGGCGTCGACGAAGGCGGCGATCGCCGGGTGCTTGGCGGCGCCTTTGCGGTAGGCGGCGCTCGTCCTGCGGCGGACGGTCAGAGGAAGCAGGGAGACGCCGGGTGGTGGTGAACCGGCGGCGAGCTGTGGGACGAGGGAGACGCCTTGGCCGGCGGCGACGAGCGCGAGGACGGCGTCGAAGTCGTCGGCGGTGTGGCGGATGCGCGGGGTGTAGCCGGCGGCCTGGCAGACGTGCATGGTGAGGGCGCGGCAGGCGGTGCCGGGTGATCCGGCGATCCAGACGGCATCGCGAGCACTGGCAACCGCGGGTTCGGGCGGCTGGTCGGGCTCGTGGGGGACTGCTGACGGCATTGCCAGGTAGACCGTCTCTTCGACCAGGGGAACTGTCTCGACGGTGTCCAAGGCGGGGTCGGGCAGGACGTCGTAGTCGTTGACCAAGGCAACATCGAGTTGGGACTTGAGGAGTTGCTGCGGGGCTTGGGCCGGGTCGAGCTCGGTGACAGTGAGGTCGAGGCGCGGGTGGTCGCGGGCCAGGCGGACCAGGGTGCTCGGGAGGAGGGCGCGGACGGCGGTGGGGAAGGCGCCGATGCGGAGCGGCCCGGTGAGATCCGGGGCGGCGAGGTCGGCCTCGGCCTGCTCGAGGGTGGTGAGGATCTTCTCGGCGTGCTCGACGAGGCGGGCGCCGGCGGCGGTGAGGCGGACGCGGCGGCCGGTGCGTTCGAGCAGCGGGGTGCCGGCTTCGCGTTCGAGGGCGGTGAGCTGCTGGGAGACCGCGGACGCGGTGTACGTGTGGGCTTCGGCGACCGCGGTGATGGTGCCGAGGTGGGCGAGATCGCGGAGCAGGCGGAGGCGGCGTACGTCGAGCATAAGGTCAGCTTAAACACAGTGGTGGAAGACTGAACTGGACCTTACGCGTCGCGGCGGCTGAGGGTAGACCGTATGAAGCCGACTGGTGTGCTGGTGCCGTTGATCACTCCGTTCGGACGGGACGGGGGAGTGGCGGTGGAGGCGTTGGAAGGGCTCGCGGAGCGGGTGCTCGACGAGGGGGCGAGCGGGATCGTCGCGCTCGGGACGACGGGGGAGCCGGGGAGTTTGACGGCGGACGAGCGGCGGTTGGTGGTGGAGACGATCGGGCGGGTGTGCGCGGCGCGGAGCGCAACGCTGGTTGTCGGAGGCAACGACCCGGAGTTGGTCGCGGGGGCCGCAGAGGCAGCGGGGGCACGCGGTGTGGCGGCGCTGACCCTCGTACCGCCGTTCGTGCGGCCCGGTGAGGCGGGGGTGCTGGAGTACTTCCGGCAGCTGGAGAGTCCGGTGCCGGTGATCGTTTACCACGTGCCGTACCGAACTGGGCAGCAGCTGAGCGCCGAAACCCTGCGCAGGATCGCCGAGCTGCCGAACGTTGCCGGGATCAAGTACGCCGCCGGCGGGATCGACGACGAGACGATGCTGTTCCTGAGCGGCGGTCTGCCGGAGGGGTTCTCCGTACTGGGTGGCGATGATCCGTTCATCGCGCCGATGCTCGCGCTGGGTGCGCACGGCGGGATCCTCGCCTCGGCTCATCTGGAGACGCGGAAGTTCGTCGAGCTCGTCGAGGCTTGGCGTCGCGGTGACGTGACGACTGGGCGGCGGCTGGGACTCGAGCTGGTGCGCCTCTCCAAGGCCTTGTTCGCCGAGCCGAACCCGACGGTGATCAAAGCCGTCCTGCACGCCCGCGGCGAGATCCCGACACCGGACGTCCGGCTGCCGCTCCTCGCCGCCGCTCGCACCTCCACCGAACGGGCCGTTGCGGCGAGCCTGCTGGCGGCGGAGGAGCCCACTGTCCACCTGACCTCCGCGCTGGTCGAAGATGAAGTGAGCGTGTCCGCGACCTGAGGAGCTGACTGTGGGCCAGTACGTCGAAGCCGGGGGAGTGCTGACCTGGTTCGAGGTCGCGGGCGAAGGCGAGCCCGTCCTTCTCCTGCACGGCGGCGGCGTCGCCGGCGACACCTGGGTCGCGCAGATCGACGCGCTCGCGCAGCACTACACCGTGATCGTCCCCGAGCGCCGCGGCCACGGCCGCACCCCGGACGTCGACGGCCCGGTCTCGATGGAGCTGTACGCCGCCGATCTCGCGGCGTTCGTCGAGCGGCTCGAGATCGGGCCGGCGCGGATCGTCGGCTGGAGCGACGGCGGCAAGGTCGGCGCTTGGTTCGCGCTCGCGCACCCGGAGCTGGTCCGCAAGCTGGTGCTGATCGGCGCCGAGCTCACGATGGCCGGGCAGACGCCCGCGGCCGCCGAGCTGATGACCGATGCGGGCCTCGAGCAACTGGCGACCGCGTTCCGTGCGCAGTACGAGCCGCTGGCGCCGGACGGGCCGGGCCACTTCGACGTGGTGTTCGCGAAGTGGGTCGAGATGTGGCGCACGCTGCCGGACCTCGATCTCGGTGAGCTGAGCGAGCGGCTGACGATGCCCGTTCTGGTGATGCAGGGCGACGACGACGGCGTCCGGATCGAGCACAGCCTGGAGATCGCGAAGGCGCTGCCGCAGGCGCAGCTGGCCGTCGTACCGGGGGCTTCGCACGGGCTGCCGCTGGAGAAGTCGGGCATCGTCAACCAGCTGCTGATCGACTTCCTGGCCAACCGGCAGACCCCCAAGTTCATGCCGATGGGCGCCCTCGACCACTGATCCACCCCGAATCCCAACCGTGACCGGATCAGGCGTTGATAAAGTAACACGCATGGTTTAACTTACTCGGAATTGGACCTGATGTGGCCCAGCCCACACCCCCTGAGGAGTTCCGATGACGAGAACGGCAAGGTACGTCGCGGCCTGCGCCTCCGCGGCCCTGCTGCTGACGGCGGCAGCCTGCGCGGACGGTACGACGCCGGCCGCGGACAGCGGTGGCGCGATCGACCAGAACGCCCCGGTGACGATCACCGTCGGCAACAAGCCCAAGCCGGACAAGCCGGCCGACGTCGCGTCGTTCGAGCGCAAGATCAAGGCGTTCACGGACAAGAACCCGAACATCACGATCAACGCCACCGAGACCGAGTGGGACGCGCAGACCTTCCAGGCCCAGGTGGCCGGCGGGTCGCTGCCGACCGTGATGAGCATCAGCTTCACCGAGCCGCTGAACATGATCCCGAACAAGCAGTTGCCGGACATCACCGACGAGCTCAAGCTGGTCGACCTGACCAAGGACCTGAACCCGCAGACGCTGAAGCTCGTCCAGGACGCCAACGGCCGGATCTACGGCGTACCCTTCGAGGCCTTCTCGGTCGGACTGGCCTACAACCGGGCCCTGTTCAAGCAGGCCGGACTGGACCCGGACAAGCCGCCGACGAGCTGGGACGAGGTCCGCCAGTACGCCAAGCAGATCCACGAAAAGACCGGCAAGGCCGGCTACGCGCAGCTGACCAAGGACAACACCGGCGGCTGGATGCTGACCACGATGACCTACAGCATGGGCGGCACCGTCCAGTCCGACGACGGCAAGAAGAGCACCTTCAACGACGCCCCGGCGAAGAAGGCGCTGCAGCTGCTCAAGGACATGCGCTGGACCGACAACACGATGGGCAGCAACTTCCTGTACAACCAGGAGGAGATCCGGCAGGACTTCGCGGCCGGCAAGATCGGCATGGTCATGCAGGCCTCGGACGCCTACGACATGTGCGTGAAGAACTTCGGGATGAAGCCGGCCGACTACGGCCACGGCGCGCTGCCGCAGGACGGCGGCCCGCACGGCACGCTGACCGGCGGCTCGATCAAGATGATCAACCCGAAGGCGTCCAAGAACGAGATCGTCGCGGCGCTGAAGTGGATCAAGGCCACCGAGTTCGACAAGTACACCAACGAGCAGCTCGCGGTCGAGGACGCCAAGACCGCGATCGCCGACAAGGGCTTCGTCGGCCGGCCGGGTGTGACGCCGCTGAGCCAGGAGACCTACGACCAGTACAACAAGTGGCGCGAGCCGTACAACAACGTGCCGGTCGCCCAGTTCGCGGGCTACATCGAGTCGACCAAGTCGCTCAAGCTGCTGCCCGAGCCGTCGAACAAGGGCCAGGAGGTCTACGCCCTGCTCGACCCGGTCGTGCAGCAGGTGCTGACCAAGAAGGACGCGGACATCGACAAACTGCTGACCGACGCCGCCTCGAAGATCGACGCCCGTCTGGCCCGGTAGCCCATGTCCCTGTCACTGCGATCCAACGCCCTGTCCCGCCGGAGTCTGCTGACCTGGTACCGCTCCGGCGGGCTGAGCGCCATCGTCTTCGCACTGCCCCTGGTGCTGGTCTTCCTGTACTTCTCCTGGGGCCCGATCGTGCGCGGCCTGGTGCTCAGCTTCCAGAAGAACAACCTGGTCACCACCCCCGAGTGGGTCGGGTGGTCGAACTTCAGCTACGTCCTGACCGACCCCCAGCTGCCGCAGGCCACGCTGAACACCCTGTACTTCGCGGCGCTGGCCCTGGTCTTCGGATTCCCGGTGCCGCTGTTCCTCGCGGTGTTCATCAGTGAGCTGCGCAGCACCGGCTGGCTCTACAACGTGCTGTCCTACCTGCCGGCGGTCGTCCCGCCGGTGGCCGCGATCCTGCTCTGGAAGTTCTTCTACGACCCGAGCGGGACCGGCGTCTTCAACACGATCCTCGGCTGGTTCGGCATCGATCCACTGTCCTGGCTGAACTCCCCGAGCCTGGCGATGCCGGCGATCGTGCTGGAGGCGACCTGGGCCGGCGCGGGCGCGACCGCGATCATCTACCTGGCCGCGCTCACCGGCGTCCGGACCGAGCTGTACGAGGCCGCCGAGCTCGACGGGGCCGGGATCTGGTCGCGGGTCTGGCACGTCACGCTGCCGCAGATCCGCGGAATCATCCTGATCATGATGCTGCTGCAGCTGATCGGGACGTTCCAGGTCTTCACCGAGCCGTTCCTGTTCACCGGTGGCGGTCCGGACAACGCGACCACCACGATCCTGCTGCTGATCTACCGCTACGCGTTCATCAACGGCGACTTCGGCGCCGCCACCGCGCTGAGCGTGCTGCTGGCCGGGGTGCTGTGCGTGCTGTCGGTCGTGTACCACTTCCTCACCCGCCGTTGGAGCACCACATGAGCCACGAACGCGGCATCATCTCCGTCGCGGACCGCAAGCGGACGCTGATCCGCTTCGGTCTGCCGACCGTCCAGGTCCTGCTGTTCATCGGTGTCGTGATCGCCGGTGTCGGACCGCTGCTGTGGCTGCTCAAGTCCGGGCTGTCGACCAGCCAGGACATCCTGCAGGGCCCGATGGAGCTGTGGCCGAGCGGGATCCAGTGGGCGAACGTGCCGAACGCCTGGACCAAGGTCCAGATCGGTTCGTACCTCGGCAACACCGCGATCATCGCGATCGGGTCGCTGCTGTCCACCCTGTTCGTCTGTACGACGGGCGCCTTCGTGCTCAGCGTGCTGCGCCCGAAGTGGGGGCCGGTCGTCACCGGCGCCGTACTGGCCACGCTGTTCCTGCCCGGTGTCATCTCGCTGGTCCCGCTCTACCTGACCATCCTGAAGATGCCGGTGCTCGGGGTGAACCTGCAGAACACCTTCTGGGCGGTCTGGCTGCCGCAGGCCGCGGGCGCGTTCAACATCCTGGTGATGAAGCGCTACTTCGACGCGATCCCGCGGGAGCTGATCGAGGCGGCCCGGATCGACGGCGCGAGCAACGTGCGGCTGTTCACCGCGCTGATCGTGCCGCTGTCCAAGCCGATCCTCGGCGTCGTCGCGTTGCTGACGGTGATCGGGTCGTGGAAGGACTACCTGTGGCCGCTGCTGGTGCTGCCCGACCCGCGGCTGCAGCCGATCTCGGTCGCGCTGCCGCGAGTCCAGGAGACCACGGAGATCTCGCTGCAGATGAGTGCATTGTTCCTGGCCGTTCTGGTACCGGTGGTGCTGTTCCTGGTGTTCCAGAAACAGTTCCTGAGAGGGGTCGGGATGTCCGGAGGGATCAAGGAATGAGCTCACCGCTGAACGGGCGCCGGGTGCTGGTGACGGGCGCGGCCGGAAGGATCGGGTCCGTCACCACCCGGCACCTGACCGAGCTGGGCGCGCTCGTCACCGCGCTCACGATCGTCGACGACCCGGAGCTGAAGGCCGACCGGGTCGTCGTCGGCGACACCCGGTCCGAGGACGACGTCGCCGACGCGCTGGCCGGGGTGGACCTGGTCGTCCACCTGGCCGCGCTGGCGCACCGCGACTCCGGTACGCCGTACGACGTCTACACCGGCAACGTGATCTCCACCTTCAACGTGCTCGCCCAGGCGGGCGCGCTGGGGATCAAGCGGGCCGTCGTGGCCAGCAGCATCAACGCGTACGGCGTACCGATGAACCATCACGACGTTCGGCCGGCGTACTTCCCGCTGGACGAGAAGATCCCGGCCGACGTCGACGACTGGTACTCGCTGTCCAAGCAGAACGACGAGAACACCGCCCGGATGGCCTGGCGGCACTGGGACATCGACGTGGTGTCGCTGCGGTTCCCGCACGTGAACAACGCCGAGGTGCTGCGCCGGCAGGCCGACGGGTTCCGGACGAACCCGTCCGCCGGAATGCGGGAAGGCTGGAGCTACCTCGACACCCGCGACGCGGCGTACGCGATCGAGCTCGGGCTGACCGCCGCGCTGACCGGGCAGCACACGCTGTTCGTCGCGGCCGGGACGACGAACGCGCCGTTCGCGACCGACGACCTGCTCGACGCGTTCGCGCCGGGCGTGCCGCGGCTGCGCCGGTTCGCCGGGCGCGAGGTGCCGATCGACCTGACCGCCGCCCGGACCGTGCTCGGCTTCCGGGCCCGGCACGAGCTGGACCTTCCGACCGACCGACTGGAGACCTGAATGCCGCAGGAGACGCTCGCCACCTTCGCCCAGCCCTGGCCGGTCCGCGACGACGTCAGGATCCGTTCCGTTCGCGCGATCGTGACGGCACCGCAGGGCATCCCGCTCGTGGTGGTCCGGATCGACACCACCGAGCCGGGCCTGTACGGGCTGGGCTGCGCGACGTTCACGCAGCGCTGGAAGGCGGTCCAGACCTTCGTCGACGAGCACCTCGCGCGGCTGCTGGTCGGGCGTTACCCAGGTGACATCGGCGATCTCACCCGGCTGGCCGGCTTCTCCGGTTACTGGCGTGGTGGTCCGGTGACGAACAACGCGATCTCCGGGATCGATCAAGCGCTGTGGGACATCGCCGGGAAGCGCGCTGGGATGCCGGTGTACGAGCTGCTCGGCGGCAAGGTCCGCGCGGCGGCCGACACCTACATCCATGCCAGTGGCATCAACATCGAGCAGTGTCTGGAGCACGCGAAGGAGCTGGTCGCGCAGGGCTGGCGGCACATCCGGCTGCAGGTCTCGACGCCCGGTGGTGGCGGGTACGGCGCGCCGCGGCTCGCGACGCTGTACCCGGACTCGCCGTACCACAACGGGTGGTCGGCACGGGACTACTTGCGTACGACGCCGGATCTGTTCGCGGCGGCGCGGCAGTCGTTGCCGGACAACATCGAGCTGCTGCACGACACGCACTCGCGGCTGACGCCGAAGGAAGCGGTGCTGCTGGCACGGGCGCTGGAGCCGTACCGGCTGTTCTTCCTGGAGGACGTGCTGGCGCCGGAGCACTGGGACCGGCTGCCGGAGGTGCGGGCGGCGTCGCCGGTGCCGTTGGCCGTCGGTGAGTTGACGACTTCGATGGGCGACGCCGTACGGCTGGTGCGTGACGGTGGGGTGGACTTCATCCGGTCGCACGTGTCGGACATCGGTGGATTGACGCCGGCGCGGAAGCTGGCTGATCTGGCCGAGCTGTGCGGGGTGAAGACGGCTTGGCACGGGCCTGGCGACACTTCGCCGATCGGTGCGGCGGCGAACGTTGCTCTGGACGTCAGCTCGGTGGCCTTCGGGATTCAGGAAGGGCACATCTACAACGACGCGACGTACGAGGTGTTTCCGGGGACGCTGCGGATCAAGGACGGGTGGCTGACGCCGAACGAGGCGCCCGGGTGGGGGATCGAGATCGACGAGGCGGCCGCGGCGCGGTACCCGGCGGAGCTGTCCGGGCACGACGAGTGGGCAGCGGGTGTGCGGCGGATCGACGGGGCGCTGGAAGCGCCGTGAAGTTCTCTGTGTTCACCGCGTCGACGCCGGAGTGGACGCCTGCGGAGGCGGCCAAGATCCTGGCCGCGCAGGGGTGGGACGGGATCGAGTGGCGGATCACCGACCAGGAGTCGTCAGGCAGTGGGTTCTGGTCGGGGAATCGGGCGACCTGGCCGTTGACCGGGCTCGAGGACAGCCTGGAGGAGATCGCTGCCGTCACTGCCGGTGCCGGGCTGGAGTACTCCGCGCTCGGTGGGTACGTGCCGCCGACGCGGCGGGCCGACGCCGAACGGATGCTCGCGGCAACGGCCGCGCTCGGCGCCGGGCGGGTCCGGATCGCCGGCCTGGCTGTCGAGCCGGGGCAGACGTACCGGGAGGCGTTCGCGGCCTGCCGGGAGCACTGGGTGTGGGTCGAGGAGACAGCGCGACGGTACGGCGTACAGGCGTTGGTCGAGCTCCATCATGCGACGCTGACGCCGAGCGCGTCGGCGGCCCGGCGGCTGCTCGACGGGCTCGACCCGGCGTACGTCGGGGTGATCCACGACGTGGGCAACCTGGTGATCGAGGGCTGGGAGGACCACGGGATCGACCTGCTCGGCGAGTACCTCGCGCACGTGCACGTGAAGAACTGCGCGTGGCACCTGGCCGCCGTGGAAAGCGACGGGACGCTGCGCTGGGAGCCGAAATGGGTACCGCTGCGCGAAGGCCGAGCGTCGCTGCCGGAATTGTTCACCCAGCTCGCTCGGGCCAACTACGACGGGTGGGTCACCGTCGAGGATTTCTCCACCGTGCTGCCATTGGCGGAAAGGACCGCGAACAATCTCGAATACCTCACCGCCGTCGCGCGAGCGGCGGGGTACGATCTGCGCTGATCGAGTGGGTCCGGGAAGAAAGAATTCGACACCGGCGGGGAAGAAAGTGACACAGGAGGTGGGCGATGGTCGCGCCTGACAGCGACTCGGCGGTCCTGGACGAACCGACCCGTTCGGGTGCGAACCAGTACGACCTGGGGTCCTTCAACGAGGCCGTGATCATCGAGACGATCCGGGTGGCCGGCATCATCAGCCGCACCGAGATCTCCCGGCGTACCGGGCTGACCCAGCAGTCGGTGTCGCGGATCCTGCGCGTGCTGCTGCAGCAGGGGCTGCTCGTCGAGGAGGCCCAGGAGCGTGCCGAACGCCTCGGCAAACCCCGTACGCCGGTGCGGCTGCGCTCCAACGCCGCCCACGCCGTCGGCATCCACATCGACCCCGAGCTGCTCACCGTCGCCGTCGTCGACCTCGACGGCACCATCGTGCGCCGCGAGACCGTCGACCTGGCCGCCGACCTCGAGGGCCAGCGGCTCGTCGACCTGGTCGCGGCGACCGTGACGGCGGCGATCAGCATCAGCCAGGTCGACACCGCGTCGCTGCTCGGCGTCGGCGTCGCCGTACCGGGGCCGATCAACGCCGACGGGACGCTGCTCGACCTGCCGCTGCAGCCTGCGTGGCGTGGGCTGGAGATCCGGCAGTTGCTGCAGCAGAAGCTGAACCACCCGGTGCTCGTCGAGAAGGACGGGTCGGCGGCCGCGATCGGCGAGCGGTGGATCGGGCGGTCGGCGCGGGCGCGGGACTTCGCTTACTTGTACCTCGGGACGGGTGTCGGGTCCGGGCTGATCCTGAACGGGTCGATCTACCGCGGGCTGACCGCGAACGCCGGCGAGTTCGGGCAACTGGCGGCGCTGCGGATGGGGGAGTGGGACGGTGAGGGCGGGCCGCGGATGATGGCCGAGTGCAACCCGACCGCGTCGCTGCCGGTGATCGCCGCCGGGTTCGGATATGTCGAGACCGACGCGTCCGCGACCGACGAGGCGAAACGCTACAAAGCGGTCTGCAAAGCCGCGGCCGACGGTGACCAGGCGGCCCGCAAAGCGGTCACCCAGGTGGCCGGGGTGATTGCCCAGGGTGCGGTCGGGCTGGTCGACCTGCTGGATATCGACCTGATCGTTCTCGGCGGTCCGGCGTACGAAAAGGAAATCGCGGCGACGCTGATTTCGGAAATCTCCTCCGCGGTGAATTCCTTCCCGATCGCGAAAGGCACCCGGACGGTCGCCGTCGAGGAGTCGATGCTGCAGACCGACGCCGCCGCGGTCGGCGCCGCGTCGACGATCTTCCACGACGCGTTCACCCCGCGGGTCGGTGGGTCGAGCCAGGCGCGCCGGCTGCCGAAGTAGGGTGCGCGGGTGGATTCCGCTGCCCTCACCGTGCCCCTGACCGATACCGTCGTACTCCGGGTGGTGCGGCCCGACGACGCCGCGTCGTTCGTCGAGGCCCAGGACCGATGCCGAGAGCAACTGGGCCCGTGGGAACCGGCGCGGGCGGAGTCCTGGTACGACGCCGGCTTCCACGCCGAGCGCTTCGCGGCGCTGCTGGAGAAGGACAACGTGGTCCCCTGGGTCCTGGTCGAGGACGACCAGGTGATCGGCACGGCCACGTTGTCGAACATCGTCCACGGCGCCTGGCGCAACGGCGACATCGGCTACTGGGTCGACGTCGCCCAAGCCGGCAAGGGCCTCGCCACGGCGGCCCTGAACGCGGTCTGCGCGCTGGCCGACGAGGTCCTGCTCCTGCACCGCATCGCCGCCAGCACCAACCACGACAACTACCGCTCCCAGCGCGTCCTGGAGAAATGCGGCTTCACCCAGTACGGCTTCGCCCCGAACTACCTGCACATCAATGGCGCCTGGCGCGACAGCAACCTGTACCAGCGCATCCTGAACGAGCGCGCGCCGGGCGAAGCGCCGAACTGACCCGCTCGCCCCGCCCCTGTGGGGCGGGGCGAGCGGAAGGCGGAGGATGAGGGCCGGCCGCCCCCGATCCGGCAGTTCGCCTCCGGCTCACGCCGCCGGTGGGCTCGTTCGCCTTCGGCTCACTTCGGCGGGAGGCCGATGCCTCGCGAGACCTCCACGTCGTCGTACCGGCCTTCCAGCACGTCCTCGAACTTGATCGGGCGCTGGAGGGTCGACGCGATGTAGACGGCGCGGACGGCGGCCAGGGCTTCGATGCCGTCCTGGATGGTGATGCCGGCCGAGGTGCCCGCGTCGATGGCGCCGAGGATGTCGGCGTACTGGCGGGTGTGGCCGTCGATGGACAGCTGCTGGACGCTGGCGTCGGAGGCGGACTGCTCGGCGACGGGGAGGTCTTCCTTCGCGCCGTCGGCGTTGAAGCGGCGGAGGACGTCGTCCTCTATCTCGGCGCCGCCTTCGGTGCCGTGGACGGCGATGCGGGTGCGGCCGCCGGGGTACGCCGCGGTGGTGGCGTGGAGGGTGGCTACGGCGCCGGACTCGAAGGTGAAGGTGGCGACGAGGGTGTCCTCGACTTCGATGGCGTGGTGGGCGGCGCGGATTGCCTGGGCCTGGATGGTGACCGGGCGGCCCATGAACCACAGGAGGAGGTCGAGGGTGTGGACGCCCTGGTTCATCAAGGCGCCGCCGCCGTCCTGGGCCCAGGTGCCGCGCCAGCCGGCGGAGGCGTAGTACTCGTCGCTGCGCCACCAGGCGACTGTTGCGGTGGCCGAGGTGAGCGTGCCGAAGCGGCCGGCGCGGATCGCTTCCGCGACGATCGCGCTGCCGGGGTCGAAGCGGTGCTGGCTGATCACCGAGCACACCACTCCGTGGCTCGCCGCTCGCGTTGCCGCCGCGCCGAGGCGGCGGCCCTTGGCGAGGTCGACGTCGAGCGGCTTCTCGACGACCACATGCAGTTTGTGCTCGAGCGCCTTCTCCGCGACGGCGGCGTGCGTGCCGCTGGGCACGCACACCGCCACCAGCGAGATGTCCGACCCGGCGACGGCCGCGTCCAGGTCGCCGTACACCTTCGGCTCGGGCTGCCCGGCCTCGGTGAGGCGGGTGGCCAGGGCCTTGGCCGCGGCCGGGTCCACGTCCACCAGGGCGGTGACCGTGGCGTCGGGCCGGGCCGCGACGGTGTCGGCGTGGGTGCGTCCGATGATGCCGCAGCCCACGATCGCGACCTGGTGCGGCGTCGTCGAGTCAGCCATCTCGCTCCTTGCTGCTATTCGGTGGTGAAGTGCGCGGTCAGGATCTGGTCCGCGCTGACGGTGAAGGTGTACGACGCATCGGTCGAGACCACCTCACCATCGACGGTCCAGTTCTGGAAAACGTTATCCGATGCGGGCGCCGCCGTCACGGTCACCTGCGCGCCGACCTCGTAGGTGCCCGGCTCGGACTCGTTGCCTGCGATCTTCACCGTCCCGTTCCCGTCGGCCGCGACCGACACGGCCCGCTGGACCACGTTGATCACCATCACGTTGTGCAACGTGACCGGCCCGGTGCTGGTGGCGCCGTTGTAGCGGGCGAGGTTGGTCGCCTCGACGTCACCCTCGACCACCTTCACCGTGTACCCGTCGGTCCCGAGGTTGTCGGTGCCGAGGTTGTAGGCGTCGACCTGCCCGCTGTTGACGACCAGCCCGTCGTGGAACCCGTACGCGAACACGTTGAACAAGGTCAGCCCGGTCGCGCCGTCGACGGTGACGATCTTGGCCTGCTTGCGCATGTACTTGTCGATCACCAGCTCGAAGATGCTGCCCTCGTTCATCCAGTACGGCTGCTGGTAGCCGATCCGGGTGACCGCGTTGCCGTTCGACAGCACGCCCTCGATCCGCCCGCCGGCGCTCCGGCCGACCGCGATCGCGTGGTCGAAGAACGCCCCGGCGACCTTCCGGACCACGAAGTGGTCGTTGCGGTACGTCGTGAAGTCGATCCCGTTCCAGGCGTTCGGGAAGCCGGCGTTGATCACGTAGGTGTGGCTGCCCTTGCCGCGGACGGCGTACGGGTAGGCGACGATCCCCTCGGGCGTGCCCGGGTTCTGCTCGGGGTAGAAGACGCGCAGCCCGCGGACGCCGGCCTTGCTGCCGTTCAGCGTGACGAGCGCGGTCGCGGTGTCGGGTGCGGTGGTGCCGCGACCCTCGAACGCGTGCAACACGGTTCCGCCCGACGACCCGCCCTGGTCGCGGTTCGGTACGGCGGACGCGCCGCGCAGCTCGACGTTGGCGGGGACGCTGAGGTGGGTGCTGATCCGGTACCAGCCCGCGGGCAGGTACACGATGCCGCCACCGCTGCGCCCGGCCTTGTCGAGCGCCTTCTGCACGGCCTTGGTCGCGTCAGCGCTCGGGAGGTAACCGACGCCGTGCGGCGCGTCGACGACCGTCAGGCTCCTGCGCGCCGGAGCGGGCAGCGGCTGCTGCGTGTACGTCGGCGCTGCGCCGGACATCTGGTGGATGATCCCGGAGAGCGCTCCCTGGGTTTCCGTCCCGGTGATCTTCACGTAGCCCCGCGAGTTGTTCTGGATCGCCTGAGCGCTGCCTTCCACATGTCCACCGGCCAGCGTCATGCCCCACCGGTCGTCCATCACGTCGACCAGCACGCCGGTCCCCGTACGCCGGATGTCCGGCTCCAGGAAGCTCCCGGTGAACTGCGCGCGCTGCCCGGCGACCACGTGGATCCCGACCTTGTAGTCGGAGAGCGCGATCTTGTGGAACTGGTCCCACTCGAGGTCACCGAGGACCAGCCCGGTGCCGTTGGCACGGGTCCAGGCATCGAGGGCGCCGCGGGCCGGGGGCTTGAACGCGGCCGGGGCCTGCGCCCAGTAGCTGTTGCTGAAGGCCACGTTCTCCCAGGTGCCGACGTCGGCGCCGTTGTAGGCGCGGGCGCCCTCGAAGAGAGCGGTTCCCCGGATGTTCCGGATCGTGCTGGACTCGTGCACCTGGCCGGAGCTCGGCGCGTTGCCGCGGTCGTTCGGCATCGTGCTGATCCCGATCCCGCGGTACGAGTTGAGCAGGGTGACGTCCTGGACGGTCGCCATCATGTAGTTCTCGTTCCCGATCCAGGCGCCGCCGGGGATCTCGACCGTGTAGTTGTACGGGACCGGCTGGGTTGCGCTCTGCCGCGGGTACCAGGTGGTCACGCCGATCACGCCGGCCGAGCCGCCGACCCGGAAGAGACTCGGTCCTTCGTCGCCCGGCGCGAGGTCGGCGATCACGACGGTGCCGTAGTCGAGGTGCTTGGTCTTCGTCTGGTCGGGGTCGCGGCGGTCGCCGCGCAGGGTGCAGAACGAGTGCACCTCGAGGGTGTCCTTGACCAGGTACTTGCCCGGCGGCAGCCAGACCGTGCCGCCGCCCGCGTCCTGACACGCGTAGAGCGCTCTCTGAATGCTCTTGGTCGAGTCCGAGCGCCCGCTGCGGTCGGCGCCGTACCGGGTGGCGTCGAAGTCGGCGACCACGCCGTCCTCGGTCGGGTTCACGGTCTGGACCAGCTTCGGCTGCGGTACGACGACCGGCGACTCGCGCACCTGCAGCTCCTCGACGACGTACGCCGGAGAGCCGGAGAGCGCGACCCGGACGTACCGGGCCTTCACCGTCGCGAAGCGCGTCTTGCTGAACTGGTTCGCGCCCGGCGACCCGGTCCGGCCTACTGTCGTGAACCGCCGCCCGTCGTTCGAGACCTGGACGGTGTAGTCGGGGGAGTAGGCCTGCGCCCACTCGACACGGACGTCGTTGACGTTGCGCGGTTTGAGCAGGTCGAGCTGCAGCCAGGCGTCGCCGTCGGCGCTCGTCCACGCGGTCTGGTGGTTGCCGTCATTCACGTTGGCCGCGCCGGTGCCGTCGCTGGCGGTCGCCGTACCGGAGCCGGCGAAGTTGGTGTCGACGACCGACGCAGTGAACGCGTCGAGCTTGGTCTGCAGACTCTGCAGCGCGGCCTTGACCTGTACGTCGGTGACGGCCGGCGTCGCGGCGACCGCGCGAGCGTCGTCGATCGCGGCGAGTAGCGTCGCCCGGCTGCCGGTCGGGTATTGCCCGTCGCGACCGCCTTCCCGCGCCGCCTTGTGCACGCGCGCCGCCTCGTCGATCAGGTCGTTCAGGCCCTCGGTCACGTCGAGCGCCCCGGCGACCTTCGCGACCCGCACGGCCGCGACCTTCAGGTCGACCGCGCCGTCACCGATGTGGATCCGGAAGTCGCCACCGTTCGACCGGTTCGTCATCACCGCGTCCGGCAGCGCGAACGTGTGCGTCTTCCAGGTCTTCGAGTCGCCGCACGTGATCACCTCGGAGCCCTTGAACTTCTCCGGGATGGTCTCACCGGGGGAGTCGTAGTGCAGCCCGAACTGCCCGTTGCCCTCGTCGAAGTAGTCGATGCTGACCAGCACCAGCCCACGGTTGTCGTACAGGTAGGTGTCGGAGACGTTCATGTAGAAGAAGTTCGTCCCCGGCGCGGGCGCGGTCCGGTCGGTCTGCCAGTACGGGCGCCCGTCCTGTACGCCGGTCTTCAGGTTCTCCGGGCGGTCCCCTGCGCGCGCCGAGATCCCGCTCTCCAGCGGCGCCGCGCCGAGCGCGACGCTCGCACCCGCCGTACTGATCCGCAGTCCAGCGACGGTGATGTCGGCGCTGCCGGACAGCCGCAGGTCCGCGCCGCCGAGGCGGTCGGCGAACTCGATGTCGGCGAGCGCGAAGGTGCCGGTCTGCCACTGGCCGGTGTTCTTCAGCGTGACGTCCTCGGCGCTGGTCTCGGGGCCGGCCGCGGCGTCGTACTTCAGCTGCAGCGTCCCGGTGCCCGAGTCGAGATAGGTGACCGTGACGACCACGTCGTCGGTCGGAAGCTCGTCGACGTAGTCGCGGTCGACGTCGAAGGAGAACCAGTCGGTCCCGGCGGCCTGGTTGGTGCGCCAGTACGTGCGGCCCTGCTCGGTCCCGGTCTGCAGACCGGCCGGGTCGGCACCCGCGGCGGGCGCGACGCCGAGCGTCGTCGGGGTGGCGCCGAGGTCGGCGCCGACACCGCTCGGGTACATCGTGGCGGCCGCGGCCGGCGCTGTGCTCAGCGCTCCGGCCAGCAGCGTCGCGGGCAGCAGCCCCGCGAGCAGACGTCGTCGTACGGTCATCAGGGGACCTCCAGGTGGCGGGCCGGAGTAGAGGTTCTGAAAGTTAAACCATGCGTGTTACTTATTCAAGAGCTGGTTCGGCCGCTCGGCTGGATAGGCTTCCGGGGTGAGTGAGCCTGGGGTACGGCAGTGGCTGGAGCAGACGGCGTGGCCGCTGACGGGTGTCGAGGCCGGGTCGTCGTACGACGACCTGGAGCCGTTGCGGGAGGTGCTGGCCGACGTCCGGCTGGTCGGGCTCGGCGAGTCCACGCACGGGACGCGCGAGTTCTTCCAGCTCAAGCACCGGCTGCTGGAGTTCCTGGTCACCGAGCTCGGGTACCGCGCGCTGGTGATGGAAGCCAGCGAGTCGGCCGCACTCGCCGTCGACGCCTATGTGCAGGGCGGCCCGGGCGACGCGCCGACAGTGGTCAGCGACCTCGGGTTCTGGACCTGGCGGACCGAAGAGATCGTCGCCATGGTCCAGTGGATGCGCAAGTACAACGCGGACAAACCCGTCGACGAGCAGATCCGGTTCATCGGGGTCGACCCGCAGAAGTGCTCGGCGGCGCTGCGCGTGATCCGGACCTACCTGGAGCTGAGCGCCCCGGAGCGGCTGGAGCTGTTCGACGAGGGGATCGCGGCCGAGGTCGACGCCGGCCCGGGCGCCAAGCCGGACCCGAAGCGCGCGCTGGTCCGGGAGTGCGAGGCGCTGGCCGGATTCCTGGCCAAGCACGACGCGCCGGACGACGTACTGGTCGCGGCCGAGCAGCTCGTCCGGGCGGCCGACGTGGTCTGCGCGTCGAAGGAGCACAAGGACGCCGGCGCGACGACGTTCGCCGTCCGGGACCGCGCGATGGCCGACGCGGTGAGCGCGTTCCTGCACGGGAACGAGATCAAGGCCGTGCTCTGGGCGCACAACGGGCACCTGGCCGCCTGCCGGCAGTCACCGGAGCTGCGGCCGATGGGCCAGTACCTGCGCGAGCGGTACGGATCGGCGTACTACGCGGTGGCGCTGCTGGGCGGCTCCGGTGCGTTCCGCGCCCGGCGGATCTGGCCGGGGCCGTGGCAGGGCGACCTGGACGGACCGGTCGAGGTGAACAAGCTGGAGCGCGGCGGCTTCAGCTCGCTGGAAGGCCTGCTGGAGGCGGCCAACCCGCGCGACCACTTCCTCGACCTGCGCATCGTCGCCGAGGCTCCGGCCGAGATCAAGAACTGGCTGGAGGAGCCGCAGATGTTCCGCAGCTTCGGGGCGTTCGTGCAGCGCTGGACCTACAAGTACCAGTTCGCGCCGACGCTGCTGCCGAAGGAGTACGACGGACTGGCCTACGTGACGACGACCAGCCCGTCGCGGCCGCTCTGATCAGGCGACGCCGACGAGCTCGCGCTCCTCGAGCTGCGCGAGCAGGTCGAAGAAGTACGGCGTGGCGTCGGCCAGGCGGAGCAGGCCGGCCTCGTGGCCGGTCCAGCCGAAGAGCAGCTCGCCGTCGATGACGCGCTCGGTCAGCGGTACGGCGTACGCGCTGAGCGTGACGCGGTCCGGGCCGGTCTGCGGGTGGTGGTCGCCGCAGCCGCACTCGGTCGGGATCGCGATCGTGGTCAGCGCGGTCGCGGCGTACTGGCGCAGGCGGAGCGTGCGGCCGCGGGCGGTGAACTGGGCGATTGTTGCGTCAGGCAACTGAACCAGGAGCTCGACCGGGACGGCGTGGGCGCCCGGGAGCAGCCGGAGGCCACGGGACGCGAGGAGGTCGGCGAGAGTGCTGAGCTGCATGTGCGGAATCCTGTGAGTGCTGGTGTCGGCGGGCGGGCCTGGAGATGGACAGGGCCTCGCGCGCCTCAGACGGCGCGCGTCAGCGACAACAACAGCAACAACACAGCGAGATACGCATGCGGACGATCATGGCAGAGCTTGCGCGATCGGCCAAACACCGACCGCGATCTGAGACGACTGTCCGTGAACGGACGGTCAGTCGGCTTTCTTCCCGAACATGATCTCGTCCCAGCTCGGCACGCTCGCCCGCTTGGAACCACGGCGGGCGGGCTTCTTCTTGGGCTCGGGGGCAGGCTCGGTCGCCGGCTGCTCCTCGGTGGAAGCTGCCGGAGCGTCGGGTTCGGAGACAGAAGGTTCCGGAGTGGGCTGCTGCTCAGGCCTCGGCTCGGGAGCCGGTTGCTGAGGAGCGCTGGGCTGCGGGCTCAACTCCTGCGGGGCCCGCTGCTCCGGCGCCTGCTGCTGCGGGGCCGACTCCTGCGGTGTAGGCAGTGTCGGTTGACTGACGCGGTTCTCCTGAGCGCCTCGACGCGGGTCGAAGGGCTTGGGAATGGCAGGCCGCTGCAGTTCCGGGTGCCGCGGGTCGGTGGTCTTGGGTTCGTCATCAAGCTCTGGGTGCCGAGGGTCGGAAGCAGGAGCCTCCGCAGGCTGACGCACCTCAGGCGGCGGCGTACGCCGCTCGGTGAAACGGTTCTCCGGCGCAGCAGCGCGCTCCTCCGGGGGAGCGGTCTCCGCCGGCGGCGGCGTCGGGCGCTCCACCGCGCGCACCGTCGGGCGGAGCGCCGGCGGCGGCTCCAGCGGCACGTTGATCAGCGTCGGCTCTTCGTCCGGGCTCGGGACCGAGTGCACCCGGCGCGGGCCGCGGTCGTTGTCGCGGCCGGTGAAGCTCTCCCGCGCGTACGGCCGGACCGGCTGCTGCGGCTCGCGCACCGGCTGCTGGATCGGCGGCTGCGGGTCGCGCCCGAAGTCGCGGTCGATGTCCTGACCGAAGTCCCGCGGGTTGTTGTCCCGCGCGTACTGCTGGCGAGCGCGCGTCAGGTTCACCGTGTCCTCGAACCCGGCGGCCTCGTAGCTGTCCGCGCCATGGTCCGGCGCCAGCGACAGGTCGATGTCCGCGACCGCGGTCAGCCGCCGCTCGGGCTGCTGCGGCGGCAGCACCTGCGCCTGCTCGCCGACCAGCCAGCGCGCCTCGTCGTCGTCCGGTACGGCGTACCGCCCCGGGGCGTCGTAGGCGAACATGGCGACCTTCTCGTCCTCGTCCGCGACCGGGTACGACACGCGAACGGCCCAGCGGCCGTCCTCGCGCCGCCAAGCGTCCCACTCGGCGGCACCGGGGTCCACGCCACGGATCCGCAGCCGCTCGGTCACCCAGGCGCCGAGGTTGCGGGTCGGCGCGTCGCCGCCACCGCGGCGGCGGACCGAGGCCCGCTGGGCGAGGTTGGCCACGTGGTCGCGCTCGGCCAGGACGGGGCCGGCGAAGGCCAGCACCCGTTCCATCGGCATCTGCGCGACCGCCGCGACCGCTTCGACACTTTCGCCCGCGCGGATACGAGCCTGGATGTCTCGTGGGCGCAGCGCGCTCTCCATTTGAATCTCCAGCTGGCCGAGTCGGGCACGGTCGCCGCGCAGGGCCGCACGCAACCGGTCGTCGACCGGGACGGCGAACTCCTCACCCGTCTCGGCCACGGCCAGGACGAGCTTGGTGCCGTCCTGGCTCAGACCGACGAGCCTCGCCTCGCGCATTGCCTATGTTCTCCTGTGCGGTTCTCGACAGTCTCTCCCGTGACGTGCTGCCTGACCAAGACCGGCGCGCCGTGCCGGGCGGTCATTGTGGAGGTTACGTCACGAAATCACATCTTGCCTGCTCAGCAGGGTCCTTCTGGTCACACCAGTCACACTAGTCACAACCCGTTGTGATCAGCCGACCGGGTACGCCGTCCGGACCGCGAGCGCCCGGTTCAGGTCGTCGACGCGGTCACCCACCGAGCGCCGGATCCCGGCCGAGACGGACTCGTCGGCCACCAGCCCGGCCGCCAGCTCGGCGGTCGCCGCGTCCACGGCGTACGCCGGGAACGCGAGCATCGCCGAGCGGGCCACGACCCAGCCCGAGCGCAGCTTCTCGGTGCCGCCGATCTCGGCGAAGAAGCGGGCGACGTACGGCGCGGTCAGCTCGGACTGTCCCGGGTGCCAGAAGCCCTCGGCCACCGCGTACAGCTCGTAGTTCGACAGGTCGGCGTCGGTGATCAGCTGCGCCCAGGCGCGCTCCTTGGCCGCGGCCGTCGGCAGCGCCGCGCGGCAACGGGTCGCGTGCACGACACCCTCCGAGGAGGTGTCGCGGCCCAGCTCGGCGTCGATGCCGGCGTCGTCGATCGCGCCGAGCCGCGCGAGCTGCAGCGTGATCAGCCAGCGCAGGTCCGCGTCGACGGTGATCCCGTCCGGCACGCCGGTCCCGGCCAGCCACCCGCGCAGCAGGTCGGCGTCGGCCGTCGTACGGATCGTGGCGCGCAGCACCATCAGCTGGACGCTGCTGCCGGCCTCGACCGTGCCGAGCCGCTCGGTCAGTACGGCGGACAGCCGCGCCCGGTACTCCTCGTACGGCAGCGTGACGCCCATCAGGTGCGTCTGCACCCAGGCCACCATCGACCCGACCGCGATGTCGCTGGTCTCGGTCGGCAGCGTCGCCACGACCGCCTCGAACCCGGTCCGCGGGTCGAGCTCGGCGTCGTTGGTCGCGTCGCGCAGGCTGTTCAGCACGACCGCGCGGGTGACACCGTCCTCGATCTGCGGCAGCACGGCAGCCAGGTGCTCCAGCGAGCCGGCGTCGAGGCGGATCTTGGCCCAGGTGTCGTCGGCGCAGTCGGGCACGATCACGACCGCGCCGGTCAGGTCGAGCTCGACGGTGACCTCGTCGGCGTCGAGCAGCACCGGCGCCGAGGCGACCAGCTGCCCGTCGGCGTCGTACGCGCCGATCGTGAACTTGTGCGGCCGGTCGGCCGGGTACTGCGCGGGCGCGGCCCGGCGCAGCACGACGCCGCCGTCGGTTCGCTCGGCGCTGATCGTGTCCAGCCCGGGCGTCCGCAGCCAGGCCTGCGCCCAGGCCTCGAGCCCGACCGCGCCGGCGTCGGTCCACTTCGCGACCAGGTCGGCGAAGGTCGCGTTGCCGAACTCGGCGGCCTCGATATGCGCGCGGACACCGGCCAGGAACACGTCGTCACCCAGGTACGCCGCCAGCTGCTTGAGCACCGCGGCACCCTTGGCGTACGAGATCCCGTCGAAGTCGTCGAGCGACGCGGCGGCGTCCTTGCCCGGGTCGGCGGCGACCGGGTGCGTCGAGGTGCGCTGGTCGGCCTGCAGGCCCCACCAGCGGCGGATGAACGCGAAGTCGATCCAGTTGTCGGTGTACTTGGTCGCCTTGGTCGCGACCCGGTGCGCCATGTACTCGGCGAACGACTCGTTCAGCCACAGGTCGTTCCACCACTTCATCGTGACGGTGTCACCGAACCACTGGTGGGCCATCTCGTGCACGATCGTCCGGGCCCGGTTCGAGCGCTCGGAGTCGGTCGCGGCGGAGCGGAAGACCATCGAGTCGCGGAACGTCACGCAGCCCGGGTTCTCCATCGCGCCGGCGTTGAACTCCGGGACGAAGGCCTGGTGGTACTCGCCGAACGGGTAGCGGTAGCCGAACAGGGCGTGGAACTCGTCGAAGGCCTGCTTGGTGACCTCGAAGATGTCGGCGGCCTCGCGGTCCAGCGCGTCCTTCAGGGACTGCCGGGCCACGACACCGAGCGGGATGCCGTCGTGCTCGTCGAGCAGCTGGTGGTACGGACCGGCGACCAGCGTCACGAAGTACGTCGACAGCGGCTTGGTCTCGGCCAGCTCCCAGCGGCCGGGGGAGACCTGCTTGGCGGCGCCGTTGCCGAGGACGACCCACTCGGCCGGCGCGGTGACCGTCATCCGGTACGGCGCCTTCAGGTCGGGCTGGTCGAAGCAGGCGAAGATCCGCGGGGCGGCCTCGAGGAACGACATCGCGTACAGGTAGACCAGGCCGTCGGCCGCGTCGACGCTGCGGTGCAGGCCCTCGCCGTCGTTGGAGTAGAGCATCGTCGCCTCGACGACCAGCTCGTTGTCCGTGCCGAGCCCGGTCAGCTCCAGCCGCCCGTCGGACAGCCCGGCGACGTCGACCGCGGCGCCGTTCAGCGTCACCTTGAGCAGCGCGTCGGGCCGGACGTCCAGCCACGTGCTGTCGCTGGTCGCGCCGAACGCGATCCGGGTCGTCGACCCGAACACGCGGTCGCCGCGGGTCAGGTCGAGATCGACGTCGTAGCTGTGGACGGTGAGTGCGGCGGCCCGGGTGAGGGCGCCGTCGACTGTGAGACTCGGCATGTCGGCACTCTATGCGGCCGACCCCAGCGGCATCGAGAGGGTTTGACCATGACAAAGTTTTGCCCATGAGCGAGATGGAGTACCGCCAGCTGGGTGACTCCGGCCTGACCGTCAGCGTGGTCGGGCTGGGCTGCAACAACTTCGGGGGCCGGATCGACGCCGAGCAGGCCCGGGCGGTGGTGACCGCGGCGGTCGACGCCGGGATCACGCTGTTCGACACCGCCGACGTCTACCGCGGCGAGCTCGGTTTCAGCGAGCAGATCCTCGGCGACGCGCTCGGGTCGCGCCGCGACGAGGTGGTGATCGCCACCAAGTTCGGTGGTGACATGAAGGGCGAGAACGGCCCGGACTGGGGCGTCCGCGGCTCGCGGAGGTACATCCGCAAGGCGGTCGAGGCGAGCCTGCGCCGGCTCGGCACCGACTGGATCGACCTCTACCAGCTGCACGTCCCGGACCCGGTCACCCCGATCGAGGAGACCCTGGCCGCGCTCACCGAACTCGTTGCCGAGGGCAAGGTCCGGTACGTCGGCAGCTCGCAGTTCGCGGCCTGGCAGGTCGTCGACGCCGACTGGGCCGCCCGCACCGGCGGCACCGAGCACTTCATCAGCGCGCAGAACAAGTACTCGCTGCTGGACCGCGACGTCGAGGACGAGCTGGTCCCGGCCTGCGAGCACCTCGGGATCGGGATCCTGCCGTACTTCCCGCTGGAGTCGGGCCTGCTGACCGGCAAGTACAAGCGCGGCGCCGGCGCGCCCGAGGGCACCCGCCTGGCCAAGATGCCGGAGCGGCTGGCCCGCGCCGACTTCGACAAGATCGAGGCACTGGAGACGTTCGCGGCCGAGCGCGACCTGACCCTGCTCGACGTCGCGATCGGCGGCCTGGCCGCGCAGCCCGCGGTCGGTTCGGTGATCGCCGGCGCGACCCGCCCGGAGCAGATCGCGCAGAACGTCGCCGCGGGTCTGTGGGAGCCGACGCTCGACGACCTGGCTGTCCTGGACGAGCTGACGTGACCCTGATTCTGCTTCCGCCGTCGGAAGGCAAGACCGGTCGAGCGCGCGGCCGTGCGCTCGACCTCGACTCGTTGTCGTTCCCTGAGCTGAACCCGACCCGCGAGCTGGTGCTCGACACACTTGCGAAGGTGTCGGCGTCGAGCGACGCGTTCGGCGTACTGGGGGTCGGGCCGTCGCTGGCGCACGAGGTCGAGCGGAACATCCACTGGCGCACCGAGCCCGCCGTACCGGCGTCCGAGCTGTACTCCGGCGTCCTGTACGACGCGCTCGGGTACGCCACGCTCTCGCCCGGCTCGAAGCGCCGCGCGAACAGTCGGCTGCTGGTCGTGTCGGGGGCGTGGGGTGCGCTGCGGATGAGCGACCGCGTACCGCCGTACCGGCTGTCGATGGGGACGTCGCTACCCGGGCTCGGGCAGCTCGCGTCGGTGTGGCGCGACCCGCTGCGGGCGACGCTCGACGCGGCCGTCGGCAAGAGCGTGATCGTCGACTGCCGTTCGTCGACGTACGCCGCGGCCTGGCGTCCGTCCGACGAGCTCGCGGCCAAGTGGGTCGCGGTGTCGGTGGTCCGCGAACGCGGCGGCGTCCGCTCGGTGGTGTCGCACAACGCGAAGCACACCCGCGGTCAGGTCGCGCGCTACCTGCTGGAGTCCGGCAAGGACCCCGGTACGCCGAAGGCGCTGCAGAAGCTGATCGGCGAGCAGTGGCACGCGGAGCTGGACCGGACCGGCGCCGGCTGGACGCTGACGGTCGTCGAGCACGACTGATTCACCGACGCTTCACCGCCAGGTGGTTTCCGGGAGGCGGTGGCCGGGGAAGGCTTGTGGACAGCTCGTCAGGGGGGATCCGCCCAACCCTCGGAGGACCTGACCGATGCGACGCAAGACCGTCTTCGCCACCGCGGTGGCCACCACCTGGATCGTCGGCGCGGGAACCGCGCTCGCCTACCCGCCCGACCCGCCCCCGGCCGGTACGGCGCAGACGCAGCTCGCGTCGCTGACCGTGAAGACCGAGGGCTCCACCTCGGGCTACAGCCGCGACCTGTTCCCGCACTGGATCACGGTGTCGGGCACCTGCGACACCCGCGACGAGGTGCTGAAGCGCGACGGCACCGGCGTCACCGTCGACGCGCAGTGCGAACCGACCGCCGGCCGCTGGTACAGCGTGTACGACGCGACGTACGTCGAGGACGACTCCGCGATCGACATCGACCACATCGTGCCGCTGGCCGAGGCGTGGAAGTCGGGCGCGAACGCGTGGACGACGGCGAAGCGGCAGCAGTTCGCGAACGACCGCAGCATCGCGCAGCTGATCGCGGTGTCGGCGTCGAGCAACCGGTCGAAGGGTGACCGGGACCCGTCGGAGTGGAAGCCGACGAACACGAACGTGCACTGCATCTACGCGCGGGAGTGGATCTGGGTGAAGTACACCTACAAGCTGTCGCTGCAGGCGGCGGAGAAGACCGCGCTGCAGCAGATGCTCGCTGCCTGTTAACTCTCCGGGTCCAGCAGTTGGCGCCGCTGCGCGTGGATGCCGGCCTGGAAACGGGTCCGGGCGCCGAGCGTCTCCATCAGCTCGGCGACCCGGCGCCCGACCGTGCGGCTGCTCAGCGCGAGCTGCCGGGCGATCGCGTCGTCCTTGAAGCCGGCCGCGAGCAGCGTCATCAGCCGCGCGTCGAGCGGGTCGCGGACGGCCGGCGCCATCGGTGCCGCCTGGTCCCAGAGCAGCCGGAACATCTCGATCAGCGCGTCGAGCAAGGCACACGGATGGACGACGAGCGCGCTGTCGACGAGTGCGTCGACCGACAGCGGAAGCAGCGCCGCCGTCGTGTCGAAGATCGCGAGCTTCATCGGGACCTGCGGGTGCACCCTCGAGGTCTCGCCGGCGTCGGCGGCGCTGTACGCCTCGTCGACACCGCCGACCTCGAGCGAGTCGGGGGAGTAGATCCCGCGCACGGTCACGCCGGCGCTCAGCAGCCCGCGCACCTTGTCGTCCGACTGCTCCACACCCGACGCGTACGGCGGCCGGTCGAGCACCAGCAGCTGGTCCTTGGTCTGGTTCAGCAGCTGCGCGAACCGGGCCGCGATCGCCTCCTGCCCGACGATCACCTCGACCAGGTTGTCCGGCCGGTGCTGCTCCTGCGCGCGCAGCTCCGACAGCAGCTCACGGGCCTCGGCACGGACCCGGTCGAGCTCTGCCCGGCGTACGGCGACCAGGGCGTCGACCGCGACGTCGGGGCGGGTCGGGAGCAGCCGCGACGGCTCGTCCGACGTACGGGTGAGCAGGCCGAGCTCCTCGAGCCTGAGGACGGTAGCGTTGAGGTCGTCGGGGGAGCGGCCGAGCCGGTGTGCCAGGTCGTCGAGGCAGCATCCTGGCAGCGCCAGGAGCGCCCGGTAGGCGGCTTCGTCCTCCGCGGAGACTCCCACGGACTCGAGCATGTGACCTCCTGACCACTAGTGGACATGTCCGGCATCCGACACGCTATCTCGTAGCCCGGACCACCCTGGATTCGATACCACAGGGGAGTGTCCCGCCTCACCCTGATCGCCGCCGTGCTCGCCGCTGGTCTCCCCTGGACCGCGACCGCGGCGGTGGTCCCCACGGCCGGCGCCGTCCCGCCGGCCGGCGGGGAGCCCTCCGCGCCCGCCGTCACACTGCTGACCGGGGACCGAGTCGTGGTCACCGGGTCGGACGTCACGATCGACCCGAAGGTTGCCGGAACCTCATTCTCGGTCCGTCGCGACGGTGGGCGGGTGACGGTGATTCCGTCCACCGTCAGCGAGCTCGTTCCGTCGGTGCTCGACCCGGAGCTGTTCGACGTCACCGGGCTGGTCGCGATGGGGTACGACGACGCACGCCGTGGGGACCTGCCGGTGATCACGACGTCGCCGGGGATCGGGCTGGGGTCCTCGCGCCGGCTGACCAGCCTCGGGATGACGGCGGGCACGGTCGCCAAGGGGAGCCTGCCGTCGCTGCGGGCCGGCGCGGGCAAGATCTGGCTCGATCGCAAGCTCGGTGCCGGCTCGATCGCCTCACCCTCGACCTCAGCTTCAGGTCCGGATCCGTACCTGAATCAGACGCAGGCACCGGCGGCCTGGGCGCGCGGTCTCGACGGGCGTGGGGTGAAGGTCGCGGTGCTCGACACCGGAGTGGACTCGGGTCATCCGGCGCTGTCCGTCGCCGAGTCCTCGGACTTCACCGCGAGTACTAGCGCCGAGGACGACAACGGGCACGGTACGCACGTGGCCTCGCTCATCGCGGGCAACGGCGCGGGCTCGGACGGCGCCCGCCGGGGGATCGCTCCGGCGGCGGAGTTGATCTCCGGGAAGGTGCTCGCGGCCGACGGGTTCGGGCAGGAGTCGTGGGTGATCGCCGGGATGGAGTGGGCGGTGGCCAGGGGCGCTGACCTGGTCAACCTCAGCCTCAGCTCGACCCCTGGCGAGGGCGACGACCTGGTCTCCGCAGCACTCGACCGGCTGACCGCCTCGTCCGGGACGCTCTTCGTCGCGGCCGCCGGAAACCGCGGCAACTTCGGCGCGACGCCGTACACGATCGGCAGTCCCGGGATCGCCGCTTCGGCGCTCACCGTGGGCGCGGTGGATGCGGCCGGCCGCCAGGCGAACTTCTCGAGCGAGGGCCCGACCAAGGGCACCTACCGGTTGAAGCCCGATCTCGCGGCACCCGGTGTCGACATCCCCGGCGCGCGAGCCGGTGCCCGCGACGGCGACCTCTACGTCCCGATGACCGGTACGTCGCAGGCCACCCCGCTCGTCACCGGCGCCGCCGCCTTGCTGCTGCAGGAGGACCCCGGCAGGACGTGGCAGCAACTCAAGTCCGCCGTCGTCGCCTCGACCTCCCCGGCGGGTGCCGGGTGGACCGTCGGCAACGGCCAGCTCGACCTCGCCCACCAGTCCCCGCTGTCCACCGACCTCACGTCGCTCGACTTCGGCTACCTGCGCCACCCGGACAAGCAGCCGCGCACCCGGGCGGTCACCGTCACCAACGCCGGGCCGACCCCCATCACCCTCCCAATCACCGACGTCGAACGCACACCCACCTCCAGCACCGCCCCACCCGGCGCCGTCACGGCCAGCCCCGCGAGCCTCACCGTCCCGGCCCACGGCTCGGCCACGACCGAGATCACCGTCGACCCCGCACAGCTCCCGGACGACCGCTGGGAAGGCACGGTCTCCCTCGGCCCCCTCCGCCTCGCCCTCGGCCTGTACGACGAACCGCCGCGCTACGACCTCACCGTCAAGGTCCTCACCCGCGACGGCACCCCGTACGCCGGCGGCAAGGTCACGGCGTTCGACTACGAAGCCGGCAACTCGCTCAACCTGACCCTCGACGCCAACGGCACCGCGCGGGCCCGGCTCGCCCCCGGTCGCTGGAGCCTGCTCTCAGCCGTGACGACCGGCTCGTCGTTCGCGCTGGCCGGGACGGCCGAGCTGGCGATCACCGGCGACACGTCGTACGTGATCGACGCCCGCAAGGCGGAGGTCCTCCGGGCGCCGGCAGTCGAAGGCCGCTCGACCCGGATGACGGAGTCGGCGATCAGTGTGTCGCGGCACTCGACCTCCCGCGGGCTGAGCGACTTCTGGTTCTTCACCCCCGAGCAGATCGCGGCGGGCGCGGTCTTCGTCCAGCCGACCGCACGCCTCACCGGCGCCGGCTCGTTCGAGGCCTCCAACCGATGGCGCCTGGAGCCGGCCGCGGGCGACGTCGCGGCGTACGAGTTGCTGCTGGTGAACGACCACTTCCCGTTGCCGCGGAAGCTGACGCGTCAGGACGTGGCGCGGATGGCTCGGGTGGAGAACACGTTCGGCACGTTGTCCGGCGCGGGTCCGCAGGTCGTGACCCGCGCGTGGGCGACGAAGGAGTCGCGGGTCGGCTGGGTGAGTCGGCGCCCGGTGCAGGTTCCCTCGCGACAGATCGACCTGCTCACCGCCGATCCCGGCGCGCTGTGGAACCAGTGCCTGACCGCCGCGACCGCGATCGACCTGTGCGACCGCGAGAACCTCCCGTTCCCGTCCGGAGCGCGCGTCGACCGGAGCTTCGCGCTCACCCCGCACCCGACGGTCTTCAACGCCTCGCACTCGCAGACCTCGATGTTCGTCGACATCGGCCTCGGCGACGCCTTCCACCGCGGCAAACCGCCGGCCTCGGCGTACCGGGAACGCCGGATCGCGCTCTCTCGGGACGGAACGCCGATCGGCTCCGCGGCGGCCGGGTCGGCGTACTTCCCGGTCCCGCGCGAAGCGGCGCGCTTCCGGCTGGAGCAGAGCTGGACGCTCGACCCCGCGGTGGTCCCGATCGGGGGCCAGGCGTCGACGATCTGGAACTACACGTCGGCGGCTCCCGACCCGACGAAGGCGACTGGCGTACCGCCCGCGCTGCTGCAGATCGGGTACGACGCAAGCGTCGACGGTTTCGGCAGAGCTGCCGCGTGGCGGCCATTGACGATCGATCTGCTCGTCGATCACCTCACCGGATCGACCGCGTCCCGGGTCACCGGCGCGAAGCTCTGGTACTCCACCGATCAGGGCCGGCGCTGGACGCCGGCGCTCGTCGTACCGGTCGGTGGGAAGTACACCGCACTGGTCCCGCCGTGGGCCGTGCTGCCGGGTAAAACGTTGTCACTTCGAGCTGTTGCGAGCGACGCGGCCGGTGGCAGCATCGACCAGACCGTGCTGAACGCGATCCCGGTCACCTGACCGCCGGGCGCGGGGGACCGGGCCGGGGACGCCTGGTCAAGCCTCAACCCCGCGCCCGGCTTTCCCTGCGGCGCAGGAACTGCCGCCAGATCGTGCGCTGCAGGAGCAGCGTGACGACGCCGGCCAGCGTCATCCCCGCGAGGTTGATCCCCAGCTGCGCGGCGGCGCCGCCGAGCTGGTCCGGCGCCCACACCGCCGCCGACAGCGCGAGGTCACCGGCGGCCGGGACGGTCGTCACCGAGATGAACACCCCGACCAGCGCGTTCGACCGGCCCGCGGTCTGCGACAGCACCCCGGCACACCCGGCCAGTACGGCGACCACGGCCGACCACCGGTCCGGCCGCCAGATGAACCCGGTCAGCGGCCGCGCCGCCTCGACGTCTGCGGTGCCGATCCAGCCCGCGGCCCGGGCGAGCAGTGCCATCAGCATCGTCAGCACGATCGCGAGCGCGAAGCCCTGGGCGAGCATCCGCAGCGCACCGAGCGTGAGGTTGCCCCGGCCCAGCGCCAGCCCGACCGCCAGTGCCGCGACGACACCGAACTCCGGACCGACCACCATCGCGCCGACGACCAGGATCGAGGAATCGGTGACCACGGCAACGGCCGCGATCATCGTCGCCAGCGTGAGGAACGCGTAGTACGCCCAGGACCCGGAGGCCTCGTTGTAGGCCTGGTCGACGACCGCGTCCCAGATCACCGCGTCGTCCGGGGCACCCGGCGCGGCCCGTTCGGTGGCGCGCGCGTTGTGCGACGGCGTCGCCCCGACCTCCGTCACCGCGACCGATCCGTCGTCGTACAGTCCTTGCTTCTTCAACCAGGTCAGGACGTCCGAGGTCGCCTCGCGGGTCACGTCGCACTCGATCACGTCACCGGCGGGCCGGCGCGCGGCGCCGGGCAGCATCACCACACTGGTCACCCGCGGGTCGCCGACGAGCGTGTCCAGGACGCGCGTGGTGCGATCCGGTGGGACGATGAGACGAAGATGCATCACCGCCCCATCATCGCGTGCCAGGGAGGCAGGATGAGCGAGAGCACGAGCGCGGCGACGCAGGAGGCCGCGCAGGACCGTCCGGAGCTGAAGCGGGTGATGGGACCCGGACTGCTGCTGCTGTTCGTGGTCGGTGACATCCTCGGGACCGGCGTGTACGCGCTGACCGGCAAGGTCGCGGGCGAGGTGGGCGGCGCGGTCTGGCTGCCGTTCCTGTGCGCGTTCATCGTCGCGATGCTGACGGCAACGAGTTACCTGGAGCTGGTCACCAAGTACCCGAAGGCCGGCGGCGCCGCGGTCTACACGCACAAGGCGTTCGGGATCCACTTCCTGACCTTCCTGCTCACCTTCGCGGTGATGTGCTCCGGGCTGACCTCGGCCTCGAGCGCGTCGAAGGCGTTCGCGGCGAACTTCTTCTCCGCGGTCAAGATCGACCCCGACCGCGGCTCGCTGCTGATGATCACCGCGCTGGCGTTCATGACGCTGATTGCCCTGGTCAACCTTCGCGGCGTCGGCGAGAGCGTCAAGGCCAACGTCGTACTGACCTGCATCGAGCTGACCGGTCTGCTGATCGTGATCGGCGTCGGCGCCTGGGCGATCGCGGGCGGAGACGGTGACACCTCGCGGCTCACCGAGTTCCACACCCCCGAGGGCGACAACGCCTTCGGCGCGGTGACCGCGGCGACGGCGCTGGCCTTCTTCGCGATGGTCGGCTTCGAGGACTCGGTGAACATGGCCGAGGAGACCAAGGACCCGGTCCGGATCTTCCCCAAGATCATGCTGATCGGCCTGTCGGTGACCGGCATCATCTACGTGCTGGTCGCGATCTCCGCGGTCACGCTGGTCTCGCCGGACGAGCTGAACCAGGGATCCACACCGCTGCTCAAGGTGGTCCAGGCCGGCGCGCCGGGCTTCCCGATCGAGATCTTCGCCTGGATCACGATGTTCGCGGTCGCCAACTCGGCCCTGATCAACATGCTGATGGCCAGCCGCCTGCTCTACGGCATGTCGCACGAGAAGGTCCTGCCCGGCCCGCTCGGCCGCGTCCTGCACAAGCGCCGGACGCCGTGGGTGGCGATCCTGTTCACCACGCTGCTCGCGTTCTTCCTGATCGGGTACGCCGACCTGACGGCGCTCGGCGGGACGACGGCGTTCCTGCTGCTGTGCGTGTTCGCGGTCGTGAACGTGGCCGTGCTGGTGCTGCGCCGTGACCCGGTCGAGCACAAGCACTTCAAGGCGCCGACGGCGCTGCCGATCCTCGGCGTCATCCTGTGCGTCTACCTGGCCAGCCCGCTGTCGGGCCGGGCCAGCAACGACTACAAGATCGCCGGCTGGCTGATGGTCGTCGGTGTCGGCCTGTGGGCGCTCACCTGGGTGCTGAACAAGTACGTGTTCCACCGCAAGTCCGACTTCGACCCGAGCCACCTGGACCCGAGCGGTCCGGTGAACTGAGTCAGCCAGTGCGCCCGGGTTCCAGCGAGCTCTCGCTCTTCGAGTAGTTGCCACCGAAGCCCCGTCTCGTCCAGCGAGGCGGGGCTTCGGCTTGCCTCGTCCGATCAGTTCGGAAGGTGCGTCGCCTGCGGCGCCCGAGCGGTCCGGCGGACCGACCGCAGCGGCAGCAGCGCGGCCAGTACGACGGTGCCGAGGGCAACGATCCCGAGGCAGACCGCGATCCAGCCCAGTGCCGGGTAGCCGGCGCCGGCGTCGATGGCGCGCCCGCCGAGCCACGGGCCGATGGTGATCCCGACGTTGAACGCGGAGAAGTTCACCGCGGTGGCCAGCGTCGGCGCCTGCTCGGCCAGGCTGAACACCCGGGCGTTGAGCGCCGGGTTGACCGCGAAGCCGAAGCCGCCGAGCAGGAAGATCGCGGCGATCGCGATCACCGGCTGGCCGGCCCGCAGCGCAAGCACCGCCGACATCAGCACGAGACCGCTGATCCCGGCCAGCAGCGTCCGGAACGGCAGCGCGTCGGCGGTCCGGCCGCCGAGGGTGATGCCGATCAGCGAGCCCACGCCGTACAGGGCCAGGACGCCGGGGATCGCGCCGGGCGGCAGGCCGGTGTCGTCGGTGAGCAGCGGCGCGAGGTAGCTGAACACGACCAGGATCGCGGCGGTGACCAGGGCGGTCGTTGCGTACGACAACCACAGCCGCGGGTTCACCATCGCGCGCAGCTCGGCATCGAGCCGCGGGGTGCTTTCGGGCGTGGGCCGGCCGCCGGGGATGGTGCGCAGGATGCCGAGCATCGCCAGCAGCGACATCAGCGCGACCGCCCAGAACGCCGCTCGCCAGCCGAGGTGCTGGCCGATCACGGTGCCGGCCGGGAGGCCGATGATGGTCGCGATGGTGAGGCCGCCGGTCACGACGCTCATCGCCTTGGCCCGCTGGCCGGCGGGGACGAGCCCGACCGCGGCGACGGCGGCGACGGCCCAGAACCCGGCGTACACGAAGGCGCCGACGATCCGGGTCGCGAGCAGGACGCCGTAGTTCGGGGTGAGGGCGCCGGCCACGTGGGTGAGCGCGAAGACCGCGAGGAAGACGAGCAGCGTCGTACGGCGTGGCCAGCGCAGCGTGACGACGGCGAGCACCGGCGCGCCGACCAGCATGCCGACCGCGAACGCGGAGATCAGCAAACCGGCCTGCGGGATGGAGACGCCGAGGTCGGTGGCCATCTCGGGCAGCAGCCCGGCGAGCATCAGCTCCGAGGTGCCCTGGGCGAAGATCGCGAGGCCGATCAGGTACACAGCCAACGGCACAGCGGACCTCCTCGGGCTTCGGTCAGGGTGGACGGACCCAGTGATCAGGTCAGCGCACGGTGAACCGGTCGCCCCCAGAGCCCCCGGTCGCACAACGCGACCTGTAAGTCGCACATAGTGACACAGATTGCGGTCCCATCACGACCCGGCGTCCGCGATGTGGCGCAGGTGACCCCCTCTCCCGTGGTGGCCGAGTCTGCCGCACGGCACCGACAGTCCGGCGGAAACGCGGCTGGAGCAGGTGGAGTTTGGCGCGATCGGGCATCGTGGTGACATGAGTTACCCGAGCCCAGCGCGCCGGCCGAAGCCGGCCGTGGACGCCGCCCGGATCAGCGGCGGGATCAAGCTGCTCGTCGCGCTCGTCGGCCTGATGTGGGTCAGCGAGATCGTCGACACCGCGCTGAACGGCGCCCTGGACCGGTACGGCATCGTCGCCCGCGACCCCGAGGGCCTGGTCGGCATCGTCACGTCGCCGTTCCTGCATCTCGGCTTCGGGCACCTGATCTCCAACACGCTCCCGCTGGTGACGCTCGGCGCGCTGATCGCGATCTCGGGCGCGGTCCGGCTGCTGTCGGTGACCGCGATCGTGGCGGTGATCGGCGGCATCGGGACGTGGCTGATCTCGCCGCCGCACACGATCACGATCGGTGCGAGCGGGTTGGTGTTCGGCTACGCGGCTTACCTGATCGCGCGCGGGGTCTTCAACCGGCGGATCGGTCAGGTGCTGATCGGTGTGGTGGTCGTGCTGGTGTGGGGGAGCGCGCTGCTGGGTGGGTTGCTGCCGCAGGACGGGATCTCGTGGCAGGGGCATCTGTTCGGTGCCATCGCCGGTGTGATGGCGGCGTGGTTCCTGACCGACGAGCGGCGTCAGGTCAGCTGAGCGTGCTGGTGTCGGTGTTGGCTCCACAGACGACCACGACGACTCGCTCATCGGCGGCCGGCTTGTAGGCACCTGAGGTCAGTGCCGCGTAGGCGGTCGCTGCGCCGTGCTCGGTCGCCAGGCGGTACTCGCGCCAGAGCTCCTGCCGGGCTGCGATGATCGCGTGGTCGTCGACGAGCACCGGCTGGATCTGCTGCTTGGTTGCGACCTCGAAGGCGATGTCGCCGAGGCGCCTCGCTCCGAGCGAGTCCGCGGCGACTCCACCGACCTGTACGTCGACCGGCTCGCCCGCGTCGAGCGCCCGCGCCAGTGTCGGCGCGAGCTCCGGCTCGACGGAAACGATCTGCGCGCGGTCGCCGATCGCGGTGGCGATCCCCGCGATCAGGCCTCCGCCGCCGGTCGCGACCAGCACCGTGTCGAAGCCGTCGACCTGGTCGAGCAGCTCGAGTCCGAGCGTTCCCTGCCCGGCGACGACCTCCGGCTGGTCGTACGCGTGCGAGAACAACGCCCCTGACTCCTCGGCGGCGACGACCGCCGCCGCGTAGGCCTCGGCGTACTCGCTGCCGACCTGAACGACGTCCGCGTCGAGCGTCCGGAGCCGCGCGACCTTGGCCGCGGGAGCGCTCTCCGGGACGAAGATCCGGGCCGGGACGCCCAGCTCGCGGGCGGCGTACGCGACGGCGAGACCGGCGTTGCCGCCCGACGCCGTGACCGCGCCGACGCCGGTCAGCGAACCGTCCTCCTTGGCCGCGAGCAGCCGGTTGAACATGCCGCGCGGTTTGAACGATCCGACGTGCTGGAGCAGCTCCAGCTTGAACGTCGCCGTCTCCGAGACCCGCAGGACCGGCGTACGGCGTACCCGGCCTTCGATCCTCGCTGCTGCCTGCTCGACCTGCTCACGCGTCACCGTCACGCCTCCAGCCAACCATGCCTTGTTGCCGTTCGCACCGATGGGTAAGACTGCTCGTGACTCCTGGAGGTGCGATGGGTTCGTACGCCGACAGCTACCGCCGCAGCCTGACCGATCCGGAAGGTTTCTGGCTGGCCGCCGCCGAAGCGATCACCTGGACCCGGCCGCCGACCCGGGCGCTCGAGTCCTCCGCGGCTCCGATCTATCGCTGGTTCCCCGACGGCGAGCTGAACACGGCGTACAACGCGCTCGACCGGCACATCGAGGCCGGCCACGGGCAGCGGACCGCGCTGGTCTACGACTCGCCGGTGACCGACACCCGCCGCACCTACACCTACGCCGAGCTGCGCGACGAGGTCGCGACGTTCGCGGGTGCGCTGCGCGGGCTCGGTGTCGGGAAAGGCGACCGGGTGATCGTCTACCTGCCGATGATCCCCGAGGCCGTGATCACGATGCTGGCCTGCGCGCGGCTCGGGGCGATCCACTCGGTGGTGTTCGGCGGGTTCGCGCCGCGCGAGCTGGCGGCGCGGATCGACGACGCGACGCCGAAGGTGATCGTCGCGGCGTCCTGCGGGATCGAGCCGGGGCGCGTCGTGGAGTACCTGCCGATCATCACCGAGGCGCTGGCGCTGGCTTCGCACCAGCCGGAGCGGACGGTCGTCGTCCAGCGCGAGATCGCGCCCGGGAAACTCGGAGAGCGCGATCTCGACTGGGCCACGCTGATCGCGGACGCCGTACCGGCCGATCCGGTGCCGGTGGCGGCGACCGATCCGTTGTACGTGCTCTACACGTCCGGGACGACGGGCAAGCCGAAGGGCGTCGTCCGGGACAACGGCGGGCACGCGGTGGCGCTGGCGTGGTCGATGAGCGCGGTGTACGACATCGGGCCGGGCGACGTGTGGTGGACCGCCTCCGACGTCGGCTGGGTGGTCGGCCACTCCTACATCGTGTACGCGCCGCTGCTGGTCGGCGCGACCACGATCCTGTACGAGGGCAAGCCGGTCGGGACACCGGACGCGGGCGCGTTCTGGCGGGTCATCTCCCAGCACCACGCGAAAGCGCTCTTCACCGCTCCGACCGCGCTCCGGGCGATCAAGAAGGTCGACCCGGACGCGCTGGAGCTGGACCGGTGCGACCTGAAGAGCAACTTCCGGACCCTGTTCCTGGCCGGTGAGCGGCTCGATCCGGAGACCTACCACTGGGCGCACGAGCATCTCGGCGTACCGGTCGTGGATCACTGGTGGCAGACGGAGACCGGCTGGCCGATCGTCGCGAACCCGCGCGGGCTGGAGCCGATGCCGGCCAAGCCCGGCTCGGCGACGGTGCCGCTGCCCGGGTGGGACGTGCAGATCCTCGACGCTTCCGGTCGTCCGCTCCCGGCGGGGGAGGAGGGCGCGATCGCGATCAAGCTCCCGCTGCCACCCGGCGCGCTGCCGACCCTGTGGGGCGACGACCAGCGCTACGTCGACAACTACCTGAGCGCGTACGACGGCTACTACCTGACGGGCGACTCGGGCTCGATCGACGCCGACGGGTACGTCTTCGTGATGGGCCGGACGGACGACGTGATCAACGTGGCCGGGCACCGGTTGTCGACGGGGAGCATGGAGGCGGTCCTCGCCGCGCATCCTGCTGTGGCGGAGTGTGCGGTGATCGGGGTGCACGACGCGTTGAAGGGTCAGTTGCCGCGGGGTCTGGTTGTTCTCAAGTCTGGCGTCGACATCAGCGAGGACGTGCTCCGCGAGGAGCTGGTGGCCGCCGTACGGCGTGAGATCGGACCGGTCGCGGCGTTCCGTGAGGTGTCGGTCGTCGAGGCGCTCCCGAAGACCCGCTCGGGCAAGATCCTCCGCAAGACCATGCGAGACATCGCCGACGGCCGGGCTGCCCCGGTCCCGTCGACGATCGAGGACGCCTCGGTGCTGGAGACGCTGCGGCCGATCCTCAGAACGCCGTGAGGGGTTCTGTTGCGTAGGCCTTGTGCAGCAGGTCGAGGAACTCGGGCGCTGCGGGGAACTCGACGTCGGCGATCCCGCTGAGAGCGATCCCCGGCGACCACGAGTTCATCACCACCGCCCCGACGAACGGCCGCCCGTCGCCCGCTCGCCCGCCGAGGTCCGCTGCGCTGATCTCGGTGGTGCGCTGCGGCACCTGCAGGTTGCGGCGCACGATCCCCATCGTCGTACCGGTGAGCATCGGCGCTTTCGGCCAGACCACGCTCTCGCCGTCCCAGAACGCCAGGTTCCAGATCGACCCCTCGGTCAGCCGCCCCTGCCGGTCGACGAACGCCGCGTCGTCGTACCCAGCGGCGATCGCCTGCCGCAGCGCGTACGTCTTGGCCGGCTCCCCGACATGCTTCAGCTCCGGCTTGAACCGCTCGTGCTCGAACGTCGCGAGCTTGAGCGGTCCCTCCGGCCCGCTCGACGGCGGCCCGGTCCGTACGAGCAACTCCAGCTTCGCCTCCGCCCCGCTGAACTCCCCGGCCCGCGAGAACACGGTCGCCATCAACGACACATCCTCCGGCCCGGCCTCGACCGCGACCCGCAGCTGATCGCGGACGAGATCATCGGAGAGCGCGCTCCCGAACAGCTCGACCGACGCTGTCCGCAGCCGGTCGAGATGCAGATCGAGCCCGCGCACCAGCCTCCCGCGGATCTGCATCGCGGTGAAGTGCGCGTACCCGGCGAAGGCCAGCGGCGCGAGGTCATCGGCCGGACGGCCGTTACGGTGGACGACGTACGAGTTCATGCGGCGACGCTAAACGCTGACACCAGTGGAAAGGTCAACCCCGATGCTGATCGGCGAGCTGTCCCGCCGCACCGGCGTGACCCCACGGCTCCTGCGCTACTACGAGTCCCAGGGCCTCCTGACCGCCACCCGAGCCCCCAACGGCTACCGCCGCTACCCCGACGGCTCCGAGCTGACCGTCCGCAAAATCCGCATCCTCCTGGACGCCGGCCTCACCACCGAGGACATCAAGAACGTCCTCCCGTGCACCCGCGAGATCCGCGACAACGAGACAGTCTTCGACTGGTGCGACAGCCTGCGAACGCTGCTCGACCAAGAGCTGGCGGCGATGGACAACCAACTCGGCAGCCTGCAGCGCACGCGGGACACGCTCGCCGGGTATCTGAACCAGGCGGAGCATCGGTAGGCGATCAGGCGCGCCTCCGCTCGACCACCCATGAATCAGCTTGCTCTTGACCCTCACGTGACGTGATGCCGCATAGTCCCGGCATGGGCGAACACCTCACCGTCGGGCACGTGGCCGAGCTCGCCGGCGTCAGCGTCCGGACACTGCACCACTACGACGAGATCGGCCTCGTCCACCCGTCGGCGCGAACGGCGGCCGGCTACCGGGCCTACTCGGCGGACGACGTCGAGCGGCTCCGAGAGGTTCTCGTGTACCGGCGCCTCGGCCTCGGCCTGCGCGAGATCGCGGACCTGGTCAACGACCCGGCCCTGAACGCGGTCGCCCGGCTGCACCGGCTGCACGGTCTCCTCCTCGAGCAACGCGACCGAGCCGCCGCGCTGGTGACCGCGATCGACACCGAACTGAAGGAGCGCGCGATGGGACTTCGCACGACACCACAGCAACAGCTCGGCCCGTTCGGCGCTCAGCTGTACGAGGCGATCGGCTCGGCGTACCCGGCAACTCGTCGTACCGAACCACGCATCGCCGCACAGCTCTGGGCCGCGCTCGGCGACGCCGAGACAGTGCTCAACGTCGGCGCGGGCTCCGGCTCGTACGAACCACCGGACCGCGACGTCACAGCGGTCGAGCCATCGGCGGTGATGCGCGACCAGCGCCCGGCCGGCGCGGCCCGCTGCCTCGCCGCGAGCGCCGAGAGCCTGCCGTTCGAGGACCAGTCGTTCGACGCCGCGATGGCGGTGAGCACGCTGCACCACTGGCACGACCCGATCGCGGGTCTGCGCGAGATGCGCCGCGTGGCCCGGCGCGTCGTGGTGTTCACCCACGACGCCAGCGCCGCCGGCTGGCTGCACCGCTTCTGGCTGACCCGCGACTACCTCCCGGAGGTCGCCGCCCTCACCGCCGGCCGCCCCTCGATCGACGAACTGCGCCGCGCGATCAACGCCCGCCTGGAGCCGGTCCTGGTCCCCTGGGACTGCGCCGACGGCTTCTTCGAGGCACACTGGCGCCGCCCCGAGGCCTACCTCGAAGAGCCCGTACGCCGAGCAGTATCGGTCTGGTCCCGCGTCGGACCGGAGGCCGAACACCGCGCAATCGACCGCCTCAGCGCCGACCTGACGTCAAACCGCTGGTCCGAACGAAACAGCGAACTAGTCGCCCTCGACGCGGCAGAGCTGGGCCTGCGGCTGCTGGTCGCGTGAGGCAAACGTGCGGTGCCGCCCGGGCTGCGGTTGTTGGTCGCGTGAGGCACGGCAGAACGCGGGGAGCGTGAGGCAGACGAGCGAGTGGAGGCCGGCCGGCCCGACGGGCGGGTGCCCAGCGAGCACGCAGCTGTCGGGTGGCCTAAAGCTCGGCGAGGAAGTTGTTCACCAGCGGGCTGGCCGTCTCGCGGTACTCGTGGAAGTAAGCGTGCCGCGCGCCCCCGATCAGCTCCGCGTGGGCGTTCGGGATCCGGTCGGCGAGTAGCTGTGCGTTGGCGGCGGGGCTGAAGATGTCTTCGGTGCCGTGGAGGATCAGGGTCGGGGACTGGATGGTCTCCAGGCCCTCCCAGGCGTCGTGGTTGTTGCTGGCGACCAGGTGGCGGCCTTTGGCGTACGCCGGCATCGTGGCGTCGCCGAGCACCGGATACGGCCCGGGGTGCCGGGCGACCCAGTCGGGGGTGTACATCAGGTCGATCAGTACCGCGTCGCGTTCGGCCTGATCTCGGACAGAGAGCGCTCTCCGGATTTCCTGGCTTCTCTCGAAGCCGTGGGAGCGGCCGGGTGACGTGCAGCCGAGGACCAGGCCGCGGACGCGGTCGGGGTGCAGGATCGCGAGCCACTGGGCGACCCGGCCGCCCATCGACGCGCCGTACACGTCGACCCGCGCGAGGCCCAGTGCGTCGAGGACGGCGATCGCGTCCTCGGCGAAGCCGGGGGTGCTGTAGATCTCGTCGGGGCGGTCGCTGGCGCCGGTGCCGCGGTAGTCGAGGGTGATCGTCGTACGGAGGGAGAAGTCGGCGCGGACCGGGTCCCACCAGTGGTGGTTGTTGGCCTGGCCGGCGAGCAGGAGGAGCGGGAGGTTGCCTGGGGCGCCTTCCTCCAGCTGGTACGCGATCCGGCACCCGTCGGCAGCTTCGGCGAACATGGCTTCAGTCTGCCGTGCTTCGGTGAAGGGTTAGGCTCCAGGTATGCGAGTCGTGATAGCGGGTGGACACGGGCAGATCGCGTTGCGGTTGACCAAGCTGCTGGCCGGCGGTGGGCACGAGGTGGTCGGCCTGGTCCGGAACCCGGCGCACGAGACCGATGTCGCCGCCGCCGGCGGGCAGGTCGCCGTACTGGATCTCGAGCAGGCCGACGCCGGCTCCGTCGCCAAAGTGTTGAGCGGTGCCGACGTCGCGATCTTCGCCGCGGGCGCCGGGGCGGGCAGCGGGAACGCCCGCAAGGACACCGTGGACCGCGGCGCGGCGGCGCTGTTCGCCGACCACACCGGCGCCGGCAAGGTCACCCGCGACGACGTCGCCGCCGTGCTGGCCGGGCTGTGCGAGACCCCGGCCGCGATCGGCCGCACCCTCGAACTGATCGCCGGCGACACCCCGGTCGCCGACGCGCTGCACCAGCTCTGATCACTCCCGTTGCCGCTGGCAACAGATTGCGATGCCTCTGATGGGTGACACCCTCCGCCAGATCCAGTTCGAGCGGACCGCGAACAGCAAGTACGTCGTCCGCAACAAGCGTGGCGGCGAGCTGGTGGTCGGCTCCGGCGGTCCCGACGACACCGACTTCACCCCGGTCGAGCTGCTGCTCGCCGCGATCGGCGTCTGCTCCGCGATCGACGTCGACGTGGTCACCAGCCGTCGCTCCGAGCCGGCCGAGTTCAGCGCGACGGTCAGCGGCGACAAGGTCCGCGACGCCGAGCAGGGCAACCGCCTGGAGAACCTGAAGGTCGAGTTCACCATCACCTTCCCCGAAGGCGAGGACGGCGACAAGGCCCGCGAGGCGCTCCCGCGCGCGGTCAAGATGTCCCACGACCGCCTCTGCACGGTCAGCCGCACGGTCGAGGTCGGTACGCCGATCGCGGTCGACCTGAATGCCGGCGAACTGACGATCACCCCAGATGAGCGTCCAGCTGATCCATCGTCCGACTGAACGCGCTCTCCAGGTCGACGCCGTAGGCGTCGGCCAGCACGAGCACCGACCACAGGCAGTCGGCCAGCTCGTGCGCGAACGCCTCGTCCAGGTCGTCGCGAGGGCGCACGCCTTCCTTGCCCTGGACGAGCTTCGCGAGATCCCCGACGTCGCCGAGGAACCCGAGCATCAGCTCCTCACGCGTCCACTCGCGGCCGTAGCGGGCGGTTTCCGTCGCGGCGTACTTGCTGCGGATCTCGCGGGCGCGGGTGACCAGCTCCGAGAACTCCATGGGGGGACGTTAGCCGGAGGCTCGGTCGCGGCGGTCAGCGGTGCATCGTGTGGCGGTGCAGATGCCACCCGGCGGTTCTGGTCGCTCGCAGGATCTCGCCAGTCGTGCGGATCTTGCGCGGCGTCATCCAGGACTGCGACGGTTTGTGCAGCGCCCAGCCTGCACCGATGGTGACGGCGGCATGCTGAACAGCGCGATCAGCCGAGCGCCACACCAGCACAGTCCCCGGTACGCCGTCCCGTCCGCCGCGGCTCGTCGACCGCTCGAGCCACTCGTCGAACGGCGCCCGCTGCATCCACTCGTTCTCCGCGCCCTCGATCCCCGCCGCGGCCATCACCGTGCCGAAGCAGTTCGGCCCGCTGCCGTCGGGAAACGTCCCGGCCAGCTCCCGCGCCCGGGGGAGCACCACCTCGGCCTCGCGCCACACGACAGCAGCGACCTCCCGATGCCGGCTCGGCCCGATGTCCTGCATCACCACCCGCGGCAGCACGGCCCCCGGATCGCCCAGAAGCGACTTCCACCAGACGAACCGATGCCCGTCCGCCTGCCCCCGGATCTCGTCCCCGAGCACCCCGCGCCAGGCCCGCACCGTCGGTACGGCGGCCCGCTCATGCACCACCTGCGCCCGCACCAACCCCGCCCGCACCTTCCGCGGGAGATCCGAGAACGCGCTCTCCGACAACCAAGAGCACCGCAGCCGCGAGTCCACGGCGTACGAGAGGAACGTGTCGCGCAATTGCCGATCCGGCTCCTCGTCCGACAGCGGCAGCTCCCAGTCGGCGGCCTGGCGGGCGGTCACGTAGAAAGGCTGCCGATCAGGAGCGAGCCAGTCGACCCAGCGCCCGAGGAGATCATCGGAGAGCGCGATCCCGGCGATCTCGATCACGGAGTCGCCGGCGGCTGCGTCGGCCCGCGGTACGGCAAGGTCTCGGTGTACACCAGATTCGTCGTGGTCGACCCGAACTCGGTCAGCTCGTTGACCAACTGCTCCAGATGCGCCATCGACGCGGCGGCGACCTTCAGCAAGTAGCAGTCGTCGCCCGTGGTCCGCAGGCACTCCAGGATCTCGATCCGCTCCGCGAGCAGCCGGTGCAGCGGCTCGTGCCGGTTTCCGGGGTACTTGAGCCGGATCACCGCCAGTACGCCGTACCCGGCGGCCGGCAGGTCGATGCGCGCGCCGTACCCGCTGATCACGCCGCTGGACTCCAGCCGCTTGACCCGCTCGGTGGTCGCCGACGCGCTCAGGTTCACCCGCCGGCCGAGCTCGGTCAGGGCGATCCGCCCGTCGCGCTGCAGCTCGCCGAGGATGGCCCAGTCGGTCGTGTCGAGATCCACGGTCACCGCGCCAAGATACCGGCGGATCCACGGCCGGGCAGCCGGATTTCCGGGAGGAATCCGTTCAGAACCGCCCCTCGCCCTGGATAGCCTGAACGGCATGCGACTCGGTGTGAACGTCCCCAACTTCGGCCCTGGTACGACGCCCGACCGGCTGCTCGCCTGGGCCCGGACCGTCGAGGGGCTCGGCTACGACCTGCTCCTGCTGTCCGACCACGTCGCGATCACGCCGGACGTCGCGGAGCAGTACCCGGCACCGTTCTACGAGCCGTTCACGACGCTGTCCTGGCTGGCCGGGCAGACCGGTTCGATCAAACTCGGGACCACGGTGCTGATCGCGCCGTACCGGCACCCGCTGCTGGTCGCGCGGATGGCCGCGAACCTGCACCAGCTCAGCGGCGGCCGGTTCGTGCTCGGCGTCGGCGTCGGCTGGGCGGCCCAGGAGTTCGATGCCCTCGGCCTCGATTTCCGGCGCCGTGGGCAACAGACCGACGAACTGCTCGACGCGCTCACCACCGCGTGGCGGGACACCGCGGACTACGGCAGCAACGACATCCCGATCTGGGTCGGCGGCGTGACCGACGCCGGTCTGCGCCGGGCGATCCGGTACGGCGCCTCGTGGCACCCGCTGCGGCAGCCGATGGGCTGGATGCGCGACGCCGCCGCCCGGTTGCGCGCGAAGGCCGACGAGCTCGGCAAGCCCGATCCCGGGTTCGCGCCGCGGATCTTGCTCCGGCTCACCGACCGGCCCGAGCCCGAGGCGACCCGCAAGGCCGGCGAGGGATCGATCGACCAGATCCTCGGCGACCTCGACGAGCTGCGGCTGCTCGGTGCGCACACCGTCGTACTGGACCCTTTCGCCGGCGATCCCGCCGAGACCGAACACCCCGAGATCGCCTGGCAGGCCCTGGCGACCGTGCAGGCAGGAATGGAGAAACCGTGACCCCCGACGAACTACTGCGGCGCGCGATCGCGCTCTCGGCGACCGCGATCGAGAGCGGCAACCCGCCGTTCGGATCGCTGCTGGCCGATGCCGACGGCAACGTTCTGGCCGAGGACCACAACACCTCGGTGACCGGCAACGACATCACCGCGCACCCGGAGCTGAAGCTCGCGCTGTGGGCGGCCCGGAACCTGAGCGCCGAGGCCGCGGCGAGCACGACCATGTACACGAGCTGCGAGCCGTGCGGGATGTGCGCGGGAGCGCTCGAACGGTCCGGGCTCGGGCGGGTGGTGTACGCGATGACCGGGGCGCAGGTGAACGCGCTCAAGCCGGGCGGCGGGTTCACGCCGGTGCCGTCGGAGGGGCCGCTGCTGCCTGACGAGGCGAGCGCTGTTGCGGCGGAGTACTACAAGAGCTGACGCGAGTACTGCGGGAGCTGGCCGGAGTGCTGCAGGAGCTGATTGCGTGGGGCCCGGCGGGCAAGGCCGGGCCCCTGCTGTCAGTTCGGGCCGAGGCAGAGCGTGTAGCCGGTCGAGCCGCGCTTCTCGGTGTAGGTCACCGTCGCCTCGTCGTACATGTCGCAGGTGCTGGACACCGACGAGCTGACCCGGCCGAGCACCTTGAACTCGGCGTCGGCCGAGCTGCAGTCGACGACCTTGACGTCCGGGTCGCTGCTGGTGCCCGCGTTCATCACGCAGTCACCGGCCTTGGCCTCGGACGACGTCGTGGTGGTCAGGTTGCCGACGACGATCGCGGCGATCACGGCGATCGGGAGCAGCAGGCCGAGGACCTGGGGGCGCTTGAAGAGCGGCTTGCCCGGGTTCATCGGGCGGCCCGGGGCGCCGGGCGCGGGCTCGGGGAGCTCCTGGAACTTCTTCCACGGGCCGATGTTCGACAGCATCGTGAACGGGTTGATGATCGCCGAGCCGATACCCCACCAGCCCTGCCACATGCTCTTCGCGGTCATGTCACGCACGCTCGCGGTGCCGCAGGTCTTGCAGAACGGACCTTCGAGGCGCAGGAGGCGCATCACGATCAGCAGGCCCATGTGGCCGCGGACCTTCGCCTGGACCGCGGGGACGGCGCCGCAGAAGCGGCACTGCAGCGCGCCGACCGGCGGCATGTTCGGCTGGAACTGCCGCTGACCGAACTGCTGGTCGTGCTGCGGCTGCTGGTACTGCTGACCCGGCTGCTGGTCGTACTGGGGCTGTCCGTACGGCGCCTGGTGCGGCGGCGGGCCCTGGTACTCGCCCGGCTGTCCCGGCATCGGCTGGCCCGGAACCTGCTGGCCCGGCGGGAGCGTGCCCGGCTGCGGCTGCCCCGGCTGGCCGGCGTACTGGGGGAACTGCTCCTGCGGGGGACCGTAGCCACCGGGCTGGCCGGCGTACGGGTTGTGGGGCGGTTGCGGCGGAGTCGTGGTCACGGATACTTCCTGTTGCTCGCTCGGGACAGCTCTGGGACAGATGGACCTTACTCACCACTGACGGTCAACACCGCGACTCCGGTTCCATCAGTTACGAAACCTTTTCCGCAGCTCCACAAGCCGTCACCGCGCCGCTGCGATCTGTGGCGGATCAGCTCTTGTACCGACTGACGAGTTCCGCGCCGATCCGCGCGAGCTCGGCCTGAACCTCCGGGGGATCGAGGACCTCGATCGACCCGCCCCACCCGGCGAGGTGCTGCGCGATCATCAGCGGCGTCGGCGCGGTGATCCGCGTCCGCACCCAGCCGTCGGTGGGCGGGCCGAGCACCTCGCAGTGGCGGCCGAGGCGGTCCTGCATCACCCAGAGGTGGCGTTCCTGAACCAGTACGGTCGCCGCGAACAGCGACCGGTTGAACTCCATCTCCTCGACGACTCGCGCCCAGGCCGCCGACAGGTCGAAGTCGTCGGGGCGTTCGGCGGACTCGTCGGTGACGGTCGCGTCGATCACCCGATCGACGCGGAACGTCCGCTGGCCTTTCGGCGTACCGGCGATCAGGTACCAGACGTCGTCCTTGTCGATCAGGCCGAGCGGTGAGACCAGGCGCTCAGACGGGTCGGCGCCCCGGCGTCCGGCGTACTGGAGCCGGACCTTCAACCGGCGTACGACGGCGTGCTGGAGATCGTTGACCAGGATCGGCCGGGCCTTGTCGTTCTCGCCCCACCCGGCCGGGTCGATCACGACCGCCTCGGCGGCCGCCTCCGCGTCGCCGCGGAAGGTCTCCGGGAGAGCGCGCACCAGCTTTCTCAGCGCGGCCTTGGCGTCGGGCGCGATCGCGGCCGCGGGGCCGACGAGCAGGAACAGCGCCTGTGCCTCGGTCGCGGTCAGGCCGCTCAGATCTGTGCGCGACCCGCCCAGCAGTGACCAGCCGCCGTTGCGGCCGCGTTCGGGGTAGACCGGGATGCCCGCGGTCGAGAGTGCTTCGAGATCGCGGCGCGCGGTGGCGACCGAGATCTCCAGCTCCGAGGCCAGCTCGGCCGCCGTCACCCGGCCCCGGGCCTGCATCAGCAACAGGGTCGCCACCAGCCGATCAGCGCGCATACCCGCCAGTGTCGCAGGCTAAGTGCTCACCCCTTGAGCACTTTCACCTCGGCGGCGGGCAGATGCTTCCACCAGTAGTCGTAGCGCCGGTAGACCCGGGGATCGCGCTCTCTCAGGATCTTGAACAGATCTCGGGCCTCGGCGCGCAGCCCCTTCCACGCCGCGGCGGGCAGCTTGCGGAACGCGGTCGCCTCGATCCCGTCCTCGACCGGCCGCCAGACCCCGGCGACGTACCCGTCGGCCAGGAGCGTGGGGAGCACGTCGCCGTTGTTCCGGGTGATGACGCGCTTGTACTCCGGCGGTACGACGCGGCCGCGGTCGTCGTACGCGAGCAGGACGCTGTCCCACATCGCCATCAGCCGCGGCGGGACCTCCAGGTCGTCATCGGGCCGGGCACCGCCTGGTACGTCGTACAGGATCTTGCCGTCCGGCCCCTCGAGCTCCTCCAGGTCGAGCGCCGCGACCGCGGTCTTCACCCGCCCACGCGTCACCTTCACGAACTGCGCGATGTCCGCGATCGACGCCGGCCCGAACCCCTCCAGGTAGCGCCGCGTCACCAGCTCCAGCCCTCGGGCGGGGGCGGCCGGGGAACTCGACGCGGCGATGAACGCCGGCCGCTGCCCGAACGACCACGGCCCACCGGTCGGCGCATGCAGCAACGGCGCGACCGCGCGCATCGCCCACCACATCTCGGTCCCACCGGTCCCGAGCCGCTGGTTCAGCCACTCCTCGAACTCCGCCCCCAACCGAGGCTCCTTCGCGAAGGCCGCCAGCTCGACGCCGAGCGCGTGCGCCTCCTCCTCACTCACCCCACCGGCCGCGAACGCCGCCTGGAACTGCGCACTGTTCATCATCGGCACGATCGCCGCCCGGAACGCCGCATGCTCGTCGGCATGCACCGCGTGCAACGTCATCCGCATCAACGTCGCCTTCACCACGACCCCCGCGGTGAACGCCGCATCCAGCTCACCCGGATCGAACCCCACCACCCGGTTGAACAACGCCACGTACGGCGAAGCCGGATGCTGCGCCTGCACAGCCACCATCCGCTTCACCGCCTCGGCAACGCTGAGCTCCTCCCGCTCCACCAGCAACTGCCGAACCATCGAAGCCCTGTTCAACCCCCGCACCGAGACCGTCATCCGCAGATTCCACCACGCAGGACGGTCAGCAGGAGGTGGTCGAGCGGCGATGGCGAAGCCAAGCCGCTGGCCGCTGGCCGCTGGCCGCTGGCCGCTGGCCGCTGGCCGCTGGCCGCTGGCC
>NZ_JBFAYT010000015.1:0-178784 GCF_040681455.1 Kribbella sp. NPDC051770 | reverse complement strand
CTCCTCCACCGCCGCAGCAGTGTTCGCCGTGTACTCGTCGTCCACCGTGAACCCGTCGTACCCGAGCGCCTGCAGGTTCTGCTCGAGCGAACGGGTGCGCGGCCTTCGTCGTTGCGGTGTCAGGAGCCGGACGGCTTGGTGCTGTCCGTGCCACCGGCCGGCTTGCGGGCCGACGGGGTGGCCTTCTTGGCGGTGCCGTTCGACGCCGCCTTGGTCTCGTCGGCCTTGTCGTCGGCCTCGGTCTTGCCGTTCGACGTGCCGTTCGAGGCGGCGGTGTCGGCGGGCTTGGCCGCGGCCGGCTTGTCGGTGGCCGGCGCCGGGCGCGACGCGGGCGCCGAGCTGTAGTCGCGGCCGCTGGTCGGCGTCGACTGCCAGGCCGGCTCCGGCGGGGTCAGCAGCTTGCGGACGGCGGCCGCCGCCAGCGCACCGAAGCCCAGGAAGAGCGCGAAGTTGCGCAGCTTGTGGCTCTTCTTCGGGACCTCGAGCTCACCCTTCAGCGCGGCCTTGGTGGCCTTGCCGCGGCGCGACGTCTCCTCGACCACCGGCTCCGCCGCGGCGGCCAGCGCGGCCAGCGCCGCGGTCACCTTCGGCAGCAGGTCGTCGTTGATCCGCTCGCGCGCCTTCTCGGCGGCGTGCTCGGTGGCCGGCCCGACCTTGGCCAGCGCGTCGTCGATCACCGGTCCGGCCTTCTCCACCGCGGTGTGCGCGATCGACGCACCGCGCTCGACGGCCTTCTCGGCGTACGGCGACACCTTCTCCCGTGCGGTGCCCACGGCCGGTCCGAGGTGGTCGCGGACCTGACCCGCGCCCGCACCGACCTTGTGCGACGCCGACTCGGCGAGCGGCCGGACCCGGTCCTTCGCGGTCTCGACCCGGCCCTTGGACTTCAACAAACCCACGGTTCCTCCTCGGTGGTCGCCCGCGCCACGGGCTCGGTCCGGCCCACTGACGGGTTGGGACGACCTCTACGGCTTCTGGACAAATCCGGCTGCATCTGCATCGTACGACGTACCCAGCCGATAAACCGGGCGGCCGGGCCACCGGTCCGGTGGCAAACGTTGTCCCGGCCGGTCGGTGCCCACCGGCTTGGAGCGCCGTGACAGGATCGAGGGCGTCAGTTGTAACCCGATGAGGAGTACTCCCGTGGCCGAAGAACTGTTCGCGACCCTGCAGACGACGATGGGCGACGTCGTGATCAGGCTGTTCCCCAACGAGGCGCCGAAGACGGTGAAGAACTTCGTCGGCCTCGCGGACGGTACCCAGGAGTGGACCGACCCGGAGACCGGTGAGAAGAAGAACGAGCGCTTCTACGACGGGCTGGGCTTCCACCGGGTGATCTCCGGCTTCATGATCCAGGGCGGCTGCCCGCTGGGCACCGGCACCGGTTCGCCGGGCTACGCCTTCGACGACGAGATCCACCCGGACCTGCAGTTCGACCGCCCGTACCTGCTGGCGATGGCGAACGCGGGCATCCAGTTCGGCCGCGGCACCAACGGTTCGCAGTTCTTCGTCACCGTGGTCCCGACCCCGCACCTGAACCGCAAGCACACCATCTTCGGTGAGGTCGCCGACGACGAGTCCCGCAAGGTCGTCGACGCGATCGCCACCGTGAAGACCGGCGGCGCCGACCGCCCGGTCGAGCCGGTCGTGATCAACAGCGTCAAGATCGAGACCCGCACCAGCTGAACCACCGCCCGACCGCGGTACCAGGGCACCGAACGGCCGATCTTCACGGATCGGCCGTTCGTGACTCCGGGGGCCGCGACCGATCCGCCGGCGATGTACCGAGAGGACCAGCCCGTGACCGAGACCGTCTGCTACCGGCACCCGGATCGGCCCACCGGGGTGCGTTGCCAGCGCTGCGAGAAGCCGATCTGCCCGGCCTGCATGAACGCGGCGTCGGTCGGTTTCCAGTGCCCGTCCTGCTTCAGCGAGGGCGTCAAGTCGGTCCCCCGGACCCGGACGTCGCTCGGCGGGGTCGCCCGCGGCAACACCCAGGTCGTCACGCTGACCCTGCTGGTGATCAACGTGCTGGTCTTCATCGCGATCCGGACCAGCAGCATCGGGTTCGTCAACGACCTGGTCCTGGTGCCCGCGCTGGTCGACACCGAGCCGTGGCGGCTGCTCACGTCCGCGTTCGCGCACGTGCAGATCTTCCACATCTTCTCGAACCTGTTCATGCTCTACCAGGTCGGACCGCAGCTGGAGCAGATGCTCGGCCGGCTGCGCTTCACCCTGCTGTACTTCCTGTCCGCGCTCGGCGGCGGCGTCGCGGTCTGGATCCTCGGCAACCCGCTCAGCGCCACCCTCGGCGCCTCCGGCGCCGTCCTCGGCCTGGTCGGCGCCCTCCTGGTGATCAGCCGCGCCCGCGGCATGGACGTCACCTGGATCCTGGCCTACGTGGCGATCACCGCGGTGATCTCCTTCACCTTCCCCAACATCAGCTGGCAGGGCCACCTCGGCGGCTTCGTCGTCGGCGCCGCCCTGGCCTGGCTCTTCCTCCAGGAAACCAACCGCCGCCGCAACAAGAGCAGAACCTAACCCGCCAAGGGATCCGCCGCGGTCAGGTAGCGCTGCACCGTCGGTCCGAGCCAGGCCAGAACCGTTGCCCTCGGCATCTCCGCGACGGGTCCGAGGATGAGGACGTACCGGCACAGCCCGAGCCCCAAGGTCTGTGACGCAACCAGCCCGGCCCGGAGCTCCGCCTGGTCCGCAAGACCAGCAGCGGCTGTGGCCAGCTGACTGGTGAAGATCTCCCGCATCCGGTCCGCGGCAGCCTCGTTGGTGACCGCGGCCCGGAGCAGGGCCTGGAGGGTGTCGTCCTCCTCCCAGCGACGGAGAAAGTGGTCGACCAGGGTCGTGCCCAGCTCTTCCGTCGGCAGGGTCGAGAGATCGGGGAGGTGGAGGTCGAAGTCGGCGGCCGCGGCGAACAGCTTCTCCTTGTTGCCGAAGTGGCGCATGACCAGCGCCGGATCCGTGGCGGCGTCGGCGGCGATCGCGCGGATGGTGGCGCGTTCGTAGCCGTCGGCGGCGAAGCGTTCGCGGGCGGCGGTGAGGATCGCGGCCTTGGTCTGGTCGCCGGAGCGTCGCATGGCAGCAGCCTAGGTCAACAGGTGTTGACTTGGCCAGTGCGGCCACCGTACCGTCTAAGTCAACAAGCGTTGACCAGGAGGCGGAGATGACGGACGTCGTGGTGGTCGGGGCCGGGCCGGTCGGGCTGGCGGTCGGGGTGGTGCTCGCGGGGACTGGGCGTGAGGTCGTGGTGGTCGACAAGCTGGCCGCGGGGGCGAACACCTCGCGGGCGGCAGTGATTCACGCGCGGACGCTGGAGATGCTGGAGCGGATCGGGGTCAGCGAGCGGCTGGTGGAGCTCGGGGTGCCGGCGGAGCGGTTCAGCATCCTGGACGGTGGGCGCGAGCTGATCGGGGTGCCGTTCGGTGGGTTGCCGACGAAGTACCCGTACACGTTGATGATTCCCCAGGACCTGACCGAGCAGGTGCTCGCCGAGCGGCTCGAGGCAGTCGGCGGGAAGGTCCGGCGCGAGTGCGAGGCCACCGGCATCACCCAGTACGACGACCACGCGGTGGTGACGCTCGAGAGCGGCGAGGAGATCCGCACCCGGTACGTCGTGGCGGCCGACGGCATGCACAGCCGGATCCGCGATCTGGCCGGCCTCGGCGACGACACCGGGGACACGCTGCCGCTGAGCTTCAGCCTGGCCGACGTCTGGGTGGACGGCGGGCTGACGGGCGAGGAGGTGCAGCTCTATCTCGCGAACCAAGGGGTGCTGGTGGTCGCGCCGCTGCCGAACGGGTCGTTCCGGCTGGTCGCCGAGGTGCAGGAGGCGCCGGAGCAGGTGAGTGTCGCGTACGCGCAGAGCCTGCTCGACACCCGGGGACCCGGGGCAGGCCGGCGGGCCTCGGTGCGGGTGACTGAGGTGATCTGGGGTTCCCGCTTCCGGATCCACGAGCGCGTGGCGCCGGCGTACCGGAACGGGCGGGTGATCCTGTCCGGCGACTCCGCCCACGCCCACAGCCCGGCCGGCGGCCAGGGGATGAACCTCGGGCTCCGCGACGCGATCACGCTCGGGGAGGCGCTGGGCACCGCGCTGGAAACAGGTGATGAGCGCCAGCTCGACCTCTACGCGACGCAGGCCCGCGCCGAGGCACTCGAAGTGGTCTCGCTCGCGAGCCGGCTGACCCGGATCGCCACCCTCCCCACCGCGCTCCGCCCGGCGCGCAACCTGTTGCTTCGGCTGCTCGGCAAGCTGCCGGCCGTCCAGCGCGGGTTGGCCGTGCGCTTGTCGGCTGTCCGGACCCGCTGAGCGCGGGTTTTCCCGTCCACCGAGCGGAATGGCTTCCGCGACCCCTTGGTGACCTCTACCCTCCAGTTACTGAAAGTTGCAACCTCACTACTGGAGGTCACCGTGTCCCATCCCGCCCGATGGAAACGACTGGTCCCCCTGGCGCTCGTGGCGGCTCTCGCCATCGGTGCCGGCGGTCAGGTGCAGGCGGCCGCGCCGCCCGACCCGAAGGCTTCGGCGTACCAGAACGACGAGCTGGTCCAGCTGCTCCGGGTGAACACCCCGACCGCCGCCGACAAGCAGCGGCTGAGCACGCTCGATCTGGACCTGGCCGAGTCGGCCGGGAAGACCTTCGTCGATGTCGTTGCTTACGGCAACCACGATCGCCGGCTGCTGGAGCTGGCCGGCCTCACCTGGTCCACGCTCGAGGACGACCTCCAAGGTGCCGACCGGGAGCGCGAGGCCGCCGACGCGGCGTACGCGAAAGCCGTGCGCGGCAACAAGCTCGCGGCCACGCTGCCGAGCGGGCGTACGGCGTACCGGCAGCTCGCCGACTACACCAACGACATGGCCGCGCTGGCCAGTCAGTACCCGACGAAGGTCAAGCAGTTCACGCTGAAGAACACCTCGCTGGAGAACCGGGCGATCCGTGGCATCGAGGTGACCCGGGACGTCAACGTCAGCAACGGCAAGCCGGTCTTCCTGATGCTCGGGCTGCACCACGCTCGCGAGTGGCCGTCCGGCGAGCTGACGATGGAGTTCGCCTACGACCTGCTGAAGAACGACGGCGTCGACCCGCGGATCACCAACATCCTCGACAAGGCCCGCGTGATCTTCGTGCCGGTCGTGAACCCGGACGGCTTCAACCTGAGCCGCACCCTCGGCTACGAGCTGAAGCGGAAGAACTGCCGGATCACCAACGGCCAGATCCCGACCCAGGGCCAGTGCGCGCAGTCCACGAACCGCTCCCGCGGCACCGACCTGAACCGCAACTACTCCGGCTTCTGGGGCGGCCCAGGTGCGTCGAGCAGCCTCACCTCGGAGACCTACCGCGGTGCGAGCGCGTTCAGCGAGCCCGAGTCGCGCAACGTCCAGGCCCTGGTCTCCGCGCACCAGGTGACCACGCTGATCACCAATCACACCTACTCGAACCTGGTCCTCCGCGAGCCCGGGTACGCCGGGGCCGGTCCGACGCCGGACGAGGCGATCTACAAGGCGCTCGGCGACCAGATGGCCGCCCAGAACGGCTACGACAGCCAGTTCAGCTACGAGCTGTACGACACCACCGGCACCACCGAGGACTGGTCGTACTACGCGACCGGCGGGCTCGGGTTCACCTTCGAGCACGGCGCGAACAGCTTCCACCCGGCGTTCTCGAACGTCGTCAACTACTACTTCGGCTCCGGCAGTACGGCGGGCAAGGGCAACCGCTCGGCGTTCCTGCTCGCGGCCGAGTCGACGATCAACCCGGCGCGGCACTCGATCGTCACCGGCTCCGGCCCGGCCGGCGCCGTGCTCCGGCTGAAGAAGTCGTTCACCACCAAGACCTGGAACGGGACGCAGCTGCCCGACGTGCTGGACAGCACGATGGTCGTCCCGGCGAGCGGCAGCTACACCTGGCACACCAACCCGTCGACGCGGCCGGCCGTCGTGCAGCAGGGTGGGACGGAGTCGTGGACGCTGACCTGCGAGCGCCCGACCGGTCAGGTGCTGGAGACCCGGCAGGTGACCGTCGCGCGCGGTGCGAGCGTGACGGCCAACCTGACGACCTGCGCGAGCGCCTTCTAGCCGCCGGTCGACTCCCGGATCGTCAACGTGTGCGGGACGGTGAGGTCGCGGCGCGCGGCCTCGCCGTTCCCGGCGATCCGGTCGAGCAGCAGTTCGACCGCGTGCTCGGCCAGCCACTCCATGTCCGGCGCGATCGTGGTCAGCGAGGGCGAGTGGTACCGGCCGTCCTCGATGTCGTCGAAGCCGACCACGGCGACGTCGTCCGGGACCGAGAGCCCGGCCTCGGCGAGCGTCCGCAGCGCGCCGAGCGCGAGCAGGTCGTTGAAGCAGAACACCGCGTCCGGCGGCTCCGGGAGTGCGAGCAGCTCGCGCATCGACGCGGCGCCGTCCTCGCGGTGGTACCCGGTCCCGGCCAGCTCGAGCGCCGGGTCGTGCGCGATCCCGGCCGCCTTCAGCGCCTTGCGGTAGCCCTTGCGCCGGACCGATCCGGTGCCCGCGCCACCACCGACACCGATCGCCGCGATCCGCCGCCGGCCGAGCCCGATCAGGTGCGTCGTCGCGTCGTACGACGCCTGGACCGAGTCGACCGCGACCCGGTCGAGCCGGCCGCCCGCGTCCCGCTCGCCGAGCAGCACGATCGGCTTGGCGGTCTCGGTCTCGCCGATCCTGGCCGGTGAGGTGGTGATCGGCGAGAAGATGATGCCGTCGATCAGCTGCCCGCGCATCCCGTCCAGGACCAGCTTCTCGGCCGCCGCCTCGCCTTCGGTCTGGTCGATCAGCACCGTGATGCCGCGCTTCTTGGCGGCCCGGGAGATCGCCGCGCCGAGCTCCGCGAAGTACGGCGAGGCCATCTCCGGGATCGCCAGCGCGATGAAGTCCGAGCGGCCCTTGCGCAGCGAGCGGGCGCTCACGTTCGGCCGGTAGTCGAGCGCCTCGATCGCGGCCTGGACCTTGGCCCGGGTCTGCGCGGTGATGTGCGGGTAGTCGTTGATGACGTTGGACACCGTCTTCACCGAGACCCCGGCCCGCGCCGCGACGTCGCTCAGCCTGGTCACCATCGTCGTTTCCCTCTCCCCTGCTCGCTCGGCCGAAGTCTGCCACGCCCGGTTCCGCAGCTTGGAACGGTCAGCTCTTTACAGCGGATGTCAATCGTTGTAGAAATCCCCCAACAGCTTCGCTGGTAAACGTTGTAAACACCACTCAGGAGGGCCTGTGGCACGTCTGGCGGTCGATCCCGCGTTCGTGGTCGGGAGTCTGGACCGGCGCCTGTTCGGCTCGTTCGTCGAGCACATGGGCCGCTGCGTCTACACCGGCCTCTACGAGCCGGAGCACCCGGACGCCGACCTGGACGGGTTCCGGACCGACGTCCTGGCGCTGGTCCGCGAGCTCGGCGTCACCGCGGTCCGCTACCCCGGCGGCAACTTCGTCTCCAACTACGACTGGGAGGACGGCGTCGGCCCGAAGCAGGACCGGCCGCGCAAGCTCGACCTGGCCTGGCGCGCGATCGAGCCGAACCAGTTCGGCACCGACGAGTTCGTCACCTGGTCGCGCAAGGCCGGCGTGGAGCCGATCTGGGCGGTCAACCTGGGCACCCGGGGGATCCAGGCGGCCGTCGAGCTGCTGTCGTACTGCAACCTGCCGGCCGGGACCGAGCTGCCCGACCGCCGGGTCGCGAACGGGACCAAGGAGCCGCACGACATCCGGGTCTGGTGCCTGGGCAACGAGATGGACGGTCCGTGGCAGATCGGCCACAAGACCGCCGACGAGTACGCCCGGCTGGCCGAGGAGACCGCGAACGCGATGCGCCGGGTCGATCCGGACCTCGAGTTCGTCGCCTGCGGGTCGAGCAACGCGCAGATGGAGACGTTCGGCGACTGGGAGCGCACGGTGCTGGAGCGCACCTACGACCTGGTCGACCACATCAGCCTGCACGCGTACTACGAGCCGAAGGACGGCGACCAGGCCAGCTTCCTGGCCTCGGCGCAGGAGATGGACCAGATGATCACCGCGATCGTCGCCACCGCCGACCACGTGAAGGCGCTGAAGCGCAGCGACAAGGAGATCACGCTCTCGTTCGACGAGTGGAACGTCTGGTACCAGCAGCGCTTCCCCGGCGAGCTCGGCCTCGACGTCCGCGAGGTCAGCCCGCTGATCGAGGACACCTACAGCGTCGACGACGCCGTCGTGGTCGGCAGCCTGCTGATCACGCTGCTGCGGCACGCCGACCGGGTCAAGATCGCTTGCCTCGCGCAACTGGTCAACGTGATCGGCCCGATCCGCACCGATCCCGGCGGCTCGGCCTGGCGGCAGACCACCTTCCACCCGTTCGCGCTCACCGCCCGGTACGCCGGTTCGACCGTCCTGCGGACCGAGATCGCCGGGCCCACCGTCAGCACCGCCCGGTACGGCGACGTACCGGCGTTGTGGAGCACCGCGACGTACGAGGAAAGCACCGGTGAGGTGGCCATCTTCGTCGTGAACCGCAGCGAGACCGAGACGGTCCCGCTCGAGGTACCGCTGCAGGCGCTCGGGGACCTGCAGCTCACGGAACACCTTGGTGTGTACGACGACGACCGGTCAGCGGTGAACACAGCCGCCCAGCCGGACCGGGTCGTCCCCCGACCGGTCGACGGGACCGGCATCGACAACGGCATCTGCCGCGCCACGCTGCCCCCTGCTTCGTGGCACATGATCAGGCTCTCCCCTGGAGGTACACGGTGAACACCATCAACCGGCGACTCGTGCTGGGCGGTATCGGAGCACTCGGCGCGGCCGGCGTCCTGGCCGGCTGCGGGGAGGGCTCGGCGGGCAAGCCCGGCGCGGCGCCCGCGAACGGTGACGGCGGCGCGAAGGGTTACGACGGCCCGAAGGTCGAGCTCGACTTCTGGAACGGCTTCACCGGTGGTGACGGCCCGTTCATGCGCAAGCTGGTCGACCAGTTCAACGCCGAGAACCCGAACATCAAGGTCACCATGACCGTGATGCAGTGGTCGGACTACTACACCAAGCTGCCGACCGCGGTCAGCAGCGGCCGTGGTCCCGCGGTCGCGATCATGCACGTGGACTCGCTGGCCACCAACGCCGCCCGGAACGTGATCGAGCCGCTCGACGACGTGGCCAAGGCGCTGGAGCTGAAGCAGGAGGACTTCGCCGACGTGGTCTGGAAGGCCGGCGAGTACGACGGCAAGCGCTACGGCATCCCGCTCGACGTGCACCCGCTCGGGTTCTTCTACAACAAGACGCTGATGACCCAGGCCGGTCTCGACCCGGCCAAGCCGCCGGCCACCGCCGACGAGTACGCCGCCGCGCTGGACGCCCTGAAGGGCAAGGGGATCCAGGGGCACTGGGCGACGCCGTTCCCGTTCACCGGCGTACTGAGTGTGCAGGCGCTGCTCTGGCAGTACGGCGGCAACCTGTTCAACGAGGACTCCTCGAAGACGGTCTGGCACGAGGAGCCGGGGGTGAAGGCGCTGACCTGGTTCAGCGACCTGGTGAAGAACGGGCACAGCCCGAAGAACGTCGCCCAGGACGCCGACAACATCGCGGTGATGAACGGCAAGAACGCCTTCGTCTGGAACGGCATCTGGAACATCAACACCTTCAAGGAGAAGAAGGGCCTGGAGTGGGGTGTCGCTCCGCTGCCGAACATCGGCGGTACCAAGGCAGCCTGGGCCGGCTCGCACCAGTTCTGCCTGCCGAAGTTGAAGACGCCGGACCAGAACAAGTCCACCGCGGCCCGGGTGTTCGTGAACTACGTCAGCCAGAAGTCGCTGGAGTGGGCCAAGGGCGGCCAGGTGCCGGCCCGCAAGCAGGTCCGCGAGTCGGCCGAGTTCAAGGCGCTGCCGGAGCAGGCCGCGCTGGCCACCCAGATCGACGACCTGCACTTCCCGCCGCCGGTGCCGGGCATCGGTGACGCGCTGGCCGAGCTGAACAAGGCGGTCAACGAGGCGGTGCTGCAGAAGACCGAGCCGGCCAAGGCACTGGCCGACGCGGCGGCCCGGGCGGACAAGATCCTGGAGGCCAACCGCAAGAAGTACGGGGCATGAGAGGACACGGGCGAGCCACGCCGTACCTGTTCCTCGCGCCGTACCTGGTCCTGTTCACGGTGTTCGTCCTCGGGCCGGCGGTGTTCGGCCTGTGGATGAGCCTGCACGACTGGGACTTCCAGCTGCCCGGCAAGCCGTTCGTCGGGCTGCAGAACTACCAGGACCTGTTCGACCCGTTGTCGGCGACGGCCGAGCCGTTCTGGCACGGGATGCGGGCGACCGGGATCTTCACGCTCGCGTCGGTGCCGTTCCTGGTCGCGGTGCCGCTCGGCCTGGCCGTGCTGCTGAACCGGCATTTTCCGGGGCGGACGTTCTTCCGGGCCGTGTACTTCGCGCCGTACGTGCTCGGTGTGGCGGTGATCGGGCTGATGTTCCGCTACATCATGGACACCACGTTCGGGATCCTGAACGCGTTCCTCGGGGTGTTCGGCGTACCGCAGATCGGGTGGACGACCGAGCAGCCGTACGCGTTCGTCGCGCTGGTCGCGGTGACGGTCTGGTGGACCACCGGCTTCAACGCGATCATCTACCTGGCCGGGCTGCAGGACATCCCGGCCGACCAGTACGAGGCGGCCGAGCTCGACGGCGCGAACCGGTGGCAGCAGTTCGTGCACGTCACGCTGCCGGGGCTGCGGCCGGTGACCGTCTTCATCGTCACGATCACGTTGCTGGCCAGCGCCAACATGTTCGGCCAGGCGCTGCTGATCACGCAGGGTGGACCGGGTGACACCACCACGACCGCGCTGATGGTTATCACCGACATCGGCTTCAGCCAGTTCCGGATGGGCCAGGCGGCGGCGATGAGCTACCTGCTGGCGATCTGCCTGTCGGTGGTGGCGCTGATCTCGTTCGCCCTGATGAGGGAGCGCAAGTCATGAGACGCCGACCGTCGCCCGCCTTCTGGGTGCTGGTGATCCTGCTGACGCTGCTGGTCGTCCTTCCGCTGCTGTGGATGGTGATCACGTCGTTCAAGACGATCGGCGAGTCCCAGGCGGACCCGCCGACGCTGGTCCCGCAGGAGCCGAGCGGCCGCGCGTACGGCGAGATCCTGACCACCGGCGGCCAGAACCCGGTGCTGCGCTGGGCGCTGAACAGCTTCGCGGCCGCGAGCCTGCACGCCGTACTGGTGGTCGTGGTCGCGTCGATGGCCGGCTACGCGCTGGCCCGGATGGACTTCCGGTTCAAGAAGGCGATCTTCACGTTCATCCTGCTCACGCTGTTCGTCCCGGGCTTCGTGTTCCTGATGCCGAACTACCTGCTGATGGACAAGCTGGGCTGGCTGGACACGTTCTGGGCGCTGGTCGTGCCCGGTGCGGCCGGCGCGTTCGGAGTGTTCTTCATGCGGCAGTTCTTCCTGGCGATCCCGAAGGAGCTCGAGGAGGTCGCGCTGATCGACGGCGCGAACGCCTGGACGATCTTCACCCGGATCATCCTGCCGAACGCGAAACCCGCGCTGGCCACGCTGACCGTGCTGTCGTTCCTGGCGAACTGGAACGACTTCGTCTGGCCGCTGTTCGTGCTGTTCAGTCCCGAACGCCTCACCCTGCCGGCCGGTCTGAGCCTGCTTCAGGGCGCCTACACGACCGACTACCCCGTCATCATGGCCGGCGCGACGGTCGCCGCCGTCCCGGTCCTGATCCTCTACGTGTTCGTCCAGCGGTACGTGATCGAAGGTGTCGCGCGCAGCGGCATCAAAGGCTGAATCCCCACCCGAGAGGAACCCGCCAGTGCCTCCCAGACGTCTCCTCGCCGCGGCGCTCGCCGTCGCGGCCGTCGCCACCGGTACGACGGCCGCGGTCGCGGCGCCCGCGCCGGTGACCACGACCAACGACATCTCCAAGCCGTTCGCCGACACCTTCGCCGACCCGTCGATCATCCAGGGCCGCGACGGCTACTGGTACGCCTACGCCACCTCCGACCCGCTGGTTTCCGGCGGCCCGTTCGGCCTGATGCACATGGCCCGGACCAAGGACTTCGGCTCCTGGGAGTACCTCGGGACCGTCTTCAGCGACCAGACCAAGCCGGCCTGGGCCGCGCCCGGCTCGTTCTTCTGGGCGCCGGACATCCGCTACTTCGGCGGCCGGTACGTCATGTACTTCACCGTGACCGACAGCGCCGCCAACCCCGGCGGTGACTACTCGATCGGTGTCGCCACCGCGCCGACCCCGAGCGGCCCGTGGACCTCCAGTGGTGGTCCGGTCGTGACGCCCAAGTCCGACGGCAACGGCGGCTGGTTCAACACCATCGACCCGGCGCTGCTCACCGCGGCCGACGGCAAGCGCTACCTGTACTACGGCGGTTTCTACGGCGGCATCTCGGTCACCGAGGTCACCGCCGACGGCCTGCACGCGGTCGGCGAACCCACCCAGGTCACCGTCGGCGACCGCTACGAGGGCTCGTACGTCGTCTACCGCGACGGCTGGTACTACCTGATGGCCTCGTCGATGAACTGCTGCGCGGGCCCGACCACCGGGTACTCCGTCTTCGCCGGCCGGTCCAAGTCGCCGAAGGGCCCGTTCCTCGACGCCGACGGCGCGAGCATGAACGAGTCCCGGGTCGGCGGCACCACCGTCCTCACCCAGAACGGCAACAAGTGGATCGGCCCCGGCCACCACGCGTTCTTCACCGACGCGGCCGGGCAGGACCACATCCTGTACCACGCGATCGACCGCGCGACGCCGTGGCTGACCGATCCGTTCGGCATCAACCGGCGGCCGATGCTGGTCGACCGGATCGACTGGATCGACGGCTGGCCGAGGACCCGCGCGGGTGCCGGTCCGTCGGACACGCCGCAGCCGGCACCGACGACGGGTTCGAGCGCGGGAATCACGGCTGCCGATCCGGCCTCCGGGTTGTGGCTGGCGACTCGTCGTACGGGTGACGCTCTGGGTGGGCCGACCGCGCAGATCCAGGGCGCGGCGACGACCAAGCAGTCCGCGCCGGGTGGTTCGGTGCGGGTCGACGCGGATGTCCGGCTCGGCAGCAGCTTCACGACGGTCGTCGGTGGCTCGGTCGTCGCGTCGGTGTCGGCGAGCAGGATCACCGTGGTCGCCGGCGGCAAGACCGCGAGCGCGGCGATCCCGGCCGACTTCGACCGGACGCAGTGGAACAAGCTGAGCGTGCAGGTCGCCGACGGTGTCGTGACCGTGCGGCTCAGCGACTCCGGCCTCGGTGACCTGTACGCCGAGGCGCGGCTCGCCGTACCGAAGCTGCAGGTCAAGGCCGCGCCGGTGAGCTGGCTGGGCTCGGCGGAGGTCGACAACCTGACCGTCAGGCCGGTCGCCAAGCCGGTGAAGGCGCTGGCGCCGCAGCCGAAGCCGGGCAAGCTGCTCGCCGGGGACGAGTTCACCGGCGCGCTCGGTTCGCAGTGGTCGTGGGTCCGCCCGGACAGCAACGCGGTGGTTGCTGATGGCAAGCTTTCCTGGCCGCTGCAGAACGCCGACCTGGTCGGCGGCGGCAACAACGCCGGACTGCTCTTCCATCAGACGCCGGCCACCGATCGGTGGATCGCCGAGACCAAGCTGCACCTCGACCTCGGCGAGGGCGACATCCGCAACTACCAGCAGGCCGGGATGATCGCCTACCGCAACGACGACGACTTCGCCCGGCTCGGCGACGTCTCGATCTGGCGCACCCGGCAGACGGAGTACGGGCGGGAGCTTGTCGCCCGGGCGTCCGACGGTGCGACCAGCTACGGCGGTGCGGCGATCGGACGGTCGGCGAAGGACCTGTGGATGCGGCTCGCGTTCCACCAGAACGCCGCGGGTGAGCACGTCTACCAGGCCGGGACGAGCGTCGACGGCAAGAAGTGGGTCTGGGGCGCGTCGTGGGTGCTCCCGGCCGGAGAGACGCCCAAGCTGGGACTGTTCGCGCACGGCGAGTTCACCGGGGCGAACCCGGCGCCGGTCGCGACGTTCGACTACCTGCGGTTCTTCGAGAGCAAGTGATGCTGCGCGGACCGGTCCTGTCGCTGCTGCTGCTTGTGGCGGCGGCGTGCGGCGGCTCCGGTCCGCCTTCGGAAGGAGCGAGTGTGGGTTTCAACAACCCCGTCTACGACAACAACTTCGCCGACCCGCAGGTGATCGCGGCCGGGGACACGTTCTACGCGTTCGCGACCAACGGGCCGCTGGGCAACATCCAGACGCTGAAGTCGGCGGACCTGGTCGAGTGGGAGCAGGTCGGCGACGCACTGCCCGAGCTGCCCGCCTGGACGTCGGCCGGGAAGGTGTGGGCGCCGGAAGTCGCCGTCCACGGACCCGATCGGTACGTCATGTACTACACGAGCTCGAACGACGCCGCCGGGCGGCAGTGCATCGGGGTGGCGGTCGCCTCTCGGCCCGAAGGTCCATATGTCGACAAATCGAGGAATCCCTTGGTTTGTCAGGCAGATGCTGGTGGCTCGATCGACGCCAGCCCGTTCACCGACGCGACCGGGCAGCGCTGGCTGTACTGGAAGAACGACGGCAACGCAGTCGGCGTCGACACCTGGATCTACGTCTCCAAGCTGTCGGCCGACGGCCTGGAGTTGGTCGGCGAGACGACCAAGCTGATCAAGCAGGACCTGCCCTGGGAGGGCAACCTGGTCGAGGCGCCGTACGTGGTCGAGCGGAACGGCAAGTTCCACCTGTTCTACTCCGCCAACGCGTACGACAAGGCCGAGTACGCCGTCGGCCACGCGGTCTGCACGACGCCCACCGGCCCGTGCGTGAAGTCCGGCGACCCGATCCTCACCACCTCGGACGCCGCCGCCGGCCCGGGCCACAACATGGTGCTGGAGAAGGACGGCCGCTACTGGTTCGTCTACCACGCGTGGGACCCGGCGCTGGTCGGCGTCGACCCGCCCGGGCGGACGATGTGGCTGTCGGAGCTGACCTGGGACGGCGACACCCCGAAGGTCCAGCCGCCGCTGAAGGACAACCCGTCACGGCCGTGAGGCAGCGAGCAGACCCGCGAGGAGCTTCAGGGCGGTGAGCAGGTCCTCGTCCGACGGGGTCGCGTAGCCGATCACGAGGCCTGGTGGGCCGGGGATGGTCCGTCGGTAGTCGCTGAGCGGTGCGACGGCGATGCCGGCGGCTCGGGCTTTCGCGGCGAGGGCGTCGTCGTCGACGTGGTCGGGCAGCAGCAGGGTGATGTGCAGCCCGGCGTCCTGCCCGACCACCCGCCCGTACGGCGCGAGCAGGCGGCAGGTGAGGTTGCGGCGGTCGGCGTACAGACGGCTGGAGCGGCGGACGAGGCGGTCGAGGTAGCCGTCGCGGAGCATCGCGAGCAGCGCGGCCTGCATCGGCCAGGCCGGCCAGTCGCTGGTGTGCTCGCGGTACGCCGTGATCCGGTCGGCCACGGCGGTGGAGGCGACCAGCCAGCCGAGGCGGAGCGACGGACTGAGCATCTTGGACAGCGTGCCGAGGTGCACGACCCGGTCGAGGTCGAGCTGGGCCAGCGCGGGCAGCGGCGCGACGTCGTACCGGAACTCGCTGTCGTAGTCGTCCTCGATCAGCGTGGCGCCGGTGCGGCGCGCCCAGCGGACCAGTTCGTTGCGTCGGGCAACGGGTAGCCGGCCGCCGAGCGGGTACTGGTGCGAGGGCGTGACGTACGCCGCGGCGACGTCGTCCGGAAGCTGCGCGACCTGCAGCCCGTCGGCGTCGACCGGGACGTCGACGATCTCGACGCGGTGCGCGTGCGCGGCGTTCGCGGCGCTGACGTAGCCGGGATCTTCCATCGCGATTCGGTCGCCGGCTGTGAGGGTGGTCGACAGCAGCAGGTGCAAGCCGTGCACGGTCCCGTTGGTGACCACGAGGTTCTCCGGCCCACAAGCGATTCCGCGGACCCGGCCGACGTGCTCGGCCAGTGCGGCACGCAGGTCGGGGAGTCCGGCAGCGTCTTCGTAGCCGCGCGGTGGTGACTGGCCCGAGACCTCCCGCCAGGCCCGTCGCCAGCCCGGGTCCGGCGTACGGGCGATGAACGGGATGCCGGGACGGAGAGTCAGTGGCTTCGGCCCAGCTGGGTCTCTGAGTCGTGATGGCTGGGCGCGGTGTGGTTCCGGCGGCAGCGGCGCCACGTCGGCGACGTACGTCCCCGAACCGGTGCGTCCCGCGATCCAGCCCTCCGCGTGCAACTGGTCGTACGCCGCCTGCGCGACCGCGCGCGAGACCTCGACCTCCCGCGCCAGGTCCCGCGTCGAGGGCAGTCGGTGCCCCGACTGCAACCGCCCGTCCCGGATCGCCGCGCGGATCTGCTCGGCGAGCTGCAGGTGCAGCGGGACGCCGGCGGCGCGATCGACGGTCAGCGGCAGCGAAGCCCTCACAATGGACTACTCGAATGACCGCGAAGTGGACCGGGCAGGCATGCCACTACTCTGCCACGCTCGAACCATGACCACGATTCCTTTGTCGCCGACCGACCGGACCCGGGTGCGCCGCTCGAAGGAACGCGCCGCCACCGACCGCCAGGCCCTGTACGACGTGCTCGCGGCGGGCATGTTCTGCCACCTCGGGGTCGTGCTCGACGGCGACCCGCTGGTGCTGCCGACGGCGTACGGGGTGGACCTCGACCGCGGACCCGACGGCACCCTGTACCTGCACGGCTCGGTCGCCGCCCGGAGCGTGGTCGCGGCGCCGGACCAGACCATCTGCGTGACGGTGACGCACGTCGACGGTCTCGTGCTCGCGCGCTCGGCGTTCCACCACTCGGTGAACTACCGGTCGGCCGTCGTGCTGGGGACTCCGCGGCTGGTCACCGACCCCGCCGAGAAGCTGCACGGGCTGACGGTGATCGTCGACCATCTCGTCCCCGGCCGCTCGCACGGCTCGCGGCTCCCGAACAAGAAGGAGCTGGCCAAGACGTCGGTGCTCGCGCTCGACCTGACCGAGGCCTCGGTGAAGACCCGGGCCGGTGGCGCGAACGACGAGCCCGAGGATCTCGACCTGCCGTACTGGACCGGCGTCGTCCCGCTGCGCGTGGTCGCCGACGAGCCGATCACCAACGACGACTGCGATCTGCTCGTCCCCGCGCACGTCCGGACCAGGGCCAGCCAGCTCGGCGCCCCCGCGGCGACCGGCTGGTGAGCCTCGGCGCCGCTACTGGTTGGTGAGCGCGTTCAGCTTCCGCTTCACCAGGCGGCTGGTGACCGGGCCGAGGCTGTCGAGCTCCGACAGCAGCGTCTCGGTCAGTACGGCGAGCTGCTCGAGCGACGCCAGCGCCCGGGTCGCGCCGTCGGGATCGACGCCGTCGAGCAGCTCGATCCCGACGAACCCGGCCGAGATCGACCGCGCCAGGCCGCCGAGATCGACGAGCGGGAGCAGCGGGCTGCCGGCCAGCACCCGGGCGAGCGTCTTCTCGACCTCGACCACCCACAGGTTCAGCGCGTCCGCGACCGCCGCACCGACCACCTCGTTGCCGCGCGCTCCGGCGAGCAGCTGCGCGAGCACGGCGACGTTGCCCTCGGAGTGCTCGGTCACGTGCACCTCGCGGCCGACGGCGAGCAGCTCCGCGAACGTCCCGGCCTGGTCGAACCGGTCCCGGTAGAGCGCGACCCGCTGCTCGGTGCTCTCCCGGCAGGCCGCCGCGATCAGGTCGTTGACGGTGCCGAAGTGGTAGAAGACCAGCGCCTGGTTCTGCCCGGCCTCGGTCGCGATCGTGCGCGCCGACGCTCCCGCGAACCCGCGCTCGCCGATCGTCCGCAGCGCGGCCGCGAGCAGGTCGGCTCGGGTGGTCTTCGCCATCGCAGTCCTCTCATGGCCTCGGCAGGTCCCGTTCTCCGCCGCCCATGCCGTCGAGCAGCAGCTGCAGCAGCGGCCGTACGACGGGCAGCCCGATCAGCCAGCCGGCGTACGCCCAGCCCGGCCCGCTGTGCTGGAAGGCCCGGGCGAGCGCACCCAGCCCGCTCGTGCGGGTGCCGTCCGGCCCGACGTACAGAGCGCGGCGGAGTGCAGCCACCGTATACGTCTCGGCGGGTTGGATGCTGAGGCCCTGTGGACAAGTCGACTCGATCAGGGTCCTGGCCTGGCTGCAGATCGTGCAGCTCTCGGCGAGGTAGAGCTCGCCCTGCGGCTGGTACGGCCTGCGCCTCGGGATCCACGGCCGCACTGCTCGGTCGTACGCCGCCCACCTGGGCTCGCGGGCGGCGAGCTGCGCGCGCTCGTGCGGGTCGGCGACGAACTGCGCGAAGCAGACCGCGCCGACGGTCGCCAGCGCGAGCGACCAGCTCTGCGTGCCGAGTGAGAGCAGCGCCAGCATGACGACGACCGAGGCCTGCATCGGGTTGGCCAGGTAGGCGTACGGCCCGGTGGTGACGAGCTTGCGCGGTGGATCCCACGGGTACGGCGTACCGCCGCTCGCGGCGAACTCGGTGACGGCGGCCAGCGCGGGGACTGCCGCGAGGGCCATCAGTTGGAGGACCAGCGAGGTGCGCCACAGCGGGCCGTCGACCAGGTGGTCCCACGAGCCGTCGCCTTCGCTCATCACCGCCGACGGAAGCAGCCAGAGCACCAGTCCGGTGAAGGCGAACAGCTGGAGGAGCAGGCGGCCAGTCAGGTGAGTGCGCTCGCTGGTCCACCGAGTCAGTAGCACCGCGGGAACCAGCACGGCGGCCAGCACCAGTGCTTCCCCGAGCAGCCAGTGCGGACCGAGCTGCACCAGCCCGTCGAGTCGCGGCATCACCAGCAGGTCGATCCACCCGCAGCCCAGCACCCACACCACCAGCCGCCCACCGACCAGAGCAGGCAGTGCACCCCAACACACCGCCCACCCGATCCACAGATCCAGCGGCATCCCCAGAAAGCTCCCCGCCACCTGCTCGAACGACCACCACCCGAGCCAAACAGCCAACCGGTTGGTTGCTCCCAGCGCGACGAAGGCGAACAGAAACCCGAGCAGAGCCGCTCCCGCGGCCGGCCCCGGCGCCCGCCTCGCGGCCTGCCCGGCCACCCGGCCCGCCGCTTGCCCGGCCTCCGCGCGCCGCCAGTCCCAGGTTTTCCACAGGGTGAGGACGAGCAGCGCGGGCACCCCGAGACAGAGCCAGCGAATGACCACCAGCTCAGTCATTGGCGGACTTAGCCAGCCCGAGGCTGTCCGCGAAGTGCGTGAGCCCCGCGCCCACCATCGCGTTCTCGATCGGCCCGAAGTACCAGCTCGGGTCCAGCCGCCGGGTGAACTCGACGGTCAGCCTGACCGTCGTCGTCCCGTCCGGTCGCGGCGACAGCTCGACCGTCGCGCCCTCCCAGTGCAACCACCGCTGCGTCTTCGACTGATCAGCCACCACCGCGAACTCCGTCCGGAAGCGATCGTGCGCGGTCACCCGGGTCGCGATCGGGTCGCCACCCAGCGAGAACGACCACTCGCTGCCGACCTGAAGACCCGACCCGGTCGCCACCTCCGGCGTCGGATAGCCGGTCAGCCTCAGCAAGAACGGCCGCGCCGCCGAGAAGTCCGGCCCTTTCGCCAGCCGGCTGTCGACCTGCCCCGGCGTCATCGCCACCACCCGCTCGACGCTCACCCGCTGCACCGGGTCCACCCGGTACGCCGTCCCCTCCAGCCCGGCGACCAGCAGCGGGAAGATCGCCAGCGCCGCCTGGTACCGGCGGCCGGCCTGCCGGATCCGCGCCTGCCGCACCACCTCGGCCACGAAGTGCGCCACGCCGTACACCAGCGGCGCCGCCATCAGCACGCACGCCGCTCCCTCGTGCAGGAACGCCGACGTGATCATCAGCGCGAACGTCACGACCCGGAAGGTCAGCCCGTGCAGGCTCTTCGCGGGCGGCAGCAGGGCGATCACGACGGCGATCGCGAGCGGTGCGCCGACGAACAGCGCGGCGGTGTCGAGGCGGCCGGTCCGGATCAGGGTCAGCGGGGCCAGGACGGCGGCCGCGCCGACGATCAGCAGGGCGGGGAGCCGCTTGGTCCAGGCGACCTGGGGCGGCGGTTGCTCGGGAGTGGTCATGAACGCAGCATAGACCAGGTTTTGAGCGAGTGCTCAAAACCTGGCCAAGCCGTCGGCACAGCGCGCAGGTCAGGCGGCTGTGCCCCGGTTGTAGAGACGCCGCGACCAGAGGTAGCCGCCGACCGTGATCGCGACGCACCAGACCCCGGCGAGCCAGCCGTCGGTCGCGCTGTACGGCGTACCGATCAGCAGGCCGCGCAGGGTCTCGATGATCGGCGTGTAGGGCTGGTACTCGGCGAACCAGCGCAGCCCGGCCGGCATCGAGTCGATCGGCACGAACGTGCTGCTCAGGAAGGGCAGGATCAGGCTGAACGGGAGGACGATGTTGCTGGCCGCCTCGGGCGTCTTCGAGGTCAGGCCGAGCGCGACCGACAGCCAGGTCAGGCCGATCGCCGTACCGGTGATCAGGGCGGTCGCGAGCAGCCACTCGCCGAACGTCGCCGTCGGGCGGAAGCCCATCAGCAGGCCGACGCCGATCAGCAGCGCGACGCTGACGAGCGTCTGCAGCAGGCTGCCGATCACGTGCCCGGTGAGCACGGCCGGGCGGAAGACCGCCATCGTCCGGAACCGGGCGACGATGCCCTCGGTCATGTCCGTACAGACCGCGACCGCGGTCGAGACGGTGCCGGAACCGATCGTGACCAGCAGCAGCCCGGGGACCAGGAAGTCGAGGTAGTCGAAGCCGTTGCCGCCGATCCCGGCCTGGAAGGTCTTGCCGAAGACCAGGCCGAACAGCAGCAGCATGATCACCGGGCTGACCAGCGTGCTCAGCGTCATCGAGGGGTAGCGCTGCTGGTGCCGCAGGTTGCGGCGCAGCATGGTGGCGGTGTCGGCCAGCGGGTGCAGGGTCGTGGCGCTCATCGGGTCGTCACTTTCTCGTCGGTGGGGTGGCCGGTGACGGCGAAGAAGACGTCGTCCAGGTCGGGGGTGTGCACGGTCAGTTCGTCGACCTCGAGCGAGGCGTCGCTGATCCGGTCGAGCAACGTGCGCAGGGACTGCACGCTGCCGTCGTTCGGGACCTGCAGGACCAGCGCGCTGTGGTCCGGTACGCCGGCCGGCAGCACGCGCGCGGCCAGGTCGAGCTCGTCGGGAGAGGTGAAGCGGAGCCGGACGTGGCCGCCGGGGACGAGCCGCTTCAGCTCCTCCGGCGTGCCCTGGGCGACCAGCTTGCCGTGGTCGAGCACGGCGATCCGGTCGGCCAGCTGGTCGGCCTCCTCCAGGTACTGCGTGGTGAGGAAGACCGTGACGCCGCCGGCGACCAGCTGCCGGATGATCTGCCACATGCTGTGCCGGCTGCGCGGGTCGAGCCCCGTGGTCGGCTCGTCCAGGAAGATGATCCGCGGGTCACCGACCAGCGTCATCGCCAGGTCGAGGCGGCGCTTCATGCCGCCGGAGTACGACATCGCGGTCTTCTGCCCGGCCTCGACCAGGTCGAACTGCTCGAGCAGCTCGGTCGCCCGGCGCCGCCCGGCGGCCTTGCCGAGGTGGTGCAGATCGGCCATCAGCCAGAGGTTCTCCTCGCCGGTGAGCAGCCCGTCGACCGCGGAGAACTGGCCGGTGACCCCGATCGCGGCCCGGACCGTGTCCGGCGCGCCGGCCAGCTCGACACCGCCGACCCGGACCTGGCCGGCGTCGGCGGTGATCAGCGTGGACAGGATGTTCACCACGGTGGTCTTGCCGGCGCCGTTCGGGCCGAGCAGCGAGAAAATGGTGCCTTCGGCAACGGTCAGGTCGATGCCGTCGAGCACGGTGTGGTCGCCGTAGGACTTGTGCAGCCCGCGGACCTCGATCGCTGGGTTCATGGTTCCTCGTTCGGTTTTTGGGCAGGCTCGCGCCGCCGAAGGGGTGGGGAGTCGGAAGGAGGGTGTGCGGATCAGACCGGACGGCCCGCGGCCGCCGGAGCAGGTGGTGCTGTGGAGTTGGTCAGTGCGGCGGGATCAGATGTCGAGGTCCTCGACGGCGGGCTGGTTCGCCGCCTCCTCGACCAGGACGTAGAGGTCCTCGGGGATCAGTTCGCGCAGCTCGGCGACGGTCTCCACGACGTACAGCGTCGCTTCGCCCTGCGCCATGCTCCAGGACGAGTCGAGCAGGCCGAGGGTCCCGATCCAGCTCCGCCAGCCGCCGTCCTCGGTGGCCGCGGGCTTGGTCGAGCCCTGCTTGTACTGGTCGCGCCGGTCGGCGTGCAGGACGAACTTGCCGGTCCGGCTGCGGTAGACCCGGAAGGCCTCGTAGCCGTCCTTGCTCGACCGGCCACCCTCGGCCAGCAGGACACCGGAGAACCGCTGCTTGCGGCCGGCGCCCCGGCCCACCCGCACGGTGATCTCGTCGTACCCCTTGAGCCGGCCCTCCTCCATCTCGACGTAGCGCCGCAGCGCGGTCGAGATCGCGGAGGACAGGTTCCCGGCGATCTCCTGGGCGCGCTTGTAGAGCGCGAGGTCGTCGTCGGACACGTAGATCGTCTTGTTCGGCATGTTGTCTCTCCTTCTACGTAGAACTATACATATGCCCTACGTAGGTGTCTACGTATATGTCTGCGTAGATTTCCGAGCACCCTGCGAGGATGCGTCCGTGGATGCTGCCGAGGACCGGTACGACGCCCTGACCGACGAGGTCGCCGCCCTGTACGACGCCGGCCGCGCCGCCGCCGCGCTCGCGCTGATGGACGCCGCCGAGGACCTGACGCCGTGGTCGGCCGAGCTCGCGCACCTGCGCGCCTGCCTGCTCGGCTCGCTCGATCGCCCGGACGAGGCGCTGGCCGTTCTCGAACGCGCTGTCGCGGACGGCGCTTGGTGGGAGGAGTCGATCCTCACCGAGGACGACGATCTCGCCGCACTCCAGCAGCGCCCGGAATTTCAGCAGCTCGTCACCACGAGCCGGCAGCGCCGTTCAGCAGATCCCACACCCCCACTGATCCAACTACCTGCTGGAGAATGTGTTCAGGTGGTCGTTGCCCTTCATGGGGCTGGCCAGCGGGCTGCTCATGCGGCGCGGGACTGGGCTCCGGTGCTCGACCTCGGGTGTGCGCTGGTCTGCGTCGAGTCGTCGCAGCTGATGTCCCCGATGTACCGCACCTGGCCCGACCCCGAGGCCGCCCGCGCCGACGTCGCTCGCGCGCTGACGCACCTGCCCGCCGAGCTCGAAGGCCTGCCGCTGATCGCCGCCGGGTTCTCCGCCGGCGGACGGGTCGCCGTCGACTGGGCGCTCACCGGCCTGCCCCAGCGCCCGGCCGGCGTCCTCGCGCTCGCTCCCGCGCTGCGCACCCTCCCGGCTGCCACCACCAACAAGTTGTCCCCGGCAATGATTTGGATCGGCGCCGACGACGACCTGCTCGACGTCGTCACCGACGCCCACCTCGACAGCTACGGCCTGACCGTCACCGTCCTGCCGAACCTCGCGCACACCTTCCCCGCCGACTTCGACCAGCAGTTGGCCGGCGTACTCAGCTGACCTTCGCCCGCCCGACCACCTGGTCGAAGCTGATGAAGCCGTACTGCCGGGAGTCGACGCTCGCCGCCGCGTTGTCACCGGCAACGGCCAGGTGCCCGGCCGGGACGATCGAACCCGCCGGATGCCCCGGTACGTCGAACGGCAGCCGTTCCCCCGGCACCGCGGCGACCCGCTTGATCATCCGCCGCCGGACCCGCTCCGGCGGCGCGGCCGCGAGCGGCCGGCGCTCGACGACCGCGTAGTCGCGGACGAACTGGTCGAGCAGCGTCGCCGCGTGCTCCTCGTCGGCGGCCGGCCCTTCGAAGACCACGACCTCCCCCGCCCGGATCCGGCCCGCCCGCACCTTGCGGGTCAGCACCTGGTCGTCCGGCCGGTACGTCGGCAGCATGCTCGGCCCGACCACCGTCACCCGCAGCCAGGTCCGGCGTACCCACACCAACGCAGCGGCCAGCAGCAGCACCAGCACCGCGGTCGCCGCGATCACGACGCCTCCTGCACGAGGTCCTGGTAGCCCTCCGCCTGCAGCGCGAACAGGTGTGCGTAGAGCCCCTGCCGGCGGATCAGCGTGGCATGGTCGCCCTGTTCGACGATCCGGCCGTCGTCCAGTACGACGAGGCGGTCCGCCGTACGGAGTGAACCGAGGCGGTGCGAGATCAGCAGGCTGGTCCGGTCGGCGCGGTGCTCGGCCAGTCCCTGGTGAACGGCCGCCTCGGCCTCGGCGTCGAGGCCCGAGCTCGGCTCGTCGAGGATCACCAGGTCGTGGTCGTCGCGGGCGTACGCGCGAGCGATCGCCAGTCGTTGCCACTGGCCACCGGACAGCGTCACTCCGGCGACCGGGTTGTCCGGATCGTCGCCCTGGAAGAAGACCCGGCTGAGCAACGTGCTGTAGCCGTCGGGCAGCGCGGCCACGAAGTCGTGCGCTCCGGCCCGGCGACCGGCTGCTTCGGCGGCGGCCGGGTCGGCGATCCGGTCCAGGTCGCCGATCCCGATGTTCTCGGCCGCGGTCAGGTCGTAGGTCATGTAGTCCTGGAACACCGCGCCGATCCGGCGGCGCAGCTCGACCGGGTCCAGCTGCCGCAGGTCGACGCCGTCCCACCGGACCGCGCCACGGACCGGGTCGTACATCCGGCAGAGCAGCTTGATCAGCGTGCTCTTGCCGGCTCCGTTGCGCCCGACCAGGCCGACGGTCTCGCCGACGGCGATCCGCAGGTCGACGCCGCTCAGCACCCACGGCTGGTCCGGGCCGTAGCGGAACCACACGTCGTCGAACTCGATCGTGCCGCGCAGCGCGGGCACCGGCAGCGGGTTCGCCGGGACCGGAAGGTCCGGCTCGCTGCCGACGACGTCCAGGTAGTTGCGGAACAGCAGCAGCTGGCGGTGTGCGTTGCCGACGTCGCGCAGCAGGCCGACCACGGCGGTCTGCACCCCGGCGATCGCGGCGATGAGCAGCGAGATGTCGCCGATCGAGATCCGGCCGGCGAGCACGGCCGACAGCGACCAGAGCAGCGCGGCGCCGGTGAAGAGCGTGGTCAGCAGGCCGGTACCGGTCTGGATCGCGGTGTCCCGCAGGTCCATCCTGGTCAGCCGCCGGTTGGCGTGCCGGCGCTCGGCCGACATCCGGTCGCGCAGGAAGGTCCCGATCCCGAACAGGCGGATCTCCTTGGCGGCCTGCACGTTGGTCAGCAGCTCACGGTAGAAGAACTCGCGCCGCTCGACCGGCCCGAGTCTCCCCTGCAGCGCGGCCCGGCGGCGGGCGACCGACAGCTCGGCCAGCAGCACCGGTACGGCGGACGCCAGCACCAGCACCGGCAGCCAGGGCGACAGGATGAGCAGCGAGCCGAGGAAGCCGATCGCGGTCAGCCCGGTCCGCGCCGTCGACAGGGTGGTGCCGACGACCACGCCCGGGGTCGCGCCGCCGTACTGCTGAGCGAGCCGGAGCTTGTCCAGGAAGGCCGGGTCCTCGAAGCGGACCATGCCGGTGAACCGCTCGGTGGCGCGGAAGAGCCGGTCCTGCGCGACCAGTCCGACCCGGCGTTCGGTCTCCTTCTGGACGAACATCGTCAGCACCGGCAGCAGCGCGACCAGGAGCCCGGAGCCGGCCAGCGCGAGACCGATCCGGACCACCTCGCCGGTCTGCGCGCCACCGGCGGTGAGCGTGTCGATCAGGTCCTTGGTCAGCCAGGCGGTGACCAGCGCGGGCAGCGCTCCGAGCAGCGCGACGACGACGTACCCGCAGGTCAGCAGGCGGCTGGTCTGCCAGGTCAGCCGCAGAGCCTGGCCGATCCCGCGCATCACAGCCCCACGAGGGCCGGGGTGAGGTCGAGGTCCTGCACCGAGGTGCCGGAGGTGAGCACCGTGCCGTCGGCGTCGAGGACCGCGAACGCCGGGTAGCCGGTGACCCCGAACGCGGCCGCCACCTCGGTGCCCGGGCGGTCCTGCAGGACGACGCGCGCGACCGGCGCGAGCATCCCGACCTCGGCCGACACGTCCTCGGTGTTGGTGACCACGGTGACCAGGACCCGGTCGCGGCCGCCCGCGAACCGCTGGGCGAACTGGATGAACTCCGGGCGCCGCTCCTCGCAGGACGAGCAACCGTTGGCCATGAAGCCGACCAGCGTCCGCCCACCGGTGAGCAGCGACTGGTCGACGCTCTCGCCGTCGGTGGTGACCGCGGTGAACGGCTGCGGGCGGTCGCCCGGCTGGGCCATCACCTTCACGGTGATCGGCTTCGGTGCGGAGGCCGGCTGAGCCGCCTGCTCGCGGAGGCGCCGGACGATCCCGACGGTCAGGGCCAGGTTCAGGGTGCTGAGCAGTCCGGCCAGGACGGCGACAGCGAGTGCGACGGACATCTGGGATACCTCCTGCGAGCTAGACGGTCGAGCGGAAGAGTTCTGCGATCTGGTCGGTCAGCACCACCACCGCGGCAGCGACCAGCCCGGTCAGGGCAGCGGCCGCGAGGATTCCCGGCACGACCGGGCCCGGGTCCGCGGCCAGACCGGTCAGCAGGCCGGCGATCGCGAAGAGCAGCAGGACGCCGTTGCGGATCAGGTGGGCGGGCCCGACCGGGGTCGTGGACTTGCCGAAGCACTGGCAGGTGACCGCGCGCTGACGGCGTACGGTGCCGGCGATCGCCACGGTGAAGGCAGCGAGCAGCGCGGTCGCCAGCGCGAACCCGGCCGGAGCCGACGCCGGTACGGCGACCAGGCCCACGATCGCGGCCTCGGCGAGCACGACGCCAGGGCCGGCCAGGCGGGCCGGAGCCCACGGCGCGAGCTGCGGGATCGCGGCGGCGAACTCGGCGTACGCACGGCGGTTGCGGACCTTGGACCAGAGCGAGACCGCGAACGCGGCCCCGAACAGGAACTGGCAGCAGAGCAGGACGTAGCGGGACACGGCAGCACCTTCCGGATGGCTACGATGCGGGCACCGGGTGCCGCGCCCTGTTCCGTAGGGCGCGGCACCCGGCCTTCACCGTGCGGTGATCAGCAGCCGCAGCCGCAGCACTCGAACTCGATGTGCTGGACGCCGTTGCACGAGATGATGTGCGCCCGGCGCCACCACCAGAACGAGCAGTCCGGGTCGCAGTAGCTGCGGACCTCGTAACAGGCCTGGGCCTGCGCCTCGGCGGTCACCTTCGGCACCACCAGTCCGACCAGCTTGTCGGTCAACACAGTCAGGTTTCGCATCTGCCGTCTCCTTCGGTCAGCGGTTCGTGGCGATCGCCACGGCGCCGAACCTAGGAGCCGGCCGCATCCGGCCGGCATGACTTCCGCATGGGGACCGGCCAAGGGTCACCTGGCGATCGTTGTCACCAGGGAGAAAAGGCTGGCGCTCGTCACCCTCCGTGGCGCAGAGTGGACACGTTGAGATCACCGGCGTCGGGGGACGTCTGCAACCGGTCGGATCCAAGGGGGGCACCTGGTGCGTTTCCGCATGCTCGGGCGAGTGGAAGTGGAAGCAGGAGGCCGCGTCGCGGAGGTCTCGTCGGCACCCGTCCGCGGCGTCCTGGCGGCGCTGATGCTGGCCGAGGGACGGGTCGTCCCGGTGCAGCAGCTGCTCGAGGCCTTGTGGGACCGGCCACCGCGCTCGGCGCAGAACAACCTCCGGCTGCACGTCACCCGCCTGCGGCGGCAGCTCGGCGCGATCTCCCCGAGCCTCCAGGACCGGCTCGTCACCGTACGGACCGACGGCGGCGCGGGCTACTGCCTGCGGGCCGAGCCGGAGGAGCTGGACCTGGCGGTCTTCCGCGGGCTCGCCGTACGAGGGGACGCGGAGCGGGCGGACGGCCGGTACGACGAAGCGGAGCGGACGTTGTCCACAGCGCTCGAGCTGTGGCGCGGGCCGGTCGGGCAGGACTGCACCGCCTCGGACCGGTTCCGGCGCCGGGTGGCGCCGCTGGACGAGCTGCGGCTGACGGTCTGTGAGCGGCGCGCCGAGGTGGGGTTGTTGCTCGGGCGGACCACCGAGGTGGTGCCGGACCTCAACGACGTGCTGCGGGCCGCGCCCTTCCGGGAGCGGGCGCACGCCAACCTGGTCCGGGCCCGCTACCTGGCCGGCGACGTCGCCGGGGCGCTGCGGACCTGGTCCCGGGCGGCGCGGGTGCTGCGTGAGGAGCTAGGCCTGGAGCCGTCCGACGAGCTCTTCGACCTGCAGCGCGCGATGCTCCGCCGGGACCGGGAAGCCGTCTTCCCCAGTTGTGGACAACATGGTGATCAAACCTCAACAATCCACAGATTTGGCTCTTTTTCGGCCTGAAACTGTGCACAACCCGGGGAAAACCTGGGGAGAAGTCCACCGAAAGCTGTGCACAGCTGGGGATACCGATGTGGATAACTTCGGGTCGGCCGGCTCAGATCCACTGTGTGGAGACGACGAACCCGACCGCGATCAGACCCATTCCGATCAGCAGGTTCCAGTTGCCCAGGTCGTTCATGAACGGGATGTCCTGACCCGCCACGTAGAAGACCACCAGCCAGATCAGCCCGAGCAGCCAGCAGCCGAGCATCAGCGGCGCGACCCACGGGCGGCTGGAGGTGCGGGGCTTCTTCGGAGTCTTCTGCGGCTTCTCCGCGGCCGACTTCTTCTTCTTTTCGCGACTGCTCGACTCGGGCACGACTTGGGCTCCTTGTAGCGGACACTAAGGTGAGTGGTGGTCCCTCGGTTCGCGAGGCTGCCACCAGCCACACCGACGGGTCTGGCCTCGGTTAGCGTAGTGCAGACGGGAGCATGGGGGTCACGTGAGCAGGTGGCGGCGTTTTTCGCTCTGGCGCGCGGGTGCGCCGGTGGCGCTGCTGTGCGCCGGGCTGCTGTTCGCGACCAGTGCCACCAACGCGCGGGGCACCGACCTCCGTCCCAGTCGCAACACTACGCTCGCGGGCCTCGTCGAGGAACAGAGCCGGCGCAGCGCCAGCCTGACCAAGCAGCACGCCGCGCTCAGCGGTGACATCGACAAGCTGCGCGCCCAGCAGGGCTCGTTCCCGCCCAAGCTGACCAAGCAGCTCGAGGAGCTGTCGGTCGCGGTCGGGACGACACCGGTGACCGGGCCCGGGCTGACCGTCACGCTGAAGGACGCGCCGCCCGAGGTGGTCAAGGACAACCCGGACGTCGACGCCGACTGGCTGGTGATCCACCAGCAGGACATCCAGGCCGTGGTGAACGCGCTCTGGGCCGGCGGCGCGGACGCGATCTCGATCCAGGACCACCGGGTGATCTCGACCACCGGGATCAAGTGCGTGGGGAACTCGGTCGTCCTGCACGGCGTGCCCTACCTGCCGCCGTACCGGATCACCGCGATCGGGGACCGGCGCGAGCTGCAGCAATCGCTGGACGACTCGAAGTACATCGAGAACCTGCAGGACTACGTGGTGAAGTTCCAGCTCGGGTACGAGGTGAAGAACCAGTCGAACGTCGCGATGCCGGCCTACGAGGGGACGCTGGACCTGCAGAGCGCGACGGTGCCCGGCTTCGCGAAGACGCCCACGGTCAGCCCGTCCAGCACCGGCCGCTGACTTCGCCCGTAAACTCTGGTCATGCCGCGCATCCTCGTCGTCGACAACTACGACTCCTTCGTCTACAACCTGGTGCAGTACCTGCAGCAGCTGCAGGCCGACACCACGGTCCTGCGCAACGACGAGGTGACCCCCGAGCAGGCCACGGCGTACGACGGTGTCCTGCTGTCGCCCGGCCCGGGCACGCCTGAGGAGGCCGGTGCCTGCGTCGACATCGTCAAGCAGGCCGGCGGCCAGGTCCCGATCTTCGGCGTCTGCCTCGGGCTGCAGGCGATCGGCGTCGCGTACGGCGGCGTCGTCGGCCGCGCCGACGAACTGCTGCACGGCAAGACCAGCCAGGTGTTCCACGAGGGCGCCGGCGTGCTGGCCGGGCTGCCGTCGCCGTTCACCGCGACCCGGTACCACTCGCTCGCGATCGCCCAGGACAGCGTCCCGGACGTCCTCCAGGTGACCGCCCGCACCGAGGCCGGCGTGATCATGGCCGCCCGGCACAAGGACCTCCCGGTCGAGGGCGTCCAGTTCCACCCCGAGTCCGTGCTCACCGAGGGCGGCCACCGGATGCTCGCCAACTGGCTGTCGATCTGCGGCGACCCGGACGCGGTCGCCCGCTCGGCAGGCATGGCACCGGTCGTCAGCTGACGAACAACAAAAGACCGCGGTACCCCGAACTCGGGGTACCGCGGTCTTTTCGTTCGTACTACGGAAGCCGGCCCGGGACCGCGCCTCCGCCACCGGGGAAGCCGATGGTCGGCGGCGGGGTGTCGGTCGGGTCCTCCGGGTCGGTCGGGTCACCGGTCGGGGTGTCCGTCGGGTCGCCGGTCGGCTGCTGCGGCCCGGCGATCCGGATGATCACCTTGGACCCCTTGTCGACCTTCGTGCCCGGCGCGACGCTCTGCGACACGACCGTGCCCTCCGGCTGGTTCGAGCCGGGCGGAGCGTTCTCGTAGCCGACCTGCAGGCCCGCGGCCTTCAGCGCGTTCGCCGCGTCGTCCTGGTTCTGCTTGGTGACGTCCGGGACGGTCACCTTCACCGAGCCGCTGGACACGGTCAGCGTGAAGGTCTGCCCGCTCGGGTACTTACCCTCCGCGTTCGGGTCGAGCCCCAGCACGGTGCCCTTCGCGGACTCGTCGTCGACGGTGTTGACCTTCTCGGCGACCTTGAAGTTGCCCGGCGAGTCCTGGAGCAGCTCGCGGGCCTCGCTCATGGTCTTGCCGATCACGTTCGGCACCGCGAACGACGTCGGTCCACTGGACACCACCACCGAAACCGTCGAGCCCTTGTCCGCCATCGTCGACGCGGTCGGGTTCTGGCTGATGATCTGGCCCTTCGGAACGGTCGGGTTCGCGGCACCGGTCGACGTCAGCTTCAGCTCCTGCGCCGCGAGGGTCGCCGTCGCCTGCTGCACGTTCTGCCCGACCACGTTGGCCACCGCGACCTGGGTGACGTCCGGCGTACCGCCGCCGTTGATGTCCTTGTTCCCGTTGTTGATCAGCACGTAGACCAGCACCGCGACCGCGACGATCGCGAGCCCGAGCAGGAAGTACGCGAGCCCGCGGTTGCGCCGGGCCCGCGCCGCCTCGGCCTCGTCCATCCCGTCGTCCGGCGGGAGCAGGTCGTCGGACTGGGTCTGCCGGTACGCCTGGGTGGCCGCAGCCGGCGCGACCGCCGTCGGGGCCATCGCGCGGGTCTCGGCGACCGCGGCCATCGGCGCGGTCACCTGCTGCCCGGCGAGCACCCGGTGAATGTCCTGCCGCATCTCGGCGGCGCTCTGGTAGCGCTCCTCGCGCGGCTTGGCCAGCGCCTTGAGCACGACCGCGTCGACCTCCGGCGGGATGTCGGGGTCGAACGACGACGGCGGGACCGGCTGCTCCCGGACGTGCTGGTAGGCCACCGAGACCGGGGACTCGCCGACGAACGGCGGCCGGCCGGTGAGCAGTTCGTAGAGCAGGCAGCCGGTGGAGTACAGGTCGGAGCGGGCGTCCACGGTCTCGCCGCGGGCCTGCTCGGGCGACAGGTACTGCGCCGTACCGATGACAGCCGCGGTCTGGGTCATGTCCGAGGTGGTGTCGGCGACCGCGCGGGCGATCCCGAAGTCCATCACCTTGACCTGGCCCTGCGGGGTCAGCATCACGTTGCCGGGCTTGATGTCGCGGTGCACGATGCCGGCCCGGTGGCTGTAGTCGAGCGCCTCGAGCACACCGGAGGTGATCTCCAGGGCCCGCTCCGGCATGATCTTGCGGCCCTCGCGGATCAGGTCGCGCAGCGTCTTGCCGGTGACCAGTTCCATCACGATGTACGGGATGGTGATCCCGGAGCCGTTCGGGTCCGGTTCCTCACCGGTGTCGTAGACCGACACGATGGTGGGGTGGTTCAGCGAGGCCGCCGACTGCGCCTCGCGCCGGAACCTGGCCTGGAAGGTGGAGTCACTGGCCAGGTCCACCCGGAGCCGCTTGATCGCGACAGCTCGGCCGAGCCGGTTGTCGACGCCCCTGCGGACGTCGGCCATGCCTCCCCGTCCCAGCGGTTCGCCTTCCTCGTAGCGCCCGCCGACGAGACGTGCCTGCGATGTCATCGCTCTGCCTTCCAACCTGCGCGGATCCTGCCTGGCCACAACACGTACATTTCGCCCACCGTAGCCAACGCCACGAGCGAGCCCCCGCTGGTTCGACTCACCGTCACGGAATCATTCCGCATCGTCGTCATCGGCCGAGCACCGCCTCCATCACGTCCTTGGCGATCGGGGCGGCGAGCTTGCCGCCGGCGATGTCGTCGCGCGGGACGTTGGCGTCCTCGATCATCACCGCGACCGCGACCTGCGGGTCGTTGGCCGGGGCGAAGGCGGTGAACCAGGCGAACGGCGGGCGGTCCTTGGCGGTCTGCGCCGTACCGGTCTTGCCGGCCACCTGGACGCCGCTGATCTGGCCCGGTTTGCCGGTGCCGTTCTGGACGACGTCGATCATCATCTGGGTCAGCTGGCCCGCGACCTCCGGCGTGACCGCCTGGTGCAGCGACTCCGGCTTGGTCTCCGAGACGGTCTTCAGGTCCGCGGTCCGGACGCTCTGCACCAGGTACGGCTTCATCACGTCGCCCTGGTTGGCGATCCCGGCGGCGACCATCGCCATCTGCAGCGGGGTGGCCTGGACGTCGAACTGGCCGATCGCGGACTGCGCGGTCTGCGGCGGGTTCGGGTCGGCCGGGAACTGGCTGGCGACCGCGCCCAGCTCGGGCAGCTGCCGCTCGCCGAAGCCGAACTTCTCGGCCTGCTCGCGGAGCGCGTCGGCGCCGAGGTCGAGACCGACCGAGCCGAACGCGGTGTTGCAGGACAGCCGCAGCGCCACCGTCAGCGTCGCGTTGTCGCTGCCGCCGCAGTTGCGCCGGTTCTCGTTCACCAGCGGCACCGTGGTCTGCGGGAGCTCCAGCTGGGCCGGCGAACGGACCTGCGACTGCGGGTTGTACTTGCCGCTGGACAGCGCCGCCGCGGCGGTCACCAGCTTGAACGTCGAGCCCGGCGGGTACAGCTCGCGGGCCGCCCGGTTCGACATCGGCTTGTTCTCGTCCTCGGTGAACTTCTTCCACGACGCCCCGACCTTGTCCAGGTCGTGCGCGGCCAGCTCGTTCGGGTCGTACGACGGCCGCGAGACCAGCGCCAGGATCTTGCCGGTCTTCGGCTCGATCGCGACCGCGGCGCCCTTCTTCCCGGCCAGTCCCTTGTACGCCGCCAGCTGCGCCTTGGCGTTCAGCGTCAGCGCCACCGCCGCGCCCTGCTGCTTGCGGTTGGTGATCACGTCGACCACCCGGCGGAAGGCCAGCGACGGGTCGGAGCCGTTCAACTGGGAGTTCTGGGTCAGCTCGATGGCGAGCCGGCCGTACAGGAACGAGTAGTAGCCGGTGACCGGCGCGTACTCCGGGCCGGCGGCGTACGTGCGCTGGAAGTCGAAGCGGTCGTTGGACGGCTTGGACTCCGCGATCGGGGTGTTGCCGATCAGGATCGGGCCGCGGTCGATCGAGAACTGCGCGTCCCGGACCCGCCGGTTGTCGTTGCGCCCGTTGATCTCGCTGGCCCGGAACGCCTGCAGGTACGTCGAGTTCGCCATCAGCGCGAGCATCAGGACGATCGCGGCCACGGCGAGCCGCCGGATTGCTGAGTTCACTGCTTCTGCACCGCCATCGCGATCGTCTCGTCGGACACCGGTGCCGCGGGGGTCTGCGGCCGGCGGGCCTGGTCGCTGATCCGCAGCAGCAGCGCGATGATCGCCCAGTTGGCGATCAGCGCGGTCCCACCGAGCGCCATGAACGGGGTCGCCAGACCGGTCAGCGGGATCAGCCCGGTGACCCCGCCGACGATCACGAACACCTGCAGCGCGAACGACATCGCCAGACCGGTGGCCAGCAGCTTGCCGAAGATGTCCCGGCAGCCGAGCGCGGTCCGCAGGCCGCGCTCGATGATCAGCGTGTAGACCAGGATGATCGCGATCAGCCCGGTCAGGCCGAGCTCCTCGCCGAACGAGGAGATGATGAAGTCGCTCTGGCCGTAGAAGCGCAGCGGCTGGATCTCCGGCCGGCCCTGGCCGAGGCCGCGGCCGAGCAGCCCGCCCCAGGCCTGGCCCATCAGCGCGGTCGAGACCTGGCCGCCGACCTCGTGGAACGGGTCGAGCCAGTCCGAGACCCGCTTCTGCACGTGGCCGAAGGTCTGCGAGGCGAAGAACGCGCCGGCGGCGAACAGCAGGCCACCGATGATCAGCCAGCCGGCCCGCTCGGTGGCGACGTACAGCAGGAACAGGAACAGGCCGAAGAACAGCAGCGAGGAGCCGAGGTCCTTCTCGAAGATCAGGACGCCGAGGCTGACGCCCCAGGCGATCAGGATCGGGCCGAGGTCGCGGGCCCGGGGCAGGTCGAGCCCGAGGAACCGGTGCCCGGCCAGGGTCAGCACGTCGCGTTTGACCACCAGGTACCCGGCGAAGAAGACGACCAGGCAGAGTTTCGCGAACTCACCGGGCTGGAACGACATCCCGGCCAGCCGGATCCAGATCTTCGCGCCGTTGATGTCGGCGCCCAGGCCGGGGATCAGCGGCAGCACCAGCAGCACCAGACCGACCAGGCCGGCGGTGTAGGTGAACGCCTGCAGGCGCCGGTGGTCGCGGACCAGCAGGATCACGACCAGGAACAGGATGATGCCGACCGCGGTCCAGGTGATCTGCTGCGGCGCGGCCGGGCCGCGCGGCTTGGTGCCGGCGGCTTCGGCGGCGGCCTGCAGGCCGAGGTCGACGCGGTGGATCATCGCGACGCCGAGCCCGTTCAGCAGCACGGCGCAGGGCAGGATCACCGGGTCGGCGTACGGCGCGCGGTAGCGCAGGGCCATGTGCGCGATCAGCGCAAGCAGACCGATCCCGGCGGCGTAGTACCCGGTGCTGGCCGGGACCTTGTTCTGCACGGTCAGGCCGATGTTCACGTACGCCGCGACCGACACCGCGATCGCGATGATCAGCAGCATCAGCTCCACCCCGCGGCGGGTCCGCGGGATGATCTGGATGACCGAGGTGGACGCGATACTCATCGGACCCCGTCGCAGTCGCCGGGGCCGGCCGTCCCGTCACCGGGTGTGGCCGGGGTCGTGGGCGGCGTGCTGGCGGGCGGCTTCGGCGGCGTCGTGACCGGCTTGCCGGTGGCCGGCGGGGTGCTCGGCTTGACCGGGGGCTTCTGCTGGGCCGCGCACTCGTCGGCGGCGCGCTGCAGCTCCTCGACGATCTTCTGCGCGGCGGTCAGGTCGTCGGCCTGGATGTTGCCCTCGACCTGCTCGCGGTTGTACGTCGGCAGCTTGTCGACCTGCAGCGTCTTCTGCTCGTAGACGCGGGTCAGCGTGAGCCCGGGGATCTGCTCGTCGACGCCCTTGAAGATCGCGACGTAGTCGCCGTCGGTGCCGACGTAGTACTGCTTCTGGGTCCAGCTGTAGGCGAACCAGCCGCCGCCGAGGATGATCGCGAGCACGACCACCGCGACGCCGAGGCGGCGCAGCCAGAGGAAGCGCTTCGGCGGGCGCGGCGCGTACCGGAGCTCCTCGGGGTCGACGTGACCGCCGGCTCCGCCTCCTCCTCCGCCGCTGCCCTCGCCACCGGCCGCCGTGGTGCGGACGACCATGGTCTGCTCGCCGGAGCCGCCCTGGGCCAGCTCGGCCGCGGCGCCGACCAGCTGCGCGCGGTCGCCGCTGGCCGGGTCGGTCTCCACCACGTCGGCGACGACGCAGGTGACGTTGTCGTTCGAGCCCGCCTCGAGCGCGTGCGTGATCAGGTCGACGACCACGGAGTCCGGCGTACCGTCGGCCATCGAGGCCGCGATCACGTCGTCGCTCACGTAGTCCGGCAGGCCGTCGCTGCACAGCAGCAGCCGGTCACCGGCCTGGACGTCGAGGATCTGCAGGTCCGGGTCGGAGTCGGGGCGGCCGTCCAGCACCCGGAGGATCAGGTTCCGGTGCGGGTGGGTGAAGGCCTCCTCCTGGGAGATCCGGCCCTCGTCGACCAGCGACTGGACGAACGTGTGGTCGTGGCTGAGCTGCTGCAGCCGGCCGTCGCGCATCCGGTAGGCGCGCGAGTCGCCGAGGTGGGCCAGGCCGAGCTGCCGCCCGTCGAACATCAGCGCGGTCACGGTGGAACCCATGCCCTCGCGCTCCGGGTCCTCCTCGACCAGCTCGGAGAGCCGCTCGTTGGCGCGGTGCACGGCACCGGCCAGCGCCTCGATCATGTCCTCGCCGGAGATCGTCGTGGTGTCCAGCCGGCGGATCACCTGGACGGCGGCCGCGCTGGCCACCTCACCGGCCGCGGCGCCACCCATCCCGTCCGCGAGCAGCAGCAAGTTCGGGCCGGCGTACGCGGAGTCCTCGTTGTTGCGGCGGACCCGTCCGACGTCGGACAGTGCGGCGTAGTCGAGCGACAAGGTCATGGAATCGGGCCTACTTCGCGATGTTCAACGTCGTCCGGCCGATCCGGATCGAACCGCCGATCTCGGCGGGGACCGGCCGAGTCACGCGCTGGCCGTCCAGGTAGGTGCCGTTGGTGGAGCCGAGGTCCTCGACCCACCACTGGCCCTCGGACAGGAACAGCCGCGAGTGCCGGGTCGAGGAGTAGTCGTCGTCCAGGCGGATCTGGCAGTCCGAGCCGCGGCCGATCACCACCTGGTCCTCGTGCAGGGTCGCACCGACCCCGGCCTGCGGCCCGTCGGCGATCGTCACCGAACCGGGCAGGCCCTTCTTCTTCTTGTTCGGCTTGGCCGGTTTCGGGGTCCGGCCGGGGGCCGGCGCGGCCGGGGCCAGCGCGCGGCTGTCCACCTTGGCGCCGAACAGGTCCGAGCGGATCACGGACAGCACCGCCAGGACGAACATCCAGAGCAGGGCCAGGAACCCCAGTTTGATCAGGGTCAGCGTCAGTTCCGACATGGAAGTCCGGTCACCACCCGCTGCTCGGCGGCTGGGCGATCGGCTCGTCCGCCAGGCGCAGCGTCATCGTCGTGTTCCCGATCCGTACCGTCGATCCGTCGACCAGCTCGGCCTCGGCCGCGCGGCGGCCGTTGACCAGCGTGCCGTTGGTGGAGCCCAGGTCGACCAGCACCACCCGGACCCCGCCCGGGCCTTCCGGCATCAGCCGGATCTCGGCGTGCCGGCGCGACACCCCGGGGTCGTTGATCTGGATGTCGGCGTCGGTGCCGCGGCCGAGCACGACGCCGGGCGGGTTCACCGGGCGGCGGCGGCCGTTCACCTCCAGCATCACCTGCGGGTGCCCGCGCCGGATCGGCGCCGGCTCCGGGGGCGGCGGGGGTGCGCTCTGCATCACGGTCTGTCCGGCGTACGGATCGTCGTACTCCTGCGGGGGCGGGGGCGGCTGGGGCCGGGAGCGCTGCTGCGTCCCGACCGTCTGGCTGACGACGCGGAACTTGCCGGTCGGCAGGTCGTCCTGCTGGGTCAACTCGATCTCGATCGGTCCGGAGAAGGTGTAGCGCTGGATGTCCGCGTGGTCGCGGAGCTCGTTGGCGAGCTCGTGGTTCAGGGTGCGGCCGTAGGCGTTCAGCCGCTCGAAGTCCTCCGGGCCGAGCTCGACGGTGAAGTGGTTCGGCACCAGCCGGCGGTCCCGGGACAGGATCCGGGCGGTGTTGTCGATCTCACGCTTGAGCGCGGCGGCCAGCTCGATCGGCTCCACGTCCCCCTTGAAAGCGCGCGCGAAGACACCGCTCACGATGCCCTCCAGGCGTCGTTCGAAGCGCTGCAGCGGTCGCACGCGTCCTCCTCCAAGTCGGTCCTCGACTGGTCCCTGCTTCGGCACCAACCATCGGGCTTGCCGTTCGGCGCCCTCGGCAGGCTCGCCGTACGCGGTGTTCCCCGGACGGCCGGGGAGCACACCTGGTACGACGATCGATCGTATCGGGAGGTTCGACCCAACCCGCAATGCAAGAGTCCGTCAGATTGCATGCTAGTGTTTTCCCTCGGTTGGGGATGGCGCTTCGAGAGGCCGGAAACAGCCAGCGCGCGGGTGGCGGAATAGGCAGACGCGCACGGTTCAGGTCCGTGTGCCCGAAAGGGCGTGGGGGTTCAACTCCCCCCTCGCGCACAAGCAGTATCGAAGTCCCGGTCTCACCCGACCGGGACTTTTTGTTTGCCCAGATTTACCGTTCCGGGCCGCGAGACCTGTGTCACAGGGCCCGGCGCCGGAGATACCTTCTGCCATGGACGCACTCGAGCTGACCGGGCTGACCAAGACCTTCGGGGACCAGCGGGCCGTCGACGAGCTGGCGCTGACCGTGCCGAGTGGGTCGTTCTTCGGGATGCTCGGGCCGAACGGCGCCGGCAAGACCACCTCGCTGTCGATGGCGGTCGGGCTGCTGCGGCCGGACAGCGGGACGGCGCGGATCTTCGGGGTCGACGTCTGGGCGGACCCGGTGCGGGCTAAAGCCCTGGTCGGCGTACTGCCGGACGGGCTCGGGATGCCGGAGCGGCTGACCGGGCGTGAGGTGCTGACGTACCTCGGGCTGCTGCGCGGGCTGGAGCGGGCCGAGGTGGAGGCCCGGACGCAGGAGCTGCTGGAGGTCCTCGAGCTCGACCAAGAGGACGACAAGCAGGTGATCGGCTACTCCACCGGCATGCGGAAGAAGCTCGGGCTGGCGGTCGCGCTGCTGCACGCGCCGCGGCTGCTGGTGCTCGACGAGCCGTTCGAGGCGGTCGACCCGGTCTCGGCCGCGACCATCCGGACGATCCTGAACAGGTTCATCGCCGGCGGCGGTTCGGTGGTGATGTCGAGCCACGTGATGGCGCTGGTCGAGCAGCTCTGCGACCGGGTGGCGGTGGTCGCCGCCGGGAAGGTCGTTGCCTCCGGCACCGTTTCTGAGGTGCGCGCGGGCGGGTCGCTGGAGGACGCGTTCGTTGCCCTGGTCGGCGCGTCCACGCGCGGCGCGGAGGGGCTGTCGTGGCTCTCGGCCTGACCGTCGCGACCGGCGGCACGCTGGTCCGGATGCGGCTGGCCGCGCTGCGGCACTCGCTGCGCGACCAGAGCAAGGCGGGCTGGTTCGCCAGTGGCGTCTTCGTCGGTGTGGTCCTGGCGGGCGGGACGGTGTGGCTCGCGTCGCGCGGTGACCACGACGTCGTCGCTGTGGCGATCGCGGTCTGGATGCTGGGCTGGGTGATCGGTCCGCTGTTCGCGGGTGGCGGCGACGAGACGCTGAAGCCGGAGTACTTCACGATGCTGCCGCTGCCGCCCCGGGCCTTGTCCGGTGGGCTCCTGGCGGCGGCGATGGCCGGAGCGGCTCCGGTGGTGAGCCTGCTGGCTCTGCTCAGCCTGGTGGTGGTCGGCGCCCAGCTGTCGCTGGTCGCCGTACTGGTGTCGGTGCCGGCGCTGCTCCTGCAGTTGCTCTGCTTCGTGCTGGCCTCCCGCCTCGCTGTCGCTGTGTACGGCGTACTGCTGCAAGTCAGGTCGGGCGCCGTGCTCGCTGCCCTGGTCAACGCGTTCATCCTCGCCTTCACCGCCCAGGGCTGGGCGCTGATCGCGGCGTACATCACCACGGACGTGCAGGGCGCGATGGCCCAGGCAGCCCGGATCGCACCGTCCGGCTGGAGCCTGGTCGCTGTCGAGGCCGCCGGTCGCGGCGACTGGCTGCAGATGCTGCTGGCCCTCGCCGGCTTGGTGGCGCTGGCCGGAGCGATGTTCGTCGCCTGGTCAGCCCTCCTCGTACGCCGGACGACCGCGACCCGCGCAGGTGTCCGACCGCGGCGGCTGCTGACCGGCTCGGACGCCCGCAGCGCGGCCAACGCGAAGGAGCTCCGCACCTGGAGCCGCGACCTGCTCTACGGCCACCAGGTCGTCTTCGCGTTCGGGTACGGGCTCTTCTTCTGCCTGATGCCGATCGCCGTCGCCTGGAAGGGCATGCTCCCGTACGCCGGCGCCGCGACCGTGGTGATGGGCGGCGCGATGTTCGCCAACCTGTACGGCGCCGACGGTACGGCGTGCTGGTCGACGCTGATGGTCCCCGGCTCGGCCCGGCCGGACATCCGCGCCCGCCAGCGCGCGTTCCTGCTCGTCTTCGGTCCGCCGGCGCTGGTGATCACCGTGCTGTTCACCTGGTGGTCCGGCACCGACGCCTGGCCGATCGTGGTCAGCCTGCTGCCCGCGCTGCTCGGCGGTGCGGCCGGGCTGATCGTGCTGGCCTCGGTCTACGCCACCGTGCCGACCACCGACGCCCACAAGCGCTCCGGCAACCCGCTGAACACCGGCGGCAACGAGGGCGAGGCGATGGGCCTCGTCTACGTGATGCTCCTGCTGATCTCGCTGGCCGCCGCGCCCGCTCTGGTCGTCGCGCTGCTCGCCGGCTGGTGGGGCCTGCCGGTGGGCCTGGCGACCGGCGTACTGGCGTGGTGGTGGTTCGGCGAGCTCGCCGCTGCCCGGTTGGACGCACGCGGGCCGGAGCTCCTCACGCTGCTCCGGCACGGCCGCACGACGAGCGACCAGGCGAGCCCCTCGGCGCTGTCCGCGAAGATGGAGCTGCTGCCGAAGTGGCAGCGCTACCTGACCTTCTTCTGCCTCGGCTTCGGCGCGATCCCCCTGTTCCCGCAGGCGGTCGTCCCAGCGATCTTCAAGCTCACCGACAACCCCGCCCGGGTGTGGTTCCTCGCCCTGTACGCCCCGGGTCCGTGGCAATGGCCGGTCATCGTCGCGATGGCCCTCCTCGGGCTGGGCATGTACAGCTACGGCGCGGCGACGTACTACCGCGCCAGCAAGCTCACGCTGCCGCAGTCACCGGAAGAGGCGGTGCAGCCGGCCTACTGAGGTCGCGCGGTGCCGGGCCGGGCGGGGTTCGGCGTTCGGGGCCGAGTGGCGGGGGTCGCCGCGGTGCGGGGTGGTGTTGGCGCCCAGGAGCATCCAGGCGGCGAGGACGGCGGCGGCAACCAGGCCGAGGATTCCGGCGAAGTCGGTGACAGTCATGGCGATCTCTCTTCACGGGCTCGGGCGGGGAGCGACTGGCGGTACACCGGTAGTGACGGCGCGCTGAGCGGAACGTGATGGCACTCTCGTGCCACGAGTGCCAGGGCGTTCGGATGGCGCAGCAGTGCCGGATGCGGAGCGGGGGCTGCTCGCCACTGCGCCGTTCCGCCTGCTTAGGTGGAGCTTCGAGCACTGGAGGTGGGGCGGCATGGACGGTGCGTTGCTGGACGCCCGGGAGGAGCAGGCGTACCGGTTGCTGGTCGGGCTGTCGGTCGCGCGGGCTGCCGAGCTGGCGGAGGTCGCCGAGCTGCCGCAGCAGGAGGTCGACGAGCTGCTGCAGCGGCTGCAGGCGAAGGGACTGGTCGCTGTGCTGCCCGGCGATGACCCGGTGTTCCGGCCGCTGCCGCCGGACGTAGCGCTCGGTACGACGCTGCTGCGCCGCCAGGAGTCGCTGGAGTCGGCCCGGCAGACCGTGGCGTCGCTCAGCGAGGAGTTCCGCGCCAGCGCGAGCCGCCGGGACGCCCACCACCTGGTCGAGGTGATCGTCGGCGCGGACGCGCTGCGCGACCGCCTGCGTGACCTGCAGGAGTCGGCGCGGGAGGAGATCCTCTGGTTCTGCCGGGCCAACCCGCTGGCGATGCAGGGCGCGGAGAACACCGAGGAGTACGGCGCGCTGAGCCGCGGCGTCCGCTACCGGGCCATCTACGAGCGGGCGCTGCTGGAGACACCCGGCGAGCTGGACACCATCGCCGAGGGCGTCGGCTGGGGGGAGGAGGCCCGGACGCTGCCGACGCTGCCGGTCCGCCTGGCGATCGTGGACCGGGCGACCGCGATCTGCCCGCTGGTCCGCGACGACGAGGCGGCGATCGGTGAGCCGACCGCGGCGATCATCGGCCGCGGTCAGCTGCTGGACGCGCTGCTGGCGCTGTTCGAGAGCCACTGGGAGGCGGCGACGCCGGTCAAGCTGCAGCCGGACGAGGCGGAGGAGGGCGGCGAGGGGCTGGACGGCTCCGAGCGGTTCCTGCTGTCGCTGATGGTGGCCGGCGTACCGGACAAGTCGATCGCGTCGCAGCTGGGCATCAGCCGTCGTACGGTGCAGCGCCGGCTCGACCGGATGATGGACCTGGCCGGCGTCGACACCCGCACTGGGCTCGCCTACCAGGCGGCCCGGCGCAAGTGGTTGTAGTGCGGCCCGGGCCTGTCGCCCGGGCCGCACCGTGTCCTACTTGAGCCCGTAGGCCCGGATCACCGTCTGGGTGACCTTGTTGCCGGCGTTGTCCGCCGCGGAGACCCGCAGCGAGACGGTGCCCTTGCCCGCCGGGACGACGGCGACGTAGTGGCCGAAGGCACCGACGGCGATGATCCGCCGCCAGCTCTTGCCCTCGTCGAACGACACCTCCGCCTGCAGCGACGTCGACCGCGCTGCCGGAGCCCCGGCCTGCTGCTGCACGGTGAAGCCGACGACGTGCGTCCGGCCCGGCACCCGCCCGGTGAGGTCAGCCGGTACGTCGTACCCGACCTGCAGCAGCGGCAGCGCCGACGCCTTGTCTTCACCGGCCTTCTTCGACCGGAAGTCCCACGCGGTCTGGGTCTTCGTCGCCCAGTTCCACTCGCCCTCCGGGTCCTGCCGCTCGGTGCTGAGCTCCAGCCGGTACGCCGCGTCGCCGCTGGTCGTGGTGACGTCCTGCCACGCGTCCGGCAGCTCGGCCACGACAGCACCGTTCCGCTTCAGCACTGCGGAGGAGGAGGTCGTCTCGCCGAGCGTGTAGTGCCCGGCCGCGTCCACGAACGACGGCACCCGCAGCGAGAACCGGTCAGCGGTCCGGGTCGACACCAGGCCCGGTGCGGCGGCCGGACGGACCACCGGCTTGAACCAGCTCTCGCTCGACGTACCGGTCTTGTACGAGCGCGGCACCGAGGTCATACCGCCCTGCAGCGGGTTCATCGTGTCCCACGTGTAGAGGTGGTGCACCCGGTGCTGCCAGAGCGTGTCCCCGGAGCTCACCCACTCCTCGCGGACCTTCGGCGTCTCGACGAAGCGCTGCGAGTCGTTCCACGAGTAGTCCTGCCACGGGCGCCAGCCGAACCGCTGCTCCTTGGCCCAGCCGAAGCCGCCGTTGTCGGCGTACGACGTGTTGACGCGGGCGCTGTTCGCCGCGGTCACGTGGTAGTCGATCTTGGCCGGGATGCTGCCCTTCGACACCTGGAACACGTCGTACAGGTACGGGCTGGAGGTGGTCAGGGTCAGGTCGATCGTCGCGCGACCGGCCTTGGCCCGCTGGACCAGCTTCGCGCCGTCGGCGGCGGTGGTGACCATCGCCGGGATCGGCTCGCGGTCGCCGACCGGGCGCCAGACCGTCCACGCCGACCAGTCCGCCGGGCGGTACAGGATGACGCCGGCCGCACCGGCCTTCGCCGCCGCCGCGATCTGGTCCTGCTCACTGCCGTTGCCCCAGCCGTCCTCGCTCGACGGGATGACGGCGACCGCGCCCTTGACGCCCTTCAGATCGGGGCCGGGGGCAACGAGGCTGAACCGCTTCCTGCCCTCGTACGACGGCGACTGGTGCAGCAGGTTGATGTCCATCGGCCCGGAGATCCCCGGCACCGACGCCTGCACCAGCGGCGCGACCAGCTGCCAGCGCGAGGCGAACTCGTAGCTGCCGCCCTGGACCGGCTTGGTCGGCGTCACCAGCACCTGGCTGACCGTGCTGAAGTGCATCACGCCGTGGGTGATCTTGCGGCCGTTCGGGTACTCGCGGTGGACGTAGTAGCTGAGCACCGCCTGCTGCTCGGACGGCTTCGGGGTGTGGATGGTGATCGGCGCGGCCTTGCGGGCGTCGATGACGAGCTCGCGGTCGCCGGTGACCACCACGTTCGGGTCGGTGATCAGCGTGGCCTTCTCGACCTGCGCGTCCCGGGACTCGACCAGGCCGTGCACCAGGTAGGTGCCCTCCTCGACCTCGGCGGTGGCGACCTCTCCGTTGTCGAGCCAGCCGAGCACGTCGGAGCGGGCGTTGTCGCCGTACAGGGCGACCACCGGGACCGCGGTCGGCTGACCGTCGAGACCGATCCCGCGGAAGGTGACCTTGTGCTTCGGGCCCGACTTGAGCGCGCCGACCGCGGTCCGGACGCTGACGCCGTTCGCGCCGGTGGCGACGATCCAGCCGCTGAACAGGCCGCGGTCCAGCTTCGCCGGGTCGAGCGCCAGCTGTATGTCGGCGCTGCCGCCGGCCGGGACGGTCACCGTCGCCGGTACGCCGAATGCGTCGGTCTCCGGCTGGTGGCTGTCCAGGTTGTCGATGTCCGTGGCGAGGTTCAGCGTGATCGCCGCGGCGGTGTCGTTGCGGTAGGTGATGGTCCGCGTGGCGGCGCTGCCGCCGACCAGGGTCAGCCCGAAGTCGGCGATACCGGTCGCGTCGACCTTCTGGGTGACCGCGCGGGCGACGTCGACCCGGCCGGTGCCCTGGGCGTAGACGCTCAGGTCGGGCGTCGTCTTCGCCGTACTGGTCAGCGCGTCCTTGAGGCGCCCGGCCTTCCAGTCCGGGTGCTGCTGCGCGAGCAGCGCCGCGGCACCGGCGACGTGCGGCGTGGCCATCGACGTACCGGAGGCTGCGGTGTACAGGTCGTCGAGCGGCTGGCCCATCGCCGTACCGGCCGCGCGGGCCGCGACGATGTCGACACCCGGCGCGGTGATCTCGGGCTTCAGGCCGGAGTCGCCGACGCGGGGGCCGCGACTGGAGAAGTCCGCGAGCGCGTCGTTGCGGTCCACCGCGCCGACCGTCAGCGCGGCCGCGGCCGCACCCGGCGAGCCGACCGACTCGTCCGCGCCGTCGTTGCCCGCAGCGACGACGAACAGGGTGCCGGAGGCCGCGGTGATGTCGTTGACCGCCTGGCTGAGCGGGTCGGTGCCGTCGGTCGGGCCACCTCCCAGGCTCATGTTGACCACCTTGGCGCCCTCGGCGGCCGCCCACTCCATCCCGGCGATGATCCAGGACTCGTACCCCGAACCGTCGTCGCCGAGCACCTTGCCGACCAGCAGGTCGGCCTTCGGCGCGACACCCTTCCGGGTCCCGCCCGCACCCGCGCCGGTCCCGGCGATCGTCGCCGCGACGTGCGTCCCGTGGCCGAAGTGGTCCTCGGTGCCGGTCGGGCTGCCGGAGAAGTCCTCCGCCTTCTGCACCTTGCCGGACAGGTCCGGGTGGTTCGCGTCGACGCCGGTGTCGAGCACGGCGACCTCGACGCCGCTGCCCTCGAACCCGGCCTGCCAGGCGGCGGGGGCGCCGATCTGGGGAACGCTCTTGTCGAGGACCGGCTTCACCTTGCCGTCGAGCCAGATCTTGGCGACGCCCTCGTCGAGGGTGCGCGCGGTCTTCGTCGCGGGCTTCAGGGAGTTCCAGAAGGCGGGGAGCTCGGCCTTGCTCGCGGTGACGGCCGCGCCGCCGATCGACGGGAGGGCGCGGGCGTTCGACGTACCGGGGAGGGACTGGACGCGCGCGGTTGCGCCGTCGTACCGGACGATCAGGGGGAGGGACTGCGTGGACGCGTCGCCGAACCCGTCGGCGATCAGCTCGTCGACGTCGAACAGGTCGGCGTCGACCATGCCGGTCGACACGTACGGGACGACGTCGCTCGGCAGCACCCGCAGCCCGCCGTCGACCTCGACGGTGTGGAACGCGACCTGCTCGCGGCCCGCTGCCGGCTGCACCGTCGCCGCCTTCTTCCCGGCACCGGCGTCGGTCACCTCGACGACGTCACCGGTGATCAGCGTGACCTTCTGCGACTTCCCGGCCTGGGGTGTGGCGGCCGGTTGAGCGCCGGGCGGGCCTGGTGGTGCCGCGGTAGCGGTCAGGCTCGACGTGGCGGCCAGGGCGAGTGCGGCCGCGAGGATGGCGGCACGACGCTTGCTTGAGGACATGAGCGGACTCCTTCGGAGGCTAGGGGCAGGCACCTCGTGCTGAGGAGTCTGCGGTCCCGCGCCGCCTTTGTGCCCTGTCCATCCCTGCCCTCCGTGTGACATGGCGCATGGACGCCACCAACGTTGTAACGCAGCGTTCACAAGACCTGTCCGGCGCATGTGCTGTGCGCGACGCCGGGTGAGGTGCAGGATCAGCGCATGACGGCACAGATGGTCGCGCGGCGGTGGGCGTGGGTCGGGACGTTCGTGATCGGAGCGGCGCTCTACCTGGCCGTGCTGGCGGTGCTCACCGACACCAACAACCCGAACCTCTTCCCGACGCTGATCCTGCTCGGCGCGCTCGTGGTCCCGCTCACCTTCGTCACCTTCGCCGCCGGCCGCTCCGGACGCTGGCTGATCGACGGCCCCACCCTCGGCGGCTGCCTGCTCTTCGGCGGCGTCGTCGGCGTCGCCGTCGCCGGACTGCTCGAGTACGACGCGATGCGGCGCCTCGGCACCCTCCCGATGGTCGGCGTCGGCCTGATCGAGGAAGCCGCCAAACTCGTCGTCCCGGTGATCCTGGTGATCTTCTTCGGCACCCGCTACCGGCACTCCATCGGCAGCGGCATCATCATCGGCGTCGCCGTCGGCACCGGCTTCGCCGTCCTCGAAACCATGGGCTACGCCTTCGTCGCCCTCCTCCAGTCCGGCGGCAACGTCGGCGCCGCCGAACAAACCCTCTTCATCCGAGGCCTCCTCTCCCCCGCCGGCCACGCCGCCTGGACCGGGCTGACCTGCTGGGGCCTGTGGCGCTTCGTCGTCACCCCCACCGGCAAGCATCTGCTCGGCTTCCTCGGCATGTACGCCCTAGCCGTAGCCCTCCACTCCACCTGGGACGGCCTCGGCGGCCGCATCACGTACGCCGTCGTCGGCGCAATCTCCATCGGCCTACTCCTCCTGGGCCTCCGCCACGCCCGCAAACAAGACGCGCCGGCTTAGGTTTTCCCCCACGCGGGCTCCTCCGTTCGCTAGCGCTCACTACGGTGCCTGCTCCCACCCGCCCTGGGTTCGGTGCGCGTGCTTCGCCCGCTTCCTTTGGCGGGCTGACGCCCGCGTGCGCGCTACCGCGCGAGCGACCACTGGCCAACACCCCGCGTCGCGTGCCGCGCGGGCATCGAGTGGCTGGGCGGTGTCGCCCCGAGCCCGCGTCCGCGTGGGTGCCGCCGGACGAGCGGCACGTGCTGTGTCCGCTTCGTGTGGCGGGCCAGCCCGTGCGTGCGCGCTGCTGCGCCAGCAACTACTGGCGGGCTTCTGGCCCGTTCCGCGCAGGGCATCAGGTGTTGGGGTGGTGCCGCGCTCTAGCCGCGTGCCGTGCCAGGGCGTGCGATCAGGCCGACCAGCGGGCCCGTAGTACCCCGTCAGGGTCGATCAGGACGCCCTTCAACAGCGGGTTGTACTCGGGTTCGGTGAGGGGAATCGCGGCGGCCGCGACAGCTTCGGGCGGGTAGTGCTTCAGGGACGGGTCGTGCATCAGGACGCTCTGGATGACGCCCGCCGGGTTCTCCCACACGTACTCGACCGAGTCGTCGACGCTCGCGCGGACGGCTTCGAGGTCGGTGGAGAGGTCGGGCCAGACGGTCAGCCGGGCGCGGGGTGCGAGGTGGAGGTCGGTGACCGAAAAGTCTGCGGTCAGCCGGTGCCAGCGGGAGTGGTTCGTGAACGGGGACTCGCAGAGCAGGGCTGTTCCGTGCACCGCGATGAGCTCGGCGACCTGGGTCCAGAACGCGGCGTCGGCGGGCGGACCTGGTTCGTCGTCGACGTCCCAGGGGGAACTGTCGAGGCGAACCGGGAACAGGCCGAGCTGTACGGCGCTCGCGACGGCCGCGTCGCACGGGAGGTGGCTGCCGATGTACATGTACTGGTCCCAGCCGATGTGGACCGCGAACCGGCCGTCGGCCTCGAGGCGGCACCAGGCGCCGCTGTCTCGCAGCATGTCCCGGACCAGCTCGACGGCGACCGCGAGCGGTACGACGACGCCGTCGTGGTACTCGCTGAGAGACAGACCGGCCAGCTTTTCCCCGGCGATCAACCCGAGCTTCACCGGGCCGAAGGCGGCCGGCTCCCGGATGCTGAGTTCGGTGACTCCGCTCTCCTGGGCGAAGGCCTCGACTGCCACGAGGTACGCCGCCTCGCGCGGCCCGTGGTCGCTGGATTCGTTCTCCGGCCCGACGTACCGACCGTCGGACTTCCAGTCGCTCGGGTCGTACTTCGTCACCTTGTGGACGTACGGCAGCGGCACGCGGCGATGGTCTCAGACTTGGAGAATCTGGACATCTCGTTTGATGTGGACGTATTGTCCAAGCATGTCCACTCCCGAGATTAAAGCCGAGGTAGATCGCCTCGCGCCCATCGGCGAAGCCATCGCTCGGCTGTTGTCGCCGCATGCCGAAGTAGTCCTGCATGACCCCGCGACCGACCGCGTCGTGGCGATCTGGAACCCGTTGTCCGAGCGCCAGGTCGGGGCTCCCTCGTTGCTCGGGGAGCTGGACGAGATCGTCGAGAGCGGGCGGGACGTCTACGGGCCCTATCCGAAGTCGCTCGCCGACGGGCGGCGGCTGTCGAGTGTGAGTGCCGTCTTGCGCGGCGCCGACGGGAAGGCTGGGTTGGTGCTCTGCATCAACGTGGATCGGACGGCGTTCGAGGAGGCCGGGCGGATCTTGGCGGCGTTCGCGGCGCCGGTGAGTGGGCAGCCTCGGGTGTTGTTCGAGCGGGACTGGATGGAGACGTTGAACGACGTCGTCGGGGAGTTCGTTCGGGAGCGTGGGGTGACCGTCGAGCGGTGGGGGCGGGACGAGCGGGTCGAGGTGCTTGGGCGGCTGGAGGTGGCGGGGGTTTTGAGTCAGCGGCGGTCGGTGCCGGCGGTGGCTCGGGCGTTGAAGGTGAGTCGGTCGGCGCTGTACCAGCTGCTGGGTGAGGCCCGGAAGGAAGCGGGCGAGTGATGCTTCCGGACTTTCGGTTGGAGACGTACTTCTCGAGGTGGGAGTTCAGCGCCCGGTTTCATCTGACCGCGTCCGACGCGCAGTCGTTGCCGATGGATGAGTTGCTGGCGATGGCTGATGACGACGGGCGGAGGCGCTGGGAGGAATTGCAGCTCGGGTACACCGAGACGCGGGGCCTGCCGGCGTTGCGGGAAGAGATCGCCAGCACGTACGACGGGGTGTCGGCGGATGACGTGATGTCCTTCGCGGGCGCGGAGGAGGGGATCTACCTCGCGATGCGGGTGCTGCTCGAGCCCGGGGATCACGTGGTGGTGCTGACGCCGAACTACCAGGCCGCGGAGACGATTCCCCTTGATATCTGTGAGGTTTCGGGCGTCGCGCTGCGGGCCGAGGACGGGTGGGCGCTGGACGTCGATGCGATCGAGAAAGCCCTGAAGCCGAACACGCGGATGGTGTCGGTCAACTTTCCGAACAACCCGACGGGCGCCGTACCGGATCCGGAGAGCTGGAGAAGGCTGGTCGAGCTGTGTGACGAGCGTGGGATTCGGCTGTTCAGCGACGAGGTCTATCGCGGGCTGGAGCTCGGTCGCGAATCGTTGTCTCAGGCAACTGATTTGTCGCCCAAAGCGCTGTCGCTGAACGTGATGTCGAAGGCGTACGGTCTGCCGGGGCTGCGGATCGGGTGGATCGCCTGCCGCGACCGCAGCGTTCTCGACAAGCTGGAGCGCGCGAAGCACTACACCTCGATCTGCAACTCCGCGCCGAGCGAGGTCCTCGCGCTGATCGGCCTGCGCGCTCGCGATCGGCTGCTGGAGCGCAACCGCGGCATCGTCGCGCGCAACCTCCCGGTCTTCGCGGAGTTCTTCGGCCGGCACCCGGAGCTCTTCGAGTTCGAGGCGCCGCAGGGTGGCTGCGTCTGCTTCCCGAGGTACGCCGGTCCGGATGGCGTCGAAGCGATGTGCGCCGACCTGGTCGAGCAGGCGGGAGTGCTGTTGCTCCCGGCGAGCATCTACGCGTCGGAGCTGACCGAGACGCCCACCGACCGGTTCCGGGTCGGGCTCGGGCGGCTCGACCCCGAACCGGCGATCGATGCCTGGAGCAACTGGTTGGAGAAGCGATGAGGCTGGTCGGAATCGGCGAGATCCGGTCGGTGGTGACGCCGGAGCTGGTGTTCGGTGCGGTCCGGGAGGCGCTGATCGCGCACGCCGAGGGGCGGACGCAGGTGCCGAACCCGATGGTGCTCGACTTCCCGGGCGCGTCGGGTGACTGTCACGTGAAGGCCGGGTACGTCGACGGGTCGGCGCACTTCACGGTGAAGATCGCGAGCACGTTCGCGTCGGTGAACAACGGGCTGATGCTGGTGGTCGACGCGACCACGGGCGAGCCGGCCGCCGTACTCGCGGACGAAGGGCGGCTGACGGCGTGGCGGACGGCCGCGGCGGGTGCGCTGATCACGGACGCGATGGCGCCGGCGGATGTCGACGAGGTGCTGATCCTCGGCACCGGGGATCAGGCACGGCTGCAGGCGATCTGGCTCAGTCAGCTCCGGCCGCAGGTGACCTTCCGGATCTGGGGTCGGCGCCCGCAAGCAACCGACCGGTTGGTTGCCAAACTGAGTGCGAAGGGACTCACAGTCCGTCCAGCAACTGACATCGACACCGGGGCTCGCTGCGTGATCAGCACTACTCCCGCCACCTCCCCGCTTCCCCGAGAGCTCTTCCTCGACGCCGAGCACCTCACCGGCGTCGGCACCGACATGCCGGGCAAGGGCGAACTGCCGGTCGAGCTCTTCGCGGGAGCGACCGTCGTCACCGACCACCGCGGGCAGTGTCTCGACCACGGCGACTACGGCAACGCCGTACGGGCCGGAGTGATCGCCGCCGGCCTCGATCTGTCGGTCGGCGAAGTGCTGCGGGATGGGTTCACCCGCACGACCAGCAGGTCGATCGCCGACCTGACCGGCCTCGGAGTCCAGGACGCCGCGACGGCCTCCGCCGTACTCACCGCGTTCGGCAGGTAACAGCAAGCGGTTGCCGAAAAATTCAACTGGTCCGGTAAATCCCTGACCAGCGGCCGAACTGGTCTGTTGCGCAGTGCGCAACGCAGACTGCAGATAACGCTGTCAATTGCGCACATCGGCACAAAACCAGCGTAGTACACGCTCTCACGACTTAGTAACGGAACCTACTGAACTATTGACGCTCCTGGCCGAGTCGGCAATTCTCACTGCCACTGAACGACAGGTTCATACCAGTCAGCCGGGCCCGGTCCGGCTACTCCGCCAGAGGTGATCCGATGAAGTTCCGTTCCCTAGCCGTTGCCGCGGTCGCGGCGCTCTCACTGACCACGCTGGCCGCCTGTGGTGGCGGCTCCGACAGTGACAACGCCGCCGCCGACGGCCCGACCACGATCGACGTCTGGCTGATGAAGGGCAGCGTCTCCGACGACTTCCTCAAGCGTTTCACCGACGACTTCGCCGCGAAGCACCCGGACGTCAAGGCGAACGTCCAGATCCAGGAGTGGAACGGGATCGGGCCGAAGATCATCGGCGCGCTGGCCAGCAAGGACGCGCCGGACGTGATCGAGGTCGGCAACACCCAGGTCGCGCAGTACTCGGCCTCGGGCGGCGTCAAGGACCTGTCCGACAAGAAGTCCGACCTCAAGGGCGACGACTGGATCGAGGGCCTGGCCGGGCCGGGCAACTACGAGGGCAAGCAGTACGGCATCCCGTACTACGCCGCCAACCGCGTGGTCGTCTACCGCAAGGACCTGTTCCAGGCGGCCGGTGTCACCCCGCCGAAGACCCGCGAGGAGTGGCTGACCACCACGGCGAAGCTGAACACCGGCGGCAACCAGGGCATCTACCTGCCGGGCCAGAACTTCTACGTGCTGTCCGGCTTCATCTGGGACGAGGGCGGCGACCTGGCGGTCAAGGACGGCGACCAGTGGAAGGGCGCGCTGTCCACGCCCGAGGCGCTGAAGGGGATGGACTTCTACAAGCAGATCCAGGCGCTCGGCAAGGGCCCGAAGGACTCCGACGAGGCCAAGCCGACCCAGACCGACGTCTTCGCGCAGGGCAAGATCGCGCAGATGATCGCGGTCCCGGGCGCGGCCGAGCTGATCGCCCAGGCCAACCCGGCGCTGAAGGACAAGCTGGGTTTCTTCCCGATCCCGGGCAAGACCGCCGACAAGCCGGGCGCGGTCTTCACCGGCGGCTCGGACCTGATCATCCCGGAGGCCTCCGACGGGCAGGACGCGGCGTACACGTTCATCAAGGAACTCGCCGGTGAGCAGTGGCAGACCGACCTGGCCAAGACGATGAAGTACGTGCCGAACCGGACCGGGCTGGCCGGCTCGGTCGGGGCCGACGAGGGCGTCGCGGCGATGGCCGCCGGGGCCGCCAACGGCAAGGCGACCCCGAACTCGCCGAACTGGGCCGCGGTCGAGGCCAAGAACCCGATCAAGGAGTACCAGACCAAGGTGCTGACCGGTGGTGACCCGGCGGCCGCCGCGAAGGCGGCCGACGAGATCATCACCCAGGCCCTGAACACCAAGTAGCCGTGGCTGTCACCCACGTCGATCGCACGGCGGAAGACGCCCCCGCCGCCCGGACCGGTTCGCCGGCCCCCGGGCGGCGGGGGCGTTCCCTGCCGGGGCGTCTGCTGCCGTACCTGCTGGTCGCGCCGACCGTGCTCGGTACGGCGTACCTGCTGGTCTACCCGCTGATCCGCAACCTGATCATCTCGTTCCAGAAGTTCGGTATCGCCCAGCTGATCCGCGGCGGGGCCGACTTCGTCGGGTTCGACAACTACCAGCAGATCCTGTCCGACGGGATGTTCTGGTCGGTCGTCCTGCGCACCTTCGTCTTCACCGCGATCAACGTCTCGCTGATCATGGTGCTGGCGACGCTGATCGCCCTGCTGATCGGTGCGTTGGGCAAGCGAATGCGGCTGGCCGTGATGGGCGGTCTCGTGGTCGCCTGGGCGATCCCGGTGATCGCGGCGACGACCGTGTTCCAGTGGCTGTTCCAGTCCCAGCTCGGCGTCGTGAACTGGGTTCTGGTCGCGCTCGGCTTCGAGCAGTTCGACGGCTACGCCTGGTTCGCGAACGGCACCTCGACGTTCGCGATCATCGTCGTGCTGATCGTCTGGCAGTCGGTACCGTTCGCCGCCCTCACCCTGTACGCCGCGATGACGACGGTTCCGAAGGAGCTGTCGGAGTCGGCCCAGATCGACGGCGCCGGCGGGGTGAAGACGTTCACGCTGATCACCTTCCCGATCCTGCGGCCGATGTTCGGGCTGATCCTGTGCCTGGAGATCATCTGGGTCTTCAAGTGCTTCGTGCAGATCTGGGCGATCAGCCAGGGCGGCCCCGGCAACGCGACGCTGACGCTGCCGGTCTGGGCCTTCCAGGTCGCCCAGTCGCTGAACCGGTACGACCTCGGCGCCGCGATCTCGATGGTGACCGTGCTGATCCTGGCGGTCGCGCTGCTGGCCTACTTCCGGCAGATGTTCAAGGAGGAGGGGCAACTGTGAGGCCGCGGATCGGGCGGAAGATCTCGCTCAACGTGCTGGCGCTGATCGTGTTCGCCTTCTCGGTGTTCCCGGTCTACTGGATGGTGCTCACGGCGTTCAAGCCGACCAAGGACATCCAGGCCGAGACGCCGTCGTTCTTCCCGACCAACATCACCTTCACGCACTTCAGTACGGCGGTGAACGCCGACGGCTTCTGGCTGTTCTGGCGCAACAGCGCGCTGGTCGCCGTGTCGGCGGTGCTGATGGCGCTGGTGGTCGCGTGCCTGGCGGCGTACGCCGTGGCGCGGATGAAGTGGCGCGGCCGGCAGGCGTTCATCCTGATGGTGTTCATCGCGCAGATGACGCCGTGGGAAGCGCTGCTGATCCCGATGTACGTGATCGCCCGCGACACCGACATGCTCGACAAGCTGACCATGCTGACCCTGATCTACTTCATGGTCACGCTGCCGTTCACGATCGTGACGCTGCGCGGGTTCCTGAACGCGATCCCGGTCGAGCTCGAGGAAGCCGCCCAGGTCGACGGCTGCAACCAGTTCCAGGCGTTCCGGCGGGTGGTCTTCCCGCTGCTCGCGCCCGGGTTGCTGTCGACGTCGCTGTTCGGGTTCATCACCGCGTGGAACGAGTTCGCGTTCGCGAACCTGCTGATCATCAAGAACCAGGACCAGCGGACGCTGCCGGTGTGGCTGTCGTCGTTCAGCAACACGTTCGGCACCGACTGGGGCGCGACGATGGCGGCGGCGACGCTGTTCATGCTGCCGGTGCTGCTGATCTTCCTGGTGCTGCAGGGGCGGGTCACCGCGGGGGTTGCGGCGGGGGCGGTCAAGGGCTGACCGTACGGCCGGTACGCCTGCTGGCGTGCCGGCCGTCGCATCATCGGTAAGCGCGCTCGGAGACGTCCAACCGGACCTTGTCGGCGCCGAGCCAGACGCCGCTCAGGACGAACCACTCGTTGGGCACGTCATCGCGAAGCTCGCTGGAGCCGAGGTCGGGAAACTCGGCCGAGTACTCGCTCACGTGCATGCCCCGCTGCCGCAGCATTTCCTTCGCCGCACCGACCCGGAGCACGCCGAACTTGGCGCCCTCGAGCGGTTCGCCGGGGTCGGTGAGCGTACCGGAGTAGAGGGGATCCTCCCCTGGCCGCAGCGGGCGGCCGATCTCGAGCACTCCCTCACCCTTGAACGCCGTGTTCACGGAGATGGTGATGTTGCACGGTGCCGCGCCACCGATCGTGCAGCCCACCGGAGTCTCGCCGACGGTCACGAGGCGCACGTTCGATCCGTCGCTGAACGCGGCCGCGGCCTCCTTGCCGACCACGGAAGGGGTCGCGGGCTGCAACTTCAGCTCGAAGTTGATCCCGTGGTCCTTGAGCTCGCGGTTGAAGCGCTCGGTGTCGGCGTACAGGTCGATGACGGTGATCTTCAGGGTGTCGTTCTCGGTGGCGAAGGAGAGCGCCGGGCTGAGGGCCTCTGTGCGGTTGTCGTCGGAGCGCTCGTACGCCGTGACGGCGATCCCGCCGATCAGGCTCGCGGCGACGAGCGCGGGGACCAGGCGGCGGACGACGGGTCGGCGAGGGCGGAGCTTGACCGGAGCATCAGCCTCCTCCTGAGTTGTCCGCGCGAGCAACCCCTGCCAGGCGCCCTCGCGGTTGCGGGTGGCCTGCTGAACCTCTTCGGCGGTGACCGGGTCGAGGGCCCGGATCTTGTCCATGGTGTTCATGCCGATCCTCCTTCGTGAGCGGCGCCCAGCGGGGTGGCGAGGGCTGGTTCCGACCGGAGCAGGCGCTCGAAGCGGCGGCGGGCTCGGTGCAGCCGGATGCGGACGGCGTTGCGGGAGCAGTTGAGCGCCACGGCGACCTGGTCGACGTCGAGGCCCTCCCAGGCGATCAGTGCCAGGACTTCGCGGTCGCGGTCGGGGAGCTCGTTCCAGGCCGCCGCGGTGAGGGCCGTCGCCTCCGGAGAGGTGGACGAGGGCTGGGAGCGCGGTACGGCGCGGAGTTGCTCGGTCAGCGCCGTACGGCGGTCCTCCCGGCGGCGGTGGTTGGCGAGCGTGTTGCGGGCCACCGCGTACAACCACGGCAGCGCCTCCGAGCCCGCCGGTACGTCGTCGAGGCGGCGCCAGGCGACCAGGAAGGTCTCGGCGACCAGGTCGTCGACGTCGCCGCGGTTGGCGACTCTTCTGAGGTGGTAGGCGACCAGGGGGTCGTAGCAGTCCGAGAAGATGCGCTCGAACCGCTGCAACCGGTCGTCGTCCGGTGGACTGTTCTGCGTCATGACCCTCTTATGTCGGCCGAGGGCCCAGGATTTCAGTCCGGGAAGGTCAATCTGGTGGTGATCCGGTACCGATCGCCGCGGTAGACGGCCTGGGTGTACTCGATCACGGTCCGCTCGGCCGACCGCGTGGTGCGTTCGATCAGCAACGCCGGCGAGTGCAGCGGGACGTCGAGCTGGGCCGACTCCCGGTGGTCGGTGACGGTCGGCTCGGTGACCTGGACCGCGTCCTTCGGCGGTACGCCGTACCGGTCGCGGAGCAGGGCGTAGAACGAACCGGTCTCGAAGTCGCGGCCGGTGATGCCGGGGACGAGCGCGGCCGGGAGGTGGATGCGCTCGACGCACATCGGGATCGCGTCGACCAGGCGGAGGCGGACCACCGAGAGCAGCTCGGCGCCGGGCGAGACCTCGAGCCGGCGGCCCATCCGCGCGCCGGCGGGCTCGACCGCGAAGCTGATCAGCCGGCTCTGCCACGGGCTGCCTTCGGCGGGCGGGAGCGCGAAGTCGCCGGTCTCGGTCGGTTCGAGCTCCTGGTGGATCTTGCGGGCGCTGACGAACGTCCCGCGGCCGTGCTCGCGGACGACCAGTCCCTCGCGGGCGAGGTCGTCGAGGGCGGCGCGCAGCGTCGGCCGGGAGACGCCGAGCGACTCGCTCAGGCTGCGCTCCGACGGCAGCACCTGACCCGGTCCGCTGGAGTCGATCAGGGCCAGCAGCTGGTCGCGCGCTTCGGTCCGTCGCATCTCGAAACCTTACCAGTGGTCCGACCAGTGAGAGCGATACCACGGTTTATCCAAACTCTTGACTTAACCAGTTGAACCCGTCAGATTGCCAGGAGTGACCCAGTGGTCACACCCTCTCCGCCCCGAGAAAGGTGTTCACCATGGCTCGATCCCGCCTCACCGCCGCCGTCGCCGTCCTGGCGACCGTCGCGGCCGGCACCGCCGCCGTACCGGCGTCAGCCCGGACCGCGCCCGAGAAGGCCGCCGCCTGCGGTGCTTTCTTCGACGACTTCAGCTACAGCTCCCGCACCGACCCCGCGTTCACCGCCCACGACTGGAGCATCCGTACGTCGGCCGGCGGCCCCGGCGTCGGCGGCGCGACCTGGGCGGCGAGCAACATCAGCTTCCCGACCGTCGACGGCCAGAAGTCCCTGCAGCTCCGAGCGACCACGAACGGCACCGCGGGCGGTACGACGCACGCCCAGGTCCAGCAGAACCGGCAGCGCTTCTTCGAGGGCACTTACGCGACCCGCTTCAAGTTCAGCGACACCCCGGTCAGCGGCAACGACGGCGACACGGTGAACCAGACCTTCTACACGATCTCGCCGCTGCGCTACGACTGGGACCCGATCTACTCCGAGCTGGACATCTCCGAGTACCTGCCGAACGGTGGCTGGGGTGAGACCAGCGCGACCAACTTCTTCACCAGCTGGAACACCTACCAGGCCGACCCCTTCGACGGCTGGCGGGCGACCACCGCGCGGCGGCAGAGCCACGCCGGCTGGCACACGCTGGTCGCGACCGTCTCCGGCGGGCACGTGAAGTACTACGTCGACGGCGCGCTGGTCGCCGACCACACGACCGACGACGCGGGCCGGACGGTCTACCCGCGGCAGGCGATGACGCTGAACTACAACCAGTGGTTCATCGACCTGAACGGCCACTCCGGCGGCACCAGCGTCTGGGCGCAGTCGGCGGACTGGGTGTACTACGCGAAGAACGAGGTCCTGACGCCGTCGGCGGCGGCCGCGCGGGTGGCGTCGTACCGGTCGGCCGGGACGGCGCACGCGGACACGATCAGCTGCTGAAACAGTTAATGGTCAGTACGGTGAGACGGCCCCCGGTGACCCATGGACTTTCCGTCCCCGACTGAGTACGGTCCGTTACGGCGTCCGCACCACGCCACCACCTGAGGGAGGGCTCCGAGCCCGACCTCCCACCGGTCGGTGAGGTGCTGCCCGCCAGTAGCGCCTCACTGGTGGCTGGGCGAGCAGACCCCGGTAGCAGCCGGGGTCTGATGGGGGCCCGGACACCTAGGTGGGGCGGGTGCAGCGCGGTCGTCCGACCATCGCGCTTCCCCGCCCCACCGACTCAAAAGTCACCCCCAACGGTCCGCACCCACCCGTCGTCTAGCTTGGCGACAGGGAAACCGAAGGACGGTGCCGGTGGCTGACTGGAAGAGCACGTTCGACGAGCTGGTCGCGGTCCGCGGCCCGGCGCTGCGCGGTCACGCCTACCTGCTGACCGGGGACGCGGCGACCGCCGCCGACCTGGTCCAGGAGGCGCTGCTGCGGGTGTTCGGCCGGCTCCGCGTCGGTCACGACGTCGAGCAGCTCGAGGCCTACGTGCGCCGCACGATCCTCAACCTGTACGTCGACGACCGGCGGCGGGCGAAGAAGTGGCGCGAGACCAGGCACCTGCTGGTCGAGCCCGACTCCAGCACCGAGGACCACGCGACCACGCACGCGGTCCGGCACGCACTGTCCGACCTGTCACCCAAGCAGCGCGCCTGTGTGGTGCTGCGGTACTACGAGGACCTCACGGTCCCGGAGATCGCGGACCAGCTCGGATGCGCCGAGGGCACGGTGAAACGCCATCTAGCCGATGCGAGATCGAGGTTGGCCGCGCAGCTCGGCGTGACAGAGGAGAGTGTGCAATGACGTCGAAGGACCTGAAGGACCTTCTCGGCGCGGTGGCGGACGAGGGCCGGGAGACCGTCACGCTGGACGAGCAGGCGGTGGCCGGCCGGATCAAGGGCCGGCGCCGGCGCAACGCGCTGGTCGCGGCTGCGGCGAGCCTCGGCACGGCAGCGGTGATCGCGGTCGCGGCGGTGGCCGTCGTACCGAATCTCGGGGGAACCGCGGACACGCCCGTCGCGGGACCGGGGCAGGCCGGCGGCCTGGCGATCGGTGCGTGTGGTGGTGCTGTCGGTGGTGAGCCGCGGGCGGACCAACCGCTGGAGCTCAGTGCCGCCACCACGCTGAAGCCGATCAGCGGGACGACCGACCTCGCGGCCGTCGACGTCGTGGTGATCAACCACACCGACAAGATCCTGGAGCTGACCACCGGGCGGAGCGCCGCCCTCACGGTGGTCCAGCAGGGTGCGGTGGTCGCGACCCCGGCGCCGGTGCGCGACGTCGCGGTGCCGCTGACGCTGCTGCCGGGTGAGCGGCACATCATCACCTCGACGATCAGCCTGCGCCGTTGCGGTGAGGCAACGACGCAGGCCGGGGAGAAACTCGCGCCGGGCAGCTACCAGTTCTACGCGACCCAGCTGTTCAGCCCGACCGGCGGCGGCCAGCCGATCGAGGCCCAGGGCGGACCCTGGACGGTCGAGCTGAAGTGATCACTTGATCGCGATGTTCGCCTTGAAGACGGACCGGATCGTGGTCCACCGCTCGGCGTACTGGTCGTCGCCCGCGTGGGCGATGTGCATGCCCCGAATCTGCACGGTGCCGTTCACGTACTGGAACAGCGGTGCGCCGGAGTCACCGCCCTGGCCGTCCGGACCGCGGTAGACGATCAGTTCGACCGTGCAGCCGGCCTCGTCGCAGAACTGCCCGTGCAGGCTGGTGACGACCTGCGAGCACTGCTCGTACGTCGTCTGCCCGCTGCGGCAGTAGGCGGCTCCGACCGCGGGGTCGGAGGCGCCGCTGACCAGGATCGTGGTCCCGGCCGCGCCGCCGCGGTAGATCACCGAGCCGTACGTCCCGCCGCCGACCGCTTCGAAGTCGTAGTACGGGAAGCTCGGCCGGCTCCGGACGGTGCCCCACAGCTGCTCGCCACCGGTCGAGAAGACCCGCTGGCCGAGTGCGAAGCAGTGCCCGGCGGTGACCATGTAGCGGGCCGTCGAGGTGATCGTGAACCCGCTGGTGCAGACCGACGAGCCGTTGGTGATCGACGCGCCACCGCGGTGCGGTGCCGGGTCGCTCTGCCGGGAGTCCCGGCTGACGTCGCCCTGCTTGGTCTGCAGCACCGACCCGTACTTCGCCAGCAGCGGCTGCATCGTCGCGGCCGGCGCGTCCGTCGTCACCGACATGGCGTCGCGCTGCGCGTCGTAGTGGAAGGCGTAGCTGTACTTCTTCGCGTCGGCCTTCCACTGCCGGCTCTCCAGCACGGTCCGGATCGAGGTCAGCTCCGCCTTCGTGGTGCGGCTCGGCTGGACCGTCGTGTCGGCCCCGGCGACCCGCACCGACCGGGCCGCCTGGGCCTTGGCCGTGCGCGGCGTCCGGACGACGTACTTGCCCGTCGCCTGGTCGTAGTACACGCCCAGGCCGCCGGTCCTCGTCGCGTAGTCGTCGACCTGGCTGAACTTCTTCTCCTGGGCCGTCTGCGGCCCCTCGGGTGCCTCGGCGGCTGCTGCCTCCTTCTGTGCCCGGGCGGCCGCCAGCGCGGCCCCCTCTGCCGAAGGTGCCGCGACGCCGGTGACGTCGAGTGGCTGGGCCACCGACGGCTGGACGGTGAGCGCGAGCCCACCGGCACCGACCGACACCGCGGCGATCGCCATCGACAGCGATCTCCTCTTCAAGCGCATGCGTTACTCCCCAGACTCGGGTGCTGAACCCCTGCAGTCTGCCGAACTCCGGGGCCGCTCGCCGCTCGAAGGCAACATCCTGCAATGTCGCGGTCACCCTACGGCCTCACAGGTTTCCGCGGCGCGACGTTCGGCGGCGGCTGTGACGGGGCAGACTGACCTGCGACGCCGTTCCACACCGCCCCGTGGGAGACCCGCCGTGACAGTGATCCGCAAAGCCCGTCCGGTCGTGCTGATCGGCGTACTGCTCGCCCTGATCGGCTTCGGGATCAGCCCGGCGCCGGCCGCGACCAGTGCCACGCTGACCGTCGCCGCCGCCATCCAGCAGCAGAACGGGGCCACCGGCACCGTCTCCGGGTACGTCGCCGGTCAGCCGACCGCCACGAACACGGTGGTGCGCAGCAACTTCCCGAACGACTACGCGCTCGCTCTGGCCGACGCGGCCGGGCAGACCGCGACGTCGTCGATGCTGTACGTGCAGATCCCGAGCGGCTTCCGTTCGGCGTACGGGCTGAAGACGAACCCGGGGCTGGTCGGGCAGAAGATCACCGTGACCGGCAAGCTGGCGGCGTACTTCTCGCACGCCGGCCTGACCGGGGCGACCGCGTTCAGCGGTGGCGGCGGCTCGGACCCGGGCGACCCGGGTGATCCGCCGGACCCGGGCGACTACTACGCCGCGGCCGCGGGCAAGACCGGGCCGGCGCTGAAGGCGGCGCTGCACACGATCATCAGCAACCAGACCAAGCTCAGCTACGACCAGGTCTGGAACGCGCTCAAGGACACCGACCAGGATCCGAACAACGCCAACAACGTGATCCTGCTGTACTCCGGCCGCTCGCAGTCGAAGAGCTCCAACGGCGGGAACCCGAACGACTGGAACCGCGAGCACGTCTGGGCCAAGTCGCACGGCGACTTCGGCACCGCGACCGGACCGGGGACCGACGTGCACCACCTGCGGCCCGAGGACGTCTCGGTGAACGGCGTCCGCGGCAACCTGGACTTCGACAACGGCGGCGGCACGGTCGCGGAGTGCTCCGGCTGCGCGGTCGACGGCGACTCGTTCTCGCCGCGGGCGGCGGTCCGCGGTGACGTCGCGCGGATGATCTTCTACATGGCGGTCCGCTACGAGGGCGGCGACGGCTTCCCGAACCTGGAGCCGAACAACTCGGTGAACAACGGCTCCGCGCCGTACATCGGGAAGCTGTCGGTGCTGAAGGCGTGGAGCCAGGCCGACCCGCCGGACGCGTTCGAGAAGCGCCGCAACCAGGTCATCTACGACAACTGGCAGCACAACCGGAACCCGTTCGTCGACCACCCGGAGTGGGTCGCGTCGATCTGGCCGTAGGTTGGCGGTATGACTTCTGTTCCGCGCTTCCACCTGGCCATGCCGGTCGACGACCTGGCCGCGGCCGCCGAGTTCTACGGAGCGGTGATCGGCTGCGACCGCGGCCGGTCGTCCGACACCTGGATCGACTGGAACCTGCACGGCCACCAGTTCGTCACGCACCTGGCGCCGGGCCGCTCGCAGGGCATCCACAACCCGGTCGACGGCCACGACGTACCGGTCCCGCATTTCGGGCTGATCCTGCCGATCCCGGAGTTCCACGCGCTGGCCGAGCGGTTCAAGGCGGCCGGCAAGACGTTCGTGATCGACCCCTACCTGCGCTTCGAGGGCCTGCCCGGCGAGCAGTGGACGATGTTCCTGCTCGACCCGGCCGGCAACGCCCTGGAGTTCAAGGCGTTCGCCGACGAGGCGCAGATCTTCGCGACCTAACGGTTCACGGTGAAGGTCGTGCCGCCGACCTGACGGCTGCGGGTGTTCGGGCCTTCCGCGTGCCGGCCGGCGCGCTGCTCGGGAGCGATCGACGGCGTGGCCGAGCCGGGCAGGGCGACGCCCGCGGTGGCCGCGGTCTTGCCGAGGCGCATCTCGACCCAGTCGCGCATCCCGGGGTCGGCGACGGTGATCCGGTCGCCGGTGGAGTTCTCGCGGACCAGGCCACGGGCGACCAGCATCTGCCGGGCGGTGTCGACGGCCGGCCAGTTGCCCGGGCCCGCGGCCTGGGTCTCGGCCGGCATCGACAGGCCGCGCGCGCCGCGGGCGGCCGTCTTCGCGAGCAGTTCCTTCTCGGCGTCCGAGCACGAGTTCCACTCGGCCTGGTAGACGACGCGGGAGTCCGCGTTGACCTGAGTAATCGCCGCCTTCGCGACGTCCGCGGTCAGCCCGGTCTGCGGGTCCCGGATCAGGCCGACCGCCTTCTCCGACAGGTCGCGCAGCCGACCGGGGTGGCCGCCGGAGGCGTGCAGCAGTTGGTCGATCGCCTCCCCGCCGTACGCGATGCCGGCCTGGCGGAGCGGCTCGGTCAGCGTCGGCCGCAGCTCATCGCCGGACAGCGGACCACACACCCGTACGTCGTACCGGCTGGCGGCCGCGGTCGCGACACCGGAGTGCCCGCCAGACGCCGCCATCAGCCGGGTCATCGCCATCTCGCTGCCCGCGCCGACCAGGTAGACCGGCCGCCCGGCGCGCTCGAGGTGCGTCGACAGCTCGGTCAGCGCGGCCAGGTCGCGGTCGGAGGCGACGTCGAGGTTGTCGACCAGCAGCACCACCGGCCGGCGCTTCTTCGCGGCCAGGTCACCGAGCTCGGTCGCGAGCTCGTTGAGTGTCGAGCCGAGCCCGGTCCCACCCGGTGCGTCCCACTGCCGCTTCGCGACCAGCTGTACCGGCGCGACGCCGACTCGGACCTCGGCGCCGTTCTGCTGGTTGCGGGAGCGCTGGGTCAGGTTCTTGATCGTCTTCTTCAGCTTCCGCAGCGCCAGGAACCCGTACTGCTTGCGCAGTCCGCCGAGCGACCGGTTCGCGGCCCGCACGAACCGGCTCTCCAGCGGCTCCCGCGGCGAGGCCTCCACCTTCAGGCACGGCCAGCCGTTCGCCCGCGCGAAGTCCTGCACCTTGTCCAGCTCGAAGCTCTTGCCCATCCCGGGCCCGCCGGTGAACAGCACCGTGTTCCGCTCCGGCGCCCGCAGCTCCAGCGACAGCGGCCGCCCGCTCGCGTCGATCCGGGTGACCGGCGCGGCCGGGCGCTGCGGCGTACCGAAGATCGGGTCCATCCCCGCAGGCTGGTCCCCGCAAGCGTGCCCTGGGCAACCACCAGGTGAACGGCGGGCCGCGGTCCGGTGGCGGGTTGCGCCGGTCCGCTATGGTCAGTTAGGTATACCTAAGTCCGCCCGAGAGGAACCCTGGTGAGCACCCCCGCACCCCGTAGTCGCCGTGCCAAGCTCGGTGTCGTCCGCCGGACCGAGCGGGTCACGCCGCACATGATCCGGGTCGTGCTGAGCTGTGACGAGTTCACCGGCAACGACATGACCGACATGTACGTGAAGCTGCTCTTCCTGCAGGACGGCGTGCAGTACCCGGAGCCGCTCGACATGGGCGTGGTCCGCGAGCAGCTGCCGTCGGAGCAGTGGCCGACGATGCGGACGTACACGGTCCGCGGCTGGGACGCGGCCGCGCAGGAGTTGACGATCGACTTCGTGCACCACGGTGACGAGGGGATCGCCGGGCCGTGGGCGGCGAACGCCCAGCCGGGCGACAAGCTCTGGTTCAACGGGCCGGGCGGTGCGTACACGCCGGACGAGGCGGCCGGGTGGCACCTGCTGGTCGGTGACGAGAGCGCGCTGCCGGCGATCGGTGCGGCGGTCGAGGCGCTGCCGGCCGGTGCGACGGCGAAGGTGTTCCTCGAGGTCGAGGACGCGACCGAGGAGCAGAAGTTCGGCGGCTCGGGTGACGTCGAGGTGGTCTGGTTCCACCGGGCCGGCGCCGTGGAGGGCCGCGGCGAGCGGCTGGTCGCGGCGGTCGCCGGGCTGGAGTTCCCGTCCGACGACGTGCACGCGTTCGTGCACGGTGAGGCCGGGTTCGTCTTCCAGATCCGGCGCAACCTGTTCGCCGAGCGCGGGCTGCCGCGCGACCGGGTGTCCCTGTCGGGGTACTGGCGGCTCGGCAAGAACGAGGACGGCTGGCAGGCCGAGAAGGCCGAGACCGCGCGCAAGGAGCGCGAAGCCGCAGGCAGCTGATCACTGTCCGTACCGGTTGCTACGCGATGCAACCAGTACGGCGGGAGCGCCGTCTGAGCCGTTGACACCGACGATCAGGGAGGGCCCGATGCGTACCGAGAACCCGCTGGACCTCACCCAGGCCGCCTACCTGTGCGGCGGCCGGCGCCGGGCGGCGCTGGTCGCGGTCCTCGCGCTGCGCGACGACCGCGTGATCGGCTTCACCGGCCGCCAGGTCCAGGCCCTCGGCCCGGACGGCAGCAACCAGCTGGAGCGCGCGGTCGTCGCCGCACTGCCCGCCGGTGGGCTGCCGCTCTCGACGCTGCTGACCACCGTCGCCGGCCTGCCCGCGATGGCCGAGCTGAAGGCGTCGCTGGTCGAGCGCGGCCTTCTTAGCCGATGGTTCCCGGGCCGGCTGACGGCGTTCGGACGGCAGGTCCGGCGGTCGCTGCGGGAGCACGCGATCGGCACCTACCGGGTCGCGGTCGCCGGTCCGCGCGCGATCGTCGTACCGGAGCTGCGGCGGCTGTTCGAAGGCCGCGACCGCCAGGACGCCGTACGCCGCGAGGCTCCCGTCTGATCCGAACGCGCCGGATGATCCGCGGCCTCTCCCGTGTTGTGGCGAAAGGAGAGGAGCAACTACCCATGAAGATCGGCATCATCGGAAGCGGCAACATCGGCGGCACCCTGACCCGGCGGCTGACCGCGCTCGGTCACGAGGTGCGCGTCGCCAACTCCCGCGGCCCCGAGTCCCTGCGTGACCTGGAGAAGGAGACCGGCGCAACCGCCGTCAAGGCGACGGAGGCGGCTCAGGACGCGGAGATCGTGGTGGTCACCATCCCGCAGGGCAAGGTCCCGGACCTGCCGGCCGGAGTGTTCGACGGCGCGGCGCCGGGGTTCGTGGTCGTGGACACCGGCAACTACTACCCGCAGCGCGACGGGCGGATCGCCGGGATCGAGGACGAGGGCAGGACGGAGAGCGCCTGGGTCTCCGGGCAGCTCGGGCAGCCGGTGGTGAAGGCGTTCAACAACATCTACGCCGATCACCTGCTGAACAAGGGACTTCCGGCCGGTACGCCGGGCCGGATCGCGCTCCCGGTCGCGGGGGACGACGCCGGCGCCAAGGCCAAGGTGCTGGCGCTGGTGGACGAGCTCGGGTTCGATCCGGTCGACGCCGGGTCGATCGCGGAGAGCTGGCGGCAGCAGCCGGCGACGCCGGTGTACACGACGGACTTCGACAGCGACGGCGTCCGGGCGGCGCTCGCGGAGGCGACCCCGGAGCGGACCGCTCAGTTCAAGGGCTGAAACTCAGCCGCGGCCCTCGCCCGGCTTCGCGTCCTCGACGCGGTGGTTCAGGAGCTGGGTGAGGGTCGGGGCGAGGTTGGTCGGGAGCACCCAGTCGTCGCCGGCGGCCTGCAGGATGACGGCCGGGCCCGGCGTCCGGACGACGGCGACGGGGATCGGGAAGCGCAGCCGCTCGGAGCCGGTGAGGTCGACCTCGTGCACGCCGGTCACCTTCGTGAACGGGTACGTGCGGCGCAGGTCCTCGGGGTTCGCGCCGCGCAGCTTGCGCGGGACGGTGTGGATCGACACCGTGTCGGTGCCGAGCACCAGCGTCGTGCCCCACAGGCCACGCAGCCGGAAGGCCAGCTCGTACGGCGTACCGGCGAGCTCCGGGTCGACCGGGACGAGCAGCGTGCGTTCGGCGTACGCCGCGAGCGCGACGCCGACACCGGCGCCGAGCCACCAGATCACCAGCACCGCGAGCAGAATGAACACCAGCCCGAAGTTGTCCGGGACGAGCGTCAGGTAGACCGCCGAGATCGCCCCGAAGAACGCGCCGGTCATCCGCCAGCGCTGCGGGCGGAAGCGCTGCCGGGGGAACAGCAGCCCGCCGAGCACCAGCAGCACGGCCGGCACCACCGCGCCGGCCAGGCCCGCCGTCGCCAGGCTGACGCCGAGCGTCAGCACCGGGAGGCCGAGGTAGATCACGCCCACGACCAGTTGGACCTTGCGATGCCGTCGCGCCAGTTCGCCGTTCACGGGAAAACCCAAGCACACAAACCCCCGGCGACCTACTGTGCTGTCCGATGGCCGACTTCACGATCCCGCGAACCCTGCACGACGCCCACACCGACGAGCCCGGCCTGCGCTGGCTGCAGGCACTTCCGTCGATCGCCGCCGGCTACCTCGACCGTTGGCAGCTCACCCTCGACGGCGCCCCGATGCACGGCGCCGCCTCGCTCGTCCTGCCGGTACGGCGTACCGACGGTGAGCCCGCGATCCTCAAGCTGCAGCCCCGCAACGACGAGAACGCCGGCGAGGCTCTCGCGCTCCGGACCTGGGACGCCGCCGACGTCGTCCGCGTCCTCGACCACGACGACAAGTCCGCGACGCTGCTGCTCGAACGCCTACGCCCCGCGACGCTCAGCAGCGTCCCGGACGACGTCGGGGCGACCAGGATCCTCGCCCGGCTTAGCAGCACGTCGGCGCCGAAGGGCCTCCGGAGGCTTGAGGACCTGGCGGCCGAGCTGGTCGAGGACGCTCCCGATCTGATCCCACAGCTCAGCGATCCCGTCGAGCAGCAACTCGCCCGTCGCTGCCTGGCGCAGGTCGACGAACTCCGCGCTGAGCCCGGCGACCGCTTGCTGCACTGGGACCTGCACTACGACAACGTGCTCGCCGCCGACCGCGCGCCCTGGCTGGTGATCGACCCGAAGCCGCTCGCGGGCGACCCGGGCTTCGAGCTGTTCCCGGCGCTGAACAACCGCTGGGACGCCCTGGTCGCGACCGGCGACCTGCCGCGGGCCATCCGGTACCGGTTCGACCTGCTGGTCGACGTACTCGCGACGGACCGGGAGCGTGCCGTCGGCTGGACGCTCGGGCGGGTGCTGCAGAACGTCCTCTGGGATCTCGAGGACGGCGAGACCGCGATCGAGCCGGTGCAGGTCGCGATCGTTAATGCCTTGTCGGAGCGGCGGGGATGATTACATGATTACCGGCATGACGACCCCGACGGTGTACGAGTGGGCCGGTGGCGCGAAGGCGCTGCGCCGGTTGACCGAGGTGTTCTACGACCGGGTGCTCGAGGACGAGCTGCTCGCGCCGGTGTTCGCGCACATGAGCCCGAAGCATCGCGAGCACGTCGCGCTCTGGCTGGGTGAGGTGTTCGGCGGGCCGAAGACGTACACCGACGAGCTCGGCGGGTACCCGTCGATGCTCGCGCACCACTTGAATCTCGGGCTCACCGAGGAGCAGCGCGCTCGCTGGGCGGCGCTGATCGCGGCGAGTGCCGACTCGGCGGGGCTGCCCAACGATCCGGAGTTCCGGTCGGCGTTCGTCGCGTACGTCGAGTGGGGGACGCGGATCGCGCTGGCCAACTCCCAGCCCGGCGCGACCCCGCCGCCGGAGGCGCCGGTGCCGCGCTGGGGCTGGGGCGAGGCCCCGCCGTACCAGCCGAGCTGACCGGCGGGCCTGCCGCCGGCCTGCCGAGGATCAGGCCTTCCGGCCCACCGAGCTGAACATCAAGTACGTGTAGATCAGCGTCTCCGGGTCGACCATCGCCTCCCGGACCAGATCCAGCTGCTTCATCGTCATCCCGCGACCGAGCAGCGCGTCCTGCAGCTGGTACGTGTTGTTGTGCTGCAGCAACGCCCCCGCCTCGTCCCCGGCGAACAGCTTGTTGAACACCGTCGTCTCGACCGCCAGCCCCGCCGCCCGCATCGCCACCGGCGCGCGGCGGGCCCAGGCCAGCTCGGTCCCGTTCGACTCCATCAGCCCGAGCAGCGTGTCCTGCAGCGTGACGAATGCCTCAGCCGCCTCCGGCGTCGCCGTGTGCGCGACCCAGTCGCGCCACGTGCAGTCCCAGTCCGACAGCACCAGTACGCCGCCCGGCCGCAGCGCGGCGGCCAGCCGGCGTACGACGTCGTCGCGGCCGGTCACGTGCATCAGCACCAGCCGCGCGTAGATCAGGTCGTACCGGCCCTCGGGCAGGTCCATCGTGCGGATGTCGTCGGTGCGGACGTCGATGTTCGGCCCGGGCTCGACGTACCGGGGGTCGAGGTCGACCGAGGTCACGTGCCCGTCCGGGCCGACCTGCTCGCTCAGCAGCTGCGTGATCGTGCCGGCACCGGGCCCGATCTCCAGGCACCGCCAGCCGGGCCGGACACCGACGCCGGACAGCACGTCGCGGGCGTGGCCGTCGAGGATCTCACCGAGCAGCCGGACCTGGCGGCGGGCGTGCTCCTGGGCGTTGTCGTAGGTGTATCTGCTGTCGGACACAGGTTTGATTGTCCGGCGCGTACCGCACAATCGTCATGTATCCGGCAACTACTCGACACCGAGAGACTGGGCATTCGATACAGTCGCCGTTCCGACGAACCGAGGGTGAACCGCCGTGACCGCTCAGCTCGAGTACCCCGAACCGCAGGAGTCCGAGGCGCTGCTGTCGGTCCAGGGGCTGTGGAAGGTGTTCGGCCCGAAGGCCGCCCGCGTCCCCCGCCGCCCCGAGCTCGCGGAGCTCAACCGGGCCACCCTCTACGACCGCACCGGCTGTACGGCGGCCGTCCGCGACCTGAGCTTCGACGTCGCCCCGGGCGAGGTCTTCGTGGTGATGGGCCTGTCCGGCTCTGGCAAGTCGACGCTGGTCCGCTGCCTGACCCGGCTGGTCGAGCCGACCGCGGGCCGGCTGATCTTCGAGGGCGAGGACCTGCGCGCCGCCGACGAGAAGCGGCTGCGGACGCTGCGGCGGAGCAAGTTCTCGATGGTCTTCCAGCACTTCGGCCTGCTCCCGCACCGCAAGGTGATCGACAACGTCTCGTACGGGCTGGAGGTGCGCGGCGAGAGCAAGCCGGACCGCAAGCGCCGGGCCCAGGAAGTGATCGACCTGGTCGGCCTGTCCGGGAACGAGAACATGTACCCCGAGCAGCTGTCCGGCGGCATGCAGCAGCGGGTCGGCCTGGCTCGCGCGCTGGCCAACGACCCCGACGTGCTGCTCTTCGACGAGCCGTTCTCCGCGCTCGACCCGCTGATCCGCCGCGAGATGCAGACCGAGGTGGTCCGGCTGCACCGCGAGGTCGGCAAGACGATGGTCTTCATCACCCACGACCTGTCCGAGGCGCTCAAGCTCGGTGACCGGATCCTGCTGATGCGCGACGGCGCCGCCGTCCAGCTCGGCACCGGCGACGAGCTGGTCGGCGCGCCCGCGGACGACTACGTGCGCGAGTTCGTCCGGGACATCCCGCGCGCCGACGTGCTGACGCTGCGCTGGATCGTCCGGCCGCCGCGCGACGGCGAGCAGCTGGACGGGCCGGAGCTCGGCCCCGACGTCCTGGTCCGCGAGGCGACCCGGCTGGTGCTCGAGTCCGACCGCCCGGTGAAGGTCGTCGCCGAGGGCCAGCTGCTCGGCGTGATCGGCGACGAGGAGATCCTCGCCGTCGTCGCGGACGCCTGACATGGCCTCGATCACGAGCTCGCTGGAACTCCACATCCGCAAACCCCGCAAGCTCGTCCTGGTCGGCGGGCTGCTGGTCGTCTGGCTCGCGCTCTGGTTCGTACTGCGCGGAGTGCACACGCTCGCCCTCGGCGGGCAGGACACGACGCCGTTCCACCGCTGGCTGACCGAGCAGGCCGGCGTCGTCGGCAGCGGCAACGCGGTCTCGGACGCGATCCGGGTCGTCGTCGACCAGCTCGTCGTGCTGCTGCAGAGCGTGATCGCCCAGCCGTCGTACGGGCGGCCGGTGCCGGTCGTCGGCTGGCTCGGGGTGGTCGCGGTGGCGGCGTTCCTGGCCTGGGCGTTCGGCAACTGGAAGGTCGCGGTGCTGACCGCGGCCGGGTTCACGTTCCTCGGGCTGCAGGGGCTGTGGCAGGAGAGCATGGACACGCTCTCGCTGACGATCGCTGCCGTCGTCCTGGCGTTGCTGGCCGGCATCCCGCTGGGGATCTGGGCCGGGCTGTCCGACCGCTTCTTCAAGGTCGCGACGCTGGTCCTCGACCTGATGCAGACGCTGCCGACCTTCGTGTACCTCGCGCCGCTGACCCTGTTCTTCGCGATCGGCCCGGCCGCGGCCACGATCGCGACGCTGATCTACGCCGCCCCGCCGGTGGTCCGGCTGACCGCGCACGCGATCCGCTCGGTCCCGGCCGAGAGCGTCGAAGCGGCCCGGTCGCTCGGCTCGACCCGCGGCCAGACGCTGGCCAAGGTGCTGCTGCCGATGTCGCGCAGCACGGTCGTGGTCGGCATCAACCAGACCATCATGGCCGCGCTCTCGATGGTCACCGTCGCCGCGCTGATCGACGCGCCCGGCCTCGGCCAGACCGTGCTGAAGGCGCTGCAGACGCTCGACGTCGGGGTCGCGTTCAACGCCGGCCTCGCGATCGTCGTCCTGGCCATCGTGCTCGACCGCGTGACCACCGCCGCCGGCGACCGGCCGTGGCGGATCGCGAGCCTGCGGCGCAAGATCCTGCTCGGCGTCGGCGCGCTCGGCGTCCTGGTCGCGATCTGGTTCTCCCGCACCTACGTCTGGGCCGCGGAGTTCCCGACCGGCGTGAACGTCGGCTCCCGGATCGCCGTCGCCGCGGCCGACGTGACGACCTGGGTGCAGGACGTCTTCGGCGGCTTCACGTACGGCGTCCGCGACGCGGTCACGCTCGGCGTGCTCAACCCGCTCCAGGACCTGCTCACCGACTCGCCGTGGTGGCTGGTGACCGGCGTCGTCGTCGCGCTCGCCCTGATCCTCGGCGGCTGGCGGGCCGCGCTCCCGGCGACGGTCTGCCTGCTGCTCCTGGTCGGGACCGGCGTCTGGCAGGACGCGATGGTGACGCTCGCGTCGACGCTGCTGGCCACCGTCGTGGTGGTTGCTGTCGGCATCGTTCTCGGCGTCTGGACCGGGCGCAACCAGCGCGTCGACAGCTGGGTCCGGCCGGTCCTCGACGCGGGGCAGACGATGCCCCCGTTCGTGTACCTGGTGCCGTTCCTGGCGCTGTTCGGGACCAGCCGGTTCACCGCGATCGCGGCGGCCGTCGTGTTCGCCGTACCGGTCACGACGAAGATCGTTGCCGACGGCATCCGTGCGGTGCCGGTCGCGACGGTCGAAGCGGCGAACTCGGTCGGCTCCAGCACCTGGCAGGTGATCAGCAAGGTCCAGCTGCCGGTGGCCCGGCGGGCGATCACGCTCGCGGTCAACCAGGGCCTGATCTACGTGCTGTCGATGGTCGTCGTCGGCGGTCTGGTCGGCGCCGGCGCGCTCGGGTACGACGTGGCCGCGGGCTTCGCGCAGAGCGAGCTGTACGGCAAGGGTTTGGCCGCCGGGCTGGCGATCGTGCTGCTGGGCGTGATGCTCGACCGGATCACGCAGGCGGCGGCTCGGCGTACCAGGAAGTTCAGAGGAACAGTCAGAGGAGACAACCTGTGGTGACCAACAAGCTCCGGACCGCTGGAGTGCTGACCGCCTTGGCCCTGGCCCTGACCGCGTGCGGGGGCGCGAAGGTCGGCGAGGCCGAGAAGCCGGCCGACGGCGGCAAGGAGTGCGGCACCTTCAACCTCGCCGTCAGCCCCTGGGTCGGCTACGAGGCGAACGCCGCCGTGGTCGCCTACGTGGCGACCAAGGACCTCGGCTGCAAGGTGACCAAGAAGAACCTCAAGGAGGAGATCTCCTGGCAGGGCTTCGGCACCGGCGAGGTCGACGCCGTGCTGGAGAACTGGGGTCACGAGGACCTGAAGAAGAAGTACGTCGAGGAGCAGAAGGTCGCCGTCGTGGTCGGCCCGTCCGGCAACAAGGGCGTGATCGGCTGGTACCTGCCGCCGTGGCTGGCCGCCGAGAAGCCCGAGCTCAAGGACTGGAAGAACCTGAACAAGAACGCCGCCCTGTTCAAGACGTCGGAATCCGGTGGGAAGGGCCAGCTGCTCGACGGCGACCCGTCGTTCGTCACCAACGACGAGGCGCTGGTGAAGAACCTGAAGCTCGACTACAAGGTCGTGTACGCCGGCAGCGAGACCGCGCTGATCCAAGCCTTCCGGGACGCCGAGAAGAACAAGAAGCCGGTGATCGGGTACTTCTACGAGCCGCAGTGGTTCTTCAACGAGCTGAAGCTGGTCAAGGTCGACCTGCCGGCCTACACGGCGGGCTGCGACGCCGACCCGGCCAAGGTGGCCTGCGACTACCCGGCGTACGACCTGGACAAGATCGTCTCGAAGAAGTTCGCCAACTCCGGCAGCCCGGCGTACGAGCTGGTGAAGAACTTCAGCTGGACCAACGACGACCAGAACGTGGTCGCCAAGTACATCGCCGAGGACAAGATGACGCCCGACGCGGCCGCCGAGAAGTGGGTCAACGACAACCGCGCCAAGGTCGACGGCTGGCTCGGCAAGTAACCCCCTGCGACGGCCTCGGTACCCACCCCGAGGCCGTCGGCAACTATCATGACGCGGGTTTGCAACGCCGATGACACGCCGGAAATCGGACAGAACCGGGTAGGTTCGGTTCATGATCATCGTGACAGCTGCACTGAAGGGCGGGGTCGGCAAGACAACCACGTCGGTGTACCTCGCCGCGCTGGCATCGTCGAACCGCCGGACCGCCACCCTCGTCGACGCCGATCCGCAGGGCTCCGCCGCGGACTGGATCGAGACGTCGGACGACGACCACCTGGCCCGGATCGAGATCGCCGAGGCGCCGACGGAGCGGTTGCTGACCAAGGCGCTGGACAAGGTGCCACCGGAGGGCATCGGCGTCGTCGACATGCCACCGTCGCACGAACGCCTGCTCAACAAGGCCCTCGAACGGGCCCGGATCGTGGTCATCCCGACCCGCGTCGGCGGCGTCGAGACTCCCCGCGTGAAGGCCGTGCTCGAGCTGGTCCCCGAGGGTACGCCGGTCGGCCTGGTGATCTGCTCGGCGCGCACCTACACCCGCGCCTACCAGGAGACCATGCAGCAGTACGCCGAGGAGAACATCCCGGTCTGGGGCTCGATCCCCGAGCGCGTCTCGATCACCGCCGGCCCGACCGGACCGCTGGCCGAGGACGGTCTGGAGTCCTACAAGAAGGTCTGGCGCAAGATCCTGGCCGCGGCCCGCAGCTAGCCGGTGGGGTGGACTGCCTCAGCGCTGCAGGGGCGGTTCACCCCGTACGTACGAACGAATGACCGTGGCTGCCGCACCCCGGGCCCAGTCGTCGAACGTGTGCGACCTCAGCATCAGGCGGCAGTCGCCTGCCGCCCCGAACGCGTGCGCCGCGAACGCCTCGCGCATCCGCTGCTCGTACAGGTCGTAGTCCGCGACGCCCTCGCCCGCGATCACCACCAGCTCCGGCCCGACCAGGTTCACCATCGCGGCCAGCGCCGACCCGATCACCTCGCCGGCCCGGTCGAACGCCTCGCGGGCGTCCTCGTTCCCGGCGTGCGCCAGCTCGATCGCCCCGGCCAGATCCAGGTCGGCCTGCCCGGTCGTCTCCCGCGCCCGGGCCAGGATCGCGTCCGACGACGCGACCGTCTCGACGCAGCCCCGCCGCCCGCAGGTGCAGACCAGCTCACCCGGTGCCAGCGGCAAGTGCCCGAGCTCACCCGAAACCCCATGCGCCCCCGACACCACCTCGCCGTTGATGTAGAGCCCGCACCCGACGCCGGACCCGATCGTCACCACCGCGAACGAGTCGGCGTTCACCCCGACCCCGAACCAGTGCTCGGCCACGGTCAGCGCCCGGACGTCGTTCGTCACCACCACCGGTACGTCGAGCTTCGCGGTCAGCGCGGCCGCCAGCGGCACGTCCCGCCAGCCCATGAACGGCGAGTCCCGCACCACCCCGTGCTCCGCGTCGACGTCCCCGGAGACGGCAACACCGATCCCGACCAGCGGCCCGGCGTCGCTCGCCTCGATCTCCGCGATCAGTTCGCGCGCCAGCTCGACCAGGTTCGCGGCGACGGTGTCCGCCGAGGTCTCCGGCAGCCGGCGGTGCCGTACGGCGCGGATCCCGGCCGTGAAGTCCGTGGTCACGCCGATCAGGTCGGTCGGCGTCACCTTGAGCCCGATCACCGAGACGCTGTTCGCGACCACGGTCAGCGGGCTGACCGGGCGCCCGATCCCGAGCTGGCTCTCGACGTGCTCGTCCGGGCTGACCGCGACCGGCTGGTCGGTGACGAACCCGGCGTCGATCAGCGGCGCGACCGCCTTGGTGACCGCCGCCTGGGACAGCCCGGTCCGGCGCGCGATCTCGACCCGCGGGATCGGACCCTGGGTGAGGATCTTGGTGAGGACCTCGATCCCGGCCGGCGTCGCCAGCGGCAGCGGTCGGTTCGGGCGTGGGGGCATGAGAGCAAACTACCGGCGCGGAGGCCGTTTCAGCGCGCTCGCCGGGTGGGTGCGCGCAAGAAAGCGCATTCACGCGGTAGATATGTCGACATTCCCCAGAATCGGCGAGGTCAGAGCCCAGCGGATCGTCCGCGTCAGCCCGTCCCCGGCGGCCCGGACGACGGTCTGCTCGGCCAGCGGCAGGTACGGCAGCCGCAGCGGCCAGCGCGACCAGAACGGCAGCAGCCCGACGGCGGCCGCCGTCAGTACGCCGTACGCCGGCCGCGCGGCGAGCGGCACCGGCGGGTGGATCAGGATGAAGCGCGCGGCCTGCCGCGCTTCCGTCGTACCGCGGAGCTCGGGGCGGTACGCGTCGAGCATCTGCCGCAGCTCGACCATCGTCGTCGGCGGCTCGATGACGCCCAGCGCCTGCGCCACCCGGGCAGTGTCGGCCACGTAGCCGTCCTGCTCGGCGGCGTCGAGCGGGTTGGCGCCGTAGCGCTGGTGGGCCGCCAGGAAGCTGTCGATCTCGGCCAGGTGCACCCACTTGAGCAGGTGCGGGTCACCGGCCCGGTACGGCGTACCGTCCGGGCTGGTTCCGCGGACGCGCTCGTGGACGGACTTGACCTTGGCGATCGCCGCCTCGGCGTCGGACTCCGCGCCGTACGTGGTGATGGCCAGGAAGAAGCTGGTCCGCTGCAGCCGCCCCCACGGGTCACCGCGGTAGCCGGAGTGGGCGGAGACGGCAGCCATCGCCAGCGGGTGCAGCGACTGCAGCAGCAGCGCCCGCAGCCCACCGGCGAACATCGACGCGTCGCCGTGCACCCGCCGGATCGGCCGGTCGGGCGCGAACCACCTAGGCCCAGGGGTGTTGTGCACCCGGTTCCGCTCGGCGCGCGGATCCGGGCCTGCCACCTTCGTCATGATCATCCGGGCCAGCCCGTCCCTCACCGGGTCGAGCAGGGTGGTCGGCAGCGTGGCGGTCATACGGCCAGTCTGCCCACCACTCCAAGCCCTCGATCATTTCCCGACGTCCACGAAGATCGGGTTCGTGTAGAGCCAGGTGTCCAGCCACGGGTCGCCGTCGTTCACCGGGTGCTGGATCGGGCCCGCCGGGTCGATCGCGCGACCCAGGTAGCCGGGGCCGTTGCGGCGGCCGTCGCTGCCGCGCAGCCGGAGGTAGTGGCTGCGCTCTGCGCGGCCGAGCGGGATGCGGAGGGTGTAGGTGCCCGACATACGGCGTACGTCGATCTGCTCGACTACCCGGGTGTCCGGAGCCTTCCAGCTGTCCCGGTCGCGCGCCGGGCCGGTCACGATGCCGCGGATGACGTCCAGGTGGGCCAGCCGCGGCAGGAGCTCGTGGAAGTTCGGCCTGGTCGCGCTGGTGACGGTGACGCGCAGCTCCAGCCGCTCGCCGCGTCCTACCTTCAGCCGCCCGCCCAGCGTGACGCCCCGCTGCTTGGAGCCGGCCGGAGCGAGCCGGACGTCCAGCCCGTCGACCAGCTGCCCGTGGTCGACCCAGACCCGGCCGGCGCGCAGCCCGGCCATCACGTCGAGGTAGGAGTAGCGGGTCACGCCGACGTGAGTGCGGCTGAACTGGCCGGGCCAGAAGTCACTGCCGGCCTGCGGCGTCCCGGCGTCGGTCGGAGCGGGCTTCCAGCCGAGGGAATCGAAGTTCTCGCCCGGCGGGAACTCCCCGTCCTTCCAGGTGTCCCAGATGGTCCGGTGGTTGTCGCTGTTCGAGGTGATCGAGAACAGCCGGCCCTCGGCGAGCAGCGAGTCCCAGAGCCCGCCGACGGTCGCGGTGGCCCAGTCGAAGCCACCGTACGTGCGGTACGCGTCGGCCGGGTAACCAGGGAAGCTGGCTGCGCTCGGGGCGTTCACGTACTCGCCGCGCTGCGCTGCGGTCATCCCGCGGTACGCGACCCACGCCGGGTCGGCGTCGCCCTGCGAACCGGGAGCGCCTTCCATGCCGATCAGCACACCCGTGTCGCGCCAGGCGCGGACCTCGTGCGGTGAGTCGATCCCGAGCCTGAGCGGGTGATTGGCCAGCACCAGCACGTCGTCGACGTACCCGCGCTGCTTCTGCTCGGCCAGCCAGCGCAGCGCCTTGACTGCGTGCTGCTCGTTCTCGGGTGTGTTGTCCGACCGGTTGGTCAGCTTCCCGTCGTACGTGCGCTCGAAGGTCTGCAGCAGCGGTACGACGTTCGGCCCCGGCGCGACCAGGACGGTCCCGTGCTCAGCCGCCGGGATGTACCACTCGAGCCCCTGGAAGATCAGCATCCGCGGATTCTCGGCGCGAGCCTTCAGCACCTCGTCCTGCTCGGCCGCGGCGCCCTTGTCCGCGTGCCCGAAGTTGCTGTGCTCGGTGAACGCCATCCAGTCCAGCCCGAACTGCGCCCCACGCTGCGCGAGCTGCCCGAACCCGTACTTCGCGTCATGGCTGTAGCGGCTGTGCACATGGTGATCCCCGACCAGCCACACCAGCTCCGGGTCACCCCCGGACGTAGCGGCAGCCTCCCCAGCACCAGCCACGCCTAGCAACCCGGCCCCACCCAGCAGCCCAGCACCCCGCAGCACACCCCGCCGCGAAACCCCCTGAGCATCCAGCCGCTCCTCGGGAACCTCCACGTCGGCCCACTCCGGCAACTGCATCCCGCCACCTCCCTGTGTCCACGACACTGTCGGGGCCGCCGGTGAAGCCGGTGTGTGCGGCAGGTGAACGCCGGGCTCAGGGCTGCTGAGCGGTCCACTCGTCGGCGAGGACGGAGTACAGGACGGAGTCGCGCCAGGCGTCGTTGGTGAAGACGTGGTCGCGCAGGAGGCCCTCGTAGCTGAAGCCGAGGCGCTGGACGACGGCGATCGAGGCCGCGTTCTCGGGGCCGATCGCGGCGGTCACCCGGTGCAGGGCGAGCGGGCCGAAGGCGAAGTCGAGGACCAGCCGGCAGGCGGTGGTGGCGTAGCCGTGTCCCCACTGGTCGGCGCCGATGCCGTAGCCGAGCTTGGCGCCTTTGTGGATGCCCGGCGCGAGCCGGATGAACCCGAGCACACGGTCGTCGTCAAGGCGGGTGACGGCGAGCATGTAGTCGGGCCGGCTCTCCTGGGCGGAGCGCTCGACGATCCCGTCGAGCATCTTGCGCGCCGACTCCGGCGTGTGGGTGGCGAAGGCCATCCAGGCGGTCACCCGCTCGTCACCGACGACGGCGAAGAAGTCGTCGAAGTCGTCGGGGCGGAACTCCCGCAGGCCTACGCCGTCGCCGGTGAGCGGATCCATCCCGCAGGCTACCGCGGGAAGCTCTGGATCGGCGTCCGGGTGAACATCTCGATCTCCTCCTGCAGCTCGCGGGCGTCGTCGGCGCGCCCGGACTGCCGCAGCGCCTGGTGGACCCGGCGGGCCGAGTGCACCACGCCGTTGATCCGGCGCTCGGCGGGCAGCCCCAGGACCGGCGCGATCGCGTCGGCGGCGCCGTCCAGCTCACCGCTCGCGATCCGGGTGATCGCCATCGCGGCGTGGCTGCCGGCCGCGTCGCCGAAGGCCCACTCGGGGTGCGACTGGTCGGTGTAGGCGTCGACGGCCTGGTTGGAGTACCGCTCGGCGGTCTCCATCTCACCGGGCAGCCAGGCCAGCGCGTCGGCCGCGTAGTACAGCTGGCGGTTGCGCCCGAAGGTGCACAGGCCACCCATCTCGTCGAGCTCGTCGTTGCGGACCGAGTTCCACGCGTTCTCCGCGCGCTCCAGGGCGGCGCGGGTGGCGTCGGGGTTGCCGAGCGCGGCCCAGGCGCGGGCCTCGCTGACCGGGAGCCAGACCGAGGTGGTGCTGTTCGCCTGCTCGGCGTACCCGGCGCCGAGCTGGGCGTACCGGACCGAGTCGTGCGGGTTGCCGGCCCAGTACGAGACCAGGGACTGCAGGCCGCGGACCCAGGCGCGCAGGCCGTGGTGGTCGGCGTTGTCGGCGCACAGGAACGCCGTCCGGGCCTGGGTCAGGGCGGCGTGCGGGTTGCCCAGGTCGTGCGACGCCTTGGCCAGCAGACCGCCGGTGACGCCACCGAGGAAGTACAGCTGCCGCAGGTGTTCCGGACGCTGCCGGCTCTCCAGCAACGCGAAGACCAGGTCCTGGGTCTCGACCAGTTGGCCGAGGATCTCCGGCAGCGGACGCTGCGGGTAGGCCTTCGCGACGTGTCTCACGTCGTCGTACACCTGTTCCATGGCCTCGCTCCCGAGACCGGTCTGGGCCGCGAGGGCGAACGCCCGCGCACGGCTGGCAGCCATGTCGAGTACCTCCATCTCATTCCCTGTCGTGATCCGTCCACTCGCGGCAGGTGCCGGCACCACCTGGGCTGCCTGCTCGGGGACGTACGGGGCGAGGAGTTCCTCGACCGGCTTGCCGAACATGCGTTGCAGGGTGCGCCGGGTCTGAGGAGTGGTCCCTGCACGCTCGCCCGATGCGAGGCGCCGCAGGTGCCGCTCGGTGATGGTTCCACCCAGCTCGACGAACTCGGCGACGATCTCGGAGTAGGTCTGGTTCCGGCGCTGGATCAGGTGCGCCAGGACCGTTCTTGGCGCATACCTACCCGCCATCGTTCCTCCCGTTCACGTCAGTTCAGACGTTGTCTCGACTCATGCCCCACGACAAGGTGCAGTCACCCAGATGTCCGCGAGAGGTCCTGGAGAGGTCCGGCAAAGGTCCGCCGCAGGTCCTAGAGCGGTCACGCTCGGGTTGTGCACCATTACTGCCATGACAACCAGTAAGTCCAACTGGTTGCAAGGCCTGAGAGTTACGGGGTGAGCGAGTAGTGACAGTCGCGGAGATGACGTCGAGGCAGCACCGCCGCCGGGTGCGGGTCTGGTTCGGCGAGCACGTGATCGCGCAGTACGTCGCCGAGGCGCCGCTGGCGGCGCGCTACGAGCAGGCGATGCGCCGCCGGTTCGCCGGCCTCCGGGTCACCAACGACCTCCTCGGGCCGCAGGACGGTTCGGACAGCTGAGACCTGCTCGGGTCCTCCTCAGACCCGAGCGGCTGCCCCCTGGAGTCTCCTCACGTTCAGGGAGCAGTGCACGGAAAGGTCCGGGACACTCCTCAGTCCCCGGACACCACCCAGGTGCGGTCCGGAGCACTCCTCAGCTCCGGACCGCACCGCCCAAGCCCGGCTGGGCAGGCGGTTGAGTTCCCTGTGTCGCCGCCGCCCAGCCGTTCCAAGCCACCTCTGACCGACACCTCGGGTCAGAGGCTGGGGTTGAGTGTGTTCCCACGCCGGAGATCGGGCGGATTTGTCAGAGATGACCTCCGGCGCGGGACACCGACGGCTCGTGCACCTCACCACGAGCCGTCCCCCCGGATGGCCCGCTCCGCTGTGTGACCGCCGCGCCTGGGCGGTCACACAGCGGAGCTGTTTGTGCGTCCCGTCAGGTTCAGCGCCATCCGGCGGAGGACGGCGACCGTCGCGGCGTACTCCCCGGGCTCGATCCCGTCGGCCACCTGTCGCCGGTACGCGCCGACCTTGCCGGTCAACCGCTCTCTGACCGCTCGGCCCTCGTCTGTGAGCTCTTCACCGGCCATCCATCCCCGAGCCTCCAGTGCTCGTACGGCGTCCGCACTCCCCTCGAACGGCGCCAGCGCGGCCGCGACCGGCTGATCGCCGCCGGCCGCGTTCAGCGCCTGCCACTGGCGCCGATCCAGCCCGTCCGCGGCGAGCACCTCGGCGAAACCCGCCTCGATCAGCCGGTCCAGCTCTTTCAGCCACCACCCGATAGGCTTGTTGTCCTCCGACATGTACATGTCAATAAGCATATATCTATCGAGGTGAAGATGCCCGACCCGGTCGCCGCCGTCGAGACCGCGATGATCACCGTCCGCCGCCGCCAGACCCGCCGCGTCTTCGCCGCCGAGGCGGGCGGCGACGCCAGTCAGCAGGTCCTCGACGCGCTCGAAGCCACCGGCCCGCTCGGCGTCAACGGGGTCGCCGAGGCGCTCGGCGTCGACCAGCCCCGCGCCAGCAAGCTCGTCGCCGCCGCGGTCACCGCCGGTCTCGTACGCCGTGAGGCCGACCAGCACGACGGCCGCCGTACAGTCCTCGTCCTCACCCCGGCGGGCCTCGAACGCCTCGCCGAGGTCCACACCCACCGCCGCCAACGCTTCGCCGCGGCGATGGAGACCTGGTCGTCCGAGGAACGGCAGACCTTCGCGGACCTCCTGACCCGCTTCGTGTCCGCCCTCTGACGCGGCAAACCCGCAGGTCACAGCGTTTCAGGTCCGCTTCTGGTCCGCCCGGTCCGCGCTCAGGTCCGGCTCCTGGTCACATCGGCAGGTCCGCCGCGCGGTCCGGCTCCCGGTCGCGCCGGTAGACCGCGAACGGCGCATCCTGCTGGACGCCTTCGACTCCTTCGACCAGCCCCTCGGCGCGGATCTCCCCGGCGTACGTCATCCCCAGCCGCTCCATCACCGCCCGCGACGCCCGGTTGTGCCGCTCGGTGTACGCGATCACCGTCCGAGCCCGCAGCGCCCCGAACGCGAACTCCAGCCCGGCTGCCCCGATCTCCGTCGCGTACCCCCGCCCGCGCGCCGACTCCACCAACGCCCACCCCACCTCGAGCCGGTCAGCCGCCCAGGCGTCCCCGACCAGCGCCGCGATCTGCCCGGTCACCGACGACCGAGCCCCCATCCGCGACAGCCCACCCCGCCCGACCAACCGCCCGCTCCCCGCGTCGCCGCTGGTTCCCGAGCCGTCGTCGCCAGCCCCACCATCCCGCTCGTACGCCATCCACTTGTTCACCCCGTCGCGCTCCCAAGCAGCCCGCACCTGCCGCGCCCGCTCGACCGCCCCCTCGGCCGTCAGCGTCTCGGCGTACCACTCAGCCACCACCGGATCCGCGTGCAGCCGCACCAGGTCCTCCGCATGCCCGCCCAGGACCTCCGCCGGCCCACCGACCGGCACCAGCCGCAGCCGCTCGCTCATTCGCATCCGTACGACGTGCGCCACGATGTCCCGCAGCCGCTCGTCACCGTCGGTCCGCCCGACCATCAGCAGCCCGACATCCTCCGCCCCCACCCACGCGCCCGCGTCGTGCTTGCCCTCCTCCAGCCGAGGCGCCGACAGGTCCCCGTCGACCTCGACGAGGTAGTCGAGCTCCCGCCGGACCCGCCCCTCGTACTCCCACTCCCAGTCGGCGACCACCGCGAGCACCGATCGCACCACCCACCCGGTCTCCTCGAGCACCTCCCGGGCCAGCGCCTCCTCCGGCGTCTCGCCGGCCTCGACGTGCCCGCCCACGATGTCCCAGATCCCCGGGAACAACCGCCGCTCCAGCGTCCGCCGCTGCACGTACACCCGCTGCTCGCCGTCGCGGATCAACGCCCCGACACAGTCCACCTCACGCATCCCCCCAACCTAGATCAGCCGGCACTGACCCGGCCGCCCTGACAAAGTCCCCCCATGCCGAGCACCACGGACCCCATGCCGACCGAGCCCCGGCCGCGCGCCCCTCGCCCGACCGCCCCGCCGTACGTCACCCGCGCTCTCGTCGCGGGCGCCATTGCCGCGGTCTCCACCGGCCTGGCCGGCGCCTACATCGGCGAGGACGTCGTCACCACGATCGGCAACGCGACCAACCACCACGAACCAACCCTCCGCCTCCTCGGCTGGTCCTGGATCGGTCTCCCGCTCCTGCTCGCCCTGTGGACAACCGCAGTCCACGAGCGGATCCGCCCGGCCGCCCGCCCGGTTGTCGCCCTCGCCCTCGCGATCTGGGCAGGCTCCAGCGCCCTCCTGATCCCCGGCCGCCGAAGCTCCCTCGAACAACGCTTCGGTACGGCGTACCCGGACGCCCGTGTCCTCGGCGTCGGCTGGGGCGCCGGCCTGCCCTCGATCTTCCTGATCGCAGCAGTCACCGTCGCCGCCATCCTGCTGCTCCGCCAGCGAGCAACCCCGCGCATCCTCACAGCCGCGGCCGCACTCCTTGGGCTAGCCGGCCTGATCACCGCCCTGCTCGCCCCGCTGCCCTAGCCGCGCGGCTGCTCCTGGACCCGGTTCGGCATGAACACCACCGCCACGATCAGCAGCACCGCGGCCAGCGCCGCGCCGTAGTACACGTCATGGATCGCCGGCGCGAGCACCTCACCCGGCAGATGCTCCAGATCCTCGTGGCTGTCACCGAGCCGCGACGCGACGACGCTGTTCGCCACCGCGCCGAAGATCGCAACCCCGACCGCACTCCCGACCGACCGAGCGAACATGTTCGCCCCGGTCACCACCCCGCGACTCCGCCAGTCGACCGACGACTGCGCCGCCACCACCGCAGGCGAGGCCGAGAAGCCCAGCCCGACCCCGATCACGAAACAGGCCAGCGCCAGGTAGAGCACCGAGCTCGACGCCGAAACCGTCAGCAGCAGCCCCGACCCGACGACCACGATCACCGACCCCATCAGCATCGTCGTCCGGAAGCCCACCCGCAGATAGATCCGCCCAGCCACCGAAGCGGCGATCGGCCACCCGAGCGTCATCGCTGCCAGCGCGAACCCGGCGACCAGCGCGCTCGTCCCCAGCACCCCCTGCGCGTACAGCGGCACGTACGTCGACAACCCCACCATCAGTACGCCGATCAGCAGCGCCGACGAGTTGGCCGAGTTCAGCACCCGGTGCCCGAGCACCCACAGCGGCAGCACCGGCTCCGGCGCCTTCCGCTCGACCAGCACGAACGCGACCAGCAGCACCACCGACACGGCCAGGATCACGATGCTCGCGACCGAGTCCCAGTCCCACATCACGCCGCCCTCGAGCAGCCCGAGCAGCAGCAGCGAGCCGCCGACGGCGAGCAGGATCGTGCCCCAGTAGTCGATCTTCGGCTTCGTCGTACCGCGGACGACGTTCTCCTGGAACCGCCGCACCAGCACCCAGGCGGCGGCCAGCCCGAGCGGGATGTTCACGAAGAAGATCCACCGCCAGGAGATGTAGTCGGCGAACACGCCACCGAGGGCCGGCCCGACGAACGACGAGATGCCCCAGACGCTGGCGATGTAGCCCTGCACGCGGGCCCGCTCGGCGACCGAGTAGATGTCGCCGATGATCGTCATCCCGATCGGCTGGATCGCACCCGCGCCGAGCCCCTGGATCAGCCGGAACGCGATCAGCGCCGGCATCGACCAGGCGAACCCGCACAGGATCGAGCCGAGCACGAACAGCCCGACGCCGAGCAGCATGATCGGTTTGCGCCCGCGCAGGTCGGCGAGCTTGCCGTAGATCGGCACCGAGATCGCCTGGGCCAGGAGGTAGATCGAGAACAGCCAGGGGAACTGCGTGAAGCCGCCCAGGTCCTCGACCACCGCCGGTACGGCGGTCGCGAGGATGGTCGCGTCGATGGCGACCAGCCCGACGCTGAGCATCACCGACAACAGGATGGGACCGCGTTCGGACCTCAGGCCGACGGCGGCCCGGTCGGTTTGCTCAGTAGTCATGTCAGACAAGAACTCTAACTGAGTGATCAACAATTCCGTCAGGAAACCGTCTGCCGATACGCTCCGTGGGTGAGGATGCGCGCTGTGCTGAGGGTTGCCCTCGTCGTGGTCACGCTGTCCCTCACCCTGGTGCTGCTGCCGATCGCGATCAACGTCGGCACCGGCGGCACCGCGCCCGCCTTCCTGGAGCCGTACGTCGACTGGACCTGGCCCGTGATCGGCGTGCTCTGGCTGGTCGCGATCGGCACCGGCGTCTGGGAGCTGCGCAGCCGGCGGACCGGCACGTTCTCGATCCGCTCGGCCGACCAGCCGCGGAACCGCCCGAACGCGCTGGCCCGCGTCGACCGCTACCTGGCCGAGCGCTTCGCCGGCTCGCTCGCGCAGTACACGCGGCTGGCGCTCGACCTCGACGAGAGCCCGGACGCCGTCGTCCGCCCGTACGACCTGCTGGTCCAGCCGCTCAACGCGACCACGCACGAGGTCCGCGAGAACGCCGACATCGCGAAGGCCTTCGACGACCTGCAGGACTCGGTTCTGATCCTCGGCGCTCCCGGCGCCGGCAAGACCACGCTGCTGCTCGACCTGGCCCGCACGCTCGCCGCCGAGGCCCACCAGGACCCGAGCCAGCCCATTCCGGTGCTGGTCGACCTGTCCGGCTGGACCGGCGCGATCACCACCCGGCGCGAGGACGACGACCCCGGCGACAGCCCGCTGCTGGCCGGCTTCGTCCGCTGGCTGCTCCGCGACCTCCACGCCCGGTACCAGATCCCCGCCGCCGTCGGCCGGGCCTGGCTCCGCAGGGGCGGGCTGGCCCTGTTGCTGGACGGTGTGGACGAGATCGCTCTGCAGCACCGGGTCAAGCTCGCTCCTGCGCTCGAGGAGCTCCAGCAGCGGTACCTGGTCGGCCAGCTCGCCGTCACTTGCCGCATCCACGACTACGCCAACCTGCCGCAGCCGCTGAAGCTGTACGGCGCCGTCCGCATCCGCCCGCTGACCCGCCACCAGGTGCTCGACTACTTCACCTCCGTCGGCGCGGAGCTGGCCGGCGCCCGGGCCGCGCTGGAACAGGACGACGACCTGTGGGACCTGATCACCTCACCGCTGATGCTCAACGTGATGGCCCTCGCCTACCAGGGCCGCGACGCCCAGGAGGTCGCCGGCGGCGCAGTGGCTGACCACCGCCGCGACCTGTTCGACACGTTCCTCTCCGAGGTGCTCTCGCGCCCCCGCCCGGCCAGCCGCCAGTACGACTCCCGTACGGCGCTCCGCTCGCTCTGGTGCCTGGCCTGGTGGACCCGCTCCCGAGCCGGCGACCGCACCGCCGTCCCGCGCTGGCTCACGCCCAACGGCTGGTACGGCCTGTCGCTGCCGTCAGTCAGCTACCTGGTACACCGGATCTGCCTGCCCGCCCTGTTCGCCGGCCTGGTCGGTGGAGCAGCGCTGGCGATCACCGCCCTGTACGGCGTACTGGCGGGCGTAGCCGTCGGAGCAACCAGCCTGCTGCTCGTCCACATCCGCCCCCGACCGTGGCAGCCCCTCCGCAAGAGCCCCGGCCAGCCCAGCCGCCTGGTCGCAGCAGCGATGACCGCCATCGGCGCCGTCGCCGGCTTCACCTCGTCCCTCGCCGGCGCCTCGCTCTTCGCCGCACTCCCACGCTGGCTCGCTGTCCTCCTGCTCGCCGCAGCCGTTGTCGCGTCGTACGCGGTCGAGCTGATCGTCTCCGAAGGCCCGAAACGCCGCCTGCTGCTCCTCGGCCGCCTCGCCATCGTCACCGCCGGCTCGACCCTGGCCCTAACGCAGCTCGACCACCCCGACGCCTTCCTGGCCTCCGCGGCCGCCGGCCTAATCGTTGCCCAAGGCATCCGACTGGTGAAGGCCCTCCCCATGGACCACCTCGTCCGCCAGTACGACGACGCCCGCGACCTGATGGACCTCTGGGTCGTAGCCGGCCTGGCCGCAGCCGTAGCCGCAGCCCTGGCCCTCGGCGCCGACCCCACCTGGACCCACCTGGAAGCCATCCTCGGCGTCATCGCCGGAGTGGTCGCCGCCAAAGCCTGGCGCCGCCGCCCACCCCTCTTCGCCGGCCCCACCTCCCGCCTCCTCCACGGCCTCCTCCTCCGCTGGACCGGCTACCTCCCCTGGCGCCGCCGAGCCTTCCTCCAGTACGCCGCCGACCGCTACATCCTCACCCGCACCGGCCGCGGCGAGTACGCCTTCATCCACCTCCTGGTCCGCGACCACCTAGCCGAATGCGACCCCGACCGCCTGGCCACCAAGGTCGACCAACGCGCCGCAAGCCGCCGCCAGCACGCAACAAACTAAAAGAGGAAAAGAGGAAGTTTAGCTTGGGTTGTTGGGGATCCGGGAAGGATGGAACCTCAGATCAGCCGGACGCCGTCGTGGCGTCAGATGTTCCCTTGAGAGGAACGCTGTCCGATGAGTTTGGCCAACAGATTGACCTCGACGAACCTCACGTATCGCCGACCGGATGTCTATGACCATCTCGCGGACGGCGGCGACGACTTGATCAATGTCGTCGGCGAGCTGACGAACAGCATGAGGCCGCGCTCGGTGCTCGACCTCGGATGCGGGACCGGCAGGCATCTCGCGGTGCTTCGGACTGCCTTCGGATGTGAAGGTGTAGGCATCGACGTTCAGCCCGGGTTGATCGAGTACGGACGCGCAGTCCATCGGCAGCTCGATCTTCGCCAAGGCGATATCAGATCGATTCGCCTCGGTCGCCGGTTCGACGTAGTGCTCTGCTTGGGCAACTCGCTGGCGTACAACCTCAGTGATGCGGACCTTCGCGCCACCATCGAGACATTCGGCTGCCATACACAACCAGGTGGTGTCCTGCTGATCGGGACCATGTTGAGACCACCCCTCGGCTCCAGCAGTGGGACAGTCGACAACGCGTTGATCACCGCCGACGTGGAGAGCGAGACTTCCTGGGACGCCGACTGCGGTATCGCGACCACCCGGCGCGTCTGGCGCCATCGCGATGGCCGAAGAGACCAAGACTTCATGCAGCGCCGTGTCACGCCGTTCGATGAACTGGCTCCTCTCCTCAAGGACTGCGGTTTCGTCGATGTTGCAGTCTTCAGAGACAACTACGTGGCAGGGCGGAAGGCCTGAGTTCGCGGTCTGACAGCAGCGCTCAACCAGCCAAGGCCTGGTCGAGGATCTTCGACCACTGGCGGACGATTCCCCGGCGGCGTCGGCCGTCGTCCGTCAGCAGGTCGGCCAGGCCCAGCCCGCGGGCCATGTCCAGCACGCCCTGCACGGTCTCTCGCACCCCCGGCGTCTTCTCGCTCACGTCGAGGACCTCCAGCAGCGCTCGATGCGCCTGCCGGCCGACATGCGCTTCCAGGCGGACGATCTGTCGCCGGAGCGGTTCCTCGGTCGATGCGGCGACCCACAGGTGTAATGCGGCGCGGAAGAGTGGGCCGGTGTAGACGTCCGCGAGCATGCCGACGATCGCCTCGGTGCGGCCGGCGCCTACCGGCAAAGCAGCCGCCTGGGAGCGGATCTCCGCGAGGCGGACCTCGGTCATGTACTCGACGGCCGCCTCGAACAGATCCGCCCGCGTCGGGAAGTGGTGCTGAGCCGCCCCCCGCGACACCCCGGCTCGCGCCGCGACGACGGCGACCGTCGTCGCGGCGTAGCCGACCTGGGCCAGCGACTCGACGGAAGCTTCCAGGAGCTTCTGTCGGGTCGCTCGGCTTCGGTCCTGCTGTGGTGCGCGGAGCGGGTCAGCCACCTGTTGCCTCCCGTGCTCTCAGTTTGCGGCGCAGGATCTTGCCGGAGGCCGCCTTGGGCACCGCCTCGATGAACTCGACCTGGCGCACCTTCTTGTACGGCGCCACCCGCTCGGCGACGTAGTCGATCACGTCCTGCTCGGTCAGCCCACTGCCCGGCATCGGGACGACGAACGCCTTCGGCACCTCGTTGCCATCGGCCACCACCCCGATCACCGCCGCGTCCGCGATCCGCGGGTCGGTCAGCAGCACGGCCTCCAGCTCCGCGGGCGGCACCTGGTATCCGTGGTACTTGATCAGCTCCTTCACCCGGTCGACGACGTACAGGTAGCCACGCTCGTCCACCCGCCCGATGTCGCCGGTGTGCAGCCACCCCTCGGGGTCGATCGTCGCGTCGGTCTCGGCCTGCCGGCCGAGGTACCCCTTCATCACCTGCGGCCCGCGGATCCAGATCTCGCCGGTCTCCTCGTCGCCGACATCGTTGCCGTCGGCACCGACCAGCCGCATCTCGGTCGACGGGAACAGCTTGCCCACAGCGCCGGCCGGCGGGTCGACAGCGTCCTGCGGTACGGCGTGCGTCCCGGGCGACAGCTCCGTCATCCCGTACGCCTGCAGTACGGCGTGCAGCCCGAGGCGCTTCGCGCACGCCTCGGCCAGGTCGCCGTCGAGCGGCGCCGCGGCCGACGTCACGTACCGCAGCGCCGACAGGTCGACACCGTCGACCGCCGGGTGCTTGGCCAGCGCGAGCACGATCGGCGGCGCCACGAACGCGCGGGTGATCTTCTGCTCGTCGAGCGTGGTCAGGAACTGCTGCAGGTCGAACTTCGGCAGCACCACCACGGTCGCGCCGGCCCGCAGCGGCAGGTTCATCAGCACGCTCAGCCCGTAGATGTGGAAGAACGGCAGGATCGCGATGATCCGCTCGTCCTCGCCCATCGTGAACGTCGCCTGCGCCTGGGAGATGTTGGTCGCGATGTTCCGGTGGGTCAGCATCACGCCCTTGGCCGCCCCCGTCGTACCGCTGGAGTAGGGCAGGACGGCGACGTCCTCGGCGGGGTCGAAATCAACGACCGGGACCGGGCCGGTCGAGTGCAGCAGCTCGGTCAGCGACCGGTAGCCCTCGGCCTGGTCGCAGACGATGACCTCCCGGACGTCGGTGCCCTCGACCGCGGCCGTGGCCAGCGGGAGGAACAGCGAGATCGTCACCAGCAGCTTGGCCTTCGAGTCGACCAGTTGCTTGTGCAGCTCGTCGGCGGTGTAGAGCGCGTTCACCGTGGTTACCGTCGCGCCCGCGCGGGTCGCGCCGTAGAAGGCGACCGGGTAGAGGATCGTGTTCGGGCTGTGCAGCGCGATCACGTCACCCTTCACGATGCCGAGCTCGGCGAGCCCGGCCGCGACCCGGCTGCTCATCGCGTCCAGCTGCGCGTAGCTGATCTCCTTCCCGGTGACACCGTCCACCAGCGCGGCGCGGGCGCCGTACTCCTGGGCGCGGCCGAGCACGGCCTCGTGGATCGGGACGTCGAGCACCTCGACCGGCGGGAACTCGCTGTTGATCACCATGGGCGGTCCTTTCCGAAGCTGTGGAGCACGACTGTGGCGGACTCAGTACGACTTGGGTAGGCCCAGCGAGTGCTGTGCGACGAAGTTCAGGATCATCTCCCGGCTGACCGGCGCGATCCGGGTCGCCCGGGCCGCCGCGACCAGCGACGCGACGCCGTACTCGACAGTCATGCCGTTGCCGCCAAGCGACTGGACGGCCTGGTCGGTGGAGCGCACGCAGGCCTCGCCGGCGGCGTACTTGGCCATGTTCGCGGCCTCGCCGGCGGCCAGGTCCTCGCCCGCGTCGTACAGGGCGGCGGCCTTCTGCATCATCAGCCGGGCCAGTTCGAGCTCGATCTTGATCTGGGCCAGCGGGTGCGAGATGCCCTGGTGGGCGCCGATCGGCGCCTTCCAGACCTGCCGGTCCTTGACGTAGGCAACGGCTTTGCCGAGCGCGTGCCGGCCGATGCCGATCGCGAACGCCGAGGCCATGATGCGCTCCGGGTTGAGCCCGGCAAACAGCTGCAGCAGCGCCGCGTCCTCGGAGCCGACCAGTGCCTCGGCGGGCAGCGTGACATCGTCCAGGAACAGGGAGAACTGCTTGTCCGGGCTGATCAGGTCCATCTCGATCTGCCGGAACTCGACCCCGGCGGCGTCGGTCGGGACGATGAACAGCGCGGGCTTGAGCCGTCCGGTCTTCGCGTCCTCGGTACGGCCGACGACCAGGACGGCCTGCGCGACGTCGAGGCCGGAGATGTACACCTTGCGGCCGGAGAGCGACCAGCCGTCGTCCGTACGCCGGGCCGTCGTCGTGATGTTGTGCGAGTTCGACCCGGCGTCCGGCTCGGTGATCGCGAACGCCATCGTCGTCGAGCCGTCGGCCAGCCCCGGCAGCCAGCGCTGCTTCTGCGCGGCGGTGCCGAACCGGCTGATCACCGTGCCGCAGATCGCGGGCGAGACGACCATCATCAGCAGCGGGCACCCGGCCGCGCCGAGCTCCTCCAGCACGATCGACAGGTCGGCCATCCCGCCGCCGCCCCCGCCGTACTCCTCGGGCAGGTTCACGCCCAGGTAGCCGAGCTTGCCGGCCTCCTGCCACAGCTCGGTGGTCTGCCCGCCCGACCGCGCCTTCTCGGTGAACCAGGCGTAGCCGTACTTGTGCCCGAGCTCGCTCACCGCCGCCCGCAGCGCCCGGCGCTCCTCGGTCTCGACGAAACTCATGCGTCCTCCCCAGCTCGTACGACGGCCAGAACGGCCCCGACCTCGACCTGCTCACCCTTGGCGACGTTCAGCTCGGCGACCACACCGTCGGCCGGCGCGGCGATGGTGTGCTCCATCTTCATCGCCTCCAGCCAGAGCAGCGGCTGCCCCTGCTTCACCTCGTCACCGACCTCCACCGCGACCCGGATCACCGAGCCCGGCATCGGCGCGACCAGCGACCCGACCGCCAACTGGTCCGCCGGATCCGCGAACCGCTCCACCGGCCTCAGCTGCACCGGCCCGACACACACCAGCCCCGGGTACGCCGCGACCTCGAACCGCCGCCGTACGCCGCCGACCTCCAGCACCACGAGCTCACTCGACGCCTCGACCAGCGTCACGTCCCCGTCGGTCACCAGCCCGTCGCGCGTCACCCGGTACGACACCTCGTACGTCGCCTCGCCCACCGCGTACGACTTCCGCTGCGGCTGCGACGCCAGGTTCCGCCACCCACTCGGCAACCGCCCCTGCACCTTCGCCGCCGCCCGGTTCCGCGCCGCATCAGCCAGCGCGGCCGCCAACGCAGCCAGCTCCACGTCCTGCTTCTCAGCGCCGACCCCGTGCTGGTCGAAGAACCCGGTATCGGTGTCCCCGGCAACGAACGCCGGGTGCCGCAAGACCCAGGTCAACAGCTCCCGGTTGGTCACCACCCCGTGGATCTCCGCCGAAGCCAACGCGGACGCCAACCGCCGAGCGGCAACCTCCCGGGTGGGCGCCCACACGATTACTTTGGCCAGCATCGAGTCGTAGAAGGGGGAGATGTCGGAGCCGTCCTCGACGCCGGAGTCGACTCGGACCCAGGGCAGTCCAGCGCGCGGGCCACCAGGCCCGAACTCGGCGGCGCGCGGAGCGCGCTCGCCCCCAGGCGACCCGGCCCCTCCCCCCACCCCTGATCTGAGCCGTTCCACCGCGAAGCGGTGTAGGCGACCCGTCTGCGGCTGCCAGTCCTGCGCGGGATCCTCGGCGTACAACCGCACCTCGATCGAGTGCCCCACCGGAGCAGGCGGTTCAGCAGGCAACGCCTCACCTGCGGCGATCGACAACTGCAACGCCACCAGATCCAACCCCGTGACCGATTCCGTGACCGGATGCTCGACCTGCAGCCGCGTGTTCATCTCCAGGAAGTAGAACTTCCCGCTCTCGTCCGCCAGGAACTCAACCGTCCCGGCCCCGACGTACCCGATCGCCTCAGCAGCCTTCCGCGCCGCCTCGAACAACGCCGCCCGCATCCCCGGCACCCGCTCCACCAACGGCGACGGCGACTCCTCCACCACCTTCTGGTGCCGCCGCTGGATCGAGCACTCCCGCTCACCCACCGCCCAGACGGTCCCGAACGAATCCGCCAGCACCTGCACCTCGATGTGCCGCCCGGTCGCGAGGTACCGCTCGCAAAAGACCGTCCCGTCCCCGAACGCCGACAACGCCTCCGCCGACGCTGCCTCGATCTCCCCGGCGAGATCCTCCAGCCGGTGCACGACCCGCATCCCGCGCCCACCACCACCGGCCGACGCCTTCACCAGCACCGGCAGATCCGACGCCTCCACCGCGGACAACTCAGCAAGCACCGGTACGCCGGCCGCCGCCATCAGCTTCTTCGCCTCGACCTTCGACCCCATCGCCGCGATCGCGTCCACCGGCGGCCCGATCCAGGTCAGCCCGGCCTCGACCACCGCCGCCGCGAACGCGGCGTTCTCCGACAGGAACCCGTACCCCGGATGCACCGCGTCCGCCCCAGCAGCCTTGGCCGCCGCGATCACCAGATCGCCCCGCAGATACGTCTCCGCGGCAGACGATCCCGGTAGCAGCACCGCAGCATCCGCCTCCGCCACGTAAGGCGCCGAAGCATCAACCGACGAGTGCACTGCGACAGTGGAGAGCCCCAAGGAGCGAGCCGTCCGAAAGACCCGCCGCGCGATCTCCCCGCGGTTGGCCACCAGTACCGAGCTGATCATCGTCATCACATCCTGAAGACGCCGAAGGAGGACGTGCCCTCCACCGGTGCCGAGTGAATGGCGGACAGGCACAGGCCGAGCACGGTCCGGGTGTCCCGCGGATCGATCACCCCGTCGTCGTACAGCCGCCCGGACAGGAACATCGGCAGTGACTCGGCCTCGATCTGCCCCTCGACGTACGCGCGCATCGCGGCGTCACCGTCCTCGTCGTACGGCTGCCCCTTCGCCTCGGAGGCGGCCCGGGCGACGATCGACAGCACGCCCGCGAGCTGCTGCGGTCCCATCACCGCCGACTTCGCCGACGGCCAGGCGAACAGGAAGCGTGGATCGAAGGCCCGCCCGCACATCCCGTAGTGCCCGGCGCCGTACGACGCGCCCATCAGCACCGAGATGTGCGGCACCGCGGAGTTGGAGACCGCGTTGATCATCTGCGCGCCGTGCTTGATGATGCCGCCCTGCTCGTACTCCTGCCCGACCATGTACCCGGTCGTGTTGTGCAGGAAGATCAGCGGCGTCGACGACTTGTTGGCCAGCTGGATGAACTGCGCCGCCTTCTGCGACTCCTCCGAGAACAGCACGCCGCGCGCGTTGGCCAGGATCCCGACCGGGTAGCCGTGCACCGACGCCCAGCCGGTCGCCAGCGACGACCCGTACAGCGGCTTGAACTCGTCGAAGACCGACCCGTCGACGACCCGCGCGATCACGTCCCGCGGATCGAACGGGACCTTCAGGTCCCCCGGCACGATGTCGAGCAACTCGTCCTCGTCGTACATCGGCGATGCGTACGACGGTGCAGGCGCCGGCCCGAGCTTCTTCCAGTTCAGCCGGGACACGATCTGCCGCCCGAGCCGGATCGCGTCCGGCTCGTCGACGGCGAAGTAGTCGGCCAGTCCCGAGGTCCGCGCGTGCATCGCCGCGCCACCGAGCGACTCGTCGTCGGCGTCCTCGCCGGTCGCCATCTTCACCAGCGGCGGCCCGGCCAGGAACACCTTGGCGCCGCCGTCGACCATCACCACGTAGTCGCTCATCCCGGGGATGTAGGCGCCGCCCGCGGTCGAGTTGCCGAAGACCAGCGCGATCGTCGGGATCCCCTCGGCCGACAGCCGGGTCAGGTTGCGGAACATCGCGCCGCCCGGGATGAAGATCTCCTTCTGGGTCGGCAGGTCCGCGCCGCCGGACTCGACCAGGCTGATCACCGGCAGCCGGTTGGCGCGCGCGATCTCGTCGGCGCGCAACGCCTTCTTCAGCGTCCACGGGTTGCTCGCGCCGCCCTTGACCGTCGGGTCGTTCGCGGTGATCAGGCACTCGACGCCCTCGACGACGCCGATCCCGGTGACCAGGCTCGCCCCGACGGTGAAGTCGGATCCCCAGCCGGCCAGCGGTGACAGCTCCAGGAACGCCGAGTCCGGGTCGAGCAGCAGCTCGATCCGCTCGCGGGCGAGCAGCTTGCCGCGCTGGTGGTGCCGCGCGACGTACTTCTCGCCCCCACCGGCCAGCGCCTTCTGATGCTCGACGTCCAGAGCGGCGAGCTTGTCCAGCATCGCCTCGCGGTTGCTCATGCGGTGAACCCCAGTCTCCTCGCGGCCAGGCCGGTCATGATCTCGGTCGTGCCGCCGCCGATGGCCAGGATCTTCTGGTCCCGGTACTGGCGTTCGACCTCGGACTCGCGCATGTAGCCGAGCCCGCCGTGCAGCTGCAGCGCCTGGTCGCAGACCCACTGCCCGGCCTCGACCGCGGTGTTCTTCGCGAAGCACACCTCGGCGATCACGTCCTCGCCCTGGGCAGCCCTGGAAGCGACGTGATGCACGTACACCCGCGCGACATCGACCCGCCGAGCCATCTCGGTCAGCGTGAACTGCACGGTCTGCCGCGAGATCAACGGCCGGTCGAACGTCTTCCGCGCCCGGCACCACTCGACGGTCAGGTCGAGCGCGCGCTGCGCGCCGGCGTACGCCTGCGCGGCGAGCGTCAGCCGCTCGGCGACGAAGTTCTGCGCCAGCTGGACGAATCCGCTGCCCTCCGCGCCGACCAGGTTCTCCACGGGAACCCGTACGTCGCTGAACGACAGCTCGGCCGTGTCCGAGCACAGCCAGCCCATCTTCTCCAGCTTGCGCGAGACCGTGTAACCACCGCGTTCCACCACCAGCAGGGAGATCCCGTGCGCTCCCGGCCCGCCGGTCCGCACCGCGACCGTGACGAAATCCGCCCGGCAGCCGGAGGTGATGTAGGTCTTCGACCCGTTCACCACGTAGTGGTCACCGTCGCGCCGAGCCGTCGTCCGCAACGACGCGACGTCCGACCCACCGTCGGGCTCGGTGATCGCCAGCGCGCCGATCAGCTCTCCGGCGAGCGTCGGCCGCACCCACCGGTCGATCTGCGCTTGATTGCCTGAAGCAACGATATGTGGGACGGCGATCCCGCAGGTCAGCAGCGACGCGACCAGTCCGCCGGACCCGCCGCTGTAGTGCATCTCCTCCACCACTTCGATCGCGTCCTGGAGAGATCCGCCGCCGCCACCGACCGACTCCGGGAAGCCGACCCCGAGCAGCCCGAGCGCACCGGCCTTCTTGTGCAGCTCCCGCGGCAACTCGCCCGCTCGCTCCCAGTCATCAAGCGACGGCAGGACTTCCGCGGCCATGAACCGCCGTACGCTCGAACGGAAGTCGTTCACAGCAAGACCTCCGGCACATCCACATAGCGCGACCGCAGCCACTCACCGACCGCCTTCGCCTGTGGATCGAACCGCGCCTGCGACGCCACCCCCTCGCCGAGCAGCCCCTCGACCACGAAGTTCAGCGCCCACAGATTCGGCAGCACGTACCGCCTGACCCGCAGGTCCTCGGTCTCCGGCAGCAGCTCCTTGAACAGCCCGATCGTCAGCGTGTGCGCGAGCCAGCGCCACGCCGTCTCGTTCCGCACCCACACGCCGACGTTCGCATCGCCGCCCTTGTCGCCGCTGCGCGCGCCGACCACCCGCCCGAGCGGCACCTCCCGCGTCAGCGACCGCGCCGGCCGACCCGCCGCCACAAGCTGCGGCAAAGGCATCGGGAGGTCCGCATCGTCGACCGGCTCCAGCACCTGCGTCTCCGCAGCGGCAGCGATCACCCGCGGCGTCCCGTCCGGCAGCACGGCGACGTGCTCGACCTCGCCGACGTCGACGTACCCCGCCGTGAACACCCCGTACGGCGAACTGTCCTCCGGTGGCCGCGTCACGTGGAAGCCCGGGTAGCTGGCCAGCGCCAGCTCGACCGCGGCGCTCGAGAACGCGCGGCCGACCACCTTCGGGTCCGGGTCCTTCACGACGCACTTGAGCAGCACGCTCGCGAGCTCCTCGCTCGTGGCGTTCGGCTGCTCGGTCCAGGTCAGCGACCACTTCAGCTCGGCCGGCTTCCGGGGCAGGCCGCGTTCGAGCTGCCGCTGCACCAGCTCCGACTTCGCCTCCAGATCCAGCCCGGTCAGCACGAAGTCGACCTCGTTGCGGAACCCACCGAGGCTGTTCAGCGACACCTTGTACGTCGGGGGCGGCGGCTCGCCCTGCACGCCGCTGATCCGGACCCGGTCGATGCCGTCGTCGGTCAGCTCGATCGTGTCGAGTCGCGTCGTCACGTCCGGCCCGGCGTACCGGGCGCCGGTGATCTCGTAGAGCAGTTGGGCCTTGACGGTGTCGATCGTGACCGCGCCGCCGGTGCCGTCGTGCTTGGTGATCACGCTCGACCCGTCGGCGTGGATCTCCGCGATCGGGAAGCCCGGCCGGTCGAGGTTGCGCAGCTCGTGGAAGAACGCGTAGTTGCCGCCGGTCGCCTGGCAGCCGCACTCGATCACGTGCCCGGCGACGACGGCGCCCGCGAGCTCGTCGTACTGGTCGGGCCGCCAGCCGTGGTGCGCGGACGCGGGCCCGACGATCACCGAGGCGTCGGTCACCCGCCCGGTGACCACGACATCGGCGCCTTCACGCAGCGCTTCGGCAATCCCCCAAGCTCCCAGATAGGCGTTGGCCGTCAACGGGGTCCCGAGCCCCAACTCACCGGCCCGAGCCAGCAAGTCGTCACCCTCCACGAACGCCACCTTCGCCGACAGCCCCAGCTTGTCGACAAGCCCGGCAACAGCCTCGGCCAGCCCCGCCGGGTTCAACCCACCCGCGTTGCTGACCACCTTCACCCCACGATCGAGCGCCTCACCCAGCCCGCTCTCCAGCTGCTTCAGGAACGTCCGCGCATACCCCAGCGACGGATCCTTCAGCCGGTCCCGCCCGAGGATCAGCATCGTCAGCTCGGCCAGGTAGTCCCCTGTCACGTAGTCCAGCGGCCCGCCGGTCACCATCTCGTGGAACGCGCTGAACCGGTCGCCGTAGAAGCCGGACGCGTTCCCGATCCGCACGGGTTCCGTCATCCGAACTGCCCCGCGACGCGTCCCTGACCCGGCAACCCGGCGAAGGCCTGGATGATCCCCAGCCATTCCTCGGCATCCGCACCGACCGCCTCGACAGCCAAGTCGTCCCGGTGCCGCCGCTGAGTAGCCAGCAGGCAGAAGTCGAGCGCCGGCCCAGTGACCCGCTGCTCAGCAGCAGCATCGCCGTACGTCCAGACCTGCCCGTCCGGCCCTGACAGTTCCACGTGGAACGGCTCGCTCGGCGGCTTGCGATCGTGCAACAGGTACGAGAAGTCCCGCGTCCGTACGGCGAGGTGCGCGACGTGCCGCAACCGGCTCGACGGCTGCCGGCTGATCCCGAGCCCGTCGTGCACGTCCTGCCCGTGCGCCCAGGTCTCCATCAGCCGCGCGGTCACCATCGAGGTCGCACTCATCGGCGGGCCGAACCAGGCGATCTTCTGCCCGCTCGGCACCGACTTCAGTGCCTCGGCCAGCTCGGCGCGGGTCTCCCGCCAGTACGGCAGCAGCTGGTCGGCCGGCAGCGCGGCGCCTTCGGCCGCGCCTTTGTCGACGTACCCCGCGGGGTCGGACGCGGCCTTCCGCAGCGTCGCCTGGAACGCGTCCTGGTCGGTGATCGCGCTCAGCGCCGCCTCGTCGGTCCAGGCCAGGTGCGCGATCTGGTGCGCCACCGACCAGCCCTCGGCCGGTGTCGGCGTCGCCCACCCGTCAGTGGCCAGCCCGGCCACCAGCATGTCCAGCTCGGCGTTCTCCGCCCACAGATCGGCCAGTACCTCGTCCAGGTCCATCGCCCGAGCGTCCCATCCGCACCAAAAAGAATCAAGGGTGCTTGTTTTGCCGGAATGGTCCATGGCGAGGGCTAGGCTCGCGAGGCCGGACGACGACCGACCTGGGACGGGCCGCCATGAAACTTCTGCTCACGGACTCGGGCATCATCAACCAGAGCATCACCGACGCGCTGGTCGAGCTGCTCGGCCGGCCGATCGCCGAGTCGACCGCGCTCTTCGTGCCGACCGCGATCTACCCCAAACCCATCGGCCCCGAGATGGCGTACAAGACGATCAGCGGCCGGGAGCCGCGGGCGCCGATGACCGAGCTGGGCTGGAAGTCCGTCGGCGTGCTGGAGCTCACCGCGCTGCCCAGCATCGACCGGGAGCTGTGGGTCCCGAAGGTGCAGGAGGCCGACGTGCTGCTGGTCGGCGGCGGCGACCCGCTGTTCCTGCACTACTGGATGCAGCAGTCCGGCCTGGCCGAACTGCTCCCCACGCTGAAGGCCGTGTACGTCGGCCTGAGCGCGGGCAGCATGGTGACGGCGCCCCGGATCGGCGCCGACTTCGTCGACTGGACACCGCCCGGCGGCGCCGACGACAGCACCCTCGGCCTGGTCGACTTCGCCATCTACCCGCATTTGGACTACCCGGGGATGGACAACACGATGGCCGGCGCGGAGGCCTGGGCGGCCACCCTGCCGATTCCCGCGTACGCGATCGACAACCAGACCGCGCTGAAGGTGGTCGACGGGAAGGTCGAGGTCGTCTCCGAGGGCCAGTGGCGGCTGTTCGAGGCTTAGGGCAGCTTCGGTGCCGCCCAGTCCGACCACTGCGCGGTCATCGCGCGCCACTTGGCCGGCGGGACCAGGCGCGCGGCCAGTGTCATCGCGAGGTGCGCCGCGCGACCGGTGTTCGAGTTGCGCCTGACCGACGCGCGCGCCGCCGTGGCCATCGGCTGCACTCGCGCCCGGCGTACTCGGTCGTACGCCGCGAGCCCGGAGTCGAGATCGCTGTCGGCCAGTGCCGCCGCCAGGACGACGGCGTCCTCGATCGCCTGGCAGGCGCCCTGGCCGAGGTCCGGCGTCATCGCGTGCGCGGCGTCGCCGAGCAGGACGACGCGGTCCTTCACGAACGTGTCCAGCGGGTCGATGTCGACGAGATCGTTGTGCAGCACCTGGTCGGGCGGCGTCGCGCGGATCAGCGCCGGGACCGGGTCGTGCCATCCGCCGACCCGGCGCAGCACCTCGGCCTGCTCGTCGGCGTACTCGCGATTCGCCTCGGCCGCGTTGGCGGTGACGAACCAGTAGACCCGCTCGTCCGGCAGCGGCAGCACACCCGCCTGGATGCCACGCCCGAGCGTCAGCGACTCCTCGACCGGCCACACCGATCCGCTCGGCGTCACCCCTCGCCAAGCAGTCCGGCCCTGGAAGACCGCTGAGCCCGACCAGACGGTACGGCGTACGAGGCTGTTGACCCCGTCGGCCGCGACCACGAGGTCGGCCGACAGTTCGTGCTCCTCACCCGCGCACCGGCACACCACCGTGCGCCCGTCCACGGACAGCACCTCGGCGTCGGTGTGCAGCGCCGACTCCGGCAGCATGCTCCGCAGTACGGCGTGCAGCTCGGCCCGGTGCACGGCGAGCACCCCGACATCTTCGGGACGGCTGCGCCGCACCCAGCGCCCCCGCGGCGTCCGAAGGTTGCCGCGCGACACCGTCCGGACGCCGCGCGCCTCGACCTTCTGATCGAGATCGAGCGCCGCCAGCGCGCTCAGCGCGTTCGGCCACAGCGTCAGTCCAGCGCCGACCTCGGCGATGATCGGCGCCCGCTCGAGCACGGTCACCGACCAGCCGATCTGCCGCAGCGCGATCGCCGCGGTCAGCCCGCCGATCCCGGCGCCGACGACGATGGCCGAGGAACTCTGCTGCCCGTTGCTCATTCTCGGCAGGTTACGTCGCGACGGGTCCGTTCCATTGCAGCTTCGTGCAATTGCTACCGAATCGCCGATCCGGCTGGTAGCCAGGACGAATGCACAGTTCGCTGCCGGGCAAGGCCGCCGAGATCCGGGCGCTGCTGCTCACGCTGATCGACTCGCTGCCGCAGGGCGCCGCGCTGCCGGCCGAGCGCGAGCTGGCGGTCCGCTGGAACGTCGCCCGGATGACGCTGCGGCGCGCGGTCGACGACCTGGTGATCGAGGACCTGCTGGTCCGCCGGCACGGCAGCGGCACCTACACGACCCGGCCGAAGGTCGCGAAGTGGCTCGGCATGACCGGCTTCTCCGCGGACCTGCGCCGGCGCGGGATGACACCGGGCAGCCGGACGCTGGAGTTCCGGTCCGAGCAGGCGTCCCGGACGGCCGCGCGCCGGCTCGGCATCCCGGTCGGCGACCCGGTGCTCTCCTTCACCCGGCTCCGGCTCGCCGACGACCAGCCGGTGGTGGTCGAGCAGACCACGGTCCCGGGCAGCTACGTCCCCGGCCTGGAGGCCGAGGACCTGGACGGCTCGCTGTACGAGCTGCTCACCTCCCGGTACGGGATCGAGCTGGTCAGCGGCACCTCGACGCTCGAGCCGGTGCTGCCCGACGTACGGACCGCCGGCTGGCTCGGCATCCCGCCGACCCAGCCGTGCCTGGCCGCGCGCAGCGTCGGGCTCGACCGCCACGAGCGGGTCTTCGGCTACACCTCGGCCGTCTACCGCGGCGACTGCTACGCGTTCACCGCCGAGCTCCGGATGACGCCGACCGTACGAGGTCTTTGAGTCGTCACGGAAAGTAGGCGATTGATCACAATAGTCACTACAGTCACAGAACTATGGACTTCGGCAGGCCGATCGGAACCGTCGTACCGTCGCTGGACGGTGCCGTGCTGCAGGTGCTTGCCGGGGCCGACCGCGGGCTGTCCGGGCGGCAGGTGCACGGGCTCGCGGGCGTCGGCAGCGTCGCCGGGGTCCGGCTGGTGCTGCAGCGGCTGACCTCGACCGGGCTGGTGCACGTCGCCGAGGCGGGCAACTCGTTGCTCTACACCCTCAACCGCAAGCACCTCGCCGCTCAGGCGGTCGAGCTGCTGTCGGGGCTGCGCACGACGTTCGTCACCAGCCTCCGCGCCGAGCTGGCCACGTGGACCCTGCCCCCGGTCCATGCCGGCCTGTACGGCGCGGCCGCGCGCGGCGACGGCGACCTGGACAGCGACGTCGACGTGCTACTGATCAGGCCCGACGACGTTGCCGCCGACAACGACCTGTGGGAGCAGCAGGCCGCGAGCCTGCTCCGCACCGTCGTCGACATGACCGGGAACGCGGCCCAGTTCTACGAGCTCGACCTGACCGAGCTGACGGTCCATGTCACCGGCAACGAACCGATCGTGGACCGCTGGTGCGACGAGTCGGTGACGGTGTTCGGGCCGGACCTGACCACGGTGCTGAGCCGCCTGCACACCACCCGCGAACTGCTCTACTCCACGTCCCGCTAGGAGCCTGACCCGGTGGACCGTCACAGTGGTTGCGACAAGCAATCACCGCGGGACGGGACCATGATCAACCTCGCGATCGACGGCGGCCAGTCGGCGTTGCGGCTCCGGGTCCTGCCCGACGGCCGGACCGGCGGCGGTCCCGGGTACCAGCACATCGCCGACAGCCGCCCGGCGACGCTCGCCGCGATCCACACCGCCCTCGAGGACGCCGGGGTCAGCAGCGAGGCCGAGGTCGGGACCGTTGCCCTCGGCCTGGCCGGCTTCCCACACCACCCCGAGTCCGCCCGGGCGCTCGCCGAGGCGATCTTCAAGTCCCTGCGGGCGCAGGAGGTCCGGCTCGCCCAGGACATGGTCACCGCGCACGCCGGGGCGCTGCCCGACGGGTACGGCGTAGTCGTTGCCGCAGGCACCGGTCTGGTCTGCCTCGCGGTCGACCACGAGGCGACCTGGCACAAGGTCGACGGCGGCGGGTACCTCTTCGGCGATGCCGGCAGCGCGTTCGCGATCGGCCGCGCGGGACTGGCCGCCATCGTCCGCGCTCGCGACGGCCGCGGTCCGGCCACCGCGCTGGCGGGTCTGGAGGTCGACCCGATCGACCTCTACCTGTCCACCACCCTGGCCGCCGACGTCGCCGCCTTCGCCCCCGAGGTCTTCCGGCTCGCCGACGACCCGGTGGCCCGCGCGATCATCGCGGCCGCGGTCGAGGACATCGCCGAGACCGTCACCACCGCGGTCGGCGCACTGACCGGCGCCGCCGCCGTACCGGTGGCACTGGTCGGCGGACTCTTCGAAGGCGCCGGCCACCAACTGCTCGAGCCGCTGCGCGCGCACCTCCCGCCGAGAGCCCGCCTGACCACGCCGGCCGGGAACTCCCTCGACGGCGCGACCCGGCTCGCGACCGGTGCACTGTCGCCGTACGGCGAACTGGTCGTGATCCACCGCTAGACCAATCCCACCGTTCAGCTGGCGCGAGCCCGGGAAAAATGGTCCAGTCCAAGGATGGACCACTCGCTGCTGCTGGCCGCCACCGCGCTCGACGTCACGCCGCCACCAGGTCACCGGATGGACGGGTACGCCGCCCGCTCCGGCCTCGCCACCGGGACGGCGGACCCGCTGCAGGCCACGATCATCTGGCTGTCCACCGAGGACTCACCCGGCGTCCTCTGGCTCAGCCTCGACGCGATCGCCGCCGGCACCGAACTGACCGCCGAGCTCGCCGCGGCCGCCGCCTCGGCCGCGGGCATCCCCGCGGCGAACGTCCTGGTCTGCGCCTCGCACACCCACTCCGGCCCGTCCGGCTGGACCGGCGAGATCCACCCGGTGATCCCCGCCGAGCGCGAGCGCACCCTGATCGACCAACTGGTCACCGCCATCGCCGACGTCTCCCTCGTGCGCCGCCCGGTCCGCGCGACCTGGCGCACCACGGAGGTCATCGGCCTAGGCACCAACCGCCACCGCCGCAACGGCCCGCACGACAACACGGCCGGCATCCTCGCCCTCTACGATCTCACTGGATCACTCCAGGCAATTCTTCTCGATTTCGCCTGCCACCCCACCGCACACGGCCCCGAGAACCTCCTCTGGTCCGCCGACTGGCCCGGCGCCACCCGCGCCGCCCTGGCCCCCACGGTTGTCGGCTACCTCCAAGGCGCCGCCGGCGACGTCAGCCCCCGCTTCACCCGCCAGTCCCGCGGCCCCGCCGAAGTCACCCGCCTCGGCCGGATCCTCGCCGAGGAAGTCACCGACGCCTTCAAATCCCCAGGCCTCGACCTCCCCGACGAAGCACCCACCATCCACCGCACCACCGCCCACCTCCCCGTCCGCACCCTCCCGACCACCACCTCGACCCCGGAACCAACCGCCCAAGGCGACTCCCCTTCCCAACGCATCGCCCAGACCCGAGCCGACGGCGTCCGCGGCCAGTCCCTCATGTCGACCACCACGCTCCCCCCGGCGTACGACCTCCCCCTCAGCCGCGTCACCCTCGGCCCGGTCACCTGGCTGCATCTCCCCGTCGAGCTCTTCGCCGCCCACGGCATCTACCTCCAGGCGACGAGCCCGCACCCGATCACCAGAGTGATCGGCTACACCGACGGCTACTTCGGCTACATCGTCGACCCCGACGCCGCCCACCACGAGACCTACGAAGCCCTGATCACCTACTTCGACCAGCCCGCCACGAACACCCTGCTCGGCACGGCCGCGGATCTCCTGGCCCGGTGACTTTTTCACCATCCAAACGCCGTCGCCGGAGTAGTTGTAGTTGGCAACTGACCACCGTTGTCGGCGTACGCGCGGTGGCCTCCGACCACGCTGTGTAGCTAGTTTGCCAGGATTTCACCCGAACCGGCCCAGAGGTCTTGCACAGAGCGTGGCCGAATGCCACAGTCGGCCGTGAGGATCCGGGGGGCGGATCTTTTGGGGTGGATTCTCGGTCACTGGGGGGTGACGAGCTTTGTCATGGTCGGCGACGTCGTTGACGATCAGCAGGGGGATTTCGGACAGGCCTCGACCTGTCGCGATCCGCTGCGCCCAGAAGTCCTGCACGCCTCACCTCCGCGGACTCCACAACCGCACCTCGGCCAGAGCCGAGGTGCGTCCGTTTCTCCGAGCACTGGTTGGTGAGTGACTGTGTCCCAGCTCTTCGATCGATCCGTCCGTGGCCGAAGGCGTTCCGGTAGCCGACCTCCGAGTCGCGCGCTCCGAACGCTGCTGGTGGTCCTGGTCGCTCTCGTGCCCGCGCTGGGCGCGACCGTCGTCCTCGCACCGTCGGCCTCCGCGGCTCCCGGCGAGATCTCCTACGTCGGCGGCGCCAGTACCAGCGGCGCCCGGACCAGTCACACCGTGCGCGTTCCCGCGACCGCTCAGGCCGGGGACGCGCTGGTCCTGTTCCTCACCGTCAACGCGACGGTCGGCACGCTGTCCGGCGCCCCGGCGGGCTGGACGCAGCTGCAGGCCCGCGACGGCAACGCCGTCCGCGGCCGGCTGTGGACGAAGATCGCGACCGCGGCCGACGTGAACGCCAACGTCACCGTCACCACCAGCGACACGCTGAAGTCGGTGATCGGGGTCGCGGCGTACCGCAGTACGGGCAACGCGATGGTCTCGGCCTCGACGGTCGCCGGCAGCGACGCGTCCGGCAGCAGCCACGCGGCGCCCGCCGTCGCGGTCGCCGACACCAACTCCTGGCTGGTCAACGTCTGGACCGAGAAGTCCTCGACCGACGTCACCTGGACGCTCCCGGCCGGTGCCACCCAGCGCACCACCGCGGCGGCCACCGGTACCGGCAAGGTCAGCGGCGTCCTCGCCGACTCGGCCGGCCCGGTGCCGACCGGTACGGCGGCCGCGAAGACCGCGACCACCAGCGCGGCGGTGTCGCGCTCGGTGATGTTCTCGCTGGTGATCAGCCCCGGTGAGGTCGCCGACCCGGTGAACCAGCCGCCGGTGGGCGCGTTCCTGTCCAGCTGCAACGGTCTCGTCTGCGGGTTCGACGCCTCGTCGTCGACCGACCCCGACGGCGACACCCTCACCTACGCGTGGAACTTCGGTGACGGCCAGACCGGCACCGGCGTCAACCCGAACCACACCTACGCGAGCGACGGCGCCCGCACGGTCACGCTGACCGTCAGCGACGGCTCCCTGACCGACACCGAGACCCACCAGGTCAACCCGGTCGCCACCGTCAGCCAGGGCCAGGTCTCGTACGTCGGCGGTGCCAGCACCCAGGGCAACCGCTCCTCGCACACGGTCCGGATCCCCAGCAACGTGCAGGTTCAGGACCGGCTGCTGATGTTCCTGGTCACGAACTCCACCACCGGCACGATCACCGACGCGGTTCCGGGCTGGACGCTGATCCAGACCCGCGACGGCAACGGCGTCCGGGGCCGTGCGTGGACCAAGGCCGCCACCGCCGGCGACGCCAACAGCGACGTCACGGTCACCGGCAGCGCGCTGGAGAAGTCCGTGCTCAGCGTCGCGGCGTACCGCAGTACCGGTGTCACGACGGTCTCGGCCTCCGCGGTCCGCGGGGTCGACGGGTCGTCGAGCAGCCACCTCACCCCGACCGTGACCGTTGCCAAGGGCAACTCGTGGCTGGTGAACGTCTGGGCCGAGAAGTCGTCGGTCGTGCAGACCTGGACCCTGCCCGGCAACGTGACGTCGCGGACCTCCGCGGCCAGCACCGGCACCGGCAAGGTCAGCGCGGTCGTCGCCGACTCCAACGAGGGCGTCGCGATCGGTACGGCGGCCGCCCGCACCGCGACCACCAGCTCGGCGGCGTCCCGCTCGGTGATGTTCTCGGTGGTCCTCGATCCGGGCGCGGACTCGACCGCGACCAACGAGGCGCCGATCCCGGACTTCACCACCGGCTGCGCGTCGATGACGTGCGAGTTCGACGCCAACCGGTCCTTCGACCCCGACGGTGACGCGCTCACCTACAGCTGGAACTTCGGCGACGGCCAGAACGGCACCGGCGACAACCCGGCGCACACCTACGCGTCGGTCGGCAGCCGGACGGTCACGCTGACCGTCAGCGACGGCGCGCACAGCGTCCAGAAGACCGGTGTCGCGGTGGCGGCCGCGCAGCCGCCGGGCCCGGGGCACGGCACCCGGATCGCCCCGGAGACGCCGCGGACGAACTTCCCGCTGATCAGTGCCGGTGAGATCTGGGACATCGAGGTCGTCGGCAACCGCGTGTACGTCGCGGGTGGCTTCACCTCGCTGCGCAACAACGCCAGCGGCAACACCACCACCGTCAACCAGGCCCAGATCGCGGCGTTCAGCCTGAGCACCGGCCTGATCGACACCACCTTCCGGCCGGTGATCGGCAACGGTGGCGTCGAGGCGGTCGAGGCGTCGCCGGACGGCACCAAGCTCTACATCGCCGGCAACTTCGGCACCGTCAACGGCCTGACCCGCAAGGGCATCGCGCGGATCGATCCCGCCACCGGCGCACCGGTGACCGGCTTCGTCGCCGACGCGAACGCCAAGCCGCAGGAGCTCGCGGTGACCAACTCCACCGTGTACGTCGGTGGCCGCTTCACCGCGATCAACGGCGCGCCGCGCGGCGCGCTGGCCGCGCTCGACGGCAACACCGGCGCGGTCCGGACGGACTTCGTCAACGACGTCAGCGGCGGGATCGGCGCCAACGGCGACTTCACCGTGCAGCGCCTGAAGCTCAGCCCGGACCTGGGCCGGCTGCTCGTCGTGCACACCGGCCGGCAGATCAACGGCCAGGACCGGTACGGCGTCGCGCTGATCAACACCCGGACCCAGAAGCTGCTGCCCTGGCGGACCCGGCTGTGGGACGACAACCTGCAGTTCGTCGGCGGCATCCAGCGCATCTACGGCGGCGACATCTCGCCGGACGGCACGTACTTCGCGGTGACCAGCGGTTCCGGTGGTGACCGGCCGCCGATCAACGACACCGTGGTCGCGTACCCGATGGAGGGTGGCGACAACGTCCAGCCGCTGTGGATCTCCCGGCACTTCGACAGCGTCTACTCGATCGCGATCGCCGAGAACGCGATCTACGTCGGCGGCCACTTCGCGTGGCAGGAGTCGCCGACCTCGCCGCAGCCGTGGCCGGGTCTGACCGACCAGGGGTACGGCACCGGGCAGGGGCTGTCGGGCTACGGCCTCGGCGACGCCGTCGTCCGGCGCGAGCACCTCGGCGTACTGAACCCTGCGGACGGTACGGCGCTCGAGGGCTTCAACCCCGGCTCGAACTCGTTCGAGGGCGACAAGCACATCGAGGTCACTCCCCGCGGCCTGTTCGTCGGTGGTGACGGCCAGACCAAGGGCGAGTACAACGTCGGCCGGGTGGCGTTCTTCGACTTCAACTCGGTCGCGGCGCCGAACGGCACCGAGACCACGATCACGACCCCGATCGAGGGCCGGATCGAGCCGGTCGACGAGGAGTACCAGGTCACCGGGACCGCCTCGGCGGCCAGCGGGGTCCAGCGGGTGCAGGTCGAGGTGATGGACCGGAACAGCCGCCGGTACCTGAACGACGACCTGACCACCTGGGGCTCGACGACGCCGAACACCATCAACGCCACGCTGGCGTCGCCGAACGCGACCTCGACCACCTGGTCGCTGCCGCTGACGATGACCCAGAACCGGGTGCTGACCGTGATGGCCAGAACGGTTGCCGTCAACAACAGTCAGGACCCGACCAAGGCGCAGAAGAAGTACGAGACGTTCGGCCTGGCCGACGAGACCCCGAGCACCAACGTGACCGGGCCGTCCCAGGGCGTCGTCAACTCCTTCACGTTCACCATCACCGGGTCCGCGAGCGACGACCTCGGCGTGAACTCGGTCGGCCTGACCCTGCGGGACATGAGCAACAACCGCTACCTGCAGAACGACGGCTCGGTCGCGGCGAACAGCAACACGTTCCGGATCACCCCGGACGTCGTCGGAGCGACCAGTACGACGTGGTCGTACGAGGTCACGGTCCCGTACGAGGGGGAGTGGCAGGCGCAGGCCAGAGCCACCGACACCTCGGGACAGTCCGACCTGGACACCGCCGACCGGACCTGGATCGTCACCGAGAACGGGGTGGCGCCGACGGTCACGATCAGCTCGCCGGTGTCGATGATCCCGCCGACGTCGGTGCAGACCGTGGTGGTCACGCCGGGACAGCCGCTCACCTTCGCGGGCTCCGCGAACGACGAGCAGTCCCTGCAGAACGTGGAGATCCAGCTCCGCAACAGCACCACCCGCGAGAACCTGGCCGCCGACGGCAGCTGGGGTGTGGACGCGATCGCCGGCTGGTACCGGGTCGCACCGCAGAACCTCAACCAGGCCAGCTACAACTGGTCGTACACGACACCGTTCAACCTCAGGCCGGGCTCGTACAGCTTCTCCGTCCGGGCCACCGACCAGCTGGGGCTGACCACGGCGAACAACAACCAGGGCCGGCTCAGTCTGAGTGCCCAGATCCCCGGTGACACCCCGCCGGACGGTCGCCTGAGCGTGACCGGAACGGTCACCGGTGGACAGAGCCTGCACCTGGACCTGGCAGGGACGGCGACCGACAACATCGGCGTCGCCGAGGTCCGGGTCGCGCTGGAGGACCAGGACACCAACCGGTACCTGCAGCCGAACGGATCGATGGCGGCGACCTTCGCGACCCGGTCGGCGATCCTGGCCACCCCGAACGGCACCAGTACGACCTGGACGTTGCCGGTCGACCTGCCGACGCAGGGGGACTGGGCGGTCACGGCGTACGCCTACGACACCGCGGGGCAGCAGGACACGTCGACCAGCGGCGCGACCGCGCGGTACCGGATCTACCCCGGTGACACCCCGCCGGCCCTGAACGACGCGTTGCTGACGCCGAGCGAGGGCACGGAGTTCACCGACGGCAAGATCTTCGTCACCGGCCGGGCCGAGGACGACCAGGCCATGCAGGAGGTGCAGATCGGGATCGTCAACGCGGCCGGCCAGTACATGAGCTCGTCCGGGACGTTCACCAGCACCAACGCCAGCTGGCGGACGGCGTTCCTGACCAGCCCGGGTACGCCGGGGTCGAACTTCTCGTTCACGACGCCGGTGATCCCGCCGGGCGCCTACACGGTGCGGGTGCGCGCGATCGACCAGCACGACCTGGTCACCGCCGTACCGTCCGAGCGGCACGTCACCGTGATCCACCCGCCGGGCAACCTCCCGCCGGTCGCCGCGTTCACCACCTCGTGCAACCAGAACGTCTGCACGTACGACGCGCGCACCTCGACCGACGAGAGCCCGACGACGCTGACGTACTCGTGGAACTTCGGCAACGGCAGCGGGTCCGGGCCGCTCCCGACCCGGACGTACACCAGCGCCAACACCTACACGGTCACGCTGACCGCGCGGGACGAGTGGGGGGCGACGGCGACCGCGACGCAGACGGTCACGATCACCGAGCCGACCAACAACGTGGCACCGGTCCCGGTGATCAACCCGCCGGCCTGCTCGGGGCTGTCCTGCAACATCTCCGGCGTCGGGTCGGCCGACCCGAACACCGGCGACACCTTCAGCTACCTGTGGAACTTCGGTGACGGTACGCCGAACAGCACCTCGTCCGGCCCGTCGCACACGTTCCCGGCAGCGGGCACCTACACGGTGACGCTGACCACGACCGACGGCTGGGGGAAGGCAGCCTCGATCACTCGTCAGATCACGGTCTGAGGTCCTGACCCAGACCAAGGGGGCGCCGCGGAGTCCGCGGCGCCCCCTTCCGCCTGTCTAGAGCGCGATCTCGGGCTGCAGCTTCTTCGCCACCCAGACCCGCTGCTTGCGGGCGGCCAGGCTGGAGGCGAGCAGGCCGGCGGCCAGCCAGGCGACCAGGACGATCAGGTCCTTGGCGAGGGAGGCGCCCGGTCCGCCGTACATGAGGTGCCGGACGCCGTCGATCGCGTAGCTCATCGGGAGGACGTGGTGGAAGAAGTAGAGCGGCGCCGGGATGGTCTGCCAGGGGAACGTGCCGCCGGCGCTGACCAGCTGGATCACCATCAGGACCAGGCCGAGGAACTTGCCGATGGCCCCGAACCAGGACGACAGCGCGTGCAGGATGGCCACGAAGGTGATCGAGGTGAGCATCAGGTAGCCGACGGTCAGCCAGGGGTGGGTGGCGTCGATGCCGAGGCCGATGATCACGATCGTGAAGACCAGCGCCGCCTGGATCGCGCCGAACAGCGCGGGCGGCAGCCAGCCGCCGAGGGCGACCCGGAACGGCGACTGCAGCGCCGCCAGACCGCGCGGGGACAGCGGACGGACGAGCAGGAACAGCACGTACGCGCCGATCCAGCAGGACAGGCTGAGGAAGAACGGCGCCAGGCCGGCGCCGTAGCTGTCGGCCGTGGCCTGCGAGGTGTTCTGCAGGCCGACCGGCGCACCGAGCGTCTCCGCGACCGCCTTGCGGGCCTCGGGCGACGGGTCCGGAATCTGCTTCGCGCCGTTGGTGAGCGCGGTGTTCAGCTGGGTCGCACCGGTCTTCAGCTTGCTGACGCCGGTGGCCAGGCTGTTCACGCCGGTCAGGAGCTGGCCCTGGCCGGTCACCGCCTGCTGCTCGCCGGTCGCCAGCTGGGAGGCGCCGGTCTGGAGCTGGCCGATGCCGGTTTTCAGCTGGGTCGCGCCGGTGTTGAGCTTCGTCGCGCCGGTCGCGGCGCTGCTGATGCCCGAGGTCAACGCTGGTGTTGCCTTTGAAAGTGCCGCAGCGCCGTTCGAGACCTTCCGGGCGCCGGTCGCGAGCTGGTTGAGCTGCTTCGAGGTCGACTGGATCTTGGTGTTCGCCGTGACGACCGGCGTCCGCAGCTTGGCGGTCTCGGCCAGCACCTGGTTGATCTGCGCCTGCGTGAAGCCCTGCTGCTTGAGGCGCTGCGCCAGCCCGGCGTCGATCGTGGTCAGGTCCTTGAGCAGCGTGCTCGACGCGGTCGCCACCTGGCGGCCGACGTCCGCGATCTTCTCGTTGCCATTGGCAACTTGATCGGCGCCGGTGGCCAGCTGCTTGGTCTGCGCGGGCAGGGTGGCCGTCTTCGTCTTGAGCGTGCCGAGCCCGCTGCTCAGCTGCCCGGCGCCGGTCGCCAGTTCGCCCGCGCCCTTGCCGGCCGAGGTCAGCCCGGTCGAGAGCTTGGTCGCTCCGGCGGACAGCTGCTTCTGCGCGCTGTTGAGCTGCGTGGCGCCGCTCTGCAGCTTGACGACGCCGGTGTTCGCCGAGGTCAGGCCGCTCTGCAGCTGCCCGGCCCCGGTCGCGGCCTGGCTGATCTGGCCGTGGATCGTGCTGAACCCGGCCAGCAGCTTGCTCGCCGCCGTCTCGCTCACCTGCGCGGCGACGGTCTTGGTCACCTGCGCGACGACCTGGTTCGCGATCGTGTGAGCGAGATAGTTGTTCGCATCGTTGGTGGTCAGCTCGAGCATCGCCTGCCGTGGGGTGAACTCCGCACTCGACGCGAGATCGGCCGAGAACGTCTTCGGCAGCACCAGCGCGAACTCGTACCGGCCGTCCGACACGCCCTCGGTCGCCTCGGCCCGGTCGACCCGGTGCCAGTCGAAGCTCTTCGAGCTCACCAGCTCGTCGGCGACCTGGCCGCCGACCGCCAGCTTCTCGCCGGTCGACAGGGTGGTGCCCTGGTCCTCGACGACGACAGCGGTCGGGACCTTGTCGAGCCGCCCGTACGGGTCGTGGTTCGCGTACAGGTAGAGGCCGCCGTACAGCATCGGGACGCAGAGCAGCGCCACCACCGCGAGCTTCGGCAACCGCCCCGCGGTCAACCGCCGCAGCTCGCTCAGTGCCATCCGTACCGCGGTCATGCCTCGTCCTCGTCTTCCTCGATCGTCTCTTCGTCCGGCGCGACCTTCAGCGGCTCGACCTTCACCGGGTCGGGCTGGTTCACCGCGCCCATCTGCGCCGCCGGTACGCCGAGCAGTCGCGCCGACGCGTCCGCGCAGGTCACCAGTACGGCGTACCCGCGCGACGCCAACTCCCGGCCCACGGCGTACCAGCTGTGCGGATCCCCGCCGAACCGGTCGGGCATCGTCATGATCACCACGGCGACGTCCGGCCGCGCCACGGTCAGCTCGGCCAGCAGCCGGGTCCGGACGTCGACCGGCAGGTGCTCGAACCGCTTGTCCGCGTGCTCGGCCGCGTCGTGCGACTCCAGCCAGGCCTGCACGGCCTTGCCGCCGGCCTTCCGGCCCGCGATCGCCAGCTCCTCGCCGACCACCGCCTTCACCGGCAGCGCGTCGTCCGGCTCGGTGATCCCCGGCGCGTCGACGATGGCGACCCGCCGGCGCAGTACGGCGAGATCGTCCTTGCCGTCGAGCTTCACCTGCCCGCCGTCCGGCACCAGCCGGCCGGACAGCGCGAGCGACGCGGCGACGTGGCCGGGCCCGGGGTAGCCGGTCAGCAGCACCAGCTCGTGACTGCTGACGTCGACCGACGTCGCGTCCAGCAGTGGCGCGTGCGGACCGCGGACGCTGATCGCGTAGGCCCTCAGCTGCATCGTCTACCCCGTTTCAATACGTTTGTGTATCCAATACAGAACTGTATCCTACTGCTCATGGAAACTCCCAAGCGCCGCCGCTCCGCCACCCGGGCCCGCCTGCTCGAAGGCGCGCTGGAGGTGTTCGCCGAGCGCGGGTTCCACGGCGCCTCGGTGGAGGACATCTGCGAGCGGGCCGGCTTCACCCGCGGCGCGTTCTACTCGAACTTCGGCTCCAAGGACGAGCTGGTGCTGGCGCTGTTCGAGGCCACGACCGACCGGCTGCTGGAGCAGATCGCGGCGCTGCTCCCGGAGCTGGCGAACCAGCCCGGCACCCTGCTGGACGCCGTACTGGGCCTGCTCGACGACGCCGCGCCCGATCAGCGGCAGTGGCACCTGATCTCCACGGAGTTCACTCTGCACGCGCTGCGCAGTCCGGAGGCCGCCGACGCGCTGATCCGGCAGCGCACGGTCTTCCGGCAACGGCTGACCGACCTGGTCGACGAGATCTGCCGGACCAGCGGGCTACGGCTGAACGTGCCCGTCGATCAGTTCGTCCGGGTGGTGATCGCGCTGCACGAGGGCGCGCGCACGCAGAGCCTGCTCGAACCGTCCGCCGTACCGGCCGGGTCGCTCGAGCACACCTTCCTGCCGATGGTGCTGGACGCGGTCAGCCGACCTTGACGTCCACGCTGTGCAGGCCGGTCGAGCCGTTCGGCGCGGGCGGCGCCTGGCTCTCGACCTGAGGGTTGCCCTTGGCATCGAACGCGCGGACCTGCAGGACGTGGTTGCCGCGCGGGGCGTCCCAGGTCCAGTGCCACTGCCGCCAGGTGTCAGTCGACGGGTCGGCGGCCAGCGTCGCCTGCTGCCACGGGCCGCCGTCGACCCGGACCTCGACCTTCGAGACACCGACGTGCTGGTCCCACGCGACCCCGGCGACGGTGACCTGACCGGTCGTCGCCTTCGAGCGCGGTACGTCGATCCGCGAGGACAGCTTGATCGGGCCGAGCTCGTCCCAGCCGCGCGGCGTCCAGTACGCCTCGAACTGGTCGAACCGGCTCACCTCGATGTCGGTCAGCCACTTCGTCGCCGACACGTACCCGTACAGGCCCGGTACGACGATCCGGACCGGGAAGCCGTGCTCCAGCGGCAGCGGCTGACCGTTCATCGCGAAGGCGAGCATCGACTGGCGGTCGTCGAGCAGCGTGCTGATCGGCGTACCGGCGGTGAAGCCGTCCTTCGACGTGGACAGGATCGCGTCGGCGTCCTTGGCCGGTCCGGCCTCTTCCAGCAGGTCCTTCAGCAGTACGCCGGACCACAGCGCGTTGCCGATCAGGTCGCCGCCGACCTCGTTGCTGACACAGGTCAGCGTCACCCACTTGTGCACGACCGGCCGCTTCAGCAGGTCGGCGAAGCTCAGCTCGATCTCGCGGCCGACCATGCCGTGGATCTTCAGCCGCCAGTCCGCGGGCATGATCAGCGGGACCGAGAGTGCGGTGTCGATCCGGTAGAACTCGTCGTTCGGCGTCGCCCACGGCACTGCGCCAGGAGCCTGGACGCCGGCCGGCGGTTCGGTGCTCGGCGGCAGCGGGAGGTCCAGCCCGTCGCGCGCTTCGGTGACCGCGGCGCGGTGACCGCCGGCAACCTTGCCCAGGGCCCCTATCGCGACGGTGCCGAGGGCGACGCCCGCGGACAGCTGCAGGAAGCCGCGGCGGCTGACGCCGTCGTCGGTGTGCAGCTCGGTCAGCCGGTTCGAGAACAGCCGGAGCAGCAGCAGCGCGGTGATCCCGGCGACCATCGACGGGACGAAACCGGTCTGGCCGGAGTCCGGGCGGGTGGCGGCGGCGATCACGGCGATGCCGGACAGCGCGATCACCACCGCGGCGCCGGCGGCGTACCGGCGTACGGCGAGAATGCCGCCGAGCGCGGCCAGCGCGAGCAGCACGATCAGGATGCCGGTCCGGAGCGCGTCCTTGTCGTGGGTGCCGAACAGGGAGATCGCCAGGTCCTTGAGCCACGGCGGTACCCGGTCGATGAAGGCCGAGCCGATCGCGACCACGGGCGTCTGGCGGGTGCCGAGCAGAGCGGCCGCGACAGTGCCGACGGCGAGACCTGCGAGAGCGGCAAGTACGCCGCCGACGGCGGCGCGGAGGTGGAGGCCCCGGCGGCTCGGCCTCGCGGGGGGACCGCCGGGGCGGTCGGACATCGCGAGCGGGCCGGTACTGGTGGGGACCTGGTTCACGGATCAACTGTCCCGCTCGGTGGCGCCCGGCACCAGCCGGGCGCCACATCCGTTAGGAGCGGGTAATGCGGGTCAGATGCGGTTGGTGGAAACCGGCGGCAGGCCGGGTCGGCCGTTCGGCCAGCGGCGAGCGTTGTCGCGCACCCGCCGGAGCCGGCCGAGGACGAGCTCGCGCTCGTCGGCCAGCTGCGACATCCACAGGCTGTCGATCTCCAGGAGGTGGTCGGGCAGCGCTTCGCGCAGCCGTCGCTTTCCTTCCTCCGTGAGAACCGCGAACGAACCGCGGGCGTCGTCGGGACAGGGCTCCCGACGGACCAGTCCGAGGTTCTCGGCGCGGTCGACCAGCCGGGTGATGCCGCCGGTGGTGACGGTCAACTCCCGGGCGAGTGAGGTGAGACGCTGCTTCTCCCCGTGACTACGGGCTAGCCGCAGCAACAGTTCGAACATTGCCATTTGCAGACCACTGCGCTTCAGGGAATGGCGCATCAGATGATCGAGTTCGGCTGCTGCTTCACGCAGCAGGCCGTACGCGGTGATCACGTCGCTTTCCCAGGGTTCGGCGACGGGAGTGGGTTCTGCATCGGCGAGCGCTAGGGGCGAGCTAAGCGTAGGCGCGATGGTCATGCGCGGACTCTATTAGCTGACTAGGTCACTTCGCTACACGGGGTGACCTATCGGCTACAGGTCGAGACACGAATGAAGGAATTCCGAGCGTGACCAACCCGCTCCCACGCCGTACCTTCCCCCGCCTGTGGATAACTCCCGAGGCTCCCGGCCGATCTTTGCCAGCCTAGATCTCGACACCCCACACCAAGCCACCGGGGGCCCGATGACCGACCAGGAAGACCCTTCGCCCTACACCCGAAGCTTCTTCGCCGCCGCGATAGTCCTCGGCGCGGTGCTCATCTGCGGCGCCCTGCTGCTGTTCGCAGGAACCCCGAGCACCGCCGCCCCGACACCCAGTGGCAACAACTCGCCAACTGCTGTGAACGTTGCTCCGGCAGTGCCTGTGGTGGTGAAGAGCTGTGGGTTTCCGGTGGGTGATCAATCGGTTCCGACTGCTGGGCCTGCTGTGGACAGTTGGGAGGTGAGCCGTCGCGTCGTCGTGCCGCGCTCGGCTACCTACGGCCCAGGAAAGACAGACCCTGACGGCTTCCGCAGGTGCTTCGCCCACAACCCGACCGGCGCCATCTACGCCGCCTACAACGCGATCGCCGCCCTCAACGACCAGCACCAAGCCGTCGCCACCACCCGAAAACTCATGCTTCCCGGCCCGGACACCAACGCCCTCCTCCGTGCGGTGGAAACCGAAGAGCCATCAGAAGCCGCGGTAGCCGCCCAACCAGCCGCCTTCCGCATCATCGACGCGACAACCGACCGCGTCACCCTCTCCCTCGCCCTCCCCGTCGAGGACCAGTACATGAGCCTCACCCTCACCCTCGTCTGGTACTCCGAGGACTGGCGCGTCATCTCACCCAAACCAGGCGACCAACTAGGCGCCCCCTTCTCCCAGCACCGCGACCTCGACGACTTCATCACCTGGAAGGGCCTCTGATGTGCAGCCCCGTCGACGTCGCCTGCGGCATCAAAGAAGGGTTCGCCACCCTCGTCACCAACCAGTTCGACATCCTCGCCACCAAACTCGGTGAGCTCGCCGAGTCCGGCCTGACCGCCGTCTCCACCTTCTGGATCACCAACGACGAAGTCCAGCCCGCCCCCATCGCCACCCACCAAGGCAACACCTGGACCGCCAGCGACCCAGTAGCCCTCCTCCACAACCACACGATGGCCCTCTCGATCACCGTCTTCGTGATCGCCGTGATCATCGCCGGCCTCCGCACCGCCTGGGAGCAACGCGCCGAACCCCTCCGCGACCTCCTCAAAGCCACGCTGACCCTGGTCGTGGTAGCCGGCGCAGGCACAGCCTTCATCCAGGTCCTGATCGAAATCTCCGACGGAATCGCCCTGGCCGTCATCAAGGAAGCCAAACTCGACGCAGCCTCGGACCAGGCCATCGGCAAGGCCCTCTTCCAAGGCATCAGCCTCTCCAAAGCCACCGCCGACCTCCCCCTGGTCGCCACGATGTTCTTCGCGGTAGCCGTCTTCATGGCCTCGGTAGTCCAAGTCATCCTGCTACTGATCCGCTCAGCCATGCTCGTCCTACTGGCCGGCACCTTCCCCCTAGCCGCAGCAGCGACCAACACCGAAGTAGGCAAAGCCTGGTTCCGCAAGTACTGCGGCTGGGTCCTGGCCTTCGTCGCTTACAAACCCGCGGCCGCCCTGGTCTACGCAGCAGCCTTCAAAATGACCCAGTCCGGCATCCAGCAGTCAGGCAACACCCTCGTCAACGCCCTCGGCGGCCTGATGATGATGCTCCTCGCAGTCTTCGCCCTCCCCGCCCTCCTCCGCCTCGTCGTCCCCGTCACCGCCGCAGTAGCCGGCGGCGCCGCCGGCAGCGGCTCGACCCTCGCCGACCCCGGCGGCCTGGCCACCGGCGCCATCAACGCCGGCCGAGGCGCCCTCGGCGCCCGCTCCACCGGAGGCGCCCACACCGGAGGCGCCGGTGGAGGTGGAGGCGGCGGGACCGGCGGCGGCGCCCTCGGTGCAACCCTCGGCGGCGCCCGCGGCGGCGGCGCCTTCAAGAGCGCAGCCTCCGGCGCCCTGGGCGCAGGCCTAACAGCCGGCGCCGCCGCCATGACCAGCACCAAGAAAGCCGGCGGCGCCCTATCCGGCGCAGCCGCCCACTCAGCAGGCGAACCAGCCGGAGGCACCCCCACCTCCGGCACGGGCGGCGCCCACGGCTGGAGCACCCGCCGCCCCAAACCCACCCCCTCCTCCAGCCCCGCCCCCACACCCACCCCCGCAGGCCCCACCGGCAGCGGCCACTGACCCATCCCCAAGGAAGACCTGCACCGGCCGCCGACCTCCACGACCCCGCGCACCACGGAAGATGAATCCATGCCCCTGGAACGCATCGCCCTGATCTCCGACGTCCACGGCAACCTCACCGCACTGGAGGCAGTGCTCGCCGACATCGAGTCCCGGGGGATCCGGCGGATCTTCAACCTCGGCGACTACGTCGGCAAAGGCCCCCGCGGCCGCGCGGTGATCGACCGCTGCCAGGAGGTCTGCGAGGTGAACATCCTCGGCAACTGGGACGACTTCCTCCCCGACCCGAACCGCACGTACGACAACGAAGCCATGCGCTGGTGGAAGAACGAGCTCCGCGAGGACCAGTGGACCTGGCTGCGCACCCTCCCGTTCTGCCACGACTTCGTCCTCAGCGGCCGCCAGATCCGCCTCTTCCACGCCTCGGCAGGAACCGTCCACCACCGCGTCCGCTTCGACCACGACGAAAGAGAGTTCCTCGGCATGTTCGAGAACACCGAGGCCACCGGCGACGGCCCCGTCCCGACCGTCGTCGGCTACGGCGACACCCACGACGCCTTCTACGAGGTCGACCTGGACCGCACCCTCTTCAACACCGGCAGCGTAGGCAACAGCCTCGGCGAAACCACCCCCGTCTACGTCATCCTCGAAGGCGTCCCAGACTCCCCAACCCCAGCCCCCTTCTCCATCCAGTTCGTCAGAGTCCCGTACGACGCCGCCGCCGAACTGGAAATCGCCCGCACCCTGGGCATGCCCGAACTAGCCGGCTACGAGTCCGAACTCATCCACAACACCTACCGAGGCGACCTGTACAACAACACCACCCCGACCTACCACCGCCCCTGACAACAACCCCAGCCACAACGCCCCACCACCGAAGCCAAAGGTGACAAGGGCAATGGCCCACCCCAAGGTGACGCCTGCTGACTTCTCGCCCAAACAGCAAGCCTGTACCTGGTAGTCGGCGGAAGCAGGCGAGAAGTCCACAGGTGGCACCTACCCGCACCCAACCGCCGACCCGCAGCCGGCGCCGCGAGGCTGGAACCACCCGCACCCGCCCTACGTACGCCAGCCCCAGCCGGTCAGCCGACAAGCAACCCCAGCCCCAGCCGCTCGCCGTACAGACAACCCCAGCCCCAGCCGGTCACCCGACAAGCAACCCCAGCCCCAGCCGCTCGCCGTACAGACAACGCCAACCCCCGCCGGTCACCGCACCAGCAAAGCCTCCGACCCCACCGGCACATACCCCGCCGCCAGAAACATCCGCAGCGACGCCGCGTTCCCCGGCGTCACCTGCGCCCACACATGCGCCCCCACCGGCACCAACGCCCGTGCAGCCCGCGCCAACCCCCGCCCCACCCCGCGACCACGCGCCGCCGCGTCCACCTCGAGCGCAACCTCCCGCCGCCCAGCCAACCCCAACCCCGTCAGCACAAGCCCACCGTCAGACGTCGTGAACGCCCGCACCTCATCCCGATACCGCCGCGCCCTCCGAATCCTCGGATGCGACTCGTCCCCGAACGGCGTCAACCCAGCCAGCAGCTCCGCCCGCTCAGCCTCATCAACCAATGCAGGCGCTAGCAACATCGCATCGATCCCATTGACCTCGCGCCCAGTGAACAGCTCGAGCGCATGCAGGAAAGGCGGGTTGAGCGGCGCAGCCAGATCGGTCAGATCCAGGTGCGAGGCAACCCACTCCACCGGTACGTCGGCCGCAACCACCAAATGCCCGGTCAACCCGATCACACACGTGTCCCGCGGCGAGGGCGCCGGGACCACGGACGTGGTCAGGTCAGGGTCGGGGAAGACGCCGTGCTCGATCCCGCGCAGAATGTCGGCCAGAGTTGTCATCACGAGCCATTCTGGAGCAGGACGGTCCAGAGCCCGGAGCAAGGATCAGGGACCCGCCCACCGGCGAAGTCCAGGACACAGGCCCGCAGCGGCAGGACGACAGTCCGACCGCCGCGAGCCGAGCTCCCGCCGCAACCGACGGAAGCCGAGCAAGCCTCCGCCCCACCCGGCGGAAGCCGAGCAAGCTCCCGCCGCAATCGGCGGAAGCCGAGCAAGCTCCCGCCTCACCCGGCGGAAGCCAAGCAAGCCTCCGCCCCCACCCGGCGGAAGCCGAGCAGCCTCCGCCGTACCGCGGAAGCAGGATGGAGACGACAGTGCGCAAGCCGCAGCGAGCGACCCTCGACGGGCTGCCCGAGCAGGTGACGATCTACGAGGTCGGGCCGCGGGACGGGCTGCAGAACGAGGACGCGATCGTCGACGTCGCGGTGAAGGCCGAGTTCATCCACCGGCTGGCCGCCGCGGGCCTGAACACGATCGAGACGACGAGTTTCGTGCACCCCAAGTGGGTCCCGCAGCTGGCCGACGCGGCCGACCTGCTGAAGCTGGTCGACCTGCCGGACGGCGTACGGGCTCCGGTGCTGGTCCCGAACGAACGCGGCCTGGACCGCGCGCTCGAGGCCGGCGTCCGCGAGATCGCGATCTTCGCCAGCGCCACCGAGACGTTCGCCCAGAAGAACCTGAACTCGACCCTCGCCGACCAGTTCGCGATGTTCACCCCGACCGTCGAGCGCGCGCTCGCGGCCGGTCTCCAGGTCCGCGGCTACGTCTCGATGTGCTACGGCGACCCCTGGGAGGGCGACGTCCCGACCGCGCAGGTCGTCGAGGTCACCAAGCGCCTCGCCGACCTCGGCTGCCACGAACTCTCCCTCGGCGACACGATCGGCGTCGCCACCCCCGGCCAGGTCATCGACCTGATCACCGGCCTGGAGCACGCGGGCGTCGGAGCCGATCAGCTCGCCGTCCACTTCCACGACACCTACGGCCAGGCCCTCGCCAACACCCTGACCGCGCTGCGCGCCGGCGTCACCACCGTCGACAGCTCAGCCGGCGGCCTCGGCGGCTGCCCGTACGCCGAGTCCGCCACCGGCAACCTCGCCACCGAAGACCTCGTCTGGCAACTCGACGGCCTCGGCATCCACACCGGCGTGGACCTCGAAGCCCTCGTCGCCACCAGCGTGTGGATGTCGAAGCAGCTCGGCAAGCCGGCCGCCAGCCGAGTGGTCCAGGCGCTCGCGGGCTGAAGTCACCCGGCAGCGTGCACCAGCCGAGTCATCGGTAGCTGCTGCCGGGTGCGTTCGTCGGCGGGCGTCTCCACGAACATCACCAGGTCCGGATGCGCCGGCACCGCCAGCTCGGTGACGGTGAAGTGCAGCTCACCCGCCAGTGGATGCACCACGTGCCGCGGCCGCGGTGCGCACTCGGCGACCTCGTGCCGTGACCACAGCTCGGCGAACTCCGGGCTCACCGCGCACAGCCGCGCCAGGTCCGTCTCCCACTCCGGGTCACCGACGTGTTCGCCGTACGACGAGCGCAAGCGGCCGACCAGGTACGGGACCTCGGTGTCGTAGTTCAGCAAGCGCTGTCGCGCGAGTGGCTCGGTGACGATGCACCAGAGCAGGTTTTTGTGGACGCACGGCAGCGTGTGCCAGTCGTGGAAGAGGTCGGCGAAGGCGTCGTTCGTGCGCAGGATGTCGAAGCGGCGGTTGGTGATGACGGCGGGCAGCGGGTCGAGGGCGGTGACGATCTCGGCCATCACCAGCTCGTTCGCGCAGGCCGTCGTGCGCGGGCGCGCGGGGGTGGCTTCGGCCAGCCGGTACAGGTGTTCGCGTTCGATGTCGCTCAGGCCGAGCGTTGTCGCGACCGCGTCGAGGACCTGGCCGCTGACGTTGATCGGGCGGCCCTGCTCGAGCCAGGTGTACCAAGTGACGCCGACGCCGGCCAGCTGGGCGAGCTCCTCGCGTCGCAGTCCCGGCGTACGGCGGCGGCCGCCCGCGGGCAGGCCGACGGCAGCGGGGCTCACCTGGGCGCGCCGCGCCTTCAGGAACTCCGCGAGCTCGGCCCGGCGATCGTTCACCACCAGATCGTCGCACCGACCGCCGACAGTTTCACCGGGATTCCGGCGGCCCCACCGGCGTCCCCCACGTACTCAGGCAGAACGGATGCCCGGCCGGGTCGAGGTACACCCGGAAAACCTCCGGCGACGGCTGCAGCACACTCTTCGTCGCACCAGCCGCCAGCACCTCGACCTCAGCCGCATCCAGATCTGCGGTCTTGAAGTCGAGATGCGCCTGCTGCGGCACCCGCGGCTCCGGCCACGTCGGCGCGCGGTAGTTGAGATCGCGCTGAAACCCCAGGCTGAACGCATCCAATCGCAGCTCGGCGAACGTCTCCGTCACCACCGCGAGCGATCCGCCACAGACCCGCTGGTAGAACGCCGCCAGCGCGACCGGATCCGGACAGTCCAGCATCGTCCCCCAGTACGGCGCGATCACGGTTCGATCGGGCGCGGGATCCGGCGGACCAGGCTCTTGTCGGCGTACTGACCGATCCGGTACGTCGACCAGCCGTCGACCCCGCCGCCGACGACGCCGCCGAGCAGCGGCACCCGCCGGGTCACCGTGATCGCCATCCGCTTGCCGCTGATCCGCGCGATCAGCTCGCCGACGACCTCGCCGGAGACCTGCCGGTCCAGCTCCGGGTCGAAGACCGGCGCGGTCGCGATGCCGAGCGGCGAGGTCGGCAGGTTCGCCTTCTTCAGCCGGTCGGTGACGCCGTCCTCGCCGAGCAGGCAGGTGATCACCGCCGTCCGCACCCGCGGGTCGCCGAGGTCGTACCCGCGCAGGTGTGCGATCGCCGCGACCATCCGCGCCTGCACGATCGCCAGGCCGGTCAGGTTCGCCGGCAGGGCGACCGGAAGCGTGACCAGCCCGCCGATGCTGGTCAGGAAACCCTGCACGCCGGCCAGCCGGATGTGCTGGTCGATCACAGCCTCGATCGCGACGGTGACGTCGTCACCCGAGCGGGCCAGCTTGGTCTCCGCGATCTTCTCCGCACCCGGGAACCGCTGGTACCCGTCGATCGCGATCTCCAGCACCTGCCGGAGGATCCCGGCCGCGGCCTGCGGCGCGAACCGCTGAGCGGCGGGCGCGAGACTGCTGGCGACGAACCTTGCTACTCCGGCCACGGTTCTCCTCGAGGCTTCGGTCGGAACCGCCCACCCGGCCTCCGCGGGCGACGCACCTTCAAGACTACGTGCCGCTCCGGCGCACGCCACTCGGGAACAACCCGGACCGCGCCCTGGCCTCCCGGCGTTCACCCAGCCACTGCTCGGCGTCCCAGGCGTGGAAACGTTCAACCTCCACGAAACCCAGCTTCGCCGCCAGCCGCATCGACCCCAGGTTGGCGGTCTGCGTGGCCAGCACCACAGGCTCACCGGGAAACGCAGCGTCGAACCAGCCGAGCGCCGCCGCGCAGGCCTCGAACGCGTAGCCCTGACCCCAAGCGGTCGGCAGGAACAGATACCCGAGGTCGGCCTTCCCTCGGGCCGCCGGGCGGTGGTCGTCCGCGGCCCGGCGCAGCTGCACCTGGCCGATCATCGCGCCGTCCCGCTCGACCACGAAGCCGCCCGGGTACTGCCCAGGGATCTCCGGCATCTCTCGCTCGACGTCGGCGCGCACACGGGCCCCACCGAGATACGTGTTCACCTCCGGCGAGACCAGCAGTTCGACGAACGCCGCCCGGTCGCGCGCCTCGGACGCGCGGAGCACAAGGCGTTCGGTGCTGATCGGTAGCGGAGGCCAAGCGACGGTTCCCAGGTCGATCACCGGCAGGAATCTACCCGCGCAGAGGCTCGCCACCGAGCGTGCGCGAGGATGGTGGGGTGCCTGTCGAACCGCCTGTCTCCGTCTGGGAGTTCCCGCCGGTCGCAGTGGCCGGGAGCGGGGACGTGGTCGCGGCCGGAGCGGATCTCGAGCCGGGGACCGTGCTGGCGGCGTACCGGCGGGGGTTGTTCCCGATGCCGGACAGCCACGGGCCGTTGCTGTGGTGGTCGCCGCTCGAGCGCGGCGTGATCGAGGTCGCCGGCTTCAGCCCGTCGCGCTCGCTCAGACGCGCGAGGCAGCGCTTCGAGATCAGGGTGAACACCGCGTTCGACCAGGTGATCCGCGCGTGTGCCGACCCGCGCCGCCCGGGGTCGTGGATCGACGCGGACATCATCGCGTCGTACACGCGGCTGCACCGGATGGGCTGGGTGCACTCGGTCGAGGCCTGGGACGGCGACGAGCTGGCCGGCGGCCTGTACGGCGTGGCGATCGGCGGCCTGTTCGCGGGCGAGTCGATGTTCCACCACAAGACCGACGGCTCGAAGGCCGCCGTCGCCGGGCTGGTCGAGCTGCTCGACGACAAGTACGCCGCCGACCGCGTGCTCGACATCCAGTGGGTCACCGACCACCTCGCGACGCTCGGCGCGACCGAGATCCCGCGCGAGCAGTACGTCCGCCGCGTCCAGCGCGCCCTCGACCTACCTCTCCCCGACGCCTTCGCCTAACCCAAGAAAGCGCGCGTGCTCCGCGATCGCGGCCTCGAACAGCGCGTCCGCGGGGTCGAACGAGCCGACGTACTGGCCGAACAGCTCGAAGCTGACCAGTCCGAAGATCTGCGCCCAGATCATCCCGGTCCGCAGCAGCACGGCCCGCGGTACGCCGGGCGCCGCCGCCTCCAGCACCCCGATCTGCTCAGCCAGTACGCCGGACGGCTCGGCGGCATCAGCAGGCACCACCAGTACGCCCCCGTCCGCCGCACGCTGCAGCACCCCGAGCAGCGCGTACGCGACCCGCGAAGCAGGCTGGACCGTCGTCTGCGGCGCGCTGTACCCCGGCACGGGTGAGCCGTAGATCAGCGCGTACTCGTGCGGATGCGCCCGCGCCCAGGCCCGCACCGCCCGGCAAGCCGCGAGCCATGCATCCAGCGGATCCTCCACAAGCGCGGCCTTCTCCACCGCCGCGCCGAGCGCGTCGTACGCGTCGATGATCAGCGCGGTCAGCAGGTCGTCGCGGCTCGGGAAGTACCGGTAGAGCGCGGACGAGACCATCCCCAGCTCGCGGGAGACCGCGCGCAGCGAGAGCCGTTCCGCGCCGTCGGTGGCGAGCTGGCGGCGGGCGGCGTCCTTGATCTCCTGGGTCAGCTCGGCGCGGGCCCGGTCCCTGGCTGTTCGTCCGGCGTTCATGACACGCAGTTTGCCATGATCACCGCACCAAAGCGAGAGCACTGCTCTTGACTCGGGAACGACAAGCGTGTTCACTGGTCACAACAGAGAGCACCGCTCTCGAAAACTGAGGAAGGCCAGACCGCCATGAAGCAGACGTACGACAGCAAGCGCGTGATCACCGCCGGCCACGGCAGCATGCTGGTCTTCAACAGGATCGTCGCCGCGCTGACCAAGGCCGGGATCAGCCTGATGGGCAGCCGGGTCCTGTCGGTCAAGGGCCGCAAGTCCGGCGAGTGGCGCAGCACCCCGGTCAACCTGATGACGCTGGACGGCCAGCCGTACCTGGTCGCGCCGCGCGGTCACGTCCAGTGGGTCAAGAACCTGCGGGCCAACCCCGAGGCCCGTCTCCGGATCGGCCGCAGGACCGAGGTGTACGACGCGGTCGAGCTGGCCGACGCCGACAAGCCCGAGGTGCTGCGGCTCTACCTGAAGAAGTGGGCCTGGGAGGTCGGCGCGTTCTTCGAGGGCGACGTGGACAAGAACTCCTCGCTGGAGACGCTGCTGGCGGTCGCGCCCGGCGTACCGGTCTTCCGGATCACCAAGGATGCCAAGATGGGCCGATGATCACTCCCGAGCAGTTGACCGCGGCGCCGAAGGTGCTGCTGCACGATCACCTGGACGGCGGGCTGCGACCCGCGACGATCGTCGAGCTGGCCCAGGAGATCGGGCACCAGCTGCCGCGCACCGACGCCGGTGAGCTCGGCGAGTGGTTCGTCGAGTCGGCCGACTCCGGCTCGCTGGAGCGCTACCTGGAGACCTTCGACCACACCGTCGCGGTGATGCAGAACGCCGAGGCGATCACCCGGGTGGCGAGCGAGTGCGTGCAGGACCTGGCGGCCGACGGCGTCGTGTACGCCGAGATCCGCTACGCGCCCGAGCAGCACCTGACCGCAGGGCTGTCGTTGGAGCAGGTCGTCGACGCGGTCCGGGTCGGTTTCGAGCACGGGATGGCGAACGCCGAGCGCCCGATCGTGGCCCGCCAGCTGCTGACCGCGATGCGGCACCAGGCGCGCTCGATGGAGATCGCCGAGCTGGCCGTCGCCTACCGCGACGCGGGCGTGGTCGGCTTCGACATCGCCGGCGCGGAGGCGGGCTACCCGCCCACCCGGCACCTGGACGCGTTCGAGTACCTGCAGCGCGAGAACGCGCACTTCACCATTCACGCCGGCGAGGCGTTCGGGCTGCCGTCGATCTGGCAGGCGATCCAGTGGTGCGGCGCCGACCGCCTCGGCCACGGCGTCCGGATCATCGACGACGTCACCGAGAACGCGGACGGCAGCGTCGAGCTGGGCCGGCTGGCGGCGTACGTCCGCGACCGCCGGATCCCGCTCGAGATGTGCCCGAGCAGCAACCTGCAGACCGGCGCCGCGACCTCGATCGCCGAGCACCCGATCGGCCTGCTCACCAAGCTCCGCTTCCGCGTCACCGTCAACACCGACAACCGCCTGATGAGCGGCACGTCGATGTCCCGCGAGCTCGCCCTGCTGGCCGAAGCCTTCGACTACGGCCTGGCCGACTTCCGCTGGTTCGCCATCAACGCGATGAAGTCCGCCTTCCTCCCGTTCGACGAACGCCTCGCCATCATCGACGAAACCATCAAGCCCTGGTACGCCGCCGAGCTGAAGGTCTGACTGCTCAGCTCCCGCAGGCAACCTCCCGGCGGCCCGCGGACTCTATGAAGGCATGCAGGGGGAGACGTTCTCGGAGCCGGGCGTGTGGGTCGGCGCGTCGTCCGTACGGCGGGAGGACGACGCGGCGGCCGAGTTCAGTGCGTACGTCGCCGAGCGGTACGACGGCCTCTTGCGGATGTCCTACCTGCTGACCCAGGATCGCGGCCTCGCCGAGGATCTCCTGCAGACGACGTTGGCGCGCTGCTGGTTGTCCTGGTCGAAGATCAAGGCCGCGAACCCGCACTACTACGTACGCCGCTCGCTGGTGAACACCCACCGCGCCTGGTGGCGGCGCAAGCGGAGCCGACTGGAGATACCGACCGACGCCGTCCCGTACGACGTCGCCGACGGCGGGTACGACGTGCTGCACGAGAACGCCGTGCTGCTCGACGCGTTGAGCCGGCTGCCGCGCAGGATGTGCGCGGTGATCGTGCTGCGCTACCTGGAGGACCTGTCCGAGGTGGAGACCGCGCGGATCCTCGGCTGCAGCACCGGCACCGTGAAGAGCCAGTCGAGTCGTGCGCTGGCGAAGCTGCGGGACGATCCCGCGCTGAGCAAGGAGACCTGGCGATGAACCCCGAGGAGCTGCGCCGGCGTCTGCAGCAGGCCGTCGAGCCGGTCAGCGGGTACGGCGACCCGCTCCCCGCGGTCCAGCGGCGCGTGGGCAGTCTCGCCCGTCGCCGGGCAACCGCGACCACCTGCGCGCTGGTCCTCGCCGTCACCTCGGCGGCGTGGCTCGGTACCCACCGCGCCGGCAGCGAGCCGTCGCCGCGCACCCCCATCGCCACCAGCCTGCAAGGCGGAGGCGGCGCCCAGGCCTCGGCGATGGTTCCCAAGACCGGCGGCAAGTACCTCGTCGGGCAGACCTCGCTGACGATCGACCTGCCGGCCACGCCCGTCCTGACCCAGTGGCGGCAGCAGGCGATCGGTCAGGCGCAGCCCCGCGACGCGATCTGGTTGCTGGCCCGTTGCACTCACACCTCCGCGCAGGTCGTCGTCGCGCTACAGAGTGCGAAGAACCCGGCCGTCACACCGCGTCCAGTGCGCTGTGCGACCAAGATCCAGTTCGCCGTACCGGCCGACTGGTCCGCAGGATCACTCGCCGAGCTGTCGGTCGGCGTCGGCAGCGCGGGCGAGGTCGTGGTCGAGGCGGGCCTGTACCGCGCCGAGTCCTGTCGCCGTACGGCGGAGTGCTCGATCACTTGACATCGGGTACCCGCGAGCGAATACTCGATTTCGAGTAATCGAGATCGAGGAGGGACGATGGCCCGGCGCAAGGTGAGCAACCCGCTGGCGTTCGCCGTGCTCGGCAGCCTCGGCGAGCGGCCGATGCACCCGTACGAGATCTCGACCATGCTCAGGTCCCGCGGCAAGGACGGCAGCATCAAGCTCAACTACGGATCGCTGTACTCCGTGGTGACGGCGCTGGAGAAGGCCGGGTTCATCGAGGCCGTCGAGACCGTGCGTGAGGGCAACCGGCCCGAGCGAACGATCTACGCGATCACCGCGCAAGGCCGGGCCGAGTTCGACGACTGGCTCGCCGAGCTGCTCGGTACGCCGGAGAAGGACTTCAGCCAGCTCGAGGCCGGTCTCGCCTACCTGCCGGCCTTCGCGCCGGACCGGGTCGCCGAGCTGCTCGAGCAGCGGGCCGGCGTCCTGGAGCAGGAGATCGCGAAGCTCAAGGGCATGCACGACCAGATGCGCTCGCAGCAGTTCCCGGAGATCTTCTGGATCGAGTCCGACTTCCGGGTCGCGCTGCTGCGCACCGAGGTCACCTACGCCCGCCGGCTGGCGGAGCGGATCCGCACCGACGACCTGGCGGGCACCGAGTTCTGGCGGCGTACGCACGAACTGGTCGCCGAGCTCGGCGTCCAGCCGGCCGATCTGCTGCGCGACCCGGTCAAGTACTTCGGTGTCGACTTCGCCTGGTTGCGGGAGGTCCCACCGGAAGCCCGCTGAGAAACGGCCCCCGGCGTCAGGTGCGGCAACACCTGGACCGAGGGCCGTCAGTTCCCTGAGCCGGTCCCGAAGGACCTGATGACCCAAGGCGCACCATCAGGATAGACGGGCCGGCTCCCACACCCCATGAAGGAGCCGTAGCAATGGTCAGTCATGCCCTGACGGCCGTCGACCTGGTCAAGACCTACCCGGGAGCCCGTCGGGCGCCGGGTGTCCGGGCCCTCGACGGTCTCACGTTCAGCGTGCCGGAAGGCGTCGTGCTCGGTCTGCTCGGACCGAACGGCGCCGGCAAGTCCACCACCGTCAAGATCCTCACCACGCTGTCCCGGGCCGACTCCGGGACGGCGCTGGTCGCCGGGTACGACGTCAACCGCGAGCAGGACCAGGTCCGGCACGTGATCGGCTACGTCCCGCAGAAGCCGAGCTCGGACCCGATGGCCACCGGCCTGGAGAACCTGGTGCTCAGCGGCCGCATCCACGGCCTCTCACGCTCCACCGCGACCAGCAGAGCGCAGGAGCTGCTGGAACGCTTCAGCCTCACCGAGCAGGCCACCCGCCAGGTCAAGACGTACTCCGGCGGTCAGCAGCGCCGCCTCGACGTCGCGCTCGGGCTGGTGCACCGGCCGAAGGTGCTGTTCCTCGACGAGCCGACCACCGGCCTCGACCCGGAGGCGCGCGCCGATCTGTGGGCCGAGGTCCGGCTGCTGGCCGGCGACGAAGGCCTGACGGTGCTGCTCACCACGCACTACCTGGAGGAGGCCGACCGGCTCGCGGACCAGCTGGCGATCGTCGACCACGGCAAGGTCGTCGCCGAAGGTACGCCGGAGGGCCTGAAGGCGGAGCTCCGCGGCGACACCGTGCAGGTCGAGCTGGTCGAGGCCGACGTCGACGGTTCGGTCCGCGCGCTGCTGGCCGGCCTGCCCGGCATCGGCGAGATCGTTGTCGAGGGCAACGCTCTGCGCGCTCGCGTCGATCGCGGCGCGACCGCCGTACCAGCCGTGCTGGGAGCACTTGAGGAGAAGGCGATCCCGGTCGGCGCGGTGACGGTCTCCCGGCCGTCGCTCGACGACGTGTACCTCAGCTACACCGGCCGCTCGTTCCAGGCCGCGGAAGAGCAGGTGGCGTGATGAGCACCGTTCTCGCCCACACCGGGTTCATCACCTCCCGCTGGCTGCGCGCGCAGTTCCGCTCGCCGGCCCTGATCGCGTTCACGCTGGTGCAGCCGGCGATCTGGCTGCTGCTGTTCGGGCAGCTGTTCCAGGGCATCGTCCGGCTGCCAGGCTTCGGCGACACGTCGTACATCGCCTTCCTCACGCCGGGCATCGTGATGATGACCGCGCTGATGTCGAGCGGCTGGAACGGCACCACGTTCATCACCGACATGGAGCGCGGGGTGATGGACCGGATGCTCGCCTCCCCGGTCCGCCGCGGCGCGCTGATGGCCGGTCAGCTGCTCAGCAACGCCACCTCCACAGCGATCCAGGCGCTGCTCGTGTTCGGCATCGGCCTGGCAGCCGGCGCCCGGTACGACGGCGGCGTGGTCGGCTTCCTGGTCACCGTCGCGGCCTCGGTGCTGATCGGTACGGCGTTCGGCTCGCTGTCCAACGCGGTCGCGCTGCTCACCCGGCAGCAGGAGGCGCTGATCGGAATCTCGCAGTTCGTCTCGCTGCCGCTGACGTTCCTGTCGTCGATCATGATCGACCCGAAGCTCGCCCCGCACTGGGTCGAGGTCGCGGCCCGGTTCAACCCGGTCGACTGGGCCACGGTCGCCGCCCGCGAGGCGTTGTCGGCCGACCCGGACTGGGCGTCGGCGGGCCGGCACGGCCTGTGCCTGCTGGCGTTCACGCTGCTCGTCGCGTACCTGTCTACCCGGGCCTTCCGTACGTACCAGCGCTCGGTCTGACCCCGAAGGGGGCTCGTCCCAGGCGAGTCCCCTTCAGCACGCGGAAGGCCGGCTCCTCGACGTACTTGGTGAGCAGCCAGGCCAGGACGACGACGCCGGCGATCGATCCGGCGACCTGCAGCGGCCGACCGAGGCCGAGCGTCATCAGGTGGTAGGCGATCAGGTAGCCGACCTCCTGGTTGAGCAGGTAGAGGCCGAACGAGATCCGGGCCAGGAACTGCACCGGTCGCCGTACGCGAGTGAAGACCGTCCAGTCCGGTCCCCGCGCGGCGAAGGCGACCAGGACCAGGAAGGCCCCGATCCCCAACGAGGACGGCAGATCCGCCGTGTGCACGTACTGCGCGTAGACCGTCGCCACCAGGAGCGCACCGAGCTGCACGGCGCCCATCCGGCGCTGCGCCCACAACCAGATCGCGACGCCGATCGCGAACAGCTGCAGGCGGTGGAAGCCGAAACCGTTCCACACCTGCTGCACGACCAGCGGGCTGTGCAGGATCCGGTCGTTCCACTGCAGGATCACCGGCGCGACCACCATCACCCACAGCAGCACCGTGATCCGCGACGGCGCTCCGATCCCGCGCGGCCACAGCAGCGCAGCCGCGGCGAACGCCAGCAGCTGCAGCGGCAGCGTCCAGTACGAGCCGTCGATCAGCCGCACGGTCGGGTCCAGCGATGCGATCAGCGTCAGGTTGCCCCACAGGTCGCGTGGCGTGGGCAGGATCCAGTTGTCCGGGCCGAACAGCACCAGCAACGTGTACGTCGCCAGCACAGCCGCCAGGTACGGCGGCAGCACGCGACAGATCCGTTTCCACAACCAGCGCAGCGTCGAGCCCTTGCGGACGGTCACGCAGACGAAGTACGCGCTGATCACCAGCAGGATGCTCGCGCCGACCTGGAACGGGTGCCGCCCGAGCGGCTCACCGAGCTCCGGGTGCAGCACCGGGCCTTCGAACGCGGCGTGATTGAGAACGACAGCGGCAACTGCGACGACGCGGACGACGTCCCAGCTCAGGCGGCGTGACGGTGCCACCTGGCGAGCGGGCGGTTCCAATTGCGACAACTCACAGACATCTCGACCGACTCCCCCTGGAGTGCCCGTCGATCCTAGGCAGACCGCGACGGCCGATCGCAACTTGTGTGCGAAGGGTCACGCCAGGTTTCGTCAGGCGGTCTGGAAGGTACGCCGGTAGTTCTGCGGCGGTACGCCGACCACCCGGCGGAAGTGGTGCCGCAGCAGCGCCGCCGTCCCGAAGCCGGCCTCGGCCGCGATCTGCTCGATCCCGAGCGAGGTCTGCTCCAGCAGGGTTCGCGCGTGCAGCACGCGCTGCGTGGTGACCCACTTCAGCGGCGTCGTCCCGGTCTCGGCGACGAAGCGGCGGGCGAACGTGCGCTCCGACATCTGCGCGCGGCGGGCCAGGTCGGGCACGGTGTGCTCGACCGTCAGGTTGGCGACCATCCAGTCCAGCACCGGCTGCAGGCTGTCGCCCGACGACTCCGGGACCGGCAGCTCGACGTACTGGCGCTGGCCGCCGTCGCGCTGCGGCGGAACGACCATCCGGCGGGCGATCCGGGTCGCGACCGCGCTGCCGAGCTCGCGGCGGACCAGGTGCAGGCAGGCGTCGATGCCGGCCGCCGTACCGGCGCTGGTGATGATGTTGCCGTCGTCGACGAACAGGACGTCGGAGTCGAGCTGGGCGCGTGGGTAGCGCTCGCGGAAGAGCTCGGCGTAGCGCCAGTGGGTGGCGCAGTTGCGCCCGTCGAGCAGCCCGGCCGCGCCGAGCACGAACGCGCCCGAGCAGACGGTCAGCAGGATCGCGCCGCGGGCCTCGGCCTTGCGCAGGGCGGTCAGGATGCGTTCGTCGTACGACTCGCGCCAGGTGGTGGCGGGCAGTGCGACCAGGTCGGCGTCCTCCAGCTCGTCCAGCCCGTACGGCGCGATCACGGCCGAGTGGCTGCTGGTCCGCAGCGGCTCACCCGGGCGGGTCGAGCAGACCTTGAAGTCGAACGCGGGAACCCCGTCGTCGGTCCGGTCGATCCCGAACACCTCCGAGAGCACCCCGAACTCGAAGACCGCGACGTCCTCCATCAGCACCACGGCGATCTTGCGCAACATGCGAGCCAGTATGGCAGAAATTTGATGAAGGGGGTCAGTAGTGCCAATTGTGGCTGGATCTGGACGGTAGAATGATTACTGCCATGACCGGAATCGTAGCTCTCGCAGTCCTCACGCTCGCCATCGTCGCCGCGCTCGAACTGAGCAACCGCCGCCACTCCACCGGCCTCCCGGCCGGCCCGAGCAGCGACCGCGACCTGGCCCGGACCAAGCTCGACCTGCTCGCCCTCGGCGGCAGCGCCAAGCCCTTCACCCACAAGCCCGCCACCACCCCCGGCGCGGTCGTCCACATCCGCCGCGCCCGGCTGCACACCCACGGTCGCCACGCGGCCTGAAACCGGGGGCGGGATCCGCTAGTCGCTGTGTTTTTGGCGTCGACTTCGTCGCCGCGGGTTTTGGGGCTTTTTCGCCCGCTCTTCCCTCGTCGGTCGGTCGCTGCGCTCCCTCCCTCCTCAGTCCAGAGCGGGCGGCCCCAAAACCTGGGGGATCAGGTGGCGCCTAGGGGGTAAAACCCCGGGCGGACCCGCCGGTTGCTGTGCGACAGTCTCGGCATGGACGACTACCGCGTGGTGAACCGGGAGAACTGGGACGAGCGGGTCGCGGCGCACGCGGCCTCGCCGGGGTACAAGCTGGCGGAGTTCCAGGCGGACCCGGAGTTCATCTCTGATGTGGTCAGATTCGACCTGCCACGGCTCGGGGACATCGCCGGGCTGCGCGGAGTGCACCTGCAGTGCCACATCGGGACCGACACGGTCTCACTCGCCCGGCTCGGGGCGCGGATGAGCGGGCTGGACTTCTCCGGCCCGGCGGTCGCGCAGGCGCAGTCGTTCGCCGACGGGCTCGGGCTGGAGGTCGACTTCCACCAGGCCGACGTGTACGACGCGGTCGAGGTGCTCGGCGCGGCGGCGTACGACCTGGTCTTCACCGGGATCGGCGCGCTCGGCTGGCTGCCCAGCATCGACAAGTGGGCCGCGACGGTCAGCGGCCTGCTGAAGCCGGGCGGCCGGCTGTTCATCCGCGAGGGCCACCCGATGCTCTGGTCGCTCGACGACGCGACCGAGGACCTGGCCGTGAACTACCCGTACTTCGAGACCCAGGAGCCGATGGTCTTCGACGAGGGCGGGACGTACGTCGAGACCGACACCGAGTTCCAGCACAACGTGACCCACGAGTGGAACCACGGCCTCGGCGAGATCATCACCGTGCTGATCGAGCACGGCCTGCAGCTGACGGCGTTCGAGGAGCACGACAGCGCGCCGTGGGTGCCGCTGCCGGGCAAGATGACCAAGGACCCCGACTTCGACGAGTGGCGCCTGACCGACCGGCCGGAGCGCCTGCCCTGCACCTACACGCTGCAGGCCGTCAAACGCTGACGGGCGCACCTCGGACCCGGCGAGGGTCTTCCCTGCTCGCCGGGCCGGGCGGAGTCGTCGGGGTCAGCGCGCGGTACGCCGCTGCTGGACCTTCTGGAACATCTCCTTGGCCTTGCGCTGGTTCTCCGGCTTGCTCAGCTCGCGCTGCGCGACCTGCACCAGCTTGGCGACCACGGCGCCCTTGACCAGTGACTTCACGAAACCCATCGGGGGCCTCCTTCTCTGCTTCCCTCGAAGGTAGCGGCTCGATCAACCGCAACCCATAGGTGATCCACCGGAGCCGTCCCCGGGTGAACCCGTGGGATCTGTCGGCGCCGTACGGCACACTGGGCAGGTGCCCGAGTTGCCGGAAGTCGAATCGCTGGCGGGGTTCCTGCGGGAACGAGCCGTCGGACGGGCGATCGTGCGTGCCGACATCACCGCGATCAGCGCGCTGAAGACCTACGACCCGCCGATCTCCGCCCTCACCGGGCTGCTGATCGACGACGTCAGCCGGCACGGCAAGTTCCTCGACATCGAGGCCTCCGGCGTGCACCTGGTGATCCACCTGGCCCGGGCCGGCTGGTTGCGCTGGCGCGAGCAGCAGTCGACCGGTCTGGTCCGGCCGGGCAAGGGCCCGATCGCGCTCCGGCTGATCCTGGACGACGAGTCCGGTTTCGACCTGACCGAGGCCGGGACGCAGAAGAAGCTCGCGGTGTACGTCGTCCGCGACATCACCGAGGTCCCGGGGATCGCGAAGCTCGGCCCCGACCCGTTCACGCTGTCGGCGGAGGGTTTCGCCGAGATCATGCGCGACGCCGGCCGGGTCCAGCTCAAGGGCGTGCTGCGCAACCAGTCGGTGATCGCCGGCATCGGCAACGCCTACTCCGACGAGATCCTGCACGTCGCGAAGATGAGCCCGTTCAAACCGGCGTCGAACCTGACCGACGACGAGCTGCAGGTCCTCTACACGGCGATGCGTGAGACGCTGTGGGACGCGGTCGAGCGCTCGAAGGGCCTGGCCGCGCAGGACCTCAAGTCCGAGAAGCGCAGCGGGATGCGCGTGCACGGCCGCAAGGGCGAGAAGTGCCCGGTCTGCGGTGACATCGTCCGCGAGGTCAGCTTCGCCGACTCCTCCCTGCAGTACTGCGCGACCTGCCAGACAGGCGGCAAGCCGTTGGCCGACCGCCGCCTGTCCAAACTGCTCAAGTAGTCATCTGGTCGAACATGCTTTTCACGTCCGCCGAGTTGGGCGTCGCCAGCAGGTACGGCGTACCGCTGGTCGTCCGGCGTGACGTCACCGCGAACACGTAGCCGAGGTTCGCGTCGATCCGGTCCTTCATCCACGGCCCACCGCTCGCGCCGCCGTTCATCGTGCAGTTCAGCGCCGCGTCGGTGCTGCCCCAGGCGAACGTCGTCCCGTCGCAGTAGTACGGCACCTCACCGTTGTACGGCGGCTCGGCCGGCCAGCCCCAGATCCGGGTCCCGGCCTGGGCGCGACCGTTGCCCCAGACCAGCCCGTTGCCGCCGACGGCGTCGATCAGGTTGCGCCCGTTGCGCTGCTGCAGCGTGACGAACGCCTGGTCGTGGCTGAAGTCGCTGCTGCTGATCCACGAGTTGAACGTGCGCGCCTGGCTCCAGTTCCACAGCCCGGCGCCGGACTGGCCGTTGTAGTACGACGGCGCGAACACGATGTTGCTGTGCCAGCCCTGACCGGCTCCGCCGTGCACGCAGTGGCCGGCGGTGATGATCAGGTTCTTGTAGCTGTTGTTGATCGTCGACGCCGAGCAGACGTAGTTCAGCCCGTTGTAGCTGAAGAACACCTTGCCCGCCGAGCTCGGCACCGGATCGTTCGCGACCTTCGACTTCGGCGCCACCGGGTGCGACGCGACGCCGCCGGCCTGGCTCGATTTCCCTTGCGGGGCAGGGGTTTCGAGGCTTCCCGGCAGGTCGGCCGGGATCGCGTTCTTCAGCTTGTCGGCGGTCCAGTAGCCGGTGGCGTCGAGCCCGCCGGCCTTCTGCGGTACGGCCGGAGCCTGTACGGCGGTAGTGGCGGCCGGTGGGGTCGCCGTCGAGGTGGTGGCGGTGGCAACCGCCGTACTGGTGAGCAGAGCGCCGGCTACGAGCAGGCGCAGGACAGGTCGGGTCATGGGCGGTGACTCCTCGTTCGGGGCGGTAACTGTCAGGAGGTGACCGATCACCGACAGTAGAAATCACCGGTACGCCGCCGCGCAACGCCCTGTCCGGTTTTGACCAGAACCGTTCACCAGGGCAACGACGCCGAACGCCGCCCGGCGTCCAGCCGCACCACCAGCGGCTCCGCGTCCGCGCTCGTCCGCCGCAACGTCGTCGGCCGCCCGACGGTCGCGCCTGGTTCGAGGTCCTCGAACTCCCAGGCGTCGGCCTTCCCCGCCCACCCGCTCGGCACCGGCAGCTCGACCGAACCGCGCACCGCCGTCCGCCCGAAGTTCGTCACCTGGACCTCGAGCCGCCCGCTCCGCGCGTGCACAGACGCCAGCACGGTCCCGACCGGCGCGACCAGCGCGCGGGTCACGACCAGCCCCGCAACCGACAGCCGCACCACCCGCCCGGCCCGGACGGCAAACGGCCCGAGCACGTGCCCGACCGCCTCCGCCGCCGGTACGCCGTACGCGCGTCCGGCGACCCGCACCTGGTACCGGCTGCCCGGAGCGAGGCCCTCGATCAGCCGCATCCCGGCCTCGGCCGGCCCGATCAGCCGCACGCCGACATCGGCCGTACGCCGCGCGACCAGGTGGAACGTCGGCCGCGACAACGCGCTCGGAGTCAGGTCCCAGACGCCGTCGGCGTTGGCGGTCGTGGTGTCCGGCGGGACGATCCGCAGCTTGCCCTGCAGCGCGACCTTGATGACCGTGAGCGGTGGGCTGGTCTCGTTGTCGCCGGGCAACCGCGCCGGCAGTTCGTCGCCGGGCAGCCGGACGACCAGGTCGTCGCCGTCGCGCCGCCAGGTCAGCGCCTTGCCGGACTGTTCCTCGACGACGTGCCGCGGCGTGGTCGCGAGCCCGGGCAGCCGGACCTCGTGGTCGGCCGGGCGGCGGGTGATCCGGAGCAGCAGCACGCCGCAGTTCCGCAGGATCGCCTCACCCCACGGTTGCGGGCCGAACTCGCCCGGAATCCCTTCGACCAACGCCAAGCCGTGCCTCCCCGTTCGCTCGTCCGACTGTCCGCCGCCGGGCGACGTACTGTCAACGCGCGATCCACCCGCTGGGCAATCGCATTCCGCGCTCCGGATGTGGCGGCCCACGGCAAGGCTGCAATGATCGTCCCATGACGCAGAACCCGATGATTCCGGCCGTCGTCGTCTCCGACGTGGACGACGCGATGCTGGCCGAGGCCTTCGTGCTCGACGTACGGGAACCGGACGAGTGGACCAGCGGCCACATCGAGGGCGCCACCCACATCCCGCTCGGCCAGCTGCAGCAGCGGGTCGGCGAGGTCCCGCTCGGCCAGAAGGTGATCTGCGTCTGCGCGGTCGGCGGCCGCTCCGGCGTCGCCACCCAGTTCCTGCTCGCGGAGGGCCGCGAGGCGATCAACCTCGACGGCGGCATGCACGCCTGGGCGTCGTACGGCCGCCCAGTCGCCACCGGCGAATAAAACCTTCCGATCGACGACCGGAGACGTTAGTTTGTCACCGGTCGTCGATCGGCGTACGCCCACGCCGACTCGGACGCCCCATCCCGAGGAGGCACCGTGTCCGCTCCCGTACGACGTACGCTCGCCACCGGTCTGCTCACCGGTGGCCTGCTCCTCAGCGCCGCTCTTCCACCAGCCTCAGCCGCACCTGACCAACCAGTCGAAGCCCGGCACGGATCCTCTGCCGCCTCCGACATTCCTGACATCGCCATCGCACCGCCCGGCGAAGGCATCGTCACCCGCCGCACCGACAGCCCCGTCGCCCCCGGCGTCAACTACACGAGCTTCGACCGCCTCGACGCCCGCGGCTGGCTGCGCGGCGACATCCTCGTCGCCGACCTGGACCGCAAGGGCGTCACCGTCGACTACCTCAACCCCGGTACGGTCTCCGGCCGCGAGGTCCTCAGTCAGCAAGCCCAGCGCAAGCAGGCGATCGCCGGCGTCAACGGCGACTTCTTCGACATCAACGACACCGGCGCACCCCTCGGCGTCGGCATCGAGCGCGACGCCGACGGCGGCCCCGGCCGCTTCGTGAACGGCCCCGCGGCCGGCCACAACGAGACCGCCGTGATCGGCGCGAACGGCCTCGGCCGGATCGCCCAGGTCTTCCTCGAAGGCTCCGCGACCGACGACGACGCCAGCAAGGTCGACCTGACCAACCTCAACTCCCCGACCGTCAACGCCAACGGCATCGGCCTCTACACCCCGCAGTGGGGCGAGGCCGCCCGCACCCGCACGGTCGACGGCCTCCCGACCGTCCGCGAGGTCATCCTCCGCGACGGCGTGGTCGTCTCGTCGGCCACGACCCCCGCGACGACCCCGCTCGCCGCCAACGAGCAGGCCCTGATCGGCCGCGAGTCCGGCGCCGCGGCCCTGCAGGCGTTCGAGCCCGGCGACCACATCGACGTGAAGTACGGCCCGCGAGCCGACGCCGCCGACGCGGCGGTCGCGCTGAGCGGCAACCTCCAGTTGGCCCGCGACGGCCAGATCCTCGACGTCGACGACACCGCCCTTCACCCGCGCACCGCGATCGGGTTCTCCGAGGACGGCCGCCGGATGATCCTGCTCACCGTCGACGGCCGGATGGTCGACTCCCGCGGCCTGACCGAGAAGGAGCTCGCCCGCCTGATGCTCGACCTCGGCGCCGACGACGTGCTCAACCTCGACGGCGGCGGCTCCTCCACGATGCTCAAGCGAGCGCCCGGCGAGGCTGCCCCCGAGGTCGTCAACAAGCCCTCCGACGGTTCCGAACGCCTCACCCCGAACGGCCTCGGACTCCTTCCGGTCAAGGGATCCGGCCAGCTCAAGGGCTTCCGCGTCGAAGCAACCGGTACGGCGGAAGAGCCGGCCGACGCCGACCTCACCCGCAGCGCGAAGGTCCTCACCGGCCTGACCCGCGTCCTCACCGCCCGCGGCCACGACGAGACCTACGCGCCGGCCCCCGGTACGCCGTACTGGTCGGCCGGCAGCAACGCGCGGGTCACCAGCCAGGGCGTCGTCACCGGCCGCCGCGGCGGCGACGTCGTGATCACCGCCGCGAAGGGCCACGCCAACGGTCGCTTCCCGATGACCGTGCTCGGCGAGCCGACCCGGCTCGCGCCGTCGAGCAAGCAGGTGTCGCTGCCGAACGCCACCAGCAAGGGCTTCTTCAGCATCACCGGGTACGACGCCGACGGTTTCTCGACCTGGGTCGAGCCGCGTGACGTCAAGCTTGCCTATGACAGCACCCTCGTCAATGTCGTTGCCAAGGGCAATGGGTTCGAGGTGAACGCGCTCGGCACCGACGCGGTCTCCACCGTCGTCACGGCGCGCGTCGGCAGCCTCAGCACCCAGCTGAGCGTCACCGCCGGTCTGAGCATCGAGGTGGTCGACGAGGTCGACGACCTGACCCGCTGGCAGGCCAACGCCGTACCGGCCGGTGCCGCCACCGCGTCGCACTCGGCGGCCGAGGGGCACGACGGCGGTCAGGCCATCGCGCTCGACTACTCGCTCACCGGCAGCACCGCCACGCGGGCGGCGTACCTGTCGATGACGCCGCAGCAGGTCCTGCCCGGGCAGCCGCAGAAGCTCGGCGCCTGGGTGTACGGCGACGGCAAGGGCGCCTGGCTGCGGGCCAACGCGTACGACGGCGCCGGCGGCTCGGCGCAGACGCTGAACCTCGCGGCGACCGTCGACTGGACCGGCTGGAAGTACGTCGAGGCCGACATCCCGCCGGGGCTGACGATGCCGCTGAAGTTCTGGCGGATCTACGTCGTCGAGACCGTCCCCACCCGCCAGTACGCCGGGCGGATCGTCGTCGACGACCTGACCGTCCGCGGTGCGCCGCCGGTCACCGTGCAGCCGCCGGCCAAGGTGGTCGACCCGATGGTCGTTGCCGACGGCAAGCTCGACGGGAAGCGCTGGAAGTTCGCCGTCCTGTCGGACGCGCAGTTCACCGCCGACGATCCCGAGTCGGACTTCGTCAAGCAGGCCCGGCGGACGATCCGCGAGGCGCTCGCGCAGCGCCCGGAGTTCCTGGTGATCAACGGCGACTTCGTCGACCGCGGTTTCGCGAACGACATCGCGCTGGCCAAGCGGATCATCGACGAGGAGGTCGCGGGGAAGGTGCCGGTGCACTACGTGCCGGGCAACCACGAGAGCTACGGCCCGGGTGACCTGTCCGAGTGGACGAAGGTGTTCGGCGCGCCGACCAGCACGTTCGACCACAAGGGCACGCGGTTCGTGCTGCGCGACTCCTCGCTCGGCTCGCTGCGCGCCGGTGGGTTCGCGCAGATCCTCGACCTGCGGCGTCAGCTCGACGACGCCGCGCGGAACAAGGCGATCCGGAACGTCGTCGTGATGGCCCACCACCCGATCGACGACCCGTCCCCGACCGCGAACTCGCAGCTCGGCGACCGCAAGGAGGCCGAGCTCCTGGTCCGCTGGCTCGCCGACTTCCGCGCCACGACCGGCAAGGGCGCGGCGTACATGGCGGCCCACGCGGGCACCTTCGCGGCGACCCGCACCGACGGCGTCCTGCTCCCGCTGACCGGCAACTCCGGCAAGAGCCCAGCAGCCGCTCCCGACGCCGGCGGCTTCACCGGCTGGGCGCTGGTCGGCATCGACCCCACCGCCCGCGCAGCTGACGCCGGCGTACGCCACTGGTCGGCCCCGGAACGCAGCTGGTTCCAGCTGGAACTCCGCCCCCACGTGGACACCCTGGAGCTGGCCGCCCCCACCACCCTCCGCCGAGGCCAGTCCACAACAGCCACAGCCACCGTCGTCCAGGACACCCGCCGAGTCCCGGTCACCTTCCCAGTCTCAGCCGACTGGACCGGCTCAACCTTCCTCCACGTAGGCCCGGCAAACACAGCCCCCTTCTGGGCCGCCGCCTCCTACGACCCAACCACCAGCACCCTGACCGCCCTCCGCCCCGGCACGGTAGACCTCACGGTCACCGTCAACGGCACCACGAAGATCCAACGCATCCGCATCGACTGGTAGCGACGTGCACCACCGTCCAACCCACTGAAACGACCCCGACACGCCGAGTGCATCGGTGTGTCGGGGTCGTTGGTGGGTGGTGGAGATCCGCGTCAGCCTTCGACGTCGGTGAAGTGCTCCACGTGCGGCGGGTTGGCGAAGTGGGGGCCGATCAGGCCTCGCCAGATGCCGAAGGCGTCGCTGGCGCGGAAGGCTTCGTGGGCCTCGACGGACTCCCACTCGACGAGGAGGACGAAGCGGGTCGGGGTCTCGATGCCGCGGGTCATTCGGATGCTCTGGGCGCCGGCGCCTTCCAGCTGTCGCCGGGCCTCGCGGTACGCCGCCTCGAAGTCCGCTTCCTGTCCTGCCACCACGTCGATCAACGCAATCTCGAGAGCCATGTCGTCAGCTTTTCACGTGGCCGTCGAGGCGTCCGGGTGTGGTCGGAGGGTGGACAGCGGATAGCGTTCCGGGTGTGACGGACGTGAGGAAAGCGCGGCGGCTGCAGGCCGGGGACCGGGTGGCTGTGGTGGCGCCGGCCGGGCCGTTGAAGGCGGAGCGGCTGGAGGCTGGGAGCCAGAGGCTGCGGGAGTGGGGGCTCGAGGTCGAGGTGATGCCCTCGGCGCTCGCGCGCGACGAGCGGCTGCCGTACCTGGCGGGGAGCGACGCCCAGCGCGCCGAGGACTTCACGAACGCCTGGCTGGACGACCGGTTCGCGGCGGTGTTCTGCGGGCGTGGCGGGTACGGCGTCCAGCGGATGCTGCCGCTCCTCGACCTGGACGCGCTGGCCGCGGTGGAGAAGGTGTTCGTCGGGTTCAGCGACATCACCGCGCTGCACGAGGCGCTCAACGCGCGCGGGCTGGTGACGGTGCACGGCCCGATGGCGGCCGGCGTCGAGCAGCTCGCGACCGGCGGTGACCGGCTCAAGGACCTGCTGTTCGAGCCGGAGAAGGTCGTCGACCTGCTGGCTCCGCGCGGTGCACAAACGGTCGTCGCCGGTACGGCGGAAGGCCGGCTGCTCGGCGGCAACCTGGCGCTGCTCGCGTCGAGCCTCGGCTCGCCGACCGTGTCGAAGCCGCACGGCATCGTCCTGCTCGAGGACATCAGCGAGGACGGCTACCGAGTCGACCGCCTGCTCACGCAGCTGCTCCGCGCGGGCTGGTTCGACCACGTCACCGGGCTCGTCATCGGCGACTTCAGCGAGGCCGACGACGACGGCCTGGTCGCGGACGTGGTGCGCGAGCGGCTGGAGCCGCTGCAGGTCCCGATGGTCACCGGCGCCGCGATCGGCCACGAGGACCTCAACCTCGCCGTACCGCTGGGCCTGCCGGTCCAGCTCGACGCGACCAACGCCGTACTGCGGCCGCTCGAGCCCGCGTTTTATTGAGATCAGTCCCGGAAGGCAGCCCCCTTCGTAGATCGATCGACGACGCGCTCGACGATGCGCTCGATCACCCGGTCTGGATCCTTCCATTTCATCGCCAGCCGATCGGTGTCCATGCCGTGCTCGGCGACAATGTCACGCAATGCCTCGAGGTCGAGGGCGCCGAGCAACGTCCGCAGATGAATCTCTCCGCCGTTGGCGTATGAGACGAAGGGATCGAACGGGCCCGGGTTTCGGCGGTTCTGCGGTCGTCGTGTTCTCGCTGAACTGCTCGGACTGGCCGGACCTCGAAGCGCCTTGGACAGCGAGTTGGCGAAACGAGGGCCGCGGCTGGCTTCGAGTGCCACGGCGGTGAAGAGGCGGGTCAGTGTCGCGGCCAGTTCGGGATCGCGCTGACGAAGGCCCGCGATCGCGACGTCGAGCGAGTCGTCTTCTTGTCCGTGGGCAGGGCTGCCTGGCTGTGCTGCATTGCCTGATGTCACGTTCAGCTCGACCGGTGTGTCGGTCTGCTCGGTCGATGACTCGCTCACAGTTTGTCCTCCACCATCTCGATGAACTCCTTGGTCAGTGCGTGGAAGTCGTTGAAGCGGCCCTGGTAGCCGTACTTCTGTCGCAGCGTCGACCGCCGAACGAACTCGGCCGAAGCCGCAACATCGTTGCCTTCGGGAATGATGGTTTCGAACACCTCGGGAAATTTGTCGTCACGCTCAAGCTGCTCCACCGTGTTCTGGTGCAGCGTCGAGGCGGCCCGAAACTTGGAAACGATCACGCCGAGTGGCTCGATTGTCTCGCCGATGCCGTTCGCGAAATCCTCGACTCGCTTCGTGATCTGCGGAATGCCGTACGTCGAGAGCACGTCGGGGATCGTCGGGATTACATACCCCCCGGAGATCCTCAGTCCGTTCAGCGTGACGATCCCGAGGTTGGGCGGGCAGTCCACCAGCACGTAGTCGTAGTTGTTCACGATCGGTTTGACCGCCTTGCGCAGCAGATCGGTGGGGTTGTTCGAGAAGAACTTCCCCGACGACATTGACCCGAGTCGGTCCTGAACGTCGATCAGGTCGAGCGAGGAGGGCAGTAGATCGACGTCGCGGACGTCCGTGACTGGGCTGACTCCCCGCTGCAGCGTGGCGTCAAGGTCGAACTCAGGCTCCTCGCCGTCCGCCTTCAGGGCATCGGTGAACAGCGTGGCGAGGGTGTGCTTGGCGTCGTTCAGGCGTTTCCACGCGTTCTCGCCGATCAGCATCGTGGTCAGGTTGGTCTGGGGGTCTAGATCGATGACCAGCACCTTCTTGCCGAACTCGCGCGACAAGAACTCCGCCAGTGCCGCCGTGGTGGTCGTCTTGCCGACGCCACCCTTCAAATTGATGGTCGCGATGGTGTACGCCGCCATGATTCTGTTCCTCCGTTTGAGGTATCGCTTGATCTGGCCTGCCCGATAGACAGGCCCGCTCCGCAGATCTGCTGCGGGACTGGGGAACCGATCGTCGCGAGTACGCCAGTTGGATACGACAGTGCGACTCACCCCGGCGAGTTCGGCGATCTCGTAGATGCCCAAGAGGTCGCGGTCGTCGGGCTGCGCAGGCACTTGTTCTCCAAACGTGAACAGGATTAACGGCCCTTGAGTCCAGTGTGAATGCTGTTCACGCTGTTGGCAAGAGCTGATGAAGGTGTTCACAGGTTAAGTCATGGTGGGCCCTCGGCATCTAGATGGCGCTCGGCCAGCCACTGCCCGAAGCGCTGCAACCGAGCGCTCAAGTCGGCAGGCTCGATCACGTCCAGATCCAGGTTCAGGTACGCCAGCCACCGCGCAGCCCAGTCCAGGTCGTCGGTGCCGAAGACCAGCTCGCACTCGTCACCGACGTCCACCACGGCCGCCACGCTCGGGTCGACCAGCTCGCGGACCAGGTCGCCCGACGTGTGCACAGCCACCCGCACCTGATGCCGCCACCGCCCCTGCGCCAACGACCGAGCGACCAGCTGAGCCGCATCGTCAGGTGGAGCAGGTGCTGCCACAGCAATCCCCAATGCCTGAACCCGCGAGATCCGGTCGGCGGCGTACACCCTCCACTCGTCCCCACCCCGCGGACAAGCCACCAGGTACCAAAGCCGCCGCAGCGTCACCAACCGGTACGGCTGCACCTCCACAGCATGGTCCTCCGCAGCCCCCAGCCGCCGGTGCCGGAACCGCACCGCCTCACCAGCCCGGCACGCCAGCGCCAGCTGAACCAGCACATCGCGGTCCGCCCGCCGCGGCGTACGCCCCTGATAAGCCTGTACGTCGGTCAGCGCCGTCAACCGCGTCTGCCACTGCGACGGCACGACCTGCGTCAACTTGGCCAGTGCCGTCACCGCCGCCGTCTCCAGCCCCTCGACTCCAACGCCTGTCCGCAGGCTCAGCGCCACCGCAGCCACCTCGTCGGCGTCCAGCAGCAGCGGCGGCATCGCCCGGCCCTGCGCCAGCCGGTAGCCGCCGTCGCGGCCAGCGGCGCCGTCGATCCGGTAGCCCAGCTCGCGCAGCTGCGCGATGTCGCGCCGCGCGGTCCGCTCGGTGACGCCGAGCCGGGCCGCGAGCGTGGGCGCGGAGATCCCCGGGTGGGTCTGCAGCAGCGCGAGCGTCTCGAGCCGGCGGCTGGTGGTGCTCATAGCCGAAAACTACCTGGAAACCCGGACACAATCTGACCGGGTGAGGGATGATCCTGGGGTCATGACCGAGAAAACGCTGCTCCGACCCGAAGGACTCGTGAACTCCCCGGCGTTCACCCACGTCGCCGTCGTCCCGGCCGGGATGACCACCCTGTACGTCGGCGGCCAGAACGCCGTCGACGGCGCAGGCCGCCTGGTCGGTGGTGACGACGCCGCGGCGCAGACCGAGCAGGTGATGAAGAACCTGAAGACCGCGCTGGCCGCCGCGGGCGCGACCGTGCACGACCTGATCTCGATGACGATCTACCTGGCCGAGGAGGTCGACCTCGCCCAGGCGTACCCCGTCGCCGCGGCCGGGCTCGAAGGCGCGGCGCCGACCGTGCAGGGCATCCGCGTCACCAGCCTGACCGTCCCCGGCGCCCTCCTCGAGGTCAGCGCGATCGCGGCGATCGCCCCGTGACAGGGAAGACCAAGGACGCCGGCTGGCAGATCGGAGTCTCGAAGACCATCGACCGCCCGGTCGACGAGGTCTGGGACTTCGTCACCTCGCCGGCCGGCGTCGCGATCTGGCTCGGCGAAAGCGTCACCCTGCTCAACGAGAAGGGCACCGGCTACGAGACCAAGGACGGCACCCGCGGCGAGCTCCGCAGCTTCCGGGAGCACACCCGGGTCCGCCTCACCTGGCAACCAGCAACCTGGTCGCACGAGACAACGCTGCAGCTGTCGGTAGCCCCGACAGCTGCAGGTAAGGCTCGTCTAGTCGTGCACCAGGAACGCCTGGCCAACGCCGCCGAGCGGGAGCAGCAACGCACCCATTGGCAGCGCGTCGTCAATCAGTTGGTCGAGGCGCTGGCCTGAAGGTGCTCGCGCAGGAACGCGAACGCCTTCGGGTACGCGTCCAGCTTGTTGGCGCGCTTCACCAGCCCGTGCCCCTCGTCGCCGTATACGTGCAGCTCGCACGGCACCTTCCGCTGCTCCAGCGCCGCCACGATCTGCTCGGCCTCGGACAGCGGCACCCGCGGGTCGTTGGCGCCGTGGATGACGAACAGCGGCGCCTGGATCGCGTCCACCCGGCTCAGCGGGCTCACCGATTCCAGGAACTCCCGGTCGGTCTCCAGGTACCCGTACTCGCGCTCGCGGACCCGCCGCCGGTACGGCGAGGTGTTCTCCAGGAACGTCACCAGCGAGGCCACGCCGACCAGGTTGACCCCAGCAGCCCACAGCGACGGCTGGAAGGCCAGCCCGGCCAGCACCATGTAGCCGCCGTACGAGCCACCCCAGAGCGCGACCCGCGACTGGTCGACACCGATGGTCGGCAGCCACGCGTGCAGCGCGGCCAGGTCGCGCACGGAGTCCAGCCGCAGCTCCCGGTCGTCCAGCGAGTACCAGCGCTTGCCGTACCCCGTGGAGCCGCGCACGTTCGGCACCAGCACGGTGTGGCCGTCGGCAACGAGTCCGGCGACCAGCGGGTGCCAGATCTTGCCGTGCTGCCACTCCGGACCGCCGTGCACGAACACCACCGCCGACCCGTCGCCACCGCCCTCCGGCTGGTAGACGTAGACCGGCACCTGCTCACCGTCGAACGACTCCACCCGGTACGACGTCGGCGGCGTCAGCCCGGCCGGCACGGCGACGGCGTCCGGCGCCCGCACCTTATCCAGCGAACCGCCGGCCACGGAGTACCGGAACACATGCTGCGGCTCGACCGGACTGCTGTAGGTGATCACCAGGTGCTCGCCGTCAGCGGACCAGTGCGGCTGCGCCTCCACCAGCACCGCGCCGCAACCACCAGCAGGCAGGTCGATAGGAGCGACCAGCTCGCCGTCGGCAGTGTGCAGCGCCAGTGAGATCTCCCCGTCCACATTCGCTGCCACTAGCAGGTGCTGCCCGTTGGGGCTCGCCCAGCCGACCAGGTCGCGCTCGTCGTCGGTGACCACCGGCGTGAGCGAGCGCGTCGCCAGCTCGTACCGAAACACCGCGACCCGGTCCCGGTCGATGTCAGCGGACAGCAGGAACCCGCTGGAGTCCGGCAGCCAGGAGACGGCGTACGACGCGTTCGGGTCCTCGTACGCCGTGACGTCGCTGATCTCACCGGTCGCGGTCTCGACCAGCAGCACGTGGCTGGAGTTCGCCGGACCACCGGCGCGGCTCACCGCGACCCACTGGTCGTCCGGCGACGCGTTCACCGCGTAGACGTAGCCGCCGCCGTCGTACAGCGTGGTCTCCTCGCCGGTGGCGAGGTCACGGGCGACCAGGTCGAAGTCGATCTCGTTGCGGCGGTTGGTGGTGAACAGCACCCGGCCGGGCCGCGCGGCGATCAGGTGGTGGAAGTACGCGGGGTCGTGGACCAGCGGCTCCGAGGAGGAGCCGGCCAGATCCAGCAGCGACAGCTGACCGCGCTCGTCGCCACCGGTGTCGTGCTCGACCACCACGTGGCGGGTGTCCGGGACGTAGGCCGCGTTGACCACCCGCTCACCAGAGGAGGTCAAGGTGCGCCAGTCGCCGTCCGGTCCGACCTCGTACAGCTCACGGACGCCGCTGCCGTCGTACCCGATCAGCAGGCGACCCTCAGGGTCGATGTCAAAGGCAACAAGATAGGGAAGGGCGAGCAGCGTGGGCAGCATGCTGCCGACCCTACCCACCCTCCCGTGTCATCGATCCCCGTGCCAGGAGTGCCACAGCGCGGCGTACGGACCGCCCGCATCGACCAGGTCGTCGTGCCCGCCGAGCTCGACGATCCGGCCGTCCTCGACGACCGCGATCACGTCCGCGTCGTGCGCGGTGTGCAGCCGGTGCGCGATCGCCACGACCGTCCGGCCCTCCAGTACGCCGGCCAGCGACCGCTCCAGGTGCCGGGCCGCGCGCGGGTCCATCAGCGAGGTCGCCTCGTCCAGCACCAGCGTGTGCGGATTGGCGAGAACCAAGCGGGCCAAGGCGACCTGCTGCGCCTGCGCGGGCGTCAGCGTCGTACCGCCGGAGCCGACCTCGGTGTCGAGACCGTGCTCGAACCCGGCCACCCAGGCGTGCGCGTCGACCGAGCGCAGCGCGTCCCAGAGCTCGGCGTCGCTCGCCTCCGGACGGGCCAGCAGCAGGTTGTCCCGCATGCTCCCGACGAACACGTGGTGCTCCTGGTTCACCAGCGCCACGTGGCTGCGCACCTGCTCGGCCGACATCTCGCCGAGCGCAGCACCGCCCAGCGTGATGTCACCGACGCGTGGCGAATAGATGCCGGCCAGCAGGCGGCCCAGCGTCGACTTCCCGGCGCCCGACGGCCCGACCAGCGCCACCCGAGCGCCCGGCTCGACGGTGAGCGTGACGCCGTGCAGCACGTCGCGGCCCTCCAGGTACCCGAAGCGGACCTCGTCGGCCAGCACGGTCCGGCCTTCCGGCTCGTCCTGGTCGCCGCCGGCGGCCTCCTCGATCTCCCGGACGCCGACCAGCCGGGCCAGCGAGACCTGGGCGACCTGCAGCTCGTCGTACCAGCGGATCATCATGTTGACCGGCTCGACCAGCATCTGGATGTAGAGCGCGCCGGTGGTCAGCGCACCGACCGTGATCCAGCCCTGGATGGACAGCGCGCCGCCGACCATCAGCACCGCGGCCAGCGCGATCGCGTGCGTCATGTTGATCACCGGGAACAGGATCATCCGCAGGAACAGCGTGTACCGCTCCCAGGCGACCCACTGCCCGATCCGGGTGTCACCGAGCTGGATCCGGCGGCTGCCGAGCCGGTGCGACTCAACCGTGCGGCCGGCGTCGACGGTCTCGGCCAGGCCGGACGCGACCGCGGCGTACCCCGCGGCCTCCGACCGGTACGCCGAAGGCGCGCGCCGGAAGTACCAGCGGCCGCCGACGATCAGCACCGGCGCGGCGATCACCAGGGCGACGGCCAGCTCCGGCGCGGTCACCACGAGCGCACCGATCAGCAGACCGCCCCACACGACGGCGATGGTCAGCTGCGGTACGGCGTCGCGCATCGCGTGCGACAGCCGGTCGATGTCGGTGGTGATCCGGGACAGCAGGTCGCCGGTCCCGGCCCGCTCCAGCACGCCCGGCGGCAGCGCCACCGAGCGGACCAGGAAGTCCTCGCGCAGGTCGGCGAGCATCTCCTCGCCCAGCACCGCGCCGCGCAGCCGGGTGATCCGGACGAACACGGTCTGCACGATCAGCGCGACCAGGAAGCCCAGGACGACGTACGGCAGGTTGACGTCGGTGTCGCCGATCGACAGCTGCTCCACCACGTTGCCGAGCAGCCAGGGCCCGACCATGCCGCTCAGCGCCGCGATGGCGTTGACTGCCGTCAGCCAGCCGAACGCCCTGCGGTGCCGGCGGAACAGGACCTTCAGGTAGGCCTTCACCGTCGCCGGACCGGCCACCGGGAGGCGGGCCGCCTCCTGCGGGGCGGCCGGGTCGTACTCGGGGCGCTTCACACCGACTCCTCGAGAGTGGGTTCGTCTTCACGGGTCACGACCGCGCGGTAGCGCAGGTCGCTGTGCACCAGGTCGCGGTGGACGCCGACGGCGGCCACCCGGCCGTCCGGCACGAACACCACGCGGTCGGCGCGGTCCAGCATCAGCGGGCTCGACGTGAACACCACGGTGGTGCGGCCGGACCGCAGTGTCCGCAGGCCGTCCGCGATCCGCGCCTCGGTGTGCGCGTCGACGGCGCTGGTCGGCTCGTCGAGCACGAGCACCGCCGGGTCGACGTACAGGGACCGGGCCAGCGCCACCCGCTGCCGCTGGCCACCGGACAGCGACCGGCCCCGCTCGGTCAGCACGGCCTCCATCGGGTCGTCGGTGCCACCGGCAGGCAGCGACTGCCGCAGGACCTCCAGGATGTCGGCGCACTCCGCCGCATCCAGCGCCTGCTCGGCCGTCACGGCTCCGCTCGACGGTACGTCGAACAGCTCGCGGACCGTCCCGGACAGCAGCACCGGGTCCTTGTCCTGCACCAGCACCGCCGTACGGGCGGACTCCAGCGGCAGCTCGTCGAGCGCCACGCCATCCAGCAACGCCGACAGGTCGTCAGGCTCCGCCTCGGGGCTGTGGCCGCCCAGGTGGTCGGCCAGCCGGCCACCGGCGTCCGGGTTACCGCAGACGACCGCGGTGAAGCTCCCGGCCGGCACCTCCAGCCCGGAGACCGGGTCGAACAGGTCACCGTCGGGCACCTGCGCGGCGCCGGTCCCACGGGTCTCGTCCATCCGCTGCAGCGACAGCACGCGAGCCGCCCGGCGCGCGGACACCTTGGAGAAGATGAACGCGCTCGCCGTCTCCTCGAAGGTGTGCAGCGGCACCAGCATGAACGTGATGAAGCCGTACGTCGTGACCAGCTCGCCGACGGTGATCCGGCCGGCCACCACCAGGCGGATGCCGAACCACACCACGACGACCAGGAACACCCCGAACAGCAGCACCTGCAGCGCCGCGATCAGCGACCACATCCGGGCGCTGTGCACCGCGCTCTGCCGGTACTCCTGGGAGGCCGAGCGGTACCGGTCGAGGAACAGCTGCTCACCGCCGATGCCGCGCAGCACGCGCAGCCCGGCGACGGTGTCGGCGGCCAGCTCGGTGGCCCGGCCGCCCTTCGCGCGCTGCGCGTCGGCCCGGCGCTCGGCCGGACCCATCAGCGGCACGATCGAGAAGGCCAGGACCGGTACGGCGATCGCGACCACCAGACCCAGCTGCGGCTCGTAGAAGAGCAGCCCGATCACCACCGCGAAGCAGGTCAGCAGCGCGGCCGCGAACCGGCCGAGCACCTCGACGAACCAGCCGATCTTCTCGACGTCGCCGCTGCTCACCGCGACCACCTCGCCGGCCGCGATCCGGCGGGTCAGCAACGACCCGAGCTCGGCGGCCTTGCGGAACAGCAGCTGCTGCAGGCGGGACGCCGTACTGATCCAGTTGGTCACCACCGCGCGGTGGAAGAAGGAGTCGGCGGCCGCCTTGGCCGCGCTGAAGGCGAGCAGCAGGAGGACGGCCAGCACCAGCTTCGACCAGGACTTGTCGATCACGGCCTGGACGGCCAGGCCGACGGCGACCGGTGACGCGGCGATCCCGCCGAAGTAGAGCAGTCCCCAGCCGAGCGCGGCCAGCTGCCCGCGCAGCTGCTGGTGCTCCAGCCAGAGGATGAGTCGGAGACCGGACCGGGTGTCGGGCACACCCGGATCGGCGAACGGAACAAGGCGCAACGACATGACGTCTCACAGGAGGCGTAGGAGGGGGTTTTGGCACCTGACCAGGCGAACAGACCAAGCCTAGGCGGGGCCCCGACCGGCCCTCAAACTGTTTTCGGGCCGAATGAGACACTGCCGAGGTGGGCGAGCTGACTCGGCGCAGGCGGTTGCTGGTGCTGGGCATCTGCTGCCTGAGCCTGTTCATCGTCGGGCTGGACTCGACGATCGTGAACCTGGCGCTGCCGGCGATCCGGGCCGACCTGGACGCGTCGGTGGCCAAGCTGCAGTGGACGATCGACGCCTACACGCTGGTGCTGGCCAGCCTGCTGATGATCTCCGGCTCGACCGCGGACCGGGTCGGGCGGCGGCGGACGTTCCAGGTCGGGCTGGTGCTGTTCGGGCTCGGCTCGCTGCTCTGCGGGCTGGCGCCGACCGTGGACCTGCTGATCGGGTTCCGGATGCTGCAGGCGGTCGGCGGCTCGATGCTGAACCCGGTCGCGATGTCGATCATCACCAACACCTTCACCGACCCGCGCGAGCGCGCCCAGGCGATCGGGCTCTGGGGCGGCGTGGTCGGGCTGAGCATGTCGGTCGGGCCGCTGGTCGGCGGTGCCCTGGTCGACTCGGCCGGCTGGCGGTACATCTTCTGGATCAACGTCCCGGTCGCGCTGGTCGCCCTCGTGCTGACCGCGCGGTTCGTCCCGGAGTCGCGGGCCGCGGTGGCGCGCCGGATCGACCCGGTCGGTCAGGTGCTCGTGGTGCTGCTGCTCGCCGGTACGACGTACGGGATCATCGAGGGCCGCGCGGCGGGCTGGACGTCGCCGCTGATCATCAACTGCTTCGTGGTCGCCGTCCTCGCGCTGGCCGGGCTGGTCTTCTACGAGCGGCGCCGCGACCAGCCGCTGCTCGAACCGCGCTTCTTCCGCAGCGCACCCTTCTCCGGCGCGACGCTGATCGCGGTCGCCGGTTTCGTCGCGCTGTCGGGCTTCCTGTTCCTCAACTCCCTGTACCTGCAGGAAGTTCGCGGCTTCACCGCGCTGCACGCCGGGCTCCTGACGTTGCCGATGGCAGCGATGACCGTCGTGTTCGCGCCGGTCTCCGGCTGGCTGGTCGGCCACCGCGGCCCGCGCATCCCGCTGGTCGTCTCCGGCGTGATGCTCGCCATCAGCGGGCTGATCCTGTCCCAGCTCACCACCAGTACGCCGACCCTGCTGCTGCTCGGCGGCTACCTGATCTTCGGGCTCGGCTTCGGCGTGATCAACGCGCCGATCACCAACGCGGCCGTCTCCGGCATGCCCCGCGCCCAGGCCGGCGTCGCGGCGGCGATCGCCTCGACCAGTCGCCAGGTCGGCGCCTCCCTCGGCGTCGCGATCGTCGGCACCGTGCTCACCGCCCGGCTGACCGGCCCGCTCGAGACCGGCTTCGTCGACGCGGCCAAGCTCTGCTGGTTCATCATCGCGGGCTGCGGCGTCCTGGTCCTCGTCCTCGGCCTGATCACCACCGGCCGATGGGCGCAGCGCACTGCCCGAGCCGTTGCCGCCGACCTGACCTAACCGTCGTACAGGCCGGCCCGGCCGAGCGCCTTGAGGCGGCCGCGGAGGATCTTCTGCCGCCGCTCCTCCTCCGGGAACAGCTCCACGTACGCCGGACCCTTCGCCGCGAGCAGGTCGTCGTCGAGCCGCCGGACCGTGCCGGCCGGGAAGCGGTGCGTCATCGCGGCCTGGACCGCGGCGCTGTCGATCCCCTGCAGCAGCTCGGTCAGCTCCTCCTCGGTGCTGACGCCGAGGTCGGCCAGGATGCCGAGCATCCACGCGTAGTGGTTGGTCTTCGCGTGCGGAGCGTCCGGGTACCGCCGGGTCAGGTACGTCGTCAGCGTCGCCGCGGTCAGGTCGCGCGGTGCCTCGTCGTCCGCGGCGGCCGCCAGTTCGCGGTACAGCCGGTCGATCTCGGTGAACTCGTTGTCGGCCAGCTCCATCAGCGCCGCCGCGAGCAGGAACCGCCGGTCGAACTCCGGCTTGCGGTCCGGTGGGATGTCCAGCTTGTACCGGATGTCGTGCTCGAACTCGGCCCACGCGTGCTGGACCGCGGTGCGGACCTGGATCTCCATCACCAGGTTCCGCAGGACGGCGTACTCGGGCAGTTCGCGGCGGTGCGCGTTCAGCCGGACCAGGTAGTGCTTGCTGGCGTAGCCGAAGACGCCCTGCGCGCGGGTGTGTGCGCCCATGTCGGTGTGCTCGACGATCTCGAACTCGGCCTCGATCACCTCGCAGACCCGGTCCACGGCCTCGACCAGGAAGGTGATGATCCGGGCCGCGACCAGGTCGGTGATCTGGTTCAGCGGGTCGTCGTACTTCGGCCGGGCCGGCTCGCCGGGCCGCGGTTTGGAGGCCTTGGACAGGAACGAGTCGGGGTCCTTCGCGCGCGCCGTCGCGCTCAGGTAGTTGATGCCCTCCTCCTCGCCGATCAGCTCGTTGATCAGCGACTCGAGCTTGCGGGCACCGCCGACGTACTGCTGGTGCATGCGCTCGTACTGCGCCGCGGCCTGGACCGCCCAGTCCCCTCCCATGCGCAGACCATAGTCGGCTACGCCCCGATAGGCGCGTCTAGGGAAATCTAGTGATTTCGGTAGAGAACGCGAGTCTTTGACAGATCAGCGACACGCGCTCGGGTTCGCTAGCGAAATCTAAGGAAAACGCTAGACGCGCTCATACAGTGAAATGCATGGATCCGATCCGGAATCCCTATGCGCCCGGCGCCGGCCAGCGCCCGCCCGAGCTGGCCGGACGCGACACCGAGGTGCGGCAGTTCGAGGTCGTGCTCGAACGCGTCGCCGCGGGCCGCCCGGAGCGGAGTCTGGTGCTCAGCGGACTCCGCGGCGTCGGCAAGACCGTGCTGCTGAACACGCTGCGCTCCCAGGCGATCAAGCGGGCCTGGGGCACCGGCAAGATCGAGGCCCGGCCGGACCAGAGCATCCGGCTGCCGATCGCGCAGGCGATGCACACCGCGATGCGGGAGCTCGGCCACCGGCACCGCGACGACGAGCGGGTCGACCAGTTCAGCGCCGTCCTGAAGGCGTTCGCGCTGCGGACCGCGCAGAACGACCGCAAGGGCATCAAGTGGCACCCGCCGGTCGACGTCGCCGCCGCCAAGGGCCGCGCCGACTCGGGTGATCTCGAGATGGACCTGATCGAGCTGTTCGCGGACGCCGCCGACCTGGCCGGCGACCTGTCGGTCGGCGTCGGGCTGTTCATCGACGAGATGCAGGACATCTCCGACGACGACCTGTCCGCGCTCTGCGCCGCGTGCCACGAGATCTCCCAGCAGAGCGCGCCGCTGGTCGTGGTCGGCGCCGGGCTGCCGCACCTGCCCGCCGTACTGTCGGCGAGCAAGTCGTACTCCGAGCGACTGTTCCGCTACGTCCGCGTCGACCGGCTGGCCCGCGAGGCCTGCGACCGCGCGCTGATGATCCCGGCCGAGTCCGAGGACGTGTACTTCGAGGAGGAGGCCCTCGACGAGCTGTACGCGCAGACCGACGGCTACCCGTACTTCGTCCAGGCCTTCGCGCACGCCACCTGGGACCACGCCCCCGCCAGCCCGATCACCGTCAAGGACGTCGCCGTCGCCGGCCCCGAGGCGTCGGCCGAGCTCACCGTCGGCTTCTTCGGCTCCCGCTACGAACGCGCGACGCCGGCCGAACGCGAGTACATGCGCGCGATGGCCGAGCTCGGCGTCGGCGTCGCCGACGGCTCCGTCCCCACCGCCGAGGTCGCCGGCACCCTCAAACGCAAACCCCAGTCGTTGTCCCCGGCCCGCGACGGCCTGATCAAGAAAGGCCTGGTCTTCTCCGCCGAACGCGGCACCGTCGCCTTCACCGTCCCGCACTTCGGCAAGTTCCTCCGCACCCGGACTGCCTGAGCTGTCAAACTCTTGACCGGAAGCTGACGTGAACCGGCCTTTCGGGAATTACCGGTGAGTCGCTAGGGTGAACCGACATGACCACCGGGCGGAACGGGCAGCGTGCGGGCACGCGTGCGTCCAGATCCGCCAAGCGGCGGCGCAGTGCGCGGCACTGCCGGAAGAAGTCGTACAAGGCGCAGTGGTTCTCGGTGACCGCGCTGGCCGTGCTGGGGACCGTGATGGTCGTGCACCCGGACGCCGGGCGGCAGAGTCTCGCGGCGTCGTTCGCGGAGCAGCAGGACGCGGTGGCGCAGCCGCCGGTGCAGCCGGTTGTGGTGCCGACGCACATGCCGTCGGCGGTGCCGACGCTGACCAAGCCGCAGCGGCCGGCGCCGACGCTGACGCGGCAGCCGAAGGGCTCGAAGCCGAACGTGACGGTGTCGACCGGCAAGCTCAGCGTCGTACCGGGCTTCGCCAAGGCGACGCGGAACGTCGGCAAGATGACCTACCGGATCGAGATCGAGCAGGGCCTGTCGCTCAACCCGGCAGCCGTCGCCACCGCCGTGCACAAGACGCTGACCGACCCGCGCGGCTGGCAGGCGCTGCACCCGGTCAGCTTCGAGCGGACCGACAAGGCCGACGCCGACCTGCGGATCATCCTCGCGACGCCGACGCTGACCGACAAGCTGTGCCTGCCGCTCGACACCGGCGGTGAGGTCTCCTGCCGGGTCGAGGACCGCGTCGTGCTGAACGCCAAGCGCTGGGTGTACGCCGTACCGGCGTACAACGGGGACGTCGACCTGTACCGCAACTACCTGGTCAACCACGAGGTCGGCCACGCGCTCGGCCACGGGCACTCCGACTGCGACCAGCCGAACACGCCGGCCCCGGTGATGATGCAGCAGACCAAGGGCCTCGGCGGCTGTCTCCCGAACGCCTGGCCGACCACCAAAGCTACCTAGTCCCACACCCTCCGGCATGAGAGTCTGACGAGAAGACCAGCCGAGGGAGCCACGATGTCGTCACCGCAGTTCCCCACCTACGGCCGGGGCGACGACCCGGACGAGCAGGACCGCAGCCAGTACTACGCCAAGCCGGTCCCGTACGGCCACGAGACCTACCCGCAGCCACCGGCCGAGCAGCCACCAATCTACGGCCAACCTGGTGACACCCAAGGCCACCACCAGCCACCGGCGTACCGGCCCGGCCACCCGTACGGCGCTGCCGCCGCACCCCAGTCGCACCAGCTCCCGTCGTACGGGCCGGAGCCTCGCCGCGACCCCAGAGCTGCCCGGGTGGTCCTGCTGGCAGCAGTGATCGCCGGTGTGTACGGCCTGCTCGTCATATCCGTGCAGCGGGTCTCCCTGCGCGAGATCTCCCAGGCTCCGGGCTCTCCGCTCAACCACCCGCTGCGGACCGACGTGCTGGACACCATCGGCCAGCTGCTGACGGTGATCGTCGGCATCGCCGCGCTGGCGATGTGGTTGCGCGACCTGCAGGGCCGCCGGAAGGCCCGGCGCGAGCTGGACCCGTTCGAGCTCGGCGGCCTGCTGCTGGTGGCGCTGTCGCTGGTGCCGATCCTGATCTGGCTCGGCATGGTGCTGAGCACCGGGCTGGGCGCGGTGGACGACTCGCTGCACCGCCTGCCGACGGCGTACGGGTGGGGTGGGTTCGGCCTGCTGCTGCTCGCTCTGGGCTTCGCGCTCGGCTACCGCGAGCTCAAGCCGGAGGTGGCCAACCCCGTCGTCCAGGCAGCACCGGACCGGCCCCCGTGGGAGTGATCGCGCCGGTCGTCCTGGTGCCAGGGCTCGGCCTCGGCCCGGAGTCCTACGGCCCGACCCAGCAGCACCTGGAGATCCCGTCCGACGTCGTCACCCTCCCCGGGTACGGCGAACCGACGCGCGACGACGACCTGCACGTCGAAGCCCTCGCTGATCGCCTGGCCAAGCACTTGCAGCCCGGCACGGTCCTGGTCAGCCACTCCGCCAGCTGCCACGTCGCCGTCGCTACAGCGCTCGCCTACCCGGACCTGGTCTCCGCGCTGATCCTGCTCGGCCCGACCGGTGACGTGACCGCCTCCGGGTGGCCGACGCTGGCCGGCCGCTGGGTCCGCTCGGCGCTGTGGGAGCGGCCGACGCTGATCCCGACGCTCACCAAGCAGTACTTCCGGACCAGCTTCCCAGCGATGGCCCGCGCCGAGCAGGTCGGTCGCCAATACGACCTGGCCGCAGCGCTGCCACAGGTCGCCGTACCGGTTGTCGTGCTCAGGTGCTCCCACGACCACTTGTGCCCAGCGGCCTGGGCTCAACGGCTTGCGGACCTGGCCGGTGGCGAGGCCTGGACGCTGCCAACTGGCTCGCACATGCCGGTGCTGACGAACGGCCGCGACCTGGCGGCGTTCATCCATCGGGCAGCCGGTGTATACAAAGCTGGATGACGAGCTAAAGTTGACGCGCTAACAACACCACACCTCCGCGGGAGCTCGCACCGGATTGCGGGCTGAGAGGGCGACGAGCATCAGCCGGGTCGCCGACCGCCTGAACCTGACCGGGTAATGCCGGCGTAGGGAGCAGGTCAGATGACCACGACTGCTGTCCGCAAACCCAGTACGACGACCGAAGCGCCGCTCGTCCTGACCACCGACGCGCCGCGCACGCTCGGTTTCTTCGACCAGTTCACGCTCTGGGGCAACCTCGGCATCTCGCTGTTCGGCCCGGTCACCGGCGCGCTCGTCGCGGCGTACACCGGATCGCTGTGGCAGGGGCTGCTCGCGGTCGTCGTCGGCTGCGGGATCGGCGCGCTGGTGCTCGGCGGCGCGGCCGTCTTCGGTTCGCACACCGGCGCTCCGGCGATGGCCAGCCTGCGCGGGCTGTTCGGCCGCCGCGGCTCGATGGCGCCGACGGTGCTGAACATCGCCCAGAACATCGGCTGGGCGACGATGGAGATCATCGTGATCTCGCAGGCCGCGGTCGCGGTGACCGGCGAGCGGTGGCGCTGGCTGTTCGTCGTACTGGCCGGGGTGATCGCGACCGCGATGGCGGTCCGGCCGCTCGGCAGTGTGAAGCTGCTGCGCAAGTTCATGGTCTGGTTGGTGCTGCTGGCATCGATCTACCTGTTCGTCCAGGTGCTCAGCAAGCCGGTCCACGATCTCCCGCAGGACAGCGTTTTCGGCTTCTGGCCCGGTGTCGACCTGGCCGCGGCCGGTGTCGTCTCGTTCGCGCCGCTGGCCGCGGACTACACCCGGCACTCGCGCACCAACAAGGCCGCCTTCGCCGGTTCGTCGCTCGGCTACGGCCTGGCCGCCATCCTGTACTACGCGCTCGGCGTGCTCGCCGTCGCGACGCTGCAGACCAACAGCACCGACGTGATCACCGCGCTGGTCACGCTGCCGGCCGGTGCGATCGCGCTGTTCGTGCTGCTGGTCGACGAGGTGGACGAGGCCTACGCGAACGTCTACTCGACCACGATGGCCGCGCACAACCTGGTCGGTCACCTCGATCGCCGCTGGCTGTCGGTCGGGATCGGCGTCCTGGCCACCGGCCTCGCCCTCTTCGTTGACCTGGGCAACTACACGCAGTTCCTGTACCTGATCGGCTCGGTCTTCATCCCGCTCTTCGCGGTGGCGATCGCGGACTTCTTCGTGGTCAGCCGGATGAACTGGAACGTCGGCGACAGCGCGCCGTTCCGCTGGCAGCCCGCGGTCGCGTGGGTGTTCGGCTTCGTCGCCTACCAGCTGGTGAACCCGGGCACGGTCAGCGGCTGGTCGCCGTTCTGGCTGGACCTGCAGGGCAAGCTGTTCGGCGGCGAACCGGTGCCCGGCTGGCTCGGTGCGACGTACACGTCGATCATCGTCTCGATGGTCGCCGCGGTTGCGTTCGGCGCGATCGGACGCCCGAGGAGACAGTGACCGGAGACTTCGCAATACTTGCGCAATGCTGAACTCCGCACTGCGCAGCCGGGCCGAGTACGCCGAACTCGGCGCCGAGGGTCTGGCCGCGCGCACCACGCCCGAGCGGGACGCAGCCGTCGTGAAGGCCGTCGAGGAACTGCTCGACGGCCGGGAGTCGGTGCTCGACCTGTGCTGCGGCTACGGCCGGATCGCCCTGCCGCTGCGCCGGGCCGGCAAGGTCGTGAGCGCCCTCGACATCTCCCCGAACCTGATCGAAGCCGGCCAGGCCCAGGCCGCCGAGGAGGAGCTCCGGATCGACTGGGCGGTCGGGTCGATGACCGACCTGCCGTACAAGTCGGACTCGTTCGACGCGGTGATCTGCCTGTGGACGGCGTTCCACGAGCTGTTCGGCGAGGACGAGCAGCTGTCGACGATCTGGGAGATCTCCCGGGTGCTCAAGCCGGGCGGCCTGGCGATCATCGAGGGCCCGGTCTGGGGACCGGCGACCGCGTCGGAGATCGCGAACGGCCTGCGCCAGGGCCCGGAGCACCGGATCGTCACCACCGAGCACTTCGGCACCAGCAGCATCCACTTCATCCACGACGAGGCCAGCTACGGCCGGCTCTGCGCGGCCGCCGGGATCAAGGACTACAAGGTCTACAAGCGCGAGTGGGGCGGCCGGCGCCGGCTGATCCTGGAAATGCATCAAAGCTGACACGTCAGGAAAAAGAAGAAGCAGATCCCCACTCCACAATGGGGACCTGCTCCTTCACTGACCAAAGTCTAAATGTTTTCTCCCGACCGGTGGAAAACTCAGCTTTTCGATTCAAGATTCAAAAGGAAGCGTTTCGCGTCCAGGCCGCCGGCGTACCCGGTGAGCGCGCCGCCCGCCCCGATCACCCGGTGGCAGGGAAGCACCACGCACAAAGGGTTCGCGCCCAGTGCGGTCCCCACGGCACGGGCCGCCTTGGGTCGTTCGATGTCGCCCGCGAGCTCGCCGTACGTCGTCGTTCGCCCGTACGCCGTGAAGCGCGGCAGGTCGGTCAGGACCAGGCGCTGGAAATCCGTCGCCAGCGTCAGGTCGACTTCCAGGTCGAACGTTCGCCGCTGCCCGGCGAGGAATTCGTCGAGCTGGCGCCGTACGTCGTCCAGCGGCGCCGACTGGCGCAGGACGCGCGGCGAGATGGCGCGGGCCAGCCGGTGCGTCATCGTCTCCTCGTCGCCGAACGAGCTGGCGACGACCTTGCCGCCCGCGGTGGCGAGCAGCATCCGGCCGATCGGGGTGTCGTGCAGGGTGTAGGCGACGTCCGCGGCCGGGAGCACCGGCGGGCGGGCCGGCGATCGGTCCAGGTCAGGGCCGCCGAGGCGGCTGAGGCGTCCTTCGAGGTCAGTCATCATCAACTCCGAGTGTGCTGCGCAAGGTGGCCAGCGCGTCGCTGACCAGGCGACGCGACGCGGCCGGGGTGGTGTCGAGGGCGGCGGCCACTCCGTGGTGGTCGAGGTCGCCGACGTACTTGAGCGTGACGGCGTACCGCTGCCGCTCGGGCAGCGCGCCGACCGCCTTCCAGAGCTCGGGATCGGGCCAGTCCGCCGCGTCCGGCCCGTCGACCGCGACCGGCGGCGCCTCGTCGAGCGGCCGTTGCGGCTTCCGCGCGCGGTGCACGTCGGTCGCGCACCGCGCGGTGATCGTCAGCAACCAGCTCCGCAGGTTCTTCGCCGAGGTCAGCTTCGGGTACGCCGCGAACGCCTTCTCCCAGGCCCGCTGCGCGACGTCGTCACCGTCCACCGGCCCGGCCAGGGCCCGGGCCAGCCTGGTCACGTCGCGCCAGTGGTCGTCGACGAGCACCTGGAACGGCGGCAGGCCGGTCTTGTTCGTAGCCATCACGCCAGTAGAACGCACTGCACCTCAACCCTGTGAGCCCGCCTCACCTCCTCTCTCCCTCTGTTCTGCTGTGGACTCCTGTCCCGGATACCGAGATTGTCTAGTTTTCCAGTCGACTTTGATGAGACAGTGATTGACATGACGACGACCAGGCAGCACCGCGAGCGCGGTCGAGGGGACTTCACCCTCGTGCTGACCAGCCGTCTGCTCACCCGCCGCCGCGTCATCGACCAGATGCGGACGGCCAGCGCGACCTGTCGCTGACAGCCGCCTGAGGCCCGTCGAGGCCCCGCACGATCACCCGCACCGGTTGCGGCCGACCGCAGAGATCCGCCGCCGGGTTCACCCCTGCCCAGAGGGAGTGTCATGTCCGTCCACGCGATCAACCCTGCCCAGAACCACCGTCCCGGGCTCACTGTCGTGCCCGACCACCTGGACGAGCGGACCGTCGACGCCGACCTGTTCCGTTCCGTGTTCCGCCGGCACGCCGCCGGCGTCGTCGTGATCACCGCCGACGCCGGCCACGGCCCGGCCGGTTTCACCGCCACCTCACTGGTCTCGGTCAGCTCGCTGCCGCCGCTGGTCTCGTTCTCGATCGCGACCACGGCGTCCAGCTGGCCGACCATCCAGTCCACCCAGAGCGTGGTGATCAACTTCCTGGACGCCGGGCAGCGCGACCTGGCCGGCCGGTTCGCGACCAGCGGCATCGACCGCTTCGCCGACCCGACCCGCTGGTCCCGGCTGCGCACCGGCGAGCCCGTCCTGGACGACGCCCCGAGCTACCTGCGCGCGCTCGTCGAGCACCGCTTCGCCGTCGGCGGCAACCACATCGTCGTGGCCCGCCTGGCCGTGCACGCCGAGCGCCGCGAGCACGAACCGCTGCTCTACCACGACGGCCAGTACGTCACCACCGCCTGAGCTGATGAGGAATCCCCTTATGTCGAAGAGAAAACTCGCCGTACTGGCCGGAGCCGCCGCCGCGATCACGCTCCTGGCCGGCTGCGGTGGCGCCGCCGAAGCCGGCGGTGGCCCGAAGCTCGCCCTCGACGCCGCGCTGCCGACGTCCGCCGTACCGGACGGCGTCAAGATCGTCGTCGGCGATCCCACCACCCAGAAGGCGCTCGAGCTGTCCGGCCAGCTCGGCAAGGTCGACAAGTTCGTCCAGTTCGCCAACCTGAGCGGCGGTCCGCAGACCACCGAGGCGTTCCGGGCCAAGGCGCTCGACCTCGGCTCGGTCGCGGAGATCCCGCCGATCCACGCCACCTGGACCGGGCTGCAGGTGAAGATCGTCGCCTCGAAGTTCCGCCAGGACGCGCTGAACCACCCGATCTACCAGCTCGGCGTCGCGCCCGGCGTACCGGTCAAGACGCTGCAGGACCTGCGGGGCAAGAAGATCGCCTACAGCCCGGGGCAGGCGCAGGGCGCGCTGGTGCTCAAGGTGCTGAAGAAGGCCGGGCTGACCAAGGACGACGTGAAGCTGGTCGAGCTGCCGAGCACCGGAGACATCTACCCGAACGCGCTCGCCGCGAAGCAGGTCGAGGTCGCCCCGATCGGTGGCGTCGCGATCAAGCGCTACCTGACCAAGTACGGCAAGGACGGCGCGACCACGATCCAGCACGGGATCCGCGACGACGCCGGGCACCTCTACACGCTGACCTCGTCGCTCGAAGACAGCAACAAGGCCGCCGCGATCCGCGCGTACGTCGCCGCCTGGGGCGTCGCGCAGGAGTGGATCGACAAGCACCCGAAGGAATGGATCGAGGGCTACTACGTGAAGGACCAGGGCCTGACCACCGCCGATGGCCAGTGGCTGGTCGACAACGCCGGCCACCCGGAGATCACCAACGACTGGAGTGCCGCCATCACCCGCCAGCAGGAGACCATCGACCTGCTGTCCAAGGAGACCGGCAACGAGGACATCAAGGCCGCCGACCTGTACGACCTGCGCTTCCAGCCGGTCGCGGCCGACGCGATCAAGGCGGCGGCCAAGTGAGCGGCTCAGCGGCGACGCTGACCGGCGTACGGGCGTCGAAGGCGGTCACGACCCAGCCGGTACGACGGCGCCGCCGGCTCGGACCGGGCAAGCCGATCCGCTTCGGCGCGCTGATCGGACCGGTGCTGCTGCTGGTGATCTGGAGCATCGGCTCGGCCGCCGGGTGGCTGGACCCGCGGATCCTCTCCGCGCCGTGGACCGTCGTCACCACCACCGGCGACCTGATCGCCGACGGCCGGCTGCAGTCCAACCTGATCACCTCGACGCAGCGGGCGTTCCTCGGGCTCGGCCTGGGCGTCGTCCTCGGCACGGTGCTGGCGCTGCTGTCCGGCCTGAGCCGGATCGGTGAGGCCGTGCTCGACGGGCCGATCCAGATCAAGCGCGCGATCCCGTCGCTGGCGCTGCTGCCGCTGCTGATCCTGTGGCTCGGCATCGGCGAGACGATGAAGGTCACCACGATCACGCTCGGCGTCTTCGTCCCGATCTACATCCACACCCACAACGGCCTGCGCACGATCGACAGCCGGTACGTCGAACTGGCGCAGACCGTCGGGCTGTCCCGGTGGACGTTCATCCGCCGCGTGGTCCTGCCCGGCGCGCTGCCGGGTTTCCTGCTCGGCCTGCGGTTCGCGGTCACCGGCGCCTGGCTGTCGCTGGTCGTGGTCGAGCAGATCAACTCCACCAGCGGGATCGGCTACATGATGGAGCTGGCCCGCACCTACGGGCAGACCGACATCATCATCGTCGGCCTGGTCCTGTACGGCGTCCTCGGGTTGCTCTCCGACGGAGCGGTCCGCCTGATCCAGAGGAGGGCCCTGTCATGGCGACGCACACTGGCGGACTGACGCTGACGAAGGCCGTCGAGGTCCGCGGACTCGTCCGCTCGTACGGCGACCGCGCGGTCCTCGACGATCTCGACCTGAGCATCGCGCCCGGGGAATTCGTTGCCCTGCTGGGGAAATCGGGATCCGGCAAGAGCACGCTGCTGCGCGCGCTGGCCGGGCTCGACCACGACGTGACCGGGACCGGTGAGCTGGTGGTGCCGGAGAACGTGTCGGTGGTCTTCCAGGACTCCAGATTGTTGCCCTGGGCCCGCGTTCTCGACAACGTCGTACTGGGCCTGCGGGACGCCTCGGAGCGTGGGCTGCGCAGCCTCGACGAGGTCGGGCTCGCCGGGCGCGAGAACGCCTGGCCGAACGAGCTGTCCGGCGGCGAGCAGCAGCGGGTCGCGCTGGCCCGCTCGCTGGTCCGCGAACCCGCGCTGCTGCTCGCCGACGAGCCGTTCGGCGCGCTGGACGCGCTGACCCGGATCAAGATGCACGTGCTGCTGCGCAAGCTCTGCGCCGCGCACCAACCCGCCGTACTGCTGGTGACGCACGACGTCGACGAGGCGATCGTGCTCGCCGACCGCGTGATCGTGCTCGATGAGGGCCGCGTGGTCGCCGAGGAGCGGATCGAGCTGGCTCCGCCCCGCAACTCCGCCGACCCGGCGTTCGCCGCGGTCCGGACCCGACTTCTCGATGCCCTGGGGGTAACGCTATGAGCAGGCAGTTGCACCTGAACGCGTTCTTGATGAGCACCGGTCACCACGAGGCGTCGTGGCGGCTCCCGGAGAGCAACCCGGTCGCCAACACCGACGTCGGGCACTACCAGGAGCTGGCCCGGACCGCCGAGCGCGGCAAGTTCGACTCGATCTTCTTCGCCGACTCGCCGGTCCTGTTCAGCGACGTCGGCCGGCGCCCGGCCGGGTCGCTGGAGCCGACCGTGCTGCTCACCGCGATCGCCGCCGCGACATCCCGGATCGGGCTGATCGCGACCGCCAGTACGACGTACAACGATCCGTACAACCTGGCCCGCCGGTTCGCGAGCGTCGACCACGTCAGCGCCGGCCGGGCCGGCTGGAACGTCGTCACCACCGCCGGCCCGGACGCCGCGAAGAACTTCAACCTGGCCGACCAGCCCGCCCACGCGGACCGCTACGACCGGGCCGCCGAGTTCCTGGAGGTCGCGTTCAAGCTCTGGGACTCCTGGGAGGACGACGCGACGCTGGCCGACAAGGAGTCCGGCGTCTGGGGCGACAACGCGAAGGTCGCCCCGATCGACCACGTAGGCCGCCACTTCCAGGTCCGCGGCCCGCTCAACCTGCCGCGCTCCCCGCAGGGCCATCCCCTGATCGTCCAGGCCGGCTCCTCGGAGGACGGCAAGGGCCTGGCCGCCCGCTACGCCGAAGCGGTCTTCACCGCCCAGCAGACGCTCGAGGACGCCCAGGCCTTCTACGCCGACCTCAAGGCTCGGACGGCGGCGTTGGGTCGTGACCCCGACGGTCTGAAGATCCTCCCCGGGATCGTCCCCGTCATCGGCTCCACCGAGACCGAGGCCCTCGCCCTGGAACGCGCCCTGGACGACCTGATCAAGCCCGAGTACGCCCGCCAGCAACTCGCCCGCACGCTCCGGGTGGCCCCCGAGGACCTCCCCCTCGACCAGCCTCTCCCCGCGGGCCTCCCCGACGAGGACGAGATCGAAGGCGCCAAATCCCGCTACACCCTGATCGTCACCCTCGCCCGCCGGGAGAACCTGACGGTCCGCCAACTCATCGGCCGCCTCGGCGGCGGCCGGGGCCACCGCACCTTCACCGGCACCCCCGACCAGGTCGCCGACGCCATCCAGTCCTGGTTCGAAGCCGGCGCCGCCGACGGCTTCAACATCATGCCCCCGGTCCTCCCGTCCGGCCTGGTCACCTTCACCGACGAGGTCGTCCCGATCCTCCAGCGGCGAGGCCTCTTCCGGGAGGACTACACCGGTACGACGCTCCGCGACCACTACGGTCTCCCGCGCCCCGCCGGCCGGACCGCGTCGTTGCAGGAGGCAACAGCCTGAGCGATCCGTTGCCAGCCGGACGGCGGCCCCTCCTCCGCCGTCCGGCGCTCGGTCAGCAACCGCGAGACAAATCGGTAACCGATTTCCGAGTTGGCGGCGTGGCTGGGTGAAAGGTTGGCCGGGATGCGTGCCAGAGTTGGCTCATGGCGAAACGCCCGAGCGTTGTTGCTCATCGCGGCGCGAGTGAGGTCAGTCCCGAGCACACGCTGGCGGCGTACCAGCGTGCGGTCGAAGCCGGGGCGGACGGGCTCGAGTGCGACATCCGGCTGACCTCCGACGGGCACCTGGTCTGTGTGCACGACCGCAGGATCGACCGGACCTCCAACGGGCGGGGGGTGCTGTCGACGATGAGCCTGGAGGAGCTGGACGGGTTCGACTGGGGGTCGTGGAAGAACCCGTGGGCCGACCTGGACGACGAGGCGGACCTGCCGAGTCCGGATCTGACCAAGGTGCTGACGCTGGACACGCTGCTGGCCACCGTGCGGGACGCGGGGCGGCCGGTCGAGCTGGCGATCGAGACCAAGCACCCGACCCGGTACGCCGGGCTGGTCGAGCGCCGGCTGATCGAGGCGCTGGACCGGTTCGGGTGGGCGCACCCGCGGATCGGGTCGGAGTCGCCGGTGCGGGTGATGTCGTTCTCGTGGCTGTCGCTGCGGCGGATGCGGACGATGGCGCCCGGCGTACGGACGGTGCTGCTGATGGACCGGGTGCCGCTGCGGTTCCGCGACGGGTCGCTGCCGACCGGGGTCTCGTACGCCGGTCCGAGCCTGGAGCTCGTCACCGCGCACCCGGAGTACGTCGACCGGGCGCACAAGCACGGTCACCAGGTGCACGTGTGGACGGTGAACACCCCGGAGGACGTCCGGCACTGCCACGCGCTCGGGGTGGACGCGATCATCAGCGACCGCCCGGAGGTCGCGATCGCGACGCTGGCCGAGCATCCGGACCGGCCGCCGCTGCCGCCGTCGCGGACCCGGCGCCGGCTCACCCGCCGGCGCTGAACTACTTCTCAGTTTTATCGGGGCATTTCGTGATCACCTGAACGCACTGAGTGATTTGTACGTTCAATTCTCTTGATTTGCCCGCTGTCGTGTAACAGAACTCTCACAGGGGTTTTCAAGCCCTTGATCGTGGGCAGATGTGCTAGTGCTGTTCCGACCCGAGGAGACCCTGCTTGTCCTCTGCGACCATGCCCGCCGACGTGAGCGTCGTGGACGTCGTCCTGCCGCACGAAGTGTCCGCGGTGGCGGCCGCCCGTCGCCGTCTTCACGACTTCCTGATTCGGGCCCAGGTCGCCGAACCCACCTGCGACGACGCGCAGCTGGTCCTGTCGGAGCTGCTCTCGAACGCGATCCGGTACGCGCCCGCGCTGCCGACCGGCGACGTCCGGGCGACCTGGTGGGTCGACAAGGCCGGGGTGCACATCGAGGTCACCGACGGTCGCGGCGACACCGAGCCGCAGCGGATCGTCGAGGCGCACCCGGAGTCGATCGGCGGCCGCGGGCTGGCGATCGTGGACATGCTCAGCTCCGACTGGGGTGTCCGCACCGGCGACAAGAGCCGGACCGTGCACGCCGTCGTACCGCTCTGACTAACTCTCCGCGGGAAGATCCTGCAAGACTGCGGTGCATGGGAAAGAAGTCGCGCAACCGCGCCAAGAACACGACAACCGTCGAGCTCGACCCGGCCGACCTGGTCGACGTCGGCCCGCGGGAGCCTTGCCCGTGCGGTTCGGGCAAGCGGTTCAAGCAGTGCCACGGCAAGGACCGGGCGCAGGCCGCCGACGCGTTCGTGGTCCGGCCCTTCGAGGGGCTGCCGGCCGAGTGCGACCTGATCGCGTTCCGTGAGATCGTCCCGGCCGGAACGGCGGAGGTGACGCTGACCGGCGAGCACCAGGGCAAGAAGGTCAACCTGGTCACGCTGCTGCCGATGGCGATGCCGGGTCTGGTCCGCGACGACGAGACGATCTGGATCGGGCTCCAGACGCACGCGTCGACCGGTGACCCGAGCCGCGACGTCGCGCACGCGATCACCGCGGCGCTGGCCACCGAGCCGGGCAACCCGATCCAGCTCGGCGACCTGCTCAAGGACGGCCCGCGGCTGCAGGACCTGATCGACACCACCGAGCCGATCGTCGCCAAGGTGCACGAGGGCTTCGACTTCTGGGTCGGCGAGAACGTCGAGGACCCGACCGGCGAGGTCGCCGCGGGCCTGGAGCGGGCCAACGCGGCCGCGGCCCCGACGGTCCGGCTGGAGTCGGTCGAGGCGGCGTACTGGACGCAGATCGGCGACCGCCGGTACCTGCGCTGGGTGATGCCGCACAGCGAGGACGACCTGCTGAACGCGCTGGCCCGGCTGCACGCGGCCGGTTCGTCGGCGCTGGTCGACGGCAGCCGGCTGATCGGCTCGTTCCGCGCGCTGGGCGTGCTCGCCCCGGTCTGGGAGCTGCCGGCCGACACCGAGGCCGCCGACCTGGAGAAGCCGGCCGCGGACTTCCAGACCGCGCTCGACAAGGCACTGAAGGCCGGTACGCCGCTCAGCACCGAGGAGCGCGCCGCCAAGGCCGGCCTGGCCAGCCGTCAGCTCACCATCCGCTGACGGCCACCCACCCCGGGCGCGCAGCCGGGATCTTGAACACCTCCGCGGGGCCTCGGACATGTTATTTCGTGTTCAAGGCCCCCAGGTGGTGTCCGAGCCCACAACACAGAGGCCCCCGGATGGTGTCCGAGCCCCCTCCACGCAACGCGAAGGCCCCCGCACCTGAGGTGTGGGGGCCTTCGCAACGTGGACGGCCCAAGTCCTGCTGACGGGGGAGCAACAGGGCCTGGGCCTAGGCATGAAGAGTACTCACAAGTTGCCTTCACGACAACCCCCGATTTCACTCCGCGTGTCGTCAGGCTTACTTGCGCCCTCAACCACCAATCGGGGCGCGCAGCACCGGGCAGGACATGCAGCGCGGCCCGCCGCGGCCGGACCCGAGCTCGGAGCCGGAGATCCGGATCACCTCGATCCCGGACTCCTCCAGCCGCGCGTTGGTCTCCACGGTCCGCTCGTAGGCGATGCAGACCCGCGGGGCCAGCGCGAGGGTGTTGTTGCCGTCGTCCCACTGCTCGCGCTCGGCGGTGACCGGGTCGAGGCCGGTGTCGATCCGGCGCAGGGTGTCGATCCCGAGCGCCTTCGCGGCCGCGACCAGGAACGGCTCCGGCTCGGCGACGTGCAGCCGGTCGCCGTCGGCGGTGACCGCCAGTGCCCGCATCTCCTCGGCCATGTTCGGATACATCAGTACGGCGTCGACGTCGACCATCGTGCAGACCGTGTCCAGGTGCATGGTCGCGCGCTGCTGGGCGATCGGTACGGCGAGCACGGTGTGCGCGAGGTCCTTGGCGAACACCCGCTGGGCCAGCCGCTCGACACCGGCCGGCGTCGTCCGCTCGCCGACCCCGACCGCCAGTACTCCGGGGCCGAGCGCCAGGACGTCGCCGCCCTCGACGTGCTCGAGCTGGTGGTCGTACACCTTCTCGGCCCCCGCGAAGCGTGGGTGGAAGCTGTAGATCAGGTCGGTCAGCTGGCTCTCCCGGACCCGCGCGGGCATCGCCAGCGAGGTCACCGCGACGTTGTCCCGGATCCAGACGCTCGAGTCGCGGGTGAACAGCAGGTTCGGCAGCGGGTCGATCAGGAAGTCCTCGTGCGCCAGCAGCGACGTGACCAGGCCACCGGCCCGCACCTCGTCGTTCCGTACGCCGGCCATCAGCGCCTCGGCGAGCTGGTCCGGGTCGAGCGCGCTGAGCGCGTCGCGCAGGTAGTTGCGCAGCGTGTCGCCGAGCCGGAGGTCCTCGATCGTGCCGGCCACCGCGGTCGCGCGGGCGTCGGGATCGGTCAGCGCCTCGGTCAGCAGCTCGCCCAGGTAGAGCACCTCGACGTCGCGGTCGCGCAGCGCCTGGGCGAAGGCGTCGTGCTCGTCCTGCGCGCGGCCGACCCAGGGCAGGCCGTCGAAGAGCAGCTTGTCGTTGTTGCGCGGGGTGAGCCGGCGCAGCTCGTTGCCCGGCCGGTGCAGCATCACGGTTCGGAGCGGGCCGACCTCGCTGTCGACGCCGTACGGCTGGCTCATGCCTGTCCCTCTCGTCGCGGTTCCGGGTGCTGTCCACGCTACGGCAGCGCGGCGGCCGCCGTACGGATCAACGAATGTGTCTGATTGTCCGACAATCTTCGGAGGAAAGCGAACCGGAGCCGGTCCTTCGAAAGAACGAGATGTCCACAGCGAGCGGGTCCGGAGGCCAGCGATCGGCTCGGGAGCAATTAGGCTGCGGTGCTGTGTCCGGGAATGATCAGCCGTCGGTCGAGCCGCAGCGTGGGGTTGCCTGCGTGATTCCGGCGAAGGACGAGTCCGCGCGGATCGCGGCCACCGTGGACGCCGTCCGCAAGCTGGTCGGTGTCGACCTGGTCGTCGTGGTCGACGACGGGTCCACCGACGAGACCGCCGCCGAGGCCGAGCGGGCCGGTGCGGTGGTCGTCCGGCACGAGCGGAACCAGGGCAAAGCCGCGGCGATGGAGACCGGCGCCGCGGAGGTCGCGCGCCGCGACGGCGCCCGCGCGCGGCACCTGCTGTTCCTGGACGCCGACCTGACCGACACCGCGACCGGCGCCGAGCCGCTGATCGCGCCGGTGCAGGACGGCCGCGCCGACATGACGATCGGGACGCTGCCGACCCAGGTCCGCGCCGACGGGAGCAAGGCCGGCGGCCGCGGGTTCGTCGTCCGGCTGGCCCGGGACGGCATCGAGCAGGCGACCGGCTGGGCGCCGGAGCAGCCGCTGTCCGGTCAGCGCTGCCTGACCCGCGCGGCCTTCGACGCTGCGCTGCCGCTGGCGAGTGGCTTCGGTGTCGAGGCGGCGCTGAGCATCGACCTCGGACGCAAGGGCTTCCGCATCATCGAGGTCCCGATCGAGGTCCGGCACCGGGCCACCGGGACCGACCTGCGCGGCCAGCTGCACCGCGGCCGCCAGTTCCTGCACGTACGCCGGGCGCTCGCGGCCCGCAGCGCGCTGCCCTCGCGGAAGTCTTCCTGATGAGCACCGACCGTCCGACGCCCAGCACCGATGACCCCGCCGCCACGAGCGCCGGCGAAGCAGTTTCAAGTACCGACCAGCAAACCTCCCGCGCGAACCGCGACGGTCGTCGCGCCGTCGGCCTGTACCTGATCTCCACCGCCCTCATCGTCGCCGCCGGCCTGCTCGGCCCGTCGGTCGTCGTCCTCACCCTGACCAACCGGCACGCCTGGCTCCCGTCGTACTGGTTCGACAGCAAGCCGAACGACTGGCTCGTCACGGTGATGATCTACGTCGCGATCCTGCTCGGCGGGTACGGCGTCTACCTGGCGACCCGCGCGCTCAAGCACGGCTGGGCCCCGCGGGTCCAGCGATTGGTTGCCCTCGGCATCGGTACGACGGCCGCCATCACGCTGGTCCCGCCGATGGCCTCCGGCGACGTGCTGATCTACGCGGCGTACGGCCGGATCATGTCGCTCGGCGGCAACCCGTACACGACCGCGCCGGCGGACACGATCCGGCTCGGCTACGACCCGGTGATCGCCGCGACCGAACGCCCGTGGCAGGGCGCGCGCAGCGTCTACGGCCCGATCGCGACCTGGATCCAGTGGTTCTCGTCCTGGGTCGGCGGCGACTCGATGCAGCTCACGGTCTGGATGCTGCAGCTCACCGTCGCGGTCAGCCTGGTCGTCTCCGGGCTGCTGCTGCTCAAGCTGGTCGGCCCCGACCTGGTCAACCGCCGCCGGATCGCGATGCTCGCGCTCGCCAACCCGCTGCTGCTGTGGACCGTGCTGGCCGGCGCGCACAACGACGCGATCGCGGTGATGTTCGCGGTGATCGCGCTGGTGCTGTTCCGCCGGCACGTGTTCGCGGCCGGGATCATGCTCGGGGTCGCCGGCTGCACGAAGCTGTCGATCGGTCTGGTCGGCGTCGCGATGCTCTGGTCGCTGCGCGCCGATCGCCGCCGCGCGCTGATGTTCTGCCTCGGTGGCGGTGTCTCGATGGCCGGCCTGTACGCCGTGGTCGGCCTGCAGGCCTTCCAGCAGGCGCGCTCGCAGACGTCGTTCATCTCCACCGGTACGCCGCACAAGGTGATCTTCAGCCTGTTCGACCTGTTCCTGCCCGGGGCGCTGGTGCGCACGATCATCGGGATCGCGGCCTGGATCGGGCTGATCTTCGTCGCGATCCTGCTCTCGCAGGTGTTCCCGAAGTCGCTGGTCCCGCAGACGCATCCCGATGACCCGACGCCCGCGGCCATTCGCTACACGGCCATCTACGCCGTCGCCTGGCTGCTGACGGCGATGTACACGCTGCCCTGGTACGACCTGATCGCCTGGACGGCGCTGGCCGCGGTCGCGGCGTCGAAGGTCGACAAGCTGATGGTGATCCGGACGACGATGCTCGCGATCGCCTACGTCCCGGGCCGTGATCCGAACGCCCGGCAGGTCGCGGCGTCGCTGTCGGACTCACTGGAGTGGTTCAGCGCGCGGCTGCGCGACACGGTGACGCCGGCGGTCGAGCTCGCCGTCCTGGTGCTGCTGATCCTGTGGGCCCGGCGCGGTGGGGCGCAGTGGTGGCCGTACGACTGGCCGAAGCGCAAGGCCAAAGCTCCTGTGGAAAAGACGGTCAGCGGCTAGTCTCTGCCGATGCAGAAGCTTGTGGGGGCGGGGCAGTACCAGACCGCGGAGCCGAACCATTTCGCCGAGCACCTGCGGACCGAGTCGCTCTCGGTCGGCACGTACTCGATCCCGGCCGGTGGCGTCGACGACCAGGCGCCGCACCACGAGGACGAGATCTACGTGGTGACGGCTGGGCGAGCGGTCATCGTGACCCCGGACGGCGAGGAGCCGGTCGGCCCCGGTGACGTGCTGTTCGTGGCGGCCGAGGAGCCGCACCGCTTCACCGACGTCACCGAGGACCTGGCGCTGCTCGTCTTCTTCGCGCCGCCGTACTCGGGGCGTTAACTCCAGAGGTCGTGGCCCGCGGCGATCGCCTGGGCCAGCACCGACTTGACCGGCTTGTCGAGCGCCGTGGCCGCGGTGACCACGTCCTCGTACTCCGGCTGCACGTTGACCACCTGGCCGCCGTACCGGGCGATCTTCACGTGGATCAGCTGTCCGCCGACCTCGACGCTGGCGAACTCCCGGTCCGCCGCGTGCTTGCGGATCGGGAACTCGCGCAGCCCGATCGCGGACGTCTCGGTCAGGATCACCGAGCGGACGACCTCGGCGTGGGGGCTGCTCACCAGCACCGAGAGGGTGTGCGCCGGGCGGCCCTTCTTCATCAGGATCGGCGTCAGCCACGCGTCCGCCGCGCCCGCCTGGAGCAGCCGCGCCAGCACCTGCGGCCAGATCCGCGGGTCGAGGTCGTCGACGTTCGTCTCGTAGACGAGCTCGGTCGCCGGCTGCACGGTCGCCTCACCGATCACCACGCGCACGATGTTCGGCACCTCGACCGGATCCCGCCCGCCCGCGCCGACACCTGTCTGCACGATCCGCACCGGCGGCATCAGCCCGAACTCGTCCGCCAGCGTCGCCAGCAGCGCGGCGCCGGTCGGCGTCGTCATCTCGTACGGCGCGGTGCCGCCGACCACGGGCGCCTCGGCCTCCCGCAGCAGATGCAGCACCGCAGGCCCCGGGATCGGAATCCCACCGTGCTGCCCGCGCACCTGCCGCCCACCGCCGAGCGCGATCGTCGACACCACGATCCGATCGAGCTCGAGCGAGACCGACGCGGCCGCGACTCCCACGATGTCGGCGATGGCGTCCAGCGCCCCGACCTCGTGAAAGTGCACCTCGTCCAGCTCGACCCCGTGCGCCGCACCCTCAGCCCGAGCCAACCGAGCGAAGGTGTCCAGCGCGCGATCCCGCACGGCGTCGTCGAGCCCAGCGGCCTCGATCACTGCCCGAACCTCAGCCCAGGAGCGGGTCCCACCCGAGTGCCCATGCCCGTGCCCGTGTCCCGAACCCGTGTCGGTGGGGTGGGAGGGGGAGGAGCCCGCCGCCCCGGGCCCTACGGCTCCGCCGTGGGCAGCCCCGGCTTCGCCGTGACCCTGCGCAGCCGCGCCGTGCTCGTGCCCGGCCTCGTCATGACGATGTCCGTGCCCATGCCCCGTGTCCACCGGCGGCTCGGCGTACGCCGCGTTCGGGTCGTTCTCCGGGTGCGGCTCCTCGTTCACCCACACCGATGCCTTCGTGGCCGCGATCTGGTGCCTCAGCGTCTTCTCGACGCGCACCGACAGCGACGCGTCGACCGACGCCACCGCCGCGTTCACCGCCGCGACGTCGGCCCCGGCGTCCAGGAAAGCACCCAGCAGCATGTCACCCGACGCCCCCGCGGAGCAGTCGATCCAGGCGACCCTCACTGCTCCTTCACCTCCGCCGGCGCGGCCCGCCGGGCGACCCGCGCGGCGAAGACGCCCGCGCCGAAGCCGTTGTCGATGTTCACCACCGTCACCCCCGGCGCGCACGAGTTCAGCATCCCGAGCAGCGCGGCGACCCCGCCGAACGAGGCCCCGTACCCGACCGACGTCGGTACGGCGACCAGCGGCACCCCCGTCAGCCCGCCGACGACACTCGGCAGCGCGCCCTCCATCCCGGCGACCACGATCAGGCAGTCCGCCGCCGCGAGCCGCTCGCGCACCCCGAGCACCCGGTGCAGCCCAGCCACACCCACATCCGTGATCAGCTCGACCCCGGCCCCGAACACCCGAGCCGTCGTCGCCGCCTCAGCGGCAACCGGCGCGTCCGACGTACCAGCCGACACCACAGCGACAGTCCCGCTCGGCGCGGGCGCAGTCCCCAGTACGGCGGTCCGCCCCACCGGATCGACCACAGCGTCGGGCAGCTCAGCCGCGACCAGCTCCTGCGCCTCGACCGACAACCGCGTCGCCAGCGCCGCGCGACCGCCGTGCGTCGCGTGCAGCGTCCGGAGCAGCTCCACGATCTGCACCGGGGTCTTCCCGGCGCCGTAGACCACCTCCGGGTCGCCGGTGCGCTCCAGACGGTCGGTGTCGAGGCGGGCGTAGCCGAGGTCGTGAACGCCGGGCAAAGGTCCAGGGTCAGGCAGATGGGTCACCCCGCGAATCTACGTCGCCGCCCAGCCTTCCGCCGATTCGAGGTCCACATCGACACGGAGAGCACCTGACAAACCACACAACCGTTAGGCTGCGCCTCGTGTCTTCGACGTTAGCCGCCGGTTTCGGGATCGCCGCACTGTTCGTGGCGGTGCTCGCGCTCGTGTTCGCCGTCCAGGCGCTCCGCGGGCAGTCCGCGGCGGCCAAGGAGGCCGCGAAGGTGCCGGTGACCCCGCCGAAGGCCGAGCTGCCGCCGCGGCCCGAGCCGAAGCCCGGCACGGTCGGCGCCCAGCTGCACACGCTCGGCGAGCAGCTCGACGCGACCCAGGCCGCGGTCCGGCTCTCGCTGCAGCACCTGGCGATCGTCCGGTACGACGCCTTCGGCGACATGGGCGGCCGGATGTCCTGGTCGGTGGCGCTGCTCGACGACAACGGCGACGGGGTCGTGCTGACCTCGATCAACAGCCGCAACGACGCCCGCTCGTACGCCAAGGAGATCAAGGCGTTCGAGAGCGAGGCCAAGCTGTCCCCGGAGGAAGAGGAAGCCCTCGAGACCCTCCGCAAGCAGGCCGCCCAGCCCACCGACAGCTGACCCCGCCCGTACGCCGTACCAGCCCTCAGCGCCGCTTGGGCACCTGCACGACGAGCGCCCCTGGCTCCACCTCAGCTGAGAGCGACCTCCCCGGCCCGATCCCGTCCCCGTCCAGCTGCCGTTGCACGTCCACGGCCGCGTCGATCTGCACCTTCCGCGCCGTGAACCGCTCCAGGTACATCTCGGTCCGCTTCGTCCGCGTCATCACCCGCCAGAACACCAGCGGCCACTGCGTCACCCGCCGCGGCGCGATCACCACCACGTCGATCATCCCGTCGTCCGGCCGCGCGTCGGGCAGCAGCGGGATGTTCGCCTGCAGCATGCCGACGTTGCCGATCACCACGGTCCGCACCCGCCGCTCGATCGGTTCGGCGTCGTCGAGCGCGATGCGGACCTTCACCGACGGGTGGTTGATGTTCTTCGCGGCCGACACCAGGTACGCCGTCCAGCCGATCTGGGCCTTCAGGATCGGCGGTGCCCCGGTGATGATCGCGGCGTCCAGCCCGAGCCCGGCCATCACGGCGAAGTGGTCGGTGTCGAGCCCGTCGCCGTGCACCTTGACCAGGTCGATCCGGCGTTCCCGGCCGTCCAGGATCCGCTCCAGCGCGTCGTCGAGGTCGAGCGGGATGTGCAGGTTGCGGGCCAGCAGGTTCCCGGTGCCGGCCGGGATGACGCCGACCGGGATCGCGGTCCAGGCCAGCGCGGCGGTCACCACCCGCACCGTCCCGTCACCGCCGGCGACCAGGACCAGGTCGGACTCGTGCTCGATCGCGCGCTTGGCCATCGCGTTGCCGGCGTCGTCCTCGCGGGTCTCCAGCCAGAGCGGGTCCTCGAAGCCGCGGACGGCGAGCGCCCGGGTCACCTTGCGGCGGAACGCGACCCCGTCGCCGACCTTGATCGGGTTCACGATCACGGCGGCCCGCGGGGGCGTCGTACGGGCTTCGTCGGACGGCGTACGACGGCGCCTGCGGCGCAGACCGGGCCGGAGCCCGAAGCCGATCGACGTGGCGGTCAGGATGGCCAGGCCGAGCGCCCAGCCGCCGAGCACGTCGGACACGTAGTGCACGTTCAGGAAGATCCGCTCGGCCGAGGCGAGCAGGACGACCGCGATCGTCGGCAGCAGCACCAGCGTCCGGAACCGGCGCCGCCAGCCGCGCACCGACGGCAGCACGACGCCGAGCGCGCCGGCCATCACGAACGCGGCCGTCGCGTGCCCGGAGACGTACGACCAGCCGTCGTTCTCGACCAGGGCCGCGGCCGGGCGGACCCGGTCGAAGATGTGCTTGACCGCCTGGACCAGGCCCAGCTCGGCGCCCGCGGAGACGACCAGCCAGACCGTCAGCAGACGGGCGCGCCGATGCCACAGGTAGATCGCGACGCCGAGGATGACCGCCCGCATGGTCCACGGGATGACCACCGCGTCGATCACCTGCCACAGGTCGACCCAGCTGGGCCGGGCCGACCCGTACGACGCGACGCGCGCGGCCACCGACTCGTCCCAGCGGCGCAGCGGCGGCCAGTCGCCGAAGACCAGCAGCGTGATCACGGTGAACGGCAACGCACCCAGCACGACCGTGACGGCACGGCCGAGATGACTGGGTGGATGGTGGTTCATCGCCGCCCCGTGACCCCCTCGAAGAATCCTGACCGTCCGGCTGGTGCAAGCTCATCATCCCGAATAAAATTCCGCGCCCGCGACACACCCCGATAACCTGTCGGTGTGATCGATGCCAAAACGCTCCGTGAGAACCCCGATGTCGTCCGTGCGGCGCTGACCAAGCGCGGCGATTCGCCGGCCAAGGTCGACGAGATCCTGGTGGCCGACAGTGAGCGCCGATCGTCGATCGCGGCCTTCGAGGCGCTCCGGGCGGAGCAGAAGGGGCTCGGCAAGCAGGTCGCGCAGGCCAAGGGCGACGAGCGGACCGCGCTGCTGGAGCGCACCAAGGCGCTGGCCGCCGAGGTGAAGGCCCACGAGGCGACCGCGAACGAGGCCGAGAAGCGCTTCGACGTACTGTCCCGCGCCCTGCCGAACCTGGTCTCCGACCAGGCCCCGGTCGGCGGCGAGGACGACTTCGTCGTGCTGGAAGAGATCGGCAAGCCGCGCGACTTCGCGGCCGAGGGCTTCGAGCCGCGCGACCACCTGGAGCTCGGTGAGCTGCTCGGCGCGATCGACATGGAGCGCGGCGCGAAGGTCTCCGGCGCCCGGTTCTACTTCCTGAAGGGCGTCGCCGCCCAGCTCCAGCTCGGCATGCTCCAGCTGGCCATCAACCAGGCGGTGGAGTACGGCTTCACCCCGATGATCACCCCGACGCTGGTCAAGCCCGAAGTGATGGACGGCACCGGGTACCTGAACGCCCACGACGACGTGTACCGCCTGGAGGAGCCCGAGCTCTACCTGGTCGGTACGTCGGAGGTCGCGCTGGCCGGTTTCCACATGGACGAGATCGTCGACCTGTCCAACGGCCCGGTGCGGTACGCCGGGTGGTCGTCCTGCTACCGCCGCGAAGCCGGCTCGTACGGGAAGGACACCCGCGGGATCATCCGGGTCCACCAGTTCGACAAGGTCGAGATGTTCTCCTACTGCAGCCTCGAGGACGCCGAGGCGGAGCACCAGCGGCTGCTGGGCTGGGAGAAGGAGATGCTCGACAAGATGGAGCTGGCCTACCGGGTGATCGACACCGCGACCGGGGACCTGGGCGCCTCGGCGTACCGGAAGTTCGACTGCGAGGCCTGGGTGCCGACCCAGGGCGCGTACCGCGAGCTCACCTCGACGTCGAACACGACCGACTACCAGGCCCGCCGGCTGAACATCCGGCACCGCGACGCCGACGGCAAGACCCGCCACGTCGCGACGCTGAACGGCACGCTGGCCACCACCCGGTGGATCGTCGCCATCCTGGAGACGCACCAGCTGCCCGACGGCTCGGTCCGGGTCCCGGTCGCGCTGCGCCCGTACGTCGGTGGCCGCGAGGTCCTCGAGCCGGTCCGCGGATGACGACGGGTGACACCTGGCGGCCGCAGGCCGTCGCGCTGGACATCGACGGCACCCTGGTCGACCACGACGAGCGGATCTCCGCCGCCGTGGTCGACGCGGTCCGCCGGGCCTCGGCGCAGGTGCCGGTCGTGCTGGCCACCGGCCGGTCCTGGCAGTCGACCGTGCCGGTCGCCGAGCTGCTCGGGCTGACCTCCGGATTCGTTGTCGTGAGCAACGGTGCGCGCACGCTGAGCTACCCGGCCGGCGAGATCGTCGACGAACGGACCTTCGACCCGGCGACCGTGATCGCGTCGGTCCGCGAGCACGCGCCGAACGCGCGGATGGCGGTCGAGGAGCACGACGGCGGGTACCGGGTGACCGCGCCGTTCCCGGACGGCGACCTCGGCGGCGACGCGATCCGGGTGGTCTCGGACGCCGAGCTGGCGCCAGAGCCGGTGACCCGGTTGATCATCCGCGACCCGGACGCCTCGGAGGCCGACTTCGTCGAGCTGGCCGAGCGCCTCGGCCTGCACGGCGTCAGCTACTTCGTCGGCTGGACCGCGTGGCTGGACATCGCGCCGGAGGGTGTCGACAAGAGCACCGGGCTGAAGGTCGCGCTGGCGCAGCTGGGCGCCGAGGCGTCCGGCCTGGTCGCGATCGGCGACGGCCGCAACGACATCGAGATGCTCACGTACGCCGGACTCGGGGTCGCGATGGGCGCGGCGCCGGACGAGGTGAAGGCGGCGGCCGACGAGGTGACCAAGTCGGTCCAGGACGACGGCGTGGCCGCCGTACTCAACCGCTGGTTCTGACCCAAGCCACCACCGCCCGGCCCGGACCCACCTGCGCCTTTCGAGTACCGGCCACCGATCGGTGGCCGGCGAGACCCCCGCCGGCGACCCGGACGATCCGGCGGCGCCACTTGCTTCGGACGGCCTGCTGACGCACGGGAAC
>NZ_JBFAYT010000014.1:80740-180032 GCF_040681455.1 Kribbella sp. NPDC051770 | reverse complement strand
CGGGCGGCGGGGGCGTCCGCCGCGCCGCCGCCGCCGAGGGGGCTGCCCGCGGTCGCGCGCGGGCGGGCCGCGCGGGACCGGCCTCGGGGGCGCCCTCCGCCCCCCCGCGAGCTGCTGCTCCGTGCACTCGGTACGGCGGATCGCTCCGCCAACGGCACCGGCGTACTGCGGACCCGCCGGCTGCTCGCCGAGTGCGACCGGCCGGGCTAGACGGCCAGGCGGATCACGCCGTAGTCGTAGCCGCGGCGGCGGTAGACGACGCTGGGCTGGTTCTCGTCGGCGTCGACGAACAGGTAGAAGTCGTGGCCGACCAGTTCGAGCTCGTAGAGGGCCTGGTCGAGCGACATCGGCTTGGCGGTGTGGGTCTTCTCGCGCATCACCAGCGGGCCGTCACCGGTCACCGTCAGCGAGCCGAACTTCTGGGTCGGGATCTCGTCCTCGGCGGTCTCCTCAACCACCACGTCGGCTCCGTTGAACGTCTGCTTGGCGTTCACGTGCCGCAGGCCCTCGGGCGCGTGCTCGCCGCGGTGCACGCGGCGGCGGTCGGCGGCCTTGCGGACCTGGGCCCGCAGCCGGTCCAGGCTGACGTCGAACGCCGCCTGCTTGGTCTCCCCGCACGCCTCGGCCCGGACCACCGGGCCCTTGGTGTACATGGTGAGCTCGACCCTCATCGCCCGATCGTGCTGTCGCGGGTTCTTCTCCTGACTGACTTCCACCTCGCATCGCAGCACCCGGTGATCGACCTTCTCGATCCTGGCGAGCTTTTCCTCGACGTACTGCCGGAAGCGGTCACTGACCTCGCAGTGATGACCCTTGACAACGACGTCCACGGAAACCTCCATCGATCGGCGACTTCTTTTACGTCTCGGGACCCCCGTTACCTGTCGGCAGGTGCCCGAAACGAGAACACCCGCTCACAAGCCGGTCGGACTCCGTGGCCAGGAATCCGGCTGATCCGGTCCTGCGCCACTTCACTGCCCGACAAGCCCTAGCGGGTGTCATAGGCCAACGCTAGTCGGCTTCGGCGAAAACCGGTAGGGAAGTTCTCATGAACCGGGCGTCGCGTGCCGCCGGGTCGCGGCCAGCACGGCGGATCCGAGCACCGCGATTCCCGTTGTTTCCAAGGCTCCGGCGGCCTGGCTGAGCGTGGAACCGGTGGTCAGCACGTCGTCGACCAGCAGGACCGGTTGAGTTGTCAGGGTTTCAGCCCAGCGCGAACGCACGCCGAAGACGCCTTCCACGTTGGCGATCCGCTCCTGCGCGGACAGCCCGGCCTGGTCCGCAGGCCGCCGGAGCAGCTTGAGAGCCGCCGCCAGACGGACGTCGTACCCGTTTTCGGACAGGTGGCGGGCGGCAACGATCGCGATCCGGCGCAGCGGTTCGTGACCGCGGGCGCGGACGGTCGCGCGGGCCGAGGGGATCGGGCAGAGCCAGGCGGCGCGACCTGGGGAGATCGCCGCGGCGACAGCGGTCGCGAGGGTCCGGCCGAGGGGCTCGGCGAGGGCGTAGCGGGCGTGCTCCTTGTGCTCGAGGAGCAGCCGGCGGAGGACACCTTCGTACGGCGCGCAGGCGGTCGCGGGCGGGAATCCGGGCGGCACAGGCGTTGGCGCGGCGGGAAACGGAGTGAGGGCTGCCAGTTCGGCGCGGCAGCCGAGGCACAGGGTGACGCCGGGGCGCGCGCAGCCGGCGCAGGAGCCGCCGAGGAGGAGATCCACCCACGCGTCCCGGAGTCCCACCCCCGAACCCTGCGCCTCGGAGTCCCGCCCGGACAAACCGGGGTTGTGGAAAACCTCAGGCGAGCAACCCGGTGATCAGCGTCATCGTGGGGATCGCGAGCAGCGTCGTGAGCATGACCGTGCTCCGGGCCAGCTGCTGACCGGTCCGGTAGTGCACGGCGTACACGTAAACGTTCTGTGCCGTCGGGAGGGCTGCGAGCAGGGTCGGCGCCAGCAGCGCGTGGCCCTCCAAGCCGAGAACCCAGCGACCGACGGCGTACGCGATGACGGGCTGGAGGACGATCTTGAGCGAGACCGCCAGGGCCACGTCCGGGGCCGGGCCGATGCGGGTGCTGGTCCGCCCGCTCAGGCTGAGCCCGTACGCGATCAGCGCGACCGGGACGCCGGCGGCGCCGACCAGCTCGACCGGGCGCATCAGAAGTGTCGGTGGGTCGAAGCCGACAGCGGCGACCAGCAGGCCCAGCAGCGACGCCACGGTCAGCGGGTTGCGCAGCGGGCGGGTCAGGACGGTCCGCAGCGACACCCTCCGGCCGGAGCCTTGCCGGTAACCGTCCAGTACGGCGAACGCGACCGGCGCCATCACCAGGAGCTGGAACAGCACGATCGGCGCGACCAGCGCGCCGTCGCCGAGCACGTAGACGGCGACCGGGATCCCCAGGTTCCCCGCGTTCACGTACGACGCGGCGAGCGCGCCGATCGTGGCCTGGGCCCGGTCGCGGTGCCGGACCAGGGCCGTCACGGTCACCGACAGCACGACGACGACCAGCACGCAGGACAGGCTGGTCAGCAGCACCGGCGAGAAGATCGCGTTCAGGTCCGCCCGGGCCACGGTGGCGAACATCAGCGCCGGAGTGGCCACGAAGAACGCCAGCCGGGACAGCACCTGCTCGTCCTCGCTGCGCAGCACGCCGGCCCGGCCGACGACGTACCCGAGCACGGCGACCGCGACCAGCGTGAAGAACGCGCTCAGGACGGAGGACATCGGGTGCCCTCGGACTTTGTCATTACCTCCATGCTAAGAACCGTCCGCCCACCGGTCGCCGCCGGTCCCGGATGCCGGACGACCGGAAGCGGACAGTCAGGCGCCCGGCGGGAAGGCGAACCGCCGGCCGCCGAGCACCGCGACCGCCGCCACGACCAGGAGCAGCAGCGCCGCCCAGGTCAGCGACATCGTGCCCAGCCCGGGGATCAGCACCCCGCCGAGGAAGCCGCCGAGCGCGATGGACGACGAGATCACCGTGATCGTCACCGACTGCGCGACGTCCGAGGCCGGGACGGTCGCGTCGATCACGGCCGCGATGAACAGGCTCGGCGAACTGCCGAACGCGAAGCCCCAGGCCGCGGCCGCGACGTACACGAGCACCGGCGTACCGGACAGCACCGCGAGCACCAGCACGCTGACCGCGAACAGCAGCGTGCTGCCGACGACCAGCTTGCGCAGGTGATGGTCGATGTGGGCACCGACCAGCAGCACGCTCAGCACCGCCGTCACACCGAAGGCGAACAGCACCCAGCCGGTCTGCCGGCTCATCCCGACGTGGTCCAGGAAGTCGGTGACGTAGGTGTAAACGATGTTGTGGGCAACCATGTACGCCGCGGTCGCGACGAGGATCGTCCGCAGGCCCGGGATCACCAGGACCTGCCGGACCGTGAACCGCTCGTCGGCCGCTTGCCCCGGCAGGTTCGGCAGCGTCAGTACGACCCACACCGCGTTCAGCACCGCGAGCCCGGTCGCGGTCCAGAACGCGACCTGCCAGCCACCGAAGTGGCTCAGCCAGGTGCCAACCGGTACGCCGAGCGCGAGCGACAGCGGCGTACCGGCCAGGGCGATCGCGATCGCCCGCCGCTGCCGCCCTTGCGGAGCGAGGCGGGCGGCGTACCCGGCGAGCAGCGGCCAGATCAGCGCGGTGCCGACACCAGCGGCGAACCGGATGACCATCGTCAGCGCGTAGCTGGTGGAGATCGCGGTCAGCGCGTTGGTGACGCCGACGACAGCCAGTGCGACCAGCAGCACGTTGCGACGCGGCCAACTCGCCGTCAGCCGGGACCACGGGATCGCCGCGAGCGCGGTGGCCAGCGCGTAGATCGTGACGATCTGTCCGGTCAGCGCGACGTCGGTGTGCAGGGTCGCGCCGATCTCGGGGAGCAGACCGGCCGGCAGGCACTCGGTCAGAATGCCGATGAAACCGCTGAGGAACAGCCCGAACAGGGCCTTGCCAGGAAGCCGGGTCGTGACCGGCGGGGTCAGAGTGGTGGTGTTCACGACTGTCAGCGTGCGTCGGCGTTCGGGGGCTACCCAGGCCACCGGTTTTCGTACCACTGGCAGGGACAGGCTCAGCCGCGCGTACGGCGCAATACTGGGGTCATGGGCAACGATCCGGGCGAGCTGAGCGAGTTCCTGCGCACCCGCCGGGCCCGGTTGCAGCCCGGCGACCTCGGGCTGCCGTCGTACGGGCGCCGGAGGCGGGTCCCCGGGCTGCGTCGCGAGGAGCTGGCACAGGTCGCCGGGGTCTCGGTCGCGTACTACACGCGGCTGGAACAGGGCAACGCACGCAATGTGTCGGTGGAGGTGCTGGATGCGATCTCCAACGCCTTGAGGCTGACCGAAGCCGAGCACTCGCACCTGCTGCACCTCGCGCAGCCCCGCCGGCAGCGGCCTACAGCCCCGCGACGCCAGCGGGTTCGCCCGGAGCTCCAGCTGATGCTGGACGCGATCGACGGCACTCCGGCGTACGTGTGGGGGCGGCGTACCGACGTACTGGCGTGGAACCGTACGGCGTCCGCCCTCTTCGGCGACTGGGCGGCGCGAGCGCCGCGCGACCGGAACTGGGCCCGGATCGTCTTCCTGGACCCGGCGGCCCGGGATCTCTTCGCCGACTGGCCCCGGAAGGCCGCCGACGTCGTCGGCCAACTCCGCCTGGACGCGGGCCGCCACCCCGGCGACCCGCTGCTCGACGAGCTCGTCGGCGAACTGTCGATCCGCAGCGAGCCGTTCCGCGAGCTGTGGGCCGCCCACGACGTGAAGCGCAAGACCCACGACCGGATGCGGATCAGCCATCCTCTGGTCGGCGAGCTGTGGGTCGGCTACGAGACCTTCACCCTGCCGGACGACCAGGACCAGGCCTTGTCGGTCTACCACGCCGAGCCGGCGTCGAAGTCGGCCGAGGCACTCAGAATCCTCGCCAGCTGGGGCGAGGACGCCGCCGAGGCCCGGTCGACCACCTGAGCGGGCTCCGGCCGGGAGCTGCCGGTAGATGAATTCTCAACCGATCTCTCGCCGCCGGGTAAGGGCTGCTCGCCGCAGCGACACCGGAACTCGAATCACCCCAATCGATTCGAGGAGAACGATGAAACGCACTCTCTCCGTCCTGGCGGTCTCCGCGCTCGCGCTCGGACTCGCGGCCACCCCCGCGGCGGCGGCGCCTGCTTCGGCGTCGCAGGGCATGGTCTTCGTCCAGAACGACGACCCTGCGGGCAACCAGGTCGTGGCCTACCGCCGGTCGTCCGACGGCTCGCTGCACAAGGCCGGGACGTACCCGACCGGCGGCCGTGGCGGCAGCCTGGAAGGCGCGGTGGTCGACCGCCTCGCCTCGCAGGGATCGCTCACCTACGACAAGGCACACCGAACCCTGTACGCCGTCAACGCGGGCAGCAACACCGTCACCGTCTTCGGTGTCGTCGGCGACCGGCTGGTACGCCGCCAGGTCGTCGGCTCCGGGGGAACCTTCCCCGTCAGCGTCGCCGTGCACGGCGCCGAGGTGTACGTCCTGAACGCGCGCGCCGGCGGCGCCGTCCAGGGCTACCTCGCCGTACTCGGGCACCTGGTGCCGCTGACGCATCGCTCCCTCGGCCTGCCCGTCACCAAGGGACCGCAGGAGTTCACGCACACTCCCGGCCAGGTCGTCGTGACCCCGGACGGCTCCTCGGTCATCGTCACCACCAAGGCCGCGACCCACAGCCTGCTCGTGTTCGGCCGGCACGGCCTGGGGCTGGCGAAGACGCCCACCGTCGTCGACGACGCCGGCAACGTCCCGTTCGCGGCCGACTTCGACCGCTACGGCCACCTGGTCGTGGCCGAGGCGGGCCCGAACGCCGTCGCGACGTACGCCGTCGGGCACGGCCTGCGTCTGCTCGACCGCACCCCGACCGGCCAGGCCGCGACCTGCTGGATTGTCATTGCCGGAGGCAACTACTACGTGTCCAACGCGGGCAGCAACTCGCTGTCCGGCTACCGCGCCGAGCGCGACGGCTCGCCGGTCGCCCTGGGCAACACCACCACCGGCGAAGGCACCGTCGACGCCGCGGTCACCCCGGACCGGCGCTACCTCTACGTCCAAACCGGCAAGGCCGGCGCTGTCGACGCGTTCCGGATCGGCGCCAACGGATCGCTCACCAAGATCAGCACCACCGTCGTCCCGAACGCCGCCGGCGCGGAGGGCATCGCCGCCAGCTAGCCGGTACAGGTAAGAATCAGCACGGATCCGCCACCAACCTCTCGTCCCCTCGACCGGAGGTAGAACGATGCGAACGCCGTACAGATCACTGGCCTTCGCCTCCGCGGTGCTCTCGCTGATCGCCGCCTTCGCGGCCGTCGGCTCGACCATCCCGCTGTTCAACCTCTACCGGGCGGAAGAGGGCTTCACGAACGGCGGCATCTCGCTGACCGTCGTCGCGTACTCGGCGGCGACTCTCACCACGCTGCTCGTGACGGGGCGCCTGTCCACTCATCTGGGCCGGCGCCCGGTCGCGATCACCAGCCTCGCGCTGCTCATCGCCGGCTGCGTGCTGCTCCTGAAGGTGCACCACATCGGCGTACTGATCGGCGGCCGGTTCCTGATGGGCCTCGGCGCCGGGCTGGCGAGCAGCAGCCTCACCGCGTACGTCGTCGACGCCGCTCCCCCGAGACCGGCGTGGCTGGCCTCCGTCGCTTCCAGCCAGACAGTCATGTTCGGCCTCGCCGTCGGCGCGACCACCTCCGGCGCGCTGGTCCAGTACGGGCCGTGGCCGCGGGAGTTGATCTACCTGGTCGTCATCAGTCTGCTCTTGCTGTCCGTCCTCCTCATCGCCATCAGCCCCGAGACGGTCACCCCGATCCCGGGCGCTCGGCGATCGCTGCGGCCCAGCGTCGGCGTACCGTCCAGAGTCAGAGCCTTGCTCCCCGTCGCGGCGGCGGTGCTGCTGGCAACGTGGGCCACCGGCGCGTTCTACCAAGCGTTCGTGCCCGCTCTGGTCGCCGAAGACCTCCGCACCGGCAACGCACTCGTCCTCGGACTCGTCTTCGCTGCCTACATGGGCCCCAGCGCCCTGGGCGCGCCCCTCAGCGGCCGCTTCTCACCGGCTACGGCGCAGCGGATCGGCATGATCGCGTTCCTCACCGGATGGATCGGGCTGCTCGCCGCGATCACCACCCACACCCTGCCGCTGTTCATCGCCGCGTCCATCGTCGCCGGAGCCGCTCAAGGCGTCGCGATCAGCGCCGCCACCCGCGGCCTGCTCACCGGCAGCGCCCCCGCTGACCGAGCGCCGATCTTCTCGACGATCTATCTCCTCAGCTACAGCAGCGCCACGCTACCGAGCCTGATCTCCGCCCGGCTGTCCACCGTCTACTCGCCGCCCCACATCGCCTTCGGGTACGGCGTACTAGCGCTACTGTGCGCGTTGTTCACCATCACTGCAGCCGGCCGCTCACGAGCCGGTCGGTAGATCCTTCAGTCCTGCAGCAGTTCGTCGATCTGGGTGCCGCGCAGGTAGTGGGAGAAGGCGGAGTCGTGTTTCGGGTGGCGGCGGTAGCGGGCCGGGACGACGCGGCCTTCGAGGTCGTCGGCGGTGCTGTCGGCGAACCGCCACAGGCGACGGGCGATGCGGCCGGCGACGCCGCTGTGCGGGGAGTTGGGGTGCGAGCGCGTCGGTGAGTGGTCCTGCGCGACGAGCAGCTCCTCGGCGTGGGCGGCCAGGGCGTCGCTGTCGGAGTCGGCCGCGATCCGGGCGGCGACGACGCGTTCGAGGGCCTCGTGCTCGGCGAGGAGTCTGTCGATCACCATCCAGACCTCGTCGTGGCCCAGCTCCAGGTACCGGCGGTCGCCGTACTGGCGGCCCTTGAGCACACGCAGGGACTGCTCGAGCTTCCGGAGGTTGCCCAGGTAGCGCGACACCTCGTCGGCCGGCCAGTTCCTGGCTTGCCGGAGCAGTACGTCGGCGGAGGCGGCCAGGTGCTGAGCCGTGTACGCCGTGAACAGGTCGGCGCCGTGCCGCCGATGGTGCGAGGCGATCTCGTGGCTCTTCGGCACCGCGGCGAGGTCGTGCAGCCGCGCGTGCTCGGAGCGCAGCGCCGCGTCCAGCCGCGACTCCGCGATCCCGGTGCGCGCCAGCTCGTGCCGATCCGACATCCCCGGCTGCAGTACGTCGACCAGCCGATGGTGCTCCGGGTGCTTGCGCAGGAAGCGGTCGATCGCCGGGCAGTAGTTGGTGACCTGGGCCTCCGAGGCCGCCAGGTCGTCGAACACGGTCCGGATCAGCAGTGTCGCGAACCCGCGCCCGCGCAGGTCGGCCCGGACCTGGGTGAGCCCGAAGACCCGCCGCCCGTCCACGTCGTGGTAGTCGAGCGTGCCGGCGGTCTCGGTCCGGAACCGGAGCTCGTAGTACCCCAGCTCCGCGTTCTCGACGATCCGGGCACGCTCGTCGTCCAGCAGGATCTTCATCCGGGCCTCCTCACGCCGGTCCTTCGATGGTGTCGCCGCGGCGCGCCGGTCTTACCCGGCGCGCGCGTCCGATCAGCTCCGCCCGGCCATCACGCCGCCGTCGACGTTCAGGATCGCGCCGGTGATCCAGCTCGCCTGGTCGGACAGCAGGAAGCTGATCGCCGAGGCGATGTCGCCCGCCGTACCGACCCGGCCGAGCGGGTGGAACGCGTCGAACTCCTGGATCGCCTGCGCCAGCTGGTCCTTCGGGATGAAGCCTTCGTACAGCGGCGTCGCGACGACCGCCGGCGCGACCGCGTTCACCCGGATGCCCTCGCCGGCCAGCTCCATCGCCAGGTTGTGGGTCAGCGCGTGCAGCCCGGCCTTCGCCATCGAGTACCCGGTGGCCGGAGTCACCGCGACCGCCTGGTGCGCCCACATCGAACCGATGTTCACGATCGAGCCGCCGTTCCCGGCGACCTGCATCCCGCGGACCACGGTCTGGGTCAGGAAGAACGTCGCCCGGCTGAGCTCCAGGTAGGCGTCGTAGTCCGTCCCCTCGTAGTCCAGGAAGCTCTTCGGGATGAAGAACCCGGCCGCGTTCACCAGCAGACTGGTCTCCGGGTGGTCCTCGGCCAGCTGCTTGCGCACGTCCTCGACCTGGTCGCGGTCGGCCAGGTCCGCGGTGATTCCCCAGGCCCGGTCGGCACCGAGCTCGGCGACCGTCTCGTCCACCTTCGCCTGGCTGCGGCCCACGATCACCGCCTTGGCGCCCTGCGCCACGAGGTCCACGGCGGTCTGCCGGCCCATGCCGCTGCTGCCCCCGATCACCACCAGTTTGCGTCCGTCGAAGTTCCCCATCACACACTCCCTTTCGCGTCGAGTTCACCTCGTCTGTGTCGGTCCGGTCCGGCGTCTTACGCCGGATCGGTAAGACAGCAAGGCGAATCGACACTCACCAACCGGGTGCTCGGGAAGGGAGGCCGATGATCGTTCACAGCGAGCTGTACGCCGGCGGCGACCGGCGTACGGGCCTCCCCGACGTCGTCGCCGGGGACCGGACCGGCGCCGCGTTCGCCTGGATCGATCTCCACGAGCCGACGGACGCCGAGCTGCGCCACGTCCAGCGCCTGTTCGGCCTGCACGAGCTGGCGGTCGAGGACGCCCAGGCCGCGCACCAGCGCCCGAAGTTCGAGCGCTACGGGAACGCGATGGCCGTCGTACTGTGCACGTTGCGCTACCTCGACGACGTCCAAGCCGTCACGACCGGACAGGTCACCGTCTTCCTCGGCCACGACTACGTGGTCACCGTCGGGCACGGCGACCGCCGCGACCTGCGGCGCGCCCGCGCCACCCTCGACGAGATGCCGGCCGCGCTGTCCCACGGCCCGGCGGCCGTGCTGTGGGCGATCTGCGACGCGGTCGTCGACACCTACGCATCGGTGACCGGCTCCATCCAGGCCGACGTCGACGCGATCGAGACGGCGGTCTTCGGCGAACGCTGCACGAGCGAGGCCGAGCGCATCTACATGCTGAAGCGCGAGGTGCTGGAGATGCGCCGGGCCGTCGTACCGTTGCGTGAGCCGATCGAGCAGTTCGCCAGCACCGCGACGCTGCCCGTCGACGCGGACGCCGCGGTCTACTTCCGCAACGTCGCCGGTCACGTGGCCAGGGTCTGCGAGCAGACCGACTCGCTCGACAAGCTCCTCGGGTCCGCCCTGGACGCGCACGCGGCGCGGGTCTCCGTGCAGCAGAACGACGACATGCGCCGGATCTCGGCGTGGATCGCGATCGCCGCCGGCCCGACGGTCGTCTGCGCGATCTACGGGATGAACTTCGACAGCATGCCCGAGCTGCACTGGCAGTACGGCTACTTCGTGGTCCTCGGGCTGATCGCCGCCGGATGCTCGGCCCTGTACGCCGGTTTCCGGCGAGCCGGGTGGCTCTAGCTCCAGATGCGGCCGGTCTGTGCCGTGACCAGGTGATCCACCAGCGGTACGGCGAACTCGCCCGTCCCCTGCTCGGTGACACTGACGATGAAGCGCCGGATCAGCGGATCGTCGACCGCCTCGGGATCGACACCGCCCAGCCATCTCTGCAGCGCGGTACCGGGTCGTTGAGCCCGCAGTGCGTTCACGGTGATCCCGGTACCGGCCAGCTCCGCGGCCAGGTTGACCGTGTGGGCCTCGACCGCGGCGACGCAGGCCGCGTAGATGTTGCCACCGGGCCAGGAGACCAGGTCGCCGACCGAACCGCACACGTTGACGATCCGGCCCCAGCCCCGATCGAGCATCGGCGGGATCACCGCCCCCGCGAGCACCACGACACTCGCGACGTTGACGGTGAACGCGTGCAGGACGGCGGCCGGCTCGAGGGCGCTGACCCCGCCGAGCGGCGCGACCGTCGCCGCGTGGTTGACCAGGATGTCGACCTCGCCGAACACCTGCCCGACGCCCTGGACGAGCGCCGGCACCGACTCGGGATCGCTCAGGTCCGCAATGAACCCGTCGGCCTCGCCACCGGCCCCGCGGACCGCCGCGACCGTGGCGTCCACCCGGGCCGGCGACTGCGCGACGACCGCCACCGCCGCACCGGCCGCCCCCAGCTGCTCGGCGATCGCCCGCTCGACGGCGCCGCCGGCCCCGGTGACCAGGGCGACTCGGCCATCGAACGGTCTTCGGGGTCTCTCGCCTGTGAACATGCTTGTTGGAGCACGGACGGCGACCGCTTCTTACCTACGCGCCGGTACCTTCGCGTGCACCCGGACCGAGTCCATCGCCAGCTCGAGCGCGATCCGCATCGGCCCCGGGTCGCGGGCGGCCTGCGCCAGCACGTACCCGCCCTGCAGCGCGGCCATGATCCCGGTCGCCAGCGTGCGCGGATCGGCGTCCTCGGCGAGCATGCCGTTCGCCCGCATCCGCTCCAGCACCGCGGTCAGCAGAGAGATCCAGGTGGTCAGGTGCTCGTCGAGATCGATCCGGGCCGCCTCGTCGTGGTCGGAGACCTCGGTCGACAGGGCGCCGAGCTCGCAGCCACGGGCTCCCCGGCGTACGGTGACGCGCTGGAGAATCGCCCGGCACCAGCGGTCGAGCCCACTGAACGAGTCGACCCGCTGCAGGTACTGCTCCTCCCGCTCGAGCACCCGGCCGCCACGCCGCGCGACAACGGCCAGGGCCAGCGCGCTCTTGTCGGGGAAGTGCCGGTAGAGCTGCGACTTGCTGGTCCCGCTCGCCGCGATCACGTCGTCGAGCGTGGTCGCGGTGGCGCCCTTGAGCGACATCAGCTCGTCGGCGGCCGCGACGATCCGGGCCCGCGTGGCCGCGCCGCGCGCCGTGAGACGGCGGTCGGCGTCCTGCACGGTCCCGGGCACACGACGAGCCTATCCGGGTCAGGCGGCGGGCGCCTCCGCTTCGGGCCTTTCCTCCTCGGACCGTAACCGCGCGAGCGAGGTAAGCCTCCGCGCCGCACCGACACCAAGTCTCCTGAGGACGGCGTACGGAGTCTGGGGAGTGCCGATGACGAGTTTTCGGACCGTGTCCGCGGGCGGGCTCGAGATCTTCTACCGCGAAGCGGGCCGGCCGGGTGCGCCGAAGGTACTGCTGCTCGGCGGGTCGGCCGCGGCGTCGTACCAGTTCCGGTGTCTGTTGCCGGCGCTGGCTGATCGATTCCATCTGCTCGCGGTCGACTACCCCGGCTTCGGCAACTCCGAGAGCCCGGATCCGGCCGGCTGGGACTACACCTTCGACAGCCTCACCGAGATCGTCGACGAGGCGCTGCTCGCGATCGGCTTCACCGGCCCGATGGGCCTGTACCTGCAGGGCCACGGCGGCCCGATCGGCAACCGGCTGATCTCCCTGCACCCCGACTGGCTGCAGTGGCAGATCATCCAGAACGCCAACAGCTACGACGAGGGGTTCACTCCGATCTGGGAGCACGTGCGGAACGGCTTCTGGACCACCCGCGACACCGCGCCGGTCGAGGCGTTGCTCGCCCCACAGACACTCAAGTCGGTCCACCTCACCGGCCATCCGGACCCGGCCAGGATCAGCCCCGACAGCTGGAACCTCGAGCTGCGTCACCTCACCCGACCGTGGGCCCGCGAGGTACAGCTCGACCTCTTGTACGACTACCGCACGAACGCCGCCCGGTACGCCGCCTGGCAGCGCCGGTTCCGCCGCGACCAACCGAAGACCCTGGTCCTCTGGGGCCAGGGCGACTACTTCTTCACCCCGGCCGGCGGCGAGGCCTACCTCCGCGATCTCCCCGACGCCCGCCTGATCCGCCTCGACTCCGGCCACTACGCCCTCGAGGACCGCCTCCAGGAGATCGTTGCCGAGATCAAGAGCTTCTACCACGACGTGATCAGGTAGCTCAGTCGAACTCGTAGCGTTCCTCGCGCCACGGGTCGCCGTGGTTGTGGTACCCGGCCCGCTCCCAGAAACCGGGCTCGTCGCGCCGCAGCAACCGCAGACCGTTGAGCCACTTGGCCGACTTCCAGAAGTACAGATGCGGCACGAGCAGCCGGACCGGACCACCGTGCAACGCGGGGAGGTCCTTCCCGTCGTACCGGTGGACGATCCAGGCCTTCCCGCCCAGGAGGTCGGTCAGCGGAAGGTTGGTCGTGTAGCCGCCGTACGAGCTCGCCAGGACGTGCGTCGCCTCCGTGCTCACGTCGGCGAGCAGTGTGTCGACGGAGACGCCTTCCCAGGTGGTGTCGAGCTTGGACCACCGGGTGACGCAGTGGATGTCGGCGACCACCGACTCGGTGGGAAGCGCGCGCAGGTCGCGCCACGTCCACCGGCGCTCGGCGCCGGTTTCCGAGGTGAGCGTCAGCTCCCACTTGTCCTTCGGGATCAGCGGGGTGACGCTCGTGGAGAGCACCGGGAAGTCAGTGGTGAGATGCTGCCCGGGCGGAAGCTCGCGCTCGCCGGAGTTACCTCGTCCCTCGAAGCCGCGGTTGACGACTGCCATCTGAACCTCCCGCCCTGTGTCGCGATGTTCTCACGCGGGCTGGTGCTCCTGCAGGTAGCCCGCGGCGATCAGGGCGGTGCGGAGTTTGCGGCGGGCGTCGAACATCGTCTTGTAGATCGCGTTCTGGGTCGCGCCGAGCTGCTCGGCGAGCACGTCGGTCGGCATGCCGTTCAGGACCAGGGCGACGAAGACCGTGCGCTGCTTGGCCGTCAGCGTCTCGTCGACAGCACGGCGTACGGCGGCCATCAGGTCGCGGCTCTCGGCGTGCGCCTCCGGCCCGACCCCGAGCCGGGCCGGAAGGCGCTCCCAGTCCTCCTCGTCGAAGGCGACCCCGGCGCGCTGCCAGAAGTGCCGGTTCACCTTGGCCCCGACGTCGAAGATCACGAACTTGTACGCCCAGGTGGTGAACTTGCAGTCGCCGCGGAACGTCTCGACCTTGCCGCAGATCGCGAGCAGCGCGTCCGCGGCCGCCTGGTGGGCGATGTCGTCCAGTTCGGGACCGGCCAGCCGCAGCCGCGCGGCCCGGCGGCCCGCCTCGGAGCGGGCCGCGCGCAGGAGTACGTCGTACAGGCGCCGGCTGGCGAGCTCGCGCCGGTCGCCGGTGCTGCTCAGGTCGCTGACCCAGGCGCGGTTCTCCGCCGCCGCCTCGGCGGAGACGGACCGCGTCTGGGGCAGGGACTCGACCACTTCGCTCTCCAGAGATCGTCCGTAGCGGCTGATACAAGAACAAGATGGACGATACCGTCCATTTCAGCCATAGTCTACTCGTCGCCGAGGAGTTAACTGGTCGATCTAGTCCACTGTGTAGCGGCCTTCGAACGTCACCCCGTCGTTCAGCCCGGTGAAGGCGAGCCCGACGATCCGCCGGTCCTCGACGATCCAGCGCAGCGTGTAGCAGGCCCGGTACGACGGCGGCCAGAACGAGCAGAACCGCCCGTCGCCGTCGACCGACCACTCCCCGGCGCTGTCGCCACCGCGTTCGGAGTACGTCGTCCGTCCGTCGCTGGTGAAGACCTGGGTCGCGCCGTCGGCGTACCGCAGCCGGCCGGCGGTCACCGCCCCCGGAATGTCGCCGGCGGCAACGATCCCGCCGTCCTCCGCTTCGATTCCCTGCAGCTGTTCAGCCATGAGCACCTTCCTGGATCGTCATTGCGGGCAGGTCGAGGCAGTGCATCCCGCGCCGCTCGGTGAGTATCAGCAGGATCGCGTCGCAGCCCCGGCACCGCGCGACAGTGCCGGGGCCGGACCTGTACACGACCAGCTCGGCTATCACCCCAGCATTGCCGCAGCCTGCGCACCGGTACTCCACCGTGGTCATGTCGTGCGCGAAAAGGTCGTGCATGACACCGGCGATGGCGTTGCCGTCAACGGGTTCCATCGTGGTCAGCCTCCTGTCCCGCCGAAGCGTTCGGTGCGGATGCGGGCTGGATCGTGGCCCAGGCCCACCAGGCCGCGGGCCGCCGTCTCGACGAACGCGGTCGGCCCGCAGATGTAGGTGAGCGGCTGTACGCCGACCGGCCAGCCCGTCTCGGCCAGCAGCGCCGGATCGATGCGGCCGCGGTGCCCGTCCCAGTCGTCCGGCGCCTCCCGCGTGAGCGTGATCGCGACGTCGATCAGGTCATCGGCGCCCAGCTCGCTGAGCTCCGTACGGTAGATCAGGAGTTCGCGCGAGCGCGCGGAGTACAGCAATCGAACCGGCGCCTCGCTGTTCCGCGCCCGGTGGTGCCGCAGCATCGCCCGCAACGGCGCCACGCCCGATCCCCCACCGATCAGGAACAACGGCGCCGCGGTGTCGCCGTCCCAGACGAAGTGCCCGCCGATCGGCCCGCGGAACTCGAGCTCGTCGCCCGCGCGCAGCTCGTCGACCAGGAACGGCGAGACCTCACCGTCGTCGAGCCGCTCGACGGTGATCGACACGTTCTCGTCCTCCGGCCCGGACGCGATCGAGTAGCTCCGCTCGGTCCGGTAACCGTCCGGCGCGGTCAGCCGTACGTCGAGATGCTGCCCCGCGCGATGCCCGGGCCAGCCCGGGACAGCCAGCGTGATGGTCTTCACCCGTGGCGTCTCGAAGCTCGACCCGACCACCGTTCCGGTCTGCCAGCTCAGTCGCCGTAGTACCGCTGCTCTTTCCACGGGTCTCCATAGTTGTGATAGCCGTACCTCTCCCAGAATCCCGGCTGGTCCTCGGTCATCAGCGTCAGCCCGCGGACCCACTTCGCGCTCTTCCAGAAGTACAGGTGCGGCACGAGCAGCCGGGCCGGCCCACCGTGCTCGGGGTCGAGCGCCTTCCCGTCGTACTGGTCGACGATCCAGGCCTTCCCTCCGCGAAGGTCCGCGAGCGGAACGTTCGTGGTGTAGCCACCGTCGGAGAACGCCAGCGCATGCACCGCCGGCGTCGACACCCCGTCGAGGAACGTGTCGATCGGCACCCCCGACCACATCATGTCGAGCCGCGTCCACTTCGTCACGCAGTGGATGTCGACGGTGATCTTCTCCCGCGGCAACGCCTGGAACTCCGCCCACGACCACGACACCGGCTCGTCCACCGCACCGCGAATCGTGAAGTCCCAGTCCTCCAGCCGCGTGGTCGGCGTCGGCCCGGCCGACAGCACCGGAAAGTCCCGCGTCTCGTACTGCCCCGGCGGCACCCGCGACGACTCCGCCGAGCGCCGCCCGACGAACCCCCTGGTGACAGCCATCAGGCACCCGCCCAGGGCGGCAGCTTCGTACCTCGTTCGATTGACATGTCTCCCTGTGTCAGGAGCCGCGCCGAACCTTTCCTTCTCCAGCCTGAATCACCGAAGCGGGAGACAGAAGACGTTCACCTTGATGCCGTTGACGGTGTCCTGGCGCCCGAGCGTGAACCCGAGGTGTTCGGCCAGGCGAGCGCTCGGAGCGTTGTCGGGATGGATGACGGCGGTCAGGTGGTCGTCGGCGAGATTCCCCCTCGCCCACTCGATCCAGGCCCTCGCACCCTCGCGGGCCAACCCCTGCCCCTGAGCCGATTGCCGCAGCGCGTAGCCGAGCTCGACCTCCTGCCACTCGGGCCAATGACTGAGCCCGATGCGACCCACCAGCTGCCCGGTCTCCTTCACGATCACCGCACTCTGCCCGTACCCGCGCTCCGCCCACTCCCGCGCGCACCGCTCGGTCTGCGCACGGGTGGACTCCGGGGTCAGGGAGTCACCGCCGACGTACCGCGCGACCTGGGGGTCGGAGTAGACACTCCACAGGTCGTCTGCGTGCTCGGGCCCGAGCGGCACCAGTTCGAGGCGATTCGTCTGCAAGATCATGCTGCTGATCCTGACGGCAGCATCGATGATCCCGCAGGCCCGTGCGTTTCGGCGCGCCTCGGACCGGACGTCGAACCAGATCGACGTCGGCCCTTGCGTTTCGGCGTGCCTCGGACCGAACGCCGACGCCCACCACTGTCCAACCTCCCGCAGCACCGGCGTGTCGGCGCGACACGCCGTGGCTGGTGGTGGTTAGTCGGTGGTGGGTGTCGACGTGGACACGCCCACACCCACCGACCGCGTGGGGCAGAAGCCGACGGGGATCACCCGCAACCACGCACCGCGACGCAGAGGGGGCGGGCAGGCGCGCGGGCTCGCTCACGTCCAGCCACCAACTCCGTGGAGGCGCCACCTGACAGGGATCACCACGAACCACGCAGCCTGAGACAGAGGGGGCGGGTGGGCTCGAAGCACCCGCCCACCGACCGCATGGGGGCAAATCCCGACAGGGATCAGCCCGGGTAGATCGGGGTGATCTTGATCGGCTGGTCGTTTTCCTCGAGTTCTGACCAGTTGAGGTCTTTGCTTTGCCAGTGGGTGACACCCTCGGTGTCGCGGACGACCGGGAGCGTGTCGATGTTCGGGTTCGATGCCAGGACGTCCGACTGGAAGGCGTTGTTCGGGGAGCCGGGGATGATGCGAGGCGCGGAGCCGTCGACGTTGACGAGCCAGGGTTGGCGGGCGCCGGTCGGGGTGGGGCGGCCGGAGACGAGGACGCCGAGCTGGTTCCAGGTGGCGTCGGTGATGTCGTAGAGCGGGACCTGCAGCGGTCGCGGCTGGCTCAGTTGCAGGCGCTTGGCGTCGTCGGTGGTGACGGTCGCGGTCTCGACCGTGTTCTGGCCGTTCTTCTCGCGGATCACCAGCAGCGCCCGTACGCCGTCCGGCGCCATCCGGAGCTGGACCGGTGTGCGCCCCTGGAAGGTGGTGCGGACCTCGGCGAGCTTGCCGTCCTTGAAGCGGACCCGCAGCCGCGGGGTGTCGCCGGCGGCGCGGTCGAGGATCCACAGGTTGTCCTGGCTGTCGAAGCTGGGGCGCAGGACGGTGCCGTCGGTCGGGACCAGGTCGACCTTGTCGTCGTCGTCGGTGGCGGCATCCAACGGGCCGATGGCAACGACTTTCTCGCCGCCGGTCTCGGTCACCACGGCGCCGGTCTCGCCGCGGGGGTCGACGGCGAAGCTCTCGGCGGCGTACCGGTAGAGCAGGCTGTCGTCGAGGCGGGTGATGCCGATGGTGGTGGCGCTGTCGAGGTTGGCGCGGACGATCTTCTGGTTGACGACGCCGTACAGCTCCTTCATCTGCGGGATCGGCACCGTCGGGTCGAATTGGGCGTAGTTGGCGAACTGGAGCGCGTCGGTGCTGTTCTCGACCAGGCCTGCGCCGTCGACGGTGATCCGCACCCGGGTGCTGATCGGGCGCAGCGTCCACATGATCTGCGCGGCCAGTACGCCGCGGTCGGCGGCGGACAGGCCCGCGGCGGACTTGCTCAGCTCGACGGTCGCCTCACCGAGCTCGACCGGTACCGAGACGTTGACCTGCGTACCGGGCGGCGCGGCCGTGCCGACGCCGTTGCCGAGCCGGTTGGTCGGGCCCTTGAGCAGCTCCTGGACGAGCCGGGTCGCGACCTGGCCGGGCGGCAGCTGGGGCAGGAAGATCGGGTCGGGGACGAGCATGTCGCGGTCGCGGTTGGCGAAGTACAGCGCGTACGGCTCGAGCCGCGACTCGAGCTGGTTGTTGGGCAGGAAGGTCCCGTTGGGGACGCTGGAGACGCGGAACTGCCCGTCGGCCTGCTGGACGGTGAAGTTGAAGTCGACCATCGCGCCGCGGGGCGCGGACGACCAGCTGCCGCGGGCGTCGATGGTGCCGACCATCGGGGCGCGGAGCCGGATCGTGTTGGTGCCGGGGACCTGGGTGAGGGCCTTGGTCGAGGACTGGTCGTAGACCGTGATCCCCTTCTCCGGCTCCCACTTCGCCGCCGCGGCCGGCGTCATGTACTGGCGCGCGGTGTCGTAGTTGCTGAAGTCGGACATCGCCTCGACGAACCCACTGACCAGCGCGGCGGGTTTCGCGTTCGTCCGCGGCACCTGCGCCTCGACGCCGACCCGGCCGCCGGACGCGGCGGCCGCGTTCTTGCTGCCGTTGCGGATCTGGCCCTCGGTGGGCACGGACGCGCACCCGGCAGCCACCAGTACGACGGCCAGCCCAGCGCCCAGCACCCGAGCAGCGGATCCCGGCGCCGACCAACGCCGGCTCGCCGTACGCGCTGCTGGCGTCGCTCGTCGCTTCACAGGTCGTCACCACCGGTCAGCTTCTGGTACGGCGCTCCGACGTCGACCAGCATCTCCGGGACCACCCGGGACGCGTCGGAGGGGCGCGCGGGCAGCGGGGAGCCGGACAGGGTGACGTCCGGGCGGCGGGGCAGGGTGAGGCGGAAGTACGCGCCGTCGCCGGGCGCACCCCAGGCGTCGAGGCGGCCGCCGTGCAGCCGGGCGTCCTCGAGCGCGATCGACAGGCCGAGACCGGTCCCGCCGGTGGTCCGGGCGCGGGCCGGGTCGGCCCGCCAGAACCGGCTGAACACCATCTCGGCCTCCTCGGCGCGGAAGCCGATGCCGTGGTCGCGGACGGCGACCGCGGCGGCGTCGTCGTCGGTCGCCGTACTGATCAGGATCGGCCGGCCTTCGCTGTGCTCGATCGCGTTGCCGATCAGGTTGCGCAGGATCCGCTCGATCCGGCGGGCGTCGACCTGGGCGCGGCACGGTTCGGGCATGTCGAGCTGGACCTCGCAGCCCTTGCGCTCGAGCAGGGTCTCGTGGTTCTCCAGCACCCGGGCGACGATGTCGCGCAGGTCGACGTCCTCGAGGTCGAGGGCGGCTGCGCCGGCGTCGAACCGGCTGATCTCGAGCAGGTCGGCGAGCAGCTCCTCGAAGCGGTTCAGCTCGTTCTGCAGGAGCTCGACCGAGCGGCGGCTGATCGGGTCGAACTCGTCGCGGGTCTCGTGCAGCAGGTCGGCGGCCATCCGGACGGTGGTCAGCGGTGTGCGCAGCTCGTGGGAGACGTCGGAGACGAACCGGCGCTGCAGCCGGGACAGCTCCTCCAGGCGGCGGATCTGCTGCTGCAGGTTGCTGGCCATCTTGTTGAAGGAGACCGCCAGCCGGGCCAGGTCGTCGGTACCGCGGACCTGCATCCGCTCCTCGAGCTTGCCGGCCGCCAGCCGCTCAGCGATCCGCCGGGCCATCCGCACCGGGGTCACGACCTGCCGGGTGACCAGCCAGGCGACCGCACCCAGCAGCACGACCAGCAGCAGACCAGCGGTGAGCAGAGCCCGCTGTACGACGTCCAGCGTCTCCTGCTGGGCCGTGAGCGGGAACAGGAAGTACACCTCGTACCGCTCGCCGGTGGAGTCGACGCGGACCTGGGAACCGATCGCCAGGCCCGGTGCGCTCGGCCTGCCCTCGTAGTTGATCAGCGTGTAGGTGTCCCACAGCACGGTGGGGTCGCTGCCGACCGACGACTGCAGCTCCTGGGGCACCGAGTTGCTGACCACGCCGCCGGTCTGCTGGATCAGGACCGAGCCGGAGTTGTCGGTGGGCATCAGGACCACGTCGTACAGGCCGGCCCGGTTGGAGTTCTGGACGAGCTCGGTCAGCTTCTGGGTGATCGTCGCCGGGTCGGCGGCGTTGATCGAGCTGGACAGCGCGTTCAGCTGCGCGGCGGCCTCGGTCTGGGCGCTGGTCCGGCGCGACTCCAGGACGCCGTCGGTGACCTGGCTCATCATCACCCAGCCGACCAGGATCAGGACGACGGTCGACATCAGCAGCGTGCCGGTGACGATCCGGGCCTGGATCGAGCGCCGCCAGATGTCCGGCCAGCGGGCCGGGTGGGTGCGCCAGAACGGCGCCGGCTGGGCGTGCCAGTCCAGCCCGGCGGCGGTGAGCTCGATCTCGGTCCCGCGAGGCTCCGGTGCGGTGTCCGGCTTGTCCGCCTGCGACGCGTCGTCGCGGCCGTACTCGATCAGTCCGCACCCGCCTTGTAGCCGACGCCGCGGACGGTCACCACGATCTCCGGGTGCTCGGGGTCCTTCTCGATCTTGGAGCGCAGCCGCTGGACGTGCACGTTGACCAGCCGGGTGTCGGCGGCGTGCCGGTACCCCCAGACCTGCTCGAGCAGAACCTCACGGGTGAACACCTGCCAGGGCTTGGAGGCCAGGCAGACCAGCAGGTCGAACTCCAGCGGGGTGAGCTGGATGGTCTCGCCGCTGCGCTTCACCGAGTGCCCGGCGACGTCGATGGTGAGGTCGCCGATGGTCAGCGACTCCGGGCCGGGCTCGTCCATCCGGCGCAGCCGGGCCCGGATCCGGGCCACCAGCTCCTTGGGCTTGAACGGCTTCACCACGTAGTCGTCGGCGCCGGACTCCAGTCCGAGCACCACGTCGACGGTGTCGCTCTTGGCGGTCAGCATCACGATCGGGACGCCGGACTCGGCCCGGATCGCGCGGCAGACGTCGATCCCGTCCATGCCGGGCAGCATCAGGTCGAGCAGCAGCAGGTCGGGCTTGAACTCCCGGAACGCCGGTACCGCTTTGTCACCGGTCGCACACAGATAGGTGTCGTAGCCCTCGTTGCGCAGCACGATGCTGAGCATCTCCGACAACGCCGTGTCGTCGTCGACGATGAGAACGCGTCCTCGCATCGTCCGGTTGCCTTCTGCCACGCCCTGCTCCCTGCCTGCCGTTGCCGCTTGCCGTCTGCCGGTCCGGTTCGTCGAATCAGGTGGTGCGACTCGGGGCCGCACTACGGATAGTGTCCCATTCCCCAGGTAGTGCACACGCCGGATCGCCGGGCGAGCCCCCGGCAATGCGGGTCCGTGGACCGCCCGGGGGGTGATCATGGTGCAAGTCGTGCCCGGGGGACAACCCGGGGCGGGGACGCGAGGGGAGGTACGGCGTGCGCGACGACCTCGGGGTGCGCGACGGCGGCGGGGACCCGCTGCGGCCCTGGCTGCCGGCCGACCTGCTGGACAACGCGGCCCGGACGATCTCGGAGAACAAGGCGATCATGCTGGGCCTGCCGGTGCTGGCGGGGATCGCGCTGGCCGCCGTACAGGCCGGTCTGACCCAGCTGACGGTGCCCGGGGGGATCGGCGCCCTGTTCGGCGAGGACGACCCGCTGGAGCAGGCCGGCGCCGCGCTCCTGTTGATGTACGGCGTGCAGCTGGTGCTGTTCGCGGTGGTGTCGAGCATGCTGGCCGGGATCATCGCGCTGGCCGCGGTCCGCAGTCAGCTGGGCCGGCGGCTCGGGCCGCGGGAGCTGCTGCGGCTGGTCCGGCCGGCGCTGCCGGCGCTGGCCGGTGTCGGGCTGCTGCAGTCGCTGTCGTTCGTCGTACTGCTGGCGGGCTGGGGGCTGAGTGTCTTCGGTGTCGGGCTCGGCGCCGACGCCGCGATCTCCTCGGACGTGGCCGGACTCGTCGCACTGGCGATGATCCTGATCGGCGCTGTGCTGGTGATCATCTTCGGCATCCGGCTGGTGCTGTCCGGGACCGTGGTGCTGATGGAGGGCAAGCACGCGCCCGACATCGGCCTCTACGTCCCTGCCAGGGTTGGCGTCTGGGGCGCGCTGAAGCGTTCCTGGTACCTGGTCAAGGGCAGGTTCTGGCGGGTCTTCGGTGTGCTGCTGTTCGGCGGTGTTGTGGTCAACATTGTCAGCTACGCGCTGCAGTTCGGCGTGACGACGCTGGTGCTGACGCTGGGCAGCTGGGTCGACAGCAGCGAGGGCGACGCCGCGCTGATCGTCGGGATCGCCGTCGCGGCCGCTGCCGGTACGGCGACCGTGGCCACGCTGATCGCCAGCCTGGCCTTCATGTCCGCCGTCCAGGCGCTGATCTACCTGGACCTCCGCGTCCGCCGTGAGGGGCTCGACCTGTGGATGCGGCCCTCGCTGCGGCCGACCGTGCCCGGACCGACGGAGTGGCAACGTTGATTCCTTTCGAGCCCCCGGTGGACATCAGCCGGGAAGACGCGGCCGCCGAGGCGGCCCGGGAGCTGTCCAAGCCGGTCTACGGCCAGGCGGGCGACTCCCTGGTCAGCAGGGCGGTCCAGAAGGTGTTCGAGTGGATCGCCGACCTGCTGGACGGTCTGGTGAGTCCCAGCACCAACGGGCGCACCGGGCTGATCCTGCTGTTCGGACTGATCGCCCTGGTCGTGGTGGTCGTGCTGTGGCGCGCTGGTGTGCTGCGGACGTCAGGAGGCAAGGCCAGCCAGACAGTGTTCGACACCGAGCGTCCACGCAGTGCTGCCCAGTACCGCGCGCAGGCAGAGCAGGAGGCCGCTGCGGGTGACTACAGGTCGGCAGTACGCAGCAGGTTCCGCGCTTGTGTTGCCGAGCTGACGGAACGCACAGTGCTCGACGAGAGAGCCGGGCGTACGGCGTACGAGGCAGCAGCCGACGCCGGTCGCGCCGTGCCTGCGCTGCGCGACCCGCTGCACCCAGCGGCTGACGCGTTCACGGAGGTTGTCTACGGCAACCGCCCCGGTACGCCGGAGCGCTACGCCAAGGTGGTGGCTGCCGACGAGGCGGCCCGCCGGGTCTCCACCAGGGCGCTGGTCCAGGGATGAGCACACCGGTCGGCCGGAGCGTCGGCGAAGGCTGGCGAGCGCTCCGGATCCCCCTGCTGGCGACAGCCGTGATCGTGCTCGGTGTGGTCGTGCTGATGGTTCTGACGGCTGCTCGGACCTCTGGTCCGTTCAGCCCGGACTCGGCCGAGGGCAGTGGCGCCAAGGCGCTGGCGACGCTGCTGGAGGACCACGGCGTCCAGGTGACCGGCACGGAGAACCTGGACGACGCGGTGGGCAGCGGAGCCGACCGGGCCTTGCTGATCGGCCCGTCGGGGAACCTGAGCAGCAGCGACTGGCGCCGGATCGACGCGTCGGGCTGGGAGCACCTGATCCTGGTCCGGCCCGGCCGCGAGGCGCTGGAGACGCTTGCTCCCGGCATCGAGAACGCCAGCTCCACGCTGCCCGCCGGCAGCCGCTCCCCCGGCTGCGACCTGCCGGCGGCGCTCAAGGCCGGCACGGTGACGGTCCGCGGTACGACGTACACAGCCCCTCGGCAGGCCCAGTCCTGCTACGGCGACGGCATCAACTCCACGCTGGTCCGGATCGAGCGCGCCGGCCGGACCGTCGACGTGGTCGGCACCCAGCAGTCGTTCACGAACGCCGAGCTGGCCGACGACGGCAACGCGGCGCTCGCGCTCAACCTGCTCGGCACCCACTCGGAGCTGGTCTGGTACCTCCCGCAGTACGAGTCGTCGGACTTCGACGACGCCGGCACCGGCGACGGGCCGCCGCTGATCCCGCCGGACGTCCGGTACATCGCCTGGGCGCTGGCCTTCGCGGTGTTCGTCGTCGCGCTCTGGCGAGGCCGCCGGCTCGGTCCGGTCGTGCCGGAGCCGCTGCCGGTCGTCGTACACGCTGCTGAGACCACCGAGGGCCGGGCCCGGCTCTACCGGCGCTCACGCGCCAGGGACCGCGCTGCTGCCGCGCTGCGCGAGTCGGCGCTCGGCAAGATCTACAAGGTCCACGGCATCCCCCGCCGGGCCGACCCGACCGCAGTGGTCAGTGCGCTCGCTGCCCGGACCAGTCTGGACCCGGCGATGCTGTACGACATCCTCTACGGCGGGCCTCCGGTCGACGACGCCGCACTCATTTCTCTGTCCGACGCTCTGCAAGTACTGACCCAGGAGGTAGCCCGTGACGGCGGAAGCACAACGGACCGCTGAGGTGACCCCGGAGCGGGCCCGCCAGGCTCTGGTCGAGCTGCGCACGGAGATCGGCAAGGCCGTCGTCGGCCAGGACACCGCCGTCACCGCCTTGGTGCTCGCCCTGCTCTGCCGTGGCCACGTCCTGCTCGAGGGCGTCCCCGGTACGGCGAAGACGCTGATGGTGCGGGCGCTGTCGATGGCGATGCGGCTGGACACCAAGCGGGTCCAGTTCACCCCGGACCTGATGCCCGGTGACGTCACCGGGTCGCTGGTGTACGACGCGAAGACCAGCGAGTTCGAGTTCCGGCCCGGCCCGGTGTTCACCAACATCCTGCTCGCCGACGAGATCAACCGGACGCCGCCGAAGACCCAGGCCGCGCTGCTGGAGGCGATGGAGGAGCGGCAGGTCACCGTCGACGGCGAGCCGCGCAAGCTGCCGTCGCCGTTCGTCGTCGCCGCGACGCAGAACCCGATCGAGTACGAGGGCACGTACCCGTTGCCGGAGGCCCAGCTCGACCGGTTCCTGCTCAAGGTGACGCTGGACATCCCGCCGCGGGACGCCGAGATCGCCGTACTGGCCCGGCACGCGCAGGGGTTCGACCCGCGGGACCTGGTCGCCGCCGGGATCCGCCCGGTGGCCGGGCCGGAGGACCTGCTCGCCGGGCAGGCCGCCGTACGCCGGGTCGCCGTACGGGAGGACCTGTTGGCGTACGTCGTGGACCTGTGCCGGGCGACCAGGCAGTCGCCGTCGTTGCAGCTCGGGGTGTCGCCGCGTGGTGCCACCGCGCTGCTGGCGGTCGCCAGGGCCTGGGCCTGGCTGTCCGGACGTGACTACGTGATCCCGGACGACGTGAAGGCGATGGCTCGTCCTTGCCTGCGGCACCGGGTGCAGATCCGGCCGGAGGCCGAGCTGGAGGGCGTCACGGCGGACGCCGTACTGGAGAGCGTGCTCGCCACCGTTCCGGTTCCACGCTGATGGTCGTCACGGGCCGGGCCGGTCTGCTGGCCGGCTTGGGAGTCGTCTTCGTCGCTCTGGCGATGCCGAACTGGTCCGGTGTCGGTCTGGTCGTTGCTGTCGTCCTGGTGGTGTGCCTGGTCGACCTGCTGCTCGCTGGGTCGCCGCGGCGGCTGCAGCTCAGCAGGGACGGGGACACGGCGGTGCGGCTCGGGCAGCAGGCTGTTGTGACGTTGCTGGTCGCCAATCCGGGTCGGCGGGTGAGGGGGTTGCTTCGGGACGCTTGGCCGCCTTCGGCCGGCGTACTGGATCCTCCGCACAAGCTGGATCTACCAGGTGGTGAGCGGCGGCGACTGATGACGCATCTGGTGCCGACGCGGCGTGGTGACCGGAAGGCCTATCGGGTGACTGTGCGGTCTGTTGGGCCGCTGGGGTTTGCTGGACGGCAGGGGTCGCACGACGTGCCGTGGACTGTGCGGGCACTGCCACCGTTCAACAGCCGCAAGCACCTGCCGTCACGGCTGGCCCGGCTGCGGGAGCTGGACGGGCGGACCGCGCTGCTCGTCCGCGGGCAGGGGACGGAGTTCGACTCGCTGCGCGACTACGTGCCGGGCGACGACGTGCGCAGCATCGACTGGCGGGCGACCGCGCGGCGCAGCAGCGTCGTACTGCGGACCTGGCGGCCGGAGCGGGACCGGCAGGTGGCGATCGTGATCGACTCCGGGCGGATGTCCGCGGGTCGTGTTGGTGACGCGCCGCGGCTCGACCACGCGATGGACGCCGCGCTGCTGCTCGCGGCGCTGGCGACGCGGGCTGGTGACCGGGTTTCGTTGCTGGCTTGCGATTCCGCGGTCCGGGCCGATGTACGGCGTCCGGCGCCGGAGGACGTGCTGCCGTCGTTCGTCAACGCGCTGGCCAACGTCGACGCCGAGCTGGTGCAGACGGACTTCCGCGTCGTCGTCTCGCAGACGCTGGAGCGGTTGGGCCAGCGCTCCCTCGTCGTCCTACTGACCGGCCTCGAGCCGGCCGTCATCGAGGAGTCCCTGCTCCCCGTCATCGGCCCGCTGCTGCGCCGCCACGTCGTCGTACTGGCCTCGGTCGCCGACCCGCGCCTCGACGAGCTCGAAGCCGCCCGCGCCGACCTGATCGAGCTGTACGGCGCTGCCTCGGCCGCCCGCTCGCGGCTCGACCGCGAACGCGTCACCGCGGTACTCACCCGAGCCGGCGTCACGGTCGTCGACGAGAACCCGGACCAGATCGCCCCGGCGCTGGCCGACACCTACCTGGCGCTGAAGAAAGCCGGCCGCCTCTAGCCGCAACGAGTGACAGAGCTTGGGTCAGACCAGATCGAGCGGCTGGTGCGGTTCGGACGGGTAGACGACCTTCAGCTGGTCGCCCGGCCGGACCACTCCGCCTTGGTTCACCACGGACATCACGCCGGTCAGGCGCACGACCTCGCCGGCAGCGTCCTTGTGGAGCATCGTCTTCAGCAGCCCCTTGCGGAACTTGTTGATCTGCGTGCACGGGTTGCGCAGGCCGGTGAGGGTGACGACGGCGGTGTCGCCCAGGTGGAGCTCGGTGCCGGTGGGCAGGTTGAGCAGGTCGACGCCGTCCGTCGTGACGTTCTCGCCGAGATCGCCCGGGCCGACCTCGTAGCCGGCTTCAGCCAGTACGGCGAACAGCTCGGCCTGGATCAGGTGGACCTGGCGCAGGTTGGGCGCCGAGGCGTCGAGCTTGATCAGGTGCAGGTGCTGGACGGTGGCGCCCGAGTGCGCGTCGCCTTCGACGCCGATGCCCTCGATCAGCGTGATCTCGGGCACCGGCGGCTTGCTGAACCGGTGCCGGGTGTCGTGGTTGACCGAGTGGACTCTCACCCGTCCAGCTTAAGGAGATGGCACGCCGCCTGCTGCGACACAGCGGCGGGCAGGATCTCCAGCGGCTCCGTGCGGCACTCCGCGACGACCACCTGGCAGCGCGGGTGGAAGCGGCAGCCGGACGGGATCCGGGTCGGGTCCGGCGGCTCGCCGGTGAGCACGATCTTCTCCGGCGACTCGGGCAGCACCGACAGCAGCGCCTTGGTGTACGGGTGCTGCGGGTTCTGCAGGACTTGCTCGGTCGGCCCGGACTCGACGATCCGGCCCAGGTACATCACCGCGACCCGGTCGGCGATGTTCCAGGCCAGCCCGAGGTCATGGGTGACGACCAGCGCGGACAGCCCGAGCTCGTCGCGCAGCTTGAGCAGCAGCGCGAGGATCTCGCCGCGGACCGAAGCGTCGAGGGACGCGACGGGCTCGTCGGCGATCAGGACCTGAGGGTTCAGAGCAAGCGCGCCCGCGATCACCACCCGCTGGCGCTGACCGCCGGACAGCTCGTGCGGGTAGCGCAGGAAGAACCGCTCCGGCGGCCGCAGACCGGCACGGGAGAGCGCGTCGGCGACCACCTTCTCCTCGTCCGGCAGCTTGTGGATTCGCGGGCCCTCGGCAACGGCTTCGTACACGGTCTGCCGCGGGTTGAGGGAACCGGTGGGATCCTGGAGGACGAGCTGGACCTGACGCCGGTAGGACTTGAGGTCGCGAGGCCGGTAGCTCAGGGGCTCGTCGTTGTAGAGGACCTGGCCGCCGGCCGGCCTTTCCAGCCCGAGCAGCGTCCGCGCGAGCGTCGTCTTGCCGCAGCCGGACTCGCCGACCAGCGCGACGATCTCGCCCGCGCCGACGGCCAGGTTCACCCCGTCGACGGCCCGCGCGCGCCGTCCGCGGGCCGCGAACTCGACCGACAGGTTCCTTGCCTCGAGCATCAGGCCTCCCCGACCAGCACGCACGCCGCCGTACGCCGGTCGCCCGCCGGCCGCAGCTCGACCTCGACCGTCGAGCACGTCTCCAGCGCCACCGCGCAGCGCGGGTGGAAGACGCAGCCCGGCGGCAGCGCGGCCGGGTCCGGTGGATCGCCGCCGAGTCCCTTCGGGGCGAGCCGCGACGCCGGGTCGCCGATCGTCGGGAACGCCGCCGACAGGGCCCGGCTGTACGGGTGCGCGAACGCACCGCTCGACGGACCGGCCTCGACCACGCGGCCGGCGTACATGACCGCGAGCCGGTCGCAGAGATCGGCGAGTACGGACAGGTCGTGGGAGATCATCAGCAGCGCGATGTCCTCGGCGGCGACCAGCTCGCGGATCAGCGTCAGGACCTGCGCCTGGACCATGACATCCAGAGCGGTGGTCGGCTCGTCGGCGATGATCAGGCGCGGCTCGCAGGCCAGCGCCATCGCGATCATCACTCGTTGCCGTTGGCCACCACTCAGCTCGTGCGGGTAGCTCTTCGCGCGCCAGGCCGGAAGGCCGACCTGGTCGAGCAGCTCGGCGACGCGCTTGCGGGCCTTCTCGGGGGCCGCGAGCTTGTGGACGAGCAGCGGTTCGGCGATCTGCTCGCCGACCCGGCGGACCGGGTTGAGGCCGTGCTGGGCGCCCTGGAAGACGATCGACGCCTCGGCCCAGCGGACCGCGCGGAGCTTGCCCCAGGACATGGTCAGGACGTCGTCGCCGTCGAGCAGGATCTTGCCGCCGACCCGCGCGTCGCGAGGGAGGAGGCGGAGGATGGCCATCGCCAGCGAGGACTTGCCGGAGCCGGACTCGCCGACGACGCCGAGAGCCTCGCCGGCGTTGAGATCCAGCGAGACACCTCGGACAGCAGGAACTTCACCACCACCAGAAATTCGGTAGGTGACCGACAGCTCGTCGAGTTCGAGGAGGCTCATCGGGCACCCCGCAGCCGCGGGTTCAGCACCGTCTCCAGCGCTCGCCCGCAGAGCGTGAACGCCATCACCACCGCGACGATGCACAGACCCGGTACGAGGATGTACCACCACGCGCCCGATGTCGCCGCGCCCCAGTCGTACGAGCCGCGCAGCATGGTCCCCCAGGAGGTCTTGTTGGCGCTGATCCCGAGAAAGGCCAGCGTGGACTCGGTGACGATCGCGCTCGCCACCTCCAGCGTGGTGCTGGCCAGCAGCAGCGGCGCCACGTTCGGCAGCACGTGCCGGGTGGCGATGTGCCAGTGCCCGCCGCCGAGCGCGGTCGAGCGTTCGATGTACGGCCGGGCCTCCACCGCGAGGGTCTGGGCGCGGATCAGGCGCGCGGTCGACGGCCACGAGGTGACACCGATCGCGACCACGATCGTCGCCGTACTGCCGCCGAGGATCGCGGCCAGCACGAGCGCGGTGACCAGCGACGGCAGCACCAGGAACCAGTCGGTGATCCGCAGTACGACCGCGCCGATCCAGCCCCGGAAGTGCCCGGCGACGATGCCCAGCACGGTCCCGATCACCATGCTCAGCAGGGCCGCGAGGAAGCCGATCAGCAGCGACGTCCGCGATCCCCACCAGATCATCAGCAGCACCGACCGGCCGGACTCGTCGGTGCCGAGCGGCGCGTCCCAGCTCGGCGGCGCCATCTTCTCGCCGGTCCCGCTGACCACGTTGGTCACGCCGGAGTCGATGAACAGCGGCGCGATCAGCGCGAGCAGGACGGCCACGACCAGAATCGCCAGGCCGGCCACACCGGCCCGGTGGTGCCGGAAATCGGCCCAGAACCGTTGCAGGGAACGCTTCCGCCGGGTCCAGGTGACACTCATGCGGACCTCACCCTCGGGTCGAGCAGGTGGTAGACGACGTCGGCGAGCGTGTTCATCACGATCACCGAGACCGTGATCAGCAGGAAGGTGCCCTGCATCAGCGTGAAGTCCGGCACCCGGATCGCCTCGTAGAACAGCTGCCCGAGGCCCGGCCAGCTGAAGATCGCCTCGACCGTGACCGCGCCGCCGACGACGAAGCCGATCCGCATGAAGACCAGCGTCACGGTCGGCAGCAGCGCGTTCGGTACGGCGTGCTTACGGCGTACGTCGTCGTCCTTGAGGCCCTTCGCGCGGGCCGTGGTGACGTAGTCCTGGCCGACCTCGTCGAGCACCGAGGACCGCATCACCAGCAGGTACTGGGCGTACACGACCGCGACCATCGTGAGGCACGGCAGCACCATGTGCTTGGCCACGTCGAGGATGTAGGCGAAACCGTCCGGCGCGTCGACGCTCTCGATGCCGCGGGTCGGGAAGATTCCCGGGATCGGGCCGACGCCGGCCGCGAACACCATCAGCAGCAGGAGCCCGAGCCAGAACGTCGGCACCGACCACAGCACCAGCGAGATCGCCGTGGAGAACTTGTCGAACCTGCTCCCCGGCTTCCAGCCCGCGCGGGCGCCCTGCCAGATCCCCAGGCTGACCGCCATCACCAGCGCGGTCCCGGTGAGCAGCAGCGTCGAGCCGATCCGCTCCCCGATCAGGTCGAGCACCGGCCGCTTGTACTCGTACGACGTCCCGAGGTCGAACTGCACCGTCTGCTTGACGAACTGGAAGAACTGCTCGGGCAGCGACTTGTCCAGCCCGAGCCGGTGCCGCTCCAGGTCCAGCTGCTCCGGGGTCATGTTCCGGCCCTGCGCGAGCGCACGGACCGGGTCCCCCGGCAGCAGCCGGAACAGGAAGAACGTCGCCACGATCACCATCGAGATGCTGAGCAGAGCCCCACCCGCCTTGCTCAGGGCGTACCGCAGCATGCCGTGGCGGGCAGGGCTCTCCTCCAGTTCCTGGGTGGCCGAAGGGGCGACTGTCATTCGCGGTCGTCCGCGGCCTTGCCGTTGCGGCGCAGGAAGAGCAGCACGACGCCGGCGAGTACGACGACACCGATGCCTGCGCCGACGATCAGACCCGTGTTGGTCCCGCCCTCTTCCGCGGTGTCGGCGGTCACCGCCTCGACCGTGTAGAACGGCCAGTAGCCGCTGCCGCCGTACAGGATGCCGTTGACCTCCGGGATCGGCGTGATGCTGGCGATCCGGTCCTTGCGGTAGCCCTCGAGGTCGTTCGGGTAGTAGAGCGCGATGACCGGAGCGTCGGTGTAGAGCCGCTCCTCCATCTGCTTGATGATCCCGGCCCGCTTGGTCCGGTCCAGCTCCTTGAGCTGCTGCTGGTAGAGCTGCTCGAACTGCGGGTCGCAGTAGAACGACTCGGTGCCGCCGCCCTCACCGGACGCGGTCGGGCGCCGGCTGCACAGGTGCGTGGCCAGCACCTCCTCCGGGTCGGGGTTGACCGACCAGCCGCTGATGGCGATGTCGAACAGGGCCGTCGTACCGGTCTCCTCGGTGAACTTGCTGGAGTCCAGCCGCTTGGTGGTCAGCGTGATGCCGAGCTCCTTGAACCACCCGGTCAGGTACTCCGCGAGCTTGTCCTCGATCGGGGTGTCGGTGTGGATGCTGAACCGGAACTGCAGCTTGCGCGAGCCGTCCGGCATCGTTCTGATGCCATCGGCCCCCTTCTTGTAGCCCGCGGCATCGAGGATCCCGTTGGCCTTGGCCAGGTCGAAGCTGATCTTCTTGTCGCCCTCGGCCTGCCAGAAGAAGTCCTTGTACATCGGCGGCACGATCGAGCCGTCGGCCGGCTTGGCCAGCCCGTTCTGCACCTCGTCGACCAGTTTCTGCTTGTCGATCGCGTAGTGCAGCGCCTGCCGGACCTTCGGGTCCTTCAGCGCCGGGTGCCCGTCACCGATCGGCTTGTTGTCGCTGGTGGTCGCGCCGTGGTTGATCTGCAGGTACGACGACCGCCGGCCCTCGTTGTTCCACTGCACCACGTTCGGGTCGCCCTTGAGCGCCTCGAAGTCCGGCGGCGCGAGCCGGCCGAGCAGGTCGATGTCACCCTTCTTCAGGCCGACCACCGCGGCCGCCGGGTTGTCGTAGAAGATCACCTGCAGCTCGTCGATCTTCGGCGCACCCCGCCAGTACTCCGGGTTCGCCTTCAGCTTCACGTACTGGTCCTTCTTGTGCTCGACCGCGACGTACGGGCCGCTGCTCACCGCCGGGTAGGTCTCGGCGTCGAACTTGCCGATGTCGCCGACCTTCTCCCAGACGTGCTTGGGCATGATCGGGACCGGGTTCTCCAGCATCGAGGCCTGCGGCGACTTCAGCTTGATGGTGAGGTCCTGGCCGGACGCCGTGACGCTCGCGAAGTTCTCCACCGCCGGGCCGTTCGCGGTCTTCGCGCCGTCGTCGGTCATCATCTTGTTGAACGTCCAGGCCGCGTCGTCGGCGGTGATCGGCTGCCCGTCGGACCACTTCGCCTGGCGGATCTTGAACGTCCAGGTCAGCCCGTCCGGCGACGTCGTCCAGGACTCGGCCAGGTCGGCGCTCGGCTGCAGCGTCTTGGCGTCCGGCACGGTGAGGAACCCGTAGGTCCACCGGAAGATCGAGGTCGACACCAGCCGGACCCCGAGGAACGGGTTCATCGAGTCCATCGACTGGGTCGCGCCGACCCGCACGACCTTGGCCTTGCCCGGTTCGGCCGCCTGCGCCGGCGCCGTCCCGATCGCCAGCAGCGCCACCGCCGCCAGCCCCGCGAACCACTTCCTCATCTGCCACGCACCTTCCACCCAGAAGCGCTTGTGTTAGAGAGAAAGCCACACCAATTCGAGGTTCACTGTCAACAAGTTACCTAGGTTCGTTCCCGAGCTGAGATGGAACCAAGTTCCATAAATTCCCATCCAGACCACTGTTGGACTGGTAAACGTTTGCCCTATGGTGAGCCAACGCATGCGGACAGTGATTACCGCCCCGAATGACTATCCGATGAGGTGCCCCCATGAGACGAACCCTTCGCGCGCTCTGCGCAACCGCCGCCGTCGTGGCCGGTACGGCGATCGCGGTGCCGACCGCCTCCGCCGAGGTCGAGCCCGGCGGCTGGACCAGCTACTCGCCGTCGTTCACCGAGCAGGAACGCGGCTGCGGCCAGATCAACGGGCTGACCTTCCAGCTCACCTGCTCGACCGGCAGCGGCGACCAGCGCGCCGAGCGCCGCTACGCCACCTACTCCAGCGGATCCCGCCAGTTCGAGGGCTACTTCCGGATCAGCTCGATGGGCGGCACCCGGATCTCGCTGAAGCAGACCTTCAACGAGAGCGCCGCCGGGCCGTTCTTCATGCTCGCCGTCGAGCGCGGCGGCCGGCTCTACCGGGTCGGCGGCGACACCATCCAGAACGGCGCGGCCCCGGTCGGGACGACGGTCCGGGTGAACACCGTGCACGTCGTCGGCAGCGGCCACCGGACCTACATCAACGGGTCGCAGCGGCACAGCATGGGCAGCCCCGGCGGCAACTTCTACGACAAGTTCGGCTCCTACCGGACCGACAGCGGCTCCGGCCCGATCACCACGGTCTGGAGCGGCGTGAAGTTCTGGCGGAAGTAGTGCTCCGACTCGCCGTCGCTGCACTGGCGGTGGCTGCGCTGACCGGTTGCTCGGCAACCGGTCAGCCGGCCGCCACCGGTCTCCAGCTCACCGCCACCCTCACCTCACCGGTCGACATCACGCTCGACTGGTCCGGTACGCCGGACGCCGCGACCAGCACGATCGTCGAGTTCGCGACCGAGCAGGACGGGCAGTACACGATCCTCAACTTCCTCGGGCCGGATCAGCACACCTTCCAGCACCCGGACCTGATGCCGAAGACGCCGTTCTACTACCGGGTCACGCCGGTGCTCGGCCCGGCCTCCGAAGCGGTCGCCGTTCAGTTGCCCTCGACAACGATCTTCCGGGCCGAGAGCAAGCAGGCCCAGCCGGGATCGGTGCGCGCAGAGGCCGGTACGCCGACCGACGTGGCCGTGAAGTCGGCCGGCGGCGACCTGGTCCGGGTGACCTGGAAGGACAACGCCACCGACGAGGAAGGCTTCCTGCTGGAGATCAAGCCCGACGGGCAACCGGCGTACCGGGTGGCGGGTTTCATCGACCCCGGCACGACCTTCACCGAGCTGAGCACGCTCCCGTCCGAGCGCAAGGCGTCGTACCGGATCAGGGCGTTCTACCGTGGCCCGGCGTCCAACCTCGCCCACCAGACCACGGGAGGGACCCTTTAGTGCTTGGCGTTGCGTGACCAGCTGAAGCAGTAGACACCGAAGCAGGCCAGGCCGAGCGCCATCACGGTCAGCAGCACGGTGCCGAACGGCTGGTCCTTGATCGTGCGCATCGCGGTGTCGAGGCCGCCGGCCTTGCTCGGGTCGTAGTCGATCGCGGCCCAGGCGAACAGCGCGCCGACGACGAAGAACGCGACGCCCTTGGCGGCGTACCCGACCCGGCCGAGCCGGATCGTGGTGCGCGAGACGCCACCGACCAGGTCCTCGGTGAACTTCGTCGTGTACGCCTTGTACAGCTGGCGAACACCGACGCCGATGATGACCAGCCCGATCAGTACGACGAGCACCCGGCCGGCGCCGTTCTCCATCAGCTTCGCGGTCATCGACTGCTGGTTGGACTTGCCGCCGCCACCCGACCCGACCGCGACCCTGATCGCGCTGACGCCGAGCACGAGGTACATCCCGAGACGACCGGCCGACGAGACCTTCTTCTCGGTGTCCAGGTGCCCGTACGCGAGCTCGAGCCCCTTCCAGACCACGAGCGCGAAGAGTCCCAGCGCGACCACCCAGAGCAGCACGCCACCGAGCGGTTTGTCGGCGAGCTCCTGCAACGCGCCCTGCTGCGAGGCTTCCTCCGACGACTTCCCGAAAGCGAGCTGGAGCGCGATCCACGCGACCAGCAGGTAGACGACGCCGTACGCGATCAGCCCCACGGTGATCGCATAGTCGTACACCCGGCTGTTCTGGGCCTGACTGGCGGTGCTCATCCTGCTCCTCACGACGTGGCTGGCGGTCCCCGTCCTGCGGATCACGTACCCCGCCCTAAACGATCAGGCCGAGACTGGAGCGGTCGCCTCGCGGTCGGCTTCCTCGACGTCGCCGTACTCGCCGAGCCGGACCGCCCGGCGACCCAGCGTCCACACGTAGACGAAGAACGCGACCTCGACGACGATGCCGACCCCCACCCGCACAGCGGTCGGCAGCGGCGACGGTGTCACGAAGGCCTCGATCATCCCGGTGATCAGCAGGATCACCGCCAGGCCGATCGCCATCCCGACCGTCGCGCGACCGGTCTGGGCCAGTGCCTGCATGCGGGTCCGTGGACCGGGCGCGATCCATGACCACCCGAGCCTCAGACCCGCGGCCGACGCCACGAACACGGCGGTCAGCTCGAGCAGGCCGTGCGGGGTGATCAGGCCGAAGAACACGTCGCCCTTGTCGTGGCCGATCATCACGCCGGCGCTGACCCCGAGGTTGGTCGCGTTGCTCCACAGCACGAACGCCACCGGCACGATCAGTACGCCGATCGCCAGCACGGCGGCGGAGATCGTCGCGTTGTTGATCCAGACCCGGAGCGCGAAGTCCTGCGCCGGGTTCTCGGAGTAGTACGACGCGAAGTCCTTGTCGACCAGCTGCTGGATCGCCTCCGGCGGCGCGACCGAGTCGAGCACATCGGGGTTCACCAGGATCCGCCACGCGACCCAGGCGGCGACCAGGTAGAACAGCAACCCGATCGTGAGCCACCAGCGGCGGGAGACGTAGAGAGCCGCGGGGAAGCTGACCAGGAAGTACCGCGAGATGTCGCGCCAGACCGGAGCCTGCGCACCCGTCACCGCGCCGCGGGCGTCGGCGATCAGGCCGGAGAGGCGACCGACGGTCACCGGGTCGGCACCGGCCGCCCGGAGCGCGGCCATGTGGGTGCCGACGCGCTGGTAGAGCTGGACCAGCTCCTCGGCCTCGGCGCCGGTCAGGCGGCGCTGCCGGCGGGTGAGCGCGGCCAGCCGGTCCCACTGCGGCTGGTGGACCGACACGTAGGCTTCGACGTCCATCCCCCGGCCTTCCTGTCCGTGTCGCCCCGGCGTACCCGTGGTCGGTCGAGTGTCCCGCATTTCGGGGTCGGATGACCTGGGATAGGCGACACTAGTGCCCTGCGTCGGGGATTGTTTGAGCGATTGCGGTGTTCAGGTGCGTGCATCGCGGTGCTGGACGGGCGTCCTCGATGCGAAGCATCGTGGATGCTCGGCCAGTGCCGCGAGGTGCGTGCCTGGGCGCCGCAAGCGCCAAAGAATCCCCGACGCAGGGCACTAAGCTGTCTCGGGAGATGTGGGAGGGGGCGAGGGTGGCTGAGCTGGTCACGGGGGAAGCGGTTGTCCTGCAGGTGCGGATCGCCCGGATGCCGACCCGGGCGCTGGCCTGCGCGATCGACTTCACCCTGCAGGTGATCGTGCTCGTCGTCCTGTTCCTGACGCTGTTCGGCTTCCTGCTCGGCGGCGCGAGCGAGGCGCTCGGGGTGGCGCTGGTGTTCGTCGTACTGCTGCTGGTCCTGGTCGGCTACCGCGTGGTGATGGAGACGCTGACCCGCGGCCGGACGGTCGGCAAGATGCTGCTCGGTCTGCGCGTGGTCCGCGACGACGGCTCGTCGATCCGCTTCCGGCACGCGCTGGTCAGGTCGCTGCTGTGGATCTTCGTCGACTTCGCGCCGTGGTTCGCGGCCGGCCCGGGGATCGTCGCGAGCTTGATGAACAAGCAGGGCAAGCGGATCGGCGACATGGTCGCCGGGACGGTCGTGATTCGCGAGCGCCACCAGCCGATGGCGTCGCCGCCGCTGTTCGTGCCGGGTCATCTGGTGCAGTGGGCGCAGTCGCTGGAGCTCTCGCGGCTGTCCGACGATCTGGCCAACACGTCGCGCGAGTACCTGGCGCGCTACAAGGAGCTGGAGCCCGCGGCGCAGGTCGCGCTGGGCGATGCGCTGGCGTTCAAGGTCGGCGGCCTGACCGCACCAGCGCCGCCGGTGCCGATCTCGTCCCCGGCGTTCCTGTCCGCAGTACTGGCCGAACGCCGGCGCCGAGAGCTGGATCGCTTGGCGGCTCATCGTCCGGCTGCACACACTGGACCGTTCGCACCGCCGAACCCCTACACCCAGTACCAACCTGCGTACGGCGGACCACCTCAAGTAGTTGTTCCTCCGCCCGTACCTCCTCGTGGTGAGCAGGTGAACCCCCAAGGCTGGCACGCCCCCGGCAGCGGGGAATCGAGCCAGTGGTTCTAGTCTTGCGACCATGTCGCAGCAACGAATCGACTGGACCGGTTGGCTCGCGCGGTGGGACGACCAGCAGGCCGGCTACCTGCCCGACCGCGAGGAGCAGTTCGCGCTGATGCTCGACGTCGTGGAACGGATCACCGGTACGCCGGCCCGCTTCCTCGACCTCGCCTGCGGCCCCGGCTCGATCTCCGCCCGGGCGGCTGAACGCTTCCCGGCTGCGGAGATCACCGGCGTCGACCTCGACCCGTTCCTGCTGGAGATCGCCCGGCAGGCCGTCGCCTCCGACCGGGTGAGCTTCGCCGAGGCCGACCTGCGCGCGCCCGGCTGGGACGGCGTACTGGGTGATCAGTCGCTCGACGCCGTCTGCTCGGCCACGGCCCTGCACTGGCTCGACCCCGCGGACCTGACCACGCTGGCCCAGACCCTGGCCCAGCGCATCCGCCCCGGCGGCATCTTCCTGAACGCGGACACGATGCGCCTCGGCCCGACCGAGGTCCCGCGCCTCGACGCCCTCGCGGTCGAACTGCGCGACCAGATCTGGTCCACCTCGCACGCGAACGGCGTCGAGGACTGGGAGACCTGGTGGAAGGCAGCCGCCGCCGAGCCCGCGTTCACCGCCCTGCTGACCGAGCGCGAGACCCGCTTCGCCGACCGCCACAAGGGCCGCGACATCACCCTCACCGACACCGTCGAGGCGTTCCGCAAGGCCGGCTTCGCCGAGGTCGCGGTCCTGGGCCAGGTCGCCGACAAGCACCTGTTCGCCGCGATCCGATGAGCTGCGGCGGCTACGACCTGCTGATCTCCCGCCCGGTCGACGGGGCGGAGCTCCGGCCGTTCCTGCGCGACACCTTCGCGGTCACCGACGCCGACCTGTTCGTCGCCCCCGCCGACCGCGTCGACGACGAGCTCGCGGGCGTCCCGCCGGACCTGGTCTTCGCCGCCTTCTGCACCTGGGAACCCGTCCAGGGCCACTTCGCGGCCAGCCTCACCCTCGGCGTCGACGCCGACCGCACCCGCCACCTCGACCACCTGGACTTCGCCACCCGCTTCGCCGCGCACTTCCGGGCGATGGTCCTGTACGGCGACACCGAACCCCCGGGCCTGTGGACGGTGATCCTTGCCGACGGCACCCGTCTGCTGGCCGCGATGGACGAGGACGACGACCGCTTCACGCTGACCAGCGCGTCGGCCGCCGTACCGGATCTGCCCGACGTCACCGTCGTACCCGGTACCGCAGATGAGTCGCCTCCGGTGTGTCGATGACCCGAACGATCTCCAGCTCGATCAGCTCCGGCAGTACGTCGAACAACCGCCGCCCCTGACCGAGCAGTACCGGGATCTGGTGCAGCTGGATCTCGTCCAGCACGCCCGCCTCCAACGCGCGCGACGCCGTGTAGCCGCCGCGGACCTGCACGTCCTTCCCACCCGCGGCCGCCTTCGCCTGCTCCATCGCGCTGACGATCCCGTCCTGCACGTAGGTCACCAGCGGGTACCCCCAGCGCGCCGCCGGACTCGGCGGCCGGTGGCTCGGCACGAAGATCGGTACGCCGTTGTGGTCCCCACCCCAGTGGTCCATCAGCTCGGCGGTCCGGCGCCCGGCGACCACCGCACCGCACGAAGTCCACTCGTCGAGGAACTCCCCCTCCGGCCAGTTGTGCAGCCGGTGGTCGTCCTCGCCACCGAGGTAGTCGTTGAGATCCGCGATGTACCCGTCCAGGGACACCGACATGTCGAGCACCGATGCGGCCACGGCCAAGCTCCTTTCGTACGGCGCGAGCGCGCCGCGGATGTGCTCAGCCTGCGCCGGACCGGCGGCCGGCAGAAGGTCCAATCCGGGCGACCGGCAGTGGACCACTCGCGCCGCTGACCACGCCAGGCAGCGCGAAGGCGCCCCACCCCGGAGGGTGAGGCGCCTCGAGCTACGGCGTACTGGAGGAACTCAGTAGCGGTAGTGGTCCGACTTGTACGGGCCCTCGACCGGGAGGCCCAGGTACTCGGCCTGCTCCTTGGTCAGCTCGGTCAGCTTCACGCCGAGCGCGTCGAGGTGCAGCCGGGCGACCATCTCGTCGAGGTGCTTGGGCAGCACGTAGACGTCGGTCGGGTACTCGGCGGTCTTCACGAACAGCTCGATCTGCGCCAGCACCTGGTTGGTGAAGGAGTTCGACATCACGAACGACGGGTGACCGGTCGCGTTGCCCAGGTTCAGCAGGCGGCCCTCGGACAGGATGATGATGGTGTGACCGTCGGCGAAGCGGAACTCGTCGACCTGCGGCTTGATGGTGACCCGCTCGACACCGTCCAGCTTGTACAGGCCGGCCATGTCGATCTCGTTGTCGAAGTGGCCGATGTTGCCGACGATCGCCTGGTGCTTCATCTGCGCCATGTGGTCGGCGGTGATGACGTCCTTGTTACCGGTCGTGGTGACGAAGATGTCGGCGATCCCGACGACGTCCTCGAGCGTGGTGACCTGGTAGCCGTCCATCGCGGCCTGCAGCGCGCAGATCGGGTCGATCTCGGTGACGATGACCCGGGCGCCCTGGCCGCGCAGCGACTCCGCGCAGCCCTTGCCGACGTCGCCGTAGCCCGCGACGACGGCGACCTTGCCGCCGATCAGGACGTCGGTGGCGCGGTTGATGCCGTCGATCAGCGAGTGCCGGCAGCCGTACTTGTTGTCGAACTTCGACTTGGTGACCGAGTCGTTGACGTTGATCGCCGGGAACAGCAGCTGGCCGGCCTTGTGCATCTCGTACAGCCGGTGCACGCCGGTGGTGGTCTCCTCGGTGACACCCTTGATGCCGGCGCCGATCGTGGTCCACTTGTCCTTGCTCTGCTCCAGCGAGCGGGTCAGCAGCGCCAGGACGACGGCGAACTCCTCGGACTCCGCGGTCGACGGGTCCGGCACGGCGCCGGCCTTCTCGAACTCGGTGCCCTTGTGGACGAGCATGGTGGCGTCGCCGCCGTCGTCCAGGATCATGTTCGGGGCGTCACCGTCCGGCCAGGTCAGCGCCTGCTCGGTGCACCACCAGTACTCCTCCAGCGTCTCGCCCTTCCAGGCGAAGACCGGGACACCGGCCGGGGCGTCCGCGGTGCCCTCGGGGCCGACGACGACCGCGGCGGCCGCGTGGTCCTGGGTGGAGAAGATGTTGCAGGAGACCCAGCGCACCTCGGCGCCGAGGGCCGTCAGCGTCTCGATCAGCACGGCGGTCTGGATGGTCATGTGCAGCGAGCCCATGATCTTCGCGCCGGCCAGCGGCTTGCTCTCGCCGTACTGGGCGCGCATCGCCATCAGACCCGGCATCTCGTGCTCGGCGAGCCGGATCTCCTTGCGACCGAACTCGGCCAGTCCGAGGTCTGCCACCTTGTAGTCGAACGTCATGCGGTTGCCGCTCCCTGAGGGTGTCGGTTGGTGAGGTCTTCGCCGACGAGGCTAGCGGTAAGGCGACCCTGCGTGACCCACCGAGTGGCGGTTCCTGACACCGAAATGTCAAGATGTCGGCATGCGCATCACCGAGGCCGCCAAACTGCTGGGCACCACCGCACGGATGCTGCGCTACCGCGAGACCCTGGGCCTGCTCCCGCGCACCCGCACCAGCCGCTCGGCCCAGCGCCAGTACGACGACCGCGACCTCGCCGCGGTCAAGCTCGCCCTCGAGCTCGAGCACCGCTACGACGTGACCCCGGCCGCCCTCGCGTTCGCCCTGAAAGCCCTGGCCGAACCCTCGGTCGCCGCCGACCTCCGCAACCTCGGCTACCGCACCGGCCGCCTGACCACACCCCCGAGCCCCGCCGAGATCGACCGCGAGCGGGCTCTCAGGTGGCTGGGCCGCTCCGGCGTCCTCCCACCCCCGGCCCAGCGCCCTCGCTGACCCACCTGCTCGGCACCCAACCGGTACCTCGGACACCAACTGGGGGCCTCGGACACGATATTTCGTGTTCAAGGCCCCCAGTTGGTGTCCGGGGTGACCGGTTCCGCGCTGGAGCTAGTGGGAGGGCGCCTCGGGGACAGCCGGGCGCTCTTCGCGGACGTAGCCCTCGACGTAGATGTCGGGCTCCAGGTAGATGTGCTGCGACATCGGCTCGGCTTCGCGCACCGCGGCCTCGGCCGCGTTGATCGTCGCCGCGACACCGGCGGCGTCGGAGCCGGGCTCGACCGCGACCTTCGCGGCGACCAGGACCTCCTCCGGGCCCAGGTGCAGCGTCTTGATGTGGATCAGCTTCTGTACGCCGGGCACGCTCTCGATCGCGGCGATGATCTTCTGCTGGGCCTCCCGCGTCGCGGACTCGCCGAGCAGCAGGGACTTCATCTCGATCGCCAGGAAGATCGCGACCACGACCAGCAGCGCGCCGATCGCCATCGAGCCCGCGCCGTCGAACACACCGTTGCCGGTGGCAAGGGTCAGGACGACGCCGATCAGCGCCAGCACCAGACCGGTCAACGCGGCGAAATCCTCGAGCAGGATCACCGGCAGCTCCGGCGAGCGCGCGTTGCGGATGAACCGCGACCAGGACACGTGCCCGCGGACCTTGTTCGCCTCGACGATCGCGGTCCGGAACGAGAACGACTCCATGATGATCGCGGCCACCAGGACGGCGACCGGGACCCACTTCCAGTCGTCGATCCCGTGCGGGTCGTGGATCTTGTGGTACCCCTCGTACAGCGCGAACAGCCCACCGACGCTGAACAGCACGATCGCCACGATGAACGAGTACACGTAGCGTTCCCGGCCGAAGCCGAACTGGTGCAGCTCGTCGGCCTGCCGCTTGGCGCGCTTGGCGCCGACCAGCAGCAGCACCTGGTTGCCGGCGTCGGCCAGCGAGTGGATCGCCTCGGCCAGCATCGAGGCCGACTGGGTCAGGCCCCAGGCGGCGAACTTGGTGATCGCGATTCCGGTGTTCGCCAGCAGTGCCGCGACGACGGCCTTGTTACCGCCACCAGCCATGTGGGTCAGTCCTCCAGCAACTCAGGGGGGCCAAAGATTTCGCCGAAGTGGTTCAGCGAGCGGACACGACGAAGGCCGTGCCGGAACCACGCAGGCTACAGGGTCCTTCGGGTCCTCGAAGGAACGCCGACTGACCACCGGACAACGCTTCGGTCTCGTCGGTGCCCTCGGCACCCACCGTCACGTCGCCGTCCACCACCGCAACGATCCGGGCACCCTCGGCCGGTACGACGACAGCCCCGCCGGTCAGGTCCACCCGCCGGACCGCGAAGTACGGACTACCGGTCTCGTACGCCGTGACGCCCGGCGCGACGGCAACACCGTGCAGCACAGGATCGGCCAGCGGTTCGAAGTCGACCACCGACACCAGCTCCGGTACGTCGATGTGCTTGCTGGTCAGCCCGCCGCGCAGCACGTTGTCGGAGTTCGCCATCACCTCGAACCCGGTCCCGCGCAGGTAGGCGTGCACGTTGCCCGCCGGCAGGTACACCGACTCGAACCGCTCCAGCCGCACCCGGTTGAGCAGCAGCGCCGCCAGGACGCCCGGGTCGTCGGGGAAGTCGACCGCAAGCCGAGCGAGCGTTTCCACCTCGAGTGCGAACTCTTGTCCGGTGTACCGCTCACAAGCTTCGGCCAGCGCGGCGACCAAGGGACGGATCGAGTCCCGGTCGCTGCCCATGAAGTCCGTGAACGCCTCCCGCAGCTTGCCGTCGCGCAGCGCGGCGGTCAGCTCCTCCAACGCAGGAGCACCGAGCGCGTCGAGCAGCGCGACCGTCCGGTCCAGCGGCCGGAAACCGACCAGCGCGTCGAACGGCTCCACAGCGATCAGGATCTCCGGCTTCGGCCAGGAGTCCTTGTAGTTGCGGTCGGCCGCGTCCCGCGGGATCCCGGCCTCCTCGTCGCGCCGGTACCCGTCGACAGCCTGCTCCGGTGACGGATGCGCCTGGATCGACAACGGCTGCGCCGCCGCCAGGATCTTGGCCAGGAAGGGGAAACGCCCGTCGAACCGCTCGGCCGTCTCGTCACCCAGAACCTCAGCAGGCGCTGAAGACACCAGGTCGTACAGCGACTCCCCCGACGCCAGCACCGACGGCGCCGACTCGTGCGCGCCCATCCACAGCTCGGCCTGGGGCTTGCCGTCCGGCTCGACCCCGAGCAGCGCCGGGATCGCGGTCGGCGATCCCCACGCGTAGTCGCGCACGGTGTTGCTGAGCCGGACTACCACCCTGTCACCACACTCTTCCTAGTACTGGGAAAAACCATCACCAAGCCGGGTCGACGGCCGGGTTGCCCGGGACGATCGGCGTCTCGGTCGCCTCGGTGCCGTACCGGCCCAGACCGATCCCCAGGTACGCCGCGGCGTACCGGCCGTGCTGCGTCAGCGCCGCGTACCGCGCGATGTCGGTGCCACTGGCCTGCGTGACCACGTGCACCCGGACGTCGTGCCGCTCGGCCTTCTCCTCCAGCTGGCGCCGGTGCTCGGCGACGCCCGCGTCCTCGACGCCGTCGTCCAGGATGACCAGGCCGGGACGCAGGTCGTCCGGCTGGTCGAACGGGTCGGCGAACAGGTCGCGCGGCGGCTGGTTCAGCACCGGCAGCAGGTGACCGGCGTCGGCGGCGAGCGCCGGACGGCCGCTGGCCAACCGCAGGGCCTCGACAACACGACGAGCCGCACGAGCGGCGAGAACCGATCCACCCCAGACCAACGGCATCGCGTCCGCGAGCATCAGCGACAGATCCTTCGCCGGGTTCGACGCGACGTCGTTGTTCGGCGAGCACTCGATCGCGACGTCGTCGAGCAGCGTCGCCACCGCCTTGGCGTCGACGACCGGCCCGAGCTCCATCTGGTGCAGCCCCTGCAGCACGGCGACGGCAGCGGCGAGCTGGTCGTCGGACTGCGACGGCAGGCGGATCGCGTGCCGCGAACCGGCCGAGGCCTGGGCGATCGGCGAGTCCGCCGGGCAGGCGACCATCAGACCGCTGCCCCGGCGAACGGCCTCGGAGGCGGCGGACATGGCTTCCTGGTCAGCGGCCGTGCCGCCGAGCACGATCACCAGGTCGAGCGGACCGGTCCAGCCCGGGAGCCCCGGACCGGGCCAGGCCACGAACGGCACCGGGCAGACCGGCTCCAGCACCGCGCGGACCAGACGGGCGTCCCGGCCGGCCGCGACGATCGCACGCGGGCGGAAACCGTCGGAGTCGAGCTTCGACAGCACCTCCTCGGCGGCGTCGATCTCGGCCCGGACGCGGGCTCCGGCACCGGCGAGCCGGCGCAGCAGGTGGTCGGTCGCCTCGAGCGCGGCGGGGTCGTCCAGCCGCGAGTCGTCGAAGGAGCTCATCAGTGGGTTTCGGCCTCTTTGGTCTCGCGGGCCTCGTCGATCAGCAGCACCGGGATGTCGTCGCGGACCGGGTAGGCCAGCGCGCAGGCGGCGTTGGTGCAGACCAGCTCGTTCGCCTCGTCGTCCACGCGGAACTCCGAGCGGCACTTCGGACAGACCAGGATGCTCAGCAGGTCGGGGTCCAGGTTCACTGCCATCAGTTCTTCTCCTCCACCGGTGCACCGGTGATCAGGGCCAGTACTTCGTCCCGGACACGCTCCATGGTGGCGGCGTCCCCGGCCTCGACGTTCAGCCGCAGCAGCGGCTCGGTGTTGGACGCGCGGACGTTGAACCACCACTGTCCCGCGTCCACGGTCAGACCGTCCAGGTGGTCAACGGTAGTCCCGTCCCGCCCGGCGTAGGTGTCCTCGATCGCGGCGACCGTGGCGGCGGCGTCGTCGACCCGGCTGTTGATCTCGCCGGAGGCGACGTACCGCTCGTACTCGGCGAAGACCTCGCTGGCCGGCTTGTCCTGCTCGCCGAGCGCGGCCAGCACGTGCAGCGCGGCCAGCATGCCGGTGTCGGCGCGCCAGAAGTCGCGGAAGTAGTAGTGCGCGGAGTGCTCGCCACCGAAGACCGCGTCGGTCTCGGCCATCTGCTGCTTGATGAACGAGTGCCCGACCCGGGCCCGGACCGGCGTCCCACCGTGCTCGGTGATCAGCTCCGGGACCGCCTTGGACGTGATCAGGTTGTGGATCACCGCGGAGCCCGGGTGCTTGGCCAGCTCGCGGACGGCGACCGCGCCGGTCACGGCGCTCGGGGAGATCGGCTGGCCGAGCTCGTCGATCACGAAGCAGCGGTCGGCGTCGCCGTCGAAGGCGAGGCCGAGGTCGGCGCCGGCCTCGACGACCTTGGCCTGCAGGTCGACCAGGTTCTTCGGGTCCAGCGGGTTCGCCTCGTGGTTCGGGAAGTTGCCGTCGAGCTCGAAGTACAGCGGCACGATCTCGACCGGGCCGGTGGCGAAGACGGCCGGCACGGTGTGCCCGCCCATCCCGTTGCCGGCGTCGACGACCACCTTGAGCGGGCGGATCGCGGACAGGTCGACGAGGTCGTGCAGATGGTCGGCGTACGCCGTGAGCAGGTCCTTCTTGGTGATCTTGCCCGGCACCGGAACGCTCGGGGTCGGCTCACTGACGGTCTTGGCGACCAGGTCCGCGATGTCGCGCAGCCCGGACTCGGCACCGACCGGCGAGGCGCCGGCGCGGCACATCTTGATCCCGTTGTACTGCGCGGGGTTGTGGCTCGCGGTGAACATCGCGCCGGGCAGCTGGAGCCGGCCGCTGGCGAAGTACAGCATGTCGGTCGACGCCAGCCCGATCACGATCACGTCGGCGCCGGTACTGGCCACGCCCTCGGCGAACGCGGCCGCGAGCGCGGGGCTGGACGGGCGCATGTCGTACCCGATCACCACCGACCCCGGGCCGGACAGCACGTCCAGCACTTCGACGAACGCGGCACCGGTCGCCCGGGCCACCGACTCGTCGAGCTGGTCGGGGACGACCCCGCGTACGTCGTACGCCTTGAAGATGGCAGCTACGTCAACCATGCCCGGACTTTATCCGGCCGGAGGCGTGCCCCGCTCACGAGGCACGCCTTGGCTGTGGACAACTCAGTTCTCGAACCACCCGGGGTTCTTGCGGTGGTGGACCGTCGGGAGCTGACGCGGCGACGTCGGCGCGGCCCAGCGGACGGCGTTGCCGAGGATCGTCTGGACCTCCGGCTGGTGGTACGTCGGGTACTCCTGGTCGCCGGGGCGGAAGTAGAAGACCCGGCCCTGGCCGCGGCGGTAGCAGCAGCCGGAGCGGAACACCTCGCCGCCGGAGAACGAGCTGACGAAGACCAGCTCGTCGGGCTGCGGGATGTCGAACAGCTCGCCGTACATCTCCTCGCGCTCGATCACCAGCGGGTGCGGGACCCCCTGCGCGATCGGGTGCCCGGCGGCGACCGTCCAGAGCAGCTCGCGGTCGTTCTCGGAGCGCCAGTCCAGCGAGCAGGTGGTGCCCATCAGCCGGATGAAGATCTTCGAGAAGTGCGCCGAGTGCAGCGCGATCAGGCCCATCCCGGACAGCACGTGCTGCTGGACCCGGTCTACCACGGCGTCGTCGACGTCGCCGTGCGCCGCGTGGCCCCACCAGGTGAGCACGTCGGTGTCGGCCAGGATCTCCTCGGTCAGGCCGTTCTCGTCCTGCTGCAGCCAGGCGGTCCGCACGTTCGCGTCCTCGCCGAGCTGGGCCCGGACGGCGGCCGCGATCGTCTCGTGCATCGTGTCGGGGTAGACCTTCTGGACCGACGCGTCGCGCTGGTCGTGGACGTTCTCGCCCCACACCGTGACGTTAACCATTGAGCACAACCTCTCGTCCCGCCTTCGCCGAGGCGTAGCAGGCGTCGATGACCTGGGTCCGGAGCAGCGCCTCGGAACCGTTGTGGGACGTCCAGTCGCCCGCCCGGACGATCGCGACGAACTCGCTGACCACCGCGCGGTGGCCGAGCCCGGCGCCGGTGGCCGGACGGACCTCGGCCGGGACGCCGCCGACGTCGGTGAAGATCCGCAGCGTGTCCGTCGTGGTGTAGTTCTGCACCTCGATCTTGGCGCCGCCCTCGGTGCCGAACAGCTCGATCCCGAAGTTGTCACCGGGAGCCCGGTACGTCGCCCAGCTGGTCTCCAGCTGCAGCGCGCCGCCGCCCTCGAGCCGCAGGTACGCCGTGGCCAGGTCCTCGACCTCGAACTTCGAGCCGAGGGTGTCGACGGTCGGCCGGATCGTGCTGCTGGCGCTGCCCCGGCCGCGCGGGCCGAGCTCGGCGAACGTGTCCGCCGTGACCGTGGTGATCGTCGGCTCGTTCAGCAGGTGCAGCGCGAGATCCAGGATGTGCACGCCGAGGTCGATCAGCGGTCCGCCGCCGGACAGCTCGCGGTTGGTGAACCAGCCGCCCATGCCGGGGATGCCGTTGCGGCGCATCCAGTGCGCCTTGGCGTAGTAGATCCGGCCGAGCTGGCCCTCGTCGATCTGGTGCTTCAGCGCCGCGACGTCACCGCGCTCGCGGTGGTTGAAGATGACCTTCAGCACCTTGCCGGCCTTCTTCGACGCCTCGACCATCGCCAGGCCCTCGTCGACCGTGCGGGCCAGCGGCTTCTCGCAGAGCACGTGCAGCCCCTGCTCCAGCGCGGCCAGCGCGATCGGCGCGTGCAGCTGCGTCGGCGTACCGATGCTGACGGCGTCCAGGCCGTCGTACTGCAGGAGGTCCTCCCACTTCTCGTAGAGATGCGGTACCCGGTGCTTCTCGCCGAGCTCGGCCAGGGTGTCCTTCTCCAGCCCGGCCAGTGCCACCACCTCGACGTCCGGCAGCTCCGAGAACGCTTCGAGTGCGGTCCGCCCGGCAAAGCCGAGACCGACCACTCCGACCCGTAGTTTTTGATCGTTCACAGGTCAGGAGTCTTGTCAGTACTTGCACGCCCGGTCAACCCGGTTCCCACGCTGCGGAACAGTTTCCCCATCGAGTGGAGAAAATCAGCCCTGCTCGGTGTTCCCCTGGTTCGCGGTGTTGCCCGGGTCCTGCAGCATCCGCAGGTGCCCGCGGCGGGCGACCTCGACCGGAGCGCCCGGCGTGGTGGACCCGGGACGGCCGGTCTCCCGCGGCGGCAACGGCCGCGCGGCTTCCCGTACGGCGTTCGCGAGCGCCTCCAGGTCGTCCGACGAGGGGCCGGCGGCGGCCGGGTCCGGGGCGAGCCGGATCACTTCCCAACCGTTCGGCGCGGTCAGCCGGTCGGCGTGGTCGGCGCAGAGGTCGTAGCAGTGCGGCTCCGCGTAGGTGGCCAGCGGGCCGAGGACGCAGGTGGAGTCGGCGTACACGTACGTGAGCGTCGACACCGCCGGCCGATGACAGGCGGCGCGCGAACAGATCCTGGCGATGCTCACGACCAGACGTTACCCCCACTAGGCTGAGCGCGTGACCGAGGCTCGCCGTCATCGCAGGCACATCGACCGGCACGGCCGGGGCATGCTCGGGCCGATCAGCCGGCCCAGCAGCTTCGCGCCGCGCGGACTGCCGCTGCAGCGCTCCGCCGCCGCGCAGTTCGACGAGGTGGTCGCGATCGAGGTGACCCGGCTGGAGAAACGGCTGCCGCAGGTGGTGGCCCGGGTCGAGTTCGCGATCGAGGACGTGCCGAACCTGGACGCGCACGCGGGCGAGATCCCGCTCACGCACTCCACCGGCGGCACGTCGCACGAGCCGTACCGGATCGTCGTCTTCCGCCGCCCGATCGAGCTCCGCGCCGAGCGCTCCGGCGCCGGACTGGCCTGGCTGGTCCGCTCGGCACTGGTCCTGGAGCTGGCCGACGTCCTGGCGCTGTCCCCCGAGCAGATCGACCCGGACTTCGACGCCGAAGAAGACTGAGCCTGCAGGTAGGAGCATCCGCGCTGACTTGAAGTAGGTGCTCTTCAAGTGTGTGCGGATGCTGCCACCCGCACACGTCTACTTCAGCGCGGCGCCGACGTCCGGCTGGGCACCCAGCTGGGCTCGGAAGACCAGCGAAGTCGTCAGCGGCCAGACGGCGACCTGCGGTACGTCGTCCTCGTCCGGCTTCGCGGCCGGCATCAGCGTGACGCCCGCGACGATGTCCCCGCGCAGCTGCTCGACCATCAGGTACGTCGGCTTCGGCTGCGGCTTGAACGTGATCAGCGTCGTGGCGCCACCCACCAGATCGACCGACCGCGCCTGGACGATCTTGTTCGCCGCGTCCCGCAGCTCGAACTTGACGCCCGCGGTCTCCCCCGGCGCGGTCACCTGGAGCACCGCCGGCTGCGCATGCGCCGGCAGCACCAGGTAGCCCGGACCGCGCAGCGGCTCCGTCGCGCCGATCGACGCGAACTCGCGGACCGTCGAGTCCGTCACCCGCGCCGACGCCGTCACCGGCTGGTCGGACGTGATGGTGACCGCCGACGCGTCGCCGTGCAGCACCTTCTCCAACCGGATCACCTTCACCGACCCGGCCGGGATCTGCATCGTCGACAGCCCGGCGGGCTTGAACGGCCCGTTCGGCCCGTTCACGGTGATGTTCGCGGTGGCCTGCAGATCCGTCGGGTTGGCCACCGTCAGGATCCGTACGCCGCCACCCGGCGCGATCGCCGGCACGACGATCTTCTCCGCCGGCGTCGCCGACTGGTTCAGCCAGTCCACCCCGGCCGGGACCTTCCCGTTGGTCGCGTTGTCGCGGACCGCCGGAGCGACCCGGCCACCGGTCGACTCGACGTGCAGCGCCAGATCGCGCTGCCCGGCGGCGACCTGGCCGAGGTAGATCTCCGTGGTCCCCCGCGCCGGGACGACGACACCGCGCGCGTTCGGCGCCTCCAGCTGCCCGGCGGCGCCGTACAGGGAGACGTCGACCTCGGCGTTGATGCTGTCCAGGTTCGTCAGCACCAGCACGTCGCGCCGGCCGGGAGCGGCCGAGGCGCCGACGAACCAGAAGTCCGAGCCCGGGACGACGCAGGGAACGCTCGCCATGCCGCGGTTGACGCCCTCGTCCGCGGTCGTCGTCGCGGTCGCGGCGGTCCCCGCGGCGAGCGGGCCGGTGCCCTGGATGCCCAGGGTCGTCAGCTTGCCGGTCGGGGCGGTCGAGGCGATCCGGCCGCGGGCGAGCACCGAGCCGACCGGGTTCGCGGTCGTGTCGAGCGGCGCGATCGAGAGCGGCGCCTCGTCGCCGGCCGCGGTCGGCGTACCGTCCGGAAGGGTCGGGGAGACCGCGCTGACCTGGCTCTGCGTCTTGACGCCCGCACCGGGCACCGGGCAGGCGAGGGCGGTCCGGTTGACGACCGTGCGGGCCGGCTCCTCGACACCCTCGGCACGCGTGCTCGCCGCCTTGGGCTTGGTCACCACACCGACCCCGCCGGCCAGCGCGAGCGCGAGCACGCAGGCGCCGATCCGGAACTTGAGGTCCGACAGCAGGGCGGTCACGAGCTCCTCCGGGCGTGGGTGCCGTGCGGGACGGCGACAGTACGCCGGGCGCTCGGCAGGCAGAAGATCAGGGCGATCAGCCAGGCGATGATCCCGAGCACCCGCCACAGGCTGCGGACCTGGGACTCGACCGGGGTCTTGCCCTCGATCTTGGTCCGGTCGACGAGCCAGGACGCGTCGTTGTCGGCAGCGCTGGCCCGGGTCAGGCCCGGCAGCGAGTCGAGCGTCGACATCAGTGTCGGGTCGACCGGCGCCGGCAGGTACACGTAGTCGACCGCGAGCGCGGCCAGCTGGCGCCCTTCCTCACCGGTCCCGCCGCCACCGAGCGCGGACAGCACGTCGGTGATCGGCTTGGTCTGCTCCGGCTTCGGCGCCGCCTCCAGCGCACCCATCCGCGGCCCGCCCTCACGGACCAGCGAGAACCGGGTCGCGCTGGTCGGGTCCTTGCGGACCACCAGGATCGAAGCGTTCTGCGGCGGCCCCTGCGAGGACACCAGGTACGCCGGGAGGTCCTGCGCCGGGCCACGCCACAGCGGGCCATCGTCACCGCGGACGAGCCAGAACCCGGCCGTCACGACCGAGGCCACCAGCACGATCCCGAGCACGCCCTGGACGATCAGGTCGGCGGACTTGCCGACCGAGTCCCAGGCGACGGTGACGGTGACGATCCAGCCGGCCGTCATCAGGAACATCAGCGGCCCGCTGCCACCACCGAGGCGGCTGGCGATCAGCGTCCCGGCCAGACCGGCCAGCGCGGCGAACCAGCCGACCAGCTCGTACCGCTGCCGGGTCTCGCGGGTCAGGGAGAGCAGGGCCACCAGGATCAGCGGTACGGCGAACCACCACGGCGCGGGCGCGCCGACCGGCGTACCGGTCAGGAGGTTGGCCAGGCTGTCGCCCGGGCCGACGCCCGCGGTCGGAGGACCACCGGCCTCCTGCCCGAGCCGCGACGGGTGCAGCACGAGCTGGATCGTCCACGGCAGCACGAGCACCAGCCCGAGCACCACCGAGAACACCAGCTGCCGGCCCTGACGCCGCCAGCCGAGGCCGAGCACCGCACCGGCGGCCAGCGCGATGCCGACCAGCAGCCCGAGCGCCGGGGTGAAGGCGAACAGCACCGCCTGGCAGATCCCGGCGAACCACGCGGCCCGCCAGCTGCCCTGGATGACCACGCGCCGGCGGCGAGCGACCGTGTGCACCGCCGCGCCGAGCAGCGGCAGCACGATCGCGGCCACCACCGTCCCGATCCGGCCCTGCGAGATCGCGCCGTTGGTGAACACCGCCAGCCCGTACGCCGAAGCGCCCCACGCGCGCGCCACCCGGTCGACGACGAAGGCCCGCAGCAACGCCCACGCGGCCAGCGCCGCCAGCGGGATCGCTCCGAGCAGCAGCAGGTTGGTCGCACCGGACGGGCCGAAGGTGACCGTCGACAGCGCCCAGAACTGCGCCAGCCAGGCCGGCGGCGTGACGCCCTCCGGCGCGGCCGCGGCGGCGTGCCACAGCGAGGCGAGGGTCTCGTGCGGCGGAAGCATCAGGTTCGACCGGAGGACCCCGCCGCCGATCAGGCCGCGGGCGGCGACGATCGCACCGACCGCGAGCACCACCCAGGCGACCAGGAACGGCCGGCGGATCAGCTGCCGACGCCAGCGTGGTTGGTCGACGGCGACCCGGGCCGTGCTCTTGGCGCGGCGGGCCGACGTCGGCGCCTGCTCCTCGGGCTCGTCGGCCCAGGCCTCGCGCAGCCGCTCGGAGATCGTGCTGCCGGTCTCCTCCAGGTTGTGCCGCAGAGCGTGCACGGACCGGGAGAACAGGCCCTTGATCTCGTCGTACGGGACCTTGTCGAGGCGGCGGCGGTCCTTGCGGGCCTGTGTCCAGCCGCCGGCCAGGACCGTACCGAGCAACGCCGTCCACTCGTCGACCGCACCGGACGGCGTCTTGCCGATCAGGAACCAGGCCGAGCGCAGGATCGTGCCGGCCAGGAAGCGCAGGATCAGCAGCGGCAGCAGCTTGCCGGGGGCGTTCGCGAGGACGGTGTAGTAGGCGTGGGCACGGTCCAGCTGGTACGCGTGCCGCCGGGTGCCGGCCAGGGCGCGTTCGCCGGTGGCCGCGGCCTGGGCGTGGTAGACGACCGCGTCGGGTGCGACGCCGACCCGGAAGCCCGCGCGGCTGGCCCGCCAGCCGAAGTCGAGGTCGTCGCGGAACATCGGCAGCCGCGGGTCGAACCCGTGCAGCGCCTGCCAGACATCACGGCGGACCAGCATTCCGGCCGAGCTCACCGACAGCACCTGCCGCGGCTGGTCGTGCTGGCCCTGGTCGAGCTCGCCGGCCTCGATCCCGGTGTCGCGGCGGCCGCCGAGCGACGTGGTGACACCGACCTCGAGCAGCTCACGGTCGCGCGGCCACAGCCGCAGCTTCGGGCCCCAGATCCCGGTCTCCGGCGACAAAGTGGCCTGGAGCAACAATTGTTCGAGCGCCTTGGGGGCCGGTGCACAGTCGTCGTGCAGCAGCCAGAGCCACTCGACGACCGGGGCGTGGCCGTCGTCGCCGTACGGGCCGACCGCGGACGGGATCGGCGCGAAGCCGACCGCTTCGAGGCCGCGGGTGACCGCCGTACCGAAGCCGGTCCGGGCGGACATGCTGACCACCGGCTCGACGCCGGGCATCTCGGCCAGCAACTGCGCGGTGTCGTCGGTGGAACCGGTGTCGATCGCGATCAGCCGGTCGGGGCGGCGGGCCATCGCCCACAGCGCCTCGGTCAGCCGCGGCAGCCAGGCGGCTCCCTCGTGGCCGACGACGACGGCGGTGACGACGTGCCGGACCTGGGCGCGACCCATCGGGTCGTCGGTGAGTCCGGTCGGGAAGTCGACGGCGTCGAAGAAGTCCCAGCCGGCCGGAGCTTCGGGTTCCATCAGGAGCGCTGCACCTCAAGGGGAAGGATCGGCCTGCCACGATCCCTGAGGGTCACGGCGAGGCCTCACCTTACGCGAAGTGCGCAGGCGCCCGTAAACAGCCGCGGGCCCCGGTGGACAGTCGTCAACCGGGGCCGCACGCGAAAGTTTGTGTTGACTTGTGGCTAGACGGCCTTCTTCTTCAGCTTGCGGCGTTCCCGCTCCGACAGCCCGCCCCAGATCCCGAAGCGTTCGTCGTTCTGCAGTGCGTACTCGAGGCACTCGCCCCGGACGTCACAACCGAGGCAGACCTTCTTCGCCTCGCGGGTGGATCCGCCCTTCTCCGGGAAGAAAGCCTCTGGATCGGTCTGGGCGCACAGCGCCCGTTCCTGCCAGTTCGGCTCCTCCTCGATCGCCTCACCGTCGACAATCGCCAGCAGCGTTTCTGTCACGGTACGACCTCCTCGACCCTGTTCGTTCCCCTGTACATGTGGAGTGCGGTCCACATGCCTGACCTCGACCGTCCTGTGTGCTGAAAACGGTCCCCGATACCGAGTGTCCAACGAACGACACGGTTGAAATTACATTCCTGCAATCCACGAAAGTCAAGCCGTGGTCTGCTATTGGCGGCATCCGCAACACGGCTGCAAAAGAACGAGAGGCCTGTGTACACAGGCCTCTCGGACTCCTCACTGCGGTGTCAACCACCGGAAACCGTTCCAGGATTGGCACGAACCTGCCGTACGGGAATGCGTTGTCCGCCACATTCGGTGCCCGGCAGGGCCGTCGCTCAGGACGGCTGCGACCACCAGCCCTGCTGTCCGGCCTGGCCCTGACCACCCGGCTGCTGCGGCTGGTCGTCGTCCTTCGCGGTGTCGGCGCGGTCCTCGGAAACCCGCGGATCCACACGGGTTTCGTCGGCCGCCTCGGTCTCCGGCTGGGCCTGCGGCGTCGCTGCCGGAGCAGCCTCGTCGCCCTGCCAGGTCTGGCCGCCCTGCTGCCAGTTCTGGTCCGACCAGCCCTCGCCCGCGGCCTGACCGGCGTCGTGCTGCGGCTGCTCGGCTACGTCGTGCGCAGCGGCCTCCTGGAGGCCGGCGTCGTGCTGACCGGCCTGGTGCTGTGCCGGCTCCTGGCCCTGCCACTCCGACTGACCCTGCTGGCCGTACTGCGCGGCGTCGGCGCCACCCCACTGCTGCTGGCCGGCGTCACCGCCCCACTGCTGCTGCTCCTGCGGCCACTGCTGGCCCTGCGCGTCAGCGCCACCCCACTGCTGCTGGCCCTCGGGGCTCCACTGCTGGGTCGGCTCGGCACCCTGCGCCTCGGCAGCCGACCAGGCCTGCTGGTCACCCTGCTGGTCGTCAGCGGACCAGGCCTGCTGCTGCTCGCCCTGGTTCCAGTTCTGCTCCTGCGGCCACTGCTGGTCGCCGTGCTGCGCGGCGGCGTACCCACCAGCGGCACCCGCGGCCGCACCGGCGGCAGCGCCGGCGCCGTACTGGCCGTACTGGCTCTGCCCCTGACCGCCCTGGTCGTACTGGTTGCCGTAGGCGCCGTACTGCTGGCCCTGCTGGCCGCCGTACTGGCCGCCCTGCTGAGCGCCGTACTGGCCGCCGTACTGGCCCTGGCCCTGACCGGCGAACTGGCCCTGCTGGGCCGGCTTCGGGACGCGCACCGGGGCGGGCAGCGTCTGGAAGGTGTTGAGCACGTAGTAGCCGGAGGCGCCGTAGATCGCCAGCCCACCGAGGCCGACCAGGAAGCCGGCGATCTTCGGGCCGGCGTCGCTGGAGGAGCCGAAGATGGCGAACACCGTGATCAGGTCGACCAGCGCGGTCAGACCGACGATCACCAGCGCGGCCAGCGCGACGGTGCGGGCGTTGGGGGTGCGCTCACCCGCCTCGGCCACCAGCCACACCGCGACGGCCGGGACCGCCGCGAGCAGCAGGCCGGACACCTCGAGCGGGGTGAGGACGTTGCGCACCCCGCTGGCGGAGGCGGTGAACCCGGCCCCGCCGACGAACAGCTGGAGCAGCGAGGCCAGGGCGACCAGGCCGGCGAAGGCGAGAAGGATGTACGCGACCGGCTCTCTGAGCTTCTTGGTTGCGTCGGTGACCACGAGGGCTCCTCGGGATGTTGGGGGGCCGTGCGTTATTCAAGGCATCTGACGGATAACACACTTCGGAACTGTTGTCGGACGCATGGCAGCATAGTCGTGCGGTGGCTCGTCGCATTGACGACTCGTGCAGACTCTTCCCATGCGATTGACAGTGCTGGCCGGTGGCATCGGCGGATCCACCTTCCTGCGCGGCCTGCTGAAGGCCCGGCCCGACGCCGACATCACGGTGATCGGGAACACCGCGGACGACATCACCCTGTTCGGGCTGCGGGTCTGCCCCGACCTGGACACGGTGATGTACACGCTCGGGGACGGGATCTCGAAGGAGCGCGGCTGGGGACGTGAGGACGAGACCTGGGTGATCAAGGAGGAGCTGGCGGCGTACGGCGTGGAGCCGACCTGGTTCGGCCTCGGCGACCGGGACGTGGCCACCCACCTGGTCCGGACCCAGATGCTGGACGCCGGGTACGGCCTGAGCGCGGTCACCCAGGCGCTCTGCGAGCGGTGGAAGCTGCCGGTGCGGCTGCTGCCGATGAGCGACGACCGGGTCGAGACCCACGTCGTGATCGACGACCCGGACTCCCCAGGCGCCAAGAAGGCGATCCACTTCCAGGAGTACTGGGTCCGGCTGCACGCCGAGGTGCCCGCGCACCAGATCGTCGCGGTCGGCTCGGAGAAGGCCAAGCCCGCGCCGGGCGTGCTGGAGGCGATCGCGAACTGCGACGTGCTGATCCTGCCGCCGTCGAACCCGGTGGTCTCGGTCGGCACCATCCTCGGCGTGCCCGGGATCCGCGAGGCGGTCCGCGACACCGCGGCACCGGTGATCGGGCTGTCGCCGATCATCGGCACCGGTCCGGTTCGCGGCATGGCCGACAAGGTGCTGGCCGCCGTCGGGGTCGAGTCGACCGCGTCCGCCGTGGCCCGGTACTACGGCGCCCGCGCCCGCGGCGGCGTCCTGGACGGGTGGCTGATCGACACCTCCGACGCCGCCCAGCTCGACTCGATCGCCGGCGCCGGAATTCACGCCCAGGCGGTGCCGTTGTGGATGACCGACGAGACCCTGACCGCGGCGATGGCCGACGCGGCCCTGAGCCTGGCGGAGGCAGTACGCCGATGAGGAAGCACCTGGAGATCTTCGCGGTCACCGGACTGCCCGAGGTCGCGGCCGGGGACGACCTGGCCGCGCTGATCGGCGAGGCCGCCGACCTGCGCGACGGCGACGTGGTCGCGGTCACCTCGAAGATCGTCAGCAAGGCGGAGGACCGCCTGACCCACCTGACCCGCGCCGAGGCGGTCGACGCCGAGCTGGTCCGGGTCGTCGCGCGCCGCGGGGACACCCGGATCGTCCAGACCCGGCACGGGCTGGTGATGGCCGCCGCGGGGACCGACACGTCGAACACCGCGCCGGGCACGGTGCTGCTGCTGCCGGTCGATCCGGACCACTCGGCGCGCGAGCTGCGGACCGCCCTGAAGGACCGGTACGACGTCAACGTCGGCGTCGTGGTCACCGACACGCTCGGGCGGCCGTGGCGGGTCGGCCAGACCGACCTGGCGATCGGGGCGGCCGGCGTACGGGTCGTGGAGGACCTGCGCGGCACGACGGACTCGCACGGGAACGTCCTGGCCGTCACCGAGCCCGCCGTGGCCGACGAGATCGCGTCGGCGGGCGAGCTGGTGAAGGGCAAGGCCGACGGGGTGCCGGTTGCCGTACTGCGCGGGCTCTCGGACGTCGTCCTGGCGGTCGGTGAGCACGGTCCGGGCGCTCGGGCGCTGGTGCGGGACGCGGAGAACGACATGTTCAGCCTGGGCACCCGGGAGGCCGCGCGGGCCGCCGTACTGGAGCGGACGCCGCCCGGTGCGCCGCGCGAGGTCGACCCGGCGCTGTGGGACGGGCTGCTGGTGAACGACGAGGACGTGCACCTGGAGGTCGGCGACAGCGCCGTCACGGTCTTCGGCGACAACCCCGTCGCGGTCGGCATCATCGCCGAGCGGCTGGCCGTCCTGCTGCACGCCGAGGGGTACGGCGTCGCCGTCCGGACCGGTTCGGGCAGTGAGGCGACGGTCACGTTCGGCTCACGCTTGGACTAGTTTTCTAGGCAACTTCTCAGGCGGGCTGCGTACACTGCATCCGCACGGCGGCGCCGGACCGCCCGGATCGGAAGACCAATCACTGTGGGTAAAGCGTCGTCGCAGAAGCAGTCGCGCCGCGAGATGGTAGAGAAGATGCAGCGGGACCAGGCCCGGTCCGACAAGCGCCGCACCCTGCTCATCGTCGCGGCCTCGATCGTGGTCGGCCTGGCGATCATCGCCTACCCGGCGATCAAGCTGATCCAGGACTCCCGGACCCGTGACCAGGCCCTGTCCACGTTCGGCGTGGCGTCCGGCGCCGCGTCGTGCGACAAGATCATCGACGACAAGGCCAGCGGCACCCAGATCCACGAGCCCGACGGCAAGGTGATCATGTACCCGGTGTCGCCGCCGTCGTCCGGGCCGCACTACGCGACCTGGGCCCCATTCGGCAAGAAGTTCTACGCCGAGGACGACCGTCCGCCGGTCCCGAACCTCGTGCACAACCTCGAGCACGGTTACACGATCCTCTGGTACCGCGACACACTCCCGAAGGACCAGATCGACCAGATCGAGCAGATCTCGAAGGCCAAGCTGCCGGACTCGTCGCTCGGCAAGTTCATCGCCGCTCCCTTCAAGGAGTCCGATGGTGCCGCCTGGCCCGAAGGCAAGCAGGTCGCCTTCTCGCACTGGAGCGGCAACGCCCAGGGTGCGACCGAGGCCTTCGGTCACCGCCAGTTCTGCGGCTCGGTCTCCGGCGAGGCCCTGACCCAGTTCATGGACAAGTACCCGGCCCTGGACGCCCAGGAGCCGAACGGCGGCTGATCGCCTGTTCTGCCTGAAAGGGCACTCGATCCACCGGATCGGGTGCCCTTCGGCGTTCTGCAACAAGCTGCAACTGCCTGTCACCTCACTGGCGAACTGTCCTAGGCTCGGAAAGCGTCGGCGCTCGACGCATCCTGGATCAGGAGGCCACTCGTGCGAAAACTGACCCGCCTGTTGGCCGGCATCCTCGCCGCCACTGGTCTGGCCGTCGCCGGATCAACTCCCTCAGCTCAGCCGGCCAGCGCGACAGGCACTGCCTGGAGCGCGCCGCGGATCGAGTACTACGACCCGCAGTGCGGCGCCGGCCAGACGACGATCGACGTGTACTCCGGCGGCTACCGTGGCACCCTCTTGTGCGGAACCACGGTAACGAACGTGTACTGGACCGACGGTGCGGTCACTCGGCAGCACACGTTCGTGATCAGTCCTGGACGCTCCGCGTGGAACGCGGTCCACCAGTACCGCGGCGCGACGACGATCGCGGCCACCGGCTGGAAAAGTCTCGGTGGTGCGAATCTGACCAGCAGCATCAACGTCACGAACATCCCGAGCCCGGGCACCATCGACCTCGAAGGCGGCACCACCACCGGAGGCCTGTTCTGCCAACGCCTGCGGAACAACGCCTGGAGCGGCTGGTTCGCCTGCTGATCCGCCCCGCGCCGGCAAGCGCGGCTCAGACGTAGCGTTCGGCGTGGTCGGACTGGACCTGGGCGACCAGGTCCTTGACCCGTTCGCCGTCGGCCAGCGGGCAGACCATGGTGACGTCGTGGGTGTGCACGATGATGTGGCCGCGCAGGCCGACCGCGGCGATCAGGTGGTCGGGGTCGTCGGTGACGATCACGTTGTCGTTGGAGTCGAGCAGGCAGCTGAGCGCCGAGCCGTCGTGGCGGTTGCCTCGGGCATCGACCTCGTAGGTGCCGGCCAGCGCGGCCCAGGAGCCGACGTCGAGCCAGTGCACGGGCATCGGGACGACCACCACGTCGGCGTCCACCTTGCCCTGCGAGGCGGGCTCCATGACGGCGTAGTCGACGGAGATCTTGCGCAGCGTCGGGTAGATCTCGGCGAGGGTCGCCTCGCGGTCGGGGGTGTCCCAGACGGCGGCGACCTGGCGCAGCTGCGCGGCCGACTCGGGCAGCAGCGCGTCGAGCACGCTCAGCACCGTCTCGGCCCGCCAGACGAACATCCCCGAGTTCCACCAGAAGCGCCCGGTGGCCAGGTACTCCTCAGCCGTCGCGCGGTCCGGCTTCTCACGGAAGCGATCGACCACGTACGCCGCCGTACCGTCGATGTGGTCGCCGCGTTCGACGTACCCGAGCCCGGTGTGCGGGTGGGTCGGCTCGATCCCGAAGGTGACCAGCGACCGCGGCCGCTGCTCGACCAGCTCGAAACCGCTCTCGATCGCCTGCCGGAACTCGGCCTCGGGCGTGATCAGGTGGTCCGACCCGACGATCGCCAGCACCGCGTCCGGATCGTTGCGGGCCACCACCGCGGACGCGAGACCGACCGCGTTCGCGGTGTCGCGCCCGACCGGCTCGCCGATGATGTTGTTCTCGCCGAGCTCGGGGAGCTCCTCGCGGACCAGGTCGGTGTGCGCCGCGACCGTGCAGACGTAGATGTTCGCGGGGTCGACCAGACCGGCCAGCCGGTCGTACGCCACCCGCAGCAGCGAGCTCCCGGCTGCCAGCGGCAGCACCTGCTTGGGCTTGTCCGCCCGGGACAACGGCCACAGCCGCGTGCCCGAGCCACCGGCCAGAATCACCACGTTCCGCATGAGGAGGAACCCTACCTGCCCAGCCGACCAGACAACTTCATCAGCTGGTCTGCTCGTCCTCGGGAACCTCGCAGGCCTCCCCCGCCGGCAGATCCGGTACCGGCGTGGCCGACGGCAGCCGCAGGTGCGCCATGTCGGCCGGCACCTCACCGCCGCTGGGCACCCAGACCGCGTCCGACTCGCCGTCGATCCCGGTCGCGGGCGCGTCGGTGAGCCGGAACCGGTCGCGCAGCCGCCCGTAGAAGTCGGTCGGCCGCAGCCGGACCAGCCGCAACGGCCGGGTCGACCCGTACACCCCGATCCAGTCGCCCGGGTCGAGCACACCGCGCAGCTGCCCGTCGATGCTCACCGCGGCCTGCCCGGAGTGCGGCAGCACCCGCAGCCCGATCGGCTCGTCCGGGGCGGCGATCACGGTCCGGTTGAAGGTCATGTGTGGCGCGACCGGCGTGAACACGATCGCCTCCGTGGTCGGCGACAGGATCGGTCCACCCGCCGCGAAGCTGTACGCCGTACTGCCGGTCGGTGTCGCGACGATCACCGCGTCCGCCGAGTACGACGCGAGCAGCCGCCCCGACAGGTAGACGCCGAGCGCGACCTGGTGGTCCCGAGCCAGCTTCTCCAGCACCACATCGTTCAGCGCGGTCACATCGAGCGCGACACCCCACCCGTCCGCATCCGTCTCCGGCCGTACGGCGGGCGGCGGCAGCGCCGGGCCGTGCCCGTACCGCAGCAGCGCGTCCATGCCGGACGGGATCTCCAACGCCCGGGACGCGCGCATCGTCAGCGTCATCCGCTGCTCGATCGTTGCCTCGTCGCGGTGCACGGCCTCGAGCGCCGCCTCGACGTCGCTGCAGGCGACCTCGGTCAGGAACCCGACCTTGCCGAGGTCGACGCCGAGCACGGCCGCGTCGTTCTTGGCCGCGATCCGGGCGCCACGCAGGAAGGTGCCGTCGCCGCCGAGCGTGACGACCAGGTCCGGGTTGCCGGCGTGGTGCAGCTCGTCCATCCCGCCGCGGCGGTCCTCGTGCTGCTTCCAGACGTCGATGTCGGTGCAGCCGATGTCGTTGGTCTTGCACCAGGCACGGACCACGTCGGCGGCCTGGACGGCCAGCGGACGGCCCTGGTGCACGACCAGACCGAGTCGACTGATGGGCACGGTGTTCTCCTTCTGATCCCGGCGGGACCGGCGGATGCTCCGGCCCTGTCTGCACCACCGTAGGGCTTCCGGACAAGATCGCCACCGACGGCCGACATTTCCCTGACATTCGATCGGCAGGGTGGCCGGTATGACCACGACACGACTGATCCGCTGGGCTCCGCTGCTCCTCGTCGCGGTGCTCGCCACCGGCTGCGGGGGCAGCTCGTCGGCCGGTACGGCGGACAAGACGCCCGAGATCGCCACGCTGACCACGCCGACGCCCGGCAAGGCCGCCACCGGCAAGCCGTCGGGCCAGCAGTCCGCCGCCGACCCGGACGCCGGGCGGGTCCGGGAGCGGATCGACATGACCGCCGCCGACCGCGACCGGCTGTACCAGGGCTACCTGGTCTGCATGAAGGAGAACGGCATCGACGTGCTGTCGGAGCGGTCGAAGCCGAAGGAGTCCGGCGTACTGGGCAGTGGTGGCCGGACCACCGACCCGGAGAAGGCGAAGAAGGCAGGTGCGACCTGCGCGAACAAGCTGCCGCTGCCGGCCTGGGAGATCGACGCGAAGAACCCGGACGCGCTCGACTTCGGCCGCAAGGTCGTGCAGTGCCTGAAGAACAAGGGCGTCAAGTACGTCGAGCTGTCGACCGGCGCCGACACCGGCATCGTCGGCCCGTCGCTGGGCGGCCCGCAGAACGATGCCGAGTCGATCCGCAAGGGCATGGACCTCACCCCCGAGTGCCAGCGCGAGGTGGCCGGCAAGTGAGCACCCTCGGTACGCCGCCCGCCGACGCGCCGCGTCGAGCGGGCAGCCCCGGCCGCGGGCGCTCGCGGCGGGCCGTCGCGCTGGCGCTCGGCGCCGTGCTGGTCGCGGGCGCCGGCTACGCGGGCTTTCGCGTCTTCGACAAGCCCCCGCCCGCGGTTGCCGCGGACGGCCCGGACCCGGCGGAGACCGTCGCGATCCAGCGCACCGACCTCTCCCAGGCCCGCGAACTCTCCGGCGATCTCGGGTACGGCGGCCGCAAGACCGTGAAGACGCGCGCGACCGGCACGATCACCTGGCTGCCGAAACCAGGCACCACTGTCGACCGCGGCGACGTCCTGCTGCGCGTCGACGACAAACCGGTCGTGCTCTTCTACGGCAGCACCCCGCTCTTCCGCACCCTCGGCACACCGCCGGCGAAGAAGACACCACCGCCCGACGACAACCCCGCCGACCCGCCGAACTCTCCACCCGACTCCCCGGCCAAATCCCCGTCCGGCCCACCGCCGAACACCCCCGCCGACCCACCCGCCAAACCCCCGGCCGGCCCGGATGTGAAGGTCGTCAAGCAGAACCTCGCCGCCCTCGGCTTCCTCGGCACCACCGGCAGCGACAAGCTCACCCCCGCCACCACGAAGGCGATCAAGCAGTGGCAGAAGTCGCTCGACCTCGACCAGACCGGTGTCCTCGACCCGGCCTCGGTCGTCGTGCTCCCGAACGCCGTCCGGATCGACTCGATCGCCGTCGCCCTCGGTGATCCCGCGCCGGCCGACGTCTTCGGCGTCACCTCGACCGAGAAGGTCGTGACGCTCCCGCTCGACGCCGACGACACCGCCGGGGTCCAGGCCGGGGTGAAGGTGAAGCTCACGCTCCCGAACGGCAAGGCGACCACCGGCACGGTCCGCGCGGTCAGCACCGACGCGGCCCCGCCGCCGAGCGACGGAAACCCGGCCGACGGCACCAAGAAGCCGCAGGTCACCGCGACGATCGCCCTCGACCAGCAGTCCGCCGCGAGCGGGATCGACTCCGGGCCGACCACCGTCACCGTCCCGGGCGCGGTCCGCAAGGGCGTGCTCGTCGTACCGGTCGCCGCGCTGCTGGCGCTCCGCGAGGGCGGGTACGCCGTACAGGTCGTCGACGGCACCGCGACGTCACTGGTCGGCGTCAAGACCGGAATGTTTGCCGCCGGCAACGTCGAGATCACCGGCACCGGGCTGCAGGCCGGCCAGAAGGTGGTGACGACGTCGTGAGCACCCCCGTCGTCGAGCTGCGGAACGCGGTCAAGCAGTACGCCGGTGGGGTGCGTGCCCTCGACAACGTCTCGCTGCGCATCGACTCCGGCGAGCTGCTCGCGATCGTCGGCCCGTCGGGCTCCGGCAAGTCCACGCTGCTCAACCTGATGGGCACCCTCGACCGCCCGACCGCAGGCACGGTCGAGCTGCAGGGCCACGACGTCACCGCCCTCTCCGACCGCCAGCTCTCCGCACTCCGCGGCCGCTCGATCGGTTTCGTCTTCCAGCAGTTCCACCTGTCCGAGGGCCACACCGCCACCGAGAACGTCGCCACCGGCCTCCTGTACGCCGGCACGCCGCGCCGCCGGCGCAAGCCGCTGGCCCTGGAGGCGCTCGACAAGGTCGGCCTCTCGCACCGGGCGACCCATCGCCCGCACGAACTCTCCGGCGGCGAACGCCAACGCGTCGCCATCGCACGGGCGCTGGTCAACAACCCGGCGCTGGTCCTCGCCGACGAGCCCACGGGCGCCTTGGACACGGCGACGGGCCAGGCGGTCCTGAACCTCCTCACCACCCTGAACAGCACCGGAACCACCATCGCGGTGATCACCCACGACCGGGAGATCGCGGCCCAGCTTCCCAGAAAAGTAGAAGTCCGCGACGGCCGCCTGGTGGAGGGATGAGGGGGTTGAGAGGCCTCGCCCCCCGATCCCGCCGCGGCGCCGCCGCGCGGACGAGCGGCGCAGCCGCCAGCTCCCCGGTGCGGCTGGCGCTCTCCGACCTCTTGTTGCTCGGACTCACCCGACTCCGCACCAAACCCCTCCGCGCCGCCCTCTCCGCCCTCGGGATCTCCATCGGCATCGCCACCGTCGTGGTCGTCACCGGCATCCCCGCCTCCAGCCAGCAAGCCGTCATGGACGAGCTCGCCTCCCTCGGCCCCGACCTCCTCCGGGCCGCGGCGGTCCCCAACCAAGGCGAGGACCAGCCCGCCGGGTTGCCGACGGCATCGATCGGGATGGCCGGGCGAATCGGCCCCGTGCAAGAGGTCAGCGGTGTCGCCAACGTGCACGCCGGCGTTCGCCGTACGGACAAGGTCGACGGCGGCAGCACCGGGATCACCGTGCTCGCCAGCAAACCCAACCTCCTCCCGTTGCTCGGAGCAAAGATCCACTCCGGCAGCTTCCTCACCCCCGCCAAAGAACGCTTCCCGACCGTCGTCCTCGGCGCGAAAGCGGCGACCTGGCTCGGCATCACCGACCTTCCACCCGGCCAGCCCAAGCCGAGGATCCTGCTCAACGACACCTGGTTCACCGTCGTCGGCGTCCTCGCCCGCTCCCCACTCGCGCCGGACGTCGAGCAGTCCGTCCTGGTCGGCTGGGACGCCGCCAGGACCTCCCTGGGGTTCGACGGCCGCCCGTCGGTCGTCTACGTCCGCGCCACCGACGCCTCCCTCGAAGACGTCCGCGCGGTCCTCGGCCGCACCCTCAACCCCGAGCAGCCCGGCCTCGTCCAGGTCAGCCGCCCGTCCGAGGCCCTGGCCGCCCAGCGGATCACCCAGAACGCGTTCTCGACCCTCTTCCTCGGCCTGGCCGGCGTCGCCCTCCTGGTCGGCGGCATCGGCGTCGCGAACACGATGGTGATCTCCGTCCTCGAACGCCGCCGCGAGATCGGCCTCCGCCGCGCCCTCGGCGCCAACCGCGGCCAGATCCGCGGCCAGTTCCTGACCGAGTCCGTGGTGCTCTGCACGATCGGCGGCCTGCTAGGCGCCGGCCTCGGCATCCTCGGCGTGATCGCCTACGCCAACTCGCAGCACTGGCCGGTCGTCATCCCGGCGAACGCCCTGCTGGCCGGCATCGGCGCCTCGATCGCCGTCGGGGTCCTGGCCGGCGTCTACCCCGCCGTACGGGCGTCGCTCCTCACCCCCACCGAAGCCCTCGCCGCCGACTGACCCCACTTTGAGCACCACTCAGCCACTCCAGCGCCGAAAAAACGCCTGACCGGTGCCCAAAGTCGCCCCATCCACGACCCGCCATCCCCACTTTGAGCACCGGCCAGCCACTTTGCCGGTCCAGAAATGACTGGCCGGTGCTCAAAGTCGCGTTCGGGTGGGCGGCTGGCGCACCCCGTGGGCATTGGGGTGAAGGGGGCGGCGGGCCTCTGCGGTTGGCGGCCGAGGTGAGGGCGGTGGCTGGGTGCAACGGGCGGCGGGTGTCAGGGCCGCGACGAGTGGGGGCGGTGGTTGGTGTGCCCGGGGTAGACAACGCCGATTGTCAGGATCTCGTCCCGGTTGGCGTGAGTGTGCCGGGAGCAACGACTGGCCGACCTACAGTGGGGACCATGTGTGCGCAGGTCGTGCTGGCCGAGGACGACGCGAAGCAGGCCGAGCTGGTTCGGCGGTACCTCGAGCGGGAGCATCACCAGGTGGTTGTGGTCGGTGACGGGCGGGCCGCGCTCGAGCAGGTGCGCCGGCTGCAGCCGGATCTGCTGGTGCTGGACGTGATGCTGCCCGGGGTCGACGGGCTGGATGTCTGCCGGATCCTGCGGCGCGAGTCCGACCTCCCGGTGCTGATGCTGACGGCAAGGACCGAGGAGGACGACATGTTGCTCGGTCTCGATCTCGGTGCCGACGACTACATGACCAAACCGTTCAGCCCGCGCGAGCTCGCGGCCCGGGTCCGGACGCTGCTGCGGCGCGGCCGGCAGGCTCCGAGCAGTGCCGAGCCGGACCAGATGCTGCGCGTCGGCGGGCTGACCGTCGACCTGGACCGCCACGAGCTGTACGCCGACGGCACGAAGGTCGCCTGTACGCCGGGTGAGTTCCGCCTGATCGCGACGATGGCCGCGAAACCGCACCGGGTCTTCACCCGGGCCCAGCTGCTCGAGCAGCTGCACGGCATCGACCAGTACATCACCACCCGCACGATCGACACCCACGTGCTCAACCTGCGCAAGAAGATCGAGCCGGAGCCGCGCCGTCCGGTCCGCCTGCTGACCGTGTACGGCGTCGGCTACAAGCTGACCGACGCCTGAGATGGCGGCCCGCAGGAGCATCCTGGTCCGGCTGCTCGCGGGCGCCGTCCTGGTCTCGCTCTGCTCGATCGCGGCGACGGCGTGGCTGGCGGCCCGCAGTACGACGGTCGCGATCCAGCAGGAGCAGGGCCGGGCGCTGGCCGACGACAGCAAGATCTACGACGCCCTGCTCGGGTACGCCGCGACGCACGCCGCCTGGCCCGGTGTCGGCACGCTGATCGAGCAGCTCAGCCGCGAGACCGGCCGGCAGATCACGCTGACCACGAACGACCGCAAGCTGATCGCCGGACCGGCCAAGGACCTGGCCAGCGCATCGTCGGTGACGATCGACCCGTTCGCGGTCGACCCCGATCTCGGCGGCGCCGACCGGATCGACCCGCGGGTGGTCGGCCCGTTCAAGCTGAACGCGGCCGACCAGAAGTTCCTCGGCGACGTCGCGAAACGGGTCCTGAACTGTGTGCGCGGCCGGACCGGGGTCGGCATCATCCAGACCGCGCCGACCGGCCGGCCGCGGATCGTCGGCGCCAGTGAAGCGACCATCAGCAGCTGCGACACCCAGGGCGTGCTCGATCAGCTGACCCGCTCGGAACGCAAGCCGTACAGCGATCTGCAGGCGCTGATCAACACCTGCCTGGCCGGCCAGAAGATCCAGTTCACCGTCAAGCTGCAACCGGACCTGACCTGGTCGGTCTTCGACCCCGACGTCAGCGGCCCGGTCCCGCCGGACGGCGTACCGGGTGAACGGATCGAAGCCTGCGTCACCCAGTCCCGGCGGACTCAGCTCGACCCGTACGTCGCTCCGCTGGCGCGGCTGTTCGTGAACACCCCGAGCCGCGCCGAGGCCGGCTTCGACCTGTCGCCCGCGAACCAGAAGCGGATCGCCGGGGTCGCGGCCGCGGTGCTGCTGATCACGGTGATCATCACCGTCGCGGGTGGGTTCCGGCTCGTGCAGCCGCTGCGGGCGCTGACCCGGGCGTCGCGGCGGATGACCGGCGGGGACGAGTCGGTCCGGGTCCGCGTGCGGGGACGCGACGAGATCGGGCAGCTGTCGGCCGCGTTCAACGAACTCGCCGACAGCCGCGCCCGGACGGAGGCGTTGCGGCGCGCGATGGTGAGCGACATCGCCCACGAGCTGCGGACGCCACTGAGCAACATCCGCGGCTGGCTGGAGGCGGTCGAGGACGGCGTCACCAAGCCCGACCAGGCGTTCATCCAGTCCCTGAGTGAGGAGGCCGCGCTGCTCCAGCACATCATCGACGACCTCCGCGACCTGGCGACGGCGGACGCCGGCAACCTCCGCATCCACCCCGAACGCGTCCACCTGCCGACCCTGCTGGAACAGGTCGTCGCCGCCCACCACTCCGAGGCAGGTGCCGCAGAAGTCACCCTCACCTCCGCCCCCTCCCCGTCCGCGCCGGCTGGGGCGGACGGGGAGCTCGAGCTGGAAGCCGACCCGGTCCGGCTCCGCCAAGTCGTCGGCAACCTGGTGGTGAACGCCCTGCGTTTCACACCGGCGGGCGGAAGCGTCCGTGTCACCGGCCGACGGGAAGGCAGCGACGTGGTGATCGACGTGATCGACACCGGCACCGGCATCTCCCCCGACGACCTCCCCAAGGTCTTCGACCGCTTCTGGCGCGCCGAGCAGTCGCGCAACCGGCACACCGGCGGCAGCGGCCTCGGCCTGGCGATCGTCCGCAGCCTGGTCGAGGCGCACCACGGTCAGGTGACCGCCCGCAGCACCCTCGGCCAGGGCTCGACCTTCACCGTCCGGCTACCCCTCGGCACCTCCGACTGACTCGGAGTGCATCCGCGCGAACTCCCGCCGGAACTGCGGCCGCTCGACGATCTGCTCCGACCACGGCAGCTGCACCCGTACGACGCCGCCCGCCGCGACGGTGACCGCGAACACGGCGCCCGCCGGGTCGATGGTGGCCAGCTGCACGCTGACCGCGTCCGGGTACCCGCCGAGGGCGCGGACGATCTGCAGCGAGTCGTCCGCGTGATCCTCGTTCATGTGCCGCAGCACGGCGGTCACGACGTCGGGGGTGAACGGGTCGGTCATCAGGACGCCTTCTTCCGTCGAGCCACCAGCACCAAGGCGGCACCAGCCAGCAACAGCACGCCACCCGCGACCGGCAGCCAGAACGTCGCCCCGCCGGTGCTGGCCAATGAAGCACCCGTCGGCTTGGTCGGGGTGTCGCTCACGGGCGGCTCCGAGCTCGTCGGCGCCGCCGTCGGCGTCGGACCGGCCGTCGGCGTCGGGCTCGGCGTCGGCGTCGGTGTACCAGCCCCCTTCACAGAGAAGTTGCCACTAGCAACATTCTCCCCCGCCGCCACCGTCATCACATGCTTCCCCACCGCCAACGACGCCGGCACCTTCCACCGGAAGCTCACCTTCCCGTCAGCACCAGCCACGTACTGACCCACCGCAGCCTGCCGCTCCCCACCGAACACCAACGGAATCCGCACATCGAACGACCGATTCCCCGTCGACCGATGATCAGCCCGCAGGTACAGCACGCACCCGTTCGCCGCCTCGGCACACTTCGTGTTCTCGTCGAACGACTTCACCTCCACCGAGGTCGTCGCCACCAGATCACCCCCGATCGGCACCACCAGCTCCTCCGAACCGGCGTACGGATAGTTCGTGATCCACTGCGAAGTCCCGGACGCGCCGCTCATGTCGGCGCCCCCGATCGCCGGTGACGCCTGCTTCCCGGGCCCGTTGTCGACCGCGGTCAGCAGGTAGAACCCGCTGGGCGCCGCCACGGTGTTGGCCTTGCTGTTCGCCAGCCCGCTGATCCGCGCCGACACCTTCGCCCCCTCGGCCACCACCAGCTTGCCCCCGGCAACCTTCAGCCCCGGCCCACTCACGACCACCGTCTGCCCGTGACCGTTCGAGAAGCTGAACTCCGGCGCGCCCGGCGTCGACTCCGGATCGACCACCGCGGTCACCTTCGCACCGGCCAGGAACCCCGTCCCTTCGACCAGCAACTCAGCCCCCGGCAGCACCTCGTCCGGCGACACCTTCACCGCAGGTTCCACAACCGTCAGCACAGCAGCCGAAGACGTCGCCGACCCTGCCTCGTTGCTGAAGACCGCGCGGTACCGCGACCCGTCGTCCGCCGCCGTGACCCCGGCGAGACTCAACGCCGGTGCCACCGCGGACGGCGACGCGATCGGAGCCCAGCTCTTCCCCTCGTCAGCGCTGCGCTCCCACTGCACCGTCGGCACCGGCGTACCGGTCGCCGCCGCGGTGAACCTCACGGTGCCCCCGGCCACCACCGACGCCGCGACCGGCTGCGTCGTCACCACCGGCAGGACCGGCTGCGGCCCGGCGGGCTTGAAGGTGATCTTCTGGAACACGTCCTGGGACCGGTCGCCGCGATGGTCGACGACCTCGTTGTCCGAGGCCAGCGGCGAGTTGAAGCTCGCGATGTGGCAGGCGATCGCGAGGCAGTCCACGTCGACGCCCTCGTTGGTGAAGGTCACCGCCGTCTCGACGGTCGCCTCGAACGTCCCGTCCCCTCCGGTGACGACCCGCTGCGCACCCGAGAACGGCGACGGGTTCGACTCGCCGACCGTGCCCTGCGGCGTCTGCGCGACGTACAGCGCCCGGTCAGGCGCGAACCCGGTCCCCTTCACCACAACAGCCTGTCCATCCGCGAGATCGACCGCCGGCGAAACCGTCAACGCAGGCTTCACAGCGTTGCCAAAGGCAACCACCTTCAACAGCTCCTGCGCCGCGTTCGGCAGCGCCCCACCCGCCGCGTACGTCGCGACGCCGTACGTCCCGCTCGCCGTGTCTGCGGGCTTCACCGTCAGCGTCGTCTCGAACGTCCCGTCCGGCGTCAACGTCACGTACGCCGGATTCGCCGCCCCCGGCCGCGAAGCGTCCGGCAGCGCCCACTTCTGGTCGAGCACCCGCCGCGTCCCCGCCGCAGCGCCCTTCGACGGCTGCCACACCTCGTCGAAACTCCCGAACACGACGTACACCCCGGCGGGCAACCCAGGCGTCACCGGCGGCCGCGTCGACGGGTTCGCGGCCGGGTCGTACCCACTCCCGCGCACCGTCACGGTCGCCCCGGCAGCAGGCACGGTCCCCAGCGGCTGCCCGTCGGCACCGAGGAGCTCCAGCTTCGGCGTCCAGACCGGCGCCGTCGTCAGCGCGACCGAGAAGCTGATCGGGTCGAGCGCCGTCCCGGCCGCATAGAAGTTCGCGAACGCCGGAACCCCCGCCGCGGTCAGCTTGGTCGGTGCCGCGGTCACGGTGGCCACGCCGTCCTTGACCACCACCGGGTGGGCACTGAAGTCGACATCGGCGAGCACCACGTCGTCGTACGTCGTCGGCTGCCCGGTCTCCAGGCTCTTGCTGACCACGTCGGCGATCACGGTCCCGGCACTCCCGCTCGTCGTGACCCGGACGTCGGTGACGGTGACCTCGAGCAGCGGGTTGCCGGCCTGCATCTCGTGGCCCTTGAAGTAGACGCCGCCGGTGAAGCCGACCTGCTCGGCCGTGCCGCTGCCGCCCGGGAAGCGGAACGTGCCGTCGGCGTTCCGGGTGGCGGGCTCGCGCATCGTGATCGAGCCGTGCGCGATGCTGCCCTCGATGTAGGTCCGGAACGATGCCTTGAGCCCCCAGTCGAGACTGCCGACCGGCGGTCCCTCCGGCTCCGGGTCACCGCCACTCCCGAACGTCACCGGTACGGCGAGCTCGTGGGCCGCATTGACCGCGGAGCCGCCCGGGTAGGTGTAGACGCCGTAGTTGCGCGGGTTCTCGGCGACGATCTTCGCCTTCACCTTCACCTCGAAGGTCCCGTCGGCGTTCAGCAGCACCAGCCGCGGCTTCTGGTTCGGGAAGTCGGTCCCGACCTGGTCGTACGACGCCTGCGGCAGCACCCACTTGGTGTCGAGCAGCGTCCGCGTCGTCGAGTCGGCACCGGTGGACGGCCGCCAGTCGTCGGCGAACGAACCGAACACGACGTACACGCCGGCGGGCTGCCCCGGCGTCACCGGAACCCGCGTCGAGAGGTTGGCCGCCGGGTCGAAGCCGGAGCCCCGGACGGTGAGTTCCTCGCCGTCGGCCACGCCGGTCGTCTTGGAGACCTCCAGCTTGGGCTCGAAGACCACAGGGTTAGCAGCCACTGCGGACAAGGCGCTACCGGAAGCGACAACCAGCGTTGCCAGGGCGACGAACAAGCCACGGAGGCGGGTCATGCGGTGGGCTCCTTGCGGCGGCGGGTGGCGAGGATCGTGGTGGTGCCGACGACGGCCAGTACGGCGGCCGCGACGAGCAGGGACATCGTGGTGCCGCCGGTGTTCGCCAGCGGTCCGCCCTGCTGCTGCTTCACCGGGGTGGTCTTGTCGTCGGTGACGGTCGGCTTGGCCAGCGTGGTCGACGAGGTCGGCGTCGCGCTCGGTTTCGAGGACCCGGCGCCCGCGAAGCTGACCGGGATCAGCACGTCGGCGGTCCGGTCAGCGGTCCTGGTGTGATCCGCGCGGGTGCCGATCACGCACCCGTTCGGCGCGACCTTCTGGTCCAGGCAGTTCGTGAACTGGTCCTTGGCCTTCACCGTCAGCCGGACCTCGAACGAGCCCTTGCCGCCGCTGCGGGTGAACGGCGTCGCCAGCCCTTCGCCGTACGACGGCGGGTTGGACGAGATCCAGGCCGACGTGCCGGAGGCGCCCTGCATGTCCACGCCGCCCAGGCACGGCGACGGCAGTTGCCCTGGGCCCTTGTTCACGCAGAACGCGACGTAGATGCCCTTGTTCAGGTCGAAACCACGGCCGCGCACGGTGACCGAGGTCCCGGCCGGGTCCAGTCCCTGGCTCCGCGACACGGTCACCACCTGCCCCTGCGGACCGGTCGCGGCCGGTGCGGCGTTCGCGACCGACCAGATCCCCCAGATCCCTCCGACCAACAGTCCAGCGACACACGCATAGGTTAGCCTCACCTAACTTAGGTTAACCTAAGTCTTGTGACCTCACCATTCGGCTCCACCGCCCAGCCGTTCTCGCAGCGCCTCCGGGAACGGAGTCTCAGCCTGCACCGAGACGCCGAAGGGAGCACCTACCTGACCGCCCTCACCACCGGCCGCCTCGACCTCGGCGCGTACGCCGCGCTGGTGGCGCAGCACGCGGTCATCTACCAGGCGCTCGAACGCGTCGGGGCCGGACTGGCCGACGACCTGATCGCGGGCCCGTTCCACTTCCCGCAGCTCAACCGCTGCTTGGCGCTCGAAGCCGATCTCGCCTTCCTGCGCGCGGCCGGCGTCCCGATCCCGGAGCCGACCGAGGCCACCCGCCGGTACGCCGACCGCCTGGACGAGCTGGCGACCTGGCCGGGCGGGTTCATCGCGCACCACTACGTCCGCTACCTCGGCGACCTGTCCGGCGGGCAGGCGATCGGCCGGCTGGTCGCGTCGGCGTACGGGCTGGAGCGGGACGGGGTGCGGTTCTACACCTTCGAGCAGATCCCGGCGGTGAAGCCGTTCAAGGACCGGTACCGGGCGCTGCTCGACGAGACCGGCTTCGACGAGCGCGAGCAGGAGCAGGTGCTGGAGGAGGTCCTGCTGGCCTACCGCTTCAACGTCGACGTCCTCACGTCGATCGCCGAGCTGGTGCTCCCGCGCCACCCGCAGGTCGCCTCGTGAAGCTCCGACCGCCGGCCGCACTGGTCGTGGCCGCACTGCTCACCACCGTCGGCTGTGCCGGCCCGGCCGCCTCGCAGGAGGCCGCCGCTCCCGGCGTCGTCGACGCCTGTCTCCCGGCCGTCAAGGGCTTCGCCGTCAGCACCGGCGCCGACGGCAAACCCTTACCCAAGGCAACTCCCACGACCGGCGCGCAGGACCCGCACACCCTGACCGGCCCGTCGACCGCGACCCTCGCCGACCACTCGATCGACCCGGTCGAGGGCGCCGATCCGCAGCTCCCCGTCACCGTGAAGTCCTGCGACGACAAGCAGGTCCAGGTCAAGGACGCGAGCCGCATCATCGCCGTCGACCTGTACGGAACCCTCGCCGAGATCGTCTTCAGCCTCGGCCTCGGCGACCACGTCGTCGGCCGGGACACCTCCACCGGCTTCCCCAAGGCCGCGAAGCTGCCGAAGGTCACGCCGTCCGCGCACGACCTGAACGCCGAGGCGATCCTCGCGCTCGACCCGACCGTCGTGCTCACCGACAAGAGCATCGGCCCGCCGGAGGTGCTCGAGCAGCTGCGGGCGTCCGGCGTCCCGGTGGTCTTCTTCGACGACGCCCGCACGATGGACAACATCCCCAGCCAGATCCGCGCGGTCGCGGGCGCCCTCGGCGTTCCCCAGCGCGGTGAGCAGCTGGTACGCCGTACGCAGGACGAGATCGTGACGTCCCTCGGCCTCGCCCCGGCCGGCGCGAAACCGCTGCGGATGACGTTCCTGTACGTGCGCGGCTCGGCGGGCGTCTACCTGATGAGCGGCCCCGGCTCCGGCGCGGACGCGATGATCACCGCGATCGGCGGCGTCGACACCGGTACCGACATCGGGCTGACGAAACCGTTCGTCCCGCTCACCAGCGAGGCGCTGATCCGGTCGCAGCCGGACCTGATCCTCGTGATGACCGAGGGCCTCAAATCGCTCAAGGGCGTCGACGGGCTGCTGAAACTGCCCGGGATCGCGCAGACCCCGGCCGGTCAGCACCGCCGGATCGTCGACATGAACGACACCGAACTGCTCAGCTTCGGCCCCCGCACCGGCCGCACGGTCGAGGCGCTGGCCAAGGCTGCCTACACCCCTGCCGCCCCTTGACCCCGGCAACCACCTCCGCACCCGCGCAGCGGCGGAGCCGCCTGCGCTCGGCCGGCCTCCTCACCGGCCTGACGATCGCCCTGCTTTTGATGGCTGTCGTCGCCGTAGGTGTCGGTCAGTTACCCATCCCGCCGGCCGAAATCATCGGCTCGGTCCTACACCACATCGACAGCGGTCTCGAAAGCCTGCTGCACCTGCGGCTCCCGCTCGACCTCGGTCCGCTCCCGCACCACCCGCAGGGCGACAACGCCTTGTGGAAGGTGCGTTTCCCGCGCGTCGCCCTCGCGGTGCTCGTCGGCGCTTCACTGGCGACAGCAGGCGCCCTCATGCAAGGCGTCTTCGGCAACCCGCTCGCCGAGCCGTCCGTGGTCGGCGTCTCGTCCGGCGCCGCGGTCGGCGCGAGCCTGGTGATCGTCACCGGCGTCACCTGGCTCGGCAACTGGACGATCGCGGCCGCCGCGTTCAGCACCGGCCTGGCCACCACGTTGCTCGTGCACAGCCTGTCGCGCGCAGGACGGCGCACGGAGGTCGTGACGCTGGTGCTCACCGGCATCGCGGTCAACTCGTTGGCCTTCACGCTGATCTCGTTCGCGACGTTCATCGCCGACACCAGCGCCCGCGAGCAGCTCGTCTTCTGGCAGCTCGGCAGCCTGAACGGCGCCACCTGGCAGGCCGTCTCCGCGGTCGCGCCGTTCACGCTGGTCGGCCTGGCCGCCGCGTTCGTGCTCGCCAGGCGCCTCGACCTGCTCGCGCTCGGCGACCGCTCCGCGAGTCATCTCGGCGTCGACGTGGAGAAGCTCCGGCTGGTCGCGATCGTCGTGGTCGCGTTGCTGGTCGGCGCGAGCGTCGCGTTCAGCGGCATCATCGGGTTCGTCGGCCTGGTCGTCCCGCACCTGATCCGGATGATCGCCGGACCCGGCCACCGGTTGTTGCTCCCGGCAAGCGCTCTGGCGGGCGGCGTCCTGGTGATCTGCGCCGACCTGCTGGCCCGCACGCTGATCCGCAACGCCGACCTGCCGATCGGCATGATCACCTCGCTGGTCGGGGCGCCGTTCTTCTTCTGGCTGCTCCGCCGCACCCGCGCCCGCCAAGGAGGCTGGGGATGAGACGCCGCCTGCCCGACCGCCTCGACGCCGGTACGACGATCGCGGCCGCCCACGACATCTCGGTGACGCTCGGCGGCACCCAGATCCTCGATCAGGTCACGCTGCCGGTCCGCACCGGTGAGGTCGTCGCCCTGGTCGGCCCGAACGGCGCCGGCAAGTCCACGCTGCTCGGCGTCCTGAGCGGCGACCTCGCACCCGACGAAGGCGCGGTCGAGCTGCACGGCGAGCCGTTGAGCCACTGGTCTCCGGTCGAGGCGGCGATGCGCCGGGCCGTGATGGTGCAGCAGGCAACGATCTCGTTCCCGTTCCCGGTCGGCCAAATCGTCGCGATGGGCCGCTCCCCGTGGGACCGCACCGAACGCGCCGACCGCGACGCCGACGCCATCCGTACGGCGCTCGAGCGGGCCGACGCGGAAGCGTTCACCGACCGCGTCTTCAACTCCCTGTCCGGCGGCGAACGCGCCCGCGTCTCGCTGGCCCGAGCCCTCGCGCAGGAGACCCAGCTGCTCCTGCTCGACGAGCCGACCGCCGCGCTCGACCTGCACCACCAGGAGGACGTGCTCCAGCTCGCCCGTCAGCGCGCGGCCGACGGCGACGCCGTCGTGATCGTGCTGCACGACCTCAACCTCGCCGCCGGGTACGCCGACCGCGTCGCCGTGCTGTCGCGCGGCCGGCTGGCGGCGTACGGGTCACCGGCCGACGTACTGACCGCCGAGCTGGTGACCGACGTCTACCAGCACCAGGTCGAGGTCTGGCCGCACCCGATGACCGGGGCGCCGATCATCCTTCCCGACCGCTCTCCCGCTCGGCGGTGATACTGCTCTCTCGCGCGGCGGTGATGATGGGATCGGTCTCGTCGTCGAACTCCCCGATCACCTCCTCCAGCAGGTCCTCCAGCGCGACCACGCCGACCGGGAACCCGTCATCAGCCTGTACGACGGCCAGCTGCGACCGCTTCTCGCGCATCACCCGGATCGCCGCCGCCACCGGCGTACCGGCGGCCAGGCGAAGCGGCTCGGTCATCAGGTCGGACGCGTGCAACGTGTCGCCACCACCGGTGGTCGCGCGCGCCGCGTCGCGGACGTGCACGATCCCGCAGAGCAACCGCGCCTCGACCGACACCACGGCCAGCCGCGACCGGCCCTGCTGCCGGCTCGCGACCTCGACCTCGCGGGCGGTCGCCTCGGCCGGGACCGTCGCCAACTGCGCGGTCGGCGTCATCACCTGCGCGACCGTCGTGTTCTGCAGCGCGAGCATCGCCGTCAGCAGGTCGTGCTCGGCCGCCTCGAGCGTGCCGTGCTCACCGGACGACTCGATCAGCAGCCGCAGCTCGTCCGGGCCGTGCGCGTTGGCGATCTCGTTCTGCGGCGTGACGCCGACCGCCCGGACACAGACGTTCGCGATCCAGTTCAGCACCGAGAGCAGCGGCCGGAACACGTAGGTGAACCCGCGGAACGGCAGCGCGAGGATCAGCGCCGACCGCTCCGGGTCGCTGATCGCCCACGACTTCGGCGCCATCTCGCCGAGCAGCACGTGCAGCAGGCCGATGCCGCCGACGGCGATGATCAGCGCGATCACGTGCCCGACGTTCTCCGGCAAGCCGATCAGCTCGAACAGCGGATGCAGCAGGTGCGCGACCGCGGGCTCGGACAGCGATCCGAGACCCAGCGTGCACAGCGTGATCCCGAGCTGCGCGCCGGCCAGCATCAGCGACAGCTCGCTGACTCCGGCGATCGCCGCCCGGGCGGACCGGCTGCCCTCGGCCGCGGCCTGTTCGAGCCGGTGCCGCTTCGAGGCGACCAGCGCGAACTCGGCCGCCACGAAGAAGCCGTTGCAGATCAGCAGGACCAGGGAGATCAGCAGCGCGACCGTCGTACTCATGAGAGCCGCTCCAGGACGATCAGGCCGGGGACGTGCCGCAGTACGGTCTGGACGGTCACGCGGGCGCGCTCCAGCGGGACCTGCCGCCCGTCGTGGTCGAAGCGCGGCGGCAACGCGATCACCACCTCGTCACCGACCACCGGGATCCGCCCGAGCCGTGCCATCACCAGTCCGGACACCGTGTCGTAGTCCTCGTCCTCCGGCAGCGAGATGCCGGTCGCTTCCTCGACCTCGTCGAGCCGCCAGCGGGCCGGCAACGTCCAGCTGCCGTCGCCGTTGACCACCAGGTCGCCCTCGGGCAGGTCGTCCTCGTCGCGGATCGGCCCGACCAGCTCCTCGGCGATGTCCTCCAGCGACACGACCCCGGCGAACCCGCCGAACTCGTCGACCACGATCGCGAGCTGCCGGTGCGTCGTCCGCAGCTGCTCCAGCACGGCAGGCAGCGGCAGCGTGTCCGGTACGACGACCGGCGGCGACGCCAGCGAGCCGGTCGTCACGTGGTGCCGGTCGCCCGGCTCCACCTCGACCACGTCACTGACCGCGATCACGCCGACCACCTCGTCGACCGACGACGCGACCACCGGGAACCGGCTGTGCCCGGTGTCGAGCAGCTCGACCACCCGGGTCAGCGGATCGTCCTCGTGCACGGTGACCACGTCGACCCGCGGGATCATCACCTCCCCGGCGATCCGGCCGCGGAAGTCCAGCCCGCGGTCGAGCAGCCGGGTGGTGTCCCGGTCGAGCAGGCCCTGCTCGTACGACGTGGCGATGATCCGGTCCAGGTCCTGCGCGGTCGCGCCCTGCGGCAGCTCCTCGACCGGCTCGATCCCGACCCGGCGCAGGATCCGGTTCGAGGTCGCGTCGAACAGGTGGATGACCGGCCCGGCCACCGTCAGGTACATCAGCGTCGAGCGGGACAGCCGCAGCGCGATCGCTTCCGCGCGGGCGATCGCCAGGTTCTTCGGGGCCAGCTCGCCGAACACCATCTGGATGATCGTCGCCAGCAGCAGCGCCGCGATCACCGAGATGGTCAGGCTGACCCCCTCCGGGACGCCGGCGCCGCCGAGGATCTTCTGCAGCCCCTCACCGAGGTAGGGCTCGGCGACGTACCCGGCGAGCAGGGCGGTCACGGTGATCCCGACCTGCGCGCCGGACAGCACGAACGACAGCCGGGCGGTGACCTTGAGGGCCCGGGCCGCGGCCGCGTTGCCCTCGTCGGCCAGGCCCTGCAGCCGGTTCCGGTCCACGGCGACGTAGGAGAACTCCTGGGCGACGAAGTAGCCGGTGGCAACAGTCAGGGCCAGGATCAGCGCGAGGCCGATCAGGATCAGCATGGATCGACCCTACAAGGCGCACTCCGCGGTACCGCGGAGTGCGCCCCCGGGATCAGTGCGCGGGCTTCCAGTCCGGGTGGCCCGGCATCGCGGGCAGCTTCGTGCCGTACAGCCAGCTGCGCAGGAAAGGTCCGAGGTCTCGCCCGGCCACCCGGGACGCGCTCGCGATGTACTCGGCCGTGCTCCCGAGCCCGTTCGCGTGCTCCCGCACCCAGGTCCGCTCGATCTTCTCGAACGTCGCCGCCCCGACCTCCTGCTGCAGCGCGTACAGCGTCAACGCGCCACCCTGGTACGCCGCCACGTCGTACGGCTTCAGCAGCTGCTGCTCTCCGGGGAACGTCGCCGGATCCGGCTGCGCGATCGGCCCGTGCGAGAACAGGTCGAGATCCTTGTCCTCATACGTCCACCGCATCGCCTCGGCGACCGTCGTGTTTCCCCAGTGCTCCGCCCCGAACACGGTCTGGTAGTAGACCGCGTGGCCTTCGTTCAGCCACAGATCCGACCACTGCCGCGGCGAGACCGAGTTGCCGAACCACTCGTGCGCGAGCTCGTGCAGCACGACCGCCTCGGTGCCGTTCTGCTCGAAACCCTCCTTGGTCATGCTCTCGGCGTTCAGCAGCGTCAGCCCCTGGGTCTCCAGCTCGCCGCCGGCCGGCGTGATGTACGCCCCGGCCCGGCGACCCGGGAACTTGCCGAGCCGCTGCTCCAGGAACCGCACCGAGCGGTCGAACGACGCCAGCTGCGGCTCGATCGCGGCCCGCTGCGCGGTCGGTACGGCGTACCGGAGGTCCAGGCCGTGCGGGCCGCGGGCGTGCAGGACGGTGAACGGGCCGAGGCCGACCTGGAGCAGCTCGGTCGCGAGCTTGCGGTCCTCGTGGAAGAACCGGGTGGTCCGGGCGCCGCTCTTCACGGTCGCGACGAGTTGGCCGTTGGCGATCGAGTTGAGCCGGGACGGTCCGGTGATGCTGATGTCGGTCGGCGCCTTCTGCGCCGGGTGGTCCGCGACGGCGAGCATCCGGCGCGCGCCGGACGGCTGGTTCTCGGTCTGCACCCAGCCGTCGATCCGCATCAGGCCGGGCGGGAACGGCGATTGCGCGGTCGTCTCCGGGAGGTCGTTGCGGACGTCGACCTTGACCACGAACGCCTGGCCCTTCCCGACCGCGGCGGCCGGCTTGATCACCAGCTCGCCCTCGGGCATGGTCTTCCAGGTCGCCGCGCGGCCGTTCACCTTGACCGCGCTGACCTTCGGGCCGAGCAGGTCGAGGTCGAACTCCCGCAGCCGCTGGGTCGCCTGCCCGGTCAGCGTCGTACTGGCCGTGTAGGTGCCCAGGTCGTCGGCGAAACCGAAGTCGAGCTTCTGCCGGACGACGTCGTACCCTCCGTTCCCCAGCTCCGGCCAGACCGGATCGCCCAGACCGAACAGACTCAGACTCGTCGCTACCGCGACCACAGGTGTCCACATACCGACGACCCTAGAAAGCATGCCGAGGGCAAGCATCGGCCCACGGTCGGAACCGGGGTCAGACCTTCGTCGTACTCAGGAGAACTCCAGCCCCTGCAGAACGGCGGGGTCGGTGGTGTCCAGGCCCTCCGCGCCGGCCTTCGCGTACCAGCGCATCTGCTCGGCGTCGCGGCCCTCGGCGGTCTGACCGGCGATCCAGTACGCGACCGTGTGCAGGTCGTCGCGCTGCACGGCCAGGTCCTTCAGCAGGTACGGCCGCAGCGACCGGACGACGCCCGCTTCGGCGGCGAGCCAGGCCTGGGTGCGGCCGCGCAGGCGCGGGTACGAGCGAACGGCCTTCTCCAGCGGGGAGTCCGGGCCGACGCCCGGCGGGCCGACGATCCACTGGACGTCGCCGGGGACCAGGACCTGGTCGTCCTCGCTCTCCACCTGCAGGAAGACCGTCGCCGGGGCATCGAGCGACTCGACGATGCTCGCGATCGCCGGCAGCGACGTCGGGTCGCCGATCAGCAGGTGGTTCGCGACGCCGTCGCCGATGGAGAACTCGCGGCGCGTCCCGAGCAGGACCAGGGTGTCGCCCGGCCGGGTGCTGGCCAGCCAGGTCATCGCCGGGCCGGCGCCGTGCAGGGCGACGTCGAAGGTCAGACGCAGCGTCGCCGGGTCGAACGAGCGGACCGAGAACGCCCGCATCAGCGGGAGCGGACGGTCGGCCGGCCAGACCGGCGCGCCGTTCGGGCCGAGCTTCGGCATCCGCACGCTGCCGGTGCCGTCCGGCGGGATCATCAGCTTGAACGCGTCCGCCGGCCGGATCGTCCAGTACGCCGCCAGCCCGTCGCCACGGACCACCACCCGGCTGAAGCCCGGGGTCAGCGGCTCGACCGCGACGACGGTGACCGGGCAGATCACCCGGGAGTCCCCCGACCGGGTGAGCCTGCGGATCTCGGACCGGATCGTCCTGGTTCCCTGTGACACGGTTCCCTGTGACACCGCTCCCTGTGACACCGCGATCTCCTCACCAGCCATGGACCCCACGACTCAACTAAGGCTAACCTAACCTGCATGAGCCTCGGGGTGGATCCCGGCCTGTCGGCCGGCCTGGAACTGGTACGCCGGCCGATCGCGGCCACGGTCCTGGCGCGCACCGTGCTGAACCGGCAGCTGGTCCGCGTCACCGTCGGCGCGCCCGAGCTGGACCGGTTCGAGTACACCGCGCCCGACCACCTGGTCCGGATCTTCCTGCCGCCGCAGCCCGGCGCCGCGCTGGTGCTGCCGACGACCGAACGCTGGTGGCCGGAGCTGCAGGAGATGCCGGACGCTTCCAGGCCCGTCGTCCGCAACTACACGGTCCGCGCCTTCGACCCGGGCGCCCGCCGCCTCGGCATCGACTTCGTCCTGCACGGCCACGGCCCCGGCTCGACCTTCGCCCGCACCGCGGCTCCCGGCGACCGCCTCGGCATCCTCAGCGACGGCGCCGACTACGCACCGCCGCTCGACACCGACTGGCAACTCCTCGTCGGCGACGAGACCGCCCTCCCCGCCATCGCCGCGATCATCGAGCAGCTCGATCCCGGCGCCCGCGCCCTGGCCTTCATCGAGGTCGGCACCCGCGCCGACGAGCTCCACATCCCCCGCCACCCCGGCGTACGCATCCACTGGCTGCACCGCGGCGAACCCCGCCCCACCAACTGCGACCTCCTCCTGCGCCGCCTCCGCGAGACAGCCCTCCCCACCGGCCGCCCGTACGCCTGGCTGGCCGGCGAGTCGAGCCTCGTCACCTCCGTCCGCCGCCACCTCGTCACCGACCGGGGCTTCGACAAGTCCCACATCTACTTCTGCGGCTACTGGCGCCGGATGAACGACTGATGCAGCCCCATCTCGGCGCCTAGGTCAGCGACTTCCTCCGCGCCAACCCCGGTGGGACGGAGGTCGAGATCGGCGCCGGCCTCAACACCCGCTTCGAGCGCCTCGACAACGGCACCTGCCACTGGTTCGAGCTCGACCTCCCCGACGCGATGGAGCTGCGGCGACAGTTCTTCGCGCCGAGCGAGCGGCGCGGGATGCTCGCCGGGTCGATCACCGATCCCGCCTGGATCGAGGCCGTGCGCGCGCATCCGGCGCCGTACTTCTTCGTCGCCGAAGCCGTGCTGTTCTACCTGCCGCGCGATGACGCCCAGTACGCCGTGGCGCTGGTGCACGACCACTTTCCCGGTGCGCTGGTGGCGTTCGACACCGCCGGGCGGGCGATGGTCGACGGGCAGCGGACCCACGACGCGCTCAGGCACACGAAGGCCGCGTTCGCGTGGGCTTGTGACGAGCCGCGCGAGCTGGAGCCCTGGGGATTGCGGCTGCAGGACTCCCGCTCGCTTGCCCTACCGCAGCGGGCAGTAGCTGCTCGGCTGCCGGTCGCGTACCGGGCGCTGCTGCGACTGCTCGCGTTTCACCCGCGCGCGGCGGCGTACCGGATGAATCTGTTCAGCGTGTGAGCAGCTGCTCCGAGACCGTCCAGAGGCGTTCGGCGTTGGTGGGGTCGACGGCGTAGTCGGCGACGCCGGTGAAGTTGCCGGTGCGTTGGTGGACGACCGGGGTTTCCTGGGCGTCGACGAAGTAGCGGGCGCCGATGCCTTCCAGGAGCGGCGAGACGGCCAGCAGCGTCGAGGTGGCGGCGCCTTGTTCGGTGGTCTTGATCTGGTCGGGGCGGACCGAGCCGCTGCGGCCGGTTTCCAGGTGGCGCTGGAGGTTGGTAAGGATGGCGCCGGGCATCACGGCGTTCGCGGTGATGCCGTCGGCGGCCCAGCGGCGGGTCACCTCGACCGCGAACAGGACGTTGGCGGTCTTCGACTGGCCGTAGGCGAGCCACGGGTCGTACGGGCGGAACGCGAAGTGCAGGTCGTCGAAGATCACCGGCGAGCGCTGGTGGCCCGACGAGGTGACGACGACGATCCGCGCCGCGCCGTCCGCGGCCAGGGCGGTGTGCAGCCCGGTCGCGAGCGCGAAGTGCCCGAGGTGGTTGGTCGCGAACTGCAGCTCCCAGCCCTCCTTCGTGAACGTCTCCGGGCTCGCCATCACGCCCGCGTTGTTCACCAGGATGTGCAGCGGCCCCTGCCAGTCCGCGACGAACGCGCCGACCGAGTCCTGGTCGGTCAGGTCGAGGTGCGCGACCCGGACCAGCTCGTTGCCGGTCGTCGCGGCGATGTCCTTGGCCACCGCCTCGCCCGCCGCGAGATCGCGGACCGCGAGCGTCACCTCGGCGCCGGTTCCGGCGATCGCCCGCGCGGTCTCGACGCCGATCCCGGACGCGCCGCCGGTCACCACCGCCCGGCGCCCTGTCAGATCGATGCCCTCGGCAACTTCTGCCGCGGTGCTGCTGAAACCGAAAGGTGTGCTGATCACTGCTGTCCCTCCTCTCCGGGGTTCCACGGCAGCACCTTGCCGTCGCGGACCAGTTCGCCGTACGTGCTGGGGTCGAGCGGCTGCAGAGCGAAGTCGAGCAACGGCCCGGCCGCCTCCTCCGGGGTGCGCGCCTGGCTGAAGTCCTCGAACCACGGGCGCGACGCCCGCGTGTGCACCAGCCCGGGGCAGACCGCGGCGATCAGCGTCCCGTTCGCCAGGTCCGCCGTACGGCGCTCCGCCGCGACGGCGCGCACCGCGGCGACCTGGGCGACCTTGGACGGCACGTTGATCCAGTCCGGCCAGCCCTGCGCGGCCGCCGTACCGGCGTGCATCGCGACCCGGTACTCCTCGACCGCGGCCTCGACCTGATCGAGCGTCACGCCGTCGAAACGACCCTGGACGGCGGGATCGAGGTGGTCGAGCGTGCCCAGCGAACTGGCCACGACGATCAACCGGCCGCCCGGCTTCAGCACCGGCTCGAACGACCGCAGTACGGCGCTCGTTCCGCCATTAGCGACAGCCAGGAACTCGTCGACCTGCTCGGCCTGGGTGCGCTCGGGGACGAGCGGCCCGACCGCGTTGGAGACGACCAGGTCGACCCCGCCGTACTGCGCTTGCAACTTGGCCGCCAGCGCGGCCACCGCGCCGGCATCGGTGACGTCGAGCACGCGCCCGACCACCTGCTTGCGTCCGATCTCCTTCGTGGCGGCAGCGACCCGCTCGGCATTGCGGCCGGTCAGCAGGATCACGTCGTCCGGGCCGAACCGGTCGGCCAGACCTTCCACCACTGCACGACCGATGCCCTGGTTGGCACCGGTCACCACTGCGACTCGTGTGTTCATGACGCCAATCTAGGAACGGTTCGGCCATGACTCCAACGAGAGTTGAGCACAGGTAATATGCGTAAACGTCATGGACTACACCGACGTCTCCCCGACCGCGCTGCGGGTGTTCCGCGAGATCGCCGAGCGCGGCACGTTCACGGCCGCGGCCGTGGCGCTGGGGTACACGCAGTCGGCGGTGTCGCGGCAGGTCGCCTCGCTGGAGAAGGCCGCGCAGGCGCCGTTGCTGGAGCGGCGGCGCGAAGGCGTGCGGCTGACGCCGGCCGGTCAGGTCGTACTGCGGTCAGCGGCGCGAGTGCTGGACGAGCTCGACAGCACGGCGCGGGAGCTCGCGGGGCTTCCGGTGAGCGGCGGCACGGTTCGGCTGGGCTGGATCCCGAGCGCCGGTGCGGTTCTGCTGCCGCGAGCGCTCGGGGCGCTGCGCCGCAGTCATCCGGCGATCTCGGTCACCAGCCGCGAGGGCACGACGCCAACGCTGGTCCGGGCGCTGCGGTCGGGGACGATCGACCTGGCGCTGCTCGCGTCGGCGCCGCCGTTCCGGCCGCCGGATCTGGAGACGCCTGCGCTGAAGCTGCAGACGCTGACCGAGCGGAGCCTGCGGCTCGCCGTACCGGCCGGGCATCCGCTGGCGGCGTACGACGAGGTCGGCGTGGACGACCTGCGCGGGCAGCGCTGGATCGCCGGGCCGAGCGCCGGCGAGGACAAGCTGATGGGCGTCTGGCCGGGACTGGACGAGCGCCCGGAGATCGCGCACACGGCGCGCGACTGGCTGGCCAAGCTGCACCTGGTCGCGGCGGGCGCCGGGATCACGACGCTGTCGGAGTCGCTGGTGGACGCGGTGCCGGCCGGCGTGCGGGTGCTGTCGGTGCGGGGTGGGCCGCAAGAGCTGCGCCGGATCCTGCTGGCGCGCTTGCCCGGCCCGATCCCCGAGCCGGCCAAGCTGCTGATCGGCGCGATCCGGACTGCGTCGCACGAGCTGAGCACCCCGGGCGACGCCTGATCGCGGCCCGGATCAAGCGGCCCAGATCAACAGCCCGGATCAGCTGGTGGGAGGGGGCGACTGCTGGGCCGAGGGCGGCTGGGCAAGCGGCGCGTCGCTCGCCGGTTCGGGCGCCTCCCGCTCGACGGCTCGCTCCTCGGCAGGCAACTCCTGCGGGGCCGGGTCCAGCTTGGCCTCGCGGGTCACCTTCTTCAGCTCGACCAGGGCCTTCGCGGTGTTGCGGGTCAGCTCGGGCAGCCGGTTGGCGCCGAAGAGCAGGACCACGACGATCAGCAGCACGATCCACTCGCCGCCTTCGGGCAGCGCCAGCAGAGTCTCCATCTGAAGCCTTCTTTCTCCCCCGCTACATTAGCCCCGAATGTGAAACGTAGGCTTCTCGGCATGGCCGGAACCCTGCCCGAACTGTTCGCCGCCGCGGTCCGCCGCGACGGCGCCAGCCCTTTCCTGACCCACTACGACGACGTCACCGGTGAGCGGATCGAGCTCAGCGCGGTCACCACCGCGAACTGGGTCGCCAAGACCGCGAACCTGCTCGTCGACGAGTACGAGCTCGAGCCGGAGGAGACGGTCGCGATCGGCCTCCCGCCGCACTGGCTCGGCGTCGTCTGGGCGCTCGCGACCTGGTCGGCCGGTGCGTCGGTGACCACCGGTGAGGGCGACCTCGCGATCACCGGCCCGGACTTCCGCGTCCGCGGCAACCGGGAGTCGGTCGCGTCCGCGCTGCTGCCGCTCGGCGGGCGCTTCCGCGACCCGGTCCCGGACGGCGTGCACGACTACGGCGCGGAGGTCTACAACCACCCCGACCTGTTCGTGCCGATCAACCCGCCGGCCGCCACCAGCCCGGCGTACGACGGACGCACGCACGCCGAGCTGATCGCCGCCGCGGCGCCGGTGTCCGAGCGGATCCTGCTCACCCGGTCGCTGGTCGACCCGGTCGGGATCGAACTGCTGGCCGGAGTGATCTCCGGCGGTGGTTCGATCGTGCTCTGCCGCAACCTCGACCCGGCCAAGCTGGAGCGACGGATCGCGGACGAGAAGGTCGACCGAGTCGTGGAGGACTGAACGGTGCAGAGGTTCGAGGGCAAGGTCGCGCTGGTCACGGCGGCGGCGCAGGGCATCGGGGCCGCGGTGGCCCGGCGGATCGTCGCCGAGGGCGGCGCGGTGGTCGCCACCGACCTGCAGCAGGACAAGCTCGACGCCCTGGTGACCGAGCTCGGCGCCGACCACGCGCTCGCCGTACGGGTCGACGTCACCGACCGCGCGCAGATCGACGCCGCGGTCGCGGCGGCGGTCGAGCGGTTCGGCCGGCTCGACGTCCTGGTGAACAACGCCGGCGGCTGCATCGTGACGTCGAAGATGGAGAACACCCCCGCCGAGGAGTGGCACCGCCAGCTCGACCTGACGCTGGTCGGCGCCGCGCAGTGCATCCAGGCCGCGCTCCCGCAGTTGCTGGAGAGCCGCGGCAACGTGGTGACGATCAGCTCGGTGAACGGGCTGGCCGCGTTCGGCAACCTCGAGTACTCCGCGGCCAAGGCCGGTCAGGTCGCGATGACGCTGAACTTCGCCGCCCGCTTCGGCTCCAGCGGTGTCCGCTTCAACGTGGTCGCCCCGGGCACGGTCCGGACGCCGAACTGGGACAACCAGCCCGGCACCCTGGAACGCTTCGCCACCTTCTACCCGCTCGGCCGCGTCGGCGAGCCCGAGGACATCGCGGCCGCGGTCGCGTTCCTGGCCTCCGCCGACGCCGCCTGGATCACCGGCGTCACCCTTCCGGTCGAGGGCGGTATCCTGCTCGGCCCGAACCCGCTCGACCTGACGCCGTCCGGCCCCGGCAAGTAGCCCTCTGACTGTCCACTCCGTGGACAGTCACCCGGAGTCAATGTGCAGTAACTTTATCGTTTTTGTATGACTACTACCCCGAGCTGGTCCTTCGAGACCCGGCAGATCCACGCCGGCCAGACGTCCGACCCGGCCACCAAGGCCCGGGCGCTGCCGATCTACCAGACCACGTCGTACACGTTCGACAGCACCGACCACGCGGCGAGCCTGTTCGGGCTGCAGGAGTTCGGGAACATCTACACCCGGATCCAGAACCCGACCCAGGACGCCGTCGAGCAGCGGATCGCCAGCCTGGAAGGCGGTACGGCGGCGCTGCTGGTCTCGTCCGGCCAGGCCGCGGAGACGCTGGCGCTGCTGAACATCGCCGAGGCCGGCGACCACGTGGTCAGCAGCCCGAGCCTGTACGGCGGCACCTACAACCTGTTCCACTACACGTTCCCGAAGCTCGGGATCGAGGTCTCGTTCGTCGACGACCCGAACGACCTCACGTCCTGGCAGACCGCGATCCGGCCGAACACCAAGGTCTTCTTCGCCGAGACGATCGCCAACCCGAAGTCGGAGATCCTCGACATCGAAGGGGTCGCCAAGGTCGCGCACGAGTACGGCGTACCGCTGGTGGTCGACAACACGGTGGCGACGCCGTACCTGATCCGGCCGATCGAGCACGGCGCGGACGTCGTCGTGCACTCGGCCACCAAGTACCTCGGCGGGCACGGCACCGCGATCGCCGGCGCGATCGTCGACTCCGGCAACTTCGACTACGCCGCGCACCCGGAGCGCTTCCCCGGTTTCAACCAGCCCGACCCGAGCTACCACGGCCTCACCTACGCGCAGGCGCTCGGCGTCGGCAGCGAGCTGGGCAACCTGGCCTTCATCCTCAAGGCGCGTGTGCAGTGGCTGCGTGACCTCGGCCCGGCGGTGTCGCCGTTCAACGCGTTCCTGATCACGCAGGGTCTGGAGACGCTGTCGCTGCGGATCGAGCGGCACGTCGACAACGCGCTGGCGGTCGCGCAGTGGCTGGAGGCGCGCGACGAGGTGGAAAGCGTCGCGTACGCGAGCCTGCCGTCGTCGCCGTGGTACGCGCTGGCGCAGAAGTACGCACCGCGCGGCGCCGGGGCGGTGATCGCGTTCGAGATCAAGGGCGGCGTTGAGGCCGGCAAGCGGTTCGTCGACGCGCTGCAGCTGCACAGCCACGTGGCGAACATCGGCGACGTCCGGTCGCTGGTCATCCACCCGGCCTCGACCACCCACAGCCAGCTCTCGGCCGAGGACCAGCTCGGCGCCGGCGTCACGCCGGGCCTGGTCCGGCTGGCTGTCGGCATCGAGCACGTCGACGACATCCTCGCCGACCTCGAAGCCGGTTTCGCCGCCGCCAAGACGGCCTGACCCCATGGATCAGGATCGCCCGCCCGTGGAGGCGGACCACTCACCAGGTCAGGTGGCCGGTGGGTGGCGGGCGGGCGATCCTGCCGGCTTCCGGCAGTTCTTCTCAGTAGGAGCGCTTGTTTTGGAGTCCGGCGAGGTGCTGCCGGACGTGACGATCGCCTACGAAACCTGGGGACATCCGACCGGTCTGCCGGTGCTGATCTGCCATGCGCTCACTGGGGATGCGCATGTCTTCGGCCCCGCCGGACCAGGTCAACCGACACCAGGTTGGTGGGACGGCCTCCTCCCGACGTACCTGAATCCTGAGGACTTCTACGTCGTCGCCGCCAACGTCCTCGGCGGCTGCCAGGGCTCGACCGGCCCGTCCTCCCGGGCGCCGGACGGCCGGGCCTGGGGCAGCCGCTTCCCCGCGATCACCATCCGCGACCAGGTCACCGCCGAGGCCGCTCTGGCCGACGCCCTCGGCATCGACCGCTGGACCGCCGTGATCGGCGGCTCGATGGGCGGCATGCGTGCGCTGGAATGGCCGCTGATGTTCCCCGACCGGGTCGCGACGTCCGTCGTACTGGCGTCGACCGGCTACGCGACCGCCGAGCAGATCGCCTGGTGCGCACCTCAGCTCGCCGCGATCGAGTCCGACCCGCACTGGCACGGCGGCGACTACTACGACACCGGCCACGCGCCTCTGGCCGGTCTCGGCATCGCCCGCCGGATCGCCCACACCACCTACCGCTCGGAGTACGAGCTCGCGACCCGCTTCGGCCGCAACCCTCAGGGCGACGGCCGCTTCGCCGTCGAGTCCTATCTCGACCACCACGCCCACAAGCTCGCAGCCCGCTTCGACGCCGGCTCGTACGCCGTACTGACGCGCGCGATGAACTCCCACGACATCGGCCGCGGCCGCGGCGGCCTGGTCCGGGCTCTGCAGGACCTGCGGTCGCGCCTCGTCGTCGCCGCCGTCGACTCCGACCGGCTCTACCCCGCGCGCCTGTCGACCGAGCTCGCCGACGCGGCCGGCGTACCGCTGCACCTGGTCAAATCGCCGTACGGCCACGACGGCTTCCTGATCGAGCTGGAGCAGGTCGGCGCCCTGATCGCGGGAGCGCTGACCGGATGAGAGATCCTATGAACCATGGCGACGACCTGTAGACAGCGTGTGACCACCCGCTTACAGTGTGCGGAATTCATCGGACCTCTCTGGGAGATCAGATGCGCACAGCCGGTTTCGCCCTCCTCGCTGCGGCAACCCTGATGGCCGGTCTGACTCTGCCGTCCGAACCGTCCGAGGCGGTCCCGCCACCACGCAGCCCCGGAGAGCTGGCGCTCTGGTACACCGCGCCGGCCACCGACTGGGAGTCCGAGGCGCTGCCGATCGGCAACGGCGCGAGCGGCGCGATGGTCTTCGGTGACCCCGCGACCGAGCACCTGCAGCTGAACGAGAAGACCCTGTGGACCGGCGGTCCCGGCTCCCAGCAGGGCTACGACTTCGGCAACTGGCGCACCCCGCGGCCGACCGCGCTGAGCGACATCCGCACGTTGATCGACCGCGACCTGAAGGTCGCGCCCGACGTCGCCACCAACATGCTCGCCCAGAACGAGATCGGCTTCGGCGACTACCAGCCGCTGCTGGACCTGAAGCTCGCGATGCAGCACAGCGGCACGCCCACGGCGTACCGGCGGCACCTCGACATCGCGAACTCGCTGGCCGGTGTCCAGTACGCCGTCGACGGCGTCCGGCACACCCGCGAGTACTTCGCCAGCGCGCCCGGCAACGTGATCGTCGCGCGGATCGGCGCCGACCGGCGCGGCAAGGTCGGCTTCACCGCGAGCCTGACCGGCGAAGCGAACCGCACCCTGACCGCGACGGCCCGGCGTGGCCGGATCACGGTCAAGGGCGCGCTGAACGACAACGGGCTCTTGTACGAGCTGCAGGCGCAGGTGCTGACGGCCGGCGGGACCAGGACCGACAACGCGGACGGCACGGTCACGGTGTCCGGGGCCGACTCGGCCGTGCTGGTGCTGAGCTCGGGGACCGACTACTCCGACGTCTACCCGACGTACCGGGGTGTCGATCCGCACGCCGGGGTGACCGGCCGGGTCGATGCCGCGAGCAACCTTTCGTACGGCGTACTGAAGGCTCGGCACGTCGCCGACCACCGCAAGCTGTTCGACCGGGTCTCGCTGCAGCTCGGGCAGGTGATGCCGGACGTGCCGACCGACGAACTGCTGGCGTCGTACCAGGCCGGGACGGCGACGCCGCAGGCGCGCAAGGCGCTGGAGGCGCTGTTCTTCCAGTACGGGCGGTACCTGCTGGTCGCGTCGTCGCGCGGGAACTCGCCGCTGCCGGCGAACCTGCAGGGCGTCTGGAACCAGTCGACGACCCCGCCGTGGCGCTCGGACTACCACGTCAACATCAACCTGCAGATGAACTACTGGCCGGCCGAGACCACCAACCTGAGCGAGACGACCGCGCCGCTGTTCGACTTCGTCGACGCGCTGGTGCCGCCGGGGCGGGTGACCGCGCGGGAGATGTTCGGTGCGGACGGGTGGGTTGTACACAGCCAGACGAATCCGTTCGGGTTCACGGGTGTGATCGGGTACCCGCTGGCGTTCTGGATGCCGGACGCCGGTGGATGGCTGGCCCAGCACTACTGGGAGCACTACCGGTTCACGCAGGACAAGCGGTTCCTGAAGGAGCGCGCGTACCCGCTGATGAAGGAGCTGGCCGCGTTCTGGATCGACGAGCTGCAGGTCGATCCGCGGGACGGGAAGCTGGTGGTCAGCCCGAGTTTCTCGCCGGAGCACGGCGACTACTCCGCCGGTGCCGCGATGCCGCAGCAGATCGTGTGGGACCTGTTCACCAACCTGTCCGAGGCGGCGCCGCTGGTCGGGGAATCGTCGTCGTACCAGGCGCAGCTCGCGTCGATCCTGGAACGGCTCGACCCGGGCACGAAGGTCGGCTCGTGGGGTCAGCTGCAGGAGTGGAAGGAGGACTGGGACGACCCGACCGACCAGCACCGGCACACGTCCCAGCTCTTCGGGCTGCATCCTGGGCGGCAGATCCTTCCTTCCGCCCGGCCTGATCTGGCGGCGGCGGCCGTCAAGACCCTGGAGGGCCGTGGCGACGGCGGCACCGGGTGGAGCAAGGCGTGGAAGATCAACTTCTGGGCGCGGCTGCTCGACGGCAACCACTCGCACAAGATGCTGTCCGAGCTGCTGAAGACGAGCACGCTGAAGAACCTGTGGGACACCCACCCGCCGTTCCAGATCGACGGCAACTTCGGCGCCACCGCTGGGGTCGCGGAGATGCTCCTGCAGAGCCACGCGGGTGTTGTCGACGTACTGCCCGCACTGCCGGACGCGTGGGCTGCCCAGGGCTCGTACGACGGCCTGCGCGCGCGGGGCGCGTTGACTGTCGGCGCGACCTGGCGCTCCGGGACCGCCACCGAACTGCGGATCCGCCCCGACCGCTCCGGCAAAGTTGCCCTCCGCAACAACATCTTCGGCGCCGGCTACGTGCTGACCTCCGACGGCCGGCCGGTCTCACACTCCCGCACCGGCAGCACGATCACCTTCGACGCCGTCGCCGGTCGTACGTACGTCGCCCGCCCCAAGGCACAGATCGAGCTGGTCGCACCGGACGCCGTAGCCCTCGAACCCGTTGAAGTGAAGGCCTCCATCACCGGCACCCTGTCCCCCGGCACGCTGTCCTTGGCAGCCCCGCCCGGCTGGACCGTCACCCCTGTCGAGGTCCCGACGCCGGCGATCCGCCCCGGCAAGCCCGTCACCACCACCTTCACCGTCACCCCCACCACAGCCTCCGGCGAAGGCGACTTCACCCTCACCGCCCGCCACACCGCAGGCCTCACCGCCCGAGCCGGCACCGGCCTGCACCGCGTCAACCTGGCCCGCGGCAAACCTGCAACCCAGTCCACCACCGCCCACAACGCCGAAGCCTCGAGAGCCGTCGACGGCAACACCAGCGGCAACTGGGGCGACAACTCCGTCACCCACACCGCCGAACCCTCGGTGGAGGCCTGGTGGCAGGTCGACCTGGGCCAGTCCCAGGCGCTTTCCCAACTGGCGCTGCACAACCGCACCGACTGCTGCGCCGACCGCCTCAGCAACTACTGGATCCTGGCGTCGGAATCCCCCATCACAGCGCCGTCCTTGGAGGAGGCCCGCAACACCCCCGGCGTACGGGCCTTCCACCAGGCCGATACCGCCGGAAGCCCGACCCTGATCGACCTCGACGCCACAGCCCGCTACGTCCGCATCCAGCTGGAGTCCCGCTCCAACCCGCTGTCCATCGCCGAGGTCAAACTGCACCCCGCCGGTGGTTAGCGTGCCCGGGTAGACATCCTCCTGGTACGGGCGCAGTACGGGCAGTACGACGACAGCCGCGCTTTCTAGCCTGGCGTCGTCCGAGCCCCACCGAAGGAGCGTTCGTTGAATCTGCCCGTACGCAAACTGTCGATGCCGACCCGAGCGGTGTCCCTCGTCCTGCTGCTGACCGCGGCAGGCCTGTCCCTCACCGTCGGCACGACGACCCCGGCCGAGGCCCGCGAGCCGTCCCCGCCGACCGGCTGCAGCTCCAGCGTCGACCGCCGCGTGAAGGCAGTCGCACAGTGCACGTCCGGCTACGGCACCTACCGCGTCTGGGCCCGCTGCAACTGGAGCGCCGGGACGCTGTACGGCGCCTGGAAGGCCCCCAGCAGAACCAGCGAGTCGGTCGTGTTCTGCGTGACCAGCACCCACCAGGCCGGCATCGTGATGGCCTACGGCATCCAAAAACGCGACGGCTGATCTCCGACGAGCCGGTGCGGCGCGATCAGAACCCCCAGGACACCACAAACCGCACCGGCACGCCCGGCAAAGCCACCCCGAACCACAACCCCCTCGTCACCCAGCACACCCCGCGATGCCCCCGAACCACCTGCAGCACCAGCGATCCGATGACCGCGGCCACCAACACCCCGAGCAGAATCCTCCCGAACACAAACAACTCACACAACCAAGCCAGCCCCACCACGACGTACCAAACCAGCCCAGCAACAAACGACATCGGACTGTACGCCGCATCCCGCGCCCGCCAAGGCTGCTCCACCGCCCGCCCGCACCGACAAACCGGCACGGGCTCCTGCGCCCGCCAAACCCCACCCGGCCCGTCCGGCTGGTGACCAGTCAGGTGCTCGTCACTCACGTCGCCTCCTCGCCGCCCTCACGCAGCGAACGCACCATGCTCTGCAGGATCCGAAACGCCCCCGCCTGCTCCTCCTCGGTCAGCCCGCCCAGCATCCTGACCTCAACAGCCCGAACCGCCGCGGACGCCTCCTTCAGACTCGCCCGCCCCCGCGCCGTGAGCTGCGCAGGCAGCACCTTCCCCACAGGCGCCTGCGCCGGCCTGGCCACGAACCCGTCCCGCTCCAGCGCCTGAAGCAACACGTTCATCGACTGCCGAGTCACGAATGCACCCCGCGCAAGCTCGGAGTTCGACAACCCCGGCCGCTGCGCCAGCAACTCCAGGCACGAGTAGTGCGTGATGCTCATCCCCAACGGCCGCAGCACTTCCTCCATCGCCACCCGCAGAGCACTGGACGCCTCCTTGAGCAGATACCCCAGCGACGTCTCCAGCTCGACCGCGTCTTGCATCATGTCAGTATCCTGACATACGCTGCTTCGTGTCAGAAAGCTGACACAACCCGAGGAGTGCCTTCATGCCCGTCACCGGCCCCGACTTCATCTCCCTCCAAGCCCACGACCTCGCCGCCAGCCAGGCGTTCTACGAGAACTACCTGGGCCTGGTCCGCTCCCCAGCCGGCCCACCCCACGCAGTGGTCTTCGAAACCAAGCCGATCGCCTTCGCCCTCCGCGAGGTCATCCCCGGCTCCAACCTGACCCACCCCGGCGCCGGCACGGCGGTCTGGCTCCACGCCACCGACGTCCAGTCAATCCACGACACCCTCGCAACCGACGGCCACCCCATCGTCACCGCCCCCACCGACGGCCCTTTCGGCAGAACCTTCACGTTCGAAGACCCGAACGGCTACCAGATCACCCTGCACGACCGCAGTTGATCAGACCGCACCCTGTTCCGATGCCATCAACCAATCAGCGCCAGCGAGTTGAATTCGAGCCTCGTCAGACCAACCATCCACCTCGGCGACGAAGTCCACGTGGACCACATCGCTCCCTGGCCTTCCGGCGGCGTCCCACCCGTCGGACGACTGCTCTCAGTTTCACGACTGCAGGCGAATCCTCACGGTCGGCGGGCAGCAGGGGTACTGCTGCCTCGAGCCATCGAATCGCACTGTCTCCGGTGGCCCCGATCCGGATGCCAATGAGCCCCTGGAGCCGCCTCAGTCGGACGCGGTGTGCGGATGACCTCTCAGAGATCGTCCGGCCAGTCGTTCCACTCGACACCCTCTGGCGTGCGATTAGCGCCACCTGCGAGGAAGTCGGCGGCAACTGCGAGCAGGACGTCCAGTTCGACAGCTGAATCGGCGGGAAACTCCTCGGCGTGGCCCATGTACTGGTAGCGAACAGGGGTCTTGCCCGCGGCGATGCCGACCGCGTAAAGAGTCTGATCAATTGTCGTGTACCGGATGCTGCCCAACTTCCGGCTCGCGTCCACGGCCAGCCGCAATTCGTGATCTGGTGCGCCGTAGTGCGCCAAAGGTCGTTCGTTGATGTAGAGGGCAACTACGGAGTTCTCGATCGGCTCCGACAGCACCGCGTCGATCAGTGCACGGAGTTCGTCAACGGTTGAGACCTTCACAGGGTTCTCGTCGTGACCATGCTTGTAGTACGCGCTCGCCGTGTATTCCATCAAGCTTCCCCTTCAAACGTCTCCGGCGCGCTGTCCGGCCAATGCACTGTGAGTCTGGCCCCTGGCGGCAAGAACTTCGGCAGCCAAGTTCGGCAGCCCCATCTACCTTCACAAGGTTTGTTGTTGATGTAGATCGTCTCATCCGACAGGCCGCGCTCACGCATCAAGATCGCGAACTTGACCTCCACGTGAGACGTGGTCGTCGTCTTCGGGATACGAAGTTGCTCCCGGGCCAATCTGTCCGCCTCCTCTTGGAACCGATCCCGCCCGCTGACCAAGGGCGACTCTTTGCCGTCTGACGAGCCGAACCAGAAACCGCGCGTCTTTCCCTCGTCGTTCTCGCGAATCGGAAGTCGGCGGATGATCGTCTGGGCCTTTGGGTCTGGTGCCTCGTTGTGGTCGGGTACATCGGGCATCGTGCGATTGACCGGTTGTCCGGCTGGGTTGCCTGTTTGAGGGCGCTGCGTGCTGCCTTGACCGCTACTGCCTCCTGCATTGCCGACCATTGAAGCCGCCCAATTCCTGGCTCTGTGATGGGCGTTGACCGCTTGCCGGGAGGCCATCTCACACGCGGCGGCCGCTGCGTCCAGGTGATAAATCGCGGCTTGTAGGGCCGGGTTACTGCCGGAGAAGCTCGCAAGGTAGCCCGCCGTCTCCCGGCACCGCCGAGCCCGCGTGTCCAAAGCGGCGGCCACCGCCGGCAGTTGGTCCAAGCAGGTCACGAGGTCTTGCGCGACGCGCTGAAGCTCGGACGGCATGGCTGCCTAGAGTTGCTGGGCGTACTGCCCACACTTGTGTGAGGCGATCTGGAGTGACTCCATCGCCGACGCCAGTGACTTGGACGCAGCGTCGAGCACCTCGGCAATCTCGCGGTCCGCGCCGGTCGCTGACCCCTGGATCAACGAGAGAACATGCTGGCTCGCCTGGCTGAACTTGTTCTGGAAGCCACCGAGGCCGGCGACGCCCTGGTTGGCTTCTTGAGCGACGGCGTGCAGTTGCCCTTTGAGTTGTTCGACGACGGACATGCTCACTCCTCACGTTGGCTGTTCGGTCGCGATCTGGTCGTGGGATCGTGGAGGTCATCGGCATCGACCACATGCACGACGACGCCAAGGTCGTCCTCCAGATCGGCTATGCGCTTGTCCCGCTCTTCTCCGAAGACCTCCGGCGACGGCACGACAACGCCGGTCGCCGGTGAGTTCCTGAGGCCGGCGAGAAGACTCGTGTAGGCCGGCGTCGGCTCGATGTGCTCGAACAAGGGGAGAGAGCCGGTTCGCTCGAAATACACCGTTCCAAGCTGGAGCCCTGCCCGGTGTGCGTAGCTCGACAGCTTCGCCTGCACAATCGAGTGCCGACCGCGACCGGCGAACGGTGCAAGGCAGGCGTACCCCAACACCAGAGGCCGCAGTTGGATGCTTTGCCCGACGGCGGTGCTCACTTCTCGGTTGCTCCCGCGATGCAGTCGACGCATCGCACACACGGCCAGGCACCGCCACAATCGACGCAGAGACCGGAATGACTCGCGGTCGGTACCCTCACGCCGGTCGACAACGGGCACTCGAAGTCCGAGGGCACCCGCCCTGGATGGACGGCATCGAGAAATCTGACCTCGGTCGCACCGTCGTGACCGTGAACCGCTTTCACGCCCTTGAGTCCGGTCTCGAAGGCGACTGTGGTCGGATTGGCTCCCGGCCAGCGCACGGCCGCAGTGCCATCACTCCAGATCACGCCTTCGGCAACACGACCCGTGCCAGAGACTCCCGAGACATCGCGGTGTCGATCCAGTACGAAGATTCGCGGAGCTGTGGGGCTCATCGCTATCAACTCCTCGAGTTGCTTGGGGTCACCAGACAACCTCTGTTCGTCACTCTCCGAATAGGGCGATCAGCGACCTGATCACAGAACGGCCTAGGGTGATCAGCGCCTGGTCGCCTGGCGGCCACGGAGGGTGAGAGCTACCGTTCTGGAATGGACGGCAGACGGAACAGGGCGCTCGAGGAGTGGATGGCCGAGCACGGCCACAGCTCCAACAGCCTTGCCGAGGCCGTGAACCACGCACTCGTTCAGGTGACCGGAAAGCACGGAGGTCTCGACGGTTCATCTGTCCGGGACTGGAAGGCCGGCCGCGTCAGATGGCCCAAGACGGCCACCCGTCAGGCGCTGGAATCCATCACTGGCCTACCCATTACTGCCCTAGGGTTCGTACCACGGGCGCGCACCTCGCCCGCCTCGAACCCGACGCCACAGGGGGCTGCCGACATGAAGCGCCGTACGCTCGTCGGCGGCATCGCGGCAGCGGTGGCCGCTGCATCGAGTAGTCCCGGCAGCGCACGACGGCGCCTCGGTATGAGCGACGTTGATCGGCTTCAGCAGCGCTTTGCCGAGATCATCGCCAGTGATCACCGTCACGGTGGACAGGTCGACATCGAGCGACGGGCCAGTCAGCTTGCCGACCAAGCCCTCAACCTCCAGAACTCCGGCGGCGCGACCCAACGAGTGCGCAGTAGTCTCTACGCTTCCGCAGCAGCGTTCCGATCGTCGGCAATGTGGGCCGCGATCGACGGTCGCAGGTTCGATGCCGCCACCACGCATATGCGCGAAGCGCAGGCACTCGCCGAGATGTCCGGCGAACAGGCAATCAAGTTCCGGATCTGGAGTCATGCAGGAACCCTGTACAGGCACACAGGGCGGCCCGCTGACGGGATCGCCGCCAACGACGTGGCCCGGAACCTTCATCTCACGCGCCGCGATTCGCTCTTCGCGTCGCTCGGCCTCGCCCGGCAAGGTGCGATTCAGGGAGCCGGGCAGGACCTCTCCGGGGCGCGCCGCTCGTTCGGGCAGGCACAGGATGCGATGCTGCGCGCCAACCCTGGCGACGAGCGGCCAGTATGGATGCTCGCGTTCTACGACCAAGCCGAGTTGGACTCGCTAGCTCTGTCGGCCCACCTGGCCCTGGGGGACTACCAGACCGCAGAGTTTCACGGGCACCGGTGCCTGTCGAACCTTCGACCTCACATGGTCCGATCGGCTGCGATCACCAGAACCAGACTGGCGCACGCCCAGTTGGCGCAGGGCATGGCCGACGTCGCCACAGCCACTGCGATGAAAGTCCCCGCCGAGACCGCCACCCAGCACGCCCGGGTGACTCGCATGCTCCAGGAGTTCGGCGCTGCGTTGCGCGCCACTGCGGCAAGTAGCTCCGCCGTGCAGACTTGGGCCGAACACGTTGCCACCTGGAGGAACCCTGCATGACCGCGGCTGCCGGCTTGGAACTGCGCACATTCACCACGATCGACGACGTACGAGGCGACCTCGTCGACGTCTACGCCGACGTGCGGTCCGAACTGCTCCACCTGCCGAACTACGCCGTGACGGCGTTCGGTGAAAGGCTGGACAGGCACGGCGCCGAGCCAGGGTTTGTGGCAGTCCTGGCGTACGCGGATGGTTTCCCCGTCGGCTACACCTACGCGAACACGATTGAGCACGGCGACCGGTACTGGGAACGCACCAGCCCGCCGCCTGCCGACAAGTACACCGACGGCCCCGCAGCGGCCCTCAAGGAGATCGGCGTCCGGACGGCGTGGCGAAGGACCGGCACAGCGCGGCGGATTCACGATGCGCTTTTGGCGAGACGTACCGAGCCGTTCGTGACACTCATGGTCAATCCGGCGGCCGGAGACGGAAAGGTCTACGCGCTCTACCAGTCCTGGGGATACGAGGAGATCGGCCAGAGCCAGCCGTCTCCTTCTTCACCCCTGCTCAAGGTGATGATTCGACCCACGGCATAACGCAACTGAGCGGCAGCCACACCGTGATGCGGATCATATAGAACCAAAGACTTTCTCAGTTGAACAGACAACAGCAACCAGGCACTGAACCTATAATTCTTCTGTTCTTCTGTTCTTCTGTTCTTCTGTTCTTCTGTTCTTCTGTTCTTCTGTTCTTCTGTTCTTCTGTTCTTCTGTTCTTCTGTTCTTCTGTTCTTCT
>NZ_JBFAYT010000014.1:0-80641 GCF_040681455.1 Kribbella sp. NPDC051770 | reverse complement strand
TGTTCTAGCTTCTGGGCCAGGATTCCCACGCCGAGGCGAACATTTCGTCGACCGTGTGGGTGTTCTTCCACTCGAGGTCGCGGGCTGCCAGTTCGCCGGACGCCACGACCCGGGAGGGGTCACCCGGGCGGCGCGGCGCCTCGCCGGGGGTGAAGTCGATGCCGGTGACTCGGCGGGCGGCGTCCATGATTTCCCGGACACTCGTTCCGGTACCGGAGCCGAGGTTGTAGACCGGCTCGAGGGTCTTGCCGGAGTCGAGGGCTCGGGCCGCGGCGACGTGGGCTCGGGCGAGGTCGGCTACGTGGACGTAGTCCTTCACCGAGGTGCCGTCGGGGGTCGGGTGGTCGGTGCCGTAGATCTGGGGGGTCTTGCCCTGGGTCAGCATGTTGCAGACGATCGGGAAGAGGTTGTACGGGCTGGCGTCGTACACCTTCGGGTCACCGGAGCCGACCACGTTGAAGTAGCGGAGCGAGGTGTGGTTCAGGTCCACGGCCTTGGCCTGGTCCGCGAGGAGCCACTCGCCGACGAGCTTCGTTTCGCCGTACGGGCTCTGCGGGTCGGGGGTGGTCTGCTCGGTGACGATCTCCTCCGTGGGAGTGCCGTAGACCCCGGCGCTGGAGGAGAAGACGATGTTCCGTACGCCGGTGTCGGCCATCGCGTTCAGCAGGGAGACCATCGCGGTGACGTTCTGGGTGTAGGTGTGCATCGGCTTGTCGACCGACACCCCGGCGTACTTGTAGCCCGCCAGGTGCACCACGCCGCTCACGCCGGCCAGCGTTTTCCGGGTCAGGTCCGTGTCGAGCAGGTTCGCCTCGACGAACGGCACCCCCTCGACCAGGAACTCCGGCTTGCCGCTGGACAGGTCGTCGATCACCACGACGTCGATCCCGTCCGCCGCGAACGCGCGCACCACGTGCGCCCCGATGTAGCCCGCCCCGCCAGTCACCAGCCATGTCATGCGGCCTATCCTGCCAGTCCCGCGGATCCCTGGCCGAACCGGACCGAATCGGTATCATCGGCCAATGATCGGACTTGTTCTCGCCGCCGGGGCCGGCCGCCGGCTGCGCCCGTACACGGACACGTTGCCCAAGGCGCTGGTCCCGATCGACGCGGAGACCACCCCGCTCGACCTGACGCTGGCGAACTTCGCCGAGGTCGGGCTGACCGACGTGGCGGTCGTCGTCGGGTACGCCGCGGGCGCGATCGAGGAGCGGGTGCCCGACCTGCAGAGCCGGTACGGCGTCCGCATCCAGCTGGTGCACAACGACAAGGCCGAGATCTGGAACAACGCGTACTCGCTGTGGTGCGCCCGGGACCTGTTCGCCGAGGGCGTCGTGCTCGCCAACGGCGACACCGTGCACCCGGTCTCGGTCGAGCACACCCTGCTGAACGCCCGCGGCGAGGACAAGCGGATCATCCTCGCCCTCGACACCGAGAAGCAGCTCGCCGACGAGGAGATGAAGGTGGTCTGGCACGACGACCACGGCGTCCGCAGCATCACCAAGCTGATGGACCCGGCGACGGCGTCGGGCGAGTACATCGGCGTCACGCTGATCGAGCCGGCCGCGGCCGGCGACCTGGCCGACGCGCTGCGCAAGACCTGGGAGAACGACCCGGACCTGTACTACGAGGACGGCTACCAGGTGCTCGCCGACGCCGGCTACCGGATCGACGTCGCCCCGATCGGCAAGGTCGACTGGGTCGAGATCGACAACCACGCCGACCTGGCCCGGGCCCGCGAGATCGTATGCCCCTCCTAGCCCGGTTCGTCACCGCGCCGCTGGTCGTCGACGTCCGGCGCGGTGCGCTCAAGGAGCTGGCCGAGGTGCTGGCCGACCAGCGGATCTCGACGTCCGGCAAGGTCGCGATCGCGGTCGGTCCGACGTACGGGCCGATCGTGCAGAACACGTTCGAGCACGGGCTGGTCGACGCCGACTGGTTCACCGTCGACGGCGGCACCATCAACACCGCGATCAAACTGGTCGAGCAGATCAAGCAGAACCGGTACGACGCGATCGTCGGGATCGGCGGCGGCACGGTGCTGGACGTGACCAAGTTCGCCGCCGCCCGGCTCGGGCTGCCGATGGTCGCGGTCGCCACCAACCTGGCCCACGACGGCATCGGCTCCCCGATCAGCACGCTGGACAACGACGCCGGGCGCGGCTCGTACGGCGTACCGGCGCCGATCGCCGTGGTCGTCGACCTCGACCTGATCGCGCAGGCCCCGCCGCGCTCGGTGCGGTCCGGGATCGGCGAGATCGTCTCGAACCTGTCGGCGATCGCCGACTGGGAGGCCGCGCACGCGGCGCACGGCGAGGAGATCGACGGGCTCGCGGTGTCGCTGGCCCGGACGTCGGCGCAGGCCGTGCTCAACCACCCCGGCGGCATCGAGGACGAGGTGTTCCTGGCCGCGCTGGCCGAGGGCCTGGTGCTGTCCGGGATCTCGATGGTGGTCGCTGGGACGTCGCGGCCGTCGTCGGGCGCCTGTCACGAGATCTCGCACGCGATCGACCTGCTGCACGCGGACCGCCGCGCCTTCCACGGCGAGCAGGTCGGGCTGGGTGCGGCGTTCGCCTGGTACCTGCGCGGCGACGAGCAGGCGTTCGGTACGACGGTCGACTGCCTGCTCCGGCACGGCCTGCCGGTCCGCCCGGCGGACCTGGGTTTCAGCGCGGAGGAGTTCGGCGAGATCGTCGCGTACGCGCCGCAGACCCGTCCGGGACGGATCACGATCCTGGAGGAGGCGGCGCTGTCGCCGGACAAGATCGCCGAGGCGATCGCCGGTTTCGACGCGCAGGTGTCGCGCCGGATCGCTGCTGCTGACGGGCGTGCGCCGGAGCACGGGTGAGTGATCGTCGGCTGGACTGGCCCGGCTGCCAGAACGTCCGGGACCTCGGCGGCCTGCCGACCGCCGACGGAGGCGAGATCCGGCGCAACGCCCTGATCCGCGCCGACAGCCTGCAACACCTGACCGCAGCAGCCGTGCAGACCATCAAACAAGCCGGAGTCAGCCGCATCATCGACCTCCGCTCCCACAGCGAGGTGAGCGGCTTCCCGACCCCCTTCACCAGCGACCCGCTCGGGATGCACCTCCCCCTGCAGGACCCCGCCGACCCACCCAGTACGGCGACCACCATCGTCGACGCCTGCACCGAGATGCTCGACCTGCACCCCGACCTGTTCGCGGCCGTCTTCCGCGCCATGCTCGAAGCGCCCGACGGCGCAGTTGTCGTGCACTGCTACGGCGGCAAGGACCGTACGGGCGTCGTTGTCGCATTGGCGCTCGCAGCGGCCGGCGTACCGGAGGACGAGATCGTCGCCGACTACTTCCTCACCCGCGCCAACCTGGCCGACCTGATGGCCGAGCAGCTCGCCGCCGAACCCGACGAGTCCTTGCACGCCGAGATGCTGGAGTTCCGCGAGACCCGCGCCGAGTCGATGACCGCGATCCTCCGCCACCTCGACACGGCGTACGGCGGCCCGGTCGCCTACCTGCGGCAGACCGGGCTCACCGACGCCGAGCTCAAGGCCCTGAAGCAAAGGCTGACTAGACCCGCGCAGTCGTAGCGGCGGAGGCACGGACGACCTCGATCGGCTGCTCGATCAGCTCGACACCGATCGCGCCGGAAGTGGGCACCAGCCAAGGGCTCCCCGGTTCGCCGTCCGGAGCGGCCTTCCACGAACGGCCGACCTTCGGCACCTTGATCGGGTAGATCCGCAGCGCGCCCTCACGATCGATGTGCAGCCGCAGGAAACCCTTGTAGTCCTCGAGGCTCTGCCCGGCGAACACCTCGTTGGTGTTGAAGCCGAAGCGGCACGCGATCAGCAGGTAGAGGCCGACGACGAGCGAGTCCACGAAGCCAACGACCACGGGTGTACCAACGAGCGCAACGACGACGGTGATCCACTGGGCGGCGTTGGCCTCCAACCGGTACAGGACCACGGCCCAGAAGCCGGCCAGCGCCAAGTGCGCCGCCGAGTGCAGCACCCCCGCAACCCCGGCAGCGAACGAACTTCGTTCCAGCCCGAGCCGGGCGAACAACACCCCGCCGACCACCGTCCCCAACGCCGCGAAGGCGGCCGGCGTCCACACCGCGAGCGTGCCGAAGACCCCCTGCGGGTCCGACGCCAGCCCGAACTGCACGAGCAGCGCGATCACCGTCTGCAGGAACGCCGTCAGCCCCCAGAACCCCGGGTTGCGCCACGGCAGCCGGAAGATCCCGTTCGCCAGCCGCGACGACTGCGCGCGCGACGGGTACGTCTGCACCCGGTCGTACGTCGTCCGCTCATCGGTCTCGGTGACCCGGGACGTCTTCGGCGGCAGCTCGAGCTTGTCCGGCAGCAGGTGCGTGGCGGTCAGGTACGCGCCGCCACCGCCGCTGGTGATCCGCTGGCCGGTGCCATCCTCCTCGGCGTACCGGGCGTAGTGGTGCGAGTCGCCGGACAGCATCACGTGCACGGTCGCGCCGGCCGGGCGGACGATCTCGCGCTCGAAGAACCGGATCGCGTCGTAGCCGCGGGCGTCGCCGCCCGATCCGGCCTTGATCCACGCGGGTTTCGGCGTACAGAGGATGACGCCGTCGCCTTCGCGCATCTGCGTCGTCGCGCGCCGGAAGTAGGCGAGCTGCGGCGCGTCGATGTACTCGTCGAACTGGGTGTCGATCGCGAGCAGCCACCAGCGCTGCGGCAGCTGGACCGCGAAGTAGCTGCGGGCCTGCTCGGTGTCCCAGCCGCCGACCGGGCGGCCCTGCGCGAAGACCCGCAGGAACGCGGTCAGGCCGTCGTACCAGTCGTGGTTGCCCGGCAGGGCGAAGAGCACGGGCCGGTCCTCGACGTCGTCCTCGCGCGGGAAGGCCGCGCGGTACGGGCCTTTCGTGCGGTCCTCGTACGCCGTCGCGGACGCGGCCGGGTAGGCCTGGTCGCCGCCCATCACCAGCACCTGCCCGCGCGGCAGGTGCAGGTTGTCGGCCGGCGACAGCTCGGGCGCCGCGAGCACCGACGCGATCGAGTACGTCGCGTCGAAACCGTCGCCGAGGTCGGCCACGAAGTCGAACCACAGCTCGTCGTCGCCGTGGTGGTAGATCTCGGCCTGCAGGCCGCTCTGGAGCTCGCGCTTGTCGGCGTACGCACCGAAGATGCCGGCCAGCACGGCCTTCAGGCCGGCGCTGGCGAGAACGGTCGGGAGGAGCCAGCGGACAGCTCCCCGGCGGCGGAATCCGAGCTGCTCCTCGGACAGGTCGTGCGGGCGGGAATCCTTCACCCGCAGAAGGTACGCGGTCGCGCCGACGGCTTCCGGAGTCGTGGCGAATTGTTGTCGAGCCGCGACCATCCGTCACCGGCTGAAACGGTTCAGAGCGCGCCGATGTGAGGTCCCGGCCCGGCGCCCAGTAGATTGGCCCGCATGTCAACCGCCGCCGAGTCGGCCACCACCGCGGACGCCGCGGCACTGGCCGAACGCTACGGGTTGTCCAAGAGCGCGGCACGTCCGCCGCTCGGGGGCTACCTTCGTGAACTGTGGGGCCGTCGCCAGTTCATCTACAGCTACGCCCGCGCGCGCACGTACGCGCTCTACGCGGGAGCCCGGCTGGGATCGGTCTGGCAGATCCTCACCCCACTACTGAACGCCGGGGTCTACTACCTGGCCTTCGGTGTCCTGCTGGGCACCAAGGGCGGGATCGACAACTACCCGGCCTTCCTGATCTGCGGCATGTTCATCTTCACGTACACGCAGCGCTCGATGACCGAGGGTTCGCGGGCGATCGCGACCAACATGTCGCTGATCCGCACGCTGCACTTCCCGCGGGCGACGCTGCCGCTGGCGTACGTGGTCAACGAGCTGAACCAGCTGTTCATCTCGATGGGCATCCTGCTGCTGCTGGTCGGCTTCACCGACGGGCCGTCGCTGAGCTGGTTCCTGGTGATCCCGGCACTGCTGCTGCAGACGATGTTCAACGTCGGCGTGACGCTGATCTTCGCCCGGCTCGGGACCTTCCTGACCGACATCAGCCAGCTGCTGCCGTTCATCACCCGGACCTGGCTGTACGCCTCCGGCATCTTCTTCTCGATCCCGGACAAGCTGCGCGACGCCGACGCCCCGGGCTGGGTCATCCACCTGCTGGCCCTGAACCCGATCTCGGCCTACATCGACATCATGCGCAGCGCGCTGCTGGAGTCGCACGAGAAGCACGCGCTGCCGAACGCCTGGCCGATCGCGATCGGCTGGGCCGTGGTCGCGCTGTTCGGTGGCTTCATCTACTTCTGGCGAGCGGAGGACAGGTATGGCCGTGGCTGAGACGGCAGCTCCGACCCCGGCGGCGTCCCCCGCGCCGGCGTCCGACGCTGCCCCGACCGTGATCGCCGACAACGTCAACATCATCTACAAGGTGACCGCCGGCTCCGGCGGCAAGGGCACCGCGGCGACCGCGTTCCGGCGGATCCTGAAACGTCAGGACCGGCCGACCATCCGCGAGGTGCACGCGGTCAAGAACGTCACCTTCACCGCGCACAAGGGCGACGCGATCGGCCTGATCGGCCGCAACGGGTCCGGCAAGTCGACGCTGCTGCGGGCGATCGCCGGGCTGCTGCCGCCGGCCTCGGGCGCCATCTACACCGGCGGCCAGCCGTCACTGCTGGGCGTCAACGCCGCGATGATGAACGACCTGACCGGCGACCGCAACGTCGTCCTGGGCTGCCTGGCGATGGGCATGAGCCCGGCCGAGATCGACGAGCGGTACGACGAGATCGTCGAGTTCTCCGGGATCGGCGACTTCATCGACCTGCCGATGTCGACGTACTCCTCGGGCATGTCGGCGCGGCTGAAGTTCGCGATCGCGTCGGCCAAGACGCACGACATCCTGCTGGTCGACGAGGCGCTGGCCACCGGTGACGCGGAGTTCCGGGTCCGCTCGGAGCAGAAGATCAAGGACCTGCGCGACCAGGCCGGCACGGTCTTCCTGGTCAGCCACTCCCTGGACGTCGTGCTGGACACCTGCAACCGGGCGATCTGGCTCGACAAGGGTGTGCTGCGGATGGACGGGGACGTGAAGGAAGTCGTGGACGCGTACAACAAGGAAGCCACCGGCAAGCGCTGAGGCTGTCCGCAAGGGCCCCTGGGATCTTCGTCCCAGGGGCCCTTTTACTGGGGCTTGTGCAACCGATGGTTGCATGACTACAGTGATGTGCAACCAAACGTTGCAGATTGCTGGAGGGGTTCTTCATGGAGTACGCCACGCTCGAACGCGAGATCCACATCGAGGCCGCGCCGGAGGTCGTCTTCGACGTCGTCAGCAGCCCCGAGCACGTCCGCGAGTGGTGGCCCGACTCGGCCGACTACCCGCTCGCTCCCGGCGGCTCCGGGCAGATCGTGTTCGACCAGGCCACCGACGACCCGAAGGCCGTCGCGATCACCGTCGTCACCGTCGACCGCCCGCGGCTGTTCTCGTTCCGCTGGACGCACCCGGTCGGCGAGCCCGCCGCCACGGCCAACTCGCTGCTCGTCACCTTCGAGCTCGTCCCGGCCGGGTCCGGTACGACGCTGAAGCTGACCGAGACCGGCTTCCGCGAGCAGGGCTGGGAGGCCGCCGTCCTGGAGGAGACCTACCGCGACCACGAGCTCGGCTGGGACCACCACCTGGCCCGGATCAGCCCGTACGTCGAGAAGCTGGTCGCGCGATGACCGGCGACGGCCTGACCGGCGACGGCCTGATCGACGACGGCCTGGTCGACGACGGCCTGGTCGACGACGGGCTGGTCGACGACGGGCTCTGGTCCGCGATCGGCGACCCGACCAGGCGCCGGCTGCTCGACCTGCTGCTCGCCGACGGCCCCGGTACGGCGACCACGCTCAGCGAGCAGCTTCCGGTGACTCGCCAGGCGGTCGCGAAGCATCTCGGCGTACTGGATCGGGCCGGGCTCGTCCACGTCGCCCCGGCGGGCCGTGAGATGCGCTACCAGGTCGACGACGTGCAGCTGGGCCGTGCCGCTGCGCAGCTGGCCGATGTCGGTCAGGCGTGGGACCGCCGGCTGGAGCGCATCAAGCGCCTCGCCGAAACCATTCAGAAGCAGTCCGAATCCGTTCCACCGCAGCAGAAGGAGAAGTGACCGTGCCCGACATCCTGCACCGCATCGCGACTCGTGGCACGACGCCCGAAGACGTCCTGCCCGCGCTGACCACCATCGACGGTCTCGCCGCCTGGTGGACCACCGACACCGAGGGCGACGCCGCCGTCGACGGGACCATCAAGTTCCGCTTCATCCCGGGCGGTTTCGACATGAAGGTGCTCGACGTGAAACCCGACCAGGTCCGCTGGGCGATCGCCGAGGGCCCCGAGGAGTGGCTCGGGACGACGATCACCTTCGACCTGAAGCAGGACGGTGAGCACACCGTCGTGCTGTTCGCCCACGAGGGCTGGAAGGAGCCGGTCGAGTTCATGAACCACTGCTCGACCAAGTGGGCGTCGTACCTGCTGAGCCTCAAGGACTACGTCGAGACCGGCAAGGGCGCACCGGCGCCGGACGACGTACAGATCAGCAACTGGCACTAGCGCTCTTCTGGGCTGCGCCAGGTGCCTCGCGCTGATCGAACTCCGTTGGACACCACGGCCGGCGAGCAGTCCGCGGACAACGTCACCTGGACGCCGGTCGCTCGGCTGCCCCGACAAGCTGTCGCGCCGATCGATGTCCGCGACTCGACCGGCACGAAACTCCCGCGCCTCACTCAGCTCGAGGTGGCGATGCCGTTGGCCAGTGGCCTCTACCAGTTGCTCCGCTTACATCGTTTCGTGGGCGTCGCCAGTGTGACGGATTCTCCTTGTGGACAAGGGATTCCGGGTCGAATCCTGTCGGTGGCGTAGTTCATCATGGTGGTCATGGCAGAGTACGACGAGCGTCCGGTGTGGTCGATGAGCGGCAGCGAAATGCTGTCCGCTCTCGACCAGCTCCAGACTGCCCTCGCCCGCCTGCAGACCCGCCGCCTCGAGTTGCTGGCGGCCCTGGAAGCGAACGGTCACGCCGCCGAGCTCGGCGCCCGCGACACCGCGGAACTGATCGCGCTCCGGCACCGTCTCGACACCGTCGAGGTACGCCGCGACCTCCGCCTGGCGACCGCGCTGCCGAAGTACCCGGACGTCCAGCAAGCCCTCACGGCCACGCTGCATCCGACCCAGGCCGAAGTCATCGTCACCACCCTCGAGCGCATCCCGGCCACCGCGACGGTCCCCGTCGCCGACCTCCGCATCGCCGAGCAGCAGATGGTGAAAGCCGCCGAACTCCTCGCCCCCGGCGAACTGCGAAAACTCGGCAGTCGCGTCCGCAACACCCTCGACACCGACGGCCCCGAACCCGCCGAGGACCGCGCCCTGGCCGCGGAAACCCTGGCCCTGCGACCGGACGACCACGGCGTCGCCTTCAAGGGCTACCTGGCCGGCGCCCACGCCGAACTTCTCCAGACTTTGATCCTCGCCGGTGCGAAACCCCACCTCACCCCCGAGGGACACCGCGACCCCCGCAGCAGCGGCAAGCGCCGCGCCGACGCCCTCACCAGCATCCTGGAGGTCGCCGCAGCGACCGGTGGTGCCGCGCCCGCACACGGTGACATCAAGCCCCACGTCACCGTCACGATCGACCTCGCCGACCTGCAGTCCAGCACCGGTACCGGCACCTCCGCCTCCGGCGCCGTCCTCTCCGCGGCCGCCGTCCGCCGCTTGGCCTGCGACGCCGGCGTCATCCCCCTGGTCCTCGGCTCGAACTCCGAACCACTCGACGTAGGCACCGAACACCGCTTCGTCACCCGTGCGATCCGCCAAGCCCTCAACGCCCGCGACCAAGGCTGCGTCATCTGCGCCGCCCCACCACCCCTGTGCGACGCCCACCACATCACCCACTGGGCCGACGGCGGCCCCACCAACCTCACCAACCTGGCCCTCCTGTGCAAACCCCACCACCAAGCCGTACACCAAGGCCACTGGACCCTCACCATCCACAACGGCCACCCCCAGGTCAGCACTCCCACCTGGGCCACCCCCAACTCCTCCAAAGACCCGCCCACCGCCGCTTGACCAACCCACCCAACAATCAGCGCCCCCAGGCCGCTGATTCAAAACCCCACGCCCACCCGAGCTCCGGCACGCCCAACCGCCACAGGTGGGCTCCGGCGCCAACCCCCGACAGTTCCACACCCGAAGCGCCGGCGAGTCGCCGCCCGAGGAGATCGCGGAGATCCGCTCCGGCGGCGTACACCCCAAGAATCGACCACGCCCACCCGAGCTCCGGCACGCCCATCCGCCACAAGCGAGCCCCGGCGCCAACCCCCGACAGTTCCACACCCGAAGCGCCGGCGAGTCGCCGCCCGAGGCGGTCCTTCTGCTGCCTCGTGGGGTACGACGCGTGTCCGGTCCTGATCGCGGAGATCCGCTCCGGCGGCGTACATCCCCAGGAACCGACCACGCCCACCCAAGCCCCGGCACGCCCAACCGCCACACGCGAGCCCCGGCGCCAACCCCTGACATTCGGGCGCCCGAAGCAGCGGCAAGTCGCCGCCCGAGGCGGTCCTTCTGCTGCCTCGTGGGGTACAACGCGTGTCCGGTCCTGATCGCGGAGATCCGCTCCGGCGGCGTACATCCCCAGGAACCGACCACGCCCACCGCCCCGTACGACCTGCTCACCGGCCTGCTCCGTCACGCCGATCCAGGTCTCAATCAGGTCTGCGCCCTCGAGCAGGAAGTCGTGGTCGGCCTCGAGGGCGTCGATCACGGCCGGGAGGGAGGTGGGGACCTGGTTGACCGAGGCGTGCTCCTCGGGCGGGAGTTCGTAGAGGTCCTTGTCGATCGGGTCGGCCGGCTCGATCTTGTTGCGGATGCCGTCGATGCCGGCCAGCAGCTGGGCGGCGAAGGCCAGGTACGGGTTGGCTGACGGGTCGGGGCAGCGGAACTCGATCCGCTTGGCCTTCGGGTTCGAGCCGGTGATCGGGATCCGGATGCAGGCCGAGCGGTTGCGCTGGGAGTAGACCAGGTTGACCGGGGCCTCGAAGCCGCGTGCGGCGTGTGGTCAGAGGTTGTGGGCTCGGGTCAGGAGGTAGTGGCGTTCTACCTGGTTGGTGGCGAGGGCGGCGGCGGTGAGGTAGGCGGCTCGGGCTTCGGTTGGGTTGCCGGTGGATTCCAGGAGGTGGGCTCGTACGGCGGTGGCTCGGTGTTGGAGGAGGGGGTCTTGGGTGAGTTGCTGGTTCTTGTCCAGGTCGTCGAGGAGGGCCAGGGCTCGGTGGGGGCCGAAGGCCTTGGAGACCGCGACGACCCGGCTGAGGCGGATCGGGGCGGTCGGCGCGAGGCGTTCCAGCCACAGGTAGAGCGCGGCGATCTGCGGCCAGTCGGTCGCGCCGGCCGAGGGTGCTTGGGCGTGCACGGCGGCGATCGCGGCCTGAAGTTGGTAGGGGCCGACCTCGTTCTGGGTCCAGGCCGCCTCGATCAGCGCGACGCCGTCGGCGATGGCCGCTTGGTCCCAGCGCGAGCGGTCCTGGTCTTCGAGCTGGATCAGGTGGTTGTCCTCGTCGGCGCGCGTCGCGTCGCGGGAGCTGGTCAGGAGCATCAGCGCCAGCAGGCCGGTGACCTCGGCGTCGCCGGGCAGCAGGCGGTGCAGCATGCGGGTGAGGCGGATCGCCTCCTGGGTGAGATCTGCGCGGGCCAGCTGATCGCCGCCGGTGGCCGTGTAGCCCTCGTTGAAGATCAGGTAGAGCACGTGCATGACGGCCGCGATCCGCTCGTCCTGCGCACGCTCACCGGCTGCGCGTCGGCGATCCCCCGCGTCGGTCGGCGCGCTGAACCGGGCGCCGGTTTCCTTGAGCGTCTGCTTGGCGCGACTGATCCGGGTCGACATCGAACGCTCGGCCGCGCCGTACGCGCGGGCGATCTCGGCCGTCGTCAGGCCGCCGACGGCGCGCAGGGTCAGGGCGACCTGGGACGGCGGGGAGAGCGCCGGGTGGCAGCAGAGGAAGAGGAGCAGGAGGCTGTCGTCCTGGTCCGCGCCCCACGGCGCCGAGCCGGCCGGGTCGCCGTCGGCCCCAGCCGTCCGGACGGCCTGGACCTGCGCGTGAGCGGCGGCCTGGGCCGCCTCCTGCTCGCGGCGCCGGTCGGCCTGCTCGGAGCGCAGCAGGTCGACCATCCGCCGGTACGCGACCCGGATCAGCCAGCTCCGCGGATCGTCCGGTACGCCGTCCACCGGCCAGCGCCGGGACGCGACCAGCAGGGCCTCCTGGGTCGCGTCCTCGGCCTCGGCGAAGCGGCTGAAGCGGCGTACGAGAGCGCCCAGCACCTGCGGCGCCTCGGCGCGCAACAGCTCCTCGAGCTCCATCTCAGCCGGCGAAGTCGTCGCCCATGATCGGCCGGATCTCCATCGGCTCGCCCAGCACGTCGACCATCCGCTTCACGATATCGGTCGCCCGCTCCAGGCTCACGCAGTCGATCACCGCGAAGCTCGCCAGCACCTCCTTGAGCTCCGCGAACGGCCCGTCGGTCGCCACCACGCCCGCGCCGGTCTTCCGTACGGTCGTCGAGACCACCGGGTGCCCGAGGCCCTCGCTGGTGACGAACTCGCCGGTCTCCCGGAGCTCCTTCTCGAACACCTGGTATGCCGCGAACGCCGCCAGCGCCTCCTCCGACGGCACGTCCGCCGTCGCGCCGTCCCAGCTGTCGGCCGGGGTGTAGCTCAGCACCAGAAACTTCATCGGGTCCTCCGGTTCAGCTGTACGGCGTACAGGGTGGTCCAGGTGAAGGCCACCAACCCATTGAAGGCGATCTGCAGGCTCGACTCGGTCGGCGACATGGGCAGCAGCATCACCAGCGCGACGAACCCGTGGCCGATCGCCGCCCTGGTCGCCCGGCGGCGGACCGCGTCGACGACCAGGATGATGCAGGCGACCGCGAGCGCCGTGAAGGCGACCACGGCGCCGATCGAGTGGACGACGCTGTGCCAGGACATCGCTGCCGCGCCCTCGGGTGCACCGGTCGGGAAGCCGTACTGCGGGTCCATCGGGAACAGTCCCGCGAGCACGAACCCGGCGCCGAAGATCCCGAGGAAGAGCGGGACCGCGCGGCGGCCGGTGCCCTCGGTGATCAGTCTGCGCCGGGCGACGGCGAGCGCGATCACGCCCAGGCCGGTGAGTACGAAACTGATCATCTGGATCCAGCCGAGTGATCCAGTGGCCAGCTGACTGATCGGGTGGACCCGCAGGTCGAAGCCGTCACGGGTCAGCATCTGGGCGATCGCGACGGCGTAGAAGAACGGCCCGGCGATGGCGGCGGCGGTCAGCAGTTGGGTCGGTCGGGTGGCGGTGAGAGTGGTCATCAGGTGCTCCTCGGGTCGGTCGGTCACCGCTACCTCGCTGCCGTCGGGCCTGCTTCAACATCGCTTCGATATGACCCACGTCACATTCGCTGAGATGTTGAAGCACCCCTGGCAGCTCCGAGGTGGCCATGAGTACGCAAGAGCTGCGCACCAGCCCCAGAGGAGACCTTCCATGACCGAGAACCACACGCCCCCAGCCCCGACCGCCGGCCTGCAGGCCCTCGACCGCCTGGTCGGCGAGTGGACCGTCACCGGCGGCGCCGAGGGCGTCGTCAAGTACGACTGGATGGACGGCCGCTACTTCCTCCTGCAAACCGTCGAGCTCACGCAGTACGGCCGGCAGATCCACGGCCTGGAGATCATCGGCAACCTCCGCCCGTTCGGCGAACCCCCGAGCGCCGACGTCCACTCCCGCTTCTACGACTCCACCGGCAACACCCTCGACTACACCTACGAGCTGGACGGCGACAAGCTCACCATCTGGGGCGGCCCGAAGGGCAGCCCGGCGTACTTCGAGGGCACCTTCACCGACAACGACCAGGTGATGTCAGGCAACTGGATCTACCCGGGCGGAGGCGGCTACGAGTCCACAATGACGCGGCGCTAGCCGATCTCGCCCCAGTCCATCCCGCGCTCGAGAAACTCGGCCCGGTACTCCCGGTGCACACCCCGCAGCGCCTGGCAGGTGACCTCGATCAGATCTGCCAGGGAACCTTCCTCGCAGGGCTCCACGTAGTCCGAGCACGCCTCCCAGACGAACCCTTCGTCGCCGGACTCCGCGACCAGGAACGCGCCGCCGCCGTCGATCGCAAACGGCAGACCGTCAACGCCCGCTTGCTCCCGGCACCAACTGCGGGCGAACGGCGCCTCCTCGGGGACTCGCTGCAACGGGAGGAACTGCCAGAAGCGTGGAAACAGGTACAGCGGCCGATCACCGCGCTGCCAGGTGATTCCGTTGTGCCAGCTGTAGAGCTGCTCGGCCGCCAATGCCGGCGCGACGTCGAGCAGGTCGAACGTGGACCGGATCTCCTCCGGCGAGGCGCCCGCGTTGAGTTGGCGCTTCGCCGGCAGGTGGACAGCGAGCAGCCGGTCGAGCTCCGCCAGCCGGTCGGCCGGCGGGCTCGGTACGACGGTCAGGCCGGGCCCGGGGTGGTGAGGGCCGGGCCGGCCGGCTTTTCCTGGAGGCCGACGATGAAGCCGAGGCCCCAGGAGACGTGCATGGTGGCGATGACGCCGGGGAGCCAGAAGAGCGCCTTCCAGGGCAGGTAGCGGCCTTCCATGGCGGAGCCGGCGACGACGGCGAGGGCGTAGCCGAGGGGGATGACGAAGCCCAGGTCGAGGATCGGGCTGCCGACGATCAGGCCGACGATGCCGAGGATGGTGCCGACGGCGAGCAGGCCGACGGCGACCGGCGGGGCCAGGTAGCGCTTGTTGGCGGTCTCCGGGTGCCGGCGGATCACCTCGCGGCGCCACTGGCCGGTGTGGAAGAACTGCTTCGCGACCGCCGACAGCGACGAGCGCGGCCGGTACGTCACCGACAGATCGGGGCTGAACCAGATCAGCCCGCCGGTCTTGCGGATCCGGTAGTTCAGCTCCCAGTCCTGGGCGCGGTGCATCGACTCGTCGAAGCCGCCGACGCGCTCCAGCGCCGTCCGCTTGAAGACCCCGAGGTACACGGTGTCGGCCGGTCCGGCCTTGCCGCCCTGGTGGAACGTCGACGCGCCCAGCCCGAGCCGCGACCGGTAGGCACACGCGACGGCCATCTCGAACGGCGTACGCCCCTCGGCCGCCATCACGCCGCCGACGTTGTCCGCGCCGCTCTCCTCCAGCACCTCGACCGCACGGGTGATGTACCCCTGGGTCAGTACGCCGTGCCCGTCGACCCGGACGACGATGTCGTGCCGGGCGTGCGCGATCCCGACGTTCAGCCCGGCCGGCGTCTTGCCGGTCGGGTTCGGGACGATGGTGATCCGCTGGTCGCTCGCGGCCAGCCGGTCGGCGATCTCCTGCGTCCGGTCCTTGCTCGGGCCGATCGCGAGCACGACCTCCAACTCGCCGGGATACTCCTGGTCGAGAACGCGGCCGACCGCCTCCTCGAGGTGGCGTTCCTCGTTCAGCACGGGCATCACGACGGAGACCGGGGGCCAGTTGGACAGCATCTTCAGGTCAGGCCTTACAGACTTGTGCGACGTCGTCGACGTCGGTGGATGGCTTGGTCGGGGTCTTGCTGGGTTTCTTGCTGGGAGACACGCTACTCGGTGTGTCCGACTTCTTACCGTCCCCGTCGTCGGCCCCCTTGTCCAGGGCCTCGGACTTGCTGACCGCCTCGGCGACCTTCGTCCGGATCAGGCCGAAGTCGGGGTCACCGGTCTTGATCAGCGGTGGGACCGGCGAGAAGGATGACACCGGAAGCTTCTTGGAGTCCAGCGCGAGGTCGGTGAAGGTCCCGAGCTCACCCGACGGAATGTTGGTCTGGACCACCTCCTTGCTGGCCGACGCGATGCCCTGGAACTTGGTCAGCACCTTCTGCGGCGACAGCTGGTTGAGCATCGCGGTCATCACGCACTTCTGCCGGGTCATCCGCTCGTAGTCGCTGGCCCCGGCCCGGGAGCGAGCGAACCACATCGCGTGGTACCCGTCGAGGTGCTGGTCCTTACCGGGCTTGATGTAGCCCTTGATCGGCCCGCCGATGCCGCCGATCGGTACCTTCTTGCCGACGTCGACGGTGATCCCGCCGACCGCGTCGAGCAGGTGCTGGAAGCCGGCGATGTCGATCAGCACGTAGTAGTTGACCCTCAGCCCGGTCAGTCCCTCGACCGCCTGCTGGGTCGCGACCAGCCCGGGCTCCTTCACGCCCGGGAAGTGCTGCTTGTGGCCCATCGCCCAGGTGTAGACGCCGTTCAGGTAGCAGTCGTGGCCGCAACCGTCCCACTCGAAACCGTTCGGGAACTGCTTGGCCATCTCGGTGCCCTCCGGGAACGGCACCTTCGCCATGTTCCGCGGCAGGCCGATCAGCACGGTCCGCCCGGTGTCGGCGTCGATGCTGGCCAGCGTCAGACTGTCCGGCCGTACGCCGATCCGGTTGGCCCCGGAGTCCCCGCCGAGCAGGAGCACGTTGTAGCGGCCCTTGTCCGCCTTGGACTTCTCGCCGCTGCCGAACACACTGGCCACGAAGTCGCGCTGCGCCGACACGATCGTCGAGCTCCAGATCAGCACGGTCATCACCAGCACCACCAGTACGCCGTCCACGATGCTCGCGGTCAGCCGGTGGTTGCGTTCCAGCGTCAGCGGACGGCCGAGCCGGTAGGCGTCGACGAACAGCGCGGCCCACCCGATCGCCAGCAGGACCAGCAGAATCTGCACGATCCGCAGCGTGGTCGGCGACACGATCAGGTTGATCGTCCCGGACCGCCAGACCAGCGACAGCAGCACCAGGAACACGACGATCGCGACGATCCCCGCGATCACCCGCCAGGCCGCCCGGCCCGCCTTCTTGCTGCCCGCCACGATCTGCGCCGATCCGGGCAGGACCAGCGTCATCAGCAGCAGCGCCAGCGCCCGCTTGAACCGGACCGGCTCGCTGAGATTCTGCAGCTCCGGCTTCTCGGGCCGCATCACATCCACCTCCTGTTCCCCCCAGGGTCACTTCGTACGACGTACGGGGCAGGGGGATGGTTCGGGCTGGGCGGATTCCGAGTCGGAGAGTAACAGCCCAAACGCGCCACGAAGGCGCCGACCTGCGGGGGTCGACGCCTTCGTAACGTAGGTCTCAGCGCAGCCCGTACGCGTCCAGCACGGTCACCTCGACGGCGTTGCCGGCGGAGTCGGTCGCCTTGGCCCGCAAGGAGATCGCGGCTCCCGGCGGTGTCGCGGCGATCGCGAGGAAGCCGTTGCGTTGCGTGACAACGGTCGCTCTCCGCCACGTCCTGCCCTGGTCTCCGGAGAGCTCGACGACCGGCTCGCCCAGGTTGCCGACCGTCGCTCCCGGCTGTGCCGTCACGGTGAACGGGAGCCGCGTGACCGGCGTCCGCCGGACGTCGTTGGCCGCGTCGACCGCCGGCTGGTAGCCGATCGACCACAACGGCAGGTTCTCCCCCTCCTCGCTCGCCGTGTCCGAGTCGAAGGTCCAGACCGCCTTCACCTGCGTCGATCGGCGCGCGGCAGCGTTGCGGACGACCTCACTCTCCAACCGGTACGACGCCCTGCCGGGCTCGACCTCCACACCACGCCCGATGTTCCCGGGGCTGGTCGTCTCGGCCACCAGGCGACCGTCGCGGTACAGCCTGGTCGCGGCCTCGGTGTCCATTCCCCATCCCGAGTGGCCGGCCGCGTCGTCGTACAGGCCGAACCGGGCGCTGAAGAGGTTGCCGTACCGGACCGCCGAGCCTTCCGGCACCGACGGTGCGAGAACCGCGTTGTTCCAGCGCGTCACGTAGCGCCGGCCGGGCTCGGCCGTTCGGCTGATCGTCCCGTTCTGCGCGGTGACCAGAGCGCTGTCCATCCCGGCGCCATCCCGCTCCTGGAACTGCTCGAGCACTTCGGCGCCGGGCTCGACGTACTCGGTCACCGTGCGGTGTCCCGTCCCGGCGAACCCCTTGCTCCAGTGGCCCCGCATCTCCGGCGCCAGCACGGTCGTCGACTTGCTGGTGGTGTTCCCGGGGCCGGTCGTGGACAGCCGGGACTCGAACGGGACCAGACTCCTCGGCTGCACCAAGCGGTCGAGCCCGGTGAAGAACGCGCCGCGGACGGTGTCCATCGTGGTGTAGGTGACCGGCGTCTGCGCGAAATCCCCGGTGCTGCCGGGCACCGCCCACTGGGTCATCAGGCTCGAGGTCACCTCGCCGGTCGCGACCGCTGGGCCGAGCTGAGCGGCGTACAGCGAACCGAGCCTGTCGGCCGGGTAGTCGAACCACAGGGCCGATCCGTCGTCGGCGCGACGGGTGAAGTACAGCGCGGCCATCGACGAGGCGACGGCGCGATCCTCGATCTGGACGCCGAACGGCCGGGCCCGGCGGGCATCGAGGGCGAGCGTCGTGGCGGCGGTCAGGTCGAGCAGCGGCTGGACCAGGATGCTCGTCGTCGTGCCGGTGGGGACGAAACTGACCACGACGTACCGGCCCGGCGGAAGGTCGACGGTGACCTCGCCGGTGCCGACGTCGACGGCACCGTTGACGGTTCCGTCGAGGGCGGCGACGGTGGTCCGCGCGCCGGACGCGAGCGCGCCGGTTCGATCGAGGTGTCTGAGGGTCAGCGGGACGGTGGCCTCCTGGAAGCGGCGGGCGAGTGTGCCGGGTGCCTCGGTCGGATCGAGCCGCTGTCCGGCCTGCCGTCCGGGAAGCTCGGTCCGGAACGCTTGCTGGGGTTCGGCGTACGCCGGGGTGGGGGTCGGTGCCGCGGTGGCCGTCGTACCGGTGAGTGGGAGGAGGGCGAGGGCGAGCAGAACGATCAGTCGTTGTCGTGAACGCATACCCGGAGGTGTCCGCCGGGGTGGTGGATGGTTGCCGGTGCGGAGGGAAACCCCTGCGCCCGCCCCCGGATCGGCAGGTTTGACGCGTTCGTGATGGTTTCGGCGGATGATCTTCGGATACGAAGAGTTCCAGGGCAACTACGCCCTGTCCGCAACCGCCCAGCGCGCGGACACCCGTGAGGACAAAGGATCACCGCCCATGAAACTCGTCCGCTCCGTTCTCGTTTCCGCTCTCGCCTGCAGCGCCGTGCTGCTCGGCGGCAGCCAGGCCCATGCGGTGGAGGTCGCCGAACCGTCAGCGGCCCCCGCGAAGGCCGCCGCTCCGGGGGCCGACTACGTCGGCATCGCCAAGCTCAGCAACTGTTCCGCCTCGCTCGTCCGGTACGCCGAGTCCGCCGGCACCGACAAGGCGATGGTGCTCACCAACGGGCACTGCTACGAAGGCGGCTTCCTCAACCCCGGCGTCGTGCTGGTGAACCGCGCGTCGAGCCGCTCGATCACGCTGCTGCGCCCGGACGCCAGCAACGCCGGCACGGTCCGCGCGTCGCGGATCCTCTACGGCACGATGACCAAGACCGACATGATCGTGTACGAGGTGAACGAGACCTACAACGCGATCAAGACCCGGCTCAACGTGACGCCGCTGACGCTGGCCAAGCAGGGCCCGGCCAACGGCGCCGGGATGGCGGTCGTGTCGGGGTACTGGAAGCGCATCTACACCTGCTCGGTGCAGGCCACCATCCCCACGCTGCGCGAGGGCGACTGGACCTGGAAGAGCTCGATCAAGTACCTGCAGCCGGGGTGCGAGACGATCGGCGGTACGTCGGGATCGCCGGTGGTCAGCACCACGACCGGTGAGGTGATCGGCGTCAACAACACCGGCAACGAGGACGGCGCCCGCTGCACGGTGAACAACCCGTGCGAGGTGGATGCGAACGGCAACGTCACCGTCGACCAGGGCGCGGCGTACGGGCAGCAGACCTGGTGGCTCTACACCTGCCTGACCGCGAGCCGCACGATCGACCTGAACAAGTCGGGCTGCCAGCTGGTGAAGCCGACTCGCCGGTAGGGGTGTCGGTCGTCTCCCCGCCGTAGCGAGCGCCGAGTGCCGCGCAGTAGGCGGGGAGGCGGCCGACACCCCTCTGCGTTTGCCGTACGAGGGGTGACGCGCGCCACATGCGTGGGTAAGGTGCCGACGCATGGCAGTCGACTCGTCAACCCCTCGTACGGCCGAACCGAACCGCTGGCAGAGCCCGATCGGGGTGAAACCCCGGCTGGTCGCGGCCAGCGCGCTGATGCTGTTCCTGGAGCTCGCGCTGATCCGCTGGACCGGTTCGAACGTGGTCCACCTCAGCTACTTCTCCAACTTCGTGCTGCTCGGTTCGTTCCTCGGCATCGGGATCGGGATCCTGCGCGCCGGGAAGGCGAAGCGGCTGCCGTACTACTCCCCGATCATGCTCGGCCTGCTCGTCCTGGTGATCGCCTGGAAACCGGTCACCGTCAACCGCTCCGGCGACAGCGTCATCTACTTCACCAGCCTGGACACCACCGGACCGCCGGTCTGGGTGATCCTGCCGATCATCTTCGTCGCCGCGGCCGTCATCCTGGCCGGCCCGGCCGAGCTGGTCGGCCGCTGCTTCACCGAGCTGCCGCGACTGACGGCGTACCGGTACGACCTGATCGGCAGCCTGACCGGGATCGTCACGTTCACGCTGCTGTCGTTCCTCGGCGCGCCGCCGATCTGGTGGGGACTGCTGGTCACCATCGGGTTCCTGGCGCTGATGGTGCCGGGCAAGAAGGCGACCGCGGCCGCGCTGAGCGGCGCGCTGGTCGCGACGCCGCTGCTGGTGATGCTCGGCGTGCTGCTGCACGAGTCGACCCGGCCGGACAACAGCTGGTCGCCGTACTACAAGGTGCAGACCTCCTCCTCGACGTACGAGGGCACGCCGCTGCTGACGATCAAGGTGAACGGCGTCCCGCACCAGCAGGCGATCCCGGCCGAGAAGCGGCTGCAGTGGGAGCCGCAGTACGGGCTGCCGTACGAGCGTGCCGCGAAGAAGAACCCGGAGAACGTGCTGATCATCGGCGCCGGCTCCGGCACCGACGTGGCTGTTGCCCTGCGCAACGGTGCCAAGCACGTGGACGCGGTCGAGATCGACCCGAAGCTGCGCGACATCGGCCGCGAGCAGCACCCGGACCACCCGTACCAGGACCCGCGCGTCACCTCGCACATCGACGACGGGCGCGCGTTCCTGTCGCGGACCGACAAGAAGTACGATCTGATCCTGCTGGCCCTGCCGGACTCGCTGACGCTGGTCAACGGCGCGAGCTCGCTGCGGCTGGAGAGCTACCTGTTCACCGAGCAGGCGTTCAAGAGCGCGCAGAAGCACCTGGCGCCGGGCGGCGCGTTCGCGATGTACAACTACTACCGCGAGACCTGGCTGATCGACCGGCTCGCGTCGACGGCGCAGAAGGCGTTCGGGCACAAGCCGTGCGTCGACAAGGTCGGCGACGATCTGCAGCAGGCCGTCGTCACGGTCGGGCTGACGCCGGCCGACCAGGCCTGCGGCGCGGAGTGGGCGGGCGCGACCTCGACGACTCCGCCGCCGGCGACCGACAACCGGCCGTTCCTGTACCTGTTCACGGACCGGATCCCGTCGCTGTACCTGGTGACGCTCGGGCTGATCCTGGTCGCCGGTCTGATCGGCGTCGGGATCGCGGGCGGCGGTTCGTCGTACCGGCGGATGCGCCCGTACACCGACCTGTTCCTGCTCGGCGCGGGCTTCATGCTCCTGGAGACGAAGTCGATCACCGGTTTCGCGCTGCTCTTCGGCACCACCTGGGTCGTCAATGCGATCGTCTTCGCCGGCGTCCTGGTCGCCGTCCTCGCGGCCGTCGAAGTCACCAGACGCTTCAAAACCCCACCCCTGAAGACGATGTACGTCGTCCTGTTCGGCGGGTTGCTGCTGAGCTGGATCTTCCCCGACAGCTGGCTGCTCGGCATGCCGATCGGCCTGCGCGCGATCGTCGCGGTGCTGATCGCGTTCCTCCCGATCTTCGCCGCGAACGTCATCTTCGCCAAGCGCTTCACCGACACCGCCGACAGCACCGCCAGCTTCGGCGCCAACCTGCTGGGCGCTCTGCTGGGCGGCTGCCTCGAGTACGCCGCCCTGCTGATCGGCTTCGACGGCCTGATCATCATCGCGGCCCTGTTGTACGTCGGAGCGTTCCTGCTGCGACCGAAATCCGTTGCCGGGGTGGGTTCCTGACGCCTAGGTTCTGATGTCTGGGTCCCTCCGGGCCTCCGCGGACGACGACGGAGGTTCTGCGATGGACGACCTGACCGAGTACTACCGGCGGCGCGCCCGCGAGTACGACGCGGTGTACGCGAAGCCCGAACGCCAGGACGACCTCCGCCGGTTGCGGTCGGCGGTGGTCGAGCTGGTGGACGGGCTGCGTGTGCTCGAGGTCGCGGCCGGGACGGGGTACTGGACCGAGGTGATGGCGCCGGCCGCACGGTCGGTGCTGGCGACCGACCTGGCCGAGGAGACGCTCGCGGTGGCTCGGGAGCGGGCGTACGACGGCGACGTCGCGTTCCAGGCGGTCGATGTCGCCGAGCTGGATCGCCTTGGCGGAGAGTACGACCTGGTGTTCGCCGGGTTCTTCTGGTCGCACGTGCCGCGGGCCGAGGCGGTCGACTTCGTGCGGCGGCTCGGGCGGCGGGCGCCTCGGGTCGTGCTCGTCGACAACCTGTACGTCGAGGGCAGCAGTACGCCGATCCGCTCGGTCGGCGACGACACCTTTCAGACGCGGCGGCTGGGCGACGGGTCGGCGTACGAGGTGCTGAAGAACTTCCCGCGGGACGGGAACGTCGAAGCGGACCTCCGGGCGCTGGGCTCGGAGGTCCGCTTCGAGGCGTTCGAGTACTACTGGATCGCGACCTACTTCGGCGGCGGGGCCGGGTAGTCCGGGTCCACGCCGTCCGTCTCAGCGGGCGGAACGGGGTAGTCCGGGTCGACGCCGTCGGTCTCGATCGGAGGCGCCGGGTAGTCCGGGTCGACGCCGTCGGAGATCGGGTCCGGCGGGGACGGCTGCGGGGCCGGGTAGTCGGGGTCGACGCCGTCGTTGCCGGTGCCGGGGCCGCCGTGCGGGTGGTAGCCGCGCGGTTCGTCGGCGGGCGGGACCGGGTAGTCCGGGTCGACGCCGTTCTGACCGAAGGTCGGGAACGTGTTGGCCTGGGTCGGGGGGTTGTTCGGGCCGGGTTGAGCCATGGTTGCCTTTCTCGCGCGGCGGCGGCGGACGGTGTCGACGACGATCAGCACGATGCCGATCAGGAAGAGCAGGACGAACGAGCCGATCGCCAGCAGCACCGACCCCACCAGCGAGGCCAGGGCGAGCTTCGGGCCGGCGTAGAAGGTGCCGCCGGTGTCCGCGGTGTCGCAGGCGACCACGACCTCCTGGGCCGGGACCTTGCGGACCGACTGCGCGACGACGTACCAGGTGTCGCCGTTCAGCGTGATCTGCTGCGAACCCTTCACCCGTTCCAGCGGGATGTCGGCGCCGGACGCGTCCTTCGCCGTACAGGGCGGGATCAGCGCCGGCACCGTCGAGTAGACGGTCAGCCCGTCGGAGGTGAGCAGCACCGACCCGCCGTCGACCCGGGTCGGGGCCTCCGGCAGGTTCCGCACCACGCGGATCACGAAGAACCCGCTCAGCACGATCCCGAGCACGAAGCAACCGACCGCGACCCAGGTCAGGGTCCGCTTCGGCGCCACCGGTGCCCCGGGGTAGTAGCTCGTCATACCCGCACGCTAACCCGCCGGAGGACCCCTTCCAGGCGTTTTGCCCGAAAGGGCGAGTGCTCTAGGGCACGCCGAGCAACCGAAGCCCAGCCGCGGTCGCCGCGGCCGCCACAACGACCAGTACGAAGGGCGCTCGGCGCCACGCCAGAACCCCACCAACCAGTACGCCGAGTGGCCGCGCGACCCCGGCGTGCGAGTGCCCGGCAGTCAACGCCGAGGTCGCGACCAGTGCGGGCAGCGGACCCGGTGCGTCCGTAGGGTGCGGAGCGTGGAGCGAATCCTGCGCTGGGTGAGCGAGCAGACCGGCAGCGGCGTCGACACGGTGACCCCGTTGCGCGGCGGCTGGACGTCCGAGATGCGCCGCGTCCGGCTCGTCGACGGGCGGGAGGTCGTGGTCCGCTCGTTCGTGACCGAATTCTTCCGCCGGCACGCGGAAGGTCTGCTCGACCGCGAGGCCGGGATGCTCCGCGCCCTCGCCGACGTCGGCAGCGTCCCGGCGCCGCGTCTGCTGGCGGTCGACTCCACCGGCTCGTCCGGCGAGGCGCCGTCCCTCGTCATGTCGTTGCTGCCCGGCGCCGTCGACGTCCACACCGACCGCTCGACCGAGCTCGCCGAGCAACTCGTCGCGATCCACCGCGTCCAGATCGATCCCCGGCCGCGCGAGTTCCAGGTCTGGGTCGTCCCCGGCCAGGTCCGCGTGCCCGAGGCAACCAACCGTCCCGAGGTCTGGGCCCGCGCCGTCGAGGTCGTCGCGCGCGAACTTCCGCCGTACGACGGGGTGCTGCTGCACCGGGACTTCCATCCCGGCAACGTGCTCTTCGACGGCGACCAGGTCAGCGGCGTCGTCGACTGGGTCGAGACCTCCTGGGGACCGGCCGACCTGGATGTCGCGCACTGCTCGACGGCGCTGGCCTTGCTGCACGGCCCGGAGGTCGGCCTGCGCTTCGCCGACCACTACGTCGCCGCAGGCGGGCAGCTCTCTGGAGAGCTCCGGCACTGGCAGGTCCTCGACGCGCTCGGCTTCGCCCCGGACGCCGAGAAGGTCGCGGGCCCGTGGCGCGATCTCGGGCGCACCGACCTGACGCCCGGCGTACTGCAGGACCGGCTCGAGACCTGTCTGCAGCAGGTGCTCTAGGGAACGCCGAGCAGCCGAAGCCCCGCGGCAGTAGCCGCGGCTGCGACCACGACCAGCACGAACGGCGCTCGGCGCCACGCCAGAACCCCACCAACCAGTACGCCGAGTGGCCGCGCGACCCCGGCGTGCGAGTGCCCGGCCGTCAACGCCGATGTCGCGACCAGTGCCGCCAGCAACACCACCGCAGCGGTGGACAGCAGTTGCTGCACCCGCTCGGACAACTCGAACCGAGCGCGCATCAACGGCCCGGCGACCCGCAGCGCGAAGGTGCCTGCGGCAAGGATCAGCAGAGCGGCGAGAACCAGGGCGGGGTTGTCCATCAGGCGGGTTCCAGAGTCTTGATCGGTCGGTAGAAGAGCAGGCCGACCAGCGCGAGCAGCACCGGCAGACCGGCGGGCAGGAACGGTGTCGCCGCCAGCGCGACGACCGAGCCGACGAGCGCCGCCGTACGGGTCGCTCTGTCTTTCAGAGCGGGCAGCACCAGCGCGAGCAGCACGGCGGGGAACGCCGCGTCGAGCCCGAACGCGTCGGTGTCGGTGATCACCGACCCGGCCAGCGCGCCGATCACCACCCCGGCGTTCCAGCAGACGAAGATCCCGATCCCGCACAGCCAGTACGCCGCCCGCTTGTGCCGCAGCTCCTCCTGCCCGAGCGCGAACGCGACGTTCTCGTCGGTCATCAGGTGCGATCCCGGGATCCGCCGCCAGCCGCCGCCGATCACGTCGCTGACCGCGAGCCCGAACGCGACGTGCCGGCTGTTCACCAGCAGCCCCGCGATGGTCGCGGCGATCGGCGAGCCACCGGCGGCGACGATCCCGACGAACAGGAACTGCGACGCGCCCGCGAAGACCAGCAGCGACATCGCCACCGGCACCCACAGGCTGAGCCCGCCGCCGACGCTGATCGCGCCGTACGAGAGGCCGACGACGCCGTCGGCGAGGCAGACCAGCGCGATGTCGCGGGCCAGTCCCGGGTCGAGTGTTCGCCAGATCGAACGCATGGGTTTTATGATGAACAGACCGTACGGCGTTCGTCAAGTCGAACGCATGGACCGATGGAGCGAACACTCTTGGAGCGAACACCGTTGGACGCCAAGGCACCACTCGATGTGATCGCGGGCGCGCTGCGCCGGGAACGCGCCCGGACCGGCCTGTCGCTGAGCGAGGTCGCCAAACGAGCGGGCGTCGCCAAGTCGACGCTGTCGCAGCTGGAGTCCGGAACCGGCAACCCGAGCGTCGAGACGCTCTGGGCGCTCTGCGTCGCGCTGGAGATCCAGTTCGGCGACCTGATCGACCCGCCGCGCCCGAAGGTCCAGGTGATCCGGGCCGACGAGGGCCCGGCGATCCGCTCCGAGCAGGCGGACTACAGCGCGACCCTGGTCGCGTCCTGCCCGCCGAACGCCCGCCGCGACATCTACCGGCTGACGATCTCCCCCGGCCCCGGCCGCAAGTCCGACCCGCACATGCCCGGGACGATCGAGCACGTCGTCCTGAGCACCGGACGCGCCCTCGTCGGGCTCAGCGAAGAGCCGGTCGAGCTGCGTCCGGGCGACTACATCGCCTACCCGGGCGACCTCCCGCACCTGTTCCGCGCCCTGGAACCCGGCACCACCGCCGTACTGGTGTCGGAGACGTCGTAGAACTCAGACCTTCCGGCCGACGGCGCCGACGATGCACTCCTCGACCTGGTTCAGCGGCTTGAGCCGCGGGCCGTCCGGCCACCAGTCGTCGCAGAGCACCAGGCCCGGATCGACCAGCTCCTGGCCGGGGAAGAACTCCATCAGCTCCTTGCGGGTGCGGAACCTGCCGCTGCCCATCGGGCTGTGGATGAACTTCTCCTCCATCCGCTGGGCGACCTCGGTGTGCTCCGGAGTCTCCGGGTCGAAGAAGTGCGAGATCGCCGTGTACGACCCGGGGACCACCGCGTCGACGTACTTCTGCATGATCTGCGCACCTTCGGTGCCGATGTAGTGGTGCAGCGTGCCGGCCTGCATCACGGCGATCGGCTGGCTGAAGTCGAGGAACTCACGCACCTCGGGCTTGCTCAGCACCTCGTCCGGCTCGAAGATGTCGGCGCTGATGAACAGCGTGTTCTCGTTCTCCTCGAGCAGCGCGCGGCCGTGTGCGAGCACCACCGGATCGTTGTCGATGTAGAGCACCTTGGCGCTGGGCTGGATCCGCTGCACGACCTGGTGGGTGTTCTCGGCGGTCGGCAGACCGGATCCGCAGTCCAGGTACTGCGTGATCCCCGCCTGGCCGGCCAGGAACCGGCACGAGCGGATCAGGAAGTTCCGGTTCGACCAGGCCAGGTCCTGGGCCTGCGGCGCGGCGGCCTGGACCCCACGCAGCACCTCGCGGTCGACCTCGAAGTTGTCCTTGCCACCCAGGAAGGCGTCGTACACCCGGGCGATACTGGCCCTGGTGGTGTCCACACCCACCGGGACGGAACTCGGAGCCTTGGTGGCATCGGACATGCGGCGACCTCACTCGGGGAGATTCGGCTGAAGTTCCCAGCCTATCCACATCGGAGCGGAAATATCACACCCAGTAGCGGGTCCGGACTCCCCATCGGCGGACCGGACGTGCAAAGATCGGCGGGCACGTCGCGGGAGAAGTCGACTGGGGAGGATCGCGGTGACCGAGGAGCAGGGCGCATTGGGCGGTCCGACCGCCCTGCGGATCATGCTCGGGGCCCACCTGCGCCGGATGCGCGAGGAGGCCGGGATCAGCCGCGGTGACGCGGGCTGGGCGATCCGTGGGTCGGAGTCGAAGATCAGCCGGCTCGAGCTCGGCAAGGTCGGCTTCAAGCCGCGCGACGTCGACGACCTGCTGACGCTGTACCGGATGCACGACGCCGAGGAGCGCGAACGGCTGCTCGAGCTCGCCCAGCAGGCGAACAACCCCGGCTGGTGGCAGCGCTACGACGACCTCACCCCGAACTGGTTCCACCCCTACCTCGGCCTCGAGGTCGCCGCGGACATGATCCGTACCTTCGAGTCGCAGTTCATCCCGGGCCTGCTGCAGACCGCCGGGTACGCCCGCGCCGTCACGCAGCTCGGCCACAGCGAAGCGCCGCTGCCGCAGGCCGAGGTCGAACGACTGGTCACGTTGCGGATCGAGCGGCAAGCCGTGCTGACCCGCGGACTGCGGCCGCTGCGGCTGTGGGCCGTTGTCGACGAGTCGGTCCTGCGCCGCGGCGTCGGCGACCCCGGCGTACTGCGGGAGCAGCTCGAGCACCTGCTGGAGGTCTCGCGGCGGCCCAACGTCACGCTGCAGGTCATCCCGTTCGACAAGGGCCTGTACGCCGCGACCGGCGGCGCCTTCAGCATCCTTCGCTTCGCCGAGGCCGATCTGCCCGACGTCGTCTACATCGAGCACCTCACCAGCGCCGTCTACCTGGACAAGCGCGAGGACCTCGACAAGTACGTGATCACGATGGACGCCCTGTCGGTCGCCGCCGGCACGCCGCGCGAGACCGAGGAGCTCCTGAAGGACATCATCAAGACCACCGCGTAGTCCCTCGCTCAGAACGAGAAGGCGGCGCGGACCGCTTCCACCCGGTGCTTGACGTTGGACAGGAAGCGCTTCGGCACCGACCGGTCGGTGAACTGCGGCAGCGCCGCGCAGGACTGGTGCCCGGGCGCGAGCCGGATCGTCATCACCCGGGTCAGACGGGTGCCCTCGGCAACCGGGTCGAACAGGTAGTCGACCTCGGCGCCGACACCGCGCCAGCCGTACTGGTCGGTGCTGACCGTCCAGCGCCGGCCCCAGTCGGCCCGGCCGACGGTCCAGGTCGCGGAGAACATCTCGTCGCCGCTGGCCAGCACCTGGGTGACCTGGTCGCCGGTGACCGCGCAGCGGTCGGTGACACCGGTGGTGTGCACCACCAGCGGATGGGTGCGCAGCACGTTCCGCGGCATCGTCAGGAAGAAGTACGTGTCCTGGGGGTCCCGTCCGACGACCACCTGGTCCCGGAGCTGGATCACGCCGCCACTCGTCGTCCCCGGCATCCGGACGATGCTACTGACCGCCCGCCCGGCCCGGAACAAGGTGAACGGCGGCTTAACTGATTCTTACTCCGGGACTGATTCTTACTCCGGGGAGGTGTGGTGGTCGGTCCGGACGAAGAAGTCGCTCGGGTCGGCGGCCGGCCCGGGCGTCGTCTCCATCCAGGCCGTGAAGGACTCCGGCTGGCGGCGCTCCAGCTCGTCGAGGTAGCTGAGGCGGGTCGCGGTGATCGCCAGCCGCTCGTCGGCGCTCCCGGCCGACTCCAGCGCGGTGGTGCTCAGGCACCAGGCCAGGCACAGCTCCTCGTCGGAGTACTGCTCGACGGTCGAGGCCGGCGTCCAGAGATGCTTCACGACGTACGGCGAAGTCGCCGCGACCGCGACGACCAGCGCGATCGTCGTCCAGCCGGCGGTCACGACGTACCCGCAGAGGGCGAGCGCGAGCGCGCCGGAGCGCAGCGACCACTTGGCGACCTGGCGCGCGACCTGGCGGCCCGGTCGGCCGTCGGCGAGACCTGCGCTGAGGTAGACCGAGCCGACCGTGCCCGCGCCCATCACGAACGTCATCAGGCAGGTGGTCGGGCTGATCAGCAGGACGGCGGCGCCGGCCCCGGCCAGCAGCAGGAACCCGACCACGGCCGTCCAGACGATCCGATAGCGCTGTCCACCGAAGAACCCCGTAGCCGCCATCTCTACCTCCTTCTCCCCAGTCAAGTGCCCACACCAGGTGTGGTCAATCCATGACGCCGAGTGTCGGAGATCAGGGTCAGGAAGTCGGGGGCTCGGACCGCCGGGCCGGGTGCAGGCACGCCCACGGCCTGGGCGACCTCGATCCGGGCGAGTTCGGCCCGAACCAGGCGTCCAGTACGACGTCCTCACCGCTCGCCTCGACCTGCTCGGCCGGCTCACGCTCGACCAGCCGCAGCAGCGCGATCAGCCGCCAGGCCGGTTCCCCCGTCATCTTCATTGCCCCGGGCCCCCTCTCTGGGGTCTATCGGGGAACGCGGCCCGAACGTTTCACCCGGGGTCCACCTGGTGGCCCGGGAGGCTTCGCCACTCGTCCTCGCGGATCGCGAACACCAGGTCGTCGATCCACTCGCCCTTGAAGAACGCGGCGTGCACGAGGTGCGCCTCCTGGTGCATGCCGAGCCGGGTCGCGAGCTGGGCCGAGGCGGTGTTGCCGTCGATGATCAGCGCGTAGATGCGGTGCAGTTTCAGCTCCTCGAACCCGATCCTGAGCATCGCGTCAGCGGCTTCGGCGGCCAGTCCACGACCGTGGTACGCCGTGTTCAGCGCGTAACCGAGCTCGCCCTGGCGGTCGGTCTCGCTGGCCCACTTGAGCAGGACCTCGCCGATCACGGTCTTCGTCTCCCGCAGCTCGATCGCGAGCACGAGCCACTGGCCGGGCTCGGTCAGCTCGCCCTGCCCCAGCTTCACCTCGAGCGCGGCCTCGACCTGCGCGCGGTCGCGCACCGGCCACGGGACGTAGCGGACGACGTCCGGGTCGGAGTGGAAGGCCAGCAGGTCGTCGAGGTCCTCGCGCCGATGCGGGCGCAGATCCAGGCGCTCGGTCCGGATCGGGTAGTCGAGATGCATCGGCAGGTCCTCTCGTAGATGAGTGGTCAGGCTAATGCTCTTGTTCTTCGGTTGTCGGTGGGCAGCGTTATGGTCGAGGACATGGCTGGTTACCGCGAGTACCGGGCTCCGGTGGGTCTGGAGCCGCTGGTGGCCTGCCTGTGGGAGAGCGAGCCGGTGGTGGGGAAGACGACGCGGGTGATCCCGGACGGGTGCGTGGATCTGGTGTGGCTCGGGAGTGAGCCGGGGCTGGTGGTGGCCGGGCCAGACACCGGTCCCTGGATCGCTGAAGCAGATGACCCAGCTGAAACAAGCTGTGCCATTCGGCTCCGCCCCGGTGCCGCTGGCGCCGTACTCGGTCTGCCTGCCGCCGAGCTGCGCGACGCTCGGGTGGGGATCGACCTGGTCTGGGGCGCCGCCGGGCGCGACCTCACCGAAGCCCTTCAAGCCGCCGATCCCGCGCAGCGCCTCCGCGTGCTCACCGAGACCGTTCTCCAACGCCGCGCAGCGCCCGACCCGCTCGCGGTAGCCGCGGCCCGGCGCCTCGCCGAGCCCGACGCGAAGGTCTCCGCAGCAGCCGCCGACCTCGGCATCAGCGAGCGCCAGCTCAACCGGCGCCTCCAGCACGCCGTCGGCTACGGCCCGAAGATGCTCGCCCGCGTCGCCCGCCTCCGCCGCCTGATCGCCCAGCCGGGCGACGACCCGCTCGCGACCCGTGCCTTCACCGCCGGCTACGCGAGCCAGGCCCACATGAACGACGAGGTCCGCCGGCTGACCGGCCTGACTCCCCTCCAGTTCCTGAAGGACGCCACCCTGACCGCGGCCTGAACCACGGCCAGTACCTGAAGAACGCCACCCTCACCGCAGCCTGAACCACGGCCTGAAGGACACCACCCTCACCGCAGCCTGAACCACGGCCAGTACCTGAAGAACGCCACCCTCACCGCAGCCTGAAGCACGGCCAGCTCCTGAAGAACGCCACCCTCACCGCGGCCCGAAGCACGTCCAATTCCTGAAAGACCCCACCGGCCGCCCGGGCCTAGCGTCGTACCCATGACCGACCTCACCGCAGCCGAACAGTTCGTTCTCGCCAACGCGCGACTGATCGACCGGCACCGGCTCGCCGTGCTGCTGCACGGCGCCCCGGCCGACCAGGTCGTCGACGCGCTCGTCGCCTACCGAACCAGCGACGGCGGCTTCGGGCACGCGCTCGAACCCGACGTTCGCTGCCCGGGCAGCCAGACCTCCGCCGTCCTGCACGCGCTCGACGTCCTGGCCGCCGTCGATGCGCTCGACCACCCGCTGGTCGGCGAGATCGGCGACTGGCTGACCACGATCACCAACCCCGACGGCGGCGTACCGACCGTCCTCCCGAGCGCCGACGGCTTCCCGCGCGCACCGTGGATGGTCCCGGCGCCGGACAGCGGCTTCCTCACCTACGCGATCGCCGGCAAGCTCTGGCAGGCCGGCTCCACTCACCCGTGGTTGCCTAAGGCAACCGAATGGTGCTGGACGGCGCTCGAGCAGGCCGACGGCGTCGGCGGTTACACGGTGAAGTTCGCCCTCGACTTCCTGGACGCCGTACCGGATCCCGCCCGCGCCGCCGCGGCGATCGAGCGCTTCCGGCCGGCCCTCGACGGCACCGGCAGCCTCGCCGTCGAGGGCGGCACGGAGAACGAGAAGATCACCCCGATCACGCTCTCGCCCCACCCCGGTACGCCGAGCCGCGCACTGTTCACCGCCGACCAGCTCGACGCCGACCTCGACCGCCTCGCGGCCGGCCAGCACGACGACGGCGGCTGGGACGTCGACTACCTGCACTGGTCCCCCGGCCAGGCCCTCGACTGGCGCGGTATCGCCACCGTCCAGGCCCTCACGACCCTGCAGGCGAACAAGCACCTCTGACCCGGCCGGCTCCGTACGCTGCTGGACATGTCCACGACCATCCGCCGTGCAGTCCCCGCCGACGCCGAGCTCGTCCGCACCCTGATCGGCGAGATCGCCGACCACCAGGACGAGGGCCAGTACGTCACCGTCACCGCCGCCCGCTGGCGAGAGCTCCTCGCCGACGACGCCGTCACCGTCCTCCTCGCCGAGCAGGACGGCGAACCGGCCGGCTACGTCTCCGCCGTACGCCGCCTGCACCTGTGGTCCGGCGGCGACGTCCTGGCCCTGGACGACCTGTACGTCCGCGAACGACACCGCAGCGCGGGCATCGGCCGCCTCCTGATGCTCGAACTCGCCCGCCAGGCCGACGGCCTCACCATCACCTGGGGCATGCGCGTCGAGAACGAAGCCGCCCAACGCTTCTACGCCCGCCTCGGCGCCACCCTCAGAACCAAGGTCCTCGCCGCCTGGCCCGCCAGCGCCTACACGCCCCAGCTCTAAAACAGCCGAGCGCCGACCGGCTCCTCCAGCTCCAGCAACAGCTGCTTGCGCCGCAGCCCTCCGGCGTACCCGGTGAGCTTCCCGCCCTTGCCGACCACCCGATGACACGGCAGCACCACGCACAGCGGGTTCCGCCCCACCGCCTGCCCGACGTCACGAGCCAGCGCCTTGTCCCCCAACCGCTCGGCCAACTCGCCGTACGTCGTGGTCTCGCCGTACGGAATCTCGGCCAGCAGCCCCCACACCCGCCGCTGGAACGCGTCACCGAGCAGCCTGATCGGCACGTCGAACGACATCCGCTCACCGGCCAGGTACGCCAGCACCTCCCCAGCGGCCTGCGTCAGCAATTCGTCACCCTCGACCCGCTCCCCGAGAAGCACCTCCGGCCTCGGCCAGTGGTTCGGGAAGTAGACCCCCACCAGCGCCTCCCCGGAGGCGACCAAGGTCAGGTCCCCCAGGCTGGTGCCGATCACGGTGTGCCGGTTGTTCATCGCGCTTCCTCTCGCCGGGTTCACCGATGAAACGGCCCAGCAGGCGATCGTGTGAGGCGTCACCCTCAGTACACGCCCTGGTGAGGTGGTCGAGGTCACCGAAACCCGCGGCCGGTGTGACGGTGTGGCGCCATTAAGGTGGAGGGCGCCATCTTCTTGGCACCCTGCACGTTGGCACACTGGGAGCGGAGTACACGGTGACAGACCCGACCATCATCTACACCCACACTGACGAGGCGCCGGCGCTGGCGACGTACTCGTTCCTGCCGGTGATCCAGGCGTACGCCGGGCAGGCCGGGGTCGCCGTCGAGACCCGGGACATCTCGCTGGCGGGTCGGATCGTGGCGCTGTTCCCGGACTTCCTGACCGCCGAGCAGCAGATCCCGGACGCGCTGGCCGAGCTCGGCGAGCTGGCCAAGACGCCCGGGGCGAACATCATCAAGCTGCCGAACGTGTCGGCCTCGATCCCGCAGCTGAAGGCCGCGATCGCGGAGCTGCAGAGCCAGGGCTACGCGCTGCCGGACTACCCGGACGAGCCGAAGACCGACGCCGACAAGGACGTCCAGGCCCGCTACGACAAGGTCAAGGGTTCCGCGGTGAACCCGGTGCTGCGCGAGGGCAACTCCGACCGCCGCGCGCCCGCCTCGGTCAAGAACTACGCCAAGACGCACCCGCACCGGATGGGCGCCTGGACCGCCGACTCCAAGACCAACGTCGCGACGATGGGCGCCGACGACTTCCGCTCGACGGAGAAGTCGGTCGTGATCCCGGCCGACGGCACGCTGCGGATCGAGCTGGCCGGCGACGACGGGACCACGACGGTGCTGCGCGAGTCGGTCCCGGTGCTGGCCGGTGAGGTCGTCGACGCGTCGGTGATGCACGTCGCGCCGCTGCGCGAGTTCCTCACCGCGCAGGTCGCGAAGGCCAAGGCCGACGACGTGCTGTTCTCGGTGCACCTGAAGGCCACCATGATGAAGGTCTCCGACCCGATCGTGTTCGGCCACGTGGTGCGTGCCTTCTTCCCGAACACCTTCGCCCAGTACGGCGAGCAGCTGGCCGCCGCCGGCCTGACCCCGAACGACGGCCTCGGCGGCATCCTCAACGGCCTGGCCGGGCTCCCGCAGGGCGACGAGATCAAGGCGTCGTTCGACGCCGAGCTCGCGGCCGGCCCGGCGCTGGCGATGGTCGACTCCGACAAGGGCATCACCAACCTGCACGTCCCCTCGGACGTGATCGTGGACGCGTCGATGCCGGCGATGATCCGTACCTCGGGTCACATGTGGGGCCCGGACGGCCAGGAGCACGACACCCTCGCTGTACTGCCGGACAGCAGCTACGCCGGGATCTACCAGGTCGTGCTCGACGACTGCCGCGCCAACGGCGCCTTCGACCCGGCGACGATGGGCTCGGTCCCGAACGTCGGCCTGATGGCGCAGAAGGCCGAGGAGTACGGCAGCCACGACAAGACCTTCGAGATCGCCACCACCGGGACCGTCCGGCTGGTCGACGCCGACGGCAACGCCGTACTGGAGCAGACGGTGTCGGCCGGTGACATCTTCCGCGCCTGCCAGACCAAGGACGCGCCGATCCGCGACTGGGTCAAGCTGGCCGTCACCCGGGCCCGGGCGACCGGCGACCCGGCGGTGTTCTGGCTGGACGAGACCCGCGCCCACGACGCGCAGATCATTGCCAAGGTCAACGAGTACCTGGGCGAGCACGACACCGACGGCCTGGAGCTGAAGATCCTGGCCCCGGTGGACGCGATCAAGCTGTCGCTGGAGCGGATCCGCCGCGGCGAGAACACCATCTCGGTGACCGGGAACGTGCTGCGCGACTACCTGACCGACCTGTTCCCGATCCTCGAGCTCGGCACCAGCGCGAAGATGCTGTCGATCGTGCCGCTGATGGCCGGTGGCGGTCTGTTCGAGACCGGCGCGGGCGGTTCGGCGCCGAAGCACGTGCAGCAGTTCGCGAAGGAGAACTACCTGCGCTGGGACAGCCTGGGCGAGTTCTTCGCGCTGGCCGCGAGCTTCGAGCACCTGGCCCAGACCACCGGCAACGCCCGGGCGCAGATCCTGGCCGACACCCTGGACCGGGCGACCGCGACGTTCCTGAACGAGGACAAGTCGCCGACCCGCCGCGTCGGCGGCATCGACAACCGCGGCAGCCACTTCTACCTGTCGCTGTACTGGGCGCAGGAGCTGGCCAAGCAGACCGACGACGCGGAGCTGGCCAAGGCCTTCGCCGGCGTCGCCGAGACGCTGGCGGCCAACGAGCAGACCATCGTCGAGGAGCTGCTCGCGGTCCAGGGCAGCCCGGTCGAGCTGGGCGGCTACTACCAGCCGAACCCGGAGCTCGCCGCCGCCGCGATGCGGCCGTCGAAGACCTGGAACGACGCGCTCGCTTCGCTGTCCTGAGGCAAGCCGAAGGGGCGCTCACCCGCACAGGTGAGCGCCCCTTCGTCGTCCCGGCCGGTATCAGCCGCGCGCCAGCCTGCGGCGAGCCAGCTCGGCCAGCAGCGCAGCCCCCTCGGGTACGACGGAGTCGTCGAACGCCGCGTACGGCGAGTGGTTCGCGGGAGCGTTGTCCCAGTCGTCGGTGGCCGCCGCGCCGAGATGCAGGAACGCGCCCGGCACCTCGGCCAGCACGTAGGCCATGTCCTCGGCCGGCATCGTCGGGTGCGCGTACTCGTGAAAGCGCTCGGCTCCGAACAGGTCGACGACCGCGTCCCGGGCCAGCGCGAACTCCTCGGCGTCGTTGTTCACCACCGGGTAGCCGGGCGTGAAGGTCACCTCGGCGGTCAGTCCGTGCGCCGCGGCGACGTGCTCGGCCAGCTGCCGAGCCGCTCGTTCCACCTTCTCCATGGTCGCGGCCGAGAACGCCCGCACGGTGGCGTCCAGACTCGCTTCGGCCGGAATGATGTTCGACGTCGTCCCGGCGACCAGGCGCCCGACCGACACCACCACCGGGTCGAAGACGTCGAACTGCCGCGTCACCATCGTCTGCAAGCCCAGCACGATCTCCGCCGCCACCGGTACGGGGTCCTGGCCGCGGTGCGGCAGCGAGCCGTGCGTGCCGGCACCGAGAACCCGGATCTCCAACTGGCCGACCGCGGCCATCAGCGGCCCGGCCTTGCTGCGCCAGTGCCCGCGCGGCGTCTCGGTGGACTGCACGTGCAGCCCGTACGCCGCGACGACTCGCTGTCCGGCCGCGTCGAGCACACCCTCCTCGATCATCAGTCGCGCGCCGGCGTAGCCCTCTTCGCCCGGCTGGAACATGAAGACCACGTCCCCGGCGAGCTGGTCGCGCTGGGCGTGCAGAACCTTGGCAGCGCCCACCAGGATCGCGGTGTGCAGGTCGTGACCGCAGGCGTGCATCCGGCCCTGGTGCCGGGAGGCGTACGGGAGGTCGAGCCGCTCGGTCAGCGGAAGGGCATCCATGTCGCCACGGAGCAGGACCGCCGGGCCGTCGCCGGCACCGCGCAGGACCGCGGTGACCGAGCTCAGCTGGCCGCCCAGCGTGATCTCGAGGTCGAGATCACGCAGTGCCGCGAGGACGAGCGCCTGCGTGTTCGGCAGCTCCAGCCCCAGCTCCGGTGCCTGGTGCAGCGCCCGGCGCAGCTCGATCAGTTCGTTGCGGAATTGCTCAGCCAGCTCGGTGGTACTCACCCGTCAACGGTAACGGGGACGGGTGAGGTGTCCCGGACAGCTGAGCGGCAGGTCCGGCGAGTTCCTGCCGCATCAGCCACCTCGCGTTCGCCGTACTCAGTGCTCGTGCTGGTACTCGTGCACGGTCATTTCCTTCAGCTCGTGCGCCGGGGTCTTCACCTTGTTCTGCGACGCGCCGCCGCCGACGTCACCGCCGCCGAACTGGATGTTGGCCCAGTTGTTCTGGGTGGTCAGCGTGGTCCGGCTGTTGTCGCGGTTGATGTCGGCCGACGCGGTGTCGGCGGTGTCGCCGTCGCAGTTCCAGTCGATGCCGAGGTTGGCCGCGCCCGAGGTCCGGGTGGTGTTGTTCGGGCACTTCCACTTGGTCTTCCAGCTCGCCGCGGCGCTGCCGAGGCCGGTCGACTCCTTCAGGCTGGACTCGTTCAGCGACGGCGGCGCGAAGTTCGAGTAGCTGAACCAGGCCGGGCCGCTGGTCCGCGGCACACCGTCGAACTGGAAGTGGTAGTTCATCACGCTCAGGTAGTTCGGCTTGTAGTTCACGTGGTCGGTGCCGCCGTGCTTGAGGCCGAGGTCGTGCCCGAGCTCGTGGATGAAGGTGCCGACGTTCATGTTCTCGGTGACGGTCCACTGGCACTTCGGGCCCATCGTCACGATGAACGTGTCGTTCGGGATCGCGAACGCGTTGCCGCTGCTGCAGGTGTTGTCGTAGTCGTCGGCCCAGAGCATGTAGTGGAAGACGGCCTTGCGCGCGGAGGCGAAGTTCGTCGCCTTGATCGCGTCGGTCTGCGCCTCGGCGGGCTGAAGGTTGCTGTCGTAGGGCACCTGGTTGCCGCCGCCGAGGTCGTACGCCGTACCGCGCGCGGAGCCGGCGTCGAGGTGGATACGGATGCCGGTGCTGCCGTCGGGGTTGCTGACCGGCGCCGACGCGAAGGTCTGCACGATCCGGTCGAGGGCGGCGGTGCTCGCGAGCCGGCCCTCCATGTAGTCCATCTCGACGAACAGGTCCTTCTTGTTCGGCGTCGCGCCCATCGCGGGCAGGTTCACGTCGACGACGCCGTCGCCGTTGGCGTCGTAGCCGTTGGTCTCCCAGGCGTCGGGCAGGGAGTCACCGTCGGTGTCGGTGGCGGCCGGCGCCTTCACCTGCGGTACGGCGGCCGCGCCCTCGGGGGCGACGGCGGCGACAGCGCCACCGGCCGCGGCGGCGACCAGGGCGAACGAGCTCAGCGTGGCGAGCACGAGGGGGCGGGGGCGGAAGGTCATCGGTTCTCCTCGGTCCAGTCAGCGGCGGGAGCAGGCTCCCTCTCACGGGCCGCACGACAGTTGCTGGATACAACCTTCCGCAGCATGTATCCGATCGACCACTCAGCGCAATGGGGATAACCCGAATCTTTTCGTTTTCGCTACCGCTTGGTGTGCGGGTTGTCACCCGGCGTGAGCGGGGAGACCGCCCGTCGAGAGCCGCGCGAAGTTGGGCGAACCCGCAGTCCCCGGAGCGAGTGGGTAAAATCGGGCGCACGTACTGGGGGCGTCCAGAGACCGGCGCCTCGGCTCCCTGCTCACGCGTGGAGAGACGAGAATGACCGAACAGGCCGGCGCTTACGGCGAGCTGGCGATGAATCTGCACGATCGGGTCGGGGTCCTGGCCACGGTCGAGTCCGTGCTCGAGTTCGCGGTCGAGGTCCTGCCCTACGACCACGCGTCGGTGCTGCTGATGCACCGGCAACAGCCGCGAACCGTGGCCGCGACCGACGAGCTGGTCACGGCGGCTGATCAGCTGCAGGTCGAGATCGGCGAGGGGCCGAGCCTGCTGGCGATCAAGGATCACGAGGACGTTCTGGTCGAGGACACGATGACCGACAAACGGTGGCCGCGCTGGGCACCGACCGCGGCGGCGAACGGCATCCGCAGCGCGCTCGCGATCCGGCTGCACACCGCGCACTCCACGAGCGGCGTACTGAACCTGGTCTCGGCCTCGCCGTTCGTCTTCCGCGACGGCGACCGCGAGGCCGCCCGGCTGCTGGCGCTGCACGCGTCGATCGCGATCGCCTCTGCCCGGCTGGAGGTCTCGCTGCACGAGGCGATCGACTCCCGCAAGGAGGTCGGCCAGGCCGTCGGGCGGCTGATGGAGCGGTACCAGTTGGACCCGGTGCAGGCGTTCGGCGTCCTGAAGCGGTACTCGCAGGACCGCAACCAGCGGCTGAGCTCGGTCGCCCTGCACGTCGTCGAGCGGGGTGCACTGCCGGACTAGCGCCGGATGCTGCCGGAGTAGCGCGGGATCCTGCCGGACTAGCGCGGGGATGCTGCCGACTAGCGCGGGGATGCTGGCGACTAGCGCGGGATGCTGCCGGACTAGCTAGGTGGCCGGCACCAGCGCTCGCTTCCGGGCCGGCCACTGCACGACCAGCACCGCACCGAGCACGACCACGCCACCGAGAACCTGAGGCACGGTGAGGTTCTCGGCGAAGATCGTTGCCGCGAGCAACACCGTGACCACGGGTTCGAGCGTGGACAGGATCGACGCCGCCGACGGCCCGACCCGGGCCATCCCGGCGAAGAACGCGAGGATCGCGGCCACGGTGCTGATCACGGCGATCGCGACCAGCCAGAGCCAGCCGCTGGGCGCGAAGCCGAACTGCGGCCCGCCTCGTACGACGGACGCGAGCGCGAAGGTGCACGCCGCGCCGGTGCAGACGAGGGATGAGAGGGCGACAGGCGGAATCCCGGCACCGGCAGGCAGGCCGCCGTCGGCACCGGCCGGCAGGCCGCCGTCCGCGGCGCCCGGGGCCACGCCGGTCGGCCGGTCGCCACCTGCAGCGCCCACGCGGTCCCCGACCAGGATGTACACCATGTAGGCAACAGCCGCGCCGAAGCCCATCGCGGCGCCCAGCGGATCGAGTGTGCCCGTCGCCGCCCCGCCGAGCACCAGCGCTGTACCCACCGAGGCCAGCACGAGCGCGGCGATCCGGCGGCGCGACGCCCGCTCGCGGCCGAGCAGGATCGCGCCGACCGTCACCAGCGCCGGGTAGGCGTACAGGATCAGCGCAAGCAGCGAGGCGTCGATCCGGCCGAGCGCGCCGAAGAACAGCCCGGACTGCGTCGCGTACCCGATCCCGCCCATCGCGAGCCCGGCCACGAGCGACCGGCGCGGGACGCCGCGCAGCGCGCCCGTCGTACCGGCGACGACCAGCAGGAGCACGGCGGCGATCGCGAAGCGCACCAGCAGCAGGTCGCCGACACCGACGCCGGCGTCGTACGCGAGCTTGCCGAAGATCGCCATCGCGCCGAAGCAGGCGGCGGACAGGAGGCAGAGGAGAGGACCCACGCGACGATGCTGACAGCGTTCAACCGTTCAGGTCCATCTCACGTTTCTGCATGACACCGAGTAGATTTGCTGCACGATGCTGGATCTTCGCCGCCTTCGCCTGCTCCGCGAGCTGCACGCCCGCGGAACGATGCACGGCGCCGCCCGCGCGCTCGGCTACACGCCCAGCGCGATCTCCCAGCAGCTGGCGGTGCTCGAGCGTGAGGCCGGCGCCAAGCTGCTCGAACGGACCGGTCGTACCGTCCGGCTCACCGACGCCGGCCAGGCGCTGGTCCGGCACGCGGCGGTGCTGCTCGACGGCCTGGAGGCGGCCGAGGCCGAGGTCGCCGCGATCGCCGCGGGGCACCCGGCGGGCGTCGTCCGGGTGTCGGCGTTCCAGTCGGCGTTCCTGCAGATCGTCGCGCCCGCGGTCGCGACGCTCGGCGCCAGCCATCCCGGCATCCGTGTCGAGGTCACCGAGGCCGAGGTCGAGGAGTCGATCCCGGCCCTGCGGCTGCGCCAGCTCGACGCCGTCGTCGGCGACGAGTACGCCGGCCAACCACGCCCGGTGCACGCCGATCTGACCCGCGAGTCGCTGGTCCACGAGCAGGTTCGGCTCGTCCTGCCCGAGTCGCATCCCCAAGCAGGCAACGCGAAAGTCCGGATGGCCGACCTCGCCGGAGAACGCTGGGCCGCCTGCCAGCCCGGGACCGGGCACCGCAACATGCAGATCCGCGCGTGCCGCGATCTCGGCCATTTCGAGCCCGATCTGCGCTACGCCTCCGACGACTTCCTGATCCTGGTCGAGATGGTCCGTACGGCGGGCGCCTGCGCACTGCTGCCCGATCTCGTGCTCGGGTACGGCGTACCGGGGGTCGCTGTTCGGCCGCTTGCCGAGGGACCGATCGACCGCGAGGTCTTCCTGCTGACGCGCGCGACCCGGACACCGGCGGTGGAAGCCGTCGCCGCGGCCCTGCACGAGGCCGCGATGGCCTGACCTTCGCGCTGACAAACTGGCCCGCATGACGGATACGACGATGAGTGTCGGGGACGGCGACAAGGACCTCAGCGAGCGTCTCTCCGCGGGGCTGGACGAGGTCAACTTCCCAGCGACCGGGACCACCGCCGACGACCAGGGCGAGCTGTCGGTCAAGGTGGTCGACGACGCCGGCGAGCTCGTCGGCGGCCTGACCGCGTGGACGTGGGGCGGCCTGCTCGGGATCGAGATGCTCTGGGTCCGCGCGGACAGCCGCCAGGACGGCTGGGGCAGCAAGTTGCTGGTCGCCGCGGAGGAAGAGGCCCGGCGCCGCGGGTGCGACCGCGCGTGCGTCTCGTCGTTCACCTTCCAGGCGCCCGGGTTCTACGAGCGCCACGGTTACGTCGAGACCGGCCGCACCCGCGGGATCCCCGGCGGCGCCGAGGACGTGCACTTCTTCAAGCCGCTGACCTGATCCGGATCCGACGATTCCTGAACCGGCCGTGCTGGATCACCAGGCCAGGTAAAACCGAGATCCTATACGATCTAGTATTTTCCGAATTAATTCCCTACTCTCCTGTCGTCCGCCCACGACAGACAGGGGATCACTGTGCTCACAGTGGATCTTTCCCGCAGCCGCCGGCTCGTGCCGGCCCTGCTGGGGTTGGTACTTCTCGCCGCGACGCTCGGCGCACCCGGCGCCCAGGCCGATCCGACGACCGACCAGACGAACCTCGCCCTCGGCCGTACGGCGAGCCAGAGCTCGGAGTACGAGACCGCCGCTCCCGCTGCCCGCGCGGTCGACGGCAACCGCGACGGCGGGTTCTGGAACGGCTCGCTGACCCACACCGCCGAGCAGGACGAGGCCTGGTGGCAGGTCGACCTGGAGGCGCGCCGGCAGATCGGCGGCGTCGCGATCTACAACCGGACCGACTGCTGCGTCGCCCGCCTGGCCGACTTCTACGTGCTGGTCTCGAACAGCCCGTTCACCTCGAACTCGCTGGCGGAGACGCGGCGCCAGCCGGGTGTCACCGCGATCCACGTCGACCGGGTCGCGATGAAAGTAGAGGTCCCGGTCGGCCGGCAGGGCCGGTACGTCCGGATCCAGCTGGCCGGTCACAACCCGCTCGCGCTGGCCGAGGTCGAGGTCCGCAGCGCGGCGCCGGCCAAGCCGTCGCCGTACCGGAACCTGGCGCTCGCCGCGAAGACCTCGCAGTCGAGCGTCGCCGACGGTGGCGCGCCGACGCGCGCCCAGGACGGCAACACCAACGGCGCCTGGAGCGGCAGCTCGCTGAGCAACACGACGAGCGAGAAAACCCCTTGGTGGCAAGCCGATCTCGGGACGTCGAAGCGGCTCACCTCGGTGCGCGTCTTCAACCGGACCGACTGCTGCACCGACCGGCTCCGCGACTTCTACGTGCTCACCTCGGACCGGCCGTTCGCCTCGACGGACCTGCAGCGCACACTGCGGCAGCAGGGCGTGACCGCGACTCGCGTCCGCAACATCGGCGCCGACAAGAGCGTCGACCTGCGCGGGACCGCGCGGTACGTGCGGATCCAGTCGGCGCTGACCGGTTACCTGACGCTCGCCGAGGTGCAGATCTTCGGCACCGAGCCGCTGACCCAGCCGAACGTCGCCGAGCACATCCGGACCAACCAGTTCGGCATGTTCATCCACTACGGGCCCGGCACGTACACCAACGAGCAGTGGGCGACGCCCGGCACGTCGCCGAGCGTCTTCAACCCGACCGCGCTCGACACCGACCAGTGGGCCGCGGCGGCGAAGAGCGCCGGCATGTCGTACGGCGTACTGACGACCAAGCACCACGACGGGTTCGCGCTCTGGGACACCGCCTCGAACACCTACGACGTTGCCTCCAGCCCCTATCAGGGCGATGTCGTGCGGCAGTACGCCGACTCGTTCCGCAAGGCCGGGCTCGGCGTCGGGCTGTACTACTCGATCTGGGACCGGACCAACGGCGAGACGCCGGAGCTGGTGATCAACCAGCTGCGCGAGCTGCTCACGCAGTACGGGTTCGTGAACCAGCTCTGGTTCGACGCGTGGACCTACGTGCCCGGCTACCAGAAGATCCCGTTCGAGCAGGTGCGGGACTTCGTGCGGAACGTGTCGCCGGGGACGGTGATCGTGAACAACGACAAGAACGACACGATCGCGACCTCGGACGTGCTCGAGTACGAGGACGGGCGGCCGCCGGCCGGGATCGCCGAGCCGGTGCAGATGTCGGACATGATCAGCACCAGCAACTGGGACTGGTTCAACACCGACCAGTCGCTGCCGCCGCGGACCACTGAGGACATCGTGGCCGAGGAGACGTACCAGCGGGAGCACGGCTACCAGTACCTGCTGAACGTCGGCCCGGGCAAGGACGGGCGGATGGCGAAGGTCTACACCGACCGGCTGGCGGAGGTCGGGGCCGCGCTGCGTTGACACGGGACGACCTGATGGTCATGATCTATTACTGTCACAGATTATGACCATCAGGTCTCTCGTTCGAACGGAGTTCGTCGTGACCACACCGTCACTCGCCCCCACCCGGTTCCGGCTGGTGCCGATGCGGCCGCGCGACCCGGGCGAGCCCGGCCGGACCGCCTCCTCGCTGGAGCTGTTCTTCGACCTGGTCTTCGTGGTCGCGGTGAGCATCGCGGCCTCGGAGTTCCACCACACGCTCAGCGAGGGGCACGTCGTCGACGGGCTGCTCAACTACGGGCTGGTGTTCTTCAGCATCTGGTGGGCCTGGATGAACTTCACCTGGTTCGCCACATCGTTCGCCACCGACGACTGGCTGTACCGGGTGCTCACCTTCGTGCAGATGGGCGGCGTGCTCGTCCTCGCGGCCGGGATCGGCCCGGCGTTCGCCGAGGGCGACTACCACGTGATGGTCTTCAGCTACGTCGTGATGCGGATCGCGATGGTCGCCCAGTGGCTGCGCGCCTCCCGCAACCCGGATCCGCTGCGTACGACGACCCGGATCTACGCGGCCGGCATCGTCTTCACCCAGGTCTTCTGGCTGCTCCAGCTCACGCTCTCCGGGCCCGCCCACGCCGTTGCCCTGCTGGTGCTGATCGCCGCCGAACTGGCCATCCCGGTCGTCGCCGAGAAGGGCGGCGTCACCCCCTGGCACCCGCACCACATCACCGAGCGCTACGGCCTCTTCGCCCTGATCCTCCTCGGCGAGAGCCTGCTCGGCTCGGCCAACGCGATCATCGAGGCCCTGCACGACGACGTCGCCCTGGGCCCGCTGATCTCGGTCTCGGTCCTCACCCTGGTGGTCACCGCCGCGCTGTGGTGGATCTACTTCTGGCCCCCGCACCACAAGTCGATCACCACCTTCGCGAACTCGGTCCGCTACGGCTACGTCCACTACTTCGTCTTCGCCGCCGCCGGCGCCTTCTCGGCCGGCATCGAGGTCACCATCGACGCCCTCACCGGCCACACCGAACTCAGCAGCATCGCGGCCTCCTTCACGGTCACCGTCCCGATCGCCGTCTTCGTCCTCGGCATCTGGCTGATCGCCGTCCGCCGGTACGCCGACCGCGTGGTCAACACCGTGATCCCCGCGGCCGTCGTACTCGTCCTGCTGGACCCGATCCTCCCGATCCCCTTCGCCCTGACCGCCATCGTCCTGGCCTTGGTGATCACGGTGCTGGTCCTGCGTCCGGCGCAGGAACAGCACACCTGAGCAGGTAGCCGGCGGAGACTGCCCGCGGCCAGTCCATCCCCGCTCCCGCCTGTGGTTCCTGCTGCCGGGTTCCCCAGACAACCGGTCCGCCGCGCGGCAAGCAGTTGGCGCCAGGGCAGCGGCCGCGCGGAGTGGTGCCGGTGCGCGGCCGCTGGGCCTGGTCCTGCGCCCAGCGCAGGACCAGCACACCTGAGCGGCCACGGACTCCTCGTCGCCGGCGATGGATCCACGGACGGAGACCTCAGCCCGGAGACCACCGAGGTTGCCCCGGCACCAGCACAGCAGAGGCCACCCCCTCGGGTAGCTCCGCGGCCCGGCGGCAGAACGTCGGCCGGGCCCCGGCAACATCACCGCGAAGCGGCCGAAGCTGTCCAGGCGCCAACCGCGGGAGCTCGCCTTGGCCTGCGACAGCGGGTTGGCGCCAGGGCAGCGGCCGCGCGGAGTGGTGCCGGTGCGCGGCCGCTGGGCCTGGTGCTGTGTCCGGCTGAGTGAGCGCCGCCGCCCGCCTGCCCTTTCCTCGTTGAGTTTACAAGCGGGAGTGCTGGGCGGCGGCCCTTCGTCCACAGGGTCAGCTGGTCTTGGCGGCCCGGAGGATCAGGTCGGCGACCTCATCCGGGTGGGAGGCGAAGACCGCGTGGGAGGCGCCTTCGATGGAGACCACTTCGCCCTTGGCGCGGTCGGCCATGAAGTGGTGGGCGGCGGCCGGGATGTTGCGGTCGGCCTCGGCGATCAGGAAGAAGCTCTGGATCTCCGTCCAGGCCTGGTCGCCGGCGGCCGGCTCGTTCAGCGCCGCGGCGGTGATCGGGCGCTGGGTCGCCGCCATCAGGCGCGCCTGCTCCTCCGGGACGTCGGCGACGAACTGGTGGTGGTAGAGCTCCGGCGCGACGTACATGTCCTGGTTGCCGTCCGGCAGCGGGACCGGGCGCAGGGTCTCGCCGAGCGTGCTGCCGGGGAACATCCCGGACAGGCTCGCGCCGCTCTCGCCTTCCACCGGCGCGAACGCGGCGACGTACACGAGCGCGGACACGTTGCCGGCGCCCGCCGCGGCCTTGCTGATCACCATCCCGCCGTACGAGTGCCCGACCAGGACGACCGGGCCGTCGATCGTGTTGATCAGCGCCCGGACCTGCGCCGCGTCGTACGCGACCGAGCGCAGCGGGTTCGGGGCCGCGATCACGCGGTGCCCCTCGGACTGCAGCCGGTCGGCGACCGGTCCCCAGCCGCCGGACTCGGCGAACGCACCGTGCACCAGTACGACGGTCGGCTTGTTCCTGTCACCCATGGTGGTCCCTTCAGGACTTGATGAAGTCGAGGATCTCGGCGTTGATCACGTCGGCGTGCGTGGTCGGCATCCCGTGCGGGAAGCCCGGGAACGACTTCAGCGTCCCGTTCTGCAGCAGCTTGACGGTCAGCGGCGCCGAGTCGGCGTACGGAACGACCTGGTCGTCCTCGCCGTGCAGCACCAGCGTCGGCACGCTGATCTTCGGCAGGTCCTCGGTGAAGTCGGTCTCGGAGAACACCCCGATCCCCTCGTAGTGCGCGTTCGCGCCGCCCTCCATGCCCTGGCGCCACCAGTTGCGGACCAGCGCCTCGCGCTTCTCGACGCCGTCCCGGTTGAAGCCGTAGAAGGGGCCGGAGGCAACGGCCAGGTAGAACTCGGAGCGGTTCGCGGCGAGCTGGGCGCGGAAGTCGTCGAAGACGCTGATCGGCGTACCGCCCGGGTTGGCCTCGGTCTGCAGCATCAGCGGCGGGATCGCCGACATCAGCACCGCCTTGGCGACCCGCGACTCGCCGTGCCGGGCCAGGTAGCGGACGACCTCGCCGCCACCGGTCGAGTGACCGATGTGTACGGCGTCCTGCAGGTCCAGGTGCGCGGTCACCGCGGCCAGGTCGTCGGCGTAGTGGTCCATGTCGTGACCGGTCGCCACCTGCTCGGACCGGCCGTGGCCGCGGCGGTCGTGCGCGACGACCCGGTAGCCCTGGCTGACGAAGAACAGCATCTGGGTGTCCCAGTCGTCCGAGGACAGCGGCCAGCCGTGGCTGAAGACGAGCGGTTGGCCCGATCCCCAGTCCTTGTAGAAGATCTCGTTGCCGTCAGCACCGGTGATCATGGGCATGGTCTTTCTCCGTTCGGTTCGATCGGCGGTCACCGGCCAGGTCGGCGGGTGACCAGTCGCAGCGACTCGACTGCGATCGCTGCGATGAATGCGGTCATCAGGACGGCGAGCACGCCGGTCGCCACGCGCCGGCCGGGCATCGCCTCGATCTCCAGCCACTCCTCCGTCCACGCCACCGCGGCGGCGAAGGGGAAGGTGAAGGACCAGAACCCGAGCGAGAAATGCAGCCGGCGGTACCGCGGCAGCATCGCGACCTGCACCAGGACGAGCAGTACGCCGACGCCCGCGGTCGCCTCCGCGACCGCGTCGACGACCCGGCCGTTCAGCGCGAACCACGCGATCCCGGCGACCGCGGGCGGCGCGACCAGGATCGCGGTGGTCGGCAGCAGCGGGTCGGCCAGCGGCGCGTGGAAGGCGAGCCGCAGGACGAGGATCGCGGTCATGATGACGGTGAAGAAGATCCCGACGCCGAACAGCGCCCAGGCCAGGCCGCGGAAGCCGACACCGGCCGCGGAGCTGGCGCCGACCAACCCGGGGGCGACGGTCGGGAGCAGGTAGCCGGGGTGCATCGACTCGAAGTTGAGCTGGCCTTCGAACCAGGAGGCGAGGCGCCAAGCGGCGAAGACGGTCGAGACGAGCAGCGCGAGCAGGAAGAAGGCGCGCCCGGCGCCGAGCGAGTAGGTGGCGAGGTCGCCGGCGAGCAGCATCGCGGTCACCGGGGCGAGCGAGGCGAGTGATCCCTGCGCGGGGTGATGGAGCTGCTGGGCGAGCGAGGTCGAGCTCCGGGCACCTCGTACGGCGTGCGCGACGATCAGCCAGCACCAGGCGATCGCGGCGATCGCCCAGAACGCCTGGGGTACGGCGCGGGGCAGCCCGAGAGCAGGAGCCGCGTTCGTCCACACCTCGGCGAGCCCCGCCAAGCCGAACCCGATGGCGAAGGTGTTGAGCGGCAACCGCTCCGGACCGGCTCCGCCGGGGACGTGTCCCCGGGCCGGCCCACCCGCCTCCCTGTCTGCTTCGCGCCCGCCTGCTTCGCGCCCGCCCGCGTCATGCCTGCCTGCTTCGCGCCCGCCTTCCACCCGCCCGCCGCCGGGCCGATGGCCGCCCGGCTGATCAGCTCCCCCGTCGTCCTCGGCCGGGGTGGTCGCTGTGTGCGGGGTGGTCACTGGTCCTCCGTCGGTCGGTGCTCGAGCGAGAACCATGCTCGGCCGACCGGCCCCGATCAGGGCCCGTCAGATGACCTGTCCGGCGACGGTTCCGGATGACGGACCTGTTTGCGGTACTGCGACGGCAGCATCCCGAGCGCGGCCCGGAACGCCTGGCCGAACGCCGAGTCGGAGCGGTAGCCGACCTCCCGGGCGACCCGCGACACCGAGTGGTCCGAGTCCGCGAGCAGCTCGGCGGCCGCCATCATCCGGATCCCGGTCAGCAGCGCCGCGACCGTCGTACCGGTCCGGGCGTTGAAGCGGCGCAGGAACGTCGCCCGCGACATCGCGGCCTCGACCGCGAGCCGGTCGATCGTCCAGGCCTCGCCCGGCCGGTCGACGACGGCGCAGATCGCCTTGCCGAGGACGTCGTCGCCGATCGCCGTCCACAGCGCCGGGCTCTCCGGCGGCTGCCCGGACCGGCTGCGCAGCGCCATCGCGAGCAGCGCGTCGAGCAGCGACGACACGATCACCTCGGTACCGGGCCCGTCGTACGCCGCCTCGCCGCGGAGGATCTCGGCCAGCGCCTGCGCCGGCTGGTCGAGCGAGACGTGCACGACCCGCGGCATCAGCCGGAACAGCAGCGCCCCGGCGCCGTCGTCGACGCGGTAGTGCCCGCAGAACAGGTCGAGCTCGGGCTCGGCGTCCGCCGTACGCCGGACCCGGATCGACGGCCCGGCCGTCTCGGTGTACTCCAGGCAACGATCGGACTTCGTGGCGACCAAGTGCGCGTCGCCCTGCGGGAGCAGCAGCAGGTCACCGGCCTCCAGGTCGACCGAGAAGTCCGCGGAGCTGACCGTGCACGAGCCCGCGAGCACGAGGTGGAAGGGCACCAGCCCGGGCGCGGCCGGCCGGTGGTCGATCGCGAACCCGCCGGCGATCAGGCAGCGGACGTCGATCTCACCGCGCACCCGCGCCAGGCGGACCAGCCGGCTCACGCTGTCCACGAGCCGCCCCCGCCGAGCGCTCCCGCTGAACCGATCCCGTCGAGAATCGAACCGCTCGGGCGTGGCCGGGGTGCGCGCACCGGCGCGATGCTGTGCGCGTGGACGCGACCCCCTCCGAGCTGCGACACGATCCGTCCTTCCTGCTCCCGACCACCAAGGCCACGAGCTTAGTCACCTAAATGGACTATCCCAAACACCTGCCACCAGGCGCCGTGGACCAGGCGGAGCGGCTGATCGGCCGCGAGCACGACCTCGGCACGGTCCGGGCGTACTTCGATGATGCCGGAGTCCGCGGGGGCGCTCTGCTGGTGGTGGGTGAGGCCGGGGTCGGCAAGAGCGCGTTGCTAGACGAGTTCGCGGCCGGTACGCCGCACCGCGTGCTGCGCGCGGCCGGCGCCCAGTTCGAGGCCGAGTTCAGCTACTCGGCGCTCAACCAACTGCTCTTCCCGCTCGGCGACCAGCTCGAGTCGCTGAGTCCGGCCCACCGTACGGCGCTCCGCTGCGCGCTCGGTTTCGAGGTCGGTCCGGTCCCCGACCGGCTCGTCGTCTCCAACGCCGCGCTGCTCTGGCTGCGCGCCGTCGCGGCCGAGACACCGCTGGTCATCCTGCTCGACGACCTGCAGTGGGTCGACCGCGCCAGCGCCGAGGTGATCGCGTTCGTCGCCCGGCGCCTGGTCGGCAGCCCGATCGTCGTCCTGGCCGCCTGCCGGCCCGAGGAGCGCGGCTTCTTCCACAACGCCGGCCTGCCCGAGCTGGTGCTGCCACCGCTCACCGCACCGGCCGCCCGCGCGCTGGTCGACTTGCACTTCCCGGAGCTGGCTCCCGCCGTACGGCAGCGCCTGCTGGAGGAGGCGGCCGGCAACCCGCTGGCGCTGCTGGAGCTGCCGTCCGCACTCGACAGCGACCAGCGGGCCGACTTCACGACGCTGCCGGAGGTCCTGCCGCTGACCGAGCGGCTGCAGGTGATGTTCACCGCGCGGGTCCGCAACCTGCCCGAGCGCTGCCGGCTGATGATGCTGCTGGGCGCACTCGGCGGCGGCCTCGAGCTCACCCGCTTGGAGACGGCCTGCGGTGACGCCTGCGACCTCGACGACCTCGCCCCGGCGCAGGAGCAGCGGCTGGTCCAGCTGGGCCCGACCCGGCTGACCTTCCGGCACCCGCTGATCGGTGCGGCGGTCGTCGCCGCTGCCTCCGAACGCGACCGCCGCTGGGCCCACGGCCGGCTCGCCGGCGTCGCCCGTACGCCGGAACGCCGCGTCTGGCACCTGGCCGGCTCCGCCGCCGCTCCGGACCCCGAGATCGCCACCCAGCTCGACGAGGCCGCCCGCGCCCTGGTCCGCCAGGGCGACGTCATCGGCGCCATCGCCGCGCTGACCCGGGCCGCCGAGCTGAGCGCCGACCCGACCTGCTCCAGCAGCCGGCTCGCCCAGGCCGCGTACCTGGGCGCCGAGGCCGGCGGCGAGCTGGCCACCGCGACCAGGCTGCTCGACCACGCCCGGAAGTCCGGCGCCCTCGACGCGAACTCGTTGCCTGCGGCATCGGCTGCGGCGCACCTGCTGATCAACGCCGACGGCGACGTACCGACCGCGCACCGGCTGCTGGCGGGGGCGATCGCGGCCGGCGACCACGGCTTCGCCGCCGACGACACCGACCTGATCGAGGCGCTGCAGAACCTGCTCCTGATCAGCTGGTACGTCGGCACCGACCGCGCTTGGCAGACCTTCCACGCCCTGGTCGGCCGCCTGGTCCCGGAGCCGCCGCCGCTGCTGCGGGTGAACGCGACCGTGTTCGCCGATCCCGCCCGGGCGACCGGCGAGGACGTCGCCGTACTGGACGCGCTGATCGACACGGCCGACGACGAGGACCCGACCCGGCTGATCCGGATCGGCACCGCGGCCGTGTTCGCGGACCGGCTGCCCCGGCTCCGGCGGGCCGAACGCGAGTTCACCCGCTCGCGGCGGGACGGTAAGGGACCGGCCCAGCGGCACATCGGCGCGCTCCTGCACCTCGGGATCGACGGCTTCGTCAGCGGCCGCTGGACCGACGCCGCGGCGTACGCCGACGAGGGCATCACGGTCTGCGCCGAGCACCGGCTGCGGTTCTACGACTGGTACTTCCACTGGGTGCACGCGCTGGTCGCCGCCGGCCGCGGCGAGACCGAGGCCGTGCACCGGATGACCGACGAGCTCAACGGGCGAGCTGTCGCGCACCAGGCCGCGGGGATCACGTACTTCGCCGCGCAGGCGCGGGCGCTGTGCGACGTCGGCGCCGGCGACTACGAGTCGGCGTACCGGCACGCGGCGCGCGTCAGCAGGCCGGGCGAGCTGACCAGGTACCGCCCGACGGCGCTGTGGTCCGGGCTGGACCTGGTCGAGGCCGGGCTGCACAGCGGGCACCGCGCCGAGGCTGCTGCTCACGCTGAGGTCATGGGCTCGCTGGGCAGGCTGTCGCCACGCTTGGAGTTGCTGAGCCGCGCAGCGAGCGCGTTGACAGCTGATGACGAGCGGATGCGGGAGCTGTTCGAGCTGGCGCTGTCGGGGCCGGAGCTGGAGCAGTGGCCGTTCGACCTGGCCCGCGTGCGACTCGTGCACGGCGAACGTCTGCGGCGGCTGCGGGACACCAGCGCCGCCCGCGACCAGCTGACGCTGGCGTACGACGTACTGGCTGGGCTCGGTGCTGACCCGTGGCGGGACCGGGCGGCAGCCGAGCTGCGGGCGACCGGCATGACGCGGCACTCGGGCGCGGACGCGCAGGCGCCGCTGACCCCGCAGGAGCGCGAGATCGCCGAGCTGGCCAGCAGCGGGCTGACCAACAAGCAGATCGGGCAGCAGCTGTTCATCTCGCACCGGACGGTCGGCGACCACCTCTACAAGATCTTCCCCAAGCTCGGGATCACCTCCCGGGCGGCGCTGCGCGCCGCGCTCACGGCGTACGACCAAGCCCGGCCAGTCATCTGACAGATGTTGAACAGCACCGATCAGCGCGACGATGGCGGCATGAGCGCGGACATCCACTGGCCGCCCGGCTGGGGACCGGACTGCGCGGACAGTTTCGTGGACCACCAACGGGTGCTGGCCGCACCGATCCAGTTCGTCTTCGCGTGCCTGCTCGACGTCGAACGCTGGCCGGTCTGGCAGCTCGACGTCCAGGACGTCCAGCTCGTCGACGCTGTCGCCGTCGGCTGCCGCTTCGTGGTCTCCACCCACCGGCACACCCTCGACGGCATCGTCGGCGAGCTGGTCGCACCGCACCGCTTCGGCTGGGCCGCGGTCAGCGACGAGCTGAGCTTCTACCAGTCCTGGCTGCTGCTGGACGAGCCCGGCGGCGGGACCCGCGTCGTGCTCCAGGAATCCGCCCGGGGGCCGGCGGCGCTGCTGCGGCGTACGGACCGTTCGATCGTGACCCGGAGGCACCTCGACGCCTTGTAGGGTGCTGCCAACTCTGGACAGAGGAGGCAGTGGTGGACGGCGAACGCCGCGACGAGGGCACCGACCTGGGCGTGCTCGCCGGCCGGTTGCTGTTCTCGGTCCAGGGCGAGCTGTTCCGCCGCCTGCACCAGGCCGGCTTCGACGACATCGCACCTCGCCACGGCGCTGTCCTCGCTTATCTGCGTGCTGACGGCATCCGCGCGACTGAGCTGGCTCGGCGGTCGGGCCAGCACAAGCAGGTGGTCGGCAAGAACGTCGACGAGCTCGAGGCCCTCGGCTACGTCGAGCGCCGTCCCGACCCCGCCGACCGTCGCGCCAAGCTCGTCGTCCCGACCGCCCGCGGCCGCGCCGAGATGCAGACCGCCGACGCGATCATGGCCGAGATCGGCGAGCGGCACCGCGATGCGCTGGGCCCGCGGGAGTACGCCCGCTTCCTCGCCGCCTTTCGCAAGGTCGTCGCGAACCAGCGCGACCAGCGCTGAGTCGAGGCGCGCCCCGCCCGCGGCTCACCCTCGCCCCCGGTTCGCCCTCGCCCGCGGCTCACCTTCGCCGCCGGCTCACCCGAGGCGCTCCCGCACCTTCGGCGCGACCTCCTCACCGAACCTCCGCGCCTGCTCCCGCGCATCACCCTCGGGCCACAGCACGAACCCGTCAAACCCGTCCTCCGCGAACCGGCTCAGCACGTCCACCCAGTCCTGCACCCCGCCGCGGACCGGCGCGTCCCCGTGCACCTTCACACCTCTCGCGCCGTCGCCAGTGACCGTCCCCACCACCTGCGCGAACCGCCGGATCGCCTTGGGATCCCGCCCGGCCTCCACCGCCGCGCGATCGACGATTTGGTTGCCCTCGGCCCATTTCTCGTACGGCAGGTACGCCGGGATCGGCGCCGCCCACCCGTCCGCGACCTTCCCGGTCAGCGCCAGGCTCCGCTTGCCCTGCGATCCCAGCCAGATCTCCACCCCACCCGGCGCCGGCTCCTGCCCGGCCAGCCCGCGGACGCCGTACCAGTCCCCCGAGGCGGTGACCTTCCCCGGCCGCCACAACGCCCGCAGCAACGCGATCGCCTCCTCCTGCGCGGCCAACGCCTCCGCCGGCGTCTTCCGCTCGACCCCCATCGAGGTGATCGCGTCCCAGTACCCACCAGCGCCGAGCCCGAGCTGGAACCGCCCGCCCGACGCCAGGCTCAACGAGCTGGCCACCCGAGCCAGCTGCGCCGCCGGCCGCAACGGCAGGTTCGCCACATCGGGGAAGAACCCGATCCGCTCGGTGTGCGCGATCAGGTCCCCGATCACGACGAACGCGTCGAGATACTCCGCGACGTACGGATGGTCCTGCACCCCGATCAGGTCCAGCCCGGCGTCCTCCGCCGTCGCCGCGACCGCCCGAACCCGCGTGACGTCCACCGAGGGCTCCACCGCAACCCCGAACAGCACACCCATCACCCACTCCTTTGGTCACCAATCAAGATAGTCATGATTGATGACCAAATCAACCGGCCGCCCCGCGCAGGGACGGCCGGCCGATCCTCAGAACGGGAAGACGAACCAGTAGAACGTCGCCGACGCCGAGGCGCCGGAGCTGTCGGTGACCTTCACGGTCGGGCGGAAGTTGCCCTGGCCGGTCGGGGTCCCGGAGACGAGACCGGTGGACGGGTTGACGGACAGACCGCCCGGAAGCCCGGTCGCGGTGAACGTGTTGCCGCCGCGCCCTCCGGTCGCCGTGAGCTGCAGACTGGCCGGCTTGCCCTTGACCGAGGTCTGCGCGCCCGGTGTGGCCAGCTTCAGCGTGCTCGGACCGCCGCCACCGGTGACGGTCAGCCGGTACGTCGCCTGCCCGGTCATCGCGCCGCGAGTCGCGGTGACCGTGATCGCGTAGTCGCCGGCCGGCGTACCGGCGGTGGTGCTGACGGTGAGCTGCGAACTGCCGCCGAGCTCCACCGCGCTCGGGCTGAACGCGGCCGTCGCGCCGGTCGGCAGCCCGCTCGCGGCGAGCGTGATGTCACCGGCCGGCGGAGTGCCGCCGCCGATCTGCTCGTTGGCCCAGTCGCCCATCACGCCCCAGAGCTTCCCGTGCGCGTTGTACGACGCGCAGTCGGTGCGCAGCCAGGAGAAGACGCCGTACACCTTGCCGTTGTGGACGTACGGGCCACCGCTGTCGCCCTGGCACAGGTGCGGCCGGCCGGCGTCGCCGTACCCGTTGCAGAACATGTAGCGGTCGTCGAAGTGACCGGCGAACGCGTTGCAGTTCTGGCCATCGACGGTGGGCAGCACGGCCTCGTACAGCTTGGTGTTGCGCTGGGCGTCCTGCGCGTCGGACTTGCCGTAGCCGATCGCCGTGCCCATCGTCCCGAGCAGCAGGTTGTCGCTCGACCGCGCGACCGCCGGGTAGGCCATCCCGGCCGGGGTCGGGATGTCGGTCGTGGTGGTGATCACCGCGACGTCCCACCCGGTCCGCCAGCCGTCGTTCGCGTTGTAGTTGGGATGCGTGAGGTAGTCGGCGATCTCGATCCGGACGCCCTTGCTGGTGTCCGCGAGGTCGTCGCGGCCGTAGACCAGGTACTTCGGGTCACCCGCGGCGAACTTGCAGTGCGCGGCGATCAGAACCTTGCGCTTGGCAACGACCGTGCCGGTGCAGGACTGCTCGGTCGGGCGCGCGCCGCCGGTGCGGTGCTGGGAGATGATGTAGGGGTACTTGGCAACCGTCGTCTGCTGACCGCCGACGACCGCCGGACCCGCGAAGCCCGTGGCGGCCGACACCTTCACCGTCGTACTCACCGCGTTGCCGGCCTGGACCGATCCCGACGACGGGTCGGCGCTGACCACGAAGTCGCCGGTCGGCGGCGGGGTGTCCGCGTTCGGCACGTACAGCAGCCGGTTCGGCGTGCCCTGCCGGATTCCGGTCATCTTGCCGGTGGTCGCGTTGTCGACGATCCACTGCTTCACCTGCGCGGGCGTCGCGTTCGGCTGGTCGTGCAGACGCAACGCGACCGCGCCGGCGACGTGCGGCGCGGCCATCGACGTACCGGACAACTGGCCGTACGACGAGTCGGACGAGTTCACCGACGAGTTGATGTTGCTGCCCGGCGCGAACAGGTCGGTGCACGGGCCGTCGTTGGAGTCCGAGGCGCGACCGTCGGAGCTGGTCGCGTTCGCGGTCCGGATGCCGGTCTCGACGCGGCCACCGGGCCCGTAGTCGCAGGCGTTGCCGCCGTTGTTGCCGGTGATCAGCGCCCAGTGCACGCCGTTGGCGATCGCGCCCTTGATCGCGTCCACACCGATCGACGGGTTGTCGGCGTACACGCTGAGGTTGGCGACAGCCGGCTTCTTCGCGTTCTGGGCCAGCCAGTCGGCGGCCGCGACGATGTCGACGTCCTGGCCGCTGGACTGGCAGTTCAGGATGCGCACCGACCACAGGTTCGCCTTCTTCGCGACGCCGCGGGTCTTGCCGGCCGCGATCCCGGCGACGTGCGTGCCGTGGCTCTTCACCCGGTCGCAGTCCTCACCGTTGGTCGGCGGCTCGACGAAGTCCGCGGCGTACTTGGCCCGGCCCTCGAACTCCTGGTGGGAGTAGCGGATCCCGGTGTCGACGACGTAGATGTTGACGCCGGCACCGCCGTGCGCGGGGTAGGTGTACTTCTTGTCCAGCGGCTGGTTGCGCTGGTCGATCCGGTCCAGGCCCCAGTTCGGCGGGTTGTCCTGGGTGTCGGCCGCGTGCGCCGTACCGGACTGGACGACGGCTTCGACGGCCGGGTCAGCGGCCAGCCGACGGGCCTGCCGGTCGGACAGGTTCTTCAGCACGAACCCGTTCATCACCTTGGCGAACGTGTACTTCACGTCGCCGCCGTACCGGGCGGACAGGTCCGGGGCGAGCGCAGCGGAGCGGGTCGCGCCCGGCTTCAGCTTGACCAGGTAGACGCCGGCGACCGGCTGCTTCGCCGACCGGTCGACGACGCCTTCGGGCTCGGCGGCCTGGCCGGGCAGTGCGGTGGTCACCGTGACGGCGAGCGTGACGGCCAGCAGGACTGCGGATCTTCGCGAGAAGCGCATCAGTACTACCTCCTTGGGCGGGATGCCCCGGTGGGTCGCCGGGACAGCAGGAAGGTAGCCAGCGCGCGGCGGGCCCGGCCCGAAAACTGTTCGGTCGTCGTACGACTCGTTCGGGGCAGGTGTTCGCGCAGGTCAGAGGCCCTTGGTGTGAACAGATTTACGGGGTTTTGGGAGCCTTCACCACAGCCAGCGAACGCCGACCGTCCCCGATCTGACTTGCGGGACGACCAGGGACGTGGTCCCCGACCCGCCCAGCCACAGGTCGCCGACCAGCCGATCGGGGCCGTCGGCCCCGGTGCGTTCGTACCGGCGGATCCAGGCCGGCTGCCGGCCGAGGAACCGCAGCTGCAGAGTGTAGAGGCCGCCGGGCCGGGTGAAGTGCCGGTAGAAGTGATCGAGCGGCTGACTCACCGGCAGCCGCAGCTCGTAGTCGACGACCGTGTGCTCTCCCACCCGCAGCGGCCGGTCGAACAGGAACTCGGCGACGAACTGCCGCGTCGTCAGATCGCACCGCACCCGTCCCCGCCGCCCGAACGCCACCCCGACCAGCTCCGGCACGAGATCCTCCGGGTCCTCGAGCTCGTGGTAGACCACGCACCGATCGACGTCCTCGACCGCCGCCTCCGCGACCAGCCGAACCCGCTGCCGCCGGATCTCCTTGTCCTCGTCCACCACCAGCACGTCGTTCGTGCTCAGGTACGCCAGCCGCCCGTCCGGCGGCGCGTCCAGCTCCGTCAACAACGCCTCCGTCGACGGCCACAGCTTCCACCGGTCCAACGTCCCCGGCGGATGCCCCAACCACCGCCCCCGCGGCCGCCGCCCACCGAGCAACGCGACCAGCCCACACTCCGGCACCCCGAGGATCTCCTCCAACTTGCCCAGAGCAACCAACGAAGCCCCCCGCTCCGGCCGGCTCCGCCCCCGCCGCCAGTACGACAACGCCGTCGGACTCACCGAAACCCCCGCCACCTCCAGGCGCTCCGACAACTCCCGCAACGACAGCCCAGAAGCCGCGATCGCCACATCCAACGCCGCCTCGAACGGCCCCGACCGCAACAACCGCGCCAACTCCCGCCTGGCACCCACCACGACGCCTCCCGCAGTAGCCCTCCGCCGAGTCTGAAGGACAACCGCCACCGAGGGAACGGCTCAGCGCCACCGGTGACCGCGACGCGCCCATCTCACTCCAGCGGTCACCACAAGGTCGAGTAGTTGACGCAACAGACACTTCGGTCGCGGGTCGACACGGTGGTCACCGCCCGCTCCTGACGACCGCACGTCCACCGGACGTGGCTCGAACGTCCCGACGATGGCCGCCATGACAGAGCTCCTGCCATCGGCCGACCTGCCGTGGATCAGCCACCCGGTGCACTCGACCGCCGAATCCATTGCCTACATCAACCAGTTGCACCCGCATCAACCGCGGCGACATCGCCGCCTGGGCAGGCGACTGGATCACCTTCTACGGCGACTGGCGCCGCAACGGCGACCAGGTCCCCGGCGACGAGTCCACCCGCGCAGCCCTGTACGACGGCCCGCAGCCGCGCCTGGCGCTGTTCTTCGCCGACCGCTTCCGGGCGCCGGAACTGGCCACCGCGATCGCCCGCTCCGCGCTCACCGACGCCGGCGACCTGCTGATCGACGCCGGCCGCACGGGCCTGATCACCGACATCGCGGACGGCCCGGTGCTCGCCCCGGCGTTCCTGCGCGGCGACGCGCTGGAGCGCCTCACTCAGGGATTCACCGAGCGCCTGCTGGAACTGGTGGCCGAGGAGCGTGAGCTGATCGCCGCGCTCCCGGCGTACGTGTGAAAGTCCGGGGTCAGCGGACGACGGGGAGGTCGCCGGTGTTGTCGGCGTCGAGGGCGGCCGGGGAGTCCGGGGCCTTCGGGTGGTGCTCGGCCTCGTCGAGGGCGATCTCCTCGCGGAAGACCCACTTGCGGTAGGACCAGAACCGGAACAGCGTGCCCAGGCCCAGGCCGATCACGTTCGCGGAGATGTTGTCGGCGAGCGCGTTGTGCAGGTCCAGCACGTAGCGCGAGAAGCCGAGGCAGCCGGCCGAGATCAGCAGCCCGATGCCGTTCAGCACGAAGAACAGCACGTACTCGCGGTGCAGCCCGGTGCGCTCGCGGTGCCGCCAGGTCCAGTGCCGGTTGCCCAGGTACGTCGCGACGGTGGCGACGGTGACCGAGATGAACTTCGCCGTCACCGGCCGGTCGTGCAGCATCCCGTCACCGTGCGTCCCGAACACGACCAGCGGGTTGTTGAACACCAGCCAGTTGTAGATCGGCAGGTCGACGACCATGCCGAGCAGACCGACCAGCCCGAACTTGGCCACTTCGTGCACCAGGTGCTCGACCTGGCGGTACAGCGTGGTGAAGATCTTCAACGGACCAGTGGACTCTCTGTGAACGGGCGATCGCGGGGCACCTTTCACGGTACCCGGAGCAGGGGCCGACACGAAAATCGCCCGCGCGCCGCAGTGGCCGCCTCGCGCCGGGTGATGTAAGCGGGCCGGAGGGCAACGACTAGGCTCAGGCGGGTGAAGTTCGAGCGAAAAGACCTCCCGGTCGGGACTCCCGTGGTGGGCATGGTCGGCGGCGGGCAGCTGGCCCGGATGACGCAGGAGTCGGCGGTCGCGCTGGGCATCCAGCTCCGGGTGCTGGCCGAGGGCCCGGCCGTGTCGGCGGCGCAGGCGGTGGCCGACGCGCCGGTCGGCGACTACCGCGACCCGGCCACGGTCAAGGCGTTCGCCGCCGAGGCCGACGTGATCACCTTCGACCACGAGCACGTACCGACCGAGCTGCTGCGTGAGCTGGAGGCCGCGGGCGTCGCCGTCCGGCCCGGTCCGGACGCGCTCGTGCACGCTCAGGACAAGGCGGTGATGCGGCAGCGGCTGGACACCATCGACGCGCCCGCACCGGCGCACCAGGTGGTTGCCTCGCCCGCCGACGTCGAGGACTTCGCCAAGCGCGTCGGCGGCTTCCCGATCATCCTCAAGACCACCCGCGGCGGGTACGACGGCAAGGGCGTCTGGGTCGTCGACGGCCCGGACGCCGCCGCGGTGGCACAGGCGTTCTCCTCCGGCGTACCGATCCTGGCCGAGGAGAAGGTCGACTTCGTCCGCGAGCTGTCCGCGATCGTCGCCCGCAGCCCGCACGGCCAGGCGGTCGCCTACCCGGTCGTCGAGTCGGTCCAGAAGGACGGCATCTGCGTCGAGGTGACCGCGCCCGCGCCGGACCTCGACCCCGACCAGGCCGCCCAGGCCCAGCAGACCGCGCTGCGGATCGCCGGTGAGCTCGGCGTCGTCGGCATCCTCGCGGTCGAGATGTTCGAGGCCCGCGACGGGCGGCTGCTGGTCAACGAGCTCGCGATGCGCCCGCACAACACCGGCCACTGGTCGATCGAGGGCGCCGTCACCAGCCAGTTCGAGAACCACCTCCGCGCCGTGCTGGACCTGCCGCTGGGCTCCCCGGCCGCGCGGGCGCCGTACACGGTGATGGTGAACGTGCTCGGCGGCGACGTCGAGGACATGCACCTGGGGCTGCTGCACTGCATGGCCCGCGACCCCGGGCTGAAGGTGCACTTCTACGGCAAGTCCGTGAAACCGGGCCGCAAGGTCGGCCACGTCACGGCGTACGGCGACGACCTCGACGAGGTCCGCGAACGCGCGCGGCACGCCGCGGCGTACCTGACCGGCACGATCGACGAGTGAGGAACCGGCCATGAGCGTGGGCATCGTGATGGGATCGGACTCCGACTGGCCGGTGATGAAGGCCGCCGCGGAGGTCTGCGCCGAGTTCGGCGTCACCTTCGAGGCGGACGTGATCTCCGCGCACCGGATGCCGGTGGAGATGATCGAGTACGGGCGGGCGGCGCACGGGCGCGGCCTCAAGGTGCTGATCGCCGGCGCCGGCGGCGCGGCGCACCTGCCGGGCATGCTGGCCGCGGTGACGCCGCTGCCGGTGGTCGGCGTACCGGTGCCGCTGAAGTACCTGGACGGGATGGACTCGCTGCTGTCGATCGTGCAGATGCCGGCCGGCGTACCGGTGGCCACCGTGTCGATCGGCAACGCCCGCAACGCGGGGCTGCTCGCCGTACGGATCCTGGCGGCGCACGACCCGGAGCTGCTGAAGAAGATGACCGACTTCCAGGACTCGCTGGCCGACCTCGCCCGGGCCAAGGGCGCTGCGGTGCGTGACGGCGCCGAAGAGCTGCGTTAAAGCCCACCCCAGACGGTTTTCCACAGCCTCGGGGCGGGTAGCCGTGAGATCCCAACCATTGTCGTCTAAGGTCGTCGATCGTGACTCCGCCCGCAGAACCGGATACTGAGCGCATCCCGGTCCGTTACTGGATCTGGCTGCTCGGTGCCGCTGTGTCGCTACTCGGCGACATCACGATGACGTTCGCCATCGGCTGGTCGGCCAGCCACTACGGCGGGCAGATCGCCGGCCTGGTGCTGCTGCTCGCGGCGGCACCGCGGGCCGCGCTGCTGCTGATCGGCGGCGCGATCGGCGACCGGTTCGGTGCTCCGCGGGTTCTGCTGGTGAGCTGTACGGCGATGTTCGTGCTGACCGCGGTCCTGGTCCCCGTGACGATCGCCATCGACGAGCCGGTCTGGCTGCTGCTCGGCACCGCGCTGCTGGTCGGCGTGATCGACGCGTTCTTCCTGCCGTCGTCCCGCTCGATGCCGCGGCTGCTGGTCCCGGCCGCGCAGATTCCCCGGGCGATGGCCAGCTTCCAGGTCACCGGCATGGTCTTCGCCGTGATCGGTGCCGCTGTCGGTGGCGCACTGGTCGCCTGGGCCGGGCTGACCGCCGCGGCCGGCTTCGACGCGCTGACCTTCGCGGTGATGATCGTGGTGCTGATCGTGATGGGCAAGGCGATCGCGCCGCCGCCGAAGATGACCACCGGGATGTTCCGCTCGATCGCAGAAGGCCTCAAGGTCGCGCTCGGGCGCCCGCTGACGCGGACCCTGCTGGTCACGATGACGCTCGCGGCCGGTCTGCTGATGCCGATGGACGCCCTGCTGCTGCCGTTGCTGGCCCGCGATCACGGCTGGGACGCCGGCCGCGCCTCGCTGCTGATCGCGGTCCGCAGCCTCGGGGTCGGGCTGATCGCGCTGCGGATCCTGATGCGCGGGGCCTTCCAGCGCCCCGGTCTGGTGGCCGCGGTGGGGTTGCTGCTGGCCTCGATCGGGTTCCTCGGGCTCGCCTTCCTGGACCCGCTGCCGCTGACGATGGCCGCGGCGATCATCAGCGGTCTCGGCGTCGGTACGTTCACCGGGCACCTGCTGCCGCTGCTGATGAACTCGGTCGAGAAGGAGTACCAGTCCCGGCTGCAGTCGGTCGTCGTCCTGTGTCAGAGCCTGGCGCTGGTGATCATGAACCCGCTGCTCGGTTTCTTCACCGACCTCGACGGGATCGGCATCACCGGGGTCCTGCTGGGCATCAGCGTCCTGACGGCACTGATCGGGTTCTTCGCGCTGACCCGCCCGGTGATGCGCGACGCCACCGTCGCCTGAGTACTACGGCTTGCCGGGCGCCCGGTAGGTCCAGCCCGCCTCGCGCCACTTCGCCGAGTCCAGCACCAGGCGCGCGTCCAGCATGACCGGCGCGGCGACGACGTCCTTCAGCCCGACCGGGTCGAGCGCGCGGAACTCCGGCCACTCGGTCAGGTGCAGCACCAGGTGCGCGCCCTCACAGGCCTCGATCGCCGAGGCGGCGTACCGGAGCGTCGGGCGGACGCGCCGCGCGTTCTCCATCGCCTCCGGGTCGTACACGGTGACCGTCGCGCCGTGCAGCTGGATCCGGCCGGCCACGTCGAGCGCGGGCGAGTCCCGGACGTCGTCCGTACCCGCCTTGAACGCGGCGCCGAGCACCGTGACGTTGCGGCCGACCCACTCGGCGCCGAGCAGCTCGTGGGTGACGTCGACGATGCGGGCGCGGCGCCGGTAGTTGATGTCGTCGACCTCGCGCAGCAGCGTGATGACCTCCTCGACCCCGAGTTCACCGGCCCGGGCCATGAACGCGCGCAGGTCCTTCGGCAGGCAGCCGCCGCCGTACCCGGGTCCGGCATTGAGCATCCCGCGGCCGATCCGCTTGTCGAAACCGAGCGCGTCGGCCAGCTGGGTGACGTCGGCGCCGGTCGCGTCGGCCATCTCCGACAGCGCGTTGATGAACGAGATCTTCGTGGCCAGGAAGGCGTTCGCGCCGCCCTTGACCAGCTCCGCGGTCGGCAGGTTGCAGACCACGACCGGCGTGCCCTCGGCGATCGGGGTCGCGAACACCTGCCGCAGCGTCTTCTCGGCGCCGTCCGTCTGTACGCCGAAGACCAGCCGGTCCGGGTGCAGCGTGTCGTCGACGCCGTGCGCCTCGCGCAGGAACTCCGGCTGCCAAGCGATCTCGACGCCGGTCCCGGCCGGAGCCTCGGTGTGGAAGCGCTGCTCGACGACCTTCGACGTACCGACCGGGACGGTCGACCGCCCGACGACCAGCGTCGGCCGGGTGAGCAGCGGGGCGAGCATGTCGACGACCGAGTTCACCTGGGCCAGATCGGCGGCGTCGCTGCCCTCGGTCTGCGGCGTCCCCACGCAGATGAAGTGCACGTCGGCCCAGTCGGCGATCTCGCGGTAGTCCTTGGTGAAGCGCAGCCGCCCGGACTCCACGTGCTTCTTCAGCAACGGGTCGAGCCCCGGCTCGTACAGCGGGGCCTTGCCGTCGTTGAGCAGCTTCAGCCGGTGCTCGTCGATCTCGACGCCGATCACGTCGAAGCCGAACTCGGCCATGCCGGCGGCGGTGTTGGCCCCGAGGTAGTTGGTCCCGATCACCGCGATCCGCAGCGAGCCGGTGGGCGTCTCAGTCATGCGGGCGACTCTACCGAGGCGGGTGGCCGGCCGGTGAACGGCTCTGGTCCCGCGCAAGTACCTCCGGGTGCGCCGTACGTCACTTTCCGGTGCCGGGAGGTCGTCGTCTGGGGCTATCCGTCGTAGATTGCAACTCGTGAGTAACTCATTCGACCTGTACGCGCTGTCCGAGGAGCACGAGGCGATCCGGGCGGCGGTCCGCGACGTCTGCGACGCCAAGGTGGCCCCGCACGCCGGGGACGTCGACGAGCTCGCCGAGTTCCCGAAGGCGTCGTACGACGCGCTGAAGGCCTCGGACTTCCACGCCCCGCACATCCCGGAGGCCTACGGCGGCGCCGGTGCGGACGCGCTGGCCACGGTGATCGTGATCGAGGAGGTGGCCCGCGCCTGCGCGTCCACCTCGCTGATCCCGGCGGTGAACAAACTCGGCTCGCTGCCGCTGCTGCTGTCGGCGTCCGAGGAGGTCAAACAGGCGTACCTGCCGCCGGTCGCGGCCGGCGACGCGATGTTCTCGTACTGCCTGTCCGAGCCGGAGGCCGGCTCGGACGCGGTGTCGATGAAGACCCGCGCGGTCGCCGACGGCGGCGACTTCGTGCTGAACGGCGTGAAGCGCTGGATCACCAACGCCGGGGTGAGCGACTACTACACCGTCTTCGCGGTCACCGACCCCGCCGCCCGCTCGAAGGGCATCTCGGCGTTCGTGGTCGAGAAGGCCGACGAGGGCGTCTCGTTCGGCGCCCCCGAGAAGAAGCTCGGCATCAAGGGCTCGCCGACCCGCGAGGTGTACTTCGACAACGTCCGGATCCCGGCCTCGCGGATGATCGGCGAGCCCGGCACCGGCTTCGGTACGGCGATGGCGACCCTCGACCACACCCGGGTCACGATCGCCGCCCAGGCCCTCGGCATCGCCCAGGGCGCGCTCGACTACGCGCTCGGCTACGTCAAGGAGCGCAAGCAGTTCGGCAAGGCGATCGCGGAGTTCCAGGGCCTGCAGTTCATGCTCGCCGACATGGGCATGAAGCTCGAGGCCGCCCGCCAGCTCACCTACGCCGCCGCCGCCCGCTCCGAACGGAACGCTCCTGACCTCACGTACTTCGGCGCCGCCGCCAAGTGCTTCGCCTCCGACGTCGCGATGGCCGTCACCACCGACGCCGTCCAACTCCTCGGCGGCTACGGCTACACCCACGACTACCCGGTCGAACGCATGATGCGCGACGCGAAGATCACCCAGATCTACGAGGGCACCAACCAGGTCCAGCGCATCGTGATGGCCCGGCAACTGTTGAAGGGTCTCAGCTGAGAGTATTTCTGCAGTTCAGAGGTCAATTTCAGGGTTCTCGGCAGACAGGCCGCCGTCCAGCTCCCACGAGGTCCTGCGGGTGCGGACGGCGACCTGCATCGTCACTGCTCCGTGGGACCTGAGGGACAAGAGACGGGTAAGTCTGGGGTCAACGGCCTTCCGCGCCAGCTCATGGATGGCTGCAACATGTGTGGGTGTAGTGCCGGAGAGTGAAGCCTGGGTCTACGTCGGCGAGGTACTCGGCGAGTTCGTTGAGGTTGACGTCGTCGGCGACGGTGATGCCTCGCGTAGTAGCGCCGCAGAGCGTGCATACCGTTCTCTCGGCGGTTGACGTAGTGCTTCCGCCCGCGGGCATCTCTGATCGGCTCGCGGATCGCTCCGGCATGGACAGGGCCAGCTTACAGACGAGTTCGCCGTAGGTCCCCGCCCGGATGGTTTGTCGTCCGTCCAGCGGAACAGCAGCCTGACGGCGCGTGGAGCGCCGTCGACTGTCCTCCTCCGCGAGGTCGAGTTCTCACCTTGCTGCTCCCTGCGCCGCACGCTTCTATTTGTATCGCAAGTGGTACATTTGACACATGACAGTGACTCCAGACCGCGGCTTTCGTCTCGACGGGCTGCTTGATCATGGTCTACGTGACCTCGACATCAGCGCGGCCGAACACGCACTCGCGGTCACGCGGTACACGGATCTTGGCGGCTGCTTCGACGACCACTGGAGCGCCACCCGTGGGGACAACCTGGTGATGCCGCAGGGTTCCTTCCTGCTCGGAACGGTAGTGCGCAACATCGATCGCAACGAGGGGATCGACATCGACCTCGTGGCAATCCGAGACGTCAGCAAATTCTCGACCACACAGACGGAGTTGAAGAAGGATGCCGGAGTTGCTGTAAGCAACTATCGAAGCTCTCCGAACAGTGACGCACCGGAAACCTCGGAGTGCTCGCGGTGTTTCACTCTGACCTGGCACGGCATGCATCTGGACGTCCTGCCCGCCATCCCGAACCCCGCACCGCCTGGCGGCATCCTCATCACCGACAAGGACGTGGTCCGCTGGTTGCCGTCCAACCCGAAGGGGTATGCGGGATGGTTTCGCGCTCAGATGGTCGAGCAACTTGAGCATCAGCGCGTCATCCTGGCAAAGGAATTGGAGATCGAGGAGGTTCCCGAGTGGCAGGTTAAGACCACCTTGCAGCGCGCCGTACAGGCTCTGAAACGCCACCGCGACATCTACTTCGCCGATCGTGACGGCAAGCCGACCTCGGTCGTCCTCACCACGCTGGCGGCGATGGCATACCAGGGCGGCGATGACATCTACGAGGTCCTCCGGTCCGTGACAGGACGGATGGGCGACCTCCTCGTGAAGGTAAACGGCCGGTGGACGCTCCCGAATCCGGCTCAGCCCGGTGAGGATTTCATGGACAGCTGGGCTGCCGATCCCGAGCGCGCCGAGATGTTTTTTGAGTGGCTCGATACCGCCCAGCAAACCTTCGACGAGTTCGGCCTGAGGCATGGTCTGGACTACTCGGTGCCTCTGCTCGGTCAAGCCTTTGGTGATCGTTTCGCCAAAGCTGCAAGCCGGGGTCTTGCGTCAACGATGCACGGCGCCCGCCAGGACAGGTCGCTGCGCGCAGCGAGTGGCGGATTGATCGTCGGCGCGATGACGGCCGGATCGCATCGTGTGAAGGAGCACAGCTTCCGTGGTGGTTCGACGGCCTGAGATCAACCTGGCGATCCAGGCGCTGACGCTGCAACGCCTGGTTCCCGGCAGCACGGCGCAGATCCACCGCGGTCGCCTCAACTGGTTCGGTGACGTCCAGCCCACGCCAGACACCCGCAGTTATTCCCTGCGCCTCAAGGCCGCTGTCGGACAGACGCCGTCCGTCCGCGTTCTTCGCCCTGCCCTACAACCGAATGAAGACGGTTGGCTCCCGCACGTCTACGACACTGGAGACCTGTGCTTGAGCGAGTACGGGGACTGGCACCCGCGGATGCTGTTCGCCGACACCTATGTGCCGTGGGCAATGGAATGGCTGATGTATTACGAGCTCTGGTTGGCGACTGGCCTGTGGTACGGCGACGGTCCCGACAACCTGGACGATGTGTCCCAGTCGAGCATCCTCCACAGAGTCCGTTAGCATCACGCCGGTATCGTCGGATTCGAGCGCAACAACCACCTGAGGGGCCGCTGAACAATGTCAGAGACGCCGGCACAGACCCCCCTCGGCGATGCTCTCCGGTCGGAGCGCCGCCGGCGGCGTCTGTCGCTCCGTGACCTCGCCGATGAGATCGGCGTCAGCTTCAACACGCTCTCCCGAGTGGAACGCGGCCACATCCCCGATCTGAAGAACTACGACCGGATCGTCTCCTGGCTTGGTGGCCCTGGGCAAACACTTCTTGACCCAGCCACTCAGATGGACACGACACCTGAGTTGATCGCAAAACACCTCTACTCTGACTCCCGCCTTAAACCCGAGCATGCCAACGAGATCCTTGAGTTGATCCAGAACCTGTACGACAAACTGGCGGTCCCGCAGCCGACGTTCGGCGTTCACCTCCGATCGGGACAGACCTTTCTTCCCGACGCCGGTTCGAAACTCGCACAAGTCTTGGAAGACATGTACACCGCGCTTTCGAAGGAGCGCAAGTAACGTGCGACGCGGATTCAAGGCCGAGGCCGAACGCACCAGCACAGAGGTTCGGGTTCGCCTAGGTATCGGAAAGGCAGAACGCCTGCCTCTTGAACTCCTGGCATCTTCCCTCGGCGCAGAACTCCGCTCCGCAGGCGACCTCATCGATATCGCCAGACTGGAAGAGATTGAGCGCATCCAGCCTGGGGCCTTCTCGGCCTGCACCTTCGAAATCGGCGAGCGCCACGTCGTCGTCTGGAACCCGCTGTCGACCCCTGGACGGATCTCCAGCGACATCGCCCACGAACTATCGCACCTCCTGCTCAAGCATTCAGTCCAGCAGGTCGAAACAGTCGGCGACCTGACATTCTTCGGCTGCGACCCCGACGAAGAGCAGGAGGCGAACTGGCTCGCCGGATGCCTGCTGCTACCGAGGGCGCTCTTAGTCGTGGAACTGCGGAAGCGAGCGACCGCAGACAGCATCGCCGACAAGTACCAGGTCAGCACTCAGATGGCGAACCATCGGCTGCGCGCCTCGGGGGCGATGCGGCAGGTGCTGGGCCACTAGTCCTACGCAGCACCGCCATCTTGGGCGATAGTGCCGTCATACGAAAAGTGTCCAGCATCGATTTTCCTCTGGGCACGCCAAAATGCGAGCGCGCCGACCGAGGGCGCGTCGGCATGAAGCCGTCGCTTCTCGTCCGTGAACTGACGAACCAGCTCCCGCAACTCCAAGTCCGCGATACCCGAGTCAGCATGCGCATCCAGTTGGTGCCCCTGCCGAACACGAAACTTAAGGTCGCCCAGCTGACGAGCGTTTGTCCGATGGCGCTCAGCAATGCCCTGAGGCTTCAAGAAGGTCAGGAGCGCGGCCGCGACAGCAGCCACTAGAGCCAGCGACGCCGCAAGGCCGGACCGCTCTTTGAGCGCCGATGTCGTGGCCGAGGCCGATGCAACCGCCGCGAACCCTCCAAGCACATAGTGCAGCACCTGGTAGTGCTCGGCGGAAGCGAAGTGGGCCTTCTCGGTATAGAAGATGTCGGTCTCCAACTTCTTCAGCTCCCGGACGAGGTCTTCGCGGTACGTCATGGCCCTCCTTCAGCATGCGACCTGCATTCAGGCTATCTCAGGCATGCTGATCTTCGGGCGCTTCCAATAGTTCAAGGCCGTCTGGCACCTGGTAGCGCTCGTGCACGTCACGAAGCACACCCTCGAGGTGTTCTGCGTGCCACGCGTCCCGCGCCGAGGCGGCGGTCAGGGTTTCGAGTCGTCGCTCCATACGATGCGCGTTCCAGCACCGTGTGCTCCGTCGGACGTTGGCAGGTGGTGTTCAGAGGTGGCAACTGCTGGAGTGTGAAACCCGCAGGTCACACGGTGAAGGAGCCTTGTTGCCACGGTTTGATCGCGTGAATCTGTCTGAGATCACCCAGGTCGACCGTGGTCGTCAGGAGCGGGCGGTGACCACCGCGTCGGCGATCGGGCCGTGGTGGAGGGGGCCGTGGCCGGGGAGTAGGAGGTCGGCGTCCAGGGCTTCCAAGGGCGTGAGCGCCGACAGGAGTTCGGCGCGGGAAGCGTGGGCGAACATCGCGGGGAGGAGCTGCGGGCCTGTGGTGGGTGACAGCGGGTGGCCGGTGACCAGGGCGTCGCCGGTGATGACGGCGCCGACGGCGGGGAGGTGGAAGGCTGTGTGGCCTGAGGTGTGGCCGTGGGTGGGGACCGGGACGGGGGCGCCGGGGAGGTCCAGGGCGCCAGCAGCAGCACCAGCAGCTCCAGCTCCGGCACCAGGGAAGGCCTGCGCGTGCGGGGCGGCGACGTCCTGGGTGGCGCCGTTGCGGAGGATGTGGACGGCCCACGGGAGGACCCGGGGGCGCCAGATGTTCTTCAGCAGGGTCGGCGGGGCGAGCTGCTCCAGGTAGTCGCGGTGGGCGTGGGCGACCTCGGTCGGGTCGAAGTACGCGGGGGTGCCGTAGCGGGTGTGGAACGGGTTGACCGCGCCGAGGTGGTCGACGTGGGCGTGGGTGACCAGGATCGCCTGGACGTCCTCGGGGCGGCGGCCGATCGACCGGATCGACTCCTCGACGTCGTTCAGGTCGCCGGGGTAGCCGCTGTCGACCAGGGTCAGGTCGGTGCCGTCGCGGAGCAGGATCCAGTTCACCGCGGAACCGCGGACCAGGAAGACGTTCTCGGCTGCTTCGACCACTCGGTTGTCGCTCACCGGATCAAACTAGCGCTCAGCGCTTGCGGGCGACCGCGCAGTACAAGAAGTTGCCATCGGCGTCGATCTCGGGCGCGTCGGGATCCGGTGCCCCGGGCGGGTTCCAGTCCGATACCCGGAACAGGCCCGGGCTGAGCACCTCGAGGTCGCCGAACAGGGTGAGGATCTCGGCGGGTGTCCGGAACCGCAGATCGGGGAAGCTCGGGCCGAGCCGCTCCTCGAAGGCGTCGGCGAGCTCCGCGGCCGGGCTGCCGTCGCGCGGGTTGCAGGCGTGGCTGATCGCGACGTACGAGCCGGACGGCAGGTGGTCCAGGTACTCCGCCTGGATCTTCCGCGCGTCGTCGAGGTCCGGGACGTGGTGCAGCACCAGGGCCTCGATCAGCGCGATCGGGCGGCTGTCGTCGAGCCCGACCACGACGGCCTCGTCGACCAGCACCTGGCGCGGGCGGGTCAGGTCGGCGGCGACGAACGCGGTGTAGTCGTTGTCGACCAGCAGCGCCCGGCCGTGGGCGATCACCGACGGGTCGATGTCGACGTACACGACCTTGGCCCGCGGCCGCACGGCCTGGGCGACCTGGTGCAGGTTCTCCTCGGTCGGCAGACCGGCGCCGAGGTCGACGAACTGGCCGACCTGCTGCTCACCGGCCAGCCACCTGACCACCCGCCGCAGCCAGCGCCGGTTCTCCCGGGCCCAGAGCGGCAGGTCCGGCACGACCTCGAGGAGTTGCCGGCCGAGCTCCCGGTCGGCCTCGAAGTGGTCCTTGCCGCCGAGCAGCAGGTCGTAGACGCGCGCGTCGCTGGGTCTGCTCGCGTCGACGAGCGGCGGCTCCTCCGCCCATTCGCCGGCCTGCTCGATCATCCCCGAAACCCCTTCACTTCTTGGCCTTGCGGTCAGTTCTTCGAGGCTAGCGCGAAGGGGTGGGGCAACCCGGGGCAGATCACGGGGCATCCTGGGGCAGATCAGGACGATTTCGGGGCGGATCCGGGGCAGATCGGGGAAACCTGGGGCAACCCGGGGCAGATCAGCGCCGGTCGTTGTCGTCGGAGCTGAACAGGGTCTCCGAGTCCGGCTCGTCGGCCGGCCGCTGGGAGCGGATCCGCTGGTGCTCCGGCGGCGCCTCGTCGTCCAGGTACCCGTCGCCGGGCTTGCCGTCCGGGCCGCCGAAGAGCAGGTCGGACATCTTCAGGTGCATCATCTCGACGTGCGGTACGTCGGGCAGCACCACGTGCCCGCCCTCGCTGGCCGACTGGATCTGCAGCGTGCCGCAGCCGAGCATCCGGTCGATCAGGCCGTGCTCGTAGGAGACGTCGTTGATCCGCATCAGCGGGATGTCCCGGCCGGTCCGGGTCAGGATGCCGTGCCGGGTGATGAGGCGCCGGTTGGTCAGCGTGTACGTCGAGAAGAACCAGTTCAGGAACGGCTTGGCGCCGAACACGATCAGCACCAGCAGCCCGACCACGCCGATCGCGATCCGGGCCGGGGTCTGCAGGCTGCCGGCCGGCACGATCGCGGCCAGGAACCCGCCGCCGGCCGCCACCACGAGCAGCAGGAACACCGGGAAGATCAGCGCCTTCCAGTGCGTCCGGGTGTCGACGACGATGTACTCGTCCTCACCCAACAACTTCGCCGAGATCGCCATGAGATCAGTCAATCACGAGACGAGCGCCACCGGACCGGCGAAATGATTTAATGCTTTACAGAATGCATACAGTGCGCCAGTATGCGCCGGGGGGCTACCTGTTAAGGAGTCAGTTCTGATGGCCATCTTGTCGGTCCTCGACCGGGAGCACAGCGTCGCACCCCCGGGCTACAGCCGCTGGCTGATCCCGCCGGCCGCGCTCGCGGTCCACCTGTGCATCGGGCAGGCCTACGCCACCTCGGTCTACAAGACGTCGCTGGTGAAGCACTTCGACGCCAGCCAGACCTCGATCGGCGTCATCTTCAGCATCGCGATCGTGATGCTCGGCCTGTCGGCCGCGATCGGCGGCACCTGGGTGGAGCGCAACGGCCCGCGCAAGGCGATGTTCGTCTCGGCCTGCTTCTGGGCCGCCGGCTTCCTGGTCGGTGCCTTGGGCATCGGAACCGGCCAGCTCTGGCTGGTCTACCTCGGGTACGGCGTGATCGGCGGCATCGGCCTCGGCATCGGCTACATCTCGCCGGTCTCGACGCTGATCAAGTGGTTCCCCGACCGCCCGGGCCTGGCCACCGGCCTGGCGATCATGGGCTTCGGCGGCGGCGCGCTGGTCGCCAGCCCGCTGTCGCGCCAACTGCTCAGCCTGTACGACGACGGCTACGACCCGAACAACTCCGCGTCCGTGGCCGGCGGCAGCGCGCTGGTCGCGCTGTTCCTCACGCTCGGCATCGGCTACTTCGTGATCATGATGTTCGGTGTCTTCAACATCCGGGTCCCCGCCGAGGGCTGGAAGCCGGACGGCTTCGACCCGTCGACGGTGAAGCAGAAGGCCCTCGTCACCACGGCGAACGTGTCGGCCGCGAACGCGATCAAGACCCCGCAGTTCTGGCTGCTGTGGGTGGTGCTGCTGTGCAACGTCACCGCCGGGATCGGCATCCTCGAGCAGGCCAGCCCGATGATCCAGGACTTCTTCCGCGGCGCCGACGGCAAGTCGTCGGTCGCGGTCGCCGCGGCCGCCGGGTTCGTCGGCGTGCTGTCGATCTTCAACATGGCCGGCCGGTTCGGCTGGTCGACCACGTCGGACGTCATCGGCCGCAAGCCGATCTACGCGCTGTACCTCGGCGTCGGGATCGTCGCCTACGCGCTGCTGGCGACCGTCGGGCACAACAGCACGGCGCTGTTCGTCTTGCTGGCCGCGGTCATCCTGTCCTTCTACGGCGGCGGTTTCGCCACCGCGCCGGCGTACCTGCGGGACCTCTTCGGCACGTACCAGGTCGGTGCGATCCACGGCCGGCTGCTGACCGCGTGGTCGCTGGCCGGGGTCTTCGGGCCGCTCATCATCAACGGCTTCCTGGACCGGGAAGGCAAGCCTGGCACGCTGACCGAGTCGGCGTACCGTCCGGCGTTGTTCACGATGGTCGGCGTGCTGGCGATCGGTTTCGTCGCCAACCTGCTGATCCGCCCGGTCGCCGCCAAGTTCCACGAGCCGTCCAGCACCGAGTCCGCGGAGGCGGCCAAATGAACCAGACTCCTCGCCTAGTCCTGTCCTGGCTGCTGGTCACGATCCTGCTCGGCTACGGCGTCGTGCAGACGCTGATCACCGCGGCGAAGCTGTTCACCCACTAGTACGTAGATGCGTCACGTCCCCGGCGGCCAGCGCGTGCTGGCCGTCGGCGGCGTCGACGAGCAGGCGGCCGTCGGCGTCGAGCCCGGTCGCCGTCCCCTCCAGGAACTTCCCGTCCGGCAGCTCGACCCGGACCGGCCGGCCGATCGTTGCCGACAGCCCCTGATAGTCGGACAGGATCACCGCGGGATCACCTGCCGCGTCCACCCACTCCCGGTACCGCGCCTCCAGGTCCCGCAGTACGGCGGCCAGCACCGTCACCCGGTCGGTCGTCGCGGCGCCTTCCAGCGCCAGTGAGGTCGCCGCCGGGTGCGGCCGCTCGTCGGCGCGCAGCGTGACGTTCAGCCCCATCCCGACGATCGCCGCCGGCCCGTCGACCCGCTCGAGCAGGATGCCGGCGAGCTTCCGGTCCTCGACCAGTACGTCGTTCGGCCACTTCACCTGCGCCGGGACCTCGGCAACCCGCCGTACGGCGGAGGCGACGGCCAGCGAGACCAGCAGCCCCAGCCACGGCCAGCGGGCAGCCGGTACGGCGTCCGGACGCAGCAGGACCGACGTCAGCAGCGCAGAGCGCGGCGGAGTGGTCCAGGTCCTCCCCAGCCGCCCTCGTCCGGACGACTGGTACTCCGCTGTCGCCACCAGGCCCTCAGGAGCTCCGGTGCGTGCAGCGGCGGCCAGGACGGCGTTGGTGGACGGCGTCTCGGTCAGTACGTCGATCTGCGTCCACAAGCCACCAGGACGCACCAAGCGCGCTCGCAGGAACTTCTCGTCCAGCGGAGGACGCTCCAGGTCTCCGAACATCATCCGGTGTTCTGCAGGCCGGCGGCAACGCCCGACACGGTCAGCAGCAGCAGTCGGCGGGTCCGCACGATCTGCTCCTCGTCGAGGGAGTCGTCGGTGCGCAGGGTCCGCAGCGCTCGCAGCTGCAGGTAGCTGAGCGCGTCGACGTACGGGTTGCGCAGCTCGACCGCGCGGCCGAGCACGCGGCGGCCGGCCAGCAGCCGATCGCCACCGAGCACCTTGAGGACCCACTCAGTGGTCAGGGCGTGCTCGTCGAGCATCAGCTGAGACAGGTCTTCCCGGTCGCCCAGCTCCAAGTAGCGGCCGAGGATGCGCCGGTCCGTCTTGGCCAGCGACATCTCCGCGTTCTCCAGCATCACCTGGAACAGCGGCCAGTTCTTGTTCGCGTCCTGCAGCTTGGCGACGTCACCGACCGCGGCGAGCGCCGTACCGAGCCCGTACCAGCCCGGCGCGTTCACACGGGCCTGCGACCAGGCGAACACCCACGGGATCGCCCGCAGGTCCTCCAGCGACGACACCGCCACACCGCGGCGAGCAGGGCGCGAGCCGAGCGGCAGCTGGCCGAGCTCCTCCAGCGGCGTGACCCGGCCGAACCACTCCGCGAACCCGTCGGCCTTCACCAGCCGGTGGTACGCCGTCTTGGCCGCCTCGTCCAGCACCTTCTCCACCTCGCCGAACCGATCAGCGGCCGCAGCGGCCCGCTCCTCGATCGCCGGGGTGGAGGCCAGCAGTGTCGCGGCGGTGACCTGCTCGATGTGCCGCTGGGCGATCGCTGCGTTGCCGTACCGCGCGGGAATCGCTTCGCCCTGCTCGGTCAGCTTGAACCGGCCGGCAACTGAGCCAGGCGCCTGCGCCAGTACGGCGCGGTTGGCGGGGCCGCCGCCACGGCCGAGCGCACCGCCGCGGCCGTGGAACAGCGTCAGCCGGATGGCGTTGCGCTGGGCCCAGGCGGTGATCCGCGCCTGCGCGTCGTACAGGGCCAGGGTCGCCGAGACCGGGCCGACGTCCTTGGCGGAGTCGGAGTACCCGAGCATGACCTCGAAGCGCCGGTCGTTCGCCGTCAGGCGGTGCCGGACCCGGGTCAGCTGGATCGCGTTGTCCAGCACCTCGACCGAGTTCTGCAGGTCCTCGCCGGTCTCGAACAGCGGTACGACGTCCAGCTCGATCGGGCGGCCGTCCAGCGCCGCGTCGGCCAGCTCGTAGACCGCGGCCAGATCACCGGCGTTGCGGGTGAACGACACGACGTACCGGCGGCAGGCCTCGGGGCCGAAGCGCTGCTGGATCTGGCCGATCACCCGGAGGGTGGCCAGCACCTCCTCGGTCTGGTCGGACAGCTCGCCGCCGCCGAGGACCTCCTCCAGCGCCTTCGCGTGGACGGAGGAGTGCTGCCGGACCTCCAGCTCGGCCAGGTGGAACCCGAACGAGCTCACCTGCCAGATGAGCTGCTGGAGCTGCCCGTACGCCTGGCGGGGAGCACCTGCTGTCACCAGCGAGTCCTGCAGGACCTTGAGCTCGTGCAGGAAGTCAGCGGCCCGCGGGTAGCCGAAGTCGGCGTCGCGGCCACGGGTAGCGGCCAGGCGGCGCGCTGCCAGCAGCAGGAGCTGCCGGTGCGGCTCGGAGGGCGAGCGGGTCTCGATGTCGGCGATCAGCTCCGGGTTGACCGCGCGGGCGTCCTCCAGGATCCGGCGTACTGGGGCGGACGGCGGGGTGGTCGCCGCGTCCAGCGTCAGCGACCGGCCCAGCTCGTCGGTCGCCTGCTCCAGCGCGCGCAGGACGTGGTCGGCCTGGATCTGCATCGCCTCGCGGGTGATCGCGGCGGTGACGTTCGGGTTGCCGTCACGGTCGCCGCCGATCCAGGAACCGAGCCGGACGAACGGCGCGACCGCCGGCGGGCGGGTCCCCGCGGCGTCGCCGGCCAGCGCGTCGTCCAGGCGGCGGTAGACGTTGCCGACGACATCGAACAGGGTCTCCTCGAAGACCGCCATCGCCGAACGCACCTCGTCCAGCGGCGTCGGCCGGCTGGTCCGCAGCTGCGACGTCCGCCAGAGGATGTCGACCTGCTCGACCAGGCTGCGCCGGTTCTCGGCCAGCTCGGCGTCACCGGCGCGCGGGTCGTTGCGCTCCTCCAGCAGCGAGGAGATGCGGCGGATCGTCGCCAGTACGGCGCGGCGGCGGGCTTCGGTCGGGTGCGCGGTCAGGACCGGGCGGAACTCCAGCCCGTTGAGCAGGGCGCGGGCCTGCTGCTCGCCGGCGTCCACGGAGATCTGCTCGACGGCCTGGGCCAGCTCGGACACCGCCGGCGCGTCGCCGGAGCGGTCGCGCTCGCGCAGGACGCGGGCGCGGTGCAGCTCCTCGCTGAGGTTCGTCAGGTGGAAGTAGCAGGTGAACGCGCGGGCGACGTCCTCGGCGCGCTCGTGCGGCCAGGTCGCGACCAGCTGCTCGGCCGCCTCGCCGTCCCCGGCGATGGTCAGCTCCCGCAGCTTCTCGACGTCGTCGAGCAGCGGCTGCCCGGCGTACTCGACCAGGATCCGGCCCAGGATCTCGCCGAGCAGGCGGACATCACCCCGCAGCTCCTCGGGGACTTCGAAACGTGCGCGGGTACGGGTGCGGGCGTTCGCCTGACTGCCGGTCTCGGTCACGTTCGCCCACGATATCTGTGGCCGCGCTCTCTCGCCTCATGGTCCGGCCAGTGAACGCCGATCGTGACCGAACGTACTCGTCCCCAGACGTAGCGTCCGAAGAAGGCGAAGGTGTCCGAACAAGGCGAGGGTATTGCCTCGGGTTCTTCGGACGCAGCAGCTCAGACCGAGCCGAAGCCGCCGCCGACGACCTGCGAGACCACCCGGGCGAGCTCCGCGGGAGTCCGGTCGGTGCCGTCCACGACGAGCATCCGGGCGCAGGCCTCGGTCATCGAGGCGAGCATCTCGGCCAGGACCGGCAGGTTCGCGTCCGGCGCGGTGACGCCCGGCAGCGACTGGACGAGCGTCAGCCGCAGGCCCTCGACCAGGAACGCGCGGGCGGCGCGCACGCGGTCGGCGACGGCCGGCGCCGCGCCGTACTGGGCGCCGAAGACGATCCGCCAGGAGTGCGGGTTCTTCGCGGCGGTCTCCAGGAACGCCGTCAGGCCCTCCAGCACGTGCTCCTGCGGCGTACCGACGGTCGGGTCGGCCGGCAGCGCGGCCATGATCGAGAGCACCAGGTGCTGCTCCTCGCGGGCCAGCAGCGCGAGCAGCAGCTCGTCGCGGTTCGCGAAGGACGCGTAGACCACCGGTTTGGTCACTCCGGCGGCGTCGGCGACCGACTGCATCGTGGTCCCGGCGTACCCGCGCTCGGAGAAGACTTCCAGGGCGGCCTCGAGGATCATCGGCCGCCGGCGTTCCGGGCCGAGGTGCGCGGCCCGGCGGCGAGGTTCCGCAACCGGCTCGTCGGGGCTGACCACTTGACAAACCTACCAGGTCGTAGGAAATTCCTACGGTCCGGTAGGAAGTCGCTCGCCCTGCACCGGGAGCGGCTTCCCGAGCAACTGCCACCGGGAGGTCTGCTTGACCGAACGTGGCAGTGCGCACTGGCTGGAGGCCGGTGACTGGTCCGGGCTCGAACTGGGTGAACTCGCCCGGCTGGTGGACCGGACGTCGGAACGGGAGCTTCGGCATCGACTCATCGGGGGTGTGCGAGAGATCGCGTTGCGCGAGATCTTTCGCCGGATGCCGGAGTACCTCCGACCCGCCCGGGCCACCGGGTTCGACGCCGTGGTGACCTGGCAGATCACCGGCGCCGCCGGCGGCGTCCACGGCGAGGGGCTCGACGAGTACCACCTGCACGTCGCCGACGGCCGCTGCGAACTCGTCCCGGCCCCACCCGGCCCACCCCAGATCTCGGTCCGCACCGACCCGGCGACGCTGCTGAGAATCGTCACCGGCAACGAGGACCCGGTCACCGCCGTACTGAAGCAGCGCCTCTCGGTCCGAGGCGACCTGGCCCTGGCCGCCCGCCTGACGAAGATCTTCGCCGTGGGCCCCCACTGACCCCCAGGCGGCATTCCCCACAGCAAGTACCAACCACCGCCCCGCGCACATCACCGCCTCACCCCCCACCCCAGCCGCGGCTTTCCTTCCCTTTCTTTCTCTTCCTCCTTCCCGCGCGACCGACATCACAGGCGCAACACCTACTAGCCAGTTAGGCTGCCGGTTTATGGGAGAGACCGTGAACATCCACACCACCGCCGGGAAGCTCGCGGACCTGGAGCAACGGCTGGACGAGGCCGTGCACGCCGGGTCCGAGCGGGCGGTGGACAAGCAGCACGCGCGCGGGAAGAAGACCGCCCGCGAACGGATCGCGCTGCTGCTCGACGAGGGATCGTTCTCCGAGCTCGACGAGTTCGCCCGGCACCGCTCGACGGCCTTCGGCCTGGACGCCAACCGCCCGTACGGCGACGGCGTGGTGACCGGTTTCGGCACCATCGACGGCCGTCAGGTCTGCGTGTTCGCGCAGGACTTCACCGTGTTCGGTGGCTCGCTGGGTGAGGTGTTCGGCGAGAAGATCGTCAAGGTGATGGACCTGGCGATGAAGATCGGCTGCCCGCTGATCGGCATCAACGACTCCGGCGGCGCGCGGATCCAGGAAGGCGTCGTCTCGCTCGGCCTGTACGGCGAGATCTTCCGCCGCAACGTCCGGGCCTCCGGCGTGATCCCGCAGATCTCCCTGATCATGGGCCCGTGCGCCGGCGGCGCGGTCTACTCCCCGGCCGTCACCGACTTCACCGTGATGGTCGACGAGTCGTCGTACATGTTCATCACCGGCCCGGACGTGATCAAGACCGTCACCGGTGAGGACGTCACCCAGGAGGAGCTCGGCGGCGCCCGGACGCACAACACCAAGTCGGGCAACGCGCACTACCTGGGCAGCGACGAGGAGGACGCGGTCGACTGGGTGAAGGCCCTGGTCGCGCACCTGCCGCAGAACAACCTGGAGGACCCGCCGGCGTACGACTTCGCCGCCGACCTCGAGCTCAGCGACACCGACGCCGCGCTGGACACGCTGATCCCGGACTCGCCGAACCAGCCGTACGACATGCACACGGTGATCGAAGCGGTCGTCGACGAAGGCGACTTCCTGGAGGTGCAGGCGCTGTTCGCGCCGAACCTGATCGTCGGCTTCGGCCGCGTCGAGGGCCGCCCGGTCGGCGTCGTCGCGAACCAGCCGATGCAGTTCGCCGGCACGCTCGACATCGACGCCTCCGAGAAGGCCGCCCGGTTCGTCCGCACCTGCGACGCGTTCAACCTGCCGATCCTGACCTTCGTCGACGTCCCCGGGTTCCTGCCCGGCACCGACCAGGAGTGGAACGGCATCATCCGCCGCGGCGCGAAACTGATCTACGCGTACGCCGAGGCGACCGTCCCGATGATCACCGTGATCACCCGCAAGGCGTACGGCGGCGCGTACGACGTGATGGGCTCCAAGCACCTCGGCGCCGACATGAACATCGCCTGGCCGACCGCCCAGATCGCCGTGATGGGCGCCCAGGGCGCCGTCAACATCCTGCACCGCCGCGAACTGGCCGGCGCCGACGACGTCGAGTCCCGCCGCCAGCAACTGATCACGGAGTACGAGGACCACCTCGCCAACCCGTACATCGCGGCGGAACGCGGCTACATCGACGCGGTGATCAAGCCCAGCGAAACCCGCGCCGAGATCATCCGCGCGCTGCGCCTGCTCCGCACCAAGCGCGACACCCTGCCCCCGAAGAAGCACGGCAACATCCCCCTCTGACGGGAGCCCTCCGATGACCGACACCTCCAACTCCCCCGGCGCCGCGGGCGCCTCGCGCGGCCCCGCCGACGCGCTGCCCGCCGCCGACTCGCTGCCGGCGGCTGATGCGCTACCCGCGGCTGACTCGCTCTCCGCGGCCGACTCCCCGTCCGTCGCGAGCACTCCCGTCCTCCGCGTCGTCAAGGGCGACCCCTCCCCCGAGGAACTCGCCGCCCTGCTCGCCGTGGTCTCCGCCCGCGCCGCCGCCCCCGCTCCCGAGCCCGACCCCGAACGAGCCAGCGACTGGGCGACGTACTGGCGCCACGCCAAGCGCCCGCTCCACCCAGGCCCCGGCCGGTGGCGTGCAAGCGCCCACCCGTGATCGCAGCCGACACCGCCGGTCTGCTGCGCGCCCGGCTGCTCGCAGCCGGCATCGACCTCGAACACCCCTCGCCCGACACCGTCCTCCGCACCTGGAAGACGTTCCACGCCTTCAGCGCCGTCCCGGTCGAGGACGTCCTCGGACCGGACGAGGACGGCGACGGCCTGCTCGTCCAGTACGGCGTCGCCGACTTCGGCGACACCAGCGGCCGGCACTTCGCCCTCGACTTCACCCGGCAGTTCATCGGCGAAGGCATCAGCCAGCTCCATTGCACGTTCAAGTACGACGTGGTCGCCGAACTGGAGGCGATTGCGCCGGACAACCTGTGGTCGTTCGGGATGACCCCCAGCGACTTCGCAGCCCAGGTGGAACAAATGGACGGCTTCCAGCAAGTCGTCGCGAGCAAGCTCCGGCCGCACCGCCTGGTCGTCGGGTTCGATGCGGACGTGTGCTGATCGGGCGCACAGCCAGTCTCGCCCGCAGGGCGGGCGCGCGGGCCGATCCCTTCGCGCCCCTGAGCCGCCTGTTGGCCAGAGCGTCTGAGGCGCCACTGGCCGGAGACTTCGCCCCGGACACCAGCCAGTCGGAGCGCCCCGCCCGAGCGTTCGCATCGCCTCTACGTGCTGGTTTCGGCCCGGCACTCCGGCGAGACCTTGGGCGCTGCGCACCTGCGGCGACCGCAGGTCGAGCGCGCACGGCGCGCGGGCCGGCGTCCCAGCGGCGCGCGAGCCGGCCCCTCCGCGGCGCGTGGAGCGGCGGCAGCTCAAGCACGAGCGACGGCGCGGGCCGGCGTCCCAGCGGCGCGCGAGCCGGCGCCTCCGCAGCGTGTGGGGCGGCGGCAGCTCGAAGAGCGTCGGGTA